>NZ_FZOD01000044.1 GCF_900188345.1 Streptosporangium subroseum | reverse complement strand
GCCAAGGCCGGGCGCCTGCTGACCATCCGCCCGCACCATGGCCTGATGGCCGCCGCCCGCCACCAGGCCGCCACCGATGCGCCCTGGCAGGCCGACTACCGGCGCTGGCGAGCACCCGTCGAACGCGCCGTCGCCTGGGTCGTGGCCCGCGGCAACCGCCGCCTGCGCTACCTCGGCGCCATCAAAAACGACGCCTGGCTGCACACCCGCGCCGCCGCCCTCAATCTCCGCACCCTGATCAGCCTCGGACTGACCCGCACCAACGGCACCTGGGCGATCGGCCCTTCCAGCGCATAGCGATGAGGGGCATCCCGGCTCGAGACACCCCTCTACCAGCAAGATTTTCAGTGCGCTTCTAGGCGGAATCTCGTACCAGTTTCCGCAGGCGGCGGGTGGCGCGGCTGAGGAACGAGCGTTCCTGCGCCTTGCGCAGGGCCACGGCCTCCAGCCGGCGCTGTTCGGCCTTCTCCCGCCATCTGGAGGTGTCGCGCTGGCCCCTGGCCACCGAGGCGCGCAACTCCTTGAGCTCGGCCCTGAGCGCCGCGACCTGCCGCTGGGCCCGTTCGGTCTCCCGTTTGCGGGACTCGGCCTCCGCGCGCCAGCGCACGGCCTCGCGGTTGCGGTTAGAGGCCCAGGCCGGATAGGCCCGCGCGGCGGGCCGGAACTTCCACGACTCGGCGTCCAGCCAGGTCGCGCCGTAGAGGTCGGCGATCACGTCGTCCAAGGACTCGTCGTCGCGGGTGAAGCGCATCGCACGGGCGACGGCGGCCGTCCGTTCCAGGCGGGCGGTCACGACCCCCGACTCGTTCTCCTCCAGCGCCACGAGAAGCAGGCCCTCGTCGTCCTTCTCCGCCTGCTCGACCAGCAGGGCCAGCGACTCGGCGCCGGGAACCCATCCGGCCGGGCAGGTGAGGCGGAACGGCGCGGGGGCCGAGGTCGGGGGAACCTCCTCGGCGAAGGAGACACGGCTGTCGTGGGCGTACTGTCCCTGGATCAGCCGCAGGTCCAGCAGCGGATCGTCCAGCGGCGCCCGGCGTCCGCCGGTCAGTGACGACCACGGGCCGACCACCGTGACCCGCAGGTCGGGCAGGGTGCTCGCCAGCGCTCCGTCCACGCTCGCCCGGACGTCCTCGAAGGCGGCGCCGAGGGTGTCGACCACGACCTCGACGTAGGGGACCAGCCACTGGCGGCCCGGGTCCGAGCGCAGGTGCCGCCGGTAGGGCACGCGGTCGGCGATGAAGGGGTCGTTGTGCCGCCGGACGTCCTTGGCCCTCCTCATCGCCGTCGTCGTACCCAGGTGCCAGCTCAGCGCGCCGGTCTCCGGGACGAACACCGCGCCCGTCTGGGTGAGCCGGTAGCCGAGCTCGGTGTCCTCACCGAGCGTCAGCGACGGGTCGGTCCCTCCGACGGCCCGGAACAGCGCCGCAGGCAGCGAGACGGTCGCGCCCACGTGGACCCGGTGGAGGAGCGCGCTGGGCGCGTCGCGGAAGCCGCGGTGTCCGGCGACGAGCTCGTCGATCCAGTCGTGCCCGTGGTCGGGATCGGCCTCGAAGAGGGAGGCGGCCCTGTCCTTGGCGACGGCGATCTGGACCTCGGAGGGGGTGGGCGGGGTCCCGGCCATGGCGGTGAAGCGCAGCGTGCCCATGACCACCAGGTAGTCGGCGAGGTGGTGCCAGCGCATGTGCGCCTCGATGTGGTCCCGGTAGGAGACGATGTCGGAGTCCATCCGGTGGATCACCTCGCCGTCCGCGACGGCCGTGCCGGACTCCAGGGCCCAGGCGATGCCCCAGCCGCCGGGAGCGCCGCCGATGAGCCGGGTGCGCTCCGGGGCGATCTCGGGAAGGCGGAGCGGGGGCGCGCTGCCGTCGTCCACGACGATCACTTCGAGAAGGTGCGCGGGGTAGGTCTGGGCGGCGAGGGCGGCCAGCGTGAGGTCGAGCTTCTCCTGGTTCTGCCTGGCGGGGATCACCACGCTCACCGACATGCGCGGCTCCCACGCGCCGATGGCGGGCGGGTCGAGCACGCCGTAGTCGTTGCCGGGGATCCGCGGTGCGCTCACGCCGGGGTGGCCGGTGCCCATGCCGTGGTGGCCGGGAGTCGGTGGTGGTGTGCTCACGCCGTGATGGCCGGAGGGTGGTGCGCTCATGCCGGGGTGACGGGGAATCGGCGGTGTGCTCACGCCGTGATGGCCGGGGGGCGGCGGTGTGCTCACGCCGTCTCCACCGGGAGCTCCATGAGGGCGTTGGGCCGGAAACCGCGCCACTGGCGTCTGTTGCGCCGCAGGAACGTGCCGATCGGCTCGCGCCAGGTGTGGTTGGCGGCGTTGCCGCGACGCAGGATGTATCCCAGACCGTGGGTGCGGTAGATCTGCCCCCCGGCGGCCTGTACGGCGTGCTGGAACTGGGCGTCGATCGTGCCCGGCATCGGCCTGAAACCGCCTACGGCCTCGAAGGTGGAGCGTTCGGCGAAGATGGTTCCCCCGGCGATGAAGTTGGTGATCTGCTCGGTGACCTGCTCCCGGTGGACGGTCACCCCGATCGACGCCAGATAGACGAACTCCGGGACCATGCCCACGACCTCGGCCCCCGAGTACGAATGAGCCAGGAGCAGATCCGACAGGAAGTCCGGCCCGTACCAGTCGTCGTCGTCCACCTTGACGAGGAATGTTCCCGAGGCCCTGGAGGCGGCCTCGTTCAGCACGGTCCCGAACACGGTCTCCTTGCCCGCCTCGAACACGGTCACCGGCCGGTCGAAGGAGGCCAGCGCCGCCACCACGTCGGGATGCCCAGAGGGGATCCCGTGCAGGGTGAGGATCATCTCGAATTCGACGCCGCGCTGCCTGGCCATCTGCTCCAGCGCGAAGCGCACCATCTCCGGGCGGCGGGTGGTGAGCAGTACGGAGATCAGCGGTGTGGGCGCGGCGGGGGCGCCGAGCTGCTCCCAGCGTGCGCGGACACCGTGGGCGCGCAGCGCCTCGCGCCGGAGCCGGATGCTGTGCTCCTCGCGTTCCAGGTCGTCCGCCAGGCCGGGCTCGCCGACCGAGGTCAGCAGCCTGTCCAGTTCCGGCCCGAGAGCTCCCGCCCACCTCGGCACGGCGTCGGAGATCAGGGGCACGCCGGCCGCCGCCAGTCCGGTGACGACCCGGAGCGCGGCCACGGGGCCGCTGTGGCTCCGCCGCCAGTCCACGCGGACCCCCCGGAGCCGCCTGATCCGGTTCACGTCCACGTCGGTGACGCACCCGGAGGTGGCGAAACGGACGAGCGTCTCGCCGTCACAGGTGATCGCCCAGCGGCCGGATTCGACCGACAGGTCGGCCATGCCGAGGGACGGCACGGTGAGGAAGCCCATCGGGTTGACCGAGCGGTCGTCGACGGGCGGGATGGTCCGGGGCTCGGAGAGGTCGCCGAAGGCGGTCTCCAGGATCTTGGCCCCGCCGGGACGGCCGAGCTGTTCCCAGCTCATCAGCTCGGCGACCGGGCGATCCGCCGGGATCTCGTCGCCGGCCCAGGGATCCGGATCCTGACCGGTGACGCGCAGGACCAGGTCGCTGCCGCGGGCGCCGAACCGTTCGGGGACCGGGCCGCTCGCGCCGGCCGGGGCCGCGTTCGGGTCGCCGGGACGCCAGTGGGCCGCTCCGGGACCGGACAGGCCGGCCACGGGCGCCGCGACGACGTCCAGCCGGTGCGCGGCGAACGCCCTGGCGGTCGCGGCGAGGGGCCGGCCGGCGGGCGTGGGCTTGGAGAACCTCGCGTGCACCACCCACGACGGCCGTTTCGGCTGGTGCACGCGTAGCTCGGTCAGCGCCCGCCAGCGATGGGCGGGGGTGGGGGACAGGACCGGCGCGGTGTACCACGGGGGAGTCTCCTCCACGGCGACGACGACCCGAGACGCCAGGGGGAGCAGGGACTGCAGGGTCGCGGCCCTGCGGAGATCGGTCGGCGTCCGGGCGAGCACCAGGATCTCGGCGGCGCTCCCGTCCGGCCGCGGGGCGCCGTCGAGGTCCCCGTCGAGGTCCACCACCTCGTACGGTTCCAGCTCGGTGAACGTCTCGAAACCGGCGTGGTAGACGAGGACGCGCTGCTTGCCGTTGCGCTCCACGGCGGCGCGGACAAGGTCGATCAGAAGAGACATCAGCCGGTTTTCCCCTGGCTTATGGCCGTCGCGATGATCTCTCGCAGAGGGCCGCGCGGCCGCTTGCCCTCCAGCTGCCCGATCTCCGCCCGGAGGCGCTCGGCCTCGGCGCGAAGATCCTTGACCTCGCCCTCCAGCCGTTTCGCCTCGCGCCGCCACCGCGCTGAGTCGGCCCGCCACTTCGCGGGATCCCCGGTGACGGGCTCGGCCTTCCCCGTGGTCGTGAGGTCGAACTGGTCCGCGCCCGCCCAGAACGAGCCGAACAGCTCGTGCACCACGCTGTCGGTGGCATCGGTGGTGAGGGTGTCGTCACCGTGACCGCCGGCGATCAGCAGGGCCGCCCTGGCGAAGGCGGCCGTGCGTTCGAGCCTGATCGCCCTGACTCCCTCGGCTCCCTCGTCGAGCACCACGCTCAGCAGGCCGTACTCCTCGCGCTCGGCGAGTTTCACCAGTTCGGCCAGGCTGTCCGCCCCGAGCACCCACCCGGCGGGGCAGGTGAGGCGGAACGGGGCGGGGGCCGAGGTCCGGGGCGCCTCCTCGGCGAAGGAGACGCGGGGCTCGTGGGCGTAGAGGTTGTGCGTCAGGCGCATGTCGAGCAGCGGCTCGTCCAGGGAGGAGCGACGCCCGCCGGTGAGCGCCGTCCACGGGCCGACGACGGTGACGGCGACGTCGACGACGGTTCCGGCGAGCGCGGCGTCCACGGTTGCCCGGACGTCCTCGTAGGAGGCGTCGCGGGCGTCGACGACGACGTGGACGTAGGGCACCAGCCAGTGTCTGCGCGGGTGGGAGCGCAGCCAGCGCAGGTCGGGGATGAGGTCGGGCAGCACCGACCAGTTGTGCCGGTGCACCTCCTTCTCCCGGCGCATCACCGTGGACGTGCCGAGATGCCAGCCGCGGGCCTGCGGATCGGGGATGAAGACCGCGCCCGCCTGCGCGAGGCGGAAGCCGAGGTCGGTGTCCTCACCCATGTTCAGGGTGGTGTTCACCCCGCCCACAGACCGCAGGAGGGCGGTGGAGACCGAGGTGGTGGCGCCGGAGTGGAGCCGGTAGGCCCCCGCGCCCGCGTCCCGCAGCCACCGGGTCTCCTCCAGCACGCCCGCTCTCCACGTGTGCGGAGCCGACGTCGCGAACAGCTTCTCCGCGTCGCCGGACTCGACGGCCGAGAAGACCTCCTGCGCGGAGGGCCCCGCCTCGTCGGGGGTGAAGCGGACATCGCCGAGAACAACGGCGTAGGAGGCGAGATGGTGCCAGCGCATGTGCGCCTCGAGGTGCTCCCGGTCGAGGATCATGTCGGAGTCGATCCAGTGCAGGACGTCGCCGCCCGCCGTCGCCGCGCCGGTCTGGCGGGCCCAGCCCCGCCCCCAGCGGCCCTCGGGCACCCGGACGAGCCGGGTGTTCACCGGGGCGAGCTCGGGGATTCGCAGCGGCGGATCGCTGCCGTCGTCGGCGACGACCACCTCGGTCAGATGCGAGGGGTAGGTCTGCGCGGCCAGGCAGGCGAGCGTGCGGTCCAGCGCCTCCTGGCAGTCGTACGCCGGGATCACCACGCTGACCGTCAGCCGCGGCTCCCCGTCGCCGAGATCGTGCGGCCGTAGCGATCCGTAGTCGTTGTGCCTGATCCGGGCGTCGGCAGCGGCGTCACGACCCTCCCGGGGGAGATGGGGGGCAGGGGTGCCGGGGGGAGCCTCCGTCATGCCTTCCCCTCTGCTTCGGCCCTGGCCTCGACCGCTTCCAGACGTGGCAGCAGCTCGTGGACCATCTCCTCCATCTCCTGACGCTGGGGCAGGGAGGTGAGCCGGTCCTCTCCGAGGGAGATCAGGATCGCCTGCAGATCCTCGTCGCGCTTGAGCTCACGGTTTCTGAGCAACTCGACGATCTCGTCGAGCCGCCGGTCGAGCCGCTCTGTCACCGCCTTGACATCGGCCAGCTCGGTTTCGTACCGCTTGACTCGGTTGTCAATGCGCATGGCCTTGCCGTCGACTCTGCGGACGCTCATGACCGTCAGAACCTGACAGGCGAGCACTACCGCGATCGCGCCGAGCACGACGGCCGCCGTCGCCGAGATGACATCCGCGCCCGTGAGCAGCGTCAACGCGATCAGCGCACAGAGGCCGATGCTTGCCGCCAGGATTGTCAGTTTTCTGGGCGTGGGCATCCGCGCTTACCTTCCGTACCGCTTCTATCTAAAGATCGTCGACGAGGTAATAATCGAGGCTATCTGCTGTTGAAGTGGAAATATGGCCGTAAAGCGGAAACTCTGAGCTTCCCGTGACCTGGGTAACAGCTGTGAGTGATCGTTTGTAAGCTCCCGCGTCAAATTGCGGGCACTCACGTCAAGTCGAAGTAGGACGAGACGGACTCCTCGGGCATCGCTATCCTTCGCTCGTGCCTGTACAGCCGACTTTCCCCCTTCCGACGCCCGTCGGTTTCCTGCGGTCGGCGGCCGAGGGGGCGGCCGAGCTTTCGTGGACCGGGCAGGGCTGGCTGGCGGCCGGCGAACCGCTCGGTGACCGACTGGACGCCGACGGCGTCGCCCGCCTGAGGCCGCTGCGGGGACTGAACGTCCGATGGCCCTCCTCCCGGGTTCCGGTCGAGGTGATCACGGACCTGGTGGCGGCCGGGGTTCCGCTGCACGCCGCCGACACACCGGCGTGGGTGGAACCCGAACTGGCCGGCCTGCTCGCCGCGTGGACGCCCGAGGAGGGTGACGGCAGCCGGCGGTCCGTGACCGACCTGCGGCGGGAGGAGCACAGCGTACGGCTGCGCCGCCACGGGCTCCGCAGCCGGGCGGGGGCGGCCGCGGAGCCCGTGGCGGCCCTGCCCACGGTGAGCGTCGTCATGTCGAGCATGCGTCCGAACCTGCTGGCTTCGGCACTCGGCCAGATCGCCCGGCAGCGGCGGGTGGAGGTCGAGGTCCTGCTGGGCCTGCACGGCGTCCCCGCCGAGCACGAGGCGGTACGGCGGGCGGTGCGGGAGTTCGACCTGCCGATCACCGTGGTCGAGGCCGGAGCGGAGATCCCCTTCGGGGAGGTGCTCAACCGGGCCGCGTCCAGGGCGAGCGGCGATCACATCACCAAGTGGGACGACGACGACTGGTACGGCCCCGAGCACCTGGCCGATCTTCTCCTCGCGCGGTCCCACACCGGCGCGGACATCGTGGGCACCACGGCCGAGTTCTTCTATCTGGAGCCGCTCAACGCCACGATCCGCCGTACCGACTACACCAGCGAGATCTGGTCCGAGCACGTGGCCGGAGGCACGATCCTGCTCGACCTGGCCGCCTTCCAGGAGCTCGGAGGGTTCCCAGCGCTGCGCGGCGGGGTGGACGCCGCGTTCCTGAAGGCCGCGCGCGGGGCGGAAGCGCGCATCTACCGGACCCACGGCCTCGGCTACATGCTGCGACGTTCGGTGAGCACCGAGCACACCTGGCAGCTCTCACTCGCCCATTTCCTGCGCGTCGCGTCGAACCAGTGGCGCGGTTTCCGCCCGAGCCTGATTCTGGAAAGACCATGACCGCACGGATCACCGGTAACGACTACCGGAGCCTCACGCCCCCCGAGATCGGCGCCTGGACGCCGTCGCTGCGGGTCAGCGTGGTGGTGCCCGCCTACGGCGGCCAGGACAAGCTCGACCTGGTGCTCGCCGGGCTGGCCGGACAGACCTACCCCGCCGCGCTGACCGAGGTCATCGTGGTGGACAACGGCAGCCGACCGCCACTGCGCCTGCCCGACCTTCGCCCCGCGGGGACCCAGTTGATCGTCTGCCCGGTGCCCGGCCGGGCCCACGCCCGAAACGCCGGTCTCCTGGCGGCCACCGGCGACGTGATCCACTGGCTGGACTCCGACGTGGTCCTGGACCGCAGGTCGGTCGAGGCGCACATGCGCTGGCACCACGCTGCGCCGTACCTCGTGGTGACCGGCTACCTGCGCTTCACCCCGGCGGAGCTGCCCGCGCCCGGCGTGGTGGCCGCGGCCGACGACCTGGCCAAGATCTTCGAGCCCGCCGAGCCGCACGCCTGGCTGGTCGACCTGGTCGAGCGGACCGGCGGCCTCGTCGACAATCCGCACCGCGCCTTCAGCCTGCACGTGGGCGGCGCCACCTCGGTCAACGCCGCGCTGCTCGCCCAGGCGGGGCCGATGGACGCCGACCTGATCCTCGGCCAGGACACCGAGATGGGCTACCGGCTGGCCCAGGCGGGCGCCGTGTTCGTGCCCGAGCCGCTGTCCCGCGCCTTCCATCTGGGCCCCACGATGCGGATGCGCGACAAGGCCTCGATCGACCGGGTCAGCCACGCGTTCGTGGCCGACCGGATCCCGGCCTACCGCTGGCTCCGTTCCCACCCGGCCAGGCAGTGGAAGGTGCCCTATCTGGAGGTGGTCGTCGAACTCACCGGCCGGCCGGGGGACGAGTTCGGCTACGACGAGGTCCGCGCCACCGTGGACGCCGTGCTCGCGGGCACCCTGCCCGACGTCGTGATCACCCTCACCGGTCCCTGGGACCGTCTCGGAGCCGAGGGGCGCGCGCCGCTGAAGGACCCGGACCTGGACCTCGTGCTGATCCGCGGCCACTACGCCCACGAGCCCCGGGTGCGCTTCTCGCTGGAGGCCCCCGATTCGGTACGGCCGGCTCCGCCGTACCCGGCGACCGGCGACGGACGGCAGACGGCCGCGGTGCCGTACCGGCTGAGGCTGCCCGCGGGATGGGTACCGGGCGAGGACAGCCTGGCGCGACTGCTCGACCTGGCCAGGGACGACGGCTACGGCCTGGTCTCGGTGCTGCTGGCCGAGGGTTCCGTGAACACCGGTGGAGCCAAGGGCGTCGAAGGTGCCGAGAGCATCGGGGATTCCGCGAACGCCGGGGGCGTCAAGAGCGCTGAGGGTGTCGCGGACGCCGGGAGCACCAAGAGCGCTGAGGGTTCAGGGAACCCCGGGAACGCCCGGGATACCGAGGACCTCGGGGACGCGGGAAAGGCCGGTGACGCCGGGGGATCGGTCCGGGGAGATCGGCGGATCGTCGCGGCCCGGCTGGAGCGGGCGGCGGCGTTCGCCCGCGCCGAGATCGTGCTGGCGGAGGGCGAGGACCTCGACGACGCCGTGGATGACGTCTTCGGGGTGCTGTGGGTGGACGGCGAGACCTACGGGTTCCTGCCCGAGGCCCGGCCGATCGTGGGCCGTCGCGGCTCCTACCGGGCCAGGACCGAGGCGGAGGCCGAGGTGGCCCGGCTCACCAAGGAGGCCGAACGGCTCCGCGGCCAGGTGACCAAATGGCGCGGCGAGGCGGGAACCTGGCGCAAGAGCGCGGTCGAACTGCGGCGCGAGGTCGGCGGCCTGCGCAGGGAGCTGGCCGCCGCGAAGAAGGTCGTCCAGTACGGCCTGCTCTCCTCCGTCAAACGGGCGATCACCCGTCGCCGATGACCACGCCGGCCCCGCCGGGAAGCTCCTCCACGGGTTCGGCTCGGTCGCTCAGCCGGATCGGGGCCTGGTACGGAGCCTGCCGAGCCAGGACTCCGGCCTGGCCTGAGCGGGCTTCTGCGCCGAAGAACGGGCCGGGGAACCGGTTGGCGAGGGCGCGTTCTGGGCCGGGGCGTCCTTCACCGGTTTCCGCACGGGGGGCACGGGCTCCTTCACGGGAGCCGGGGGCGCGGTCTTGACCGGCCAGAACTCCGATCGGTCGCCGTGCCGTACGCCGTGGGTGGCCTTGATCGAGGTGGCGACGTCGCCGGCGCCGAGCAGCTTCGCCCGGCCCAATGCCTCGGTCCGCTCCAGCGTCGCCGTGCCGTCGCCCGCGAGGTCGACGACGAGCATGCCCGGCCGGTCGCTCCCCTGCATCGCGCCGATCATCCGCTCCAGCGAATCGGCTCCCAGCGGGACCGAGACCGGGCCCGTGTAGCGGAACGGGATCGGGGCGGGGGTGTCCGCGACCGTGTCGGCCAGCCGTACCCGCTCGTCGTGGGAGAAGTGCTCACGCAGCAGCCGAAGATCGAAGAAGGGGTCGTCGATCACCGGGTGGCGGCCCTCGGGCAGCTGTGACCACGGGGCGACCAGGGTGACGATCACGTCGCCGACCGTTCCCTCAAGGGCCGCGCTCACCGCCTCGCGCACCCGATCCCCGGGCGCGTCGACGTGGAGCACCACCTCCACGTACGGCACCAGCCACCGCCTGCCCCGGTCCTTGCGCAGGTCACGGCGGAGCGGCACGCGCTGGGCGAGGTAGGGGGCGACGACCTCGACCGCTCGCTCCCTGTCCAGGCGCTGCGCGGGAAGCCCCAGATGCACGGCCTCGGCCGCCATGTCGGGAATGAAGACCACGCCCGCCTGGGCCAGCCGGTAGGCGAACTCGGTGTCCTCACCCCTGAGCACGCCGGGGTCGACCCCGCCCACGGCGTGGAAGGTCTCGCGCCGCATCGACACCGTCGGCCCCGTGCACACGTGGTAGGGGTTGCGGCTGGCCCGCAGGCCGTTGGTGCGCTGGATCGTCTGCTCGGTGGAGCTGGCCAGGGCGTTCGACAGGTCGAAGATCGCTTCGAGCGAGCCTCCGCGCACTCCGTCGTGCACCCGGGAGGCCGAGATCACCGGCTCCTCGACGAACTTCTTCGCGCCGATGGTCACCAGGTAGTCGGCCAGGTGATGCCAGCGGGCCAGCGCCTCGATGTGCTCCCGGCAGACGACCATGTCGGCGTCCAGGCGCTGGATGATCCGGCCCTCCGAGAGGTCGGCGCCGGTGTTGACCGCGTTGGCGGTGCCCCAGCCCGCGGGGTCGGCCATCTCGATCCGGGCGCCCGCCGGAGCGATCTCCGGCAGTCGTAACGGCGGACCGCTGCCGTCGTCGACCACGATCACCTCCATGAGGTGATCGGGATAGGTCTGCGCGGCCAGGGCGGCGAGGGCCAGGTCAAGCCTGTGCTGACCGCCGTACGCCGGAATGATCACGCTGACCGAGAGGCTCGGATCCCATTCGCCGAGTGCGGGCGGATCCAGGGGGGAGTAGTCGTTGTTCCGGATCGGCGGCTGGTCGATCACCGCTTCGTCCGTCATGGTGGGGTGCCCCTTTTGCGCGTATAAGTGTCTGTCAACTCCTGTCAAGGGCTGATGACCCTACCGACCGTTGCTTAGAGTTTCCTGATAGCAAGACATCCGACTTGTCCAATTGGTGGACAACGCATCCCGCTGCCGAGACCGTTGCCCGTAGACTCTTTTCTCAATACCGCAGGTAGTAGGTCGCGCACGGTCTGTCCGCGCGCGGGAGGAGTAATCATGACCAGGGCGTGGCGTGGCCTCATCGAGGAGTACCGTGACCGACTTCCGGTGACCACGGCGACGCCCGTTGTCACGCTTCTGGAGGGCGGCACGCCGCTCATCCCGGCGAACAGGGTTTCGGCGCTGACCGGCTGCGAGGTCTATCTCAAGGTCGAGGGCCTGAACCCGACCGGCAGTTTCAAGGACCGTGGCATGACCATGGCCATCAGCAAGGCCGTCGAGGACGGCGCGAAGGCCGTCATCTGCGCCTCCACCGGCAACACCAGCGCCTCCGCCGCCGCCTACGCGGTCCGTGCGGGCCTGACCTGCGCCGTGCTGGTGCCCCGAGGCAAGATCGCGATGGGCAAGCTGGCCCAGGCGCTGGTCCACGGGGCCAAGCTGCTCCAGGTCGAGGGCTCGTTCGACGACTGCCTCGACATGACCAGGAAGCTGTCGGAGAACTACCCGATCGCGCTGGTCAACTCGGTGAACCCGTTCCGGCTCCAGGGCCAGAAGACCGCCGCCTTCGAGATCGTGGACACCCTGGGCGACGCCCCCGACATCCACTGCATCCCGGTCGGCAACGCCGGCAACATCTCGGCCTACTGGATGGGCTACACCGAGTACGCCGGGGACGGCATCGCGTCCAGGACGCCCCGGATGTTCGGCTTCCAGGCCAGCGGCGCCGCGCCGATCGTCAACGGCGCGCCGGTGACCCACCCGCACACGATCGCCACCGCGATCCGCATCGGAAACCCCGCCTCCTGGCAGCTCGCCGAGGCCGCCCGTGACGAGTCGGGCGGAGTCATCCAGGCCGTCACCGACCGCCGGATCGCCGCCGCCTACAAGCTGCTGGCCCAGGAGGAGGGCGTGTTCGTCGAGCTCGCCTCGGCCGCCAGCGTGGCGGGCCTCCTCCAGGCCCACGAGCAGGGACTGGTCGAGCCCGGCCAGCGCATCGTGTGCACGGTGACAGGAAACGGCCTCAAGGACCCCGACTGGGCCATCTCGGGCGCTCCCACCCCGGTGACGATCCCGATCGACGCCTTCGCCGCCGCCACCGCCCTCGAACTCGCCTAAGCGTTAGGCCTGAGCGTTAAGGAGTAGGGGCGTGATCCTCCTTTCGGAGGGGTCACGCCCCGGAATCTCGATGACCGACAGCAGCAGAGTCGTCGTCCGGGTCCCGGCGACGTCGGCCAATCTCGGACCCGGGTTCGACACGCTGGGGCTGGCCCTCAGCCTGTACGACGAGGTCGAGGCCTCGCTCTTCGAACCCTCGGAAGATCCCGCCTCCCCGGGCGTCGTCATAGAGATCGAGGGCGAGGGGGCGGGCGAGCTCGACCTGGGCGAGGGCCATCTCATCGTGAGGACGATGCGCGTGACCTTCGACGAGATGGGGGTTCCGCAGCCGCGCGGCATCCGGCTGCGCTGCCTGAACCGCATCCCGCACGCCCGCGGCCTCGGATCCTCCTCGGCGGCGATCTGCGCGGGAATCCTCGCCGCACGCGCGCTGGCCGGCACGTCGTATCCGGCGGGTTCGGGCCGGCCCCTCGTACGGCCCGAGTTCACCGATGACGACGTCTTCGCGCTGGCCACCGAGATCGAGGGCCATCCCGACAACGTGGCGCCGTGTCTCGCGGGCGGGCTGACCATCGCATGGACGGATCAGTCGGATGCGCCGCATATGGTGAAGCTGATTCCACATGCCGACATCCGGCCCGTGGCCATCATTCCCCGGAACAGGCTCTCCACAGAGGTCGCCCGGGGGCTTCTCCCCAAGGACGTGCCGCACGTCGACGCGTCCGCCAACGCCGGCCGGGCCGCGCTGCTGATCGCCGCGTTGACCGGAAGGCCCGAAGCGAAGCTGCTACTGGCCGCGACGGAAGATCGTCTCCATCAAAATTACCGCGCGCCTGCGATGCCGCGGACCGCGGATCTGATAGAACGATTGCGCGGGATCGGCGTTCCCACGGTTGTCTCGGGAGCCGGTCCCACGATTCTTGCGTTTTCGACTGCGGATACGCAGGATTTGATCGCACCAGAAGTGGGTACTGACTGGCACATCCAGCCACTGGATGTCGAAACCCGCGGTGCTTGCGTTGTTTCTCCCGAGACACGCTGATACCTCTTCGACCTTCAGGGAATAGCTGTGTGCGCTGGTGATGTTAGGCTGATAGCCGCACCAGGTGCCCCGTGTTGGGTGCGTGCTTGTCAGTCACACATCGCTGCACCATGCCTCACTTCGTGAGACATGAGCGCCGCAGTGGCCTCCCCGAATCCGTCGCCTCCGAATGCTCCACATTCGGTTGGGGCAACGAGAGGCGGCGTTTTAGGGGACATGCGCGTTCGATCTACCTCGACATCTGGTTGCCGGTAACAATCCGGGGGGTGTCCTCCAAACCCCACCGCCGGCGAATCTCGCTGGTGGCGGTCTGGACAAGCCCTTCTCCGACAGTGGCGGCGGTTCTCATGGACCGTCGAGGATCGCAACGTGCAACCCGACCCGGTCTGTCCCACCGGGTTGATCGCACCACCGGGACGATTGGCTGATCATGGCCACGCCCGACCCCTGGGAAGGACCCATTAGTGAGCGACACCACCGAACTCCTCTCCGACACCGGCACACTGCCGGCGGCCGGCGACACCCCCATCCGCGCCGCGGCCAAGCCGCGTCGTCGCTCCGGCACCGGCCTGTCCGCCATGGTGCTGCCCGAGCTGCAAGCCATGGCGTCAGGCCTTGGCATCAGCGGGACCGGGCGGATGCGCAAGAGCCAGCTCATCGCGGCCATCCAGGAGAAGCAGGGCGTATCCACGGAGAGCGCCCCGGCTTCCACCCCCGCTCCCGCCACCGTCAAGGAGACTCCGGCGGCCCCGGCCGCCGTGGCCGAGCCTGCGGCCGAGCGGGTCACCGAGCGTCCGGCGCGCACGCGGAGGGAACGTTCCCGCCCCGTCGCCGCCGTCGCCGAGCCCGTCGTGGAGCAGGCGCCCCTCGCGCCTGAGCCCGTGGCCGCGGTCGTCGCCGCCGAGCCCGTCGTGGAGCAGCAGCAGCTCGACACCGGCCAGAACGAAGGCCGCGCCGAGCGTGGCGAGGGCCGTCGCGAGCGTAGCGACCGTCGTGGTCGCAACAGCGAGCGTGGCGAGCGGACCAACGACCGGCGTGAGCGCGGCGACAGCCGCACCGACCAGCGCGCCGCCGACCCCGGCCAGAGCCGCGGCGACCGCGGCAGCGACCGTGGCGAGCGCCTCAACACCGACCGTGGTGACCGCCTCAACGACCGTGGTGACCGCGGTGACCGCCTCAACGATCGCGGTGACCGTGGCGAGCGCCTCAACACCGACCGCGGCGAGCGCCTCAACGACCGTGGTGACCGCGGTGACCGCCTCAACGACCGTGGCGACCGTGGCGACCGTGGCGAGCGGACCGGCGACCGTGGTGACCGCCTCAACGATCGCGGTGACCGTGGCGAGCGGACCGGCGACCGTGGCGACCGTCTCAACGACCGTGGCGACCGCGGCCCGCAGAACCGTGGCCCGCAGGACCGCAACGACCAGCACGGCATCGGCGAAGACGACGACCGTCGCGGCCGTCGCGGCCGGTTCCGTGAGCGGAACCGTCGCGGCCGTGACCGCTTCGACAGCAACGAGCCCGTGGTGGGCGACGACGACGTCCTGATCCCGATCGCCGGCATCCTGGACATCCTCGACAACTACGCGTTCGTCAGGACCAGCGGCTACCTGCCGGGCTCCAACGACGTCTACGTCTCGCTGGCCCAGATCCGCCGCAACGGCCTGCGCAAGGGTGACGTCGTCACCGGCGCCGTCCGCCAGCCCCGCGACGGTGAGCGCCGCGAGAAGTTCAACGCGCTCGTCCGCCTCGACACGGTCAACGGCATGGACCCGGAGCAGGCGCGGCAGAGGCCCGACTTCAACAAGCTCGTCCCGCTGTACCCCCAGGAGCGGCTGCGTCTGGAGACCGAGCCGAACATCCTGACCACCAGGATCATCGACATGGTGGCGCCGATCGGCAAGGGCCAGCGCGGTCTCATCGTCTCCCCGCCCAAGGCCGGCAAGACGATGGTGCTCCAGGCGATCGCCAACGCGATCGCCCAGAACAACCCCGAGTGCCACCTGATGGTCGTCCTGGTGGACGAGCGTCCGGAAGAGGTCACCGACATGCAGCGGTCGGTGAAGGGCGAGGTCATCCACTCGACCTTCGACCGTCCGGCCGAAGATCACACCACGGTCGCCGAGCTCGCCATCGAGCGTGCCAAGCGTCTGGTGGAGCTCGGCCACGACGTCGTCGTGCTGCTCGACTCGATCACCCGTCTGGGCCGGGCCTACAACCTGGCGGCCCCGGCCTCCGGCCGGATCCTGTCCGGTGGTGTCGACTCGACCGCGCTCTACCCGCCGAAGCGCTTCTTCGGTGCCGCCCGCAACATCGAGAACGGCGGCTCGCTGACGATCATCGCCACGGCACTGGTCGAGACCGGTTCCAAGATGGACGAGGTCATCTTCGAGGAGTTCAAGGGCACAGGAAACCTGGAGCTCAAGCTCAACCGCTCGCTCGCGGACAAGCGGATCTTCCCGGCGGTGGACGTCGACGCGTCCAGCACCCGTAAGGAAGAGATCCTCATGGGCAAGGACGAGCTGCAGATCACCTGGAAGCTGCGGCGCGTGCTGCACGCTCTGGACATGCAGCAGGCTCTGGAGCTTCTCCTGGAGAAGATGCGGGAGACCAAGTCCAACGCGGAGTTCCTGCTCCAGGTCCAGAAGACGACGGTCAGCTCCGAGCGCGACTGACGGTCCCGCAACACCGATCATCCTGACGTACGGCGAACGCCCCGGTCACCACGACCGGGGCGTTCGCCGTCTCCGGGGTCTTGTGTGACCGGAGACTTCGGGATATCCCTACTTCAGAACGCCCGCCTGCCTCATTCTGCCCAGCCGGCACCCTCCAACAGGCTTGGATGGTCCGAGGCGAGGTCCGGGCGTCGGCCATAGCCGTGATCGCAGCTCGTGAAGACGGAGGGTGAGCGCATGGTGGCCGAGACCGCAGCAGGCCGACCGGTGACAGGGACGCCGCTCCGCCGACGCGTCCCGCTGGGGCCGAACGGGCCCGTGGGGATGCTCGTCGATCCGATGACCTGGCGGGCGGTGCCTTACCTCCTGGTGAGCATGTTGTACGGCATCGCCTGCTTCGCCGTCCTGGCATCGGCGATCCTGCTCTCCCTGGTCCTGGCGATCGTGTGGGTGGGGGTGCCGCTGCTCGCACTGACCATGCTGGCCTGGCGCGGCGCGGCGACGCTCGAGCGCCGGTTCCTCCGGCTGGCCTTCGGGGTCGAGATCCCCGTTCCCTACCGGCCCTCCGAGGGCGACAACCTGTTCCTGCGGTGGAAGGACATGTTCGTCGACCCCGCGACCTGGAAGGACCTTCTCTATCTTCTGCTGTTGCTGCCGATCGGGATCGGGGAGTTTGTCGTCTCGGTGGTCCTGTGGTGCTTCGCGCTCGGCCTGACCCTCGCGCCGTTGCCCCTGCTGCTCCTCGGCGAGCCGATGACGCCCGGCGGTGAGTTGCTGATCGACACCGTGCCCGAGGCACTGCTGTGCATGGTCGTCGGGACCGGGTTCTTCCTCGCCGCGCTCTACGCGACCCGGGGGATGGCGTGGCTGCACGCGCTGTTCGGCCTCGCGTTGCTGGGGACGGGGGAGAAGAACCGGCTGGTCGCCCGTGCGGCGTATCTGCGGGCCAGCAGGGCTCGCGGGGTCGACGCGGCCGAGGCCGAGCGGCGCAGGATCGAGCGCGACCTGCACGACGGCGCTCAGCAGCGGCTGCTCTCCGTCGCCATGGACCTGGGCCGAGCCCAGGCCAAGATGGACTCCGACCCCGAAGGGGCCAGGGAGCTCCTGGCTCAGGCGCACACCGGCACCAAGGCCGCCATCGCCGAGCTACGTGATCTCGCGAGAGGGATCTACCCGGCGATCCTCACCGACAGGGGGCTGAGCGCGGCGCTCTCCTCGCTCGCGGCCCGTGCGCCCGTGCGGGTGGATCTGTCGGTGGAGGTGTCCCATCGCCCGCCGGCGGCCGTGGAGAGCATCGCCTATTTCATCGTGGCCGAATGTCTGACCAACCTGGCCAAGCACTCCGAGGCCACCGAGGCGTTCATCCGGGTCAGCCGCCAGGATCAGCGGGTGATCGTCGAGGTGTACGACAACGGGGTCGGTGCCGCGGTGCCGCGTTCCGGGGGCGGTCTCGCGGGGCTGGCGGACCGGGCGGCGACCATCGACGGCACCCTGAGCGTGGACAGTCCGCTCGGGGGTCCCACGATGATCCGGGCCGAACTGCCCTGCGAGTGGTGAGGGCCGAGCGCATGCGGGTAGTGATCGCCGAAGACTCGGTGCTGCTGCGTGAGGGATTGGCCAGGCTGCTGGCCGACGGTGGGATCGAGACCGTCGGGGTGGCGGGGGACGGCCCGGGGCTGGTGACCGCGGTGGCCCAGTATGATCCCGACCTGGCGATCGTGGACGTGCGGATGCCGCCGACCCATACCGACGAGGGCCTGCGCGCGGCCCTGGAGGCCAGGTCGCGGCGGCCGGGGCTGCCGATCCTGGTGCTGTCGCAGTATGTGGAGGAGCAGTACGCCACCGAGCTGATCGGCGGGGGCGCCGCGGCGGTCGGCTACCTGCTCAAGGAGCGGATAGCGGACGTGGCGGAGTTTCTCGACGCGGTGCGCCGGGTGGCGGCCGGAGGGACGGTCATCGACCCCGAGGTGATCGGGCAGCTGCTGAGCCGCCAGCGCAAGGGGGACCCGCTGGAATCCCTGACCGTCAGGGAGGGAGAGGTCCTGGCCCTGATGGCCGAGGGCCGCTCGAACACGGCGGTCGCCGGGCGCATGCTCGTCACCGAGGGCGCGGTGGAGAAGCACATCTCCAGCATCTTCACCAAGCTCGGCCTCGAACCCGCCTCCGACGACCACCGCCGGGTTCTCGCCGTGCTCGCCTATCTGGGCAGGTGACCTCGGGCCCGCCTCCGACGGCCGTCGCAGGGTCCTCGCCTACCCGGGCAGGTGGCCAAGATGAAGAACAGGCAAAGATGAGGTGCGGGGATCTGCGCCCGATGCCGCCCGTGCGACCCGCCTGCGGACACGGGTCATGGCCGCCGGGGAATGTCTTGTGGCCTGGGATGGTTGGAGGATCTGGCACACTGGTAGCCGAACTGCAGTGGTTCCGGTTCCCGCCCGCGCGCACCTCGGTGTGCTCAGCGCGCAAGCCTTACAGGCGAGAGACAGTGGCGACCCGGCGACCGTGCTTTGGAGAGGATCGAAAAGACATGAAGCCCGACATTCACCCGGAGTACATCACTACCGTGGTGACCTGTACCTGTGGTAGCTCTTTCACCACCCGTAGCACCGCCAAGGGTGGCGCGATCCACGCTGACGTGTGCTCGGCCTGTCACCCCTTCTACACCGGCAAGCAGAAGATCCTCGACACCGGCGGCCGGGTGGCACGCTTCGAGAAGCGCTTCGGCAAGAAGCCCACGGCGGAGGCAGCAGCAGAGCCCACGCCGGGCCAGTAGCCTCGTCTCGACGCCGGCTCGGAACCACCCCTCCGTTTTCTGGAGGGGTGCACCCGGGTCGGCGTTCGTGGTGATTAGGCAGGCTTCAAAGCGCTTTCAAGGAAGGACGCACGGTGAACCTCGACGAGCTACTCAGTGAGTACGCCGAGCTGGAACTCAAGCTCGCCGATCCCACCGTGCACGCCAACCAGACACAGGCCCGCACCTTCGGCAGGCGCTACGCCGAGCTGACCCCGATCATCACCACCTATCGGGAGCTCGAAGGGGTGCAGGACGATCTCGGAACGGCCAGGGAGCTGGCGTCCGAGGACCAGGCCTTCGCCGAGGAGGCCAAGGAGCTCGAAGCCCGGATCCCCGAGCTGGAAGAGAAGCTCAGGCACCTGCTGATCCCGCGTGATCCCAATGATGACAAGGACATCATCATGGAGATCAAGGCGGGCGAGGGCGGCGAGGAGTCCGCGCTGTTCGCCGGTGACCTCCTGCGGATGTACCTGCGGTACGCCGAGCGAATCGGCTGGAAGACCGAGCTCATCGACGCCACCTACTCCGATCTCGGCGGCTACAAGGACGTCACGGTCGCCCTGAAGGCCAGGGGCGACGAAGGCGTCTGGTCGAGGCTGAAGTTCGAGGGCGGCGTTCACCGCGTCCAGCGGGTGCCGGTCACCGAGTCGCAGGGCCGCATCCACACCAGCGCCGCCGGCGTACTGGTCTACCCGGAGGCGGAGGACGTCGACGTCCAGATCGATCCGAACGACCTTCGCATCGACGTCTACCGGTCCAGCGGCCCCGGCGGCCAGAGCGTCAACACCACCGACTCGGCCGTGCGCATCACGCACGTCCCGACCGGCGTGGTCGCCTCCTGCCAGAACGAGAAGAGCCAGCTCCAGAACAAGGAGTCGGCCATGCGCATTCTGAGGGCCCGTCTTCAGGCCATCGCCGAGGAAGAGGCCAACGCCGCCGCGATGGCCGAGCGCAAGTCCCAGATCCGGACGGTCGACCGCTCCGAGCGGATCCGCACCTACAACTTCCCCGAGAACCGCATCTCCGACCATCGCGTCGGCTTCAAGGCCTACAACCTCGACCAGGTGCTCGACGGTGACCTCACCGCCGTCATCCAGTCCCTGCTCGACGCCGAGATGGCGGAGAAGCTCGCCGCTCACTCATAGAACGCGCCCATGACCTTTCTGCTGGACGAGATCGCCCTCGCCACCGCCCGGCTCGCCGAGGCAGGTGTGCCGTCGCCGCGCACCGACGCCGAGGAGATCGCCGCGTGCGTTCACGGTGTGCGGCGCAGTGAGCTGCACATGGTGAAGGACTCGGACTTCGACGCGCTGTTCTGGGAGGGCGTCGCCCGGCGGGAGTCCCGCGAGCCGTTGCAGCACATCACCGGGCGGGCGTACTTCCGCTACCTGTCCCTGGAGGTCGGGCCGGGCGTTTTTGTGCCGCGCCCGGAGACCGAGGTCGTGGCCGGTTGGGCCATCGAGCGGCTGCGGGAGATGGACGTCGCCTCGCCGGTGGTCGTAGATCTCGGCACCGGTTCCGGCGCCATCGCGCTGTCCATCGCCCAGGAGGTCGCCCTGGCCACGGTGCACGCGGTCGAGGTCGATCCGGACGCCTACCGCTGGGCCAAACGCAACATCCTGGAGCACGGTCAGGGCCGCGTCCACCTGCATCCCGAGGATCTGGCCGACGCTCTGTCCGAGCTCAACGGCCAGGCCGACCTGGTGATCTCCAACCCGCCCTACATCCCGCCGGGCGCCATTCCCCGCGACCCCGAGGTCCGTGACTACGACCCGCACCGTGCTCTGTACGGCTCGGGCAGCGACGGCCTCGACGAGGTCAGGGCGGTCGAACGGACCGCCAGGCGGCTGCTCCGCCCCGGTGGGTTCGTCGCCGTGGAGCACGCCGACCAGCAGGGCACCCCGGTCTATCTGATCTTCTCCGAGGACAACGGATGGCGCGACGTCCGCAGCCGCCAGGACCTCACCCGCAGGGACCGCTTCGTCACCGCCCGTTTTGGCCAGGAATAGGATGGCACGACGTGAGTGACCGTAGTGAGCCGGTGGACACCGCAGCCCTTGGCTCACTGACGGCGAGCCTTCAGGCGAGGAGGCGCGCGAGATGAGCGGACCAGTAAACACAGCAGCCCTAGGCTCACTGATGACGAGCCTTTAGGCGAGGAGGCGCGCGAGTGAGCGTAGCGAGTGAACCAGTAAACACAGCAGCCCTAGGCTCACTGATGGCGAGCCTTTAGGCGAGGAGGCAAAGTGAGCCGTAGTTATGACTGCACAGACCCCGAGCAGCGAGCCGCAGGTCTGACCGACGCCGCGTCAGCCGTACGGCGGGGCGAGCTCGTGGTGCTCCCGACCGACACCGTCTACGGCATCGGAGCGGACGCCTTCACCCCGGCGGCGGTCGCCTCGCTGCTGGAGGCCAAGGGACGTGGCCGGGACATGCCGGTGCCCGTGCTGGTCGGGACCGTGCGGGCCGCCAACGCCCTCGTGGAGAACCTCGGCCCGTACGGCCAGGATCTCATCGACGCCTTCTGGCCCGGCCCGCTCACGCTGATCTGCCGCGTGAACCGGTCGCTGTCGTGGGACCTGGGCGACAGCAAGGGCACCGTCGCCCTCCGGATGCCACTGCACTCGGTCGCCCTCGACCTGCTCAAGGAGACCGGCCCGATGGCGGTCTCCAGCGCCAACCGGTCCGGCGCCCCGGCCGCGACCACGGCCGGTGACGCGGAGAAGCAGCTGGGCGACTCGGTCTCGATCTATCTCGACGGCGGCCCGTGTGACGACAACACCCCGTCCACGATCCTCGACCTGACCACGGCGGTGCCCCGGCTGCTACGCCGCGGGGCCATCTCGGTGGAGAAGCTGCGTGGCGTGATCGGTTACGTCGCCACCGACGGCGGATCCGAGTCCGACGGGTGACGTAGACCCGGGCGCTCCACGCCGGCGTTCGGCCGGCGGGACCGGCCCGGGACGCCGGCCGTAACGCCTGGTCGGCAGGATCGGCGCGGGACGCCGGCCGTGACGCTCGGCGGCGCGCCGCCGAGCGCCGCCCGGCCTGTGCCCGTGATCCATGCCGTCTGATTATCACCGTGACGCGCGGCGTTCTCCCCGGTACCGTGAAGTGGGCCGACACCCTCCGGGAGACGTCCATGGGCAAGTTCGAAGGAATGGACCCCAAGCTGGTCCGTGACCTGCTGTCCGAGGTGCAACAAGCCGCGGTGCGGATGCGGACCGCCGAGGACCGGGTCAACCACCTGATGCGTGGCGCCGGCCTGCCCGCGCTGTCCACTCACCACCCGGCCCAGATCGCCGACGACTGCGAAAAAATGGTCCGTGACGTCTCCACCCGCGTGGAGTTGCTGGAGAAAAAGGTCAAGCAGGAGACCGGGGCCCCTCCCGGGGCACCGAAGGCCGGAGACGCGGGATCCGATTCACCCAAGACCGAGACCGGGTCCCAGGGCGGTGACGACAAGCCCCGCGTCGGCGACCAGTCGGCCGAGACCGTGCCACGCGACGATGCCAAGGACCAGCCCAGGGCGGGTGCCCCCAAGGGCGATGACGCGAAATCCGAGGCCGGTTCCAAGGGTGACGATGCGAAATCGGAGACCGGTTCCAAGGATCAGTCCACATCGGACACGCCCAAGGGCGACGACGCGAAATCCGGGTCGCGCGACGATCCCAAGGATCAGCCCAGAGCGGACGCCCCCAGGGGCGATGATGCGAAATCCGAGACCGGTTCCAAGGGCGACGAGTCCTCTCCACGGGATGACACGAAGGAGCCCTCCCGAACCGATCCGCGAGACGACTCGAAGGCGCCTTCTCACACCGACGACCCCAAGGATCAGCCCCGATCGGACGCCCCCAAGGGCGACGACGCAAAACCCGAGACCGGTTCCAAGGACGAGTCCTCTCCACGGGACGAGGCGAAGGAGTCCCCTCGAACCGATTCTCGGGATGACTCGAAGGCGCCTTCTCAAACCGACGATCCCAAGCCGGAGACCGGTTCCAAGGGCGACGAGATCTCCCCACGCGAGGGAGACGAGCCCAAGGAGATCGTGACGCCGGAGACGCCGAGCCCTGAGGCCGCGCAGGAGGAGCCGAGGGCGGACGACGTGCAGCCTCCGGCTCCGCGGGACGAGGATTCGGAGCCGGTGCTTCCGAGGCCGGATGAGAGTTCGCAGGGTGACGGGCAACCTGTCGACACCGCGCCTCGGGAGACGCCGAGCCCCGATGCCGGGCAGGAGCAGCCGAGGACGGACGAGGCGCAGCCTCCGGCTCCGCGGGTTGAGGATCTGGAGCCGGCGGTTCCGGGGCCGGGAGAGGACCCGCAGGGTGGAGCGGTTCCGGGGCCGGGAGAGGGTCCCCAGGGCGGGACGGCTCCGGCGCCGGGCGAAGGTCCCCAAGGTGGAGCGGCTCCAGGACCGGTTCCGGGGCCGGGCGAAGGTCCCCAGGGTGGAGCGGCTCCAGGACCGGTTCCGGGGCCGGGAGAGGGTTCTCAGGGTGACGGGCAACCTGTCGACACCGCGCCTCGGGATACCCCGGCGCCGAGTCCCGATGCCCCGCAGGAGCAGCCGAGGGCGGACGACGGGCGGACGCAGGTCGACCAGGTCGACAACCCGTCGCCGGGCACCGGAGACACCCCGACCGATGCTCCCGCGAACGACCCCGACGGCAAGGGCGATACCGGCTCCAAGGGCGACGAGCGCTCGCCCAGGGAGAACGGCGGCACGTCTGGCACCGACATCTTGGACACCGCGCAGAAGGACCATCCCGACGACATCGACCAGAGCGGCGACCTGAAAGCGAGGGTCGTGGAGGTCGACGGGGTGAAGGTGCTGCAGATCCCGCTCGACTCGCCCACGGCGGATGAGGTCAGCGAGCTGCTGAAGAACATCGAGGACATCCCGCCGCTGGAGATGCCCGGAGTCGACGGCGTCTCCGACATCGGGGGCCAACCCGGCTGGGTCGAACCGAACGAACCGCTGGCTTCCGCGAAGCCCGACTACCCCCTCCTCGACACCGCCGAGCCGGCCCCCGGCCAGACGGTCCAGCCGCCGGACACCGGCGGGGACGTGGGCACGCAGTCGGCAGGTGCGGCTCCGGGGGGTGCCCCGACGCAGTCGATCGGAACGGCCGCCCCCGGTGACACCGGGACACCGTCGATCGGGACGGCTCCGGGGGGCGCGCCGGCCCAGTCGATCGGTACGGCCGTTTCCGTGGATCCCGGGACGCAGCAGGTAGGGGCGGCTCCGGGGGATGTTCCGGCTCAGTCGATCGGTACGGCCATCTCTGTGGATGCCGGACCGCAGCCGGCAGGGGATGCCCCGGCTCAGTCGATCGGTACGGCCGTTTCCGTGGATGCCGGGACGCAGTTGATGGGAACGGCCGCTCCCGGGGACATCGGGACGCAGGCCGCGGGGGCGGCTCCGGGGGATGTTCCGGCGCAGGCCGTCGGGTCGGGGGGCGAGGGGTCGGTCGCGCAGTGGGCGAACGACGGCAGCGATGTCGTCTCGGCCAAAGCCGACCCGCTGAACGTGGAGGCGTTCAGGACGCTCGTCGACAATGTCAGCGATGTCGAACCGCTGGACATGCCGGGCGTGCAGGTCGGCGGCGGAGAGACCGGGGGCGGGGGGTCGGTTGAGCAGTGGGCGAACGACGGCAGCGACGTCGTCTCGGCCGAAGCGGGCCCGCTGGACATGGACGCGCTGAGGACGCTCGTCGACAATGTCAGTGAGATCGAGCCGCTGGACATGCCGGGCGTGCAGGTGCCAGACGGCGAGACGTGGGGTGAGGGCGCCTGGGTGCCCAGGGACATCGCTCCCGACGGCCCGGCGGACGATGTGGATCCGGGTGATCCACTGCGGTCGATCCCGCCACTCGGCGGCGGGCAGTGAGGCCGGCAACGAGGCGGACAACGAGGCCGGCAATGAGGCGGACAGTGAGCGTGAGGAGCCTGTGATGTTCGTGGATCCACCCGCACCGCAGCCGCTGCAGCCGGGGGAGACCCCACCGGTCTCGGGAGGTCTCGGGCTGCCGTCTCCGGATACCGCCATGGCATGGGAGTTCAACCCCGACTACCAGCGGCTGGTCATGATGTGGAGACAGGTGATCCCCGTGCTCGACACGCTGACCGCCTCCCTGGACAAGGCCTACCAGCTCGCCAGGAGCAGGGACGTCTGGGACGCTCCTGTCTCGGGTCGCTACGTCGAGGACATGACCGCGTGGCGTACCCGTCTGGGTCTCTACCGGCAGGCGATTCTCACCTCGATCAGCGATCAGGCCGCCGACACGCCCAGGTGGATTCCCGCCGCCGCAGGGGCACCGCACGCATTCTCATGACGACGCGCGTCTGACGTGGGAAAATGGGGCCGATCAGGCTTACAGTGGGGATGAGTCGTCATCCCCAGGATGTGAGCCATGGGCGCAGAGCCGTACTACGGGCCCGATTTCGGTCTCCTGCAGAGGCAGGACCCGGAGATCGCGCGTGTTCTCCTCGATGAGCTGGACCGGCTCCGCGGCGGCATCCAGCTCATCGCGAGCGAGAACCTCGCCTCGCCCGCAGTGCTCGCCGCGCTCGGCTCGACGCTCACCAACAAGTATGCCGAGGGATATCCCGGCAGGCGTTACTACGCGGGCTGCGAGGTGGTCGACCGGGCCGAGCAGCTCGCGATCGACCGGGCCCGGCAGCTCTTCGGCGCCGACCACGTCAACGTGCAGCCCCACTCCGGCGCCTCGGCCAACCTCGCCGCGTACGCCGCCCTCCTCCAGCCGGGCGACACCGTGCTGGCCATGGCGCTGCCGCACGGCGGCCACCTCACTCACGGATCCCGGGTCAACTTCTCCGGCCGATGGTTCGACGTCGTGGCGTACGGCGTGCGCAGGGACACCGAGCTGATCGACTACGACGAGGTCAGGGAGCTGGCGCTGCGGCACCAGCCCAAGATGATCATTTGTGGCGCCACGGCATACCCACGCGAGATCGACTTCACGGTCTTCAGGGGGATCGCCGACGAGGTGGGCGCCTGGCTGCTGGCCGACGTCGCGCACACCATCGGCCTGATGGCGGGAGGCGCCCTGCCGTCCGCGGTGCCGTACGCCGACGTGGTGACCTTCACCACGCACAAGGCGCTCCGCGGTCCGAGGGGCGGCGGCATCATGTGCACGCAGGAGCTGGCGGGCAGGATCGACCGGGCGGTTTTCCCGTTCGTCCAGGGCGGTCCGCTCATGCATGCGATAGCGGCCAAGGCGGTGGCGTTCGGCGAGGCGCTCCAACCGGAGTTCGCACAGTACGCGCGGCGGGTGGTGGAAAATGCCCGGGTGCTGACCGACGCCCTGGCGGCCGAGGGCATGCGGCCCGTCTCCGGGGGCACGGACAGCCATCTGGCGTTGATCGATATGCGGGACGCCGGGGTCTCGGGCGCGGTGGCCGAGCAGCGATGCTCCGCGGCGGGGATCACACTGAATCGCAACGTGATCCCGTATGATCCGGAGCCTCCAACGGTGACGTCCGGAATCCGGGTCGGCACCCCCTCCGTCACGACGCAGGGGATGGGACCCGAGGAGATGAAAGAGGTGGCCTCGATGGTGGCGCAGGTCATCCGCAGCCCGGACACTGTTGGAGAGATAAGAAGGCGGGTCACGGCGCTGACGCAGGCCTATCAGGTATATCCCAGGGAACTATGAGCTGTTCTGTGTCGTTTTCCGGTCACAGTTGGCCGGACTATCCGCGAAACTAGGTCCGTGCGCGAATATCTACTTATGGCGCTGGTGGCGGCGGCGATGACCTATCTGCTGGTCCCGCTGGTCCGCGTTTTCGCCATTCGCATCGGTGCTATGCCCGAGGTCCGTGACCGTGACGTGCACACCACGCCCACGCCGAGGCTCGGTGGCCTGGCGATGTACGGCGGGCTCGTGGCCGGCCTGCTGATCGCCAACGAACTGCCCTACGCCGGAGGCAAGCTGGCCGAGGGCAAGACCGTGATCGCACTGATCGTCGCGGGCGGCCTGATCACGCTGACCGGCTTCCTGGACGACTGGTGGGGCATGGACGCCCTTATCAAGCTCGCCGGACAGATCGGCGCCGCCGGCATCCTGGTCGCGTTCGGGATCAATCTGCCATGGATTCCGCTGCCCTCCTCGCTCGGAGGGACGGTGATCCTGGACTCCACGCTCAGCCCTCTGATCACGATTCTGATCGTGATCGTTATGATCAACGCGGTCAATTTCGTCGACGGACTGGACGGCCTGGCGGCCGGCATCGTCGGCATCGCCGCGATGGCCACGTGGACGTACTCCGTCGCCCTGTCCAAGGACTACGGGGACAGCAGCATCAACGTCACGGCCGTGATCACCTCGGTGCTCATCGGCATGTGCCTGGGCTTCCTGCCCCACAACTTCCATCCGGCGAAGATCTTCATGGGTGACACCGGCGCGATGCTGATCGGCCTGGTGCTCGCGTCCACGATGATCACCGTGACGCCGCTCGACTCCAGCAACATCAACCGGTTCCCGGTGGTCCTTCCTCTCATCGTGCCGATCGCGATCCTGGTGCTGCCGCTGCTCGACCTGATCATGGCGGTGGTCCGGCGCACATCCAACGGCCTGTCGCCGTTCGCCCCTGACCGGGGCCATCTCCATCACCGGCTCCTGGACGTCGGCCATTCGCACCGGCGCAGCGTCCTGATCATGTACACCTGGACCTTCCTGTTCGCCTTCACGGTCGTGGGGCTGTCCATCGAGGGCGTCCCGCTCGTCCTGTTCCCGCTGACCGTGCTGCTGGCCGTCGGCGTGCTGGTGATGATGTCGTTGCCGCGCTGGCGTGCGCGCCGCGAGGCCAACGGGGGCGGGGGCGGGGGCGGGGCGCACACCACCGGGCGTCGCTCGCGTCACGACGCGGTGCCGGCCCAGTCTCCTCCGCTTCCCCCGGAGGCGCCGGGTCCCAGGCCGGCCGCCGCCGACGGTGACACGGCGATGCTGTCCGCGCTCCCCGACCTGTCGCTCACCGCTCCCCGGCAGACTTTCTCAAACCCTGAGACACGGCGCTGAACACCTTCTGGTAACCCAATGATCGTTTACTTGAAACGGCAGGTAAAGGCGGTCTTCCAGGAGCTTGTGATAGCTTTCACTAACAACGGCTCAACCAGATGAGCTTTGCAAGGTAGCAATCGCTCGCTTGATAACCGAACCAGGAGCGCCGATGCAGGACAACGATCTCCGAATTCTCAGGGCCGCTGCGATCCCCACGGCCCTGGTCGGTCTGATCGCTGTCATCGTCGCCGCGTTCCTCTCGGGAACCAAGGGGGCGCTGGGCGCGGGTATCGGAGTCTTCGTGGTGGCGGCCTTCTTCACCATCAGCCTGACCGCCGTCGCGTACGCGGCGCGGATCTCGCCCACGATGATGATGGCCGCGGCGATGGGCACCTTCTTCGCGAAGATCCTCGTGCTGGCCGTGCTCCTGGAGTACTTCCAGGACGCCACGGTGTGGAATCCGAGGGCGTTCGGTCTGACCGTCATCGTCTGCACGATCTGCTGGACCATCGGTGAGGCGCGTGGCTTCATGCGACTGCGCATGCTCTACGTCGACCCCGAGGGTAAGGTTCCCGGACAGCTCGGGGAGAAGCGATGACAAGACATCGCATCCTGTCCCAAATGTCACATAGGCTCACCCTGGCAGACGGAGCGAGACAAGTCACCGCCGGGCATCCCGGGGCGAAAGCCTCTGAGGACTGGCTCGATATGACTAGTCACAGTTGCGCCTGCTATTGTCGCGTGCGCGATAAACGAAGGTAGAGGAACGTCCGCCGGAGCCGTCGCGCCCTGGCCTCTCCGCCCTTTTCGCGCCCTCCAGCCGGCTGACCTGTCCAAGGTGAGGCCGCTGGATCACCTCTTGACCAATCAATACGACGAAGGGACCGCCGAGTGAGCGCCGCGTTGACGCCTCTCGCCTCCGAGGAGTTCCAGGCTCCGGGGCTCGGCCTATTCGACTGGCCGCCGCTCGTCGAGGGTCAGGCCTGGTTCAACAAGCCGGCCCTGCTCGCGCTGATCGGCGTGGTGGTGGTCGTCATTTTCGCCTACAGCGCGTTCTCCAGGCCGAAGCTGGTGCCGAAGGGCATGCAGAACGTCGGCGAGATCGCCTACGAGTTCGTCCGCGAACAGATCGCCAAGCCGAACCTGGGCAAGGACAGCGACCGGTGGATGCCGCTGCTGGTCAGCATGTTCCTCTACGTGTTGGTCGTGAACCTGTTCGGTTCCCTCATATTCGTCCAGTTCCCCGTGATGTCGCGGATCGGTTTCGCCGCGATCCTCTCGATCGGTGTGTGGGTGCTGGTGATGTACCTGGGCATCAAGCACCAGGGTCCCATCGGCTTCTTCAAGAACGTGATGTTCCCGCCCGGCCTGCCGACGTGGATCTACTTCCTGGTCGCGCCGATCGAGCTCATCTCGACCTTCTTCCTGCGCCACATCACGCACGCGGTGCGACTGTTCGCCACGATGATGGCCGGTCACCTGATCATTGCGCTGTTCTCCGAGGTCGGCTGGCACTTCCTGTTCGTTCAGCTGACCCCCCTCGGCGCCCCGATCGGTGTGCTCGGGTTCATCATGACGATCCTGCTCACCGCCTTCGAGCTGTTCATCCAGGCGCTGCAGGCCTACGTGTTCGCACTGCTGGCCGCCATGTTCATCAATGACGCGCTGCACCCCGCGCACTAAGACCTTTCGTTCCCACCGCTAAAACCCTCCGGTGGACACTCCACTGGTCGATAGAAAAGGAAACCTCAGCATGTCTGGTCTGCTCGCCGAAGTGACAGGCAACCTCGGTTCGATCGGCTACGGCCTCTCCGCGATCGGCCCCGGCATCGGCATCGGCATCATCTTCGGCCAGGGTGTGCAGGCAATCGCCCGCCAGCCCGAGGCCTACGGCCTGATCCGCCAGAACATGATCCTGGGCTTCGTGTTCGCCGAGGCGCTCGCGCTGATCGGTATTGCGCTCGCGTTCGCCTTCCGAGCCTGACACGACCAGCCTCGACGGAAGGCAGTACTTATGAATCTGCTAGCGGCAGAGGAAGCGACGAACCCACTCCTCCCACACGTGTCGGAGATGGTCGTCGGTGGAGTCTCATTCCTGATCGTCCTGTTCTTCGTCGGACGTCTCCTGGTGCCCCGTATCCAGAAGACGCTGGCTGAGCGTGTCGACGCGATCGAGGGCGGCCTGAAGCGGGCCGCGGACGCACAAGAAGAGGCTCAGCAGGCTCTCAAGCAGTACAGGGACCAGCTGGCCGAGGCTCGTCACGAGGCGTCTCGTCTCCGTGAAGAGGCTCGTGAGCAGGGCGCGCAGATCAAGGCCGAGCTCCGCGAGGAGGCGCAGGCCGAGGCCCGCCGTCTCATCGAGGCCGCGCACCTTCAGATCGAGGCCGACCGTCAGCAGGCGTTCACCCAGCTTCGCTCTGAGATCGGCCGCCTGTCGACCGACCTGGCCGGCCGTATCGTCGGTGAGTCCCTCGAAGATGAGGCGCGTCAGCGTCGCACCGTCGACCGGTTCCTTGAGGAGCTTGAGTCGACGAGCAACGCGGCGGTCCGCTGATGATGGAGCGAATCCGACGCAGTGAGCGGAGTGGTTCGCGAGTTACGAGCGGGCCGCGTAGTGAACGAGGAGCGGTGAGCGACCGATGAGAGGTCTGAGCAGGGCTTCGCTGGCCGAGGTCGAAGAGCACTTCAACGCGGTGGCGGGAAGTGCCGACCTCGGCACGCTGGCCGACGAGCTTTTCTCGGTCGCCGACCTGTTCGACCATGAGCACGGGCTCCGCCGCAACCTGTCCGACCCCGCCCGTCCGGCGGCCCAGAAGGCGCAAGTCGTACGGGTCCTGCTGGAGGGCAAGGTCAGCAACGCGGCGCTGGAGACGGTCGTCGCGGCCGCGTCCGCGAAGTGGGCGCGTTCCGGCGACCTGACCGACGCGCTCGAGCGTCTCGGCGTCATCGCCGCGGCGGCCGAGGCCGAGGCGCAGGGCAAGCTCGACGAGGTCGAGGACGAGCTGTTCCGGTTCGGGCGCATCGCCGCCTCGAACCTGGAACTGCACCGGACCCTGACCGACCCGAGCATCTCCGCTGAGCGCAAGAGGGAGCTTCTCGCCTCGCTGCTCGATGGCAAGGTCGCCCCCACCAGCCTCCGTCTGGTCACGCAACTCGTGGTTCATCCCCGAGGACGTAGCCTGGACAGAGGTCTGGAGGAGTTCGGCAAGCTGATCGCCGCCCAGCGGCAGCGGCTCGTCGCGGTGGTGCGCAGCGCCATCGAGCTCTCCGAGGAGCAGAAGCAGCGTCTCGCCACGTGGCTGCGCACCTCGTACGGCCGCGACGTTCATCTGAACGTCGAGGTGGATCCGCGAGTGATCGGAGGGTTCTCGGTTCACATCGGGGACGACCTCATCGACACCACCATCGCGGGACGAATCGAAGAAGTCCGCCGCCGGTTGGCCGGCTAGGCGAATAGGGAGACTGAAGAGAGATGGCGGAGCTTACGATCCGGCCGGATGAGATCCGGGACGCACTTGAGCGCTTCGTCCAGGCGTACGAGCCGGAAGGCGCCGCGCGCGAGGAGATCGGGACCGTCGTCGACTGCGGCGACGGTATCGCCCATGTCTCCGGCCTTCCCTCGGCGATGGCGAACGAACTGCTTGAGTTCGAGGATGGCACGCGTGGCCTGGCACTGAACCTGGACGTCCGGGAAATCGGTGTTGTTGTTCTGGGCGACTTCAGCAAGATCGAGGAAGGTCAGTCGGTCCGCCGGACGGGCGAGGTCCTGTCCGTGCCGGTCGGCGACAACTTCCTCGGCCGAGTGGTCGACCCGCTGGGCGTACCCCTGGACGGCAAGGGCGCCATCGAGTCCGAGGGCCTGCGTGCCCTTGAGCTCCAGGCCCCCTCCGTGGTCCAGCGCCAGCCGGTGAAGGAGCCGCTGCAGACCGGCCTCAAGGCGGTTGACGCCATGACGCCGATCGGCCGTGGCCAGCGCCAGCTGATCATCGGTGACCGTGGCACCGGCAAGACCGCCATCGCCGTGGACACCATCCTCAACCAGCGGGAGAACTGGCTCTCCGGCGACCCCGACAAGCAGGTTCGCTGCGTCTACGTCGCGGTCGGTCAGAAGGGTTCCACGATCGCCCAGGTCAAGGGCCGCCTCGAGGAGGCGGGCGCGATGGAGTACACCACCATCGTCGCCGCTCCGGCGTCCGACCCGGCCGGTTACAAATACCTCGCCCCCTACACCGGTTCGGCCATCGGCCAGCACTGGATGTACCAGGGCAAGCACGTCCTCATCGTCTTCGACGACCTGACCAAGCAGGCCGACGCCTACCGCGCCGTCTCGCTGCTCCTGCGCCGCCCGCCGGGCCGTGAGGCCTTCCCCGGCGACGTCTTCTACCTACACTCCCGTCTGCTCGAGCGTTGTGCGAAGCTCTCCGCCGACATGGGCGCGGGCTCGATGACCGGTCTGCCGATCGTCGAGACCAAGGGCAACGACGTCTCGGCGTTCATCCCGACCAACGTCATCTCCATCACCGACGGCCAGTGCTTCCTCGAGACCGACCTGTTCAACTCGGGTGTGCGTCCGGCCATCAACGTCGGCGTCTCCGTCTCCCGAGTGGGCGGTTCCGCGCAGATCAAGGCGATGAAGACGGTCGCGGGCACGCTGCGCCTGTCGCTGTCGCAGTTCCGTGACCTGGAGGCCTTCGCCTCCTTCGCCTCCGACCTGGACGCGGCCTCCCGTGCCCAGCTGGAGCGTGGCCAGCGACTGGTCGAGCTGCTCAAGCAGGCCCAGTACAGCCCGTTCCCGGTCGAGAAGCAGGTCGTCTCGGTCTGGGCCGGCACCACCGGTGAGCTCGACGACGTCCCGGTCGAGGACATCCGCCGCTTCGAGACGGAGTTCCTGGACCACCTGTCGCGCGAGAACAAGGGCATCTTCGACAGCATCCGCGAGACCAAGGCCCTTTCTGACGACACGGTGCAGGCGCTCAAGGACGCCATCACCGAGTTCAAGAAGGGCTTCGAGACCTCCTCGGGCGATCTGCTGATCAACGACGAGCCCGTCGAGGCGCTCGGTGCCGACGAGGTCGGCCAGGAAAAGATCACCAAGCGCGTCCGTACGGCAGAGAAGAAGTAGCCGATGGGTGCCCAGCTAAGAATGCTGCGGCGGCGGGTCAGGTCGCTGAAGTCCATGGCGAAGATCACGCGCGCTCAGGAGCTCATCGCCTCGTCGCGCATCGTGAAGGCGCAGCAGCGGATGCAGGCGGCCGTGCCGTACGAGCGCGAGATCATTCGCGCCGTCACGGGTGTTGTCAGCAACACCGGCAGCATCGACCACCCACTGACCGTGGCGAAGGAGCAGTCCACCAAGGCGGCCGTTCTCATCGTCACCAGTGACAGCGGTTTCTGCGGCGGCTTCAACGTGAACGTCCTGCGTGAGGCCGAGGCCCTGAGCAACCTGCTGAAGGACAGGGGCATCACGCCCACGCCCTTCGTGACAGGACGCAAGGGTGTCATCTGGCACACCTTCCGCGATCGTGAGATGGGCGGGCAGTGGACGGGATTCTCCCGTAAGCCCTCGTACGCAGACGCCAAGGAGATCGCGAACGCGCTGATCCAGACGTTCTCGGCGGACGACGGCGTCGACGAGATCCACATCGTCTCCACCGAGTTCGTGTCCATGCTGACGCAGGAGGTCGTGGTCCGGCGGATCCTTCCCCTGGAGGTCGAGGAGACCACCGAGAAGCCCGGCGACACGCCGTTGCCGTACTTCGAGTTCGAACCCACCGCGGGAGACGTGCTCGACTCGTTGCTGCCGCGGTACGTGGAGTCGCGCATCTTCACCGCGCTGCTCCAGTCGGCGGCCTCGGAGGAGGCCGCGCGGCGCCGGGCGATGAAGTCGGCGACCGACAACGCCAATGACCTCATCGGGGACTTCACCCGTCAGATGAACCAGGTCCGTCAGGCCGAGATCACCCAGGAAATCAGCGAGATCGTCGGCGGCGCGAACGCGCTGGCTGACTCCGCAGCGGGGAAAGAGTGAAATGACTGCACAGACTGTTGAGACCGGCGTGGGCCGCGTCGCGCGCGTCACCGGTCCCGTCGTCGACGTGGAGTTCCCCGTCGATGCGATGCCCGAGATCTACAACGCCCTGAAGGTCGAAGTCGTCCTCGGCGGCGAGACCAAGGTGCTGACACTGGAGGTCGCCCAGCACCTGGGTGACAACCTCGTCCGCGCCATCTCCATGCAGCCCACCGACGGTCTGACCCGCGGTGCGGCGGTGTCCGACACCGGCAACGCCATCTCGGTGCCGGTCGGCGACGTCGTCAAGGGCCACGTGTGGAACACCCTCGGTGAGTCGCTGGACGTCGAGACCGCGTCGCTCAAGATCAACGAGCGCTGGGGCATCCACCGTCCGTCGCCCGCCTTCGACACCCTCGAGTCGCGCACCGAGATGCTGACCACCGGCATCAAGGTCATCGACCTGCTCACCCCGTACGTGCAGGGCGGCAAGATCGGCCTGTTCGGCGGCGCGGGCGTCGGCAAGACCGTTCTGATCCAGGAGATGATCCGCCGGGTCGCCCGTAACTTCGGTGGCACCTCGGTGTTCGCCGGCGTCGGCGAGCGCACCCGTGAGGGCAACGACCTCTGGCTGGAAATGGAGGAGGCCGACGTCCTCAAGGACACGGCGCTCGTCTTCGGCCAGATGGACGAGCCCCCGGGCACGCGTCTGCGCGTCGCGCTCTCCGCCCTCACCATGGCGGAGTACTTCCGTGACGTGCAGAAGCAGGACGTGCTTCTGTTCATCGACAACATCTTCCGGTTCACCCAGGCCGGTTCCGAGGTCTCCACCCTGCTCGGCCGTATGCCGTCCGCGGTGGGTTACCAGCCGACCCTGGCCGACGAGATGGGCGTTCTGCAGGAGCGCATCACCTCGACCCGCGGTCACTCGATCACCTCGATGCAGGCGATCTACGTCCCCGCGGACGACATCACCGACCCGGCCCCGCACAACGCGTTCGCGCACCTTGACGCGCAGACCGTTCTGTCGCGGCCGATCTCGGAGAAGGGCATCTACCCCGCGGTGGACCCGCTCGACTCCACCTCGCGGATCCTCGACCCGCTGATCGTCGGCGAGGAGCACTACCGCGTCGCCCAGGAGACCAAGCGGATCCTGCAGAAGTACAAGGAACTGCAGGACATCATCGCGATCCTCGGTATCGACGAGCTGTCCGAAGAGGACAAGGTCACCGTCAACCGGGCCCGTCGCATCGAGCGTTTCCTCTCCCACCCGATGTACGCCGCCGAGGCGTTCACCGGCCAGCCCGGAGAGAACGTGCCGCTGGACGAGACCATCGCCTCGTTCAAGGGTCTGTGCGCCGGCGACTACGACCACCTGCCCGAGCAGGCGTTCTTCATGGTCGGCGGCATCGAGCAGGCCGTCGCCAAGGCCAAGGAACTCGCCCGCTAGTCGCCTTCGGTGCCGGTACGGCTTGCCGTACCGGCACCTGGTTCGAAAGGAACTGGAGAGAAAGTGGCGAAGCTGCGAGTAGGCGTCGTCTCGCCGGAACGTGAGATCTGGTCCGGCGAGGCCGACATGGTGATTGCCAAGACTGTCGACGGCGAGATCGGTATCATGCCTAGGCATGCACCCGTGCTCGGCGTTCTCGTCGAGGGTGGCGTGTTGACGGTCAAGCGCGGCGATGGTGAGTCCGACCTCGTCGCCGCGGTCCACGGCGGGTTTCTCTCGGTGGCCAACGACGAGGTGTCGATCCTGGCCGAAATAGCCGAGCTCGGCTCCGAGGTGGATGTCTCCAGGGCAAGAAACGCCCTGGAGCGTGCGCAGTCCTCGGTCGAGGCCAACCAGGAGGACGCGGACGCCGCTGTCGAGGCCAAGCGTGCCAAGGCCCGGTTGCGAGCGGCCGGCGAAGAAGTCGGATAAATTCTGCTTCTTAGCGGTACGGGTCTTGGGGGCGCGACATGGTGGTGCTGGACGTACTCATCGTGGTAGTGCTGCTCGTCGCCCTTCCGGCCTCCCGGGTGCTCGTCCTGACCCGATCTCGTGGCTCGGTGCTGTGTTGTCTGCGCCCGATGTCGGGAGAACGAGGCTGGCGGGTGGGGGTGGCCCGATACGCCGACGGGCAACTCAACTGGATTCCGCTCATAGGTTTGCTTCCAAGGCCGCGCCACGTCATCGTGAGGCGCGGCCTTGTTGTTTCCGGGCGTCGCAAGGTCGGGCCCGGAGAGTTCTACGGGTTCATCGAGGGCGTGACCGCGCTGGAGTGCCGGAACGGGCAGAGCGCGTTCGAGCTCGCCATGGGCTACCGCGCCCTCACCGGCTTCGTCGCCTGGCTGGAGTCCGCCCCGCCCAGTGCCTACCTCGACGTCGCCTGACTCCTTCCAGCGCCTGTTCCGACGTCGCCTGACTCCTTGCCGTACGGCTCGCAGGCCGATCGGGCGTGCCATCGGGACAAGATCCCTTCCTCTCGGTTACCGTGGATCTTCGTTGACTACCGAGAGTGTCTAATATCTGACACTCGGTGTGTCGTGCGCGCCGGCCCCGTCATGGTCGGCCCCGTCATGCCGGCTCCTCGTCCTGTCGCGAAGCGGACCGCACAACAGGAGGAAGGTCATGAACGTTCCGACGGCTCGTCATCCGAAACCGGCCCGGCTGGCGGCCTGCGCCCTCGTACTCTGCTTCTGCGCCTTTTCGCCGGCGGTGGAGGCCCACGCCCTGTCCTCGGCGGCCCCGGTGGCCCCGGTGGCGCCGCCGGTCGGCAACGGCGGGTTCGAGACCCCGCCGACGACCGGACAGGCCTTCCAGGACACGGGCAGCAGCCTCGGGGCGTGGAAGGTCACGGCGGGATCCGTCGATCTCATCGGCGTCGGCGGCCCGTTGCTGCCGGCCAAGGGGAAGCAGTCCCTCGACCTCACGGGCTACAGGCCGGGGACGATCGAGCAGACCATTCCCACGACGGCCGGGCGCTGCTACACCGTGAGCTTCGCCCTGGCCGGGAACACGTTCGGCCCTCCCGTCGTGAAGGCGGGATATGCGCGGGTCACGCAGGGGCCCCTCACCGTCCAGAAGAACTTCACCTTCGACATCACCGGGAAGACGCCGCTGAACATGGGCTACGTCCGGGAGAGGCTTCACTTCTGCGCGGAGGGCCCGGAGGCGACCCTGAGCCTGGTGTCCACCACCAACGGGGCGTACGGCCCGGCGATCGACGACGTGACCGTCACTCCGCGACTCCGCTTCGCCGAGGCGGAGACCGAGGCCGGGGCCAGGGCTGAGACGCCACGGCAGAACGGCTGACACGGACGACGCACGGGAGTCCCGGCGGTGCCGGGGCTCCGGCGCGAAGGGATCTACCGGGTACCGCCGGGCTTCCAGAGGATCTCGTCGCCACCCGCGGCCACCCGGCAGAGGATGAACATCAGGTCACTCAGCCGGTTGAGGTATTTCGCGGTCAGCGGGTTGACGTCGTCGTGCGCCTCCAGGGCGGACCAGACGGTCCGCTCGGCTCGCCGGGTCACGGTCCTGGCCACGTGGAGCTGGGCGACGACCGGGGTGCCGCCCGGCAGGATGAAGCTGCGCAGCGGCTTGAGCCGCTCGTTGAACTCGTCGCACCGCTCCTCCAGCCATTCGACGTAGGAGGGCTCGACCCGCAGCGGCGGGAACTCGGGGTTCTCCACGACCGGGGTGCACAGGTCGGCGCCGACGTCGAACAGCTCGTTCTGGATCCGGACGAGGACCCGGGCGATGTCCTCGTCGAGGGAGCCGTCGACGGAGCCCATGGCCAGGGCCACGCCGATCGCCGCGTTGGCCTCCTCCACGTCCGCGTACGCGGCCAGACGGGGGTCGGTCTTGCGGGCGCGGCTCATGTCGCCGAGCGCGGTGGTGCCGTCGTCGCCGGTGCGCGTGTAGATCTTTGAGAGCACAACCGGCTGGTCTCTGTCAGCTCGCGTCATAAGGCCCAGCGTATCGGCCGGTAAAATACTCTGTTTAACCCGATAGTGGACAATATGATTTACCGATGGCTTCTGGTTTCTACCTGCGATTCCCTCACATAGCCCGTGAGACGCTGACGTTCGTCGCCGATGACGACGTCTGGGCGGCCCCCGTGAACGGCGGCCGAGCATGGCGTCTCTCCTCGGACCGAGCTCCCGCGGGCCATCCCCGCCTCTCTCCCGACGGTACGAAGGTTGCCTGGACGAGCGTTCGGGAGGGCGCTCCCGAGGTGTTCCTGGCCGATCTGGAGTCCGTCTCGGCCGAACGGCTGACCTACTGGGGCGATTCCCGGACCCGTACACGCGGCTGGACGCCGGACGGCAAGGTCCTCGCGATCAGCGCGACCGGGCAGCCGTTCGCCTCGCAGGCGTGGGTCTACGCGCTGAGTGACGGCCAGGCAGAAAAGCTGCCCTACGGCCCGGTCAACGACCTTTCGGTCCTTGAGGACTCCGTGGCGCTGCTCACCGCCTCCCTCACCCGCGACCCCGCGGCCTGGAAACGTTATCGAGGCGGTACGGCGGGGCGCCTCTGGGTCCAGCAGGCGGGCGGTGACTTCACCCGGCTGCTGGCAGAGCTGAACGGTAACTTCGCCAGCCCGATGCTCGTCGGCGGGCGTCTGGCCTTCCTCTCCGATCACGAGGGCGTCGGCAACCTCTACTCCTGCGCGCTGGACGGCACCGGACTGCGTCGCCACACCGACCATGACGTCTTCTACGCCCGGCACGCCACCACCGACGGCACCCGGATCGTCTATCAGAACGCCGGTGACCTCTACCTTCTGGACGGCCTCGACGACGAGGGGCGCAAGCTCGACGTCACGCTCGGCTCCCCGCCGCGCGGGCGGCAGCCGTACCAGGTCAACGCGGGCAGGCGGCTGCACGACCTGGTCGTGGACGCGACCGGGCGGGCCAGCGCGGTGGAGATCCAGGGTTCGGTGCACTGGGTGACCCACCGGGACGGTCCGGCGCGCCAGCTCAGCACCGGCCTGTCGGCGGGGCGGCCCCGCGTCCTCGGCAAGGACCGGGTGGTGTGGGTCTTCGACGACGGCGAGCAGCAGGGCCTGGAGATCGGCCCGGTCGGCGGCGGGGAGAGCCGCAGGATCGCCGCGGGGAAGCTGGGCGAGGTCGGCGATCTGGCCGTCGCGCCCGACGGGAACACGATCGCGGTGGCCACCAGGGACGGGCGGATGCTCCTGGTGGACGTGGCCTCCGGCGAGGTCACCGAGCTGGTCAAGGCCGAGGGTGAGATCGACGGGCCGACCTGGTCGCCCGACTCCGCCTGGCTGGCCTGGTCGCAGCCGGAGGGCCCGCAGCTCCGCAGGATCCGGCTGGCCAGGATGGCGGACCGGGTCGTCACCGACATCACCGACGGCCGGTTCGTGGACATCTCGCCCGCGTTCACCGGCGACTACCTGGCGTTCCTGTCACGCCGCGGCTTCGACCCCGTCTACGACGCGCACTCCTTCGACATGTCCTTCCCGTTCGGCTACCGCCCCTATCTGGTGCCGCTGGCCGCGGCCACGCCGTCGCCGTTCGCGCCCAGCTCCGACGGCCGGTCGGCGGGGGACTCCGACGACTCCGAAGGCTCCGGCGAGGCCGGTGACGACAAGAAGGACAAGAAGGAAGACGGCACCGCGCTCACCGTCGACCTGGACGGCATCGCCGCAAGGGTCGTGCAGGTGCCGGTGCCCGAGGGCCGCTACTCGAACCTGCAGGCGGTCAAGGGCGGGTTCGTCTGGCTTCGCGAGCCGCTGGCCGGGGAGCTCGGCGAGGACAGGGATCGGGTGGGGGGCGACTCTCCCAGCCCCGCACTGGACCGCTACGACCTCGGCAGGCGCAAGTGCGAGGAACTGGTGGAGAAGCTCGACTGGTATCGGGTGAGCGGGGACGGCACCCAGCTTGTCGTCAGCGACAAGGGAACGCTCACGGTCCGTTCGGCCACCGGAAAGTCGTCCAACGGCAAGAACGGCGACGACACGACCATCGACCTGTCGCGAATCCGGATCACCGGTGACCCGCAGGCCTACCGGCATCATGCCTACACCCAGGCGGGCCGCCGGATGCGGGCCGACTTCTGGGTCGACGACATGGCCGACGTCGAGTGGGACGCCGTCCTGGAGGAGTATCGGCCGCTGGTGGATCGCGTCGCCACCGCGGACGACTTCGCCGACCTGCTCTGGGAGGTCCTGGGAGAGCTGGGCAGCTCGCACGCCTACGTCTTCCCCGCTCCCTGGGAGCACAGGGGGTTCGAGCCGGTCGGCATGCTCGGCGCCGACCTGTCGGTGAACGGCGACGGCCGCTGGCAGGTGGACCGGATCCTTCCCGGCGAGTCCTCCGACGTGTACGCCCGCTCGCCGCTGGCCGCGCCGGGGGCCGGAGTCCGGCAGGAGGAGACGCTGCTCGCGGTCGACGGTCGCCCGGTGCCGCCGGAGGGGCCCGCGCGGCTGCTGGTCGGCGCCGCGGACAAGCCGGTCGAACTGACCCTGGGAGGCGGCCGGCGAGTGGTCGTCACCCCGCTCCGCGACGATCGGCGCCTCCGCTACCAGGACTGGGTGGCCTCGCGCCGGGCGCACGTCAGGGAGCTCAGCGGCGGCCGTCTCGGCTACCTGCACATCCCGGACATGGTCGCCGAGGGCTGGGCGCAGTTCCACCGTGACCTGCGCAGGGAGATGACCTTCGAGGGGCTCGTCGTGGACGTCCGGGGCAACCGGGGCGGTCACACCTCCGAGCTTGTCATCGAGAAGCTGATCCGCCGGGTCATCGCCTGGGACCTGCCCAGGGGCATGGCGCCGATCACCTACCCCGAGGACGCCCCGCGCGGGCCGCTGGTCGCGGTCACCGACCAGAACGCCGGATCCGACGGAGACATCGTCACCGCCGCCTTCAAGATCCACAAGCTCGGGCCCGTGGTGGGCACCCGTACCTGGGGCGGCGTCATCGGCATCGAGAACGGCCACCGCCTGGTCGACGGGTCGCACATCACCGTGCCCAAGTACTCGTTCTGGTTCGAGGGACTCGGCTGGGGAGTGGAGAACTACGGCGTCGACCCGGACGTCGAGGTCGACATCACTCCCGATGACTGGGCGGCCGGCCGGGATCCGCAGATCGAGGAGGCGGTACGGCTCGCGCTGGCCGCCCTGGAGGAGCGCCCGGCGGCGACCCCGCCGGACCCGGCGACCCGCCCCTCCCGCCGTCGTCCGGCGCTGCCGCCCCGCCCGTAGTTGACATTTGTCATGTCGATCACCTGAGAGATACGGATCTCTCCGGTGATATCGGCGTCTACCTGCAAAAAGGCAGGAAGGCAACGATTGTCCACATGACATTGCGACAGGGTGTGGACGCGACGGGCACCGAAGCCGCCGGCCTCGACAACGTGATCGAGGTCGGCGGGCTCCGGCAGAGGTACGGTGACTTCGAGGCCGTGCGCGGCGTCTCCTTCACCGTCCCGAGGGGCGAGATCTTCGCCCTGCTCGGCACGAACGGCGCCGGTAAGACGACCACGATGGAGGTGCTGGAGGGCTTCACGCCCGCCACCGACGGCACCGTCCGGGTGCTCGGCCTCGATCCGATCCGGCACCGGCGCGAGCTGCGCCTCCGCGTGGGGATCATGCTGCAGGAGGGCGGATTCCTCGGCGACCTCACGGTGGCCGAGACCGTGGACCTGTGGAAGGGGCTGAGCGAGGACGGGGGGCGTCCCGTCACCCTGTCCGGCACCACCACGTTGCCCGGAAGCTTCAATCTCATGGGCCGGGTCAGGGGAGTGGACCGGCGGACCATGGGGGCGCTGGAGTTGGTCGGCCTGGAGAGCAAGGCCAGGACCAAGGTCCGGCAGCTCTCCGGCGGGCAGAAACGTAAGCTCGACCTCGCGCTCGCGGTGCTGTCGGCCCCCGAGGTGCTCTTCCTGGACGAGCCGACCACGGGAATGGACCCCGAGGCCCGCCGGACCACGTGGAAGGTGATCGAGAACCTGCGGGCCGGCGGCACCACCGTGCTGCTCACCACCCATTACCTGGAGGAGGCCGAGCGCCTCGCCAGCCGGTTGGCCATCATGCACGAGGGCCGGATCCATACCTACGGCACGGTCGAGGAGGTGGTGGCCGGCTCCGGTGACACCGTCGCCTTCCGGCTCGCCGGTGTCACCTGGTCCTTCGGTGACCTGCCCTCTCTGGACGGCACCGTTCCCACGCTGACCTATGCGGGCGGCGGCACCGAGGTCACCTACACCCTGACCGGCGGACGGGCCGAGGCCCGCGCGCACGCCGCGCTCCGGCCGCTGCTGAAGTGGGCCGACGAGCGCGGCGAGACCCTGGAGCGGCTGGCCGTACGCAGGGGAACCCTTGAGGACGCGTTCATGCGTGTGGTCGGAGAGGTCCGATGAGGCGGGCAGGATCCGTCGGGGAGAGCGGAGCGATCCGCGAAGAACGAACGGCCGCGGTGGCGGCGGACACAGCGGACACAGCGAACACAGCGCAGGAGAAGTGGGGAGCGATCATGAGGACCGACGTCCTGCACGCCGTACGGCTGGCGAGGCTCGACCTGACCCTGGTGTTCAGGAACACCACCGTGCTGTTCACCGTGTTGCTGCTGCCGCTCCTGATGGCCTGGTTGTTCACACAGGTCCAGGGGGGCGCTGAGATCTCCGGGGTGCCCAGCACGCTCTACGTGCTGACCGGGGTGCCCGGCCTGATGCTGGGGTTCGCGGTCTTCACCAACCTGGTCAACACCTTCACGGCCCGGCGTGAGGAACTGGTGCTCAAGCGGCTGCGCGGGGGCCAGCCGTCTTCGGTGGCGGTCCTCGGCGGCAGCGCCCTCGGCGCGCTCGCGCTCTTTCTCGGCCAGGTGGCGCTGCTGGTGATCTGGATCAACCGGTCCGACGGGGTGCTGCCGGCCAACGTGCCGCTGCTGGTGCTCGCGGCGGTCCTGGGGGTCGTGCTGTTCGGTCTGTTCGCCGCCGCCTTCTCCGGAATCACCCCCAACGCCGAGCTGGCCCAGGTCACGGTGCTTCCGGTGATCCTGCTCATGATGGTCGGCGCGCCGGTGGCCTTCTCCGTCGACATGCTTCCCGGTCCGCTGGGCACGGTCGCCACCCTGCTTCCGGTGACCCCGGTCGTGACGATCATGCGTACCGCTTTCCTTGGCCAGGATCACTTCTCCGGGAGCGGCGAGGCGCTGGGCATGGCCGGGCAGTGGGTGGCCGCGCTGCCCTCCCTGGGGATCCTGCTGGCCTGGATCGCGGTGGCGGCCCTGCTGGCCAGATGGCTGTTCCGCTGGGAACCCCGACACGGCTAACGTTCGTTGCGAAATGGCGATAAATGATGATGAGGGAGCGACGGGGCGTCTCAGGCGCTCCGTCCTTCGTTTTTTCCCCCGGGGCGGGAAGCGAACGCCCGTCGAGCGGCTCCGCCGGTTGACCTTCTGGTCGTTGATCATCGGCATTCCCCTGGCCTGGGCTGGTGCCTTCAACGGAATCGCGGCAGGCGGGAAGGCGGATTCCGAGGCCCTCCCCACTCTCGTTCTCGGGTTGCTGGGACTGATCGCCTTCAGCGCCGTCTATATGAGAATGGTGAAGGCGGCCGTCGCCGGGACCACGGCCAATCGTGAGATCGTGGTCTCGGGCGTGCTCGTGATCGTCCTGCTGCTGACCCAGGAGACCCACCTGTGGACCTGGGGACTGCTCGCCCCGGCCTGGGCGACGGGAGCGGCGCTCCTGCTGAACAGGGTCGGCACGCTCGTCGCCAGCCTGGGTGCGACCGTGGTCCCATTGTTTCTCGTATCGATCGGGGACGGTCTCTTCCCCGGCTTCGACCGCATGATGGTCGCACCGTACGAGGCCGACGAACAAGGCCTGATCGGCACCTTCGTCGGGGTCGCCCTGGTGATGCCTTCCACCAATCGACTCCAGCTCTGGTTCTGGCAGGTCGTCAAACTGGCGGAGGAGGGCAAGGAGGCTCAGGCCCGGCTGGCCGTCACCGAGGAGCGGCTCCGGTTCTCCCGCGACCTGCACGATCTGGTCGGGCACAGCCTCTCCGCGATCGCGGTGAAGAGCGAGGTGGCCGTCAAGCTGTCGAGCGTCGACGCGGCGCGGGCCGTCGCGGAGATGGACGAGGTGCGAGGGCTGGCGCGGCAGGCGCTGAAGGAGATCCGTACGGCGGTGCGCGGCTACCGGGTCGTCGATCTCGACGCCGAGCTGCGCAGCATGACCGCGGTGCTGGAGGCGGCCGGCATCCGCTGCACGCTGGAGACGCCCCGGGAGCAGGTGCCCGACGAGCTTGCCACGCTGCTGGCCTGGGTGGTCCGCGAGGGCGCCACTAACGTGCTGCGGCACAGCTCGGCGACCCGCTGCCGGATCGCGGTCGCGCTTCGCGACGGTACGGCCGTGCTGGAGATGACCAACGACGGGGTGGCGGGGACGGGCGGGCGCGGCGGCACCGGGCTTGCCGGGCTGTCGGAGCGGCTGGCGACCGTGGGGGGAGCCGTCACCGTCGGCGGCGACGGTAAAGGTGACGGTGAGTTCAGGCTGCGGGCGACGATCCCGCTGGAGGGAATGCGATGATCCGGGTACTGCTGGCCGACGACGAGCACCTGATCCGGGGGGCGATCGCCACCCTGCTGGGCCTGGAGCAGGACATCGAGGTGGTGGCCGAGGTGGCCAGGGGAGACCTGGTGGCGCAGGCCGTACGGGATCGTCGTCCCGACGTGATCGTGCTGGACATCGAGATGCCGGGAATGGACGGGCTGAGCGTCGCCGAGACGCTGCCGGGCCACGCGATGGTGATGCTGACCAGTTTCGGGCGGCCCGGATACCTGCGGCGGGCGCTCGCGGCGGGAGTGCGTGGCTTCATCCCCAAGGACGCCTCCGTGGACGAGCTGGCCGCCGCGATCCGCAGGGTCCATTCCGGCGGCCGCTATCTCGACGCGGAAATGGCGGCCTCGGCGATGATGGCGGGGGAGAGCCCGCTCACGGAACGGGAGCGCGGTGCTCTGGCCCTGGCCGCGCAGGGCGCGCCGGTCGGTGAGATCGCCGCATCGCTGCATCTCACCGAGGGCACCGTCCGTAACTACCTATCCAGCGCCATCACCAAACTGGGCGCCACCAACCGGATCAACGCGATCCGGGCGGCCCAGGAAAAGGGGTGGCTCTGAACGGCATCTTCTCTTCCTCTTCGGGAAAGGGAAAGTCATGGCCGTAATGAGTGTGAATCGGGACGCGTGTGGGGGACGCACCCACGTTCATACTGTGACATCGTACGAATACGGTGCGTGACCTACTGGCTGTGGTGGCGCATCGCCGTTGTGCCTGGACGTGTCGGTTACACGACCAGGTTTGAGGAGGAGGCATGCGCGTCCCTGGTAACCCCGAGGCCCAGGTGGTCAGCGTCGGGCACCGTCTCGACGTGGGCACCGTCGCCGGGGTACGCCCGCGGCTGCACGGAGCAGTCGACTCCGGCGAGGGTGACCTGATCGTAGATCTTTCCGGGTTGGAAATGATCGACGCCACCGGTCTCGGAGTGCTGGTGGGCACGCATCGCCGCGCTGTGGGCGCGGAACGCCGCCTTATTCTGCGAGGGGTGCCACCGCGAGTGATGCGGGTGCTGGCGGTGACCCGGCTCAACCGGGTTCTCACCGTCGAGCTCCCCGTGGCGGCGGTGGCCTGATCCCGGCCACCGCCGGTCTTCGGGACGCCGGCGGACCGGGCATATCGAGGAGGACGGGTTCATCCGAGCCCGTCCTCGTCCTCGCGGCTCGCGCGGGCGATCAGGTCGCGAAGGACCGGTGGAAGATGTGCACGGCGGTGCTGATCAGGCGGTCTGTCTCGGGAGGGTCGTCGGCCAGCACCCATTCGATGAGCAGTTCCTGAAGCGCCCCGATCATGCCCAGCGCGAGCAGATGCCGGTTGATCCTGACCGCTTCCGGCCGGTCGGCGACGATCGTCTCGATCATGTTGGTGAAGGCCTTCACCGCCTGCTGGCGCGAGGTGATGAGGCAGTCTCCCGCCCGGCGCACCTCCAGGTGCATGATCCGGGCGCGGCGCCGGTCCTCGGTGACGAAGTCGATGTATCCGGTGATGCCCGCCTCGACCCGGTCGAGTAGCGTGTCGGGGGCCTGTTTGACGGACTTCGCCACCGAGAGCAGAGTCTCGTGCACGCACCGGTCGTGGACCACCTGCATCAGTTCTGTGCGTCCGGAGAAACATTCGTAGAAGGCGCGATTGGAAATGCGCGCGGAGGCGCACAGCTTCTCAATCGTGGTCTCCGGAAAACCAGGGTCGGAGTAAAGGGTGTACGCCGCGGAGATCAGGCGCTCCCGACGCTCCGTCAGCCGCTCCTCCGCCGACATTCCCCTGTATGACCGTCCATTCATGTCAAGCCCCTGCCTTCAGTGTGGGGTTGACAAATGCTCGCTCTATCACTTCCACCTCATGGTCATGGCCCCCGGAATCCACCATTATGGGTGCAAGATCCTTTTTGTGGAAGGGTCAATGCGCTATTGCTTGCGTCGTCCATGCAAGAAGGTCACAAGCCTGACTAGTCGGTCAAGTTCCTTCCGGTCGCGAATGAACGAGGCGGGGGCCATTCCGGCGATGCGGGGCGCCGGTCCCGGACGTTCAACGGATGAGCAGGCCCCTGTCGAGAGCCGTGGTCACGGCGGCGGTGCGGTCGGAGACACCGAGCTTGCCGAAGACGCGCAGCAGGTGGGTCTTGACCGTGGTCTCGCTGATGAACAGGGCCTTGCCGATCTCCCCGTTGGTCAGTCCCCTGGCCACCAGGGAGAGCACCTCGGCCTCGCGCGGCGACAGCGACTCGGTCACCGGGGCTCGCATCCGGGTGACGAGCCGGGTCGCCACCGAGGGCGACAGCACGGTCTCGCCGCGCGACGCGGAGACGATCGCGGCCAGCAGGTCGGCTCTGGAGGTGTCCTTCAGCAGGTATCCGGCGGCCCCCGCCTCGACCGCCCGCACGATGTCCTGGTCTGTCTCATAGGTGGTCAGCACGATCACCCGGCTCTCCGGCCGGTTCGCGAGGATGCGCGAGGTGGCGCTCACCCCGTCGCCGTCCGGCATGCGCAGGTCCATCAGGATCACATCCGGTCTGAGCTCCCCGGCCCGCACGACCGCCTCGTCCCCCGACGCCGCCTCGCCCACCACGGTGATCCCCGGATCGGCCTCCAGCATCCCCCGCAGGCCCTCGCGAACCACGGGGTGGTCATCGACGATCATCAGACGCAGCACTGTGATGCTCCTTGGCGGGAGGGTCGGAATGGTCGGACGGGGCGGGGCCGCCGGGCTGGTCGGCGGGGATGGCGGCCTCAAGGAGGGTGCCCCCGGACGGAGGGCCGGTCAGCGTGAGGGTGCCGCCCACCTGCTCGATCCGGGCGCGCATGCCGCGCAGGCCGTATCCCTCGGTGGCGGCCGGATCGAAGCCCGTGCCGTCGTCGCGGACGGTCAGCCGGGTCGCCTCGGGGGTGTATTCCAGCGTCACCGCGACGGCCCTGGAGCGGGCGTGCTTCCGTACGTTGGCCAGCGCCTCCTGCGCCGCGCGGAGCAGGACGACCTCGCCCCTGGTCGAGGTCGTCCTGAAGTCGCCCCTGACCTCGAAGGTGGCGGACACCGCGAGCTCCTCGCCGAACTGCGCGGTGATCCGGCCGAGCGCCTCCTCCAGGGTGGCGCCCGACAGGGGCGCCGGGCTCAGCGCGGTGATCAGCGTGCGTGCCTCGGCCAGGTTCTCGCGCGCGGTCTGTATGGCCAGCTCGATCCGCCGTGCCTCGGGCTGCTGGAGCAGCATGATGATGCTGGTGAAGCCCTGGGCCAGGGTGTCGTGGATCTCCCCGGCGAGGCGTTCGCGCTCGGCCAGGGCCCCGCGCTCGGCCGAGAGCCGGGACACCTCGGCCCGGCGTGCCTCCAGTTCCTCGATGAGTGAGGCCCGCTCCCTGCTCTGGCCGATGATGCCGACGAGCCAGGGGCCGAAGATCAGCCCGAAGGTGACGGCGATGACCGTCACCCCCAGGAAGGTGACCAGCTCCTCCGTGGACGGCGTGACGAAGAGAAACTCCAGCGCGGGGATCGCATTGAAAATGATCACGGCGACTTTCGCCTGGTTCATGGGGAGCATCATGAAACACTGCGCGCACAGGGCGAAAAGAAGGAACCGCGTGGGCGGACAGATGATCGTCACCGGGGTGAACAGCACGATCAGCAGGACGACGTACGTTCGGCCCTCCCACGAGCGGTATCCCACGCCGACGGCTCGTCGCCCGAAACGCAGGTATGCCGCCAGGCACCCGCTGATCAGCGCGATGGAGATGACCCGCTCGGCGGTCCCGAGGGTGTCGTCGAAGACGATGAAAACAAGGGCGGCCAGGAAGGTGACGAGATAGAGCAACTCCCACCCGTTCAGACGCATGAAGGCGTGCTGGCGCGAGGGTGGGGGGTTGTCCTGAAATATCACGACGGTCACTCTGCCATCTCGACGATCAGCGTCGTTCCCCCTCCCGGCGAACTCCGCACCCGCATCGAGCCGCTCGCCTGCTCCACCCGGCTCCGCATGCCGCGCAGGCCGTATCCGCCGGTGGCAGCCGGGTCGAAGCCGCACCCGTCGTCGTGGACCTCCAACGCCACCGTCTCCGGGCCGTAAACCACCGAGACGTCCACCCGGCTCGCCGCCGCGTGCCTGCGCACGTTCGCCAGGGACTCCTGGGCGGCGCGGATGAGCACCACCTCGATGGGCGGCGGCAGCGGGCGTGACTCTCCGCGGACGGTGAAGGTCACGGTCATCCCCATGTCCTCCCTGAGCCGGTCCGCCAGCCGTACCAGTGCCTCGTCCAGGGTGGAGCCGTCCAGCGGCGCCGGGCTGAGCGCGGCCACCAGCGCGCGGGCCTCGGCCAGGTTCTCGCGCGCGGTCTGTACGGCCAGCGCCAGGTGGCGGGCCGGGTCGGACCGGGCCTCGGCGGCCTGGATCAGCATGATGATGCTGGTGAAGCCCTGCGCCAGGGTGTCGTGGATCTCCCCGGCGAGGCGCTCGCGCTCGGCCAGGGCCCCGCGCTCGGCCGAGAGCCGGGACACCTCGGCCCGGCTGCTCATCAGTTCTTCGATGAGCTCGGCCCGTTCCCTGCTCTGTCTGGAGACCCCCTCCATCCAGACGCCGAACACCCAGGAGAAGACGATCACGATGAGGGTGACCGTCAGAAAACCGAACCAGCTGGGTTCCGGCTCCAGGAACAGGTAACTGATGGCCGGGACGAGGTTCAGCACGATCACCGCGATCATGGCCTGCCTGGTCGGGAACACCATGAAGCACTGCGGGCAGAGCCCGAACAGGGCGAAGGTCACGTCGGAGGTGATGAACGTGGCCGGGATGAACAGCAGGATCAGGAGCGCGATGTAGACCGCACCGCGCCGCCGGTTCTCGGCCATGATCGCCGGGCGGCCGAGCACAAAATAGAGCGGCAGGATCGAGACCAGGCATACCGCCACGATCACCCTGTCGCGTACGGGCAGGTCGCCGAGCAGGATGATCGTGGCGGGGGCGAGGGTCGCCACGAACAGGAGGATCTCCCAGATGCGCAGCGAGTCCCATATGTGTGGCCCGGCTGGGTTGGTGACATAGCCGGGCCGACCCACATGGTTTATCCGTCGCGGCGGCTCTTCCAGCGGAACGTCATCAGGCACAGCACCAGTCCTCCGATGACCCAGGCTCCGAGGACCAGGGCGACTCGGTCCAGTTCGTATGATTTCGCGATTTCCAGCGTGGCGCCGGCATCACCGAGGAAAACCGAGCGGAAACCCTGGCACATCCACTTGAGGGGGAACACCGAGGCGATGTTCACCAGCCAGGACGGGAGCTCGCTGATGGGGATGAACACCCCGGAGATGAACTGCAGCACCACAAACGGCATGGAGATCACCGCGCTGGCGCTCTTGGCCGATCGGGGCAGGCTGCTGACCGCGATGCCGAGCAGGGACGAGCCGAGCACCCCGAGAACGAACACCCAGGCGAAGGTCACCCACCTGCCCGCCTCCGACGGCAGCTCCAGGCCGAACATCGTGACCCCGATCGCCAGCAGGATGACGACCTGGAGGAAGGAGATGAACAGGGTGTTGAGCGCCTTGCCGACGAAGTAGGAGCCGGGAGGCAGCGGCGTGCCGCGCAGCCGCTTGAGCGTGCCGTCGTCGCGGTCCCCCGCGATGTTGATGCCGAGGTTCTGGAAGCCGGTCATCGCCGCCGAACCGATCAGCGACGCCACGTAGAGCTGGGAGACGGTGAGCCCCGTCCCCTCCAGATCGCCCGCGAAGATCGAGCCGAAGATCACCAGCAGGACGATGGGGAAGGAGAAGGTGAAGATGACCGCGTCCTTCTCGCGGAAGAACATCCTGGTCTCGATGGCCGCCCGCGACAGCCCCAGCTGTGTCGCGGAAGGCTGCCTGGTACGGAGGGGAGGAGCGGGGGTTCGGGTCACGGTTTCGCTCACGGGACGGTCACCTCGGGGGGTCGGTCGACGCTGGATCGGGGGGATCGGGCTCGCGGGATGAGGCTGGTCACCCATCAGGCGGGAGCCTCGATGAGCTGGAGGTAGACGTCCTCCAGCGAGGGGCGGGTCACGGTCAGCTCGGGAACCTCGCCGTCGAACCGCCGGGTCAGCTCCAGCACGGTCCTCGTCGGGGTGTCGGTCTCCAGCGAGCGGCGCTCACCCTCGTCGAACCAGCTCACCTTGGCCTTGGCGGTCGCCCGGCCTCCCAGGGTCTTGGGCTCGCCCTCGGCGACGATCAGGCCTCCGGCGACCACGGCCACCCGGTCGGCGAGCGCCTCTGCCTCGTCCAGGTAGTGGGTGGTCAGCACGATCGTGGTGCCGTTGTGGGCCAGGCCCCCGATCAGCTCCCAGAACTGCCGGCGGGCCTCGGGGTCGAACCCGGTGGTCGGCTCGTCGAGGAAGAGCAGCTCAGGATTGCCGATCACGCCCAGGGCGACGTCCACCCGGCGCCGCTGGCCGCCGGAGAGCTGACGGATGCGCTTGCCGGCCTTGTCCGTCAGGCCGACCTGCTCGATCACCTCGTCCGGATCCTTGGCGTCCGGATAGTAGCCCGCGAAATGCCGGACGGTCTCCCGCACCGTCGCCTCGGCCACGTCGTCGGCCGTCTGGAGCACGATGCCGAGCCGGGAGCGCCACTCGCGGGTCGGCTTGTCCGGGTCGATGCCCAGGACGCTCACCTCTCCGGTGTCCCGGGTGCGGTACCCCTCCAGGATCTCCACCGTGGTGGACTTCCCCGCCCCGTTCGGGCCGAGGATCGCGAACACCTCGCCCGCGCGAATGTCCAGGTCGATTCCGCCGACCGCCTGCACGTCGCCGTAGCGCTTGGTCAGGCCACGAACTCTCACCGCTGTCGTCATGGTTCAAATGTCGCGTCCGTACGGCTTTGGCGACACCAACGACCGGTGGAACCGGCTGTCCTCCATTCGGAGGACAGCCGAAGAACATTCGGAGGACAGCGGAGGACACGACCGAGGCGGGCGGCCCCTAGAACAGGGTGTCGTTGCGCTCGATGCCCCGTAGCTTGTCGTAGTCGAGGGTGACGCAGCCGATGCCCCGGTCGGCGGCGAGCACGCGTGCCTGGGGCTTGATCTCCTGGGCGGCGAAGACGCCCTTCACCGGGGCCAGCAGGGGGTCGCGGTTGAGAAGCTCCAGGTAGCGGGTGAGCTGTTCGACGCCGTCGATGTCACCGCGCCGCTTGAGCTCCACGGCCACGGTCGCGCCCGTGTGGTCGCGGCAGAGGATGTCGACCGGGCCGATCGCCGTCATGTATTCGCGGCGGATCAGCGTCCAGCCGGCGCCCAGTGTGGTGATGTGCTCGGCGAGGAGCTCCTGCAGGTGGGCCTCGACGCCGTCCTTGATGAGACCGGGGTCGACGCCCAGCTCGTGGCTGGAGTCGTGGATGATCTCCTCCATGGTGAGGACGAGCTTCTCACCGGTCTTGCCGTGGGTCACCGTCCAGGTGCCGTCCTCCTCGCGGAGCTTGCACGGCGGATTCATCCAATTCAGTGGCTTGAATGCCCGATCGTCGGCATGGATCGAGACGCTGCTGTCGGCTTTTATGAGGATGAGCCGGGGCGCCATTGGAAGATGAGCAGTGAGCTTTCCCACGTAATCCACGCTGCACCGCGCGATGACCAGACGCATGAGCGAACCCTACCGGCCGGACGGGACCCAGATCTCCAGGATACGTCCGGCCGGGGAGCGGACGCCGGGTTTCCCCGGCGTGGGGGTCAGCGCACGACCTCGGAGAGCTTGACGCGGGCGCCCGTACGCAGGACCGCGCGCTGGTAGATGCGGGATCCGAGGGCGAGGGTGCCCACGGTCGCCAGGAGCATCAGGACCGCGGCCAGGGCGATCTCCCAGGCGGCCACCTCGCCGCCGGCCATCCGGACCGGCATGACCATCGAGGAGAACGGCGGCACCAGCGACAGGATGCGGGCCACCGGACCGCCGGGCTCGAAGGCCGCGTAGTAGGCGACCAGATAGGCGACCATCATGATCATCGTCATCGGGGTGAGGACGCTGCCCACATCCTCCTGCCGGGACACCAGCGAGCCGAGCGCCGCCGCCATCGCGGCGAAGAACCCGTAGCCGAGGAGGAACCAGAACAGGGTGCTGATCACGATCCCCGTCATGCCCGGAGGCAGGTCGGCGGCGAGGCCGGTCGCCGCGGCGGCGCCGAGACCGGCCACGATGACCACGACGAGGTTGACCAGCGCGAGCACGCCCAGGCCCACGATCTTGCCGCCGAGCAGCTGCCAGGGGCGGATCGAGGTCAGCAGGATCTCGACGATGCGGCTCCCCTTCTCCTCGACCACTCCCATGGCGACATACATGGAGCCGTAGATGATCAGGAAGAACAGCAGCATGACCAGAAGTGACGCGATGCCGATTCGCACGCCGGAATAGCGGGTGTCCGTCCCGACCGAGACCTGCTCCAGGGGCGCGACCCGCATCGCCTGGGCCACCTTGGCCGGGTCGAGGCCCGCGTCGGCGAGTTGTCTCTGGACCTGGGCCGCCTGGTGCGCATTCTCCAGCAGCAGGCCGAGCTCCCGGTCGACCTCGCCGTCGGCGAGCACCTTGCGATCGGCCACCAGTGCGGCGTCCACGTCGCCGGCGAGCACCGCCTTGCTCGCGGCGGCCTCGTCGGGGAACTGCCTGACGGTGATCTCGATGTCCTTCGCCGTCTGGGGGAGCGCGGCCTGCAGCGACTGCGAACCGGTGACCCCCACCGTGTAGGAGTCGGGCCCGGCGAAGATCCGGGGGAGGAACGCGAGTGCGGCGACCAGCACGGCGCTCACCACGAGGCCGATGACGAAGGCTTTTGTACGGCCGCGCGTGACGATCTCCCGCCGCGCGACCAGCCACAGGCTGCTCATGCCACCGCCTCTCTGAAGATTTCGGTGAGTGTGGGCCGCTGCCAGCCGAAGTGCTCGACCCTTCCCGCCTTGGCGGCGAGGTGGAGGATCTCCTGGCCGTCGCCGGTGACGCCGGTGAGGAGGACTTCGTCACCGTTCTCGGTGATGTCTCCCGGCAGGCCGGAGGTCCAGCCGGGGGTCGCGTCGCGGACGATCACCCTGAGCCGGCCGCGCCCCTCCCTGTCACGCAGGTCCTCGACCGCGCCGCTGGCCACCATGCGACCGGCGGAGATGATGCCGACCGAGTGGCAGAGCCGTTCCACCAGGTCCAGCTGGTGACTGGAGAAGAGCACCGGCACGCCGGAGCGGCACCGTTCGGCGAGCACGTCGGCCAGCGCGTCGACGGCGAGCGGGTCCAGCCCGGAGAAGGGCTCGTCCAGGACGAGCACCTCGGGCTCGTGCACCAGGGCGACCGCGAGCTGCACGCGCTGCTGGTTGCCCAGGGAGAGCGTGTCCACCGCGTCGTTGCGGCGCTCGGTGAGCGAGAGGCGCGTCAGCAGGCCCTCGGTCGCCCGCCTGGCGTCGCCCGAGCCCATGCCGCGGAGCCGGCCGAAATACTCGATCTGCTCGGTGACCTTCATCTTCTGGTAGAGGCCGCGCTCCTCCGGCATGTAGCCGAACCTGCGCCGGTCCTCGAACGTCAGCGGCCGGCCGTCCCGGAGCACGGACCCGGAGTCGGCGGTCAGCACGCCCATCAGGATTCGCATCGTGGTGGTCTTCCCGGCGCCGTTGGCTCCCACGAAGCCGAACATCTCGCCGGGTTTCACGGAGAACGTGACCCCGTCCAGGGCGGTCTTGTCGCCGTAGCGTTTGTGCAGATCGTCAATTTCGATCACGGGGGGGATCCTTCGGTCAGCCGTCTCAGTACGGAGATGTATTCCTGGAATGCCCGGTGTCCCTCGTCGGTGAGCGCCAGCCAGGTGCGCGGACGCTTGCCGACGAAGACCTTCTCCACCCGGACATAGCCGGCCTCTTCCAGGGTGATGATGTGTTTGGAGAGCAGGGAGTCACTGACCTCGATCGTGTCGCGCAGGAAACGGAACTCCGCCTTCTCCGTGGCCGACAGGGCGGCCATGATCGACAGGCGGACCGGGGCGTGGATGACGTCGTCCAGGGCGTGCCGCGGATGCGAGCCGGCGCCGCTCATCGCCCCGCCCTCAGGATTCGCCAGCCGCCGTAGAGCGCCGGGAGGCCGGAGAGCACCGCCAGCACGATCAGCGCCGCGACCCAGCCGCCGCCCGGATTCTCGGGGCGGAAGAACATCCCGAAGATGAACGTGACCACGAAGAAGATCACGTAGGCGACGGTCACCGGAGAGGTCGGCTTGTTGACCCAGGTGACCTCGCGGTCCTGGACCTTCATCGCGCCCAGATAGAAGGTGCTCGCGACCGCGAGCGCCACCCAGATCACCCCTGCCGTCGCCTGTGCCCACACCGGGCCGAGGGACATGGTCGGCCAGTACAGCATGGTGCACAGTCCCAGGGTTACGAAGATCCATCCGGCGACCCGCGCCGGCCGCCGGATGCGGCGGTCGATCTCGCCGATCTGCCGGAGCGCGTCCGTCGGGTCAAGTTTGTCCTCCACGAACTCCTCCTCCGCTCATCTCCTCAAATGATAATTACTACTCAACTATCGTTCAAGTACTTTCCAAAGGTTCTCACAAAGACGAGTGTCGGAGGGGTGAGCCGTCCCCGGCTTTGGGGTAGGCGGGGGGTCTCTGGGAGACTGTTGCGGTGCCGAAGCGGGCGGTCGCCGGCACGGAGTGGATTTCGCGGGTGCGATGGGGAGAGCGATGACGAGCATCTATGGGACGGCCGGAGTGGTCGGGCTCGCCACGACAGGCCTCGGGAGCCCCGATTCCTCCGTCCGTACGGGGTCCGCCGTGATCGGCGCCGAGGCCGGACCGGCATCGGCGCGCGGCCGGAGCTCCACCACCCGCCACGACCCCCGTACGTCCCGCGCCCCGCACCGTCGATCTCCCCTCACCCCCGCGTCGCTGCTCGACCAGCTCGTCACGGCCAGGGTGCGGAGTCTCCGAGACCGGCCGTGAGCCCCCGCAAGGCTCGTCGGGCCGACCCCTTCGACAGGGGCGGAAACCGGGGGTCCTCCCGTCCCGTCGGCCAGTTCGTGCCCGGGGTCGACCAGGTGGAGGAGTGGCCCGACGGCGACTGGCACGTGCGCCGGGTCACCGGCGCCGGGGCGGACAAGGTCTACCGGTGCCCCGGCTGCGACCAGGAGATCAGGCCCGGCCTGCCCCACCTGGTGAGCTGGCCCGCCTGGTCCGGCGGAGAGAACGAGCGCAGGCACTGGCACACCGCGTGCTGGCGCAACCGGGTCAAGCGTGGTCCCGGCCGCAGCAGATATTGAGGAGACACATGGAGATCAGGGCCTCTACGGTGCTGCCCGCGCGCAGGGAACCGATCGAGTTGCACACCGGTGACGGGCTGAAGCTCGTCGGTGAGCTGGCCCTTCCCGCAGACAGGCCCCCGGTGGCCACACTGATCTGCCTGCACCCGCTGCCCACCCACGGCGGCATGATGGACAGCCACGTCTTCAAGAAGGCCTCCAACCGGCTGCCCGCCCTCGCGGATCTGGGCCTGCTGCGGTTCAACACGCGCGGCACCACCTCCGAGCGGGGCACCTCCGAGGGCGCCTTCGGCGGCGGCGAGGCGGAGCGCCTCGACGTCGCCGCCGCGCTGGAGTGCGCCGACTTCAACGACCTGCCCCGGGTCTGGCTGGTCGGCTGGTCCTTCGGCACCGAGCTCGCGCTCAAGTGGGGTCGCGACCCGCTCGTGGAGGGCGCCATCCTGCTCTCCCCGCCGCTGCACCGGACCACCGACGCCGACCTCGACGGGTGGGCGGAGTTCGGACGGCCGCTGATCGCGCTGGTCCCCGAGTTCGACGACTACCTGCGCCCGGAGGAAGCCCGTGAGCGCTTCGCCCGGGTGCCCCAGGCCGAGGTCGTCGGCGTGGACGGCGCCAAGCACCTGTGGGTCGGCGAGCCGTACGTGCGGATCGTCCTCAACGAGATCGTCCGCAGAGTGAATCCGGCCGCCCATCCCCTCCCCACAGAGGTCGCCGACTCGTAGAATCTTGTTCGGTTCCAGCTCGCCGGCGTGTGCCGGGCCTGGCAGCCGATGGCGCATGTCAACGAGGAGGCAGCCGTGCAGGCGTTCGATCTTTCCGGCAGGAAGGCGTTCATCACCGGGGCGTCGAGGGGCATCGGACGGGCGATCGCCCTCGCCTACGCGGAGGCGGGCGCCGACGTCGCGCTCGTCTCCCGGTCGGCCGAGTCACTGGCCGAGGTGGCCTCCGAGGTGAAGGCGCTGGGGCGGCAGGCCGCCGTCATCCCCTGTGACGTCACCGACAGAGAGGCCGTGGCGGCAGCCGTACAGCGGGGGATCGAGGAGCTGGGCCACGTGGACATCGTGGTCAACAACGCGGGCGGGTCCAACTTCCTCGTGCCGTTCAAGGACCTGAGACTGTCCGGCTGGGACAAGCTGATGAGGCTCAACCTCGACTCCGCCATGTCGGTCTGTCACGCGTTCGCGCCGCACCTCACCGAGCGAGGCACCGCCTCGGTGATCAACGTGGCCTCGGTGGCGGCCAAGGGCGCCCCCCTGCTGGCGGCCTACGCCGCGGCCAAGGCCGGCCTGGTCGCGCTGACCAAGACCCTGGCCCTGGAGTGGGCGGAGAGCGGGGTGCGGGTCAACGCCCTGTGCCCCGGCTGGACCGCCACCGACCTCAACCGCGGGCTCTGGGAGGACGAGAACGCCGGCCGGGCGACCGTCCAGACCGTTCCCATGCGCCGCTGGGGCACCCCCGAGGAGATGGCCCACCCCGCGGTCTTCCTCGCCAGTACGGCCTCCGCCTACATCACCGGCCAGGTCCTCTTCGTCGACGGCGGCGCCACCGCGATGTCCTGACGTCCTCCCCGGCCGTGAGAACCGGGGATTCCAGCACCCGGCCCTCCGGCCGGGTCCGTCGGTTCATCGGCCCGGGCGACCCCGAAGCCTCCCCCCGCGGCACGGCACGCCCCGCCGCGCTCAAGCGAACACATTCCGCTTGGCTATCGCGGAACACCCCGACCCCGCCGAGCCCGACCCGCGCACCCAGGGAAAACACAGGAATCGCCTCCTCCCCGCCCTGAAGGACGGGCCCTCCGCCCTGAATGCCCGGTGAATCAAGGGGTGTCAGACGAGGAGTACGGGAATACGGTGGACAGCGTGCACCTGTACACGCGATCGGCGGGCGAGGGACTTCCGGTCGTCCTCCTCCACGCCTTCCCCCTGTCATCGGCGATGTGGCTGGCCCAGCGTGAGGGCCTGGCGACCACCTGCAAGGTCATCACCCCCGACCTGCGCGGCTTCGGCGGCTCGGTGCTGGGCGAGGACGAGCCCTCCCTCGACGTCATGGCCGACGACGTCGTGCGCCTGCTGGACCGCGAGGGGATCGAGCGCGGGGTCGTCGGCGGCCTGTCCATGGGCGGCTACGTGACGATGGCCCTGTGCCGCCGCCACCCCGACCGGGTGCTGGGGGTGATCCTCGCCGACACCAAGGCGGACGCCGATCAGGAGGCGGCCCGGTCGAACCGCGAGCGGATCGCCGCCACCGTGCTCGACAGCGGCTCCTCGGTCCTGGTGGAGGAGGTGCTCCCCGGGCTGCTCGGGCAGACCACCGTACAGCGCAGGGCGATGGTGTTCGGCCGGGTGCGCGGGCTGGTCCAGGCGGCTCCGCCGGGCGCCGTGGCCTGGGCGCAGCGGGCCATGGCGGGCCGCCGGGACTCCTTCGACACCCTGCGGGCGCTCAAGGTGCCCGTCCTGGTGATCGTGGGGGAGGAGGACGAGATCTCCCCGCGCGCCGACGCCGAGGCGATGGTCGAAGCCGTGCCCGACGGGCGGCTGGCCGTGATCGAGAAGGCGGGTCACCTGAGCGCGATCGAGCAGCCCGAGGCGTTCAACCGCGTCGTGGCCGGCTTCATTGGCGAGCTTGCCGGGGGATCACCACCTCGCGGATGAGCAGCGCGATCGCCGCGGCCACCGGGATGGCCAGCAGCGCCCCGACGATGCCCATCAGCGCGCCGCCGAACAGCGCGGCGATGACGGTGACCGCCGGGGCCACGTCCACCGAGCGCTTCATCACGCGAGGATAGATCAGGTAGTTCTCGACCTGCTGGTAGACCAGGAAGAAGATCGCGCAGGCGATGCCGAGCGTTCCCGACTGGAGGAGCGCCACCAGGGTCACCAGCGCCGCGCCGATCGTCGCGCCGACGAGCGGGATCAGGTCGGTGACCGCCACGATCAGGGCGAGGGCCAGCGCGTACTCGACGCCCAGGACGGAGAGGAACACCCAGGTGACCACGCCCGCGATCACTGAGATCAGCAGGTTGCCGGCCACGTAGCCGCCGATGCCGTCGAGGATCTCGTCGCCGAGCGCTCGGGACCGTTCCCTGCGGCTGCTGGGCACGAGCTTGAAGAGATAATCCTTGATCGAGGGCAGCGAGCCGAGGAAGTACAGGGTCAGGACCAGCAGCGTGACCCCGGAGAAGAACGCGTTGAACACCACCGCGCCCGCGCCGAGCAGGCCCCCCGCCACGGTCTGGGCGAGACCGCCACTGGTGATGTAGTCGCCGGCCCTCGTCAGGATCTGGTAGTCGCTGTCCAACCCCTTGAGCGTGGGGTTGGCGAGCAGTTCCTTCGTGTAGCCGGGGACAGCGCTGACAAACGCGGCCGCCTCCTGGGTCACCGGCGGGACGATCGCCAGGCCGAAGAGCACAAAGAACAGGATCACCGCGCCGAAGACGATCGAGATCGCCCCGCGCCGGGCCATCCGCCGCCGCTGCAGCGCCTCGACGGCCGGATTGAGCCCCACGGCGAGGAACATCGCCACCACGATCAGGACGATCACACTGCGGGAGGTGACCAGCGCCTGGGAGAGCGCCCACGCGGTCAGCAGGCCCAACCCGCCGGTCAGGCCGATCAGGAAGGGGTTGCTGGCCAGTGGCTTACCCGGCTCGCCGTACAGCGCCTCGTGCGCGCCGGTGGTGCTCTGCTCGCCGCGTGCCCCGTGTCCGCCCGGCCTGTCGTGCCTCCCATGACCGCCGAAGGCGAGCGGCCTGCCGTGCGCCGCATGCCCGCCGGAGGTGACCGGCTCGTCGTGTACGGCAGAGCTCGCCGGTCCGCCGGAGGTCTCCGGTCCGCCGGAGACCTCGGGGGAGGAGGGCGGGCCCGGGACGGAGACCTGGGGATCGTCGGACACCTGGGACGCTTCGGGCACAGCTGCTCCTAGCGGAGTGGAGAGAGGTACGCAGAACCGTGAGGACGGTGGGAAGACAAGAAGAGAGCCTAGCGACCGTCAGGTCACCAGGCTCTCTCGTAGCCGTCGCCAACGCCCCGGAATCAGCGGTGCCTACTCCTGCCACCACTCCGCGTCGTCGTCCTTCGTCTCCGCCTTGGCGGGAGCCGGGACCGGCTTCTCGCTGCCGTTGGCGGCAGGGATGGCCGGCTTCGGCGGGGCCGCGGTGATCGCGGGCTCCGGCTCGGAGGCCGGGAGCGGGGCGCCACCGAGCAGCTGGCGCAGCTGCGCGAGGTGGCTGGTGATGCTGTCGCGCTGGCGGGTCAGCTCGTCGACCTGGCGCTGGGCGACCGAACGGCTCCGCTCGGCCTCCGACTTGGCCTCGGAGACGATCGACTCGGCGCTCGACTTGGCCTCGGAGACGACCTGGTCGGCGTTCTTGCGCGCGTTGGCGACCAGCTGCTTGGCGTGGCTGTCGGCCTCGCGGCGGGTCTGCTCGGCCTGCTGGGTGGCCTTGGTGGCGCGCTGCTCGGCGGTGGCCGCACGCTGCTCGGCCTCGGCGACCAGCTTCTGGGTGGCGGCCTGCGCGGTGGCGTGGCGCTCGGCTTCCTGACGCTCGGCGTCCTCGCGGCGGGCGGCGAGCTGGATGTCGAACTCGGCCTCGTCCTGGGCACGCTTGGCCTCGGACTCCTCCAGGACCCGCTGAGCCTGGGCGCGCATCTCGTCGGCCTGGCGCTTGGCCGTGGTGAGGACCTCGTCACGCTCGCGCTTGGTCGAGGCGCGCAGCTGGGCGACCTCGCGCTCGGTGGTGGTGCGCAGCTTGGCGATCTCGCGCTCGGCGTCGGCGCGCTTCTCGGCCACCTCGTGGTCGGCGGTGGCGCGCAGCTTGGCGACCTCGCGCTCGGTGGTGGAGGTCAGTTCGTCCGACTCGCGGCGGGCGGTCGAGCGGATCTCCTCGGCCTCGCGCTCCGCGCTGGTGCGCATCTCGTCGGCTTCGCGGGTGGCGAGGGCGCGCTTCTCGGCCGCCTCGTTCTCCGCGGCGGCGCGCAGGTCCGCGGCGTCGACCTTGGACGCGGCCTTGATCTCGTTCGCCTCGGACCGGGCGGCCTGGACCAGCTCGGTGGCCTGCTCCTCGGCGAGACGGAGCAGCTGCTCGATCCGGGCGCCAAGGCCGGAGTAGGTCGGACGCTCCTGCTCCTGCAACTGCCGCTGGGAGTCGGACAGGTCTCGCTGCAGACCCTGAAGCTGCTCCCGGGTCTGGCGCAGCTCGCCGTCAATCTGCTTCAGATGGTCGTGAACCTGGTGCCGGTCGTAGCCACGGAGCACCACGTCGAATTCCCGAGCGGGGGCGTCTTCAAAGAAATTATTGAGCTGGGCATCGATGTCGGACTGCATGGAGGCTCGATCCTGGGTTGTCGAGACGGCTACACGGGCCGGACGGGGGATTCGGACATCCGAGGCGGGAGCCGTGGCGGGATCCACGTCCGGTGGTAGGCCAGCGTACTCCGGTGACGCGGCCTTGGAGGTCTCGTCCAATTTTATGCACGACTTGTTACGTATGAACGTTTCTTGCATTTGACACGGCGCGTTTTTAATGATCTGGAGCCTGAACGAGCTCCGTGAGCATTCCCGCCACGTCCTTGGGGTGGAGGAAGGCGATGGAGGAACCCATCGAACCATGTCGCGGTTTTTCGTCGAGCAGCCGGATGCCCTTGCCGCCTATTTCCTCCAGGGCGCGCGCGACGTCCGGGACACCGAACGCGACGTGGTGCACCCCTTCTCCGCGCTTGGCGAGGAACTTGCCGACCGGCGTGTCGGGGCCGAGCGGTTCGAGGAGCTGGATGTAGGACCCTCCTCCGTTGCCGTCGGCGATGTGCAGCATCGCCTCCTTGACGCCCTGCTCCTCGTTGATCTCCCGTGCCACCACGGTCAGCTCGAAGGTCCGCTCGAAGAACGCGATCTTCTCTTCCAGGTTGTGGCAGGCGATTCCCACATGGTCGATGCGCATGAACATAGGTCCAACCTCCATGGCGGTCGCTTGGGTACTCATGGGTATGGTGGCAAAGTCGCCGCAAGCCCCGTCAGGGAGGCCCCTTCTATGTCTGGTTCCGTCATTGTCGCCGGAGCTCGCACGCCCATTGGCCGGTTGCTCGGCTCATTATCCGGTCTTTCGGGCGCCGAGCTGGGTGGCCTCGCCATCAAAGCCGCGCTGGAGCGTTCCGGTGTCGCCCCCGAGGCCGTGCAGTACGTGATCATGGGTCAGGTGCTCCAGGCCGGAGCCGGTCAGATCCCTTCCCGCCAGGCCGCGGTCAAGGCCGGGATCCCGATGTCCGTGCCGTCGCTGACGATCAACAAGGTCTGCCTGTCCGGGCTGGACGCCATCGCCCTGGCCGACCAGCTCATCCGGGCCGGTGAGTTCGACATCGTGGTCGCGGGCGGCATGGAGTCCATGTCGAACGCCCCGCACCTGCTGCCGGGTCTGCGCAGAGGCGTGAAGTACGGCGACGCCGGCGTCGTGGACTCGATGGCCCTCGACGGTCTGACCGACGCCTACGACCAGGTGGCCATGGGCGAGTCCACCGAGCGGCACAACGCGCGCCTGGGCCTGACCCGCGAGGAGCAGGACGCCTTCGCCGCCCGCTCCCACGAGCGAGCCGCCGCCGCGATCAAGAACGGGACGCTCGACGCCGAGATCGTCCCGGTGTCGATCCCGCAGCGCAAGGGTGAGCCGGTGGTCTTCTCCGCGGACGAGGGCGTGCGCGCCGACACCACCGTCGAGGTCCTGTCGCGGCTGCGGCCGGCGTTCACCAAGGACGGCACGATCACGGCCGGCTCCGCCTCGCAGATCTCCGACGGCGCCTGCGCGGTGGTCGTGATGTCCAAGGCCAAGGCCGAGGAGCTGGGCCTGGAGTGGCTGGCCGAGATCGGCGCCCACGGCAACGTGGCAGGGCCGGACAACTCGCTCCAGTCCCAGCCCGCCAACGCGATCAAGCACGCCCTCGGCAAGCAGGGGCTCACCGCCGCGGACCTCGACCTGCTGGAGATCAACGAGGCCTTCGCCCAGGTTGTCCTCCAGTCGGCCAAGGAACTCGGCGTCTCCCTCGACAGGATCAACGTCAACGGCGGCGGCATCGCTCTCGGCCACCCGATCGGCGCCTCCGGTGCCCGCATCGTCCTCGCGCTCGCCCACGAGCTCAAGCGCCGGGGCGGCGGCCTCGGAGCCGCCGGGCTCTGCGGCGGCGGCGGCCAGGGCGACGCCCTGATCCTCCGCGTTCCCTCGGCCTGATCGTGGAGGTCTCCGACCTGATCGCCCGGGCCAGGGACGGTCAGCCACGGGCCGTGGCCCGGCTGATCTCCATGGTGGAGAACGGCTCGCCCCGGCTCAGGGAGATCATGGCCGAGCTCCGCACGGACCGGCCGCACCGGGCCCGGATCATCGGGCTCACCGGTTCTCCCGGCGTGGGCAAGTCCACCTCCACCGGGATGCTGGTCCAGGCGTTCCGCAAGCGGGACAAGAAAGTCGGCGTGCTCGCCGTGGACCCGTCCTCGCCGTTCACCGGAGGGGCGCTGCTGGGCGACAGGGTCCGCATGCAGGACCACGCATGCGACCCCGAGGTGTTCATCCGGTCGATGGCCAGCCGCGGCCACCTGGGCGGGCTGTCGTGGGCCACGCCCCAGGCGCTGCGCGTCCTGGAGGCGGCCGGATGCGAGGTCATCCTCATCGAGACCGTCGGGGTCGGCCAGGCCGAGGTGGACATCGCCTCGCTGGCCGACACCACCGTCGTGCTGCTCGCCCCGGGAATGGGCGACGGCATCCAGGCGGCCAAGGCGGGCATCCTGGAGATCGCCGACGTGTTCGTGGTGAACAAGGCCGACCGCGACGGGGCCCAGGCGACGATTCGCGAGCTCCGCAACATGCTCGCCCTGGTCGAGCGGGTGTGGAGGCCGCCGATCGTGCCGACCGTCGCCTATCGGGGCGAGGGCGCCGAAGACGTGGTCAACGCCCTCGACGAGCATCTGGCCTACCTCGAGGAGTCGGGCGAGCTCGCCCGCCGTCGCCAGGTCAGGGCTCGCGACGAGATCGAGGCCATCGCCCTCGCCGCTCTCCGCTCCCGTTTCGCCCACCTGCACGGCGACAGGCGCCTGGACGTCCTGGCCGACCGCGTCCTGGACGGCGATCTCGACCCCTACACGGCCGCCGACGAGCTCATGGAGGCCATCGGCTGACCGGCCTCGCATGCCCCGGTCCGGTCTCCGTTCGAGGTCACGGGTCGAGGCCCTCAGGCGAAGGCAGGGCCCCCGGGCCCGTCGTCACCTGGGCCTCGACGCCGGTCCGTCCTGCCATTCCAGGGGCGTTCTAGGGCTCGTCGGCGAACTTGACGGTGACCTTGTCGAAGCCGAGGGTGCCCAGCATGCCCTGGAGCATGGCCTTGGTGTTCTGGTCGGCCCGGTTGCGCAGGTCGCTGGCCTGGGCGGCCTCGGCGATCTTCTTCTCGGCCAGTACGTAGAGCTCCTGCTGGTCGGCGGGAGAGGAGGACAGGAAGTCCTCCACCCGGTCGAAGAGACCGCGCTGCTGGGCGTAGACGTAGGAGCGCTTGTTGTCGAGGTTGGGCTTCTCGAGCTGGGCGCGGGGCAGCTTGATCGTGACTTCCTTGCGGTCGGGAGACATGGTCAGCGCGCCGTTGGGCAGGCCGCCGAAGTCCACGTAGGCGTCCACGCCGCCCGCACCGACAAAGAGGGTCCGGCTGCCCTTGACGGCGTCGGGCAGGAAGGAGGCGTCCTTCTCCAGATCCACGACGACCTGGAAGTTGCCGGTGGCCGCCTCGAAGCGGCTGAGGTTGTGAATGGACTGCAGCAGCACGGGCTGGCTGCGGTCGATCGAGGTCTCGCCGAAGGGGTTGAGCCACGACCAGGTCAGCCGGGCACCCACGGCAAGGATGATCACGACGACGAGCAGCCCGGCGAGGAAGCGCCAGGGGCGCCTGCGAGGCTTCTGAGGCGCCTCGGGCGGTGCTTCTAAGGGGGCTTTCACGCCGGTCCCCTTCCCTGGGAGGGTGCTTTCTCACGCGGAGCCTATGCTGATCTTGTCAGCTGCGTGGGAACGGGACCGTATCGGGTTTTCCCGAGGGGGACTTCCACGGGGTCGACGGCGGGAGCGTCGGGATCGGGGGAGTGACACCGGGCGCCTGGTAGGACGGTTCGGCCTGTGGAATCCGCGGGAACGGCACCGCCCGGCCGCCCCCGGCCCCCTGGCCCGGCGGCACTGTCTGAGTGGTCTGCCCCGCCTGCCCCCCGAAGTGAGTGCTTTGTAGCCGGCACTCGGTGAAGTCGGCGTAGTACAGCCGGAGCCAGTCGCGCCGCTGGTCCTCCGTGAGACCGGAGAACCACGCGGCGGCGTACTGGTGCTCGGGGAGCGGTCCGCCGGGGAGCGGCTTGCCGCGCAGCCACGCGATCACGATGTCGCGGTATCCGCTCGCCGAGGTGCCCCCGCACTTCGTGCCGAGACCCTCGACGAACTCGTCGGCCGCCCTTTCCGCGAATCCGGCGGCCAGGTCGTCCACGTGGATCGGGACCGTCCCCGGAGCCAGGGGCGCCTGGTCACGCCGGGGGTGCTGCTCCAGCCGGGAGAACTCGCCGGGCGTCCCCGCCAGCCGGGATGCGATCTTGATGAACGCGGAGCCGAGCTCGGGGAGCCCCGCGTGCATTCCCGGGTGCACGCAGACCATGATCGGCCATTCCTGGCAGCTGTAGACCACCTGCTGGGCGGAGCCCGGTCCCGGCTCGGTGAACAGCCGGGCCACCCCGGTCCCGGCCGCCAGCACCGCGAGCAGGGCGGCGGCCAGGACCAGCGCCTGGCGGGTCACCACCGCGGCCCAGCCGAGCAGCAGGGCGGCGCTGATTCCCAGCAACCAGAGCGTCTGGTCGGTGAACGCCGCCGCGCTCAATCCACGGAACAGGTCGTACGGCTCCCGCGTGGCCGGGGTGAGCCGGTCGGCCCAGGGCGGCCCCTGGGCCAGCCCGGCGAACAGGCCGTAGCAGCCGAGCCCCGCGAGCGCCGGAGTGATCGTCCACGGCAGCAGCCAGCCGGTCACCCAGCCGATGACGACGTACAGGGCCAGCCCGGCCACGCCCATGACCAGACCGCTGGGCAACAGCCGCCCAGCCTGCTCGGTGATCATCGTCCTGATCGCCAGGACCAGCACCGTGGCGGTGAAGGCGCCGCCGGCCACCACCAGGACCGCCAGTGGTGCGCGCACCGCCTGCCAGGGGGTCAGGGACCGCCCGCCGGTCCCGCGCCGCCTGCGCACCGCCACCCAGGCGGCGAACGCGGCGGCCACGGGTCCGGTGAGCCGGAGCGAGCCGATCACCGCGACGATGATGTTCTCCCACGCGCTGACCCCGGGAATCAGGACGCTCCACGCCGCGGCCACCCCCAGCACGAGCAGGACGGCGACCGCCATCAACCCACTCTGCTGGAGCTCCTCGCGCGAAACGCCCCTGTGCTCACGCACCGGCGGGCGTGGAAGGGATCCACGCCGTGCCGGCTGCGCCGAAGTCCGTGTGGCGTCTGAACGCCATTGAGTTGTCGTTCACCAAGCACCCCCCGTGCCGTGAATGTGCGGAAGCCGGTCCCCTCGGCACCGGTCCGGACCGCGTCCCCCGCAGGCCGGACTGAGTCTGCGCGGCCACTTGGCCACGGCCTCACCATTCGATGTGGGAACCATAACTGAGCGTGACGTTTGGCGTTGGTGTTCTTGGTGAAGCCGTCAATTTGATGACGCTACGTATATGGGCGAACCGGGATGAGGCCGCGCTACCGTAGCCCTGTGGCTACAGGTCAGCTGAATTTGCCGTTCGACCCCATCGAGCGCGCCGCGGAGACATGGCGCGTTCATTTCGGGCCTTCCTCCGCCATGGCCGCCGTCACATCGATCATGAGAGCGCACCAGATCCTGCTGTCGCAACTGGACACGCTGCTCAAACCACATGACTTGACCTTTGCCCGGTACGAGGCACTGGTTCTGCTGACGTTCAGCAAGACGGGGGCGCTGTCTCTGTCCAAGATCGGTGAGCGGCTGATGGTCCATCCGACAAGCGTGACGAACACCGTGGACCGGCTGGAGCGCGCCGGCCTGGTGCGCCGCCTGCGCAATCCCCGGGACGGCCGCGGGGTGCTGGCGGAGATCACCGACCAGGGTCGCGAGGTCGTGCGCAAGGCGACCGCCGATCTGACGGAGGCCGATTTCGCCATGACGATGTACGGCGAGGCGGAGCGGGAGCAGATGTTCGGCCTGTTCCGGACCCTGCGCGTGGCCGCCGGGGACTTCGAGGGCTGACGCCCGGCTTCCCGGGCCGTCGCGGCCCCGGCCGGTGCCAGGGTTACCCCATCGGCATAACCCTGGCCAAAAATTACTAGGACGTCCTAGTATTTCTCTGAGGCCACAAGCCGTGTAGGAAGCCGCAAGCCGTACAAGGGAGTTGGCTGATGGACGCCGAGAAGATCGAGGCGGGGCGTGCGCGCTGGCAGGCGCGGTTCGACAAGGCACCCAAGCGAGAGTCCGAGTTCCGGACGCTCTCCGGTCTCGACGTGGAGCCGGTCTACGGGCCCGAGGGCGACGACCCCCGTCTGGAGCGCATCGGCTGGCCGGGGGAGTATCCCTTCACCCGGGGCCTGCACCCCACCGGCTACCGGGGCAAGGCGTGGACCATCCGGCAGTTCGCCGGGTTCGGCAACGCCCGGCAGACCAACGAGCGCTACAAGATGATCCTCGGCGCGGGCGGCGGCGGGCTGAGCGTCGCCTTCGACATGCCGACGCTGATGGGCCGCGACTCCGACGACCCGCGCTCGCTCGGCGAGGTCGGCCACTGCGGCGTGGCGATCGACTCCGCGCTGGACATGGACCTGCTCTTCGAGGGCATCCCGCTCGGCGACATCACCACCTCGATGACGATCAGCGGGCCGGCCGTCCCGATCTTCTGCATGTACGTCGTCGCCGCCGAACGGCAGGGGGTGCCGGTCGGCAAGCTCAACGGGACCCTCCAGACCGACATCTTCAAGGAGTACATCGCGCAGAAGGAGTGGCTGTTCACCCCCGAGCCGCACCTGCGGCTGATCGGCGACCTGATGGAGTTCTGCACCGCCGACACCCCGGCCTACAAGCCGCTCAGCGTCTCCGGCTACCACATCCGCGAAGCGGGCTCCACCGCCGCGCAGGAGCTGGCCTTCACCCTGGCCGACGGGTTCGGCTACGTGGAGCTGGGCCTGTCGCGCGGGCTGGACATCGAGACCTTCGCCCCCGGCCTGTCCTTCTTCTTCGACGCGCACATCGACTTCTTCGAGGAGATCGCGAAGTTCCGGGCCGCGCGGCGGATCTGGGCGCGCTGGCTGCGTGACGTCTACGGCGCCAAGACCGACAAGGCGCAGTGGCTCCGCTTCCACACCCAGACGGCGGGGGTCTCGCTGACCGGGCAGCAGCCGTACAACAACGTGGTGCGCACCGCGGTCGAGGCGCTCGCGGCGGTGCTCGGCGGCACCAACTCGCTGCACACCAACGCGCTGGACGAGGTCCTGGCGCTGCCTTCGGAGAAGGCCGCCGAGATCGCGCTGCGCACCCAGCAGGTGATCATGGAGGAGACCGAGGTCGTCAACGTCGCCGACCCGCTCGGCGGATCCTGGTACGTGGAGGCTCTGACCGACCGGCTCGAGGCCGAGGCCGAGGCGATCTTCACGAGGATCCGCGACATGGGGTCGGACGGGTCGATGACCTCGGGAATCCTGCGCGGCATCGAGGACGGGTGGTTCATGTCCGAGATCGCCGAGGCCGCCTTCGACTACCAGCGCAAGCTGGAGAAGGGGGAGAAGCGGATCGTCGGGGTGAACTGCCACACGGCCTCCATCGACGAGCCGCTGGAGATCCTCCGGGTCAGCCACGAGGTCGAGCGCGAGCAGAACCGCGTCCTCGCCGACCGCCGCGCCGCCCGCGACCAGGCGGCCGTGGACGCCGCGCTGGCCGCGATGGTGCAGGTCGCCAGGGGTGAGGGCAACATGATCCCGTCCATGCTCGACGCCGTCCGCGTCGAGGCCACCCTCGGTGAGATCTGCGATGCGCTCCGCGACGAATGGGGCGTCTACACCGAGCCCGCCCGCTTCTAGTGAGGGGGCGTCGGCGCAGTGACTGGGATACGGCAGGATTAGGGGTATGAGCCCAGCGGACTTCACTCGACCCGGATCGCTATACGGTGCCGTGGATCTCGGCGCCCGCAAGCAGGCGCTGGAGGCGCAGGCACGGCGGGAGAGCGTCGCACAGGAAACCGGTGGCGTTCCGGCGCCGGTCATCGATGTCGACGACGCCAACTTCGCGGCGGAGGTCGTCGAACGCTCCATGAACAGCCTCGTGCTGCTGGAGCTCACCGTGACCCGCGCCGAGCAGGCGAAGGAGTACAGCCTCCTGCTGGAGAAGCTGGCCGCCGAGAACGTGGGCCGGTGGATCCTGGCCCGGGTGGACGTCGAGATCAACCAGCAGATCGCGCAGGCGCTCCGGGTGCAGAACGTGCCCGCCCTGTACGCCATCTTCCAGGGCCAGCCGGTGGCGGTCGTCCCCGGCATCGCCACCGAGCAGCAGCTGCGGGAGTGGTTGGTCCAGCTCATGGAGGCGCTGGCCCAGTATCTCCCGCCCGGCGAGGAGGCTCCCGAGTCCCCCGACGCGGAGGGGCAGCCGCAGGAGCCCCCCGTCGACCCGGACGTGCTCGCCGCCGAGCAGGCCATCGACGCCGGTGATCTCGAGGGCGCCGTGGCCGCCTACGAGCGGCTGCTGGCCCGTTCGCCGAACAACGAGGACGCGAAGCTGGGCCTGGCCGGACTGGGCCTGATCCGGCGGACCCAGGACGTCGACCCCGCCGACCTGGAGCGTCGCCTGAACGACCCGGCCGACGTCGAGGCGCACCTTTTGGCCGCCGACTTCGAGATGCTCTCCGGCGAGGTGGACAGGGCCTTCGACCGGCTCGTCGACGTGGTGCGCAGGACCTCGGGCAGCGAGCGTGACAGGGCACGGATGCACCTGCTCGCCCTGTTCGACACGCTCCCCGCCGACGACCCGTCCATCGCCAGGGCCCGGAGAAACCTGGCCAACGCACTGTTCTGAGCCCGGCGGCCCGGCCTGCTTCTCGCCACGGGGCGACGGGCCGCTCCGGCATGCCGGTCGCCAGGAGGGGGAGCCCGATTGTGACCGCATTGGCAGCCTCGGGCCGGCCGACCTCGGCGCGCCCACCCGTCAGGGGATGGCACGATGGAGATATCCCAACCAAGTCAGTCGCAAAGGAGCGGATTGACTGTGGCCACCGTGCCGAGTGTGTCTTACTCCATCACCGTGCGCCTGGAGGTGCCGGCCGGCGGTAAGGCAGTCAGCCAGCTCACCCACGCAGTAGAGTCCGCCGGGGGTGTGGTCACTGCGCTCGACGTGACCACCGCCGGGCACGAGACCCTGCGCATCGACGTCACCTGCGCCGCGCGTGACACCGATCACGCCCAGGCGATCGTGGACAAGCTGGAGGGCGTCGAAGGCGTCGTCATCCACAAGGTCTCGGACCGGACCTTCCTCATGCATCTCGGAGGCAAGATCGAGATGCGGTCGAAGGTGCCGCTGCGTAACCGTGACGAGCTCTCCATGGCCTACACCCCCGGCGTCGCCCGCGTCTCCATGGCCATCGCCCGCAACCCCGAGGACGTCCGCCGCCTGACCATCAAGCGCAACAGCGTCGCCGTCGTCACCGACGGTTCGGCCGTGCTCGGTCTCGGCAACATCGGCCCGGCCGCCGCGCTCCCCGTCATGGAGGGCAAGGCGGCCCTGTTCAAGCGGTTCTCCGACATCGACGCCTGGCCGATCTGCCTGGACACCCAGGACGTCGACGAGATCGTACGGACCGTGCAGATCATCGCCCCCGGGTTCGGCGGCATCAACCTGGAGGACATCTCGGCGCCGCGCTGCTTCGAGGTGGAGCGGCGGCTGCGCGAGCTGCTCGACATCCCGGTCTTCCACGACGACCAGCACGGCACCGCGATCGTGGTGCTCGCCGCGCTCACCAACGCGCTGCGCGTGGTCGGCAAGGAGCTGGGAGACGTACGGATCACCCTCGCCGGCGCCGGCGCCGCCGGTACGGCGGTGCTGCGCCTGCTGTTCGCGGCCGGCGCCCGCAACGTGATCGTCTGCGACTACCTGGGCGCGGTGCACCGCGGCCGTGACGACCTGGACGACTCGCTCCAGTGGATCGCCGACCACACCAACGGCGAGGGTTACTCCGGTGACCTGCGCGGTGCGGTCAAGGGCGCGGATGTGTTCATCGGGGTCTCGGCCCCCGGCATCCTCAACGGTGACGACATCGCCACGATGGCCAAGGACGCCGTGGTCTTCGCGCTTGCGAACCCGGAGCCCGAGGTCTCACCCGACGCCGCCCGCGAGCACGCCGCGGTGGTCGCCACCGGCCGTTCGGACTACCCGAACCAGATCAACAACGTGCTGGCCTTCCCCGGGGTCTTCCGCGGTCTGCTCGACGCCCAGGCCACCGTGGTCAGCCAGGAGATGCTTCTGGCCGCCGCCAAGGCGCTGGCCGCCGTGGTCACCGCGGAGGAGCTCGGCCCGAACTACATCGTCCCCAGCGTGTTCCATCCGGACGTGTCGGGCGCCGTCGCGGCGGCGGTCCGGGAGTCGGCCGGGGGGCGGGCACGCACCGGCATGACCGAGGCCTGACCACTTCCCGATTGACCGCCTCTCCGGTCTTCAGACCGGAGAGGCGGCCCGCGATCCGTTGGGCCGTAAGGGCAGGCGACGGGTCGTCAGGGCTCGAGGCCGGAGTGCCGGCGGCGGCCGTACGGCGACCGCCGGATGGCGATCGGCCCGCTGGGCGTCCGGCGGGGCCAGATGGCGCCGTACCACCAGAACAGTCCGCCGGTCAGCACCAGGCCTCCGGCTGTGGCGATCTTGCCGATCAGGTCGGCGGGCGGCCCCGTATAGGGAAGCCACCCGCCGGCCGTACGACGCTCCGCGCGGTAGTCCGTGTGCTGGTCGGACCGGCGCTTGCCGCACAGGGACCTGACGGTGCGGCTCGCGGTGCTCTGCTCCTCGACCTCGGCCGCGATCTGCGCCGAGGCGCCTCGCGTGGCCCCGAGGGCCACACTCCGCTCGCCGCTCGCGTCGATCAGATCGTTCGGAACGGCGGGCTTCTCGCGGTAGACGGCGAAGGCGGCCCTGTCGCCCGCATCTTCTCCGGCGGGCTTTCCGTCCGGACAGGCTGCGGAGTCCACCCCGGACGGTGAGGGCGTGCTCGCCGTGAACGCGAGGGCCATGCCGAAGAACAGCGCGAACAGCATTATGGAGCCCTTGGACATCTGCAGCATTTTCCCTCCGATTCGCGATCTATGCTACCCAGAGTTTCGCATTGAGCACTCCGAGTAACATAACGCGAGGTTTGAAAGATCCGAAGAAGGAGGGGAGCAGCGCGATCCGGGGTTCACCCCTCATGATGGAGGTATGGCGGAGGCGATCTACGTCGGTGGACTTCTGGTGGCGACGCCGCAACTCGACGATCCCAACTTCCGGCGCAGCGTGGTTCTGGTGCTGGAACACGACCTCGACGGTGGCACCCTGGGCGTGGTGCTCAACCGGCCGAGCGACATCGCGGTGACCCAGGTGCTGCCCACCTGGGACACCATGGTCACCGGCCCGTCCGTGCTGTTCCAGGGCGGCCCCGTACAGACCGACAGCGCGCTGGCGCTGGCCGCGGTTCCGAGCGGGCAGGAGCCGCTCGGCTGGCGGCGACTGCACGCGGGCACCCCGGCGGTGTCCCGGCTCGGCACCGTCGACCTCGACGCGCCGCCGGAGATCCTCGCCGGAGAGATCGCCCAGATGCGGATCTTCGCGGGTTACGCCGGGTGGTCGGCCGGGCAGCTCGAAACCGAGATCGGCGAGGGTGCGTGGTACGTCGTGGACTCCGAGCCCGGCGACACCTTCCACCAGGAGCCGGAGTCGCTGTGGCGCGCGGTGCTCCGCCGCCAGCGCGGTGAGCTCGCCTACGTGGCCACCTGTCCCGACGACCCCTCGATGAACTGACGCCGCGTCGCCGCGAGTCGAGGAGTTGAGGCCGCCTACTCCCAGGGCAGCCGCCTGAGGACCAGCTCGATCATCGCGTCGAGCTCGTCGTGGGACACTCCCGACGCCGCCTCGACGGCGATTCCCTGGGCCAGCGCGGAGACGTACGTGGCGAGGGCGCCGGGCGAGACGTCCTCGGGCAGGGAGCCGTCCTCCCTCGCCTGGTCGAATCGCCTGCGGAGCTGGATCTCCCCGGCCGCTCGCCGTCTGGCGGTCTCCTGCCGCGCGCGGTCCGCCTCGGCGCCGGAGACCAGGGCGCCCTGGACCAGCAGGCATCCGGCGGGCGTGTCCGCGCCCGCGGTGGCGTGGACCGCGCCGCGCAGCCACACCTCGATGACGCCGCGGACCGTGGGCTGGGGCAGGGCGTCGGCGGGGTAGGTGGAGACGGTGTCGACGTAGCGGTCGAGGACCTTCTCGTAGAGCCCCTCCTTCGAGCCGAACGCGGCGTAGATGCTGCCCGGCTTCAGGTCCATCGCCGCGGACAGGTCGGCCATCGTGGTCCCCTCGTAGCCCCTGGACCAGAACAGATCGAGTGCCGCGTCGAGCGCCGTCGTCGTGTCGAAGGCCCTCGGGCGTCCCCTGGCCATAACCGCCTCCACCAATTATTGAGCAGGCAATCAAGATATCACTTGACGGGCGATCCGTCATCTGATTTATTGAGCGCATGCTCAATAAATCAGAAGGAGACATCGTGCAGCCCACCCTGACCGGCAAGGTCGCCCTCGTCGCGGGCGGTTCGAGGGGCATCGGAGCGGCCATCGCCCGCACCCTGGCCCGCCAGGGCGCATCGGTCGCGATCACCTACAACGCCTCCGCCGACCGGGCCAAGACCCTGGCGGAGGAGATCAACGCCGAGGGTGGCCAGGCGATCACGATCAAGGCCGACGCGACCGACCGCGCAGCCGTCCGCGAGGCCGTCGAGGAGACCGTGCAGCGCCTGGGCCGGTTGGACATCCTGGTCAACAACGCCGGAGTGGGCGGGGTCGGCCCGATCGAGGAGATCACCGAGGAGGGTTACGACCACACGGTCGCGGTCAACCTGCACGGTGTCTTCTTCGCCACGCAGGCGGCGCTCAGGCACATGGGCGGCGGGGGCCGGATCATCATCATCGGCAGCATCAACGCCGACCGCATCCATTTCGGCGGTGGAAGCGTCTACGCCCTGACCAAGGCCGCGGTGGCCGGATTCGCGCGCGGCCTGGCGCGGGAGATCGGCAGCCGGGGCATCACCGTCAACACGATCCAGCCGGGCCCGACGAACACCGAGATGAACCCCGAGGACGGGGCCTTCGCCGCGATCACCAAGCCCTTCATCGCCGTGGACCGTTACGGCACCGTCGACGAGGTCGCCAGCCTTGTGGCCTACCTCGCCGGGCCCGACGCCGCCTACATCACGGGCGCGACCATCAACGTCGACGGCGGGTACGCGGCCTGATCGCCGGCATCCCGCCGAGGCGACGGGCACTGATCAACTGCAGGGTCGCCGTCGTCGGCGCCGCGGAACTACGGGCGGTCCCAGCCGGGGCGCAGGGAACGCTCGGCCAGGGCCAGCGTCGCCTCCAGCCGGGCCGCGAGGGCGGCGAGGTCGTCGACGCCCGTCGGCGGGCAGAACTCGAAGCCGACCCGGGCCACGGTGGTGGCGAGGGCGACGACGAAGTGGGGGAGGAGGTCGTCGCCGCCGGAGCCCTCGCGCCGGGCGATCTCGGCGATCAGTTGCCGCTCGTTCTCCATCACCCGCCGCATGCTGCCGGCGAAGAGCGCGGGGGTGTTGTCGATCACCTCGCGTGCCTTGAGGAACCTCGCCCGCTCGGCGAGGTCCTCCTCCTCCAGCATGGTGACCATCGCGCGCACGGCGTGCGAGAGCGCCGTGAAGGGCGACTCCTCTCCCGGGCGGCAGGCCAGCTCGGCGAGCATGGCCTCCTGCCCGTCGACGTGCAGGGAGAGGGCGACGTCCTCCTTGGTCGCGAAATAGCGGAAGAACGTGCGGGGTGAGACGTCCACGGCCGCCGCGATCTGGTCGACGGTCGTCGCCTCGTACCCCTGCTCAAGAAACAGGTCGAGGGCCGCGTCGATGAGTGCCAGTCGTGTCTTCTGCTTCTTGCGCTCGCGTAGGCCGGGCTGACCCATGCTTGTCACCCCTTCGAAACGTGTAGTTCACAGTCTGCCATATGTCATCCTCTGTCTCATAAAAGGATTTGTCACATGTCATGAGCTGACATAAATTACCTGAGGTTGACGCCTCACGCGGGGGCAGATCGAGATCACGAGGGGGACCCTTCCATGGCACAGGCCCAGACGGTGGCGACACCACCGCCGTCGCATACAGGCAAGTCATCCAGGCAGGGTCACCCGTGGCTCACACTGCTCGCGGTGTCGCTCGGCGTGATGATGGTGATGCTCGACGGCACCGTCGTCTCCATCGCCAACCCCGTGATCGGCAAGGAGCTCAACGCCTCCCTCGCCGACCTGCAGTGGGTGACCAGCGGCTATCTGCTCGCGCTCGCCGTGTTCCTGATCACGGCCGGCAAGCTCGGCGACCTGTTCGGGCACAAGCGGATCTTCGTGATCGGCATCGCCGGCTTCGCGCTCACCTCCCTCGCCATCGGCCTGTCCGACTCCATCACCTGGCTGATCGCCTTCCGGGTGCTCCAGGGACTCTTCGGCGCGCTGCTGCAGCCCGCCGCGCTCGCGCTGCTCCGCGCCGCCTTCCCCGCCGAGAAGCTGAACATGGCGATCGGCGTCTGGGGAGCGACGATCGGTCTCTCCAGCGCCGCCGGCCCGTTCATCGGCGGTCTCCTGGTGGAGAACGTGAGCTGGCAGTCGGTCTTCTTCATCAACGTCCCCGTCGGCATCGTCGCCCTGATCGTCGGCCTCCTCGTGGTCAAGGAGAGCAAGGCCGCCTCCCTGTCCAGGATCGACTGGCTCGGCGTTGTCCTGCTCTCCGGCGCCATGTTCTGCCTGATCTGGGCGATCATCAAGGCGCCCGAGTACGGCTGGGGCGACGCCAAGACGCTCGGCTTCCTGGTCGCCGCCGCGCTGCTCGGCGCCGGGTTCGTCTACTGGCAGACCAAGGCCGCCGAGCCGCTGATCCCGCTCAGCCTGTTCAGCAACATCTCGGTCGCGGTCGGCACGGTCCTCATGATTCTGATGGCGTTCTCGATGTTCGGCGCGATGTTCTTCCTCACGTTCTACTTCCAGGGCGTGCACGGGCTCTCGCCGCTCCAGTCGGGCCTGCGGATGCTCCCGATGAGCGCCGGAATGATCGTCGCCTCGCCGCTGGCGGGCCTCGCCATCGGCAAGCTCGGCCCGAGGATCACGATCTCCGCGGGCATGCTGATCACCGCCGTGTCGATGTTCCTGCTCTCCCGCCTGGGGCTGGAGGCCAGCTATCTGGACAGTGCGATCCCGTTCGCCCTGCTCGCCTTCGGCCTGTCCCCGGTGATGGTCGGCGCCACGGAGATCATCGTGGGTAACGCCCCCGAGGAGCTCAGCGGTGTCGCGGGCGGCGTGCAGCAGTCGGCGATGCAGGTCGGCGGCTCGGTGGGCACCGCGGTGCTCGGTGCGATCGTCGCGGGCAAGGTGGCCGACGTGCTCCCGGGCTACTGGGCGGACGCCAAGCTGCCGGCGCTCTCCGCCGGCCAACAGGAACTGGTCAACCAGGGCGCCTCGTTCGCCCAGGCCGGCGCCGCTCCCGGGACGCCCGAGCCGATCATGCGGGCCATCGAGGGCGTCGTGCACCTGTCCTTCCTGGACGGCATGCACGTCGGCTTCACGGTCAGCACGGCGGTCGCCGTACTCGCGGCGCTGCTCGCGCTGTTCGTCAAGGCGGGCCGCAAGACCGACGGCGCCCAGGTCCACCTGGGCTGACGGCCCTCCCCGTACGACCGCCGTCCCCGCGAAGGCCCGGCCTTCGCGGGGACGGCGGCGCTCTCACGCGATTCAGGTGAGTACCGACGCCGAAACCGCGGTGGCGGGGGCTTAAAATCGGCAGGATGAGCACGAAGATTCTCCCAGAGACCGAGAGCGACATCCGGCCGGATCTGTCGCACGGCGACGGCGATCACGAGCGGTTCGCCCACTACGTCGAGAAGAACAAGATCATGGAGAGCGCGTTCAGCGGCACTCCGGTGCGCGCGCTCTGCGGCAAGGTCTGGGTGCCCAACCGCGATCCGCAGAAGTTTCCGGTCTGCCCCGAGTGCAAGGAGATCTACGGAGGGTTGCCCAAGGGCGAAGACAACAAGGAATGAGCTTTGTTCATGGGTGATCGCCACCGATGAAGTCACCGAGATGCGGGCCGACACTCCGGGTTTCACACCGGAGGTGAGAGCCCGCATGAGAGTGCTCTTCAGGACACGATCGTGCTTTCGACGCAACTCCTTGAAGCGAAGTGATCTCACAGGGTAATGTTCGTCCCGGTCAAACGGGCGCACGAAAACCAAGTCGCCAAGTGAGATCGCGTTTCATTGGTACAGCGAGGCCGCTGGATCGGCGGTGACAGCGCGTGGAGCCTTGCCGTCGGGCAGGGCTGTGAAGCGCGAACCCCCGCGCCCGGTGCGACGGGAAGCATCTCCGGCATTCACACCGGAGAGGAGGTCAAGGTCTGGGTGTCGCTGGGGAGCGGCAACCGGTCGATGGATGTGATTTCTCGGGGGAATTCATGGTTCGGCGTGCGACCGCCGTCATTTCGGTATGCCTGCTCGCAGCGGGCGCCATTCCTCCCGCCCCAGCCTTGGCGTCCGCTGTGTCCGGTATGTCAGAGCTGCATGGATGTGTCCGCGCCGCACGGGTCATGGTCCCCGGACGAGGGTTCGAGCCGCATGCACCGCCCCCGGCGGAGGTCGCCGAGATGCTCGCCGACTCGAGGTCACACCGGTCGAGACCGAGCGGGCACCGGATTCCCATCACGGTCCCCACCTGGGTGCACATCATCACCGACGGCCTGCTGGGGGCGTCGGACACCGCGGCGCGCGACCAGATCGCCACCCTCAACGCCGCCTACTCCGGACACTTCGGCGGGGTGGACACCGGAATCCGGTTCAGGCTCGACGGGCTCACCCACACCACCAACGCGCTCTGGTTCCGTGACCCGCTCACCAACGAGCGGGCGATCAAGCGGATGCGCAAGGGCGGTCCGGAGACCCTCAACCTCTACATCGCCCAGCTCGGCCAGCTGGTGCTCGGCTACTCCACCTACCCGGTCTGGTACAAGGCCGAGCCCATGCTCGACGGCGTGGTCATCGACTGGCGCAGCCTGCCCGGCGGATCGCTGCGCAGCTTCGACCGCGGGTTCACGGGAGTCCACGAGATCGGCCACTGGCTCGGGCTGCTGCACACCTTCGAGAACGGTTGCGCGTCGCCGGGCGACGGGATCGCCGACACCTCACCCGAGGCAGAGGCCACCGATGGCTGCGTGATCGACAAGGACACCTGCGAGGGCGGCGGGCCGGACCCGATCCACAACTTCATGGACTACTCCGACGACCGTTGCATGTCGGAGTTCACCGCCGGCCAGGCGCTCAGGATGCAGGAGACGTGGGCCGCCTACCGGAGCGTGAAGACGGACATTACCCTTGACAGGTGACAGCACCGAAGACACTTGACGCTCCATACACCCCCCCGCGGATCTTCGGTTCCGAATACCGTACGGCGTCCCTTGGCATACTGCTCGTCGTCACGCTGATCGCCTTCGAGGGCATGTCCGTCGGCGCTGTGATGCCCGCCGTATCCAAGGACCTCAACGCGCTCGACCTGTACGGCATGAGCTTTTCCGCCTTTCTCATCGCCGGTCTGCTCGCCAACGTCGTCGCCGGACTGTGGTCCGACCGGCGAGGCCATGCCCTGCCCTTCCTCCTCGGCGTGAGCCTGTTCGTGGTCGGAATGGCGCTGGCCGGCGCGGCCGGGTCCAAGGAACTGTTCATCCTGGCGCGCGCCGTCCAGGGACTGGGCGGCGGTGCGGTCATCGTGGCGATCTACGTGATGATCGCCCGTGTCTACGTCCCGGCCGCCCGGCCCAAGGTGTTCGCCGCGCTGTCGGCCGCCTGGGTGCTCCCGGCCCTGATCGGGCCCGGCGTCGGCGGACTCATCGCCGAGACGGTCGGCTGGCGGTGGGTCTTCTACGGCATCGTGCCGCTGGTGATCCCGGCCATGGTGATGCTCCTGCCCGCACTGCGCACCGGGCAGGGTCCGGCGCCCGAGCCCGGGACGGGCCCCCGATCCCGGCCGCTGGCGATGACCCTGTCGGCGATGGCCACGGCGGGCGGTGCCGGGGTGCTGCTGTACGGCGTGGACCGGCTGCACACCACCCCGGTGTCCGGCGGGATCGCCACCGTCGCCGGACTGGTCGCGCTGGCCGTGGGCCTGCCGAGGCTGCTGCCCCCGAAGGCGCTCAGGTTCGGCCGGGGTCTGCCCAGCACGGTCATGATGCGCGGCGTGCTCTCGGCGGCGTTCTTCGGGGTCAACGCGTTCATCCCGCTGTTCCTCACCGAGGAGCGGGACTTCTCGGTCCTGAACGCGGGGATCGCGCTCACCCTCGGCGCCCTGGGCTGGACGGCCGGCTCCTACCTGCAGACCCGTCGCGTCTACGACCGGCCCCTGCTCGTACGGCTCGGCGCCACGGCGGTCACCACGGGAATTCTGCTGACGTCGCTCGCACTCGTTCCCGGGGTCACCGGATGGGTCGTCGTGCCCGCCTGGGTCGTCGCAGGATTCGGCATGGGCATCGGCATCACCAGCGTCAACGTGACCGCGATGCTCCAGTCGCCCGACGCGGAGCAGGGCGCGAACTCCGCGGCCCTGCAGGTCGTCGACACCCTGGGCAGTGCGCTCACGATCGGCTTCGGCGGGGTCCTGGTCAACCTGATCGGCCACGACGACATCGCCACCGGCTACACCACGATCGTCGTCCTGATGGCCGCCGTAGGACTGCTCGGAGTGACCGTCGCCGGACGCATGCGGGACGTCTCCTGACTCATTGATCCTCCTATAACGGCGAGCACCCATAGCCGGACCGCGCCCCGGCATGCATGGTAGGACGGTAGGACCGTGACCGCCGGGAGGAGGCGTCGTGCACGAACGACCTCGCCGGGCACGCCCACCGGATGATTCCGGGCGGAGCGACGAGTGGCAGCGATCGCCGGAGGAGTCCGCTCAGGCGGGAAACCGGTCCGGCATGTCCTGGCCTCCCCGGATACCCGAGCCCGGGGACGACCTTCCGCCCTCGGCCCGCTGGTACGGCATGCCCGTGCCTCCGCCGCCGCGCCGGACCGGCAACCGCATGCGGCGCGTCCTGCTCGCGTCGCTCGCCCTGGCGGTCTGCGGGGGGATCGTCGCCGGAGCGGTCGTCCTGGTGCTGCGGGTCCTGCCCTCTCCCTCCTCCCCGGCCGGCAGGGTGATCGACACGGCCGCGGGCGTGAGCTACCCGCTGCCCGACGGCTGGCTCGCGGGGACGGTTCCGCCGGTCACCGCGTTCACCTCGGCGGCGGGCAACGGCGGGACGGCGACGGTGATGGTCAGGCCGGGAGAGCCGGTGGCCGATGTGCGCAAGGCGACGGTCGAGCTCAGCGAGCTGTATGCGCGGCTGCTGCTCCACGGCGACGAGGTGGAGGTCCTGGACGACCAGCCGATCACGGTGGGCGGGCGGACCGGCCACAGCCGCTCCCTGCGCGCGGTGTATCGAGACGTGGTCAATCGGCCCGCCTACCTCAATGTGGTATTTCTCACGGGTTCCGGAGGACGCCCGGTCGTCGTGGTCGCCGTGGCCCAGCCGGACGACCTCAGGTTGCGGGCCGCACTCGATCTGGTGGTCATAGGAATTCGCTGACGGCGCCGGGCCGCCGGGCGGGGGCGTTCGCGGACGGTTCACACCGGCGTCCTCACGGCGCCCGCAGGCGTCCTGGCGGCCGTGCGCCGGGACTTGGGCCACGTCTCCGTCAGCGGCTGCCGAGGAGCGTTTCCGGGGTCGTCGGGAGGTGCTGCGGGCGCGGGGAGGTTCCGGGTCGGCGGAAGACGCCCGGGGCGCCGCAATGTTCGGGGTCGCCGAGGGCGTCGAGGGCGTGGCGTCGAGGGCGTCGAGGGGTGCCGGGGGCCCAGCCGTACAAGGTCTGAAAATCCGTAGCACGCGGAGGCGACCTTGGCGAGGATCTCAGCGGATCGGCACGTCTTGTCGGTCACGCCGATTACGCTGATGACACTGTGAGCACTTTCGCCGCATCCCATCTGTCGCCCTCATATCCGGACCGTGCCGCCTGGGGCACCGCGCCGAAGCTTCGCGCATGGCAGCAGGAGGCATTTGACCTGTACTCCAGCCGTGAGCCGCGAGACTTTCTCGCGGTCGCCACGCCGGGCGCGGGCAAGACGACCTTCGCGCTCCGCATCGTCAGCGATCTTCTGGCGCGGGGGATCATCCGGTCCGTGACCATCGTCACACCAACGGAGCACCTGAAGCAGCAGTGGGCGGATGCCGCGGCCAGGGTCGGCATCGCCATCGATCCCGAGTTCAAGAACAGCCAGGGCACGACCTCCCGTGACTACGTCGGGGTGGCCATCACCTACGCCCAGGTCTCCATGCACCCCGCCCTGCACCGCGCCCGGACCGAGGCCCGCAAGACTCTCGTGATCTTCGACGAGGTTCACCACGCCGGCGACGCGAAGTCCTGGGGCGACGGCGTGCGTGACGCGTTCGAGCCCGCCGCGCGGCGTCTCGCGCTGACCGGCACCCCCTTTCGGTCCGACGTCAACCCGATCCCGTTCGTCACCTATGCGGAAGACGGCGACGGCGTCCGCCGCAGCGTCTCCGACTACTCCTACGGATACGGCCCCGCCCTCGCCGACGGCGTCGTCCGGCCGGTCATCTTCCTCGCCTACGCGGGTGAGATGCGCTGGCGGACCCGCGCGGGCGACGAGATCGCCGCGACCCTCGGCACCCCGCTGACCAAGGACCAGCTCGGCCAGGCGTGGAAGGCCGCGCTCGACCCGAAGGGCGACTGGATCCGGCAGGTGCTCACGGCGGCGGACAGGCGGCTGACCGAGGTCCGCAGGGGCGTTCCCGACGCGGGCGCCCTGGTCATCGCCACCGACCACGAGACCGCCCGCGCCTACGCCAAGCACATCCGGGCGATCACCGGAGAGGGCGCCACCGTCGTGCTCTCCGACGATCCGGAGGCGTCAAAGAAGATCAAGCAGTTCGCCGACGCCCCGGACCGCTGGATGGTCGCGGTCAGGATGGTGTCCGAGGGCGTCGACATCCCGCGCCTGGCCGTCGGCGTCTACGCCACGAGCATCTCGACCCCGCTGTTCTTCGCGCAGGCCGTCGGCCGTTTCGTCCGCGCGCGCAAGCGAGGGGAGTTCGCCTCGGTGTTCCTGCCCTCGGTGCCGACCCTGATGGGGCTGGCAGGGGAGATGGAGACCGAGCGCGACCACGTGCTCGACCGCAAGCTGCCCGAGGAGGGGCTCGACGACCTCCTCCTCGAAGACGCCCAGCGCCAGAAGGACAATCCGGATGTCCTGGGTGACGAGCTGCCGTTCGAGACCCTGGAGGCGGTCGCCACCTTCGACCGGGTGCTCTTCGACGGCGGCGAGTTCGGCAGCGCCGCCGAGACCGGCTCTCCCGAGGAGGAGGATTTCCTCGGACTCCCCGGGCTGCTGGAGCCCGACCAGGTGCGGACCCTGCTGAGCAAGCGCCAGTCCGACCAGCTCAAGGCCAAGCGGAACAAGCCCGAGCCCAAAGAGCCCCAGATCGCTCCGCATGAGCTCATCGCCAACCTTCGCAAGGAGCTCAACGGCCTGGTCGGCGCCTGGAACCACCGCACCGGACAGCCTCACGGCGTCATCCACGCCGAGCTCCGCCGGGCCTGCGGCGGCCCGGCCATCGCGCAGGCCTCCGCCGAGCAAATCCAGGAGCGGATCGGCAAGATCCGCCAATGGGCCACCCAGCGGTCCCACTAGGAGTCACCCGGCGGGCCTCAACGGGCCACCCAGCGCGGTCCCACCAGGAGTCACCTCAGCGGTCCCATCAGGGATGTGACCTGCTCAACGCAGGGCGATCGGCCTGCCGCTCCGGCCGTCGATCGCCCTGAGCGCCCCCGTGTCGGGCAGTGGCGGTGCGAGGGGCACCTTCATGGAGGCCACCCCGTCCGCCACGCTCACCGGGAGCGTCCTGGCGCCGGTGGGCCTGCGTTTCATGTCTCCCTCGTGCATCCAGACCTTGATCGCACGCTTCCCGTGGCGCAGGACGACGGTCGCCGTGCCACACTCGTCCGTCCTGGCCGCCCAGAACAACGTCATGCTGCGCAGGGTGCCATGGTGCCGGGCCAATCGCGCCCGCTCAGGGGCGGGCAGCCGGGTGGGGCAGGACGCCGCCTGCCGGATACCTTTCGTCGCAGGAGCCGCAGGAGCCGCAGGAGCCGCAAGGAACGGGGACGCGGCGACCGGAGTCGGCTCGGGGGGCTGGGCGGACGAACTGGCCCAGACCGTGGCCGCCTCCAGCGAGACCAGCACCATGACGCTCGTCAGCCGGATCAGCGTCCCGCCTCTGAACAGATTCCACAGGCACAGAGGGGTCAGGATCAGCCATGAGATACCGAGCACGAACACGTGAGATCACCACCGGTGGTATGAGGATTGCAACTCTCCGTGATACTCCTGTCGCACCGGGTCGCGACGGTGTTTAACCTTTCATATCCAATCGGTGATCGTGCGCATTCCAAGCGTTACGATCCTTGAAGTCGTCTGGCCCGCGACCACCTCCGGCCCCCTCCACCGGCGTCCGAGTACTTTCTCTGAAAAGAGGATGCGTGTTGTCAGAGCTGGTTCGCGCGGAGATCAGGGAGTACGTCGCGCCCATGTTCGAGCAGATCATGGTGAGGATGGACACCCTCGCCACCAAGGAAGACCTCAAAGAGGTCAAGGCAGACGTCTCCGAGCTCAAGGTCGGTCTCAATGAGGTCAGGGCGGATGTGTCCGTGCTCAAGACGGACGTCTCCGAGCTCAAGATCGGGCTCAATGAGGTCAGGGCGGATGTGTCCGTGCTCAAGACGGACGTCTCCGAGCTCAAGATCGGGCTCAATGAGGTCAGGGCGGACGTGTCCGTCCTGAAGACGGATGTCGCCGGCCTTAAGACGGATGTGTCCGAGCTGAAGACGGA
>NZ_FZOD01000010.1 GCF_900188345.1 Streptosporangium subroseum | reverse complement strand
GCGGTGCTCGCCACCGCCTCACCCGCCTCGGCGGCCACCCGCAACGGCGTGTGCGAGACCGGCGAGTTCTGCTACTACTTCAACAGCAACACCCAAGGATCACTCTCCGACTTCACCGGATCCACCGGCGACTACGGCACCACACAACCCTCCTGCTTCGACTTCAAGGGACCCGGCACCGGCAAGGGCAAATGCATCAAGAACGCCGCCGCCTCCGTCTGGAACCGCACCACCAAGACCGTCCGCGTCTACTACAACAGCAACTACGCCGGCAGCACCTACCAGGACTTCGCCGCCGGCGCCAAGGGCAACCTCACCGCCGCCCTCAAGAACCAGAACGCCTCACACCAGCTCCTGAGCTCCGTACCGCCGACCGGGTGCAAGACCGACGGCACGCACAGCAGGCTGCCCACGACGATCCTCGTCTATCGGAAATCCCTCAATCGCGTGGACCGGGTGGAGTTCAAGACCTACATCAAGAATGTCCTGCCCAACGAGTGGCCGTCGTACTGGCCGGCGGAGTCCCTCAGGGCCGGGGCGATCGCCGTCAAGAACTTCGGCTGGTACTGGGCGCTGAGATCGGCGAGCAAGACGCCGAGCGGCCAGTGCTATGACGTCTCCGACCACACGGCCAGCCAGGTGTACAAGCCCGGCTCCGCGACGGCGGCGACGAACGCCGCGGTGGACGCGACGTGGGGCACCCGGATGACGCGCAGTGGAAATATCTTCAAGGCCCAGTACTGCTCCACGACGACGGCGTGCGGCCATTGGGTCACCGGCGACTGGATGTCGCAGACCGGCTCTCGCGACAAGGCCCAGACGGGCTGGAGCCATTCCAGGATCCTCAAGCACTACTACGAGGGGATCGTTCTCACCTCCTGATCCTCGGAGACCGTCCGCCCCTGGTTCCCCGCCGTGCGACGCACGGCGGGGAACGGGCGTCAGTCGACGATGACCTGGAAGTTGAGCGGCCGGCCTCCGGGGAACGCGACCCGTCCCGAAGCGTCCATCATCTTGAACCGCACGTAGCACAGGCCTGGGTTCCTCGGCGTGGTGATGTCGGTCCGGATGTCGACGATCTCTCCGGGTCGCGTGTCCTTGATCGGTACGTCGGAGATGGTCTGGCATTGATCAGGTTGCTGCGGGAGGTCGAGGCGATGCAACGAATATCCCTCCCACGGCACGGTTCCGGCGTTCTTGAGCCGCCATACCTTGGTCTTGGTCTGGCCGGGGCCGACGCGTGTGCAGTCGGGTAGCGTGATGTCCCCGATGAACACCGCCGAATCGCCCTCTTGCGCGGGCGGGCTCCACGGCGGGTTGGTCGCGCGCATCGGGCAGTCGGCCGCCGACAGCGAGGCCGCCGATGGGCTGCCGGACGGGTTCGGGATGCGCCCGCCGGTCCCGGAGTCGCGATTGACGGCGACCGCGATGAGGACCGCCGTCCCCATCCCGACGGCCGCCGCCGCGAGTGCGGCCGCAGCCGGGCGGGTCAGCCGGAATCGCCCTCGGCCCCCCGGCGCGGGGAGGACCGGCCGGACGTCGCCCGCGATCTCGCCGGGCGGTGGCGGCGTGGGCACAGGTGCCGAGGTCTCACCAGCCGATCGTGGCGCCTGCGACCCGATGGCGACGTGCACGGTACGGCCTTCCGCGGCGCCTGCGAGTCCACCAAGCGGACGGGCCGCCGAGGTGCCCGCGCGGATCGAAGAATCTCCGGCACTCGCCGATCTGACCGCCAGGTTCGCCCTCTCCCAGCGTTCGCGGTACGCGGCCGGGTCCGCGCCGCACGCCTTGACGAACTCGACGGTGGTCTCCCAACTCGGGAGCCGGTTACCCTTCGTGGCCTCGTGCAATGTCGTGTGCGAGATCGCCCCCGACCGGCCAGACATCTCCCGGAAAGGTGGGTTGCCGATTGATTTGCGAAGTTCTCGCAGAGCCGCCGCGAAGTCCTCGATCGTCTCCGTCCGTGCAGGCATGTCGTCCACCCAGGTGAAGCTAACAGCGCCCACGGTATTTACTCAAGCTCGAACCAAGAGTGGTGGGCGAAGTAAGGCGGCCGGCGCTACCGGGCTGGAGGCACCGATCGGGGACGTTGACCAATCGCGTGAAGGGCGGCCGCAACCGCGACCTCACTCATCGGCCGGCCTCCGTCGACGACAAGGCGAGTGACGGTGAGACGGTGCCGAGGAGCCGGTGCGGCGTTGACGGGAGACATCGGAAGGCCGCCTTTTCGCCGGTGATTCGCGATGAGACGCCCGGAGAACGGAAACACGCGTGGCTCCGGCCTCACGGTCGCGCCTAATTCGGCAAGGTGAGGATTTCGGCTCCGTCGTCGGTGATGGCGATCGTGTGCTCGCTGTGTGCCGCCCGGCAGCCTGTCGCGCTTCGGAGCGTCCACCCGTCGGCATCGGTGATGAGCTTGGCGGTGTCCGCCATGACCCACGGTTCCAGTGCGAGCAGCAGCCCAGGGCGCAGTCTGTATCCACGGCCGGGCCGTCCGCTGTTTGAGACGTGCGGGTCCTGGTGCATCGTCGATCCGATGCCGTGACCTCCGAACTCGGTGTTGATCGGATATCCCGCCTCGCTGAGGACCGAGCCGATGGCATGGGAGATGTCGCCGATGCGGGCTCCGGGCCCGGCGGCCGCGATGCCCGCGCTCAACGCGCGTTCGGTTGCGCTGATCATCGCGACGCTCTCCGGGGGCTTCGAGTCGCCCACGATGAAGCTGATGGCGGAGTCCGCGGCGACACCGCCTTTGGAGACGGCGAGGTCGAGCGTCAGCAGGTCGCCGTCGGCAAGCGTGTAGTCGGTTGGCAGTCCGTGGAGCACGGCGTCGTTGACGGCCGTGCAGATGTAGTGGCCGAACGGCCCGCGTCCGAACGATGGCTCGTAGTCGACGTAGCAGGACAGCGCTCCGGCCTCGACGATCATGGCGTGGGCCCACCGGTCGATGTCCAGGAGGTTCGTGCCCACTGCGCTGCGGCTCTTCAGCGTCTGCAAGATATGAGCGACCAGGGCACCTGTCTCTTTTGCTCGAACCAGTGCGGGGGGATTCAGGATCTCGATCATGCGGCGCCTTTCTCGCGCAACCAATAACTATCCCGGCAATATTATCCCGACACCCGGTACTATCGGAGCCATGGTCAGATTGCCGCTCACACCCGCGGAGGTCGAGCGCGGACAGCGCCTCGGCGCCCTGTTGCGTCGCGCCAGGGGAGAGCGCCCGATGCTCGAGACCGCGCTCGACGCGTGTGTCTCACCGGAGACCCTCCGGAAGATCGAGACGGGCCGCGTGGCGACCCCCGCCTTCTCGACCGTCGCGGCGATCGCCGACGTCCTCGGCCTCTCCCTCGATGCGGTGTGGGCTGAGATCAACCAGCCCGAACGCGGTGTCGAACCGACCGGCTCCGGTCACAACGCACGTGAGCGGCTGGCCTCGTAGGTCTCGATCCCGCAGCCGCGTCGGGTCAGACTGTGCCGCCGGGGGAGATCAGGCCGGTCTCGTAGGCGACCACCACGGCCTGGACGCGGTCACGCAGGCCGAGCTTGGACAGGATGCGCGCGACGTGGGTCTTCACCGTGGCCACGCTGAGGGTCAGCTGGTCGGCGAGTTCGGCGTTGCTTAGGCCGGTGGCGAGCAGGCGCAGTACGTCCAGCTCCCGAGGTGTCAGCCGGGACAGATCGCGGTGGAGGGTGGGCTTCACATTGTCGCGGCGGGCGAAACGTTCGACCAGGCGGCGCGTGATAGTGGGCGCGAGCAGGGCGTCGCCGGAGCGCACCAGGCGTACCGCGGCCACCAGGTGTTCGGGGGTGACGTCCTTGAGCAGGAACCCGCTTGCCCCAGCGGTGAGCGCGGCGTACACGTAGTGGTCGAGGTCGTAGGTGGTCAGAATCAGCACGCGGGTCTCCTCGGCGCCACCCGCGACAATCCGCCGGGTGGCTTCGAGACCGTCCATCTGCGGCATCCGGATGTCCATGAGCACGACGTCGGGCCTGGTACGGCGGACCGCGGCGACGGCCTCGTCCCCGTTGGCGGCCTCGGCCGCCACTTCAATGCCGTCAGCGGCGAGGATCATGCGGAATCCCGTGCGTACCAGTGCCTGGTCGTCGGCGATGACGGCGCGCAACCGCTCAGTCATGTTGTCCTCCACGGGATGCGGGCCTTGATCCGGAATCCTTCCCCGGCCGTCCGTCCGGCGTCCAGAGTCCCGCCGTAGACACCGAGCCGTTCGCGCAACCCGATCAGCCCCCTGCCGTCGCCGGTCCGCGGCCCGGCGCCCCGTACCCCGCCGGTATCGGTCACCTCGATCTCCAGCCAGTCGCCGTCATGCCCGATCTTCACGAACGCGGCGGCCCCGGCCGCGTGCTTGATCGTGTTGGTGAGGGCCTCCTGCACGACGCGGTAGGCGGCGAGGTCGATCCCGGGAGGCAGCGGCCCAGGAGGCGACACCTCGACGCTCACCGGCACGCCGGCGGCGCGGACCCGTTCCACCAGGGCGTCGAGCCGGTGGAGTCCGGGTTGGGGTTCAAGCCCGTCGGAAGGACCGTCGAGACGCTCGCCACTCGGGCCGGCGAGCAGGCCCATGACATGGCGCAGTTCGGCCATGGCGGCCCGGCCGCCGGACTCGATCGCGAGCAGGGCCTGCTTCGACTGTTCCGGCTCCGCGTCCATGACCTTGCGGGCCGCGCCGGCCTGGATCACCATCACGCTGACATTGTGGGTCACCACATCGTGGAGTTCGGCGGCGATCCGGGAGCGCTCCTCCGCGACAGCCCTGTGCATGGCGTCTGCCTGCGCCTGCTGCAGTTCGGCGAACCGATGCCGGCTGGCGCCCAGCTGGCGCCGCCAGAAACGGACGAAGCTCCCGAAGACGCCGACGCTCAACAGGACGACGAACGGCCCCATCCAATTAGGTAGCGCAGGCGCGACGTCCCGGAAGGCGCCACCGGCGAGCCCGGCCGCGAGCACGAGGCCACCCATTGCCAGGAACCGGTTACGGCTGTAGGCAACAGCACCGTACGCGGCGACGGCGCAGGTCAGCACAGTGATCCAGGTGGCGCTCGCGTGCGTGGCCAGCGCCGCGGCCAGCACCGCCCAGAAGGTGATGAGCGGATATCGGCGCCGTGCCGCCAGCGGTAACGCCGTCAGCGCGACAAGGAACACGGGCGGGTCGTAGGACAAGGGCTGGGCTGACACGCCAGAAGGCGGTGGGTAGCCGATCGGGTGATCAGGACCCGGCGGTGCGGACGGGCCGGACGGGTTGCCGGCGGGTGGGGATGGGCCGTTGGACAGGACGCCAGGAGGTGGTGGGTAGCCGGTCGGGGCGTCAGGAGCGGCCGGGAGATCAGGAGGCGAGGGCCGGGTCGCGGGAAGCGGCGGTACGGGCCGGGTGGCAGGGGGCGCCGGTGCGGCCGGGGCATCAGGAGCGGCCGGGAGATCAGGAGGCGAGGGCCGGGTGGCAGGAGGCGGCGGTGCGGGCGGGGCGACAGGTCGGAGCTGTAAGTACTCGATCACTTTGGGCTGATCCCCGATCGGGCCGATCACCGGATACTTCGCCGATACGGTCACCGCGATGACCGTCAGGACGATCGCGACCACCGCGTCGGCGACGAATGCCCTGCGAGACGGCCTCGGAGGTCTGTCGCCACCCAGCCCCGGCGTGTCCCGGACGTCTCGCCGGTCCGGGTGGTCCTCGTCCAGCCGGCCGTCCAGGTTGAGCACATGCCGCCACCACGGTGGTCGTTCACCGGTTTCCATCGGCACATTGTCACGCCTGCCTGTCCGGCCCGCATCGGCCGCTGTGACGGGGCTCATGGTCTCCGGGAGTACATCGCAGGGATGACCTGGCAGCCCTTCGTTCTCAGGCGGTACGCGATCTCGGTATGACGGCCGACGCGCACCGGCAGGGGCGGTGCCTAGTTTCGTTCCTGCCATCACGCCGCTCTGGAGCCGCGACCTCGCCGAAAAGCATCGCGGCGCTGTTCATGACCACCCCTCGGACCCCTCTCAGGAGGACATAGCGTGACTTCTGTCTTGCAGGCCCAGGCACTGGGCAAGAGGTACGGCAAGCGCTGGGCGCTGCGCGAGTGCACCATCGACATCCCGGCGGGCCACGTCGTGGGATTGGTGGGCCCCAACGGAGCCGGCAAGACGACGCTGCTGAAGCTGGCCGGCGGCCAGCTCGAACCGACGGCGGGCGACATCACCGTGCTCGGCGGACGGCCCGGGGGCACGCCCGCGCAGCTGGCCAGGGTCGGGTTCGTCGCCCAGGACACCCCCGTCTACGCGGGACTGACCGTTGCCGATCACCTGCGGTTGGGGGCGCGGCTCAACCCCCGCTGGGACGACGGCATGGCGCGGGAGCGCATCGCGCAACTCGGTCTCGTCCCCACGCATCGGGCGGGCAAGCTGTCCGGCGGCCAGCGCGCCCAGCTCGCCCTGACCCTGGGCCTGGCCAAGCGGCCCGAGCTGCTGATCCTGGACGAGCCCGTGGCCTCGCTCGACCCGCTGGCCCGCCGGGAGTTCCTGCAGGGGCTGACGGAGGCCACCGTCGCGCACGATTTCAACGTCGTGCTCTCCTCCCACCTGGTCTCTGACCTGGAACGGGTCTGCGACTTCATGATCGTTCTCGTCGACTCGCGCGTCCAGATGGCGGGAGAGGTCGACAGGCTGCTGGCCACCCATCACCGGCTCACCGGCCCGCGTCGCGATCCCGACCGGCTCCCCGCCGACCAGCATGTGATCTCCGCGCACCACACCGACCGGCAGAGCACGTTCGTGGTCCGTGCCGACGCCCCGATCCACGATCCCGCCTGGACGGTCACCCGGCTCAGCCTGGAAGACCTCGTTCTGGCCTACATGGACAGGCAGACCGCGGAGAACCGGCGAGTCGCACCGGAGGCGCAACGATGATCTGGCTGACCTGGCGCCAGTTCCGTGGCTCGGCCATGATGACGGCGGCCGTACTCGTCATTCTCGCCGTCGTACTGGCCCTGACCGGCCCGGACATTGCCTCCCGCTACTCGACCGGGATCGCCGGCTGCACCCTGGACGACACCTGTGACCGATTCTTCGACCGCTTCTTCGACGAATATCAGCTCCCCTTCGTGGCCGTCAGCTTCGTCGTGCTGGCCCTGCCCGCTCTCATCGGGCTCTTCTGGGGAGCGCCGTTGATCACCCGCGAACTGGAGGCGGGCACACACCTGCTGGTGTGGAACCAGAGCGTCACCCGTGGCCGCTGGCTGGCGGTCAAGCTCGGGCTCATCGGCCTGGCGGCCATGGCCGCCGCCGCCGCGAGCGGCCTCGCGGTGACGTGGTGGTCCGGCCCCCTGGACAAGTCTGCCGTTCCGGACCTGGCTCTGATGGCTCCCCTGGTGTTCGGCGCGCGTGGCATCGCCCCGATGGGTTATGCGGCCTTCGCCTTCGTCCTGGGCGTGACCGTGGGAATGCTGGTGCACCGCACGTTGCCCGCCATGGCCCTCACCCTGGCCGTCTTCGCCGCGGTCCAGTTCGCCATGCCGCTGCTGGTCCGTCCCCACCTGATGCCCCCGGTCACCGGAATCTTCGAGCTCAACCAGGAGAACATGGGCGGCATCCACGTAGAGGAACAGGGCGGACCCGTGCAGATTTCCACGAGACCCGCGGTTCCCGGCCACGCGGGCTCCTGGGTCCTGCTCAGCGACCTCCTCGATCCGTCCGGACGGAGGGTCGCCGGCAGCGGCGAAGAAGCGCCCGTCCCCGTCTCGGTGACGTCGGGCCCCTGCTCGCCGCGGGAGGCGGGGCCACAGGGCTTGGACGCGTGCTGGGTCGAGATCAACCGGCTCGGTTACCGGCAGCAGGCGACCTACCATCCCCTCGACCGCTTCTGGCCCTTCCAATGGATCGAAACCGGGATCTACGCCCTCCTTGCCCTCGGCCTCACGTGGTCGTCCTTCTGGTGGATCCGGAGACGCCTGTCATGACCATGCTCAGGACCGCGGCCGCCGGGCTCGCACTCTTCCTGGCGACGGCCTGCACCGCACCCACACCGCCGCGCGGCCAGGTGAGCACGGCAGCCGGTACGGTCTGCGCGCCGCCTCAGGTGACCCCCGGAGCGGAGACTGCCACCACGATCGACGTCATCGAGCAGGCGTACCTCTGCATCCTCGGCAACTACTACAGCGGCACCACTCTGGACGCCCGCTCGCTGCTGGCCGCCGGGCTCGTCGCTCTGACGCAGGAGCTCAACCGCAGCGGGCGCGACGTGCCCGAGGCGACCATGCCGGCGCTGACCGGCGACCGCAGAGCCGACTGGACCGCCTTCGAGACCACTTACCGGAAGATCACCGACCAGGTGCCCGGCCTGCGCGACAGGCTGGCCGTCGTCACCCTCGAATCCATCGTGGCCGCCCTCGGCGACAATCACGCTCGCTGGACACACGACGTCAAGCGGCCGCCCGACTACTACGACGGCGACGGCTACGGCCTGGGGCTCAAGGCGAACGTCAGCGGCCCGCAGATGGACGCCGACCCCGGCGCCGCCCTCCCCCCGCTGTTCGTCACCACCGTGCAGGGCGGCGCGGCGCAGGCCGCCGGGCTGCGCCCCGGCGACGTCATCGAGTCGATCAACGGATCGGCGCCCTTCATCGACGGGAAGCCCACCCCCGCGATCGCCGCCCTCTACCCGCAGTACCCGGACGCGCGCCCGGTGCGGCTTCGGCTCCTGCGACAGACCATCGGCCGCCGCTGGACCGTGACGCTCAAGCCCGGCCTCTACCAGCGGGATCTGGCCACCCTGCAACTGGTGAGGTCGAAGCTGCTGGAAGACGACATCGCCTATGTGCGGATGACCGGATTCGCGCCCGGCTCCGCGAACAGGGTCCTTAAAGCGATCTCCAGGCTGCGTACCGGCCGGACGCTGTCGGGCGTCGTGCTGGACCTGCGCGGCAACGGCGGCGGCAGCCCCGTGGAGGCGATCCGGTTGCTGAGCGCGTTTGTCCACGGCAAGGTCACCGCCTACCAGTGCACCGTGGACGGCAGGTGCCTGACCTCGTGGACCGACGACACCGTCGAGTTGCTTAACCTGCCGCTGGCGGTGCTCACCGACCGCGGCTGCGCCTCGGCGTGTGAGCACTTCAGCTCCGCGGTGAAGGACCTGCGCATCGGCCGGCTGGTCGGCACCAGGACCGCCGGTGTGATCTCCGGCCCGGCGCGGGGGTACCTGCTCGCCAACAACACCCTCCTGAGCTTCCCCGGCAGGCACCACTTGGGACCCGATCGCGAGGTGATCGACCGGATCGGCGTACCGCCCGACCACTACGTGCCCCTGACCCCGAAGGACACGGCCGCCGGGCGCGACCCCGCCCTGGCCAAGGCCCTGACCCTGCTGCACACGTGAAGGGACCTCGCCATGAGAAGAAGACTCCTGGCCTTCGTCGCGGGACTGGCCGTCCTCGCCGCGTCCGCCTGCTCCGCTCCCGCGCCACCCAGGTCCGACGCCCCGCCGGCCGAACCGCCCGGCCCCGTCACCCTGCCCGCCCCCACCGGCCCCCTGCCGGTCGGCACCACCGCCCTGCATCTGACCGACGCCTCCCGCCCCGATCCCTGGGACCTCGACGTCGACGCCAGGGAGCTCAAGGTCACCCTGTGGTATCCGACCAAGCAGCATGAGGGAGAGCGCGCGCCGTACATGACGGCCAAGGAATCGGAACTCTTCCTTAAAGGCTCCGGGCTCGCGACCACGCCGTACGACACGCTGAGCAGGACACGCACGAACGCCGTCAGGGACGCCGAACCGGCGGGGCGAAGGCTTCCGCTGGTGGTGCTCTCTCCCGGCTTCACCAAGCCGATGAGCACGCTCACGTCCCTGGCCGAGGATCTCGCCAGCCGAGGCTACGTCGTGGCCGGGATCGACCACACCTACGAGAGCTACGCCACCACCCTGTCCGACGGGCGGGTCGTCGAATGCCTCGCCTGCGACAGCGACACCGACCCAGGCTCCCGCGCCGCACTGGTCCAGGGCCGGGCCACCGACGTCTCCTTCGTCCTCGATCGGCTGACCTCCGAGTGGGACGGGCACGACCTGATCGACCGCACCCGGATCGCGATGGTGGGCCAGTCGGCCGGCGGGGCCGGCGCCGTGGCGGCCATGGTCAAGGACCCGCGCATACGCGCCGGAGTCGACATGGACGGCACCACCTACGCCCGGATCCCCAAGGGCGGTCTCTCGCGGCCGTTCATGTTCCTGGGTTCGCGGGAGCATGTCCCGGGCGGCCCCGACAATTCGTGGGACCGTGACTGGAAGCTGCTGACCGGGTGGAAGCGCTGGCTCGTGCTGTCGGACGCCGAACACCAGTCCTTCACCGACATCTCGCTGGTGGCGGACGTCCTCGGCCTCAAACCTCTTCCTGGCACGATGCCCGCGGCCCGTGGCGCAGAGCTCACCCGCACGTACGTGGCGGCCTTCCTCGACCAGCACCTGAAGTCACAGCGGCAGCACCTCCTGGACAGGCCGTCATCGCGCTACCCCGAGGTCACATTCTGCCCCGCGACCTGCGGTCGACCCTGAGACGCCGCACCGTCGAACGCGGTGCGGCGCGAATCTCGCCGACGGGGCCGGATGGTCGACCGCACCCTCATAGACGAGCTGCACGAAGCCGGGCAGCGCCCACAGGCGACGCAGCTCGGCGGAGACGTCGAGAGCCGGGCCGGCTGCTCGACGGGCGGCTCGTCTTCACCGGTTCGTTCATCTCACCGCGGCGAAAAACATCCGCTCGGTGCGGCGAGCAGGCATCCGCGCGCAGAGCCGCGGCTATTAGTACGGCGGTCGCGTGTGAGGATCCGGCGTCCGGCCAGACCGTCGGAACGAGCCGGCGCGGTACGTTCCGCGCGACCGATCCCCTGCGCCGCTCCCGCCCACGTGATCGGCAGCGGTAGGGCGAACTGCCTGGCCGATGCGATCATCGCAGGCGGCCCATCCCACCCCCGGAAGGAAGACACGTGATCGGCAACCTGCAGTGCGTGGTGCTGGACTGTTCGGACGCCCTGGAACTCGCCCGGTTCTACCGGTCGCTCCTCGGCGGCACGGTCAACCAGCCCGATCCCCGGTGGTCGCTCGATGACAACTGGACGACCCTCCACCTCGAGACCGGCATGGTGCTCACCTTCCAGGGCGTTGACGACCATCGGCCGCCGCAGTGGCCGGATCCCACCCGCCCCCAGCAGTTCCATCTCGACATCGGCGTCAAGGACCTCGACGAGGCCCAACGGCAGGTCCTCGCTCTCGGTGCCACGATTCTCGACCCCGGTGACGCCACCCGCTGCTGGCGCGTCTACGCCAACCCCGCGGGCCATCCCTTCTGCCTCGTCTGGGAGTGACTCCCCGCGCTCGGCGCTGTGCTTCCCCAGCCGTTCGTATCGGTGGCCGCCGAGCCGGCGTGCACGACAGGAGGCCGACTTCCGTCGTAGTCTGCTCGCACGTGATGGACAGGAGTCCGAAGTGGCCGAGACGACGCTGACCGAGACGACGGTGGCCGAGGTGATGGCCGAGCTGGCCGAGCTTGAGGATCCGAAGATACGCGCGGTGAACGAGAGACACGGTGACGATCACGGTGTGAACCTCGGCAAGCTGCGCGCGATCGCGAAGCGGCTGAAGACGCAGCAGGGGCTCGCGTGCCGGCTCTGGGAGACGGATGACACCGCGGCGAGACTGCTGGCGATCCTGATCTGCCGCCCGAAGGCGTTCGGGCGGCAGGAGTTGGACGTCATGCTGCGCGAGGCGCGCGTACCCAAGGTGCACGACTGGCTCGTGAACTACGTGGTGAAGAAGAACCCGCACTCCGAAGAGCTGCGCCTGACCTGGTCCGCCGATCCGGATCCGGTGGTCGCGAGTGCCGGCTGGGCGCTGACCACCGAACGCGTGGCGAAGAAGCCCGAGGGTCTCGACCTCGCAGGACTGCTCGACGTCATCGAGGCGGAGATGAAAGACGCCCCGGATCGCCTGCAGTGGGCGATGAACCACTGCCTGGCTCAGATCGGGATCGAGCGCGCCGAGCACCGCGTTCGTGCGATCGACATCGGTGAGCGCCTGAAGGTGCTCGAGGACTACCCGACGTCCCCGGGCTGCACGTCTCCGTTCGCGCCCATCTGGATCACCGAGATGGTGCGCCGGCAACACGACAGGTAGGAGGGTTCGCGCGACTGCTCCCCTGGAAGTCACCGGTCAGGACTGGAGCACGTAGCGACCGCGCACCCCACTCTTCGCCATGGCCCAACAGGCGTGGGAGGCCACCCCGTAAGGCGATCACAAGCCGAAAACCGTTTGCCTCACGTGGCGGGGCTCAGGGAACGTGGTGTCCACGATGTTCTAACGGACAGCACCCCGCCACTCCGAGATGCCACAGTGCCGACTCGCGCCGCCATGCTCTCGTCCACACCCTTTTGAGGGAAGAGAACCTTTTTGTCCCAGCAACGCTCCCGGCAGGAGCCCCCGCTGTCGTCCACCGCGGCCATGGGTTCGGCCACCGTCACCGTATTCGCCTCCCCCACGAGCTGGATCGAGTCCGACGCCCTCGCGCAGTGCCACCAGGTGGCCGCCCTCGACGGCATGACGCACGTCGCCGCCATGCCGGACCTGCACCCCGGCAAGGGCGCTCCCATCGGCGCCGCCATGGCATCGACCGTGTTGTACCCGTTCCTGGTGGGCTCCGACATCGGTTGCGGCATCGCCGTGTTTCCCATGAAGCTCAAGCGCGCCGTACCCGAGAAGCTCGCCGCCCGGTTCCCCGACCTCGATCGCGCGCTGGATCCCGAGCGGGATGCCGACGACCCGGCCTGGGCCGTTGTGAATGGCACGATTCCCGCCGGTCACACCGAGGGCCTCGGGACGGTCGGCCGGGGCAATCACTTCGTCGAGCTGGCGCGAATCGGGACCGTCTTCGATCCGGACCACGCGAGCCGTCTCGGGCTCGCCGCCGGCGACCTGGTTCTCATCGTCCACAGCGGTTCCCGAGGGCTGGGCGAACGGATCCTGCGGGCGCACACCGCGGTCCATGGCGCGGGCCCCGCCCCTGATCCCGGCGCCTACCTGGCGATGCATGACGACGCCGTACGCTGGGGATCACTGAATCGGCGGCTGATGGCCGCCCGCGTCGCCCATGCTCTGGGGACCGAACCCACCGAGCCGATCGTCGACCAGTGCCACAACCTGGTCGAGATCCGCGACGGGGTCTACCTGCACCGCAAGGGGGCGGCGCCGGGTGACGGCCGCGACGTGCTCATCGCCGGTACGCGAGGCACCCCTTCCTACCTCGTGGCCGCCCACGCCGGGCCGGACGCCAACCATTCCGTCGCGCACGGCGCGGGCCGCAAGATGTCGCGTGCGGACGCCCTGCGCCGGGGCCGGGCCAAGCACACGGTCGAGGAGCTGCGCCGCACACCGGTGGGGTCGCTGGTGGTGTGCGGCGACCGCCAGCTGCTCTTCGAGGAGGCACCGACGGCCTACAAGCGCATCGAGCAAGTGATCTCCGACCTCGTCGACCACGGCCTGGCCACGCCCGTGGCCACCACGGTCCCTCTGGTCACCTACAAAACGCCCGACCTCGGGTCCACGCCCCAACGGGACCAGCGCCGCAAGCGAGGCCGGTCGTGAGCGTCCACCTGCTTCTGTCGGCCGGGCGTGGCCCGCAGGAATGTGCCTGGGCGCTGGCCCGGCTGCTGCGCCGCCTGGAAGCCGACGCCACCCGGCAGAATCTGGAGACCCATCGAGTTCAGACCGTTCCCGGAGAGCGGCCCGGCACCTACCAATCGGTCCTGGTTCAGATCTCAGGAGTCGGCGCCGAAGCGTTCGCCGCATCGTGGACCGGAACTCTGTGCTGGCAGGCTCCCAGTCCGTACAGGCCCAGAACGAGCCGAAAGAACTGGTACGTCATCGCCCAATCGTGCCAGGTCGACACCCCGCGCACGACGTTCGCGGAAGCAGACGTCGACATCGTCGCCTGCCGTACCGGCGGCCCCGGCGGTCAGCATCGCAACAAGGCCAGCACCGCGGTACGGGCGACCCACCGGCCCTCGGGGATCGTCGTCGTGGTCGACACCGAGCGGCAGTTCAGCCTCAACCGCCGCATCGCCATGCAACTGCTGCGACAGCGCCTCGAACACGGCGACGAGGTGGCGGGGCGCGCCGTCGCCACCGCCCGCTGGCGCATCCACGATGAGCTCGTACGCGGCAACCCCACCCGTGTCGAACGTCCGGAGACGTCGAAGCAGGACCAGCACCGTCATATGCAGCCATAGGCCCGGGCCGCGGTCCCTGACGCCGCGGTCTCCGACGGTGAAGCGGCGCGGGTGCGGGGCGTGCGGGGCCAAAGGCGGCGCCGTCGTCCGTATCATCTCGGCATGGCGCTGAACCCGGAGCTACGGCTCGGCCGGCGGGCGGTGCTCCTGGCCGCCGGTGGGCTGCTCGTCGGTTGCTCCCGGCAGCCCGAGGTCGACAAGATCAACTTGCGACTGGCCACCGGGCCGGCGGGGGCGGTATACCGGCGCATCGGCGGTGCGCTGGCCGAACGCATCTCCGAGCAGGTGCCGGGTGCCACGGTGGTCACCGTGCCGAGCGGGGCGTCCACCGACAACATCCGGATGCTGCGGGCCGGTGAGGTGCACCTTGGGCTGACGAGCCTGGACGCGCTGATCACGACCGACGGCAGCGTGCCCGAGGGGCTCTCGGCGATATGCCGGCTCTACGACAGTCACCTGCATCTCGTGGTCATGGCCGGTTCGGCGATCGACGGGTTCCGGGATCTCGAGGGGAAGCGCGTATCCCTCGGTGCCCGCGACTCGGGTACCGAGTTCACGTCGCTGCGGGTTCTGAAGCTCGGCCTGGTGAACGCCGACGGCCGATACCTCAGCCAGGCCGAATCGGCGGCGGCACTGCGCGACGGCGAGATCGACGCGATGTTCTCCCTGACCGGCGTCCCGACCCCCGCCATCACGGAGCTGGCGCAGCGGCACCCAATCCGGCTGATCCCGTTGGACACACAGGCAGACGCGCTCTTCACGGCGTTCCCATGTCCCTACACCCCGGCCATGATCCCCGCGACCGCCTATGCCGGCGTCCCGGCCACCCGCACCATCGCGGTGCCGAACGTGCTTCTCGTGCGCAACGACCTGTCCGATGACCTGGTCCACGCCATCACCGACACGATCTTCACGCACACCGGCACGATCGCCTCCGGCGGCCGCGACGACGCCGAGGCCGTTCCCGAAGCGTGGCAGATCAACGTGCGCACCGGGATCTCCACCGCATCGATCCCGCTCCATCCGGGCGCGGCCGCCTGGTTCCGCGACCGCAAGCCCTGACCCGGGACAGCGAACCGCAGGCCCCGACCCGGGACGGCGACAGTCCCGCGACAGAGCCCAGGTCCTCAGTCCCGCGACAGAGCCCAGGTCCTCAGTCCCGCGACGGAGCCCAGGTCCTCAGTCCCGCGACGGAGCCCAGGTCCTCAGACCGGCGACGGAGCCGGGGCGCCGGACGGCGACGCCCCCCGCGAAACGATCGGCAACGCGACCACCGCGGCGAATCCGTACCCGGACCCGTCCGGACGCGGCAGGCCCTCCTCCAGCCGCAGCTCGCCCCCGGCCGCCCCGACCAGGTCGGCGCAGATCGCCAGTCCCAGGCCGGTCCCTGGCACGTTCTGGTGCCGCGGCGACCGCCAGAACCGCCGTAGCGCCTGGGCCCGCTCGGACGCGTCGATCCCCTGGCCGTCGTCACGGACAGCGATCGTGACCACGCCTCCGGTCGCGGAGACGTCACCGTGTCCGGCTACGGAGGCGTCGCCGTATTCGGCCGCGGACGCGTTGCCGTGTCCGGTCGCGGAAGCGATACCGCGTCCGGAGCCCGCACCACCGGGGACGACTCGGGCGGTCACCTCCACCACCCGCGCGTCCGACAGCCGTAACGCGTTACTGATCAGCTCGTCCAGGATGCTGCCCAGTCCGCCCGGCGGCTCCAGCAACCGCAGCCCCGGCGGCACGTCGACCGCCAGCGTCTGCCCCGCCGTCGCCGTCAACGCCCGCCACCGGTCCACCCGGGTCGCCAGCACCGCGTCGAGATCCACCGGCGACGCCGTCCGGATGCTCTCCATCCGCGCACTGGCCTGCAGCGAGTTCAGCATCCGCTGCATCGCCTTCAGCTCGTCGACGGCGACGTCGTACAACTGCCGCCCGTCGCCGGCCGCGCGCAGATGCGGTTCCAGACTCTCCACGGCGAGCCGGAGGCTGGTCAGCGGATTGCGCAGCTGATGGGACGCGTCGGACACGAACGCCCGCTGCCGCTGCACGGCGTTCTCGACCGCGTCCATCATGGTGTTGAACGACTCCGCCAGCCGCCGCAGCTCGACCGGACCGGCCTCGGCGTCCGCCCGGATGGTGAGGTCGCCCCGGGAGATCCGTGAGCTCGCCGCGTCCAGCTCCCGCACCGGCCGCAGCACCCACGCCGACACCGGCCAGGCGACGGCCACCAGCGCGATCAACGGCAGCAGTCCGAGCCCGGCGAGCTGGGCCCACCGCACGAGGATGCGGTAGCGCGTCTTCGACAGGTCGGAAATCGTCACGACGGCGCCGACGACCTCGCTGTCCCGGCCCACCGGCTCCGCGACCACGAGTGCGGAGTCGTCCCACGGCGCCCACTCCCAGGACGGTTCGGACCTCGCCCCGGCCAGCGCCGCGGTCACGATCCGGGGCAGCGCAGGCTCGGCCCGCGCCGCCTCCCGGTACGCACCGGCCGGTCCGAGCAGCACCGTGCCCGACGTGTCGATCGCCGCGACCGGGATGCCGTACAGCTCGTGGTAGCGCGCCAGCTCCTGGTGGAGCGCCTCGGTCCGCCCGGTCGACAGCGCGGTCTCGGCCAGCGACGCGAACCGGCCGACGTCGTTGAGCCGGTCGACGTAGGTCTCCTGCATCTCCCGCTCGGCCACGGTGACGCTGAGCGGCACCCCGAGCGCCGCGACGAGCAGCACCGCGAGGGGCACCAGGACGGCGAGCAGGCGACGGTGCACGGCGCGTCAGCCGATCAGCTCCGGCTGGTCGGCCAGGAGCCGATAGCCGACCCCGTGGATCGTGCGGATGAGCACGGACGGCCTGAGCTTGTGCCGCAACGCCGCGATGTGGGTGTCCAGGGTGCGACTCGATGACTCCCAGGTCGCGCCCCAGATCTGGTCGAGGATGACGTCGCGGCTCACCACGTTCGGCGCCCGCCGGGCCAGCAGCAGGAGCAGCTCGAACTCCTTGCGGGTCAGCGTCACGGGCGTGCCGTCGACGGTGACCTCGCGGGTGCCGACGCCGATCCGCATCGGGCCGAGGACGAGCGGTTCATCCGGGTGGCTCAGGGCCCGGGCCACCCGGGTGCGCCGCAGGACGGCGTCGATCCGGGCCAGCAACTCCGAGGTGCCGAACGGCTTCACGATGTAGTCGTCCGCGCCGGCGCGCAGGCCACGGACTCGCTCGTGCTCCTCCGACCGTGCTGTCACGGCGATGACGGCGGTCTCCGGGCGGTCACGCAGCTTGCGGATCACGTCGAGTCCGTCGCCGTCGGGCAGGCCCAGGTCGACGAGGACCACATCGGACGGGGCGGCACACACGGCCTCCGCGGCGGTGGCGATGCGATGGACCTCGAAGCCCGCCTGGGTCAGGACGGTCACCAGACCCCGCGCCACGCGGTCGTCATCCTCAATGATGGTGATCCGCATACCGGCGGATTGTACGGCCCGGATCGACGCTTGCGTTAGCCCCTCAGGTCCTGGGATTTCTGGCATCCGGCGCATTCTTGGGATTTCTCTGACACCATCCGCGTCCCCGCCAGCTGAGACTGAGTCCACGCACTCACCGACCAATGCGCATGCGCTGACGAGGAGGCCGCGATATGAGAACGACCAGCAGATACCGTGCCGCGCGGATGATCGCCGCGATCGGCGTCATCTCCCTTGTCGCCGCCTGTGCCGGTAACGGAGGCGCCGCCGGCGGCGGCAACACCGGTGAAGGCGGTGCCGGTGGAGGCGGTGCCGGTGGAGGCGACGCCGGCGGCTACCCGGACCAGAACATCACCTTCATCGTGCCGTTCAGCGCGGGCGGCCCTACGGACACCGTCACCCGCATGATCGCCGAGCCGATGGCCGCCAAACTCGGTGGCAAGATCGTCGTCCGGAACGTCGAGGGCGCGGGCGGCACGGTCGGCGCCGGCGAGGTCGCGCGGGCCAAGCCCGACGGCTACACCGTGCTCATGCACCACATCGGCATGTCGACGGCGCCCGCCCTGTACAAGGACCTGGGCTACAAGCCGCTCGAGGACTTCGAGATGGTCGGGCTCGTCACCGAGGTGCCGATGACGGTCGTCGCCCGCAAGGATTTCGCGCCCGCGACGCTCCAGGAACTCGTGACCTACGTGAAGGCGAACGCCGGCAAGGTCACGCTGGCCAACGCCGGCATCGGCGCCGCGTCCCACCTGTGCGGCCTGCTGTTCCAGACCGCCGCCGGGGTCAAGCTCCAGGAGGTCCCGTACGAGGGCACCGGCCCCGCGCTGACCGATCTCGTCGGCGGCCAGGTCGACTTCATGTGCGACCAGACGACCAACACCAGCGGCCAGATCTCCGCGAACGAGGTGAAGGCGTACGCGGTCACCACGCCGGAGCGGGTGAAGAGCCTGCCCGACCTGCCCACCACGACCGAGGCCGGGCTGCCCCAGCTCCAGGTCAGCGTGTGGCACGGTCTCTACGTCCCGAAGGGTACGCCGCAGGGGGACATCCAGAAGCTGTCCGAGGCGCTGAAGGTGGCGCTGGCCGACCCGGGGGTCATCGACCGGATGGCCAAGCTCGGCACCGCGCCGGTCCCGGCCGGGGACGCGACCCCGCAGGCGCTCCGGACCAAGCTCGAAGAGCAGCTCGGCACCTGGGCGAAGGTCATCGCCGACGCCGGCGTCAAGGCCTCCTGAGGTGGAGCGTCGCCGGTCCTTCCCGGACGTCCTCGCCGGGGGAGTCTTCGTCCTGATCGGTGGCGCGTTCGTGGTGGGGGCGCTCGGCTACGAGCTGGGCACCCCGCTGCGAATGGGCCCCGGCGCCTTCCCCGCGCTGGTCGGCGCGGCCGTGATCACCCTGGGCCTGGCGATCGTCATCAAGGGATTCATCGCCGGCGAGGTGGTCTCGTTCGGGCCGATCCCCTGGCGTGCGGTCGCCGTCATCGTGCTCGCGGTCCTGTTCTTCGGATTCACCGTCGAGGGCCTCGGATTCGTCCCGACGTCGGCGGTGACCGCCCTGCTCACCACGCTGGCCAGCTCGCGTGTACGGCTGCTCACGGCCGTGGCCGTGGCCGCCGGACTGACCGTGGCCGGCACGCTCATCTTTGTCATCGGACTTCAGCTGCGGATCCCGCTATGGGGCCCGTGGCTGGGATTCTGACGCGGCATCCGGATTGAGGCATGGAACTTCTCGACAACCTCGCGCTGGGCTTCTCGACCGCCTTCATGATCCAGAACGTCCTCTACTGCTTCGTCGGAGTGCTGCTCGGGACGGCGGTCGGCGTGCTGCCCGGCATCGGGCCGACGGCGACGGTGGCGATGCTGCTGCCGATCACGTTCAGCTTCGAGCCGGTGACGGCACTGATCATGCTGGCCGGCATCTACTACGGCGCGCAGTACGGCGGCTCGACGACCGCCATCCTGATCAACCTGCCCGGTGAGTCGTCGGCGGCGGTCACCGCGCTGGACGGGCACGAGATGGCCCGGCAGGGCCGGGCCGGCGCGGCGCTGGCCGCCGCCGCGATCGGTTCCTTCATCGCGGGTACGGTGGCCACCGTCGTGCTGGCCGTCGCGGCCCCGCCACTGGCCCGCGTCGCGTTGAAGTTCGGCCCGGCCGAATACTTCTCGCTGGTGCTGCTCGGCCTGATCGTGTCGATCACGCTGGCGCGTGGCTCGACGCTCAAGGCACTGGCGATGATCGCGCTCGGAGTCCTGTTCGGCACGGTCGGCCAGGACATCTACACCGGCACGCCCCGGTTCGTGTTCGGCCAGCGCGAGCTGTACGGCGGCATCGACTTCGTGTCGGTCGCCGTCGGCATGTTCGGGGTGGCCGAGATCCTGCGCAACCTGGAGAACGAGCAGACCCGCACGGCGGTCATCAGCAAGGTGAAGAACCTCTGGCCGACCCGCGAGGACCGGCGCCGGATGATCGCCCCGATCCTGCGGGGCACCGGTCTCGGCGCCGCGCTCGGCGTCCTGCCCGGCGGTGGCCACGTGCTGGCCTCGTTCGCCTCGTACGCCGTCGAGAAGCGGGTCTCGAAGCGTCCGCAGGAGTTCGGGCGCGGCGCGATCGAGGGCGTCGCCGGCCCCGAGTCGGCGAACAACGCCGCCGCACAGACGTCGTTCATCCCGCTGCTCACCCTGGGTCTGCCCGCCCACCCGGTGATGGCACTGATGGTCGGCGCGTTCATCGTCCACGGCATAACCCCCGGCCCGAACGTCATCACCGACGAACCGGCGCTGTTCTGGGGCCTGATCGCGTCGATGTGGATCGGCAACGTGCTGCTCGTGCTGCTGAACCTGCCGCTGATCGGCGTCTGGGTGCGCATGCTGCGCATCCCGTACCAGGTGCTGTTCCCGATGATCATCCTGTTCGCCGCGATCGGCACGTACTCCCTGGAGTTCAACGCGTACGACGTCTACGCGATCGCGTTCTTCGGGATCCTGGGCTACATCCTGATCAAGTGTGGCTGCGAGCCGGCGCCGCTGCTGCTCGGCTTTGTCCTCGGCCCCTTGCTTGAGGAGAACCTGCGGCGGGCGCTCATCATCTCCCGCGGCGACGCGTCGGTCTTCCTGACCCGGCCGATCTCCGCGGTGCTCCTGGCCCTGGCCGTGGCAGCGCTCGTCGTCGCCGTCCTCCCGGCGATTCGCAGGCGCCGCGAGGTCGTGTTCACCGAGGACGAGTAGGGACTCCTCATCCGCGGGTCCGGGGTTCGAGTCCCCGTCGCCGCTCCCCCTCTCATCGGCGACGCCCGGGGTGATGTGACCGGCCGTCTTGGGCATCCACATCTCCTGAGACATGGTCTATTAACTATAGAGTTTTACATGCCGGGTGCCCCGTGATAGATATGTACGCGGCAAAATGCTAAAGACCATTACTGCCTTCCTTGCAATCCCCCGGAGAACCACTGACATGAGTCCCCTCAGACTCACCGCCGTGGGCGGCGAGACCGTCTCATCCAGCGGAGAAGATCCTCTTCACTCCGGACCAGTCCCAGGCTCGGCAGTGCCGGCCTTACAGGAAAAGTGAGACCATGTCCAAGATCCTTGTTGTCGTGACGGGTACCGACCACTGGACGCTGGCCGACGGGACCAAGCATCCGACAGGCTTCTGGGCCGAGGAACTCGTCGCCCCCTACGAGATTTTCCACGACGCGCGCCACGAGATCACGCTGGCCACACCCGGAGGCGTCGTACCGACCGTGGATGCCAGGAGCCTGTCACCGCAGGTGAACGGCGGTCAGGAAAACGCGGACCGGATCGCGCGGAAACTCGCGGAGATCTCCCAGCTCCAGCATCCGGCAAGGCTGGAGGACGTCGGTCCCGAAGACCTGGATGCGTACGACGCGGTGTTCTACGCCGGCGGGCACGGCCCCATGGAAGACCTCGCCGTCGACGCCGTCTCCGGCAGACTGCTGGTCGCGGCGCTCGCGTCGGGCAAACCGCTCGGGATCGTGTGCCACGGCCCCGCCGCACTGCTCGCCACCGCCTCGGACGACGGCAGGTCCCCCTTCGCCGGATATCGTGCCACCGGATTCACCAACGTCGAGGAGACCCGCTCAGGCTTCGCCGACCGGGCCATATGGCTTCTCCAGGACCGGCTCGTCGCGCTGGGGATCGACTTCCAGGAGGGCGAGGCGTTCGCGCCCCACGTCGTCGTCGACCGCAACCTCTACACCGGTCAGAACCCGGCCTCGTCCGCCCCGCTGGCGAACGAGATGGTCAAGGCCCTGGCAGTCTGACCACCGTCCGCGGCGTGGTCGCGGTGGTCCGGTACATCCTGTCCCAGGGGTATCGCACCACCGGATCACGCCGCCTCGGTCCAGGCGACCCACCCACCGGAAAGAGAAGGCACATGAACGTCCACCCGGCGAGCGACCCCTTGCGAGCGCCGAGCCTCGGACTCGGCCTCATGGGCATGTCCGAGCTGTACGGCCCCGCCGACGACGCGGAATCCGTAACCACCATCCAGGCCGCCCTGGATCACGGGGTCCGCCTGTTCGAAACCGGCGACGCCTACGGCATGGGCCACGGCGAACTGCTGCTGCGGGACGCGCTACGCGGGCGCCGCCGCGAGTCGGCCCTGATCAGCATCAGATTCGGTGCGCTGCGGGAGCCCGGGGGCGGCTGGACCGGGTCGGACAGCCGGCCGGTCGCCGTCAAGAACGCGCTCGCCTACTCACTGCGTCGGCTGGGCACCGACTACATCGACGTCTACCGGCCCGGACGGCCCGATCCCGAGGTGCCGATCGAGGAGACGATCGGCGCCCTCGGCGAACTGGTCAAGGCCGGATACATCCGGGGCATCGGCCTGTCCGAGGTCGGCGCCGACACGCTACGCCGGGCCCACGCGGTCCATCCTGTCACCGACGTGCAGATCGAGTACTCGCTCTTCTCCCGCGGCATAGAGCAGGAGATCCTCCTGACCGCACGGGAACTGGGCATCACCGTGACAGCTTACGGACCCCTTTCGCGCGGGCTGCTCTCCGGGCACTGGTCCGAAACACGACAGCGACAGCTGCCCCCCGAGGACTTCCGCACCGCTCTGCCCCGTTTCCAGGGGGCCAACCTGACCCATAACCTGGCGCTCGTCGAGGCACTTCGCCGAGCAGCGACGACGTACGGAGTCACCGTGGCCCAGTTGGCCATCGCCTGGGTCGCAGCCCAGGGCCCGGACGTCATCCCGCTCGTCGGGGCGCGTACCAGGCGCCAGCTGGCAGAAGCCCTGGGTGCCACGGCCATCGACCTCGACCCGGGCGCACTCACCGCCGCCGAACAGGCCGTACCACTCGGTGCGGCCGCCGGCGAACGCTACATGGCACCGCTCCTCAGCCTTCTCGACAGCGAACGGCCTGACAACAGCGGCGACCGTGCCCCTGTGCCGCTTCACAACCCATCACATACGGCTTGATCTGAGAGCCCTTCGGAGCGGCTACGACCCCGCGCTAAGAAGGGCCTGCCGCCCACGCCGGCCCAGCATGACGGCCAATTCGGGAGACTCTGCCGGACGTGAACCGTAGCGAGAATGGGTCTCGGCCTCATCCGTGAATGTCAGAGCGGGTCCCCTTTGGGTGGTGAAGTCATGTCGCGGTAGGTCAGCGTCTCCACCGGTTCAGGGTGTTCCCGGTCGAACTCATCGTTCGGTTTCAGTTCTCCTGATCGAGAAAAAGAGCGGCGAGGCGGGGAAGGCGCCGGCGGGTCTCCTCCTCGTCATCCACGTCCCAGTTCTCACCCGCCGGGCGGCCGGGCCGGTCCATCCCGGGCACCGTGGCCTCCATCACCGCGTCGAACGAGTCCGTCTCCCCCTGCACACGTTCGTACGCCTCCCGCGACGCATACGACCCCCCTTAGCGCCGATGCGCCGTGAAAAACCGATACATCACCCTCATTGAGACTTCTACCATATTTTGGCGAATGCAACCATATTAAATAATAATGTCCCGCTAATAGGATCGCCCGCCGAGGCGGCGGTCTCACATGCCGGGATTGGTCTAAGTTTGTGAGAAAAACTCATAGGCTCAAAAGCAGCTGAGACTCACCGAGGATCTCCCCATTTCAATCATTATGAGCAAGTAGCCGTGGCCGGAATCTGCCACTCCACCTGCAGCCGAGGTCTTGCGCCTCTCCCGCCATCAATGATTAGCTCCCTTACATGACGGGCGTGCCAACGTATATTGCGGCTGAAATTCAGGTCGAATCAATCGCGATTCATCCACGACGCGTCTCCTCCAAACCCTGACTGCCGGCGACATCATCTCCGGACTGATTCGAACCGCTTGAACAGGGCGTGAGCAGAGGGCGGCGAAGCCCTCTCGTACCATCTCCCACCATCATCGATCGACATCCCCTCCCGAAAATGGACCGTTCCAGCCTGCCAGAACGGCCCAGCGACGGCACGAAATCCGTCTCGTGTCCCCGGATGCCGGGGATCCTTTTCCCGCTCGACGCACCACCGCAGATCATGCATTTATTCGCGAGAACCTTCATGTGATTTCCCGGAGTTCAATTCACCATGTCCGAACTCTTGTCCGGGCGCGACCACATGGGCGTTCTCAATGCCGGATCGTTTGGAGTCTCCTCCGTGACGAATTCGCTTTCCGATGTCCACAGTTCCTTTCCAGAGCCGACGACCGGCGAAGGCTCCCGGTCACCCACGCCGGGCCTCACCGCGGCCTTCGATCCCGGACGTTTCCACGACGGCGCCGTGGACATCGTCAGCCGCCTGACGACGTATCTGGGCGACCGGTCGGTCCGGGGGCTCGACCTCCTCGATCCGGCGGTGCTGCTGAAGGCCGCACGGGGACTGATGACCCCGGAACGGCAGCGCATCGCCGACTTCGACGCCGACCGGGTGAACCAGATCGTCGACCTGTACACGGGGACCGGCATCCCGGTCTACTCACCCGGCTACATGGGACGGCAGTTCTCCGGCGTGGTGCCGCTGGCCAGCCTTATCGACCTGGTCGGCTCGGTGGTCAACCAACCCTCATCCTTCTACGAGGCCGGGCAGCTCCCCAGCGTCGCCGAGCGGCTCATGGCTGAGGAGCTCAACCGGTTCATCGGCTGGAACCGCGACCGGTTCGCCATGGTGACGACCTCGGGGGGCTCCCTGGCCAACCTGACCGCGCTGCTGGCCGCCCGTGACCGCGCCTTCCCGCAGATCTGGACGCGCGGCACCGGCGGCATGTCGGGTCTCCCGGCCATCGCGGTCAGCGAGGAGGCCCACTACAGCGTGACCCGGGCGGCCGGCGTGCTCGGCATCGGCGAACGGCAGATCGTCCGCCTCCCGGTCGACCGGGCCGGGCGGATCCGCCCCGATCTGGCCGGCCCCGTACTGGACGAGGCGCACCGGCGCGGGCTGCGACTGTTCTGCCTGGTGGCCTCGGCCGGGACCACGTCGATGGGCGCCTTCGACCCGCTGGAGGAGCTCGCGGCCGTGGCACGCCGGCATGGGCTCTGGCTCCATGTGGACGGGGCGCACGGGGCGAGCCTGCTGCTGTCGGACCGGCACCGGGACAGGCTGCGCGGCATCGAGCAGGCCGACTCGCTCACCTGGGACGCCCACAAGATGCTGTTCATGCCGGCGCCGTGCACGCTGCTCTTCTACCGCGACGGCGCGGCGGCGCGCGGTGCGTTCCGGCAGCGCGCCAGCTACGTCTTCGACGAGGAACCGGACATCTACAGCGCCTACGACAGCGCGGACAAGAACTTCGAGTGCACAAAACGCCCGATGATCATGCCGCTCTGGACGGTCTGGTCGGTCTACGGCCCGGCGCTGTTCGCGCAGAAGATCGACCGGCTGTGCGCGGTGACCCGGCAGGCGTACCGGATGATCGACGCCGAGCCGGACTTCGCCGTGGTGCACGAGCCGGAGTCCAACATCCTGTGCTTCCGGTACCGGCCGGACGGCCTCGAACCGGCGACCGTACACCGGCTGCAGCTGGAGATCCGCAACCGGATCCGGGACGGCGGGCGCTTCTTCATCTCCAAGGTCGACATCGACGGGGTGGCGGCGCTGCGCGTGGTGGTGATGAACCACCTGATCGACGCCGACCATCTGGCCATGCTCATCGCCGAAATCAGGGACATCGGGCAACGGGTGCTGCGCGCGAGCGCCGCGGCCCGGCACGACCAGCGGAATGGGAGTTACTCATGACCATGACGGATTTGGACATCGCCGCCTCGACGGAGCTGGCGGCACAGCTGATCCCCGAGGAGGAGCTGCGGCCCCGCTCGGTGGACGACGTCACCCGGCTGCCGTCGTTCGCGGAGAAGCTGGAGGAGTGCGGGCGGCTCACCGGATCCCCGTACTGCGAGTCCTCGCTCGACCTCCAGAACGCGCTGGTGTTCCGCCGGCTTCAGCAGCTCGTCGGCATCGCCCTGCTCAACCCGCTGTGGCGCGAGCGGCTGCACTACTTCGGGATCCGCAGCGCCCCCGCCGACATGTCCGAGTGGGAGCGGATCCCTCTCTCGGACAAGGCCGTTCAGCGGGACATGTTCATGGGCGCGCGGGCCGGGATGGTCGTGCCGCTCGGCCACGGCGGGTTCGAGGTGGTGGCCAGCGGCGGCACCGGTGACGGCATGCCCCTGGAGATCGTGTACTCCCTGCGGGAGCTGCGCGACACCTACCGCATCGCCGGGGAGTTCATGGGCGCCTACCAGCTCGGCCGCTACCTGCGCGGCCCCGCGCCGCGCTGGCTGTTCACCACCCTGGCCGACTACCAGATGTGGAGCAGCGGGACCATGGTCGGCGGCGTCCTGTCCCACGTCCCGGAGGTCAACTACATCGGCGCGGGACCGGTGAGCGCGCCGGTGCTGGAGCACATGTTCTCCTACCCGGGCCACAAGGCGCTGATGGGCATCACCGCCGGCATCGCGCTCCTGCCCGAGCTGGGCGCGGGCCTGACCCCGCAGGCCAGGGCAAGCTTCCGGGTCGCCATGTACGGCAGCGGCTCCCTGCCGCAGCGCAAGCGCGACGAGCTGCAGGCGTTCTTCCCCAACGTGTCGATCCTCAGCTACTTCGCCGCGACCCAGGCCGAGTGCGTCGGGCTCCAGCTCGACCACACCTCGCCGGCGCTCTCCGCCGTGCCGGGGCTGCACCTGGTGGAGATCGTGGACGAGCACGGCCGTGCCGTCGCCGAAGGCGAGGAGGGCGAGCTGGTCGTCACCCGGCTGCACGCCGACGAGACGCCGCTGCTCCGGCTCAAGCTCGGCGACCGGATGATCCGCCGCCCCACCCTGAACGGGCCGGGGCTGCGCGCCGAGCGATTCGAGTTCGCCGGGCGCACCGCCGACGTGCTGCACCTCAACGACAGCCAGTATTCGGCGACGCTGGCCTACGCGGCCCTGCGCGGACGGCTGCGCTCGACGGCCGGCGTCGACCTGGACCTGATCGCGCACGAGGTCCAGTTCCACAACCACCGTGAGGACCGCACCCTCACCCTGCTGGTGGCGGTGGACGACGCCGAGGGCACGGCCGCGGCCGTCGAGCACGCCCTCGGCCCGAGCGGGACGCGGCGGCTGTTCACCCAGGCGCTGCCGAGCTCCCTGTCCCTCTTCAACGACCGGGAGGCCAACGCGGCGGCCATCGAGCAGACCGGATACGGGTTCCGGCTGGTGTTCGTGCCGCCCTCCTCACCCCAGATCGAACGGACCACCGTCGGCAAGACGCCACTGGTCAGGGACCGGGGCTGAGCACGCGGTGGCCCGTACACCCGAGTGACATCCACATAAGGGAGGATCGATGAAAGACAGGATCAGCATCGTCGTGATGGTCGACGCCGTCGGGGCGTTGTCCGACAGGACGTTGCACAACGGCAACCTCTCGCTGGTCGACGACAGCCCGGCGGGGAGCAGGCTCCAGGGGACCCCCGATCTCATCACGGCGGTGGTCCCGGGGCAGGTCGTCCAGTGGACGCCCATCCACGTGGACGTGCAGACTCCGGTCGAGATCCAGGCCATCGAGTTCCTGTCCGGCGGCGCCGTCCCGCTCACGGCCGACCAGGCCGTGCCGCCGCACCCGGTGGAACCCCCCGCTCCGGCACCCGGTGCCGTGCCCACGACGGGGGCCGACGCCATGGCTTCCAACGGATACGAGAACCACGACCTCCTGGTGTGGGAGGGCGTCGTGCCCTACGACATGACGCCCGGCGTCCCCTACCGGTACCGGCTCTCCCTCAGGCTCCACGAAGGACCCAACAGCGTGCTGCACATCGACTCGCCCGCGCTGCTGCGCGTGTGAGCCACGTTCTGCGAAAGGCGGTTTCATGGCCCAGCAACACGGGATCATCGTGCTCTTCGACGTCGAGAACGCGCTTCGGACGCGGTCGCTCGACGGCAACACGTACTGGTTCGACAACATGAAGTTGTTCGGCTCGGAGGGAGTGGGCACCGAGCAGCTGGTGACGATCGTGCCCGGCACCCATTACCTCGACGGGTCGCAGGCGACCGAGCAGGTGCTGAACTGGTTGCCCGAGGCGCTGGGGGCGATCCCCTCGACGGTGCCGCGCAACTATCTGGCCGAGCAGGAACGCGCCGACGACCGGCGCACGCTGGCGGAACTGGCCGCGCTCGGCGGCGAGGACGGTGCGAGCGGCACCGAGCTCAAGCGGCTGCAGAAACAGGTCGGCCAGCGCGCCCGCAAGTCGGGCAGCGGGCGCGGCCTCACCGAGGCCAAGCTGCTGGACGTCACCGGTAAGACCACGGGCAGCCCCGGCGCGTACAACTATCCGTCTCCGGTGATCACCGATATCACCGGCCCCGCCGTCACCGAGAAGATCATGTACCCGGCCCAGTACGGGTCGCCCGACATGGTCTACGACGGCTGGTACTGGGCCGCGACCGTGGACACGAGCCGGCCCGGGGTCTACCCGTACATACTGCACATCCAGCTGCACGAGCTGGTCGCGCACAACGACGAGCTGGTCTGGGAGTCCGTGGAGATGACCTGCGAGTCCAGCCTCAAGGTCATCACCGATCCGAAGCGCAACGGGTTCACCGGCAACGGGCTGGGTGTGCTCCCCCTCCCGCCCGTCCCCGCCGCCGGCTGACCCGGCCTACGCCAGAGCATCTTCGAATGGAGGAGCCGCATGCCCCCGAAGAACAGACAGTCCGAACGCCGGCCCGCCCGGCCCGTGACGATCACCGCGGTGGTCGACCCCGTGGCCGCACTGGCGTCGGAGAACCTGGACGACAACCTCTATCTCTACGACACCAACATCGCCGCGGGGTCCACCGGTTTCGGCACCCCTGAGCTGCACAGCCGGGTACGCAAGGGCGACACCCTGCTCTGGAACGTGATCCCGCTGGAGTGCGAGACCTACGTGGCCCTCACCGACGTCGAGATCGACCCGCGGATCGCCGAGCCCACGCGGGAGGTGTATCCCGGCACCGACATCGCGTACTGGACCGCCGAGGTCAAGCAGGACCTCACCGAACCGCTCCCGTACCGGCTCTCGTTCCTGCTCGGCACCGTCAGCACGCCGTTCACCCCCAACGCCCGGCCGGCCCTGGCCGGTCCCGCCAACGAGGGAAAGGAAGGCCGATGACCCAGGCGTACGCGGCCTCGGACTTCACCGAGCACGGCCAGCTCAACTCCGTCCAGCTGAACGTGGTGACCCTCGTCGACATGGAGAAGGCCGCCGCGACGAAATCCCTGGACGGCTGCCTCTACATGATGGACAACAGCGTCGGCGGGGTCGGGCAGGGCGCCGACAACCTGGAGACCATCTGCAAGCAGGGTCAGGTGATCAACTGGATCATCCGCCCGATCGACATGCACCGCCGTCCCGACGGCACCTGGCCTCCGATGCCGAAGATCAACAATCTGGTCTTCCTCGACATCGAGAAGGGTGACGAGGACGACGTCGCCGAACGCCGGATCATGACCGAGCTCAAGGTCTACGGCGCTCCCGACCGGATGCGCGACCAGTACACCGCCGTCTACTACTACTGGGCCGGGGCGGTGATGAGCGACGCCCGGCCGGGGCTCTACCGCTATCGGTTCGTCCTGGAGCTGGAGAAGGAGCACGGCACCGACAAGCTGTATCTGAACTCGGCCCGCTATCCCGCCCTGCGGGTACTGCCCGTCTGACGGTCTCCGAGGCCGCGAACGCGGTGTGGTGAAGGGGGAGGTCATGGTCGCCGTCGGGCGGCGGCCATGGCCGGCCGGTGCGCGCGGCCCGATCCCACGGGTGCCGGTGCCGGGAGGAGGACCTACCGGAGCATGCGCTCGACTGTTTCCTCGGTCGAGGGCACCGCATGAGCGAGGTATCGGTAGTTGATGATCGCCGCTTCGTAGCCGTCGCCCCAGTCCGGATGCCGCGGTCCGGCGGTCGCGTCCCTGACAACCGCTGTCTCGAAGCCCTGCTCGAGAAATTCGCGCAGGTGGGATTCGACGCACATGTTCTCGACCGTGCCGTTTTCAGTGACGCTCGCACCGACTACCGCCCAGCTCGTTCCTTTTTCGCTCAGCACGTCGTTCTGCGGGTCGATGAACACCACCGCGGTATCGAACCGCTGAATTTCCATTGCCCCGGCCCCTTTACCGTTCCCGGCTCGCCGTCGGCAAGACCGGCCCCCATCCGGACGGCTTAGGCTGCGAGGCATACCCCTTCCGGTCGGCCGGAAACTGTCAGGTGCCCGCCGGGACCGAGGCCGGCTGCCGAGTCTTTGCAGCTCAGAGGGCCGGCCGAGAGTCCCGGCTGTGCGGTGCCGCGTTCGCGGGAGGGTGCGGCTCGGTCCGTACGCCGTGATCACCGGGGCAGGCCGTCTCCCCATGCGCGACCGGCCGACCGGACCGGCCTGGAGCGAACGCCACCCGAGGCGATGCGGTCACGCTGTAAGAAATCGGTAATCGCCCGGAAGAGTCACCGGGCGGTCATCCACTTGTAGCTTCGAAACCGAATCGCTGGACGACCTCGGGGGATTGTGTGTTCACGCTGGTATTCGTCGGGTTTCTCGCGGGGGTGATCACGAGCATCTCTCCGTGTGTTCTGCCGGTGCTGCCGGTCGTGCTGACGGCGGGCGCCACTCGCGCCGGCGAAACCGGACCGGCCGCCGCGCCCCGGCGCGGGCGGGTCAGGTCGCGGCGGCCCTACGGTGTCGTGGCGGGTCTCGTCCTCAGTTTCAGCCTGGCGACGTTGTTCGGCTCGCTGGCGCTCAGCGCGCTGCACCTGCCGCAGGATCTGTTGCGGGACGCGGGAATCGTCGTCCTTGTGCTCATGGGGCTCGGGCTGGTCGTGCCCCGGGTGGGGGATCTGCTGGAGAGGCCGTTCGCCCGCATACGCGGTCGCAGGGTCAACCCTGACGGCAACGGTTTTGTGCTGGGCCTCGCGCTCGGTCTGCTGTACGTGCCGTGCGCGGGCCCGGTGCTCGCGACGATCGCGGTGATCGGGGCAAGCCACGACATCGGGTTCGGTGCGATCGTGCTGACCGCCGCTTTCGGCGTCGGGGCGGGTGTTCCGCTGCTCGTCCTCGCGTTGGCGGGAGAGGCGATCACCCAGCGGGCGAGGCTCGTACGCGCCCACGCGCGAACGGTCAGGGTCGCCGCCGGAGTAGTGATGATCATGGTTGCCGCCGCGATCGGCTTCAACCTCACCGACGGGCTGCAGCGCAGCGTTCCCGGCTACACCAGCGCGTTGCAGCAATCGGTCGAGGCGGGCTCCTTGGCCTCGAACCAGGTTCGGCGGTTGACCGGCGCGGCACCCGAACTCACCGGCCTGAACGGCTGGCTCAACACCCCGGGCAACCGGCCGCTGAGCCTCGCGAGCCTGCGCGGCAAGGTGGTGCTCATCGATTTTTGGACCTACAGCTGCATCAATTGCCAGCGGGCGCTCCCGCATGTCGAAAGCTGGTATCAGCTTTATCAGAAATCCGGGCTGGTCGTCATCGGCGTGCACACCCCGGAGTTCGCTTTCGAGCACGAGGTCTCGAACGTCGCCGACCAGGCACGTTCGCTCGGCGTGCACTACCCGATCGCAATCGACAATGACTATGCCACCTGGAACGCGTACGAAAATCAGTACTGGCCCGCCGAATATCTCATTGACGCCTCCGGGAAAATCCGGCACACCAATTTCGGTGAGGGAGATTACGCCGGGACCGAAGGGCTGATCCGCCGGCTGCTGTCCGAGGCGGACCCGGCCCGCACGCTGCCTGCGGCGACCGATCTGCCCGACACCACCCCCACCGAGGAACAGACCCCGGAAATCTACCTCGGCTACCGGTACGCGCCGCTGCGCGTCAGCGGATCCGAGCCGGGGCAGGAACATTCGGGTGTTTACAAGCTTCCGCCCTCGCTGGAGCCGGACACGTTCGCGCTCGCAGGTTCCTGGACCACCGCGCCGGAATACCTCACCGCCGGCACGGACGCCAAGCTCGAACTCGACTTCCACGCCCGCGACGTCCACGTCGTGCTCGGCGGGAGCGGCACGGTCACCGTGCGACGGAGCGGAGGGCAGACGACGACGTTGCCGGTCTCCGGAGTTCCGAAGCTCTACACCGTGGTGAACGCGGCCGCTTCGCAGCACGCGGTCCTGACCCTTTTGATGAGCCCGGGTGTGCGGGCCTACTCGTTCACCTTCGGCTGAGAGACCGGGGAGCGGAGCGGGCCGGGCACCGCGTGAAACACGCCTGACCGCAGCGGCTTGAAAACGCCGCTCAACCACCGGGGTCCTCGAACGGCTCGCCGATGGGCGGAACGAGGTAGACCCGGTCCGCACCGTGCAGTGCGCCGCCGTAGGTGGCGGAGTCGTGCCAGTCGAAGCGGACGGCCTGGGCGCCGTCCTGGCCGCGGCCGACGATCTCTTCGCTCGCAGCCAGAGCCCCGGCAGCGTTTCCATGGACGACGTCGCGGCGGCGGCAGGAGTCGGCAAGGGCACTCCTTCCGCCGGTTCGGCGACCGGACCGGCCTCATCCGCGCGCCGGCCGAAGCGCGTATCCAACCCTTGCGCGAGGCTGTGGAGTCGGGGCCGGCGCCCCTCGGTCCCACCGGCCCACCTCGCGAACGCGTGTCGGCCAAGATCGTGGACGGCTAGCGGTGGCCGGAGGAGCTCTCGGGCGAGACGGGTGAGGTGGAGGCGCGTGCCACGAGTTCGGTGGCGAGTTCGACGTGGTGGGAGTCGACGCGTTCGCCCGCCGCCAGGCGCAGTGCCGTGCGTACGGCGACGCCGCCCATCTCTCGCAGCGGCTGGCGCACGGTGGTCAGCGGGGGCGAGGCCATGCGGGCGACCATGGTGTCGTCGAAGCCGACGATGCTGAGGTCCTCGGGCACGCGCAACCCTCGCGCCCTGGCCGCCTCCAGCACGCCGAGCGCGATGTTGTCGCAGCCGGCGAAGATGGCCGTGGGGGCCTCGGGCAGGTCGAACAGAGCCGCGCCGCCCGTCACACCCTCCTGGTAGACGAAGTGTCCCGACCGTACGTAGCCCGGGAGAACCGGCACGCCCGCGGTCTCCATGGCGGCGCGGTAGCCGTGCAGCCGGGCCTGGTTGCAGGCGGCGGTGGCCGGGCCGCCGAGATAGGCGATGCGCCGGTGCCCGAGCGTGAGCAGGTGCTGCGTCGCGGCCAGGCCCCCGGCGAAGTTCGTCGAACCGACGCTGGTGACTCCCCTGGTCTGCGGCAGGTTCATCGGGTCGATCACGACCAGCGGCAACCGCACGCGGGACAGGGCGGCGAGCTGCCCGGCGGTCAGCTCGCTGGTGACGGCGACCAGGGCCCGCCGTCCGGCCGTGGCCAGGCTGCGCGCCCAGGATTCGGTGCGGTCGGCGTTCGTCCGGATGCTCACCACGATCGCAGCGTCGACCTCGGCCCCGGCCCGCACCGCGCCCTGGACGATCTCGGTCGAGTACGCGTTGAGATCGGCGTCGAGCTCCACCTCGATCGTGTCCAGCACGGCCACGTCGCCCCGGCGGCGCTGCGGCAGCGCGACGTAGTGGTGCTGCTCCAGCAACGACTCCACGAGGGAGCGGGTCACCGGGGAGACGTCGCCCCGGCCGTTGAGCACCTTCGACACGGTCGCGACCGACACACCTGCCGAGGCCGCGACCGTGGCCAGCGTGGCCCGTCTAGGACTGGCCGGCATCTGTTCCTCCCTGCTGTGTGGCGGAAGAGCCCGGTGCCGGTTCCACGTCCACGCGGGTGACCAGTCGCCGGCCTGGGCCGACGTGACGCAGCGGGCCGGTCAACCGGATGCGGCCCTGGCAGGGCAGGTCGGACGCCGACGTGCCCACGAACACCTCAAGGTCCCCTGGTTCGACGACGCGCCGCAGGTCACGCCCGGTGAACGCGGTCCGGTCGGCGTGCACGGTGAAGGTCGCCGATGCGCTCGCGCCGGGCTCCAGCCGGACCCGGGCGAACCCGGTGAGCTGCCGCGTCGGCCGGGTGACCTGGGCGACCGCATCGTGCAGGAAGAGCTGGACGACCTCCTCGCCCGCTCGCTCCCCGGTGTTGCGCACGCGCACCGACACGGTGAACTCACCGTCGGTGGGCACCTCGGCATCGCTGATCCTCAAGGAGTCGATCGCGAAGGTGGTGTAGGAGGTGCCGTGCCCGAACGGGAACAGCGGGGTCGGGTCGAGGTTGCTGATGCCGTGGCTGTTGGAGCCCAGCGGCGGCTGCAGGTAGGTGCCCGGCTGCCCGCCCGGGCCGCGCGGGATCTGCACCGGCAGCTTCCCGCTGGGCTGCACCCGGCCGGACAGGACTCCGGCGATGGCCGCCCCGCCCTCCTCGCCGGGCATGAACGCCTGGACGAGCGCGGCTGCTGTCTCGGACACGGCGCCCAGCGCGTACGGGCGGCCCGAGACGACGACCACCACGACCGGCGTGCCGGTGGCGATCAGCTCGGTCAGCAGGTCCTCCTGCACGCCCGGCAGCCGCAGGTCCTCGGCGTCGCAGCCCTCGCCCGACGTGCCCAGCCCGAACATCCCCGCCCGGTCTCCGACGACGGCCACGCACACGTCGGACTCACGGGCTGCCTGGAGCGCGGCGGCGAAGGCGGAGCGGTCGTCGCTCCGCACGTCGCAGCCCGGTTCGTGGATCAGCTCGGCATCGGGCAGCTCGGCCCGCAGCGCGTCGATCAGGCTGGGCGCGGCCACGCCGAGCCCGAGCCCCGGGTAGCGGGGCAGCACGTGGTTGGGGAAGGCGTAGCAGCCCATGAACGTGTGCGCGTCGTCGGCGCAGGGGCCGACCACGGCCACCCGGCGCGGCTCCGGACGCCCCTCGCCGAGCAACGGCAGCGCGGTGCCCGCGTCGAGCAGCACGATCGACCGCTCGGCCAGCTCCCGGGCCAGTGCCCGGTTGGACGGCGAGTCCAGGTCCACGGCCCCCGCCCCGGTCACCGACTTCTCCGGCGTCCAGTCCTCCTCCAGCAGCCCGAGCTGCACCTTCTGCGTGAGCAGGCGCCGGGCGGCGCGGTCGATCAGGGACTCCGGCAGCTCGCCCCGCCGCACCCGCTCGACGAGGTGCCGGCCGAAGCCGAGCGTGTCGGGCAGCTCGACGTCGACACCCGCGGTCAGCGCCTGCGCCCCAGCCTCTTCGGTGTCCACGGCGATCTGGTGCATCGTCGCGAGGAACGGGATCCCCCAGTAGTCCGACACCACCGTCCCGGTGAACCCCCACTCGTCGCGCAGCAGGTCGGTCAGCAGCCACGAGTCGGCCGTGGAGGGGACGCCGTCCACGTCGGAGTAGGAGCTCATGACCGAACGCGCGCCGCCCTCGACGAGAGCGGTCTCGAACGTCGGCAGGATCATGTCCATCAGCTCGCGCCGGCCCATCGGCACCGGGCCGTGGTTGCGGGCCGCCCGGGAGGCGGAGTAGCCGGCGAAGTGCTTGAGCGTGGCGATGATCCCGGCGCTCTCAAGGCCGCGCACGTAAGCCGCGCCGAGCATCGAGACGAGGTACGGATCCTCGCCCATGGTCTCCTCGACCCGGCCCCAGCGGTAGTCGCGCACCACGTCCAGCACCGGCGACAGGCCCTGGTGGACGCCCACGGCGTACATGTCCCGCCCGATGGCGGCGGCCATCCGCTCCACCAGGTCCGGGTCGAACGTCGCACCCCAGGCGATGGCCGCCGGGTAGACGGTCGCGCCGTAGGTGGTGAAACCGGTCAGGCACTCCTCGTGGACCAGCGCCGGGATGCCGAGCCGGGACTGCTTCACCACCTCGGACTGCAGCCGTACCACCTCCGCGGCGCCCTCCGCCGCGGTCAACGGAGCGCTGCCGAACACCCGCGTCAGATGGCCGAGCCCGTGGCGGGCCGCCTCCTCGATGGGCACGCTCCCCGAGGCCGCGAAGACGTCCTGCATCGGGGCCACGTTCGCCGTGCCTTCGGCCTCCGCCTCGGACTCCCCGCCCTGGTCGGCCTCCATGTCGTTGCCGAGCCACCGGCTGCCGAGCTGACCGACCTTCTCCTCCAGGGTCATCTCCTCGAGGAGGGCGTCGACCCGGTCGGACACGGGGAGTGCCGGGTCCTGCCACGGACGGAGGATCCGCCCCGCCGCGGAAGTCCCATCTAGCGCCGTCATCTGCCATCTCCTCAAGAAAAAAATTAATTCTCGCAACTTTTCGAAACGTTTCGGCATGTTTCGGTAGCTCTGCGCAACATTCTGGAGCACGCGAGGTGACCAGCAAAATCCCAGATGAGAGTACCTTACATATCCAAGATATAGAGCTCATACCGACATGAGACCACCCCTTGACAGACACGTAGCGGAAATCTAAATTGACGTGCCACGCGGCCTGTTTCGGAAATGTTTCGACATGCTGGGCTCACGAAGAGCGGACGCCTGGCATCGGAGGTGCTGATCCACGACCGACGGCCACCGCCACTGATGTTTCACATGGAGCCGCGCCCAGCCCGGGCATTCGACATACGGAGATCAGCGTGGATTCGAAGACACCATCTCGCCGCACTTTCCTCGCACTTTCCATGGGCATTCCGCTGGGGGCCGCATTAGCGGCCTGCGGCACCTCCGGCCCCACTCCCGCAGGTGGGGGCGCCTCCAGCGGAGGCACCGCGAACAACAAGGCCACCTACTGGTTCCTGTCGGTCCAGCCGCAGGAGGGTGTGCGCACCAGGGCCGTGGAGCGTTTCAACAAGGCCAACCCCAATGGGCAGATCGCCTTCACGGCCCTCCAGAACGACGCGTACAAGACGAAGATCAAGACGTCGATCGGCGCGGGCCAGGCGCCCACCATCATCTGGGGCTGGGGCGGCGGGACCCTGCGCACGTACGTGCAGGCCGGCCAGGTGGAGGACCTCACCCCGTGGTTCGAGCAGAACCCCGCCGTGAAGGACCGGCTGTTCGCCTCCTCCTTCGGGGCGGCCACGATCGACGGCAAGATCTACGCGATGCCGGCCGAGACCATGCAGCCCATCGTCCTGTACTACAACAAGAAGGTCTTCGACCAGGTCGGCGTGAAGCCGCCGGAGTCGTGGGCCGACATCATGGCCCTGGTCCCCAAGTTCAACGCCGCCGGCATCGCCCCGTTCTCCCTCGGCGGTCAGTCCCGCTGGACGAACATGATGTGGCTGGAGTTCCTCTTCGACCGCATCGGCGGCCCCGAGGTGTTCCAGGCCGTGTTCGACGCCAAGAAGGACGCCTGGTCCAACCCCGCCGCCCTCGACGCCCTGACCAAGCTGCAGGAGCTCGTCAAGGCGAACGGGTTCATCAAGGGCTTCTCCTCGATCACGGCCGACTCCAACGCCGACCAGGCCCTGCTGTACACCGGCAAGGCCGCGATGATGCTGCACGGCGGCTGGACGTACGGCAGCATGAAGACCGACGGCGGCGACTTCGTCTCCGGCGGCCACCTCGGCTACATGAACTTCCCGCCGGTCGACGGCGGCAAGGGCGACCCCAGCAACACCGTCGGCAACCCCGGCCAGTACCTGTCGATCTCCTCCAAGGCGACCCCCGAGCAGAAGGAGATCGCCAAGAAGTTCTTCGCCACCGCCGTGCTCAACGACGAGGACGTCAAGGAGTGGGCCGGCACGGGCGCGGTGCCGATCGTCAACGGCGCCGACAGCGCGTTCGCCACCTCCGAGGACGCGGACTTCCTGAAGTTCGTCTACGGCATCGCCAGTAACGCCAAGACGTTCGCCCAGTCCTGGGACCAGGCGCTCAGCCCCGCCGCGGCCGAGGTGCTGCTGGACAACATCGCCAAGCTGTTCCAGCTGTCGATCACGCCTCAGGAGTTCGTGACCAACATGAACGCGGTCATCGGCAGTTGAGCACATTCACCACCCCTGCTCGGAGAGGGACGCCGCCGCCCGCCGCACGAAAGGCCCGCGGCGGCGTCCTGCCGTGGCTGGCCGTGCCGGCCCTGGTGCTCTTCGTCGCCTTCGGGGTAATTCCGCTGATCGGGGTCCTGTTCCTCAGCTTCACGTCCTGGGACGGGCTCGGCGAGATCCAGCTGTCCGGGCTCACGAGCTGGCGGGCCGTTCTCGGCGATCCCAACCTCCTGCACTCGCTGTGGGTGACGTTGCTGGTGATGGTCGTCTCCTGGGCGGTCCAGACGCCGGCCAGCATCCTGCTCGGGGTGTTCCTGGCCGGGCGCCAGCGCTACCGCGCGGTGCTGGCGGTGCTGTACTTCATCCCCCTGCTGCTCAGCCAGGCCGCCATCGCCATCGCCTACAAGGCGCTGCTCGACCCGAACTTCGGGCTCGGCGCCGGGCTGCACATCGACCTGCTCATCCAGGACTGGCTCGGCGAACCCATCCTCGCCTTCAGCGTCGTGATCTTCGTGGTGTCGTGGCAGTTCATCCCCTTCCACTCGCTGATCTACCAGGGCGGCGTACGGCAGATCCCGCAGTCCCTGTACGAGGCCGCCGAAATAGACGGCGCGGGCCGCGTCCGCAAGTTCTTCAGCATCACGCTGCCGCAGCTCAAGTACACGATCATCACGTCCTCCACCCTCATGGTCGTCGGGTCCCTGACCTTCTTCGACCTGATCTTCGTGCTGACCGCGGGCGGTCCCGCCGACGCCACCCGGGTGCTCGCCCTGGACATGTACAAGCGCGGGTTCCAGGCCAGCCAGATGGGACCGGCCAGCGCCATCGCCGTCATCCTCGTCCTCGTGGGCCTCGCCCTCGCGTTGCTCCTGCGGCGGCTCGGCGGCCGTGACGCCAACGCCAGCCAGATGGAAGGGGCCTGACCATGAGCTTGACCCAGACGACGGGGATCAAGCGGGCCGAGACGCTCGAATCAGAACCGCACGGGCACCGCCGCAAGCGCCGGCGGCGTCCGGGCAGCGACGGCCCCAACTGGCTGGGCGGGGCCGTGAGCTGGCTGTGGCTGGCGATCGTGATCGTGCCGATCTACTGGATCGTCATCACCAGCTTCAAGGCACAGAGCTCCTACTACGCCACCAACCCGCTGTTGCCGCCGACCGAGCCGACCCTCGCCAACTACCAGATGGTCGTCGAGTCCGACTTCCCGCTGTACTTCGTCAACAGCCTCATCGTGACCGTCGGCGCGGTCATCCCGGCGGTCGCGGTCTCGTTCATGGCGGCGTACGCGATCGTCCGGGGCGGCGGCCGCCGCTTCCTGCGCGGGGTGAACTCGCTCTTTCTCATGGGGCTGGCCATCCCGCTGCAGGCGACCATCATCCCGGTCTTCCTGATCATCATCCGGCTGCACCTCTACGACTCGCTGCTGGGGCTGATCCTCCCGTCCATCGCCTTCGCGATCCCGCTGTCGGTGCTGATCCTGGCCAACTTCATCCGTGACGTGCCCAAGGAGCTGTTCGAGTCGATGCGGCTGGACGGCGCGGGCGAGGTCGCGACGCTCCTGCGTCTGGCCCTGCCGCTCACCATGCCGGCCGTGGTGACAGTGACGATCTACAACGCACTGACGATCTGGAACGGGTTCCTGCTGCCGCTGGTCCTCACCCAGAGCCCCGACAAGCGCACGCTGCCGCTCGCGCTGTGGAGCTTCCAGGGGCAGTACAGCGTGAACGTGCCCGCCGTACTCGCCTCCGTCGTGCTGACCTCGCTCCCCATCCTGGCCATGTACATCATCGGCCGCCGTCAACTGCTCAGCGGCCTGACGGCCGGTTTCAGCAAGTGACCGCACCCGGCCGTCCGGCTCACCGTCTCGCGGCCCGTCCGAATGCTCGGGTCCGCGGGCGGCGCCGGAACGGCGGGGGCGGACCTCGGTCAGCTGAGAAGGCGCGATCGGGATCGGTTCCCGTCGTGTCGACGGCCTTCCCGATGCCCCGCATGTCCCGGGACTGACACGGGTCACCCCTCGGCACGCATGGCGTCGCCACCCGCCGGCGGTTCCGGGATCGTCCGAACCGGCGCGATCCCCGCAGAGCACTCGGAAAACCCACCTGAGAGATCGTGCTCGGGATACGTTGGGGCCGATGAAGGATCAGCGCGCGGAGATCGCACAGCCGGAGCACGGCCACCGGCCGGGCGGGCGGACGACGCCCGCCCGGGGAGACGCCCCGGGTGACAGGCCACCGGGCATGCGCGCGGGCCGATCGCGCGCGAGGCCGATGGTCGCCTCACTCGTCGGCCTGACCGTTGCGATCTCCGGTTGTGCCGGCGCGCAGAGCGCCGCCTCATCGGGTGCTCCCCTCCAGACGGCGACGCAACCGGCTCCGGAGCGGTCGGCGACGCCCCCGGCGAAGGAGCCCGTACGCCAGGCGCCCGCCCTGCCCGACCCGGACGCTCCGATCCCCAAGGACCCGGCGCGGCTGGCCCGTTCCCTGACCGACACCGTCGCGGCGCTCCGGCGTGCCACGGACGACTGGACGCGCAAGGGAGACCCCGCCAAGGGGCAGCCTCCGGAGCCGATGGTGCTGCTGGCCCTGCAGCAGCAGCGCATCTACCGCTACCTCGCCCGCAATCCACAGGTCGCCTCCCGCACCTACGCCAAGCTGCCGAAGGCCCTGGCCGGGCAGGCGAAGGACAACGTGACGGCCGCCCGGGACCTGCTCTCCCTGGTCCACCCCATCAGCGGGTCGGCGAAATTCCGCGTCCAGCCGCCCAAGCCGGCGGATGTCCTGCTCGACCACTTCCGGTATGCCGAGCGCCGGTTCGGCGTCGAGTGGGAGGTGCTGGCGGCGGTGATGTTCGTCGAGACCAAGTTCGGCCGCGTGAGGTCACCGAGTTACACGGGCGCCCAGGGCCCCATGCAGTTCATGCCGGGAACGTGGAAGGCCTACGGGATGGGCGGCGACGTCCAGGACACCCGGGACGCCCTGCTCGCCGCGGCCAACTACCTGCACGCCTCGGGGGCGCCGCGCGACTACCGGCGTGCGCTGTACGCCTACAACCACTCCCAGGCGTACGTCAACGCGGTGCTGCTGCACGCCCGCCAGATCAAGCAGGACATCAGAAACTACTACGCCTACTACAACTGGCAGGTGTTCGTGGTCACCACCCGTGGCGACCGCCGCCTCACCGGCCCCTGACCTCGCTCCTTGCGCATCGCGATCAGCCCTGGGCGGTGGGGCGGACGACAAGTTCGTTGACGTCGACGTCGCCGGGCCGGCCGATCGCGTATCCGATGGCGTCCGCGACGGCGGAGGCCGGGATGGCGAATTGTTCCATCGCGGCCCGCGCGACGGCCTGTGTCTCCGGGTCGCCGCCGTGGTCGGTGAGTTCCGAGCGGGTGAAGCCCGGGCTCACAACGGTCACGCGGATGTCCCGGCTCTCCTGGCGCAGTCCCTCGGAGAGCGCCCGGACGGCGTACTTGGTGGCGCAGTAGACGGCCGCCGTGGGGTCGACCCGGTGCGCCGACGTCGAGGCGACGTTGACGATGTGGCCGGCGCCCCGGGCACGCATGTGCGGCAGGACGGCCGCGATGCCGTACAGGGTGCCGCGCAGGTTCACGTCGATCATCTGGTTCCACTCGTCGACGCGCAGCGCGTCGATCGTCGACAGCGGCATCACGCCCGCGTTGTTGACGAGCACGTCGATGCGACCGTGACGCTCGTGGGCGGTCTCGGCGAAGGCACGCACGCTGTCGAGGCTCGTCACGTCGAGCTCCCCGTGGTCGGCTCGGCCGCCCGCGGTGCGGATCTCGCCGGCGAGCGCCTCCAGCCGGTCCACGCGCCGCGCGCCGAGGACGACGTGGTGGCCGTCGGCGGCCAGGCGACGGGCGGTCGCCTCACCGATGCCGCTGCTGGCACCGGTAATGAGGACAATCTTGCTGTCGGCGGTCGACGGGCTGCTCATGAGAACTCCTGGAAAACGCTGGTCTCGCGGCGGGAGTGCCGCGAGACCAAGCGTGCGTCCGCCGCCGCGCCGGGAGAAGGCCGTGTCTTCCTAGGTGCGCCGCACCCGGGAAGACACGGCCTTCTCCGCCCGCCCGCGGTCACGCAGGATCGGGGCAGAGCGATGTCCCGGGGGATCCGTCTTGCGGCTCAGGCCGTGGCGTGCACGGAACCCAGGTAGGCGAGGGCGTCGGCGCTGCGGCTTCCGGGCTCCGGTGTGCCGACGAGCAGTTGCTGGCCGGGAGCGTCGCGGACGTCGAAGGTCTGGTAGGTCAGCTCGACGCGACCCACCTCCGGATGGACGAAGACCTTGAACGTGCGAGGGAGCCCGCTCACGGCCTGGTCCTGCCACAGGGCCCGGAACTCGGGAGAGGTCCGCAGAAGCTCGTCGACGAGCGCCCTGATCTCCGGATCGTCCGGGTGGTAACCCGCGTTGAGACGCAGGGCATGGACGGTCTGCCCCGCCAGGGTGGGCCATTCGACGAACACGGTCCGCGCCTGCGGGTGCTGGAACAGCACCCGGACCATGTTGGTCATGCCGGAGAAGGGCAAGAGCAGCGCGGCGGCGACGGCGTTGGTGGCGAGCACCTCGAACGCGGGGCTCAGCACGTATGCGGCCGCGGAGGGGAAGGAGTCCAGCAGCCGCAGCAGCGCCGGGTGGACCAGGTCTCGTGAGCCGCCCGGTGCCAGGTGGGGATTCAGCCCGGCGACCCTGCGGTCGCCTCCCCCGCGCAGGCCGACGTCCACGGGATCGAGGCGCGCGCGATGGGCCCGGAGGAACTCCCCGAGCTTGTTCGTGGACGCGGCCGGCATGACGACCACGCTACTCCTCGCTTCCAGGTGCGACGCGCCCAGGCAACCGTACGGCTCCCCCTCGCCATCCGCCGCGATTGATCTCGCCGGCACCGGCGGCGGCCGGATATCGGCTCGGCGCACGAGAGAATTCATACGGGTGGCAGCCGGATGCCGACTCGACACACGGGAGGAACCCATGCCCTTCGCCGACGAGCTCATCGGTGATCACACCGCCAAGGCGCTGATCGAAGCGATCGCGGCGGCCGCGCCCGGCGCACCGCTCACCGCGCTCCGCACCGCCGCCGGCGAGCTCGCGCCCCTGTCGCTGCGGGAACGCAGCGACCTGCTCAGGGACGCGCTGCTGCGGGACCTGCCCGGCGACTACGACGCGTTCGCCCGCACGATCCGCGCGGCGCGGGACGGGCTGCCGCCCTTCAGCGGGTGGCTGATCTGGCCGGTCACCGGCGCGATCGCCGCGAAGGCGATCGACGACGGCGGCACCGACGCCTTCGACGACGCCATGGCCATGCTCGCCGAGCTCACCTCCCGCCTCACGTCCGAGTTCGCCATCCGCGCGCTCCTCGACCATGATTTCGACCGCGCCCTCGCCGCCGTCCTCACCTGGACCGCCTCGCCCGACGAACACGTCCGCCGCCTGGCGTCCGAGGGCACCCGGGCGTTCCTGCCCTGGGCGAAGCGGGTTCCGGCGATCATGGTCGATCCCCGGGCGACCCTCCCCATCATCAACGCCCTGTATCGCGACGAGAGCGAATACGTGCGACGCTCCGTCGCCAATCATCTGAACGACCTGAGCAGGCAGCAACCGGAGATCGTCGTCGAGACCGCGGCCGCCTGGCTCTCGGAGCCGGACGAGAACACCCCGCGCCTCGTCAGGCACGGGCTCCGCACCCTCGTCAAAAAAGGCCACCCCGGCGCGCTCGGCCTGCTGGGCTTCACACACGCCGCCATCGACATCGTCGGGCCGGCCCTGGCGACGACGCGGATCCCGTTCGGCGGAACCGTCGGTTTCACCGCGACGATCACCAACACCGCGGCCGAGCCGGCGACGCTCGCCATCGACTACATCGTGCACCACATGAAGGCGAACGGCAGTCAGCGCGGCAAGACCTTCAAGCTCACCACTGTGACGCTCGCCCCCGGCGAACGACGGCAGCTCTCCCGCGAGCACTCCTTCCGCGAGATCACCACCCGGCGCTACTATCCCGGCGAGCACGCGATCGAGCTCCAGATCAACGGCGTCGTCTCCGGCCGGAGCGAGTTCACCCTCCTGGCGGCCCCCTGATACGCGTGATCCGACGGATTGATTCACGGCTGATACACGGCTGAGCCGTCACGGAGGTCCGGCACCGACACCATGGGCACCTGCGGATCTCGCGGGGTGGCCGGGGTGCGCGCCGCCGCGGCGTACCGGTCGCCGGAGGAGGTCCGGCGACGCCTTCGCGCCCCCACGGAGAGAGTCCTTATATTGTCTTTTATACCTTTTTAGTCATATTTGGGGAGAAATGTCGGTTTCAGAGGTCGGCGGTGGCCCACCAGATCCTGTCACGGTACTGCTCGTCGAGGACGACGAGGTGATCCGCAGGGCGGTCGGGATGGCCCTGGAACGCTACGGCTATCGCGTGAGCACCGCGGGCGACGGTCTGACCGGCCTCGAACTGTTCAGGGACCAGCCGCACGACCTGCTGCTGCTGGACGTGATGCTGCCGGGGCTGGACGGCATCGGGCTGTGCCGGAGGATCAGGGAGTCGAGCCTGGCCCCGATCCTGATGATGTCCGCGCGCGGTGACGCCCTGGACGTGGTGTCGGGTCTGGAGGCGGGGGCCGACGACTACGTCGTCAAGCCGGTCGACACCTCCGTGCTGGTGGCCAGGATCCGTTCCCTGCTGCGCCGGGCCTCCTTCGCCCCGAGCCCCGAGCACGCTCCGGAGCCCGCTGCAGGCGGCGCCGGCGACCTGGTCTTCGGGGACCTGACCATCGATCCCCAGGGCCTGGAGGTGCGCCGGGCCGGTGAGCCGGTGGGGATGGCCCCCACCGAGCTGCGGTTGCTGCTGGAGTTCGCGGCGAACCCGGGGATCGTGCTGGACCGGCAGACCCTGCTGCGCAACGTCTGGGACTACGGCTGGGACGGGGACAGCCGCGTCGTCGACCTGTGTGTCCAGCGGCTGCGCAAGAAGATCGGCCCCGACCGGATCGAGACGGTCCGCGGCTTCGGTTACAAGTTGCGGCGCTGAGATGGGACACGCCATCGTCCAGGCGGCGCGCAGGCTGCTGAACTGGAGGTCGCTGCGCTGGAAGATCGCGGCCTTGGTGGCCATGGCGTCCTGCGCGGTCGCGCTGGCCGTCGGGATACTGGTCCACCGGAGCACCCTTGAGCGTTCCATGAGCCTGGGCGAGGGCCGGGCTTACGTCGCGATGGGGGAGGCGGAGAACGACTACCGGCGCACGGGCGACGCGTCGGCCGGTTACAGCGGGGAGATCCCGCCCGCACTGCTCCAGCAGGTCAGGAGCACCGGGCGATTCAGCACCTGGTACGACGGTCGCCAGCCGGAGAGTCTCTGGATGTGGGGGGCTGAGCCCATCGACGGCCAGGTGCTGGCCGTGCAGATCGACATGGGCACCGAGATGCGCAGCCTGCGGGCCCTGGACCGGCACATCGTGATGGCCTCGCTGGCCGTGCTCGCCGTTGTCGTGCCCCTGGCGGCGCTGGCCGCCGAGCTGCCCAACCGGCGGCTGAGGCGGGTGGCCCGAACCGCGCGGCGTATCGCGGACGGCGACCTGAACGCCCGGACCAGGGTGGGCGGCCGGGGCGGCGATGAGATCACCGAGATCTCGGCGGCCGTCGACTCGATGGCGGACAGCCTGCAGGACCGGCTGCTGAGCGAGCAACGCTTCACCGCCGACGTGGCCCACGAGCTGCGTACCCCGCTGATGGGCCTGGTCACCTCCGCCGAGCTCCTCCCCGAGGGGGAGGCCACCGAGCTGGTCAGGGACCGGGTGCGGGTGCTGAGGGCGCTGATCGAGGACCTGCTGGAGATCTCCCGCCTCGACGCGGGCGCGGAACGCGCCGATCGTGCTTCGGTGCCGCTCGACCAGGTCGTCGAGGAGTCCGTACGCCGGACGGGGCTCCAGGTCCGGCTGGCGGTGAACGGCGATCCGGTCGCCGACACCGATCCTCGCCGCCTCGACCGGATCGTCGCCAACCTGGTCGCCAACGCCCACCGCCACGGACGGTCTCCGGTCGAGGTCACCGTGAACGGCACGACGATCGTCGTACGCGACCACGGCCCCGGATTCCCGGACGAGTTGCTGGCGACGGGGCCGCAGCGCTTCCGCACCGGCGCGGCCGAACGCGGACGGGGTCACGGCCTGGGCCTGACCATCGCCGCCGGCCAGGCCCAGGTGATCGGCGCCGAGCTCACCTTCGGCAACGCCCCGGACGGTGGCGCGATCGCCACGCTCCACCTGCGGGACGGTGTCGGCTCCGAGAGCTGACACCTGCCCGGCGCTCCCGACGAGACCGGGCGACCCGTGACAAGGACCGGCGTCCGTCCTGCACTCCCCGAGAACTTCCAAAGCCGGGCGACCCGCGGCCAAGGGCCGGCGTCCGTCCTGCACTCCCCGTGGGCTTCCGAGGCCGGGCGATTCACCGCCGAGGACCGATACCGGGTCCGGCGCTCCCCCAGCGACTCCTGAAGCCGGGTTCGTCCGCGGCCGAGGGCTGATACACGCCCGATGCGTATCCAAGCGGCCGTGGATACGCGACCGCGGCAGCGCGGACACCCGCACCGCGCATGGTGGCTGAAGTGCGCCGCAACGGCGTACCAACCTCTCAGAACCAGGGCTTTTCACGTGCTCTGCTCCTCGCCTGATCACCGGGCGACCACAGCCACCGAAAGAAAGAATCATGCCCAGCACACTCCACCTCCCTCGTACTCGCGTCGCGTTCGCGGCCTTCGCCTGCCTCGCGGGCCTGCTGGCCGGTTGCAGTAATGCGAATGAGGCGAGCGACTCGTCGACCTCGTCCTCCGCTTCCACTTCCGATTCGGGTTCGGCCGGCACGGCCGACCAGAAGTACGACGCGTGGGAGGCCAAGTTCCGGTCGTGCCTGAGCGAGGCGGGCTTCGAGCTTCCCAAGGAGGCCGGGCAGATCGACTTCGGCGACCGGCAGGACGCCTACAAGGTCGCGGAGGACGCCTGCCTGAAGAAGATCGGCAAACCGCCGACGGCTGATGACGGGCCCAAGCTGACCGACCAGGAAGTGCAGTCCCTGAATCTCGAGCGGACCAAGTGTCTCCGCGACCGCGGATACAAGGTCGACGATCCCAAGCCGGGAACGGCCATGGTCGTGCCCGAGGACGTCAAGCAGAGCGATCTGGATGAGTGCTTCAAGCCATGACGCGTTCCGGACAGCCCGTAATCGAACCGGCGCCGCGAAAGCGCGGCCGCGCCTGGGTCTGCTCGATCGCGGCCGTCGTGGTCGTCGGCGCCGCCGTGGCGATCGCGGTCACGCGGCCTGCGGGTGACGTCGCCGAGGAGACCCAGCACAAGCGTGTGGCGGGCACCGCTCTCGTAGAGCGGAAGACGCTCCAGGAGACCGTCACCTCGCCCGGATCGCTGAGCTACGGCGGGGCGAGCGGGATCGACGCCGGCCGTACCGGCACGATCACCCGCCTGCCGCGAGAAGGCGGCAGGGTCAAGGTCGGCGGCGTCCTGTACGCGATCGACAATCAGCCCGTGGTGCTGCTGCGCGGCAGGCTCCCCGCATGGCGGGCCTTCAAAAGCGACATGAGCGACGGACCGGATGTGCAACAGCTGGAACGGAACCTCGAAACTCTCGGCTACTTCACCGGGACTCCCGACACCCGCTTCGACTGGTACACGAAGGCGGCGATCCTGCGCTGGCAGGACGCCCTCGGGGTGAAGGAGACGGGATCGATCGACCATGGTCTGGTCGTCTTCGCCCCGGGCGAGGTGCGCGTGGCGGAGACCGTGGCACGGGTCGGCGACCAGGTCGGGACGGGCACCGCCGTGCTGAGACTGTCCGGGCTCGACAAGATCGTTACTGTCGAGCTCGCGACCGCGAAGCAGGCTCTCGCCAAGGTGCGGGGCAAGGTGACCGTGAACCTGCTCGTGGGCAAGGCGACGACCGGCACCATCTCCAAGGTCGGCGCTCCCCGGCAGCAGAAGAGCAGCGACGGGAAAGGGATCGTCGTTCCGGTGACCATCACCCTCGACCACCCTGCCGCCGCGGGCCGTCTCCAAGAGATCTCCGTGTCGGTCGATTTCCCCACCGCCAGTCGCAAGAACGTCTTGACCGTGCCCATCGCCGCGCTCATCGCCCTGCCGAAGGGTGGATACGGCGTCGAGGTGGTGCGGAACACGGGAGCGACCGAGACGATCGCGGTGAAGACCGGACTGTTCGCCGGCGGCTCCGTGGAAGTGACCGGCGACGGCCTCGACACCGGGCAGAAAGTCGTGGTCCCCGTACTATGAGCGATTCCGTCATCGAGCTTGATCAGGTGGTTCGCGACCACGGCAGTCCACCGGTGCGAGCGGTCGACCACGTGTCGCTGTCGGTCGTCCGCGGTGAGTTCGTCGCCATCGTGGGACCCAGCGGCTCGGGCAAGTCGAGCCTGCTCAACATCATCGGCACCCTTGACCGGCCCACGAGTGGGCGTACGACCATCGACGGCCACGATGTCGACGCGATGAGCGACGCCGAACTCTCGGCGTTGCGCGCCTACCGGATCGGGTTCGTCTTCCAGCAGTTCCACCTCGCGGACGGGGTCAGCGCGCTCGACAACGTCGCGGACGGCCTCCTTTACACGGGCACGCCCCGCGCCGAGCGTCGGCGCCGGGCGCAGGCGAGCCTTACCCGCGTCGGCCTCGCGCACCGCCTCGGCCACAGGCCCCACCAGCTGTCCGGCGGCGAACGGCAGCGCGTCGCCATCGCCAGGGCGACGGTGTCCGATCCGACGTTGCTGCTGGCCGACGAGCCCACCGGCAATCTCGACCAGAGCTCCGGCGCGAGCGTGATGGGGCTGCTTCACGAGCTCAACGCCACGGGCACCACCGTCGTCGTGATCACCCACGATGTGCAGCTCTCCCGGCAGATGCCGAGACGGATCACCATCCGTGACGGCCGCGTCGTCGACGACGATCGGAAGGCGTCGGCATGAGGCGCGGCAACCAGACCGAGATACGCCGGTCACGCCTGCTCCGCTCCGACGTGTACCGCGTGGGCGCGTCGGGACTGAGCTCACGGCCCACCCGGGTCATCCTCTCCGCGCTCGGCATCGCGATCGGCATCGCGGCGATGATCGCCGTCGTGGGCATCTCCACCTCCAGCCGGGCGAAGCTCGACGCCCAGCTGGCGTCACTGGGCACGAACCTGCTGACCGTCCAGCCGGGTAAGTCGTTCGGGGGCGAGGACGTCACCTTGCCGGCCGAGTCCACCGGCAAGGTCGGGCTGATCCGGGGAGTCGAGAAAACCGGAGCGGTCGCCACGCTGCCGGACGTGAACGTGTATCGGAACCGGCTCATCGACCCGAGCATGTCGGGTGGCATGGAGGTCCAGGCGGCCGGCCTCGATCTTCTCGGCCTCCTCGACGGCACGCCGCGCCAGGGAACCTGGTTCACCGAGGCGACCGCGAGCTACCCCACCGCCGTGCTCGGCGGCATCGCCGCCGACCGGCTCGGCATCGTGAGCCCGGGAAGCCAGATCTGGCTCGGCGACACCCAGGTCACGGTCATCGGGATCCTCGACGCCCTGCCGCTCGCCCCGGAACTGGACACCTCCGCGTTCGTCGGGGAGGCGTTCGCCACCTCGCGCTTCGGCTGGGACGGCAAACCGACCGTCATCTTCGAGCGCTCGGCCGACGCCGCGGTGGAAGCCGTGCGCGACCTCCTGCCGCGCACGGTCAACCCGGAGAATCCCGAGAACGTAAGCGTTTCACGGCCCTCCGACGCCCTGGCGGCGAAGAACGCCGCGGACCTCGCCTTCACCGGCCTGCTGGTCGGGCTGGGCTCCGTCGCACTGCTCGTCGGAGGCATCGGCGTCGCCAACACAATGGTGATCTCCGTACTCGAACGTCGCAGGGAGATCGGGCTACGGCGCGCCCTCGGCGCCACCCGGGGACACATCCGGACCCAGTTCCTCGCCGAAGCCCTCCTGCTGTCGGCACTCGGCGGCCTCGCCGGGACAGCCCTCGGGTTCGGAGTCATCGCGGTGTTCGCCGAGACGAACGACTGGCCCATCTCCGTACCGCCCGCCGTGTTCGCCGGCGGAATCGGCGCGACCATGCTGATCGGAGCCGTCGCCGGCCTCTACCCGGCGATCCGTGCGGCGAGAACCCCTCCGACGGCCGCCCTGAACGGATAACCGATAACCGCACCGGCGGCAGGAACCCTATTCACCCCCGAATGGGAGGGGACACGTCGCGCCCCTCCCATTCGACGGCCGAACGATCCCATTCGGGGGCCGAACAAATGCCGTCGCGGCTCAGGCCGCTCACGCAGGTATGCGCAGCTCCGATGTCGATCAGGAAGGGAACCACTCATGGACAGAAAGCTCGGCCCGCCGTTCGCTCCGCCTCCCCGGCCCCCTGCCGTCACGCGGGGGAAGTGGCCGAGGCGCGTGCTCGTCGCCGTATTGGCGATCGCCGTCACGGCCGGCCTCGGCTGGGCGGCATTCGTCTTCGGCGTCCGATGGATGGACACCTCTTCATTCACCGACGGATTCCCGGGGTGGAGCACCGGCCACACCGTCGGCGTCCAGGACGGCTTCGTGCCGGACGGCGGACATCTCTCTCCCCGCGACACCGAACTGCCCGCGATCGCCAATCTGGACCCGAAGCTCCTGCACGCCGTACAGGAGGCGGCGGACGACGCGGCCGAAGACGGCGTCGACATGTTCCTGACAACCGGCTGGCGGAGCAAGGCGTACCAGCAGCGGTTGCTCGACGAGGCAGTCGTCAAATACGGCAGCGAGCGAGAGGCCCGCCGTTACGTCGGCACTCCCGAACAGTCGCACCACGTCACCGGTGAGGCGGTGGACATCGGTCCGACCGACGCCGACAGCTGGCTCAGCCAGCACGGAACCGACTATGGGCTGTGCCAGACCTACGGGAACGAGATGTGGCACTTCGAACTCGCCACGACGCCGGGAGGTGTCTGCCCCGAGATGCTCCCCGACGCGAGCGACGGCGGGTCGGCCCCAACAGAGTAGATCTACGGCTGCGCCGTACGGCGCACAGCGAATGGGCCGGCGGATCTTCATGGCCGCGATCGACCACGGCCGTCGAAGGAAGGCCGGCACCCACCGTCCGCGGTGTGCTGTACGGCCTGCGCCAGGAGGCCGGACGATGGTCAGGGGAGATCGGGGAAGCGTTCGACGTTGTCCTCGACCCAGGAGAGCAGTGACCCCAGGGGTACGCCGACGGCGGCGAGAGCAGGCCGAACGCCTCCTCGACCTCACCTTGGACGGGCTGAGACCCGCGCCGTCGCAGCCACCCGAAAGCTGACGGCGCAGGCGCCGCCCGTGACCGGGCCCACGGGCCGGCCACGTCCGCGATCGCCTCGGCCGTGAGGGGAGGTAGCGGCGCACATTCTTGGGCTTCCTGTGCCGCGCCGCCCCGATCCGTCAGCGGATGCCCTCGACGATCTGCCGTTCCGTCCAGATCACTTCTGACGTACGCCCTAATGCGGGGCGTGGTGAGCGTCCTCCACGTTGCCGAGGATGTGCTCCCGCCCCCATGCGCCGAGCGGCGCCAGTGCCTCGTTGAGCGAGAAGCCAAGCGAGGTCAGCGAGTATTCGACGTGGGGCGGCACCTCGTCGTACGCCTCGCGGTGCACGATGCCGTCCACCTCCAGCTCCCGCAGGTGGGAGGCGAGCACCTTCTCGGTCACCCCCGGCACCAATCTGCGGAGCTCACCGAAGCGGCACGCCCGTTCGTTGAGCGCCCAGAGGATCAGCACCCCGCCACCACGCCACCGGATCGGCTGGTGACGCATCTGATGATCAAACTGGAAGATCCGGAATGAACCGGTATTCGGCCGCCGACGACCCCCAGGTGGTCGAGTTCGGCGGAAAACCCGGGTAGCGACAACCCTTTGGGCCGGCCGGGCGTATGGACGGGTATGAGACCGAAGGCGGCTATGTGAGCAGCCATCAGGAGTTCACCGAGTTCGTCGCGGCGCGGGGAACCAGCCTGTTCAGGATCGCTCACCTCACCTGCGGGTCCCGTGACGAGGCCGAAGACGTGCTGCAGAGCGCGCTGGAGAAGGCCTACCTCAACTGGGGCCGCCTGCACGCGGGCAGCGACCCCGAACCGTACGTGCGCCGCATCATCGTCAACACCGCGATCAGTCGCGCCCGCCGACACGCGATCCTGCAGATCCTCTTCACCCCCGCGCCGCCCGACACCCCCGCGCCCGACGCCCTGTCCGGCGTCGAACTCCGCCAGATCCTGATAGTCGGCCTTCGCGCCCTGGCGCCTCGCCAGCGGGCGGTCCTGGTCCTGCGTTTCTTCGAGGATCTGACCGAGGCCCAGACCGCAGAGGTCCTGGGTTGCTCCACCGGAACGGTCAAAAGTCAGACGTCCAAGGCCCTGACCCGTCTGCGCGCCCTGATCGGCGCCGATCTCCTCGATGAGGCGTTGCCCCATGCCGAACCTTGAGAACGAACTCCGTCAAGCGATGATCGAGGAGACCACCGCTCTGGGAGCCCCGCCCGATCTCGCCCATCAGGCGATGCGGCGCGCGCGTCAGCGCAGGAGGTCTCATCTGAAGGCACTGGCCGTGGCCGCCGCGATCGTGGTCGGGGTGGTGGCCGTACCCGTCTATCTGGGGGTGCAGGCAGGCAGCCTGGCCTCTCCCACCCGGTCGGCCATCGTCGACGGCGTCCAGGTCGGATACCTTCCCCCCGACCTCGGCACGCCCGAGCAGGAGAAGGTCCGCGACGGAGGTATCCCGGGGACCAGGGCGACCTGGGGCTCGGGAGACGACGAGGTCCTCGTCACGGTCTACCGTCCCACGAGCCTTGGGGTCGGAGATTCCGAGCGCCTGCTGGCCAGGCTCAAGGAGTCCGACGGCACACTGCGAGGAGGCGTCCTGGTGCGTGGGCGCCCGGGGCTCACCACACTCGCGGACGACGACCTGCTCTGGGTGGAGCGGCCGGACCTGGTCCTGCGCGTCGCCGTGGGCACCCGGCACCGGAGCGATCTCCGGGCCATCGCCGACGGCCTCGAACCCGAGGGTCGCACCGGTGGTGTCTTCGAGGGCCTATTCCTCACCTATCTCCCCTCCGGTCTGTATCTGGACGGGCCCACCTCCATCGGCGGCTCCGCTTCCTGGACCCAGATGCAGTGGAAGGGGGACAGCGACACCTCGATGCGACTTCTGACCGTGCGCGGAGTGGGCGCCGAGGACTCACGGAAGCTGCTCGCCTGGGCCAGAGCCCATCAGGACCTGTCCGCCGGCACACCGCAGGAGGTCCGGGGAAGACCCGGATACAGTGCCACCCTGAACACTCCTGGCCAGGGTCGGGCGCACGCGCGCCTGTGGGTGGAAAAGCCAGGACTCGGATACATCCTGGTCATCAGCCAGACCCTGGCTCCCGAGTTGGACAGGATCGTGAACGGCATCGCTCCCGCCGAACCATCACCCGCACCTGGCGAATCGATCGACCAGGTCGGTGTCGCCTATATGCCCTCCGGCCTTCGGCGAACATCCTTAAGCAGCACGCGGCTCGGCACCGACTGGAGCGCGACGACCGGTTTCTGGTCGGACGGCAAACGCGAAGTCAAGGTCGCCGTGGTCCGGGGCGGAGTCCTGCACACCAGCCAGTGGCTCAATGAGTTCCTGCGCGGGGAGAAGCGGCAGCCCGCCCCAGTGGGAAGAGAGCCCGTGGGGATATGGACCACCGACTCGGACGGCCGTCGAGGAGCCTTCTGGGTGGCCCCGGGCGTCGCCGTTCACGTCAAGGTCAGTCCCGATCTGGCCGGCGAGCTGGACAAGATCGTCGCGGGCATTCACGTCCCGAATCCCTAGCCACGGCGGGGCCCGGACCTATGAGGACCGGGCCCCGCCGACGACAACCGGTTCGGCAGACAGGTCATCACAAGGCATCGCGAGGACCGGGCTCCGCGCTGACGGCAACCGGTTCGGCAGGCGGGTCGTCGCGAAGGCATGGCTCCCGGGTTACGCCCGCACTGCCCGGGACGTGAACAGGGTCCGCGCGCGGGCCAGCGCCTCGGCGTCTTCGAGAACCTGTCCCGGACGGTTGCCGTATCCGAGGAGTTCTCCGCCCCATCGCATGCCCATGTAGTCGGCGGTCAACCGCAGCGTGCCGAGCAGAGGCTCCACCCGGGCGGTGTCTTCTGAGGTGTGCGCGGTGATCGCCCACATGGTCTTCCCCCGCATCCGGTTCTTGAAGTCGGCGCCCGGCACCCGGAGCCACGCCGTCCAGTGGTCGAGGTAGGTCTTGGTGCTCGCGGACACGCTGTACCAGTAGAGCGGTGACGCGATCACCAGATCACTCGCCCCGAGGGTCGCCTCCAGCAGGACGCGCTCGTTGTCCACCGGCTGTGGATAAGTGCCCTCCCCCTCGTGGCGGACGTCGCCGAACGTCGGTAGCGGGAGGTCGCTCAGCCGCAACCAGCTCTGGTTCGCCTCCGCGGGAAGATGCGTGGCGGCCTGCCGCGCCAGCGCCTCGGTGTTGCCGTCCCGGCGCGTGCTGCCCAGCAGGAAAAGGAAGTCCACGGAACCACTCCTATGCTCATGCATTAGTTGCATGAGCATAGGAGACCGTGCCCGAGCCATGCCAATCCGGACACGGCCTCCTGAGCGGACAGCCGCCGATCACCGCCTCGACACAGTCGCCGCGCCCATGGCCGCCGTGGCCCCCGCAGCCGCTACAGCCGCTGGGGCCGACCTGACCGCTGCGGAATTTCAGCGGCGCGGGTTCCAGCCCGTGGTGTCGACGGTCAGCCCGAGACGGCGGGCGATGTCATCCCACCTCACGTACTTGAAGTTGGTGTTCTCGCGCGCCTCGCCCTCGGGATCCAGTGCCTCGGGGGTGTTGGCGCCGTCGTGCGTGACGAACAGGCCCTTGGGGAACCGGCGGCCGAGGGGCACGTTGATCACCATCGTCCCGTCGCTGCCCTGCACGCTGTCGATGCCGCCGCGCTCGCCGACCTGGAAGGAGCCGAGGTAGGCGTTCCGGCCCCTGCGGTCGTAGACGGCGAAGGTGTCGCCGCCCTGGCCGGAGGCGATCAGGTAGCCCTTGCCGTCCTTGCCGTAGTAGATGGTCACGCCCTCGGCGTCCGCGGTCAGGTTGTCGCCGCCGTATCCGGGATCGGCTCCGGGGACGCACTCCTCGGTGTCGGCGTCGTAGGTGGCCGGTACGCCGTACTCGCGGACGCGGTCGATCAGTACCGGTGAGCCGGTGAGGTCACCGGAGATGCGCCAGATGCCGACATCCTCCTGAGCCGCGTAGAGCGTGCCGGTCTGGGCGTCGACGACCATGCCTTCGATCTGCGGACCCACGCCCGGCTCGTCGCAGGGGCTCCAGCTCTGACCGTTCGGGAGGGTGAAACTCGACGGCAGATCGATGGTCCGGAGCTTCGTGTAGCCGACCTTGCCACCCGGGGCGTCGGTGAGCTTCAGCAGCGCGAGCCGTGTCGTGTGCCGGCGGCTGACCAGGACGTAGGTGCCCGAGTTCCGCTTCCAGGTCGCGAGGCCGTACACGGTCTCGGCGTTGTTCACCTCCGCCTGGGTCGCGTTGAAGACGAACGGCGCCGCAGGATCGGTGATGTCGGTGAGCGGCCGCCGGTTCCGGCCCGCTTTGGCCGGGTCGACGCGGTAGACGCGCAGCTTGTCCGAACCACGATCGGAGGCGACGAAGATGTCCGACCGGCCCGCTCTGGACGCGTGGCCGTAGACGACGTCCACGTTGTTCAGCCGGCCCGGCTCGTCGTCCCGACCGGGCGCGGCCGGTGCGGGCAGGTGCTGGAGCTGCCTGCCGTCGAGGTCGTAGACGTACAGACCGCCCTCCTTGGCGGTGGTCGCGATCACGCTCGACGCCGGTGAGGTGGGGTGGACCCAGATCGCCGGGTCGTCGCCGTTGGCGTTGCCGCCGGCCTCGTCGTCGAAGAGTGCAGGGGTCTCGATTCGGGGTTCGACGGTGGGCAGGTCTCTCGCCGTCGCCGGTGGTGCCACGACACCGAGCAGACCGATCGTCAACGCGGTGGATGCCAGGGCGGTCAGAGGGCGCATTGACTTCTCCTCGTAAGGGAACCTTGCAACCTTGATCCTGTTCAGAGAAACGGAAGGGACGATGAACCGTGCCGAAACTCCCCGCCAAATCGGGATTCCGTTAGTCGTCACGGCCGACCGCCTTCTTCCCGGCGGCGACAGCCGGCTGTGCCGAGGAGAACGGGTCTGGGACCGTCCGGTGAACTGAAAGTCGATGAGCCGAGGCATCGTTTACGGATTTATCAGTCATCTGGTCGATATACATATGAGTCGATCGAACCGATTGAGCGGAATCAACGTCTCAGCGTTGTGAAGCCTCTCTATGTGATCGGCGCGGCCCTGGCCGTGATCGCGATATGCGCGGCAGCCGTACTGATCTCACGATCGGTGAGCGGGTCACCACCGGTGCCGGCGGCGTGCCCGCAGCGATGGGACAGCGACACGATCGGCGGCTGGGTGCCCGCCGCCGCCGACCTCGACGGGGCCGAGGAGTCACTCGTGCCCGGCGAGCCGATCGAGGCGATGATCTGCGCCTATCCCGGGAGCAACACGGATCCGGGGGGTGAACGGCTCGCCGGGTCCCGGACCCTGACGGGCGAGACCAAGGCGATGGCCCGCGACCTCGGCTACCTTCCGGTGAGCACAGCGGATCACGGCTTTGCATGCACGGCAATGGGCGGGCCGATGACGAACTATCTCATCCGGTTCGCCTACCCGGACGGAAAGGCGCTCTGGGTGGGCAGCGCCGAAGAGGTCAACTCCTGCGCGAGGACCACGAACGGCACGACCGGCAGCCGCTCCTACGTCGGGCCCAACATCACCGCCGCCTACCGGACGGGAACATGGAAGCCCGTGCAACCGGACGACCCCTGCAAGGGGCGCACCACCGGACGCCGGGGTCAGGACGAGCGAATGGTGCCCGACAAGCCCATCTCCGTCCTGGTGTGCGGGGAGGCCGCCTCATACGATGGGCGGCCCCCGCGGCTGGAGCACGGCGGACAGGTGGCCACGACTCTGGCGGCGACGCTGAACTCCCTGGACTCCGTGCCCAGCGAGAGCGGGTGCCATCCGATCGCAGGCATGGACCAAGGCCATTTCCGGCTGCTGTTCGGCTACGAGGACGGACCGCCCGCAGACGTCCAGATCTCGATGGGCTGCAAGCCCGGCATCGACAACGGGCTGCTCCAAGCCGACATCGACGACCCCGTCCGTGACCAGGTGACGCGGCTCGCCCCGCTCAAGGACGGCGGAGCCGTACCGGGTGAATGATCTTAGTGGTCGAGATGCTCAGGCTTATCAGTGCCGTCACTGCCAACAGGACGATCATGGTGGCAACGCGTCGTGGAGAGCCAGCTCCTCCGTAGGGAGCAGGTCGTACGCCGCGGCTATCCGGCGTGCTTGTCGAAGGCCTCCACCCCTGCCTGGGCGACCGTGATGTCCTGTTCCACGTTTCCCGCGCTCACCCCGATCGCGCCGACGACCTCACCGCCCGCCTCGGCCAGCGGGATGCCGCCACCGAAGATCACCAGGCCTCCGTTGGTCACCTCGATGCCGTAGAGCGAGCCACCGGGCGCGGCCGCCATCCCCAGCTGCTCGGTGGTCATCCCCATCAGTATGGCGGTGCGGGCCTTGCGGACGGCGATGTCGATGCCGGCGCGGATGGCGCCGTCCTGGCGTGCGAACGCCAGCAGGTGTCCGCCGTCGTCGACCACGGCGATGTCCATGGGCTGGCCGATCTCATCCGCCTTGTCCAGCGCGGCGTCCAGCACGTGGCGGGCCTCGGCGAGGCCGAATCGTGCGGGCATGATGACGTCTCCCTTCACTGATCATTACGGTCGCGGACGAGATCTTCACTTGGCGATCAATACGGTCGCGGACGAGATCTCTCTTCACCGATCGGTACGGTCGCGGATGATGTCCCCCTCACTGATCGACGAGATCGCGGGTGCCGTCGCGCTCCTAGGTGGGCACCTGTTCCAGCTCCGCGTCCAAGGTGATCTCCGTGGCGCTGAGTGCCACGGAGACGGGGCAGGTTTCCTTGGCCTTCGTAGCCGCCCGGCGGAAGGCCTCCGCGTCGACGCCCGGAACGGCGGCCCGCACGACCAGCCGGATCTCCGTGATCAGGTAGGCCTCTCCACGCTGGTTCTGGGACACCGTCGCCGTGGTGTCGATCCGTTCCGGGGGTGTGCCGGCCGCGGTGAGCAGCGCTGACAGCTGCATGCTGTAGCAGGCGGAGTGTGCCGCGGCGATCAGCTCCTCCGGGCTGGTCTGACCGTCCGGTTCGCCGGCCCGGGTGGGCAGCGAGAACGTGAACCGGCCCGCTCCCGAGGAGACGAGGGTGACCGTTCCCGATCCGGTGACCAGCTCACCGGTCCATCGTGTCGTGGCAATGCGATCAGGCATGGGAAGAGCCCTCCTGCTGCTTGAACGGAATGCCGACGACCAGCCGGGCGGCGTTGTGCCCCATGGTGCGGGCACTCGAAGGCGGGCCCGCCACCGCGGGCGCGTCCGGCGGCAACTTGGCGTGGTGCACACAGATGTACCCCGCGGCGTCCACGCCTATCCCCACGTCGAGGTTGGAGGCCTGGGCCGCGGCGAAGGCCAGCTCCCGCGCGCCGCCGTCCGCCGCGTTCCCGGCAGGGCACGACCCGTTCTCAGCACGGTACGGCCCGTTCTCAGCACGGTACGGCCTGTCTTCGGTGCGGTACGACTCGTTCTCGGCAGGGCGGGGCACGCTCTCGATGCGGCATGGCACGCCCTCCTCCTCCATGCCGGCGGTGATCTCACGCAGGCAGTGCCGATTTCCGAGATCCGGGTGGTGGAGCAACACCACTGCGGGCCGGTTTCGCCCCGCGCGATCGGAGTGCCGGTCATTGACAGGTGCGTGGTGCATGATCCGTCAGCTCCTCACCACGGTCCTGACCGCATGATCCGTCAACCTCTCACCCACGGTCCCGGCCACAGGATCTGTCGACCTCTCACCCATGATCCCGGCCACATGATCCGCCGACCTCTCATCCACGGTCCCGGCCGTGCCGTCCATGTCATCCATCAGCGCTCACCGCGGTTCTGGCCGCCCGTGCCGACGCGTAGCCGACGACCAGGCCGGTGGCCACCGCGTTGCGCGGGCCCTCGGAGCCACGCACGTTGCCGGTCCCGCTGACGATCCCGAACTCCGCGACGGCCTCCGCGATCATGTCCGGGATCTCGAAGTCCAGCGCGGAACCGCCCAGGACCACCACAAAACCCGTACGCCGGATGTTGCCGCCCGGGACCACCTGCTCCAGCGCACGGAGCGCGTTGACCACGAAGACCCGGTGCTTGGCGGATCTGCGCACCTGACGGATCTTCTCCACGCCGTGCCGGGTGGGGATCGGGTGCATGCCGGCGTCGGTGAGCACGACGACGCGGGCGAAGGCGTCGGCGGGCAGGGGCTTTTCGAAGAAGCGGACGGTGCCGTCCTCCATGCGGATGTGGAAGAAGCTCTCCGCCTTCGCCAGCGGGTACTTCTTGATCTCTTCGGCGAGTTCCAGGTTCTCCAGCCCGAGCTCGGAGTCGATCAGGTTGGTGACCAGGTCGCCTGCCCCGGCCAGGTGCACCGAGTGCACCTCGGCGTTCTCGGTGGACACCGCCGCGTCAGTGGATCCGCCGCCGAGGTCGAGGATCGCCACCGGCCTCTCGGTACCCGGAGTGGTGAGCGCGCCCAGCAGTGCCATGTCGGCCTCGACGCCGCCGATCAGCACCTCCGTGCCGAGGGCCGCGCGCAGCTGCGCGGCGAGCAGCTCCATCGGCCCCCTGCTGGTACGTACCATCGCGGCCAGCGCGACCGCGTTCTCCAGCGCGAACTCCCCCGCCAGGCCACCGGTGATCCGCTGCGGTACGAAGGTGTCCACGGCGAGCACATCCTGGATGCGTACGGTGTCGACCGGCATCGCGGTCAGCCCCGACATGGTGTCGCGGACGCGGGCGAGCATCCCGCCGACATGGGTGCCGGGCTCGCCGACGGCGTCGACCAGGGGCTGCACCCGCTGCAGCGTCGCCATGATCTCCTCGGCGCCGGCCTCCATCTCGACCGGCCGCTTGGCCTTCTCCCCGATCAGGGTCAGGGTGCCCGCGGGGATCCTGCGGTCGGTGATGTCCCCGGCCGGGGTGCGCACCACCACGGCCGAACGGTTGCCCACCAGCGCCCGCGCCACCGGCGCGATCATGCGGGTCTGCTCGGGGTTGAGCTCGAACACCGTGGCGATCCCGTAGGAGTTGGACAGGGTCCGGATGGTGCGGCCCTGCTCCGCGACCTCGACGGCGGCCGACATGCCCAGCGGCACCCTGTCCACCAGCGTGACCTCGTCGACCACCGGTACCTGCTCGGCCAGCCGGTTGGCGATCAGGTTGGCGTCGTCGGCGTGCACGACCACGCCGGTGACCCGGACCCCGCGCGCGGCGGCGCCGTTGATCCCCGCGGCGGCGTCCTCGAAGTCGACTCCGGCGCCGACCACGCAGATCACCGCGCTCCCCGCGGCGCAGCGCGGCAGGTCCGGGAAGGCCACGGTGGTGCCGACCCCCAGTCCGACACCACCGGGCGTCTCCGGGTTGTGCCCGATCATCGTGGACTCCGTGATGATCGTCTCGGTGATCGTCTCCATGGCCATTCCGCTGATCACGGGGGTCGCCTCGTTGACCAGCACCGTCTGGAGTTCGGCCGGATCACGTCCGGCCCCGGCCAGGGCCTTGCGCACGACCTCGACGACACCCGAGACGTTCTCCGTGGTGCCCTTCACCCCCGAGGTCCTGCCCAGCGCCCCGGAGAGGTAGGTGACCTTCCCGTCCTCGCCGACGTCCGTGAGGCACGCCTCGGTGGTCGAGTTGCCGATGTCCACCCCTGCCACCAGGGACATGATCTTCCCCAGCCTCAGCCGGCGTCGGCCATGCTGATCAGCGCCCCGAGCTCCACCGGCCCGGCGTCCGGGCGTACGAACTCGGTCTCCTTGATGTGCAGCAGCGCGGCCTTGGCCTGCCAGCGCGGACGGGCCATGTAGTCGTTGCGTGAGGGCACGGGTTCGGGCGACTCCCCCTTGGCGTACCGGGCCGCGTTGCGGCCGATCATTCGGAAGGTCTCCAGGTCCATCAACGGCGCCTGCGGGAACAGCTCCAGGTTGGAGAGGCGGACCAGGTCCTTCTGGTGGATCATGGTGGTCCCGCGCGAGAGGATGCCGATCCCGATGCCGGAGCCGGAGAGCCTGGCCGCGGTGTGGGCGATGACCGCGAGGTCGGCGCTGGAGCGGAGCCGGATGACGCGGGCGTGCACGCCCTGCTCCTCCACCCCGGCCAGCAGCTCACGCAGCACCTCCGCGTGCGGAACGTCGACGATGGTCTTGGAGAAGAAGTCGCCGAACGCCGGTGAGATGCCGATGACCACCTCGTCGGAGCGGCGCCCCTGATGGGCCGCGCCCTTCTCCTCCAGGTGCAGCGTGCGCCGACCGGCCGTGCCTCCCGTGCCTACCGCCGTCCCGGCCGGAACCGCCTTCGGGGAGGAGCCTCCGACCTCCTGTTCCGGGTTGCGGGCGCTGACGACGTGCCGGAGTTGTTTCATCTCCTCCCACCGCGCGCCGCTCGGACGGTATCCGCTCCCCGGACCCGCGTAGTCGTTGGCGTCGTTGACGGCCGAGAGTGTCGTCAGCTCCGGGGTAAGGATCGCCGAGGTGTGCAGCAGGTCACCGGAGACCCGCTGCCTCAGCACGCCCAGCAGCGCCTCGGCCACCTCGGGGAAACCGCCGGCCTCCAGTCCCTTGACGATGTCGAGCCCGGTGACGCCCCGGTCCATCACCGACTGCGCCGACTTCAGGTCTTCGAGCACGTCCCGGAGCGGCAGCTCCTTGCTGCCGTGGGAGTAGGTGACGGCCTCGATCTCCCTGTCGGTGATCGGCGCCAGGTCGAGGTGGGCGAACACGCCCTGCAGCGCTCGCGCGGCCCGGTTGCGGGCGGCGAGGATCTCGGCCTCCGGGACGTGCCGGAGCGCGCCGTCGACCTGCAGGTCCCGCTGGAGGGTGTTCCAGTCGTCGTAGTCCTCGGGGTCCATGTTGGAACCGGCGAACATGTTGTCGTAGTTCGGCACGGCGGAGTAGCCCGAGCAGATGAAGTCGGTGCCGGGCAGCAGCTGCGGCATCATCCGCGCGGTGCGGCGCATGTCGGAGTGCGAGAAGGACTGGTCGTTGCCGGAGGCGCATTCGAGGTCGACGGTGCTGGCGATGAGGTTCTCGGCCAGTACGGCGCGGATCCCCGCCGGCACCGCGCCGGGCACGCCGATGCAGCTGATCGAGCCGTTCTGCAGACCCTGGACCCCGGCGCCCTTGGCGACCAGGATGCAACGGACCTCCAGGTACAGCATCGACTTGCCCTCGGCGTTGCCCATCTGGACCTCGGCGCCGGTGCCGGAGGTGAACCGCATCTTGATCCCGCGGGACGCGTACGCGGAGGCGAGGAACGCCTTCGACCACGGGGTGTCGTCGCCGTCGCAGAAGACCTGCTCGGTGCCGTACACCGAGATCGTCTCCGCGTAGGCGGTGATGCCGCGCATGCCCAGCTCAAGCTCCGTGGCCTCCTCCAGCGCGCACTGGGTGAGCACACCTGGCTTCCCCGCCTGGGCGCCGACCTGCAGCGCGATGGCCACCAGCGGGGCGTACCGCACCACGCCGAGGGTGGTCTCCAGCTCGCGGAACCCCCGCAGCCCGGCCTCTGCGGCGTCCGCGGCCACCTGGACCGGGTTGTCCCGCGCGCTCGTGGAGTGTCCCTGGTTGGCCGGGGTGCGCCGCGCCCGCATCTTCTGCATCGCCATCATCATCTCGACCACGTTCATGGTCTTGACGACCTCGAGCAGCTTGGCGGGCGTCAGCCCGGACGACACCGCCAGCACCTCGGCGCGCGACACCCTCGGGTCCAGCAGCATGTGCGCGATCTCGGTCGCCGGGATGGCCATCGCCCGCTCGGCCGCGGCGGCGTCGATCGCGTGGTCGGCGATGAACTGGTCGAGGAAGTCGAAATCCTTCCTGTCCTTCCCGTCCATCTCCACGATGGTCCCGTCCTTCACCCGCACGCTCGGCCGCGGGTCGTACGGGCTGTCCATCGCGACCATGCCGACCTCGGGCCACTCCTCCACGAAACCGTCGAGGTTGACCGGGCGGTTCTCCAGGATCTCCGTGCGCTTGGAACGCCTGGGGACCGCCGGCGTCTGGCGGCCGGGCCGCTGAAGGGCCGCTGTCGCTTGGGCCGCCGGCGTCTGGGTCGTTGACGTTTGGGGACGCGCCGCGCGCTTGGTGCTCATCTCCGGTCTCACCTTCCTGATGCCTCTGTCGCCGGCGAATACGTCCGGCGAACGCGTGGCGTGCTCAGCTCGCGAGGATGCCCCGGCGCTCGTACACGTCGGCGGCCTCCCTGATCAGTTGCGCGCACAGCGTGGCGGAGTAGTCATGCTCCAACTCCTCCGCGATCGCGGTCAGCTGCTGTTTTGTGGAGGCGCGCGGCCGCAGCGCGTTGTAGAACCCCAGCACCTTCTCGTCGGGCAACGCGGTCAGCTCGGCGGCCCTGCGGAAGTTCTGCCCGAGCTGCGGCCTGCCGACGGAGTCCGCGATCTGCGCCTGCAGCCGCAGCGTCTCCGGCGCGATGCGGAGATCCTCGGCCGCCACCTCGCCGGCCAGGACGGCCTCCATGGTGATCTCGTCGAGACGCTTGCCGGTCGGGGTCCTGAGCAGCTCCGGACGATGGGACGCCAACGGGTAATCGCGCTGCGGATCCAGCTTTTCCGAGGTCATCGGCTCGCACCTGCCTTCTCCATCACGAGCCCGCGGGCTCGATGTCACCGGAGTCGCCACCGTCTCCGACCGAACGCATGAACGGTCACCGCGGTGCCAAGATGTGACGAATGCTAAGAAACGTTACGTTGCAATGACATAGCGCTCACTGATTGTGCAAATTTGGCGATTTAATCACCTCGCTTTTGCGGTGTTGAACCGTGGTCTTCTCTCCGCCGGGTACGGCGGGCGGCTACTCGTCCTCGGCGATCAGCCACGCGAGCCTTGCCACGACGACCGGCCGCCGGGGGTCGTGCGCGGGCAGCTCACCGGCGAGGCGTTCGAACACCTCGAGGTCGTCGTTGCCGGGCTCGCTCTGCGCGAACGTCCACAGCGCGTCGAGGTCGTGGTGATCGAGGACGGCCGACCGCAGCGCCGCCACCAGGTGGTAGCGCTCCGCCCGGATGGCGGGCGCCTCCGAGCCGGCGAGCAGCGACGCGTGGCAGGCCGCCACCGCCGCGCGTACGTCACCCGAGCTCAGCGCGGCCCGCGCGGCGAGGAAATCGGCCTCGACGTCGGCCCGCAGCCGGTACGGCTTGGCCTGCATGCCCGCGTCGCCGAGCTGTGTCCGGAGCCGGTGGATCTCGGCGCGCACCGTCGCGGGGTTGCCGTCGTCGCCGTAGAGCTGCAGCGCCAGCTGCTCGGCGGTCAGCCCGGCGGGGTGCAGGGCGAGCAGGGCGAGCAGTTCGGCCCACCGCAGGGTCAGCGGCAGCTCGCGGCCGTCCAGCACCGCCACCGGCCGATCTCCGAGGAACGACAGCGACAGCTTGGGCCGGCGCGGCACCGCCCGCGCCGAGCGGGGAACCCGGAGCAGGTATCCCTCGGCCAGCGGCTCGACCAGCGCCTCGCGGCCGTCGTCGAGCAGGACCCGATCGGCACCGGACCGGATCCGGACGCGCTCGGGCCACCGGCCGAGCGGCTCGGCGGCGAGGACCCGCCCGGTCGGGGTCAGCAGCGCGCCCGCCTCGCCGCGCAGCCCGGCCAGGTGCGGCATGTTCCTGACCCGCAACCGCTCGTCACGCAGCTGCATCTGCCCGCGCAGGTGACTCTCGGCGAGCTGCGCGGTGGCGTTGACCAGGCAGACCACCGCGGGGTGCAACGCCTGGAGCAGTCCGCTGACGTCGACCGCGCCGAGCAGGTCTCCGGTGTCCGGGTCGTGGATGGGCGCGGCCGCGCAGGTCCAGGTGTGATAGGTCCGTACAAGATGCTCGGCGGAGTAGATCTGCACCGGGGCGTCGATCGCGAGAGCGGTGCCCATCGCGTTGGTCCCGATGACGTCCTCGGTCCAGCGGGCGCCCTCGCACAGCCCGACCGGGTCCGCCCGCAGGCAGATGTCGCTCGGCCCCTCACGCCAGAGGATGGTGCCCTCCGCGTCGGTGACGATCATGACGTGCCGTGACTCGTCCGCGATGCCGACCAGCAGATCACGCAGGAGTGGCACCACGGCGCGCAGCGGATGCGCCGATCGTACGTCGGCCACCTCGTCCGATCCGTAGACCACCGGCGGCTGGTAGTCCTCCGGGTCCACATGGGCGGCCAGTGAGCGCCGCCAGGACTCGGAGATCACCGAGCGGAGCGACACCGTCGCCTTCTCACCGCCGAGCGTGGCCTCGCGCACCTGCTGCAGCAGATGGAACTGCGCCACGGGGTCCGACGCCAGGCTCAGGGCCGTCGGGGCTGCTATTGGCGCTGGGGCTGCTGTCGGTGCTGCTGTCGAGGCTTTGGAGGGATGGACTTTCATAGTGCGCTCCGCGGCGACCCTGACGGGGCGCGTCAGGGCAACCGTCACTGCCGGTGACCGGACCTACACCAGCATGCCGCGCGACGCCTGCCTCTATCTCGGCGAAGGCGGGCAGCCGACCGTACCCGCCAGGCGTTCCCCCGTGCAACGATGCTGCAACGTCGGCCTTCCTAAGTTGATATATAACCGTCAATTCATGATATAGGGGGCAGAACCATGGCAAGGTACGCGGCGCCGGGTGAGCCAGGCAGCATCGTGACGTTCCAGCCACGCTATGACCACTTCATCGGCGGTGAGTACGTCCCACCGGCAAAGGGCCAGTACTTCGAGAACCCCACCCCGGTGACCGGCGGCACGTTCACCGAGATCGCCCGGGGCACCGCCGAGGACGTCGACCGTGCGGTGGCCGCCGCGGAGGGCGCCGCGGCCGCGTGGGGCCGTACCTCGCCCGCCGAGCGTGCCGGGGTGCTGAACAAGATCGCAGACAGGATCGAGCAGAACCTGGAGGCCATCGCGGTCGCCGAGTCGTGGGAGAACGGCAAGCCCGTACGGGAGACCCTGGCCGCGGACATCCCGCTGGCCGTCGACCACTTCCGCTACTTCGCCGGGGCGATCCGGGCGCAGGAGGGCTCGATCTCGCAGATCGACGCCGACACCGTGGCGTACCACTTCCACGAGCCCCTGGGCGTGGTCGCGCAGATCATCCCGTGGAACTTCCCGATCCTGATGGCCACCTGGAAGCTGGCCCCGGCGCTGGCCGCCGGCAACACGGTGGTGCTCAAGCCCGCCGAGCAGACCCCGGCCTCGATCCACGTGCTGCTGGACCTGATCGCCGATCTCGTCCCGCCGGGCGTGCTGAACGTGGTCAACGGGTTCGGAGTGGAGGCCGGAAAGCCTCTGGCCCAGCACCCGCAGGTCCGCAAGGTGGCGTTCACCGGGGAGACCACCACCGGGCGGCTGATCATGCAGTACGCCAGCGAGAACATCATCCCGGTCACTCTCGAACTGGGCGGCAAGAGCCCCAACATCTTCTTCGCCGACGTCGCGGACTCGCGGGACGACTTCTACGACAAGGCGCAGGAGGGCTTCGCGATGTTCGCGCTGAACCAGGGCGAGGTGTGCACCTGCCCGTCGCGAGCGCTGATCCAGTCGTCCATCTACTCGACGTTCATGCCCGACGCCATCGCGCGGGTGGAGAGGATCAAGCAGGGCCATCCCCTGGACACCGACACCATGATCGGGGCACAGGCCTCCAACGACCAGTTCGAGAAGATCCTCTCCTACATCGACATCGGGCAGAAGGAGGGCGCGAAGATCCTCACCGGCGGCGAGAGGGCGGACCTCGGCGGCGAACTGTCCGGCGGTTACTACATCCGGCCGACGGTGTTCGAGGGCCACAACAAGATGAGGATCTTCCAGGAGGAGATCTTCGGCCCGGTGGTGTCGGTGACCCGGTTCGACGACTACGCCGACGCGATAAAGATCGCCAACGACACCCTGTACGGGCTGGGCGCGGGCGTGTGGTCGCGCGACGGCAACACCGCCTACCGCGCCGGCCGGGAGATCCAGGCGGGCCGGGTGTGGACCAACTGCTTCCACGCCTACCCCGCACACGCCGCGTTCGGCGGGTACAAGCAGTCCGGCATGGGCCGCGAGAACCACAAGATGATGCTCGATCACTACCAGCAGACGAAGAACCTGCTGGTGTCCTACTCGCAGAACGCCCAGGGTTTCTTCTGATCATGTCCGTTCACAAGCGCCGTTCTCGCCCTTCAGGAATCTGATCATGTCCGTTCAGGAGCGCCGTCCCCGTCCTTCGGGGAAGCGAGTCGATCTCACCGACGCAGCGGCCGACCTGCTGCGACGGCTCACCGGACAGCATGGACCGCTGATGTTCCACCAGTCCGGGGGATGCTGCGACGGCAGCTCCCCGATGTGCTATCCGCTGGGAGAGTTCCGTACCGGCAGGGCCGACGCCCACGTCGGCGACCTCACGGTGGACGGCGTCGACGAACCGATCCCGGTGTGGATGTCGGCGTCGCAGTTCGAGTACTGGAGGCACACCCACCTCACGATCGACGTGGTGCCCGGCCGGGGCAGCGGTTTCTCCGTGGAGGCTCCGGAAGGCGTGCGCTTCCTGGTCCGCTCCCGGCTGTTCACGGACGACGAGCTGAGCGAACTCGACGACGTCTGACCACCGGGACCCGCTGCCGGGGCGGCCGGGTCGTCGAGTCGACCGGCCCGCCGCAGGCGCGGAGCCCGCTGCCGGGGTCGCCGGGCCGCCACAGCCGCACGTTATTGTCCCCTAACCACCGCTGATCACGAAATGGCACACCCCGCTTATCGTTCCGCGGATTCATTGTGCGAGCCCATTGAAAGCGTGGGATCTTCCGTCCCAGGCCGGCGCCTATGGCGGACCGCATTCGGCTTCATCCAGGGGTTTCACCGTCCATCCCGCCGTCAATACACGGCTCGGCCCCGCTGAATACAGGCGGCAACCAAGCTCGCAAACCATCCAAGAAGACGACCATGCCGCCGCCCGGTCGGAAATCCCGGAAGCCCGCAGCACCGAAGCGACTTCACAGCCTGCAAAAACTCTCATTTCCTTCTCGGGGTTACCGAGCGCCGTCCTGTTACAAGTGGGATACATCCCGCCTTGTCACAGGACAAGATCAGCAATGTGGATCATCATGGGACGAGGATCAGGTTGGGGGCAGATCGTGCTGGGGCGCGCGCGTGGGAAGGCCGTGCGCTTCACGCTTTGCAGTCTGCTGATCTCTTCCTGCGTTATCGTCCTTCCTCCTCGGGAAGCGCCTCCCGCACACCGGCGAGACACCGTTCCCATCGCCACCCACCCCGTCATGGTGCCGCTGTGGCGTGAGGATCTGAAAGCGGAACTGTCCGACTCATATCGCGTGCGGGACACCCTGCTTCTGGCCCACGGCCGGACCCTGGAGGCCAGGGACACGTATACGGGGAAGAAGCTCTGGACCTGGGGCAAGGATTTCCTCGGCGAAAACGAGTCGTTCATTACCTGGTCATCAGACGACGGGGTTGTCAGCACGTCGACCAGCGCGCCCTACGACGCGGACGAGAGTTACTCCGATGAGCGCACCACCGTATACACCTTCGATGCCAGGACCGGGATTCAGCTGTGGTCATTGACATCGCCGTATGTGACGGATGACGGATATTTCAATCTGATCGGAGCCTCTGCCGGTCAGGCGTTCCTTCTGTATCCCCGGCGTGGAGACGTCATGTCGGTCGACGTCCATACGGGTGTCCGACGTTGGCGCAAACGGCTGTGGTCCGGCTGCGATCTCGGAGGCACCCCCGCGGTGAGCAACCGGATGGTGGCCGTCCTGGTCACGTGTGGCACCCGGCCGACGACTCTGTGGGCGCTTGATCCGATGAACGGCCGAGTGATGTGGACGCACGCGCTGCCGACGGGAAAACCGGAGGACGTGGCATTACGTGATTCGGTCGTCGAAGTCATCGGCGCTACGTCGATCACCCTGCTTGATATGGGCGGAACCGCTCTCTATCGCAACAACTGGGTCGAGCGAGGGAAGGTGGCGGTGGGTGCGGGGGTCATCGGAATGTCCACCTCGACGCAAACGCTTGCCACGGTCCCCACCGTAACCCTGGCAGACATCGCATCCGGCCAAGATCGAGGGTCCTATCCCAACGACGGCCTTCTCTTCGGAGGACGACGGCTGTATTTCGACTCCTCATTGACCGGCGGCCCGCGCGCGTCAATCTTGTACAGGGTGGACGAGACGGACCGGGTTCCACAACCGATAGGTCCCGTGTTTCAGGAGGACGAACTGAAAAACGCATGGGATGACGTTTTTCTTTTTGACGTTTCCCTGGAAGGCCCCGATACGACGTTGGCGGCGTATGAGGTTCGAGATCGGCCGGACGTGACCCCTGCTCAGGCCGTACGAGGACTGGTGCCGACGGAGGCCTGGCCCGACGCGTGTGAATTGTTGCCCGAGTCGATGGGGGGCATCACTTACCGGCGGGTGCCGGCGGAGGTTTCTCCTCTTCTCGGCTTGGATCGCCCGGTGCGATGCTACCTGGAACCCCACGACAACGACGGGCCCCATGTCGGGCTGGACGTGATGTGGGTGTTTCCCGATTCCAGCCAGGCACATCGATATCTTTCGGAGATTGCCATGGACGATGGTGATTCTCCCATCGCGGAGGCCGATGAAGGGTATCGGTCCGGCCCGCTCTCCGACACGGTGAAATTTCGCGTGGGAGCAGCCATTTTTCGCCTCTACACAGATAAAAAGCCAGATTTGACCCTTCGCATTATGCGACGCATCGTAAAACAGCTGAAGGAGCAACAGCGATGACCGCCGGCCCACCTGCCGATCACATTGCTCCGCCGGAAACCCCTGACGAGCAGGAAGCACCGCAGCCCCCGGCGCGGCGTCTGTGGGTATGGTTTCTGGGCGCCGTCGGGGCGGGCTTCGCCACACTGATCACAGCCGGTATCAGCGGGGCGTGGCCGTGGACGGTGGACACCGTCAGTGATCTGGGCGGCTCGCCGCCCATTCACGTGGTAGCGGACTCAAGTATCTGGCCTGATGATATTTTGGCGTTCAATGACAAACTGAGCAGCGGCAGTGACTACGGATTGCTGACCAGCGGTCCCAGCGACGTTGAGCTCAACCAATTGTTCCTGCGGCATCCGCCGTTCAAGCTCCGGGTGATGACGGTAAGCGTGACGATCGGGGGACGACGCAGCAAGTCTGTACGAATCCTGGACGTGCGTCCCCATATCCTGTCCAGCATCCAGCGCCCTTCAGGAACATGCCTGGTTTTCCCGCCGCCGGAGGGAGAGGCCCTGCAACAGGTGGTCGAGGCCGACCTGGACAATCTTCGGCCCCCGAAGGGCCGCAGTCAGTTTCTTGAGAAAATCGTCGATCTCAAACAGGACGAACGCCTTACCGTAAACCTCGTGGTAGGGGCCCAGGAGGCCGCCTACGAATGGGACGTCGAGGTGCTGTACGACTACGGAAGTGGATCAGCCCTTCAACGGACCTATGCGGCGCAGAGCAATGGGCAGCCTTTTCGCGTTTCCGGACCGGTCAAGAAGTACGGCATCGCTTTCGAGACGCCCAACCGCATCGACAGAATGTTCAGAAAGATCTCCAGGAAGGCGTCATGCGACTGAGGGTCGTGTTCGCGGTGTTCCTGTTGTTCGTCGGCGTGGCGGCCGGCGGCGATCAGGCGCCCGCGCGGATCCATCCGTTGTGGACCATCTCCGAGCGCATTGACAACTCCCCGGAACTGGGCTTCATCGGCAATCACCTCGTGATGAAGTCTTCCTATGGACTAAGCGTTTACGATATTTCCACAGGCCGCCTCCGGTGGCGCCAGTCTCCCCTCATGGGCAGCCTCCGGGATTGGGCGTCGTCGACCGGCGTTCTGGTCGGGCACTTCACCGTGCCGTCGACCGGTGACGGCACCGAATTCATCGCCGGCATCGACCTGGCAACGGGACGCCTGCGATGGCGTCGTGACGGTATGCGATCCGCTGGAGACTGGCGGAGCGGCGGCGATCCCGCACCCGTCATCATGGTCTGGGATCAGAACGCCGGCCGGCTGACCGGCTTGGATCCGGTCAGCGGCGTGACCCTGTGGACCAGCTCGGAGTGCGGAAAGAAGAAGTGCGATCTCAGCGCTTCCGGCGCGACTCGGGAAACAGCCGTGATCGCCATGAACGAAGGTGACACGGCGACGGTCCTGTTCGTCGATCCGCTGAGCGGCCGCATTCGCGGTCGCCGTACCCTGCCCGCGTCCGACAATGTGACCGCCAGAATCCACGAGGACGTGGTCAGTGTCCTGCACGGCGAGACCTTGTCCGCCTATGACGGAAAGGGACGGCTCATCGTCGAGCGAGGAGGGTGCTGGAACGGCTGTTCCCTCATACAGTCAGGCGGGAAATTGATCATCTTGTACGGTGACCCGCACCCCGTGGTCGAAGGCGTCGACCGTGCGACCGGGGCCTCCGCCTGGAAGCGCGATGACCTGACCGCGCTCGACGTCAGAGCCGTCGAACCTTCGCGTATCCGCGTCACCACGTCGTCGCGACCCCTGCAGTTCAGCGAGATCGACCCCGCCGGCGGTCGCACGCTCCGATCGGTGTCGCTCCCGGTCGACGGCCAGATTTTCAGCCGGGATCCGGCTCACCTCTATCTCGCCTCGACGTGGTGGCCGGGCGGGACCGGGCAGTTGCGCGTCTCCAGCCTGGGAGGCGACCTGGGACGCCAGGACGCACCGCCGCGTGACACCTGGCCGGACGCGTGCTCCCTGCCCGTTCCGTCCTCGTTCCGGATCCAGCCCAGCCCCGTCGACCGGGTGACCGCCCAGCGGTGCGCTTTCACCGACCACCGAGGCGCGTCGCTGTCGGTCACGGTCGCGGCCGTCATGTCCACGCCCGGAGACGCCGCGACCCTCATGGAGCAGGGGGAAATGGCTGCTCAGGGCATTTTCATCGAGGGAGTCGGGGACCAGGCGGTTATCGATCAGGATCTCCCGCGCCGTCTCACCATGAGGGTCGGCAGCCTGCTCGTGGACCTCAGTACGGGGGACGAGCGCCTGCGCGGCACGTTGAAGGGCATCGCCGCGACCATCGGCGCCCGTCTCCCCCGGGCGACGGGCGCGCCGAAGGCCGCGGTGCCGCCTGTGGCGGGACAGGGCGGGCCGGTCACGCGGGTGGCCCGCACCCCGCTGTTCGTGGTCGATCAGCCCTCCGATCCGGTGCGGCTCCGGAGCTTCACCTTCGGCGGCAAGACCTACACCCGTACGGACGGGTCCCGCACGTACACCGCCGGTGGCGCCGGCACCGTTTCCCCGGACGGCGCGTGGAGCGCCTCCCTGTCGCCCAACTACCCCGCGGCCGGCGACCATGACCTGGTACGGATGACAAGCCGTGCCACCGGAGCCCGCCGGGTCATCCCCACGGTGAAGGCGCCTCTGGGTGCCGTGGACCCGTACTGGTCCGCCGATGGCAAGCACCTGTTGATGACCATCGAGCGGCCCGGGGCCGACGACCCGGCCGGATTCGCGATCATCGACCCCGCGGCCGGAAAGGCGAGCGTTCACCTGATCCCCAAGGGATATCGCGTCGACGGACGGTTCGGCTGGGGCGGAGACAATGAAGTGGTCGCGCTGTACGGCAGGCCCGAGCAGGAAAGCCGCATGCGACTGACCGCGTTTGACCTCACCGGTAAGCCGGTCAGAACGCTTCGGGTGCGCGCACGGCCCATCGGCGCGGCCGACATGCCGGTCTCCCCGTCGGGTCGCCTGCTGGCGGTGCAGTGCGTGAGGGAACAACACGAGATATGTGTCGTGAACAGGGAAACCGGCGAAACGATCGCGCACGTTCCCGTTCTCCCGAACAACCTGATCGGTTGGTATGACGACTCCCATCTGATCGCATGGCGGATCGACGCGCGAAAATCATCCGCAAAGGTCATCACCCTCGCCGGTACGGACCTCCGGACCCTCTTCGCGCTCTCCGATCCCGGCACGAGCGGGTCGGGGCTGGATGTGACCCTGTCTCATGCCCCGTCTCTCGACGGCCCTGTCCCACCCCGGTGACCAGGACCCCGGCGCGTTGAACGCGACCGGGTGAGGTAGCCCCCTCCGCCCGTCGTTCCGCTCCGCGAGCGGCGGGCCGGCGTTCGCATTTCTCCGGCCGAGTCCCATATGGGGTGCACAGGCGTTTACCCTTGAGGTGAACGTCTGTGCACCCCATGCCGTCTCACGACCTACGGAGAACCGTGCCCGAAGCGATGACCGAACCCGTCGAGGCGTCCCACCCGCGTTTTCTCGTCGCCGTCCTGGCGTTCTGCGGCGTGGTGGTGGCCGTCATGCAGACACTTGTCGTACCGCTCCTGCCGCACATCCCCCGGCTCACCGGCAGCACCCCCACCGCCGCCAGCTGGCTGATCACCGTCACCCTGCTCACCGGCGCCGTCTGCACGCCCGTCCTCGGACGGGTCGGCGACATGTACGGCAAGCGCAGGGTGCTGCTGGCCTCCCTCGGCGTACTGGCCGCCGGCTCCGTGATGTGCGCCCTCAGCTCGCACATCGGGGTGCTCATCGCGGGCCGCGCCCTGCAGGGCGCGGCGCTGGCCGTGGTGCCGCTGGGCATCAGCATCATGCGGGACGAACTCGCACCCGAGCGGATCCTGCCCTCGGTCGCGCTGATGAGCTCGACGCTGGGCATCGGCGCGGCCGTCGGGTTGCCCGTCGCCGCCCTCGTCGTCGAACACGCCGACTGGCACATCATGTTCTGGGCGTCGGCCGGCATCGGCCTGCTCGACATCGTGCTGGTGCTGTGTTTTGTGCCCGAGTCGCCGCTGCGCTCGCGCGGCCACTTCGACGTCCTGGGCACCCTCGGCCTGACCGCCGCCCTGGTCAGCCTGCTGGTGGCGGTCACCCAGGGCGGCGACTGGGGCTGGACGTCCGTCCGGACCCTCGGGCTGCTCGCGGTGGCCGTGGTGGCCGCCCTGCTCTGGGGCGTCTACGAGCTGCGCGCCTCCTCCCCCATCGTCGACCTGCGGGTGTCCGCACGGCCCGCGGTGCTGCTGACGAACCTCGCCGCCATGCTGATCGGCTTCGCTTTCTACGCCAACTCCCTGGTCACCGCCCAGATGGTGCAGGAGCCCACGAGCACCGGTTACGGTCTCGGCGCGTCCATCGTCGTCAGCGGTCTGTGCCTGCTGCCCGGCGGCCTCGCGATGGTGGCGCTGTCTCCGGTGTCCGCCAGGATCTCGGCGCGCTACGGCCCCAAGGTCACCCTGGCGCTCGCCTCGGCCTTCATGGCCGTGGGCTACGTGGTGCGTTTCTTCACCAGCCACCAGCTGTGGACGATCATTCTCGGCGCCACCGTGGTGGCGGCGGGCACGGCCATCGCCTACTCCGCGCTGCCCGCGCTCGTGATGCGCGCGGTGCCGGTCAGCGAGACCGGCGCGGCCAACGGCCTCAACACGCTGATGCGATCGATCGGGCAGGCCTTCTGCAGCGCGGTCGTCGCCGCCGTCCTGGCCAACATCACCTTCCAGGTCGGCGGCCACACCGCACCGACCCTCCACGCCTACCTGCTGGTCTTCCTCATCGCCGCCGGCGCGGCGCTCCTCGCCCTGATCGTCACGCTGTGCCTACCGGGCCGTACGGCACCGGTTTCGACTACCGTCGGACAGGACCGGATGACGGACGCGGCAGGGCGTCCGCCGACGGCACTCGCCCAGGAGCACGTATGACCGGGCACGCCACCGACGAGGCGACGGACACCGGGGCCGCCACCGCCGCCGGTACGGGCCCCGCCGCCGGTACGGGCCCCGCCGCCGATGCCGGCACGGGCCGCGGCGCCATCGTGCGCGCCGCCCGGCGGGCGTTCGCCCTGCGCCCCTACGCCGAGGTGACCCTGCGGGGCATCGCCGCCGACGCCGGGGTGAGCGCGTCGCTCATCGTCAAGCACTTCGGCAGCAAGGAACAGCTGTTCAACACCGTCGCCGACTTCGAACCGGCGGCCGACGAACTCTTCGCGGCGCCCCTCGGCACGCTCGGCAGGCACCTGGTCCTGACGGTGGTGCGCAGCCGTCGCGCGCAGCAGGGAGACCCGCTGCTGCGCGTCGTGTTCTCCCTGGGCAACAGCGACGAGCGCTCCCTCCTGCGGGAGCGTTTCCGCGAGCAGGTCACCTCGCGGCTGACCGCCCTGCTCACCGGCCCCGAGCCCGCCCTGCGAGCCGAGCTGATCGCCGGTCAGCTGCTCGGTCTGGGCGCCACCCTCAGCCTCCACCCTTCGGGCGCCGGATCACTGGCCACCCCCGAGCACCTGGCCGACCTCTACGCTCCCGCGCTCCAGCGCCTGGTCACCGGCTGAGCGGGAGCGGTGGTCCACCGCGGCGAGCTGGGCGGCGCGGGTGGTGAGATAGTCGCGCTCCGGGATGCTCGTCGTACGGCTCGCCGCCGTCCGGTAGTCGTCGACGGCGGCCTGCCGGTCGCCGGCCATCTCCAGAAGGTGGGCCCGGGCCGCGTAGAAGCGGTGATTTCCCGCCAGGCGCCCGTCCGCGGCGAGTGCCCTGAGCATGTCGAGGCCGATCGCGGCGCCGTGCGCCATGGCGGCGGCGACGGCACGGTTGAGCGAGACCACGGGGTTGTCGGACATGCGTTCCAGCAGGCCGTACAGCGCCAGGATCTGCGGCCAGTCGGTCTCCTCGGCCGTCGCCGCCTCGTCGTGGACCGCGGCTATCGCCGCCTGGAGCTGGTAGGGGCCGACCGCGCCCCTGGCCAGGGCGCCGGTGACGAGCGCGACCCCTTCGGTGACGGCCTCGCCGTCCCACAGGCTCCGGTCCTGTTCGGACAGCGGGATCGGGACGCCGCCCGCACCGGTCCGTGCGGGGCGCCTGGCATCGGTGAGCAGCATCAGCGCGAGCAGCCCGGCCACCTCGCAGTCGTCGGGGAGCAGCCCGTGGAGCATCCTGGCCAGCCGGATCGCCTCGCGGGAGAGCTCCACGCGTTGCAGGTCGGGGCCCGCGCTGCTGGCGTAGCCCTCGTTGAAGATGAGGTACAGGACGTGCAGCACCGAGCCGAGCCGCCGCGCCCGCTCCCCGGGGGCCGGCATGCGGAACGGGACGCCGGACGCCTTGATGCGCTGCTTGGCCCGGCTGATCCGCTGCGCCATCGTCGTCTCGGGCACCATGAAGGCCTTGGCGATCTCGGCCGTGGTCAGACCGCCCACGGAGCGCAGGGTGAGGGCGATCGCCGAGGTCGGGGTCAGCTCGGAGTGGCAGCACAGGAACAACATGATCAGCGTGTCGTCCCGGTCCGTCTCGTACGCGTCGTCCGCCGACGGCGAGACCCGCCGGTCCGGGGGCTCCCGCGTGGCCACCCGTTCCTCCCTGCGGCGGCGGGCCTGCTCGTTGCGCAGCTGCTCGATCATCCGGCGGTACGCGACCTGGATGAGCCAGCCCCGCGGGTTGCCCGGCACGCCTTCCTCGACCCACTGGGCCGCGGCGTCCAGCAGTGACTCCTGGACCGCGTCCTCGGCGGCGTCGAAATCTCCGAAGCGCCGGGTGAGCACGCCGACGACCTGCGGCGCGAGTTCGCGCAGCAGGTCGTCGACGGCCGGATCACTCATCGGTCACGGTCCCTCGGACATGACCGGCGCCTCACCCGGCACGCCCCGATCGGCATTCAACGGTCACAGCTCCTCGGACCTGGCCGACATCACCTGGCGCACCTCGATCGGCATGTTGAACGGCCTGCCGCCGGGGCCGGGTGCGGCCGAGACGTACGCGGCGAGCTCGATCGCCCGCTCCATGCTCTCGCAGTCGACGATCCAGTAGCCGACCAGGAACTCCTTCGTCTCGGGATACGGACCGTCCGTGACGATGGGAGGGCCGTCACCGTTCGCCCGCACGATCCGGCCCTGATCCGGGGCGGCCAGTCCCTGCGCCTCCACGAACTCCCCGGCGGCGGTGAGCTTCTCGTTCGTGGTGTGCATGAACTCGATATGTGCCTTGACGTCCTCCGGGGCCCAGGTGTGCATCGGCTGGAGGTCGTTCTGCTCGCTGAACTGCATCAGCATCATGTATTTCATGTCATCGTCCCTTACGTTCTCGCCGACGCTTTCACGTATAGGTAGAAGCACGCTCCCTCGGTCTCGACATCCTGGCGGACATCCGGGAAAGAAAAATCAGCCCGAGTCCGTACGGCGTGCCCCGAGGGTCGACCGAGGCCGCCGCTGGAACGGCCCGCCATCCTCACGGTGAGGTCGGCTTCCTGTCCGGCCACACGTGAATGTGTCCTTCCCTCGGTCCCGAGCGCATCCGGCTCCTATCATCACGGAATGCTCCGTGAATCAAAGGGACTTGCCGTGCTGATCACCGCTTTCGGTCTGGCGGTCGCCGGTTGCGGCTCGGCAGGGCGGCAACCCTCGGCGGAGCGGAGAACAGAGAATGTCGCGACAACCGCGGCGGCTCAGCCGGAGATGACTCCCCCTCCCTCGCCTCCCGAGGACGAAAAGGACGTAACAGGTGCGTTCGACTTCATCTATCCCGACCACGCGGCCTCGGCGAAGGACCCGGTGAACATTCCGCTCACGGGCGATCCCTGGAAGCTCGTCCACCTCGCGGACTACGGCGTCTTCGACTCGCTGACGCACGTGGTGGCTCCCGCCGAGGACGACGCCTGGGCGTTCGGGCGGGCCGGAGGCTCGAACGCTTCCCTTCTCGCGCTCAGGTGGGACGGCTGGCAGTGGGTGGAGAGCGCGCTGCCGGGCGGCGTCAAGGGCTCCGTCGTCGACGCGGGCTCCTCCGCGCCCGACGACGTCTGGTTGCACGTCAACACCGAGAGAGCCTCCTCCGCCCTCCACTGGGACGGCGTCCGCTGGACGGTCTCGAAGGAGTTTCCGTTCACGGTGGGGCAGATCGAGGTGCTGGACGGCACGCACGTCTGGGCTCTCCCCTCCCGTGACGCGGCCGTGGCCTGGTTCTTCGACGGAACCGGCTGGCGGGAGGTGCCGCTGCCCGACGGAGTGCTCGGCCTGGCGATCGGCGCGACCTCACCGGGCACCCTGTGGACGGTCGGCACGTCGGGGGAAGGCGCGCGGAGGGCCACGGGACTCTTCCGCTCGGACGGAACCGGCTGGACGCGTGTCTCCTTCGGCGAGATCTTCCCCGCTGACGACGAGGAGGGGTACCTGCAACTGGAGAACCTGGTCACCGGCGGCGAAGACGACGTCTGGGTCTTCGGCTCCCGGACGGAGCGTCAGGAGGAGTCCGGTGAGGGCGAACGGCCGCGGAGCCTTCCCGTGGCGGCCCATTGGGATGGGCGCTCGTGGCGCGCGGTGACCGTACCGCCCACGTGGCGGCTCCGCGAAGCCGTACCCGATGGGCGCGGTGGCGCTCACGTCATCGTCTGGCCCGCCGACGACGACTCCGGCGCGGACATCCACACGACCTCGGTCCTGTCGCTCGCCGCGGACGGATCGTCATCGGTGTCCCTACCGGAGGTTTCCGGCGGGCGTGTGTCCCTGAACGATCTGGCCGCGACACCGGAGAAGATCTGGGGAGTGGGCGCGGCCTACCCGTCGGATGTGACGCTGACCGCCTCCACCTCTGCCGTCTACGCCCGGACGATCGCCCCCTGAGACGCGTCGCGGAGCGGAGCGGCTCCCGGAACGCGGCCACGTGACGTTCGGAGGGCGCGTTTCACCTGGTCTGCTATCTTCCCGCTTCGCCTGGTCTGCCGCTTTCCCCGCGGTGAGGGCACTACGCGGTCGGCGTCGTGGACGTCGCCGTGGATCGGTACTGCGAGGGTGAGATCCCGTACTGCTTGACGAACGCCTGGCGCAGGGTCTCGGCCGTCCCGAACCCGCAGCGGGCCGCCACACCGGCCATGGGCAGGGAGGTGGAGACCAGGAGGTGCGCGGCGGCCTCCGTACGGGCCTGCCGGACGAACCGGCCCGGTGTCTGTCCGAGGTGTCTGAGGAACAGCCGGGTCAGGTGCCGTCCGCTCACGCCCGCGCCGGCCGCCAGCGCGACCGTGGTCAGGTCGGCGTCCAGGTGACCCGTGACATGGTCGACCACCTTCTTGACCAGGCTGTTCACCGGCGGCGAGGCGACGGTGAACATGCTCATCTGCGCCTGGTTGCCGGGCCGCTGCAGGTAGGTCACCAGGCTCCGCGACACTCGCCGCGCCAGCTCGGCGCCATGGTCTTCCTCGATGAAGGCGAGCGTGAGGTCCAGGGCACTGGTGACGCCGGCCGCCGTGTAGGTGTTCCCGTCGCGAATGAAGATCGGGCTGGGATCGAAGAGGACCTTCGGATGACGGGCGGCGATATCGTACGCCTGCTCCCAGTGGGTGGTGGCGCGCCGGCCGTCGAGCAGACCCGCGGCGGCCAGGACGTCGGCCCCGGTGCACACTGACGCGACGCGGCGGCTCTCGCGCGACAGGCGGCGGATGTGACCGAGGATCAACCGATTTCCGGCCGCCGCCTCATGCCCGACGCCCCCCGACACGATGAGCGTGTCGAGCGGCCCGGTGATCCGTTCGAGTGCCTCCTGCGCGTGGAGCGTCAGGCCGGTGCCGCAGGTGATGGGATGGCCTCCCGGGGTGATCAGGCGCACGCGGTAGACGGGCCTGGCGCCGTGCGCGTTCGCCATCTCCAGGCTCGTTGTCACGCAGGCGATGTCGAGCAGTTCTGCCGCGTCGTACCCGACGACGGCGATGCGCCGTTCGATCATGGGGCGAACCTATGTCAGAAAGGACAGGGTGCCCAGGTTTCCAGACCTGTACATTCGTCTTTCTGGGCGCGCGGCCGGCATGGCGACACCGTTGAGCCATGAGTCAGACAGCACCGATCACCCGCCGCAGGTGGCGCCGATTCGCCTGGCACTACGTCGAGATGATCATCGCGATGTTCGCCGGAATGATCATCCTTGGGATGCTCCTGTCCGCTGTCGGGCTCGGCTTCTCGCACGAGCGGGACCCCGAGCTCGCCTACCTGCTGATGGCGTTCGACATGTCCGTCGGCATGGCCGCCTGGATGCGCTATCGCGGCCACGGCTGGGCCCGCACCCTGGAGATGTGCGGCTCCATGTTCGCTCCCGCGCTGCCGCTGTTCCCGCTGCTCTGGATGGGCCTCATCGACGGTGGGTCCTTGATGGGCCTCGCCCACGTGGCGATGTTTCCGCTGATGCTGGTCGTCATGCTCTGGCGTCTCGACGAGTACGCCGGATGTGCCGGCTGACGTCGGCGGGCGCCCGTCCGATCACGTATCCGAGCCCCCTCTCCGAACCGGAGGCCCGTCCGGGAGTTTCACGGGGCGACGAGCGGCACCGGTCGTGGCCGGCCACGACCGGTGCCGCTCGCACCTCGGCTCGCCGGTCAATCACTACCCTCTGCCGCTGCCGACGTGGTTCTAGCGAGTGAAAGGACCGCGGTGGTCATGGTGCCAGTCGGGTCGTCCGCCGTGCCAGTGATCGTCATGGTGCCAGTCGGGCCGTCCACCGTGCCAGTGATCGTCGTGATGCCAGTCGGGCCGCCCGGCATGCCAGTGATCGTCATGGTGCCAGTCGGGTCGCCCGCCGTGCCAGTCGGGTCGCCCGCCGTGCCAATCGGGCCGTCCGTCGTTCCAGTGGTCGTCATGGTGCCGGTCACCCCAACCGCCGGGTGGGGGGTCATTCCGTATTCCGGACAACGGAGGAGCTGCTTCCTGGGTTGTCGCGCTTGCGCCCGCGGGCTGGACCGACATCGTCAGGGCGACGATGAGACTGGAGGCCACCAATGTTCCGGCGGCGAGGGCATGCTTCACCATGGAAAATCACTCCGTGTCTGATGGTTGATCCCGGCATGCTGCCTGGACTATCGAGCGCCGACCGAGTTCGCGAAAAATGCCGAATCGACGTCCTGATTAAAGACGCTAGTTGAGGACATCTGGTCGGTCCCCCCAGGGAGAACAAAGCCTTGGTCCGGGATCAATACCGAAAAAGAAAGCCGGAGGTTACATCGGAACGGAGACGACAAACCCGGTATTGACGATGAATATGGTTATCAAGAATGCGCCGGCCAGGAGTGGAAAACCCCTTTGAAGGACCTGCCGGGCGCGCGATTCGACGCGTGACCGCGCACTCACAGGACTTCTCTCCGCCCGGGACAGCACCTCGGGCGGGCCCACCCGAGGTGCCGCAGGGCGACAGGCTCACCTGAGGTCGCAGGTGACGAGCCGCGGCGAACGTGGTCGACCACGACCGTTCACACCTCAACTCACCGGCCAGTCGCTCTATTTACTCCTGTATCGGACTATTTCTAGTGAATGTGGCCGAAATAGCCGTAATTGTTGTAATAGCCGCCGCCCCAGCGGTTGCCCGGGTGGACGTGGTAGCCCGAGCCATCGTAATTCCTGTGAAGGTAGGGTCCGCCGCCCCAGGGATAGGTGGGGTCGTAGGGGTCGTGGTAGGTACGGCCGCCGTTCAGGAGCACGGATGCGGCCGTGGTTTCCTGGGTTACGACGCTTGCGCCGGCGGGCTGGGCGGACATCGTCAGGGCGACGATGAGACTGGAAGCCACCAATGTTCCGGCGGCGAGAACGTGCTTCACCATGAAAATCACTCCGTGTCTGATGGTTGATCCCTGCGTGCTGCCTGGACTTACAGGGCACCGTCTCGGTTTCCAGGAAATATGCCGAATCGGCGTCCTCACTAAAGACGCTAGTTGAGGGGCATATGGGCGGTCTCCCCAGAGAGAACAAAGGCTTGGTCCGGGATCATTACGGAGCAAGAAAGCCGGAATTTACGCCATGGCAGAGATGATGAGCCCGGATGGGCGCCCGGCTCCGTGTCACCCCCGCACTTCTTCTCCGGCATACGCGGGGCGGCGAATTCACCGCTTCGGAGCGGTTGCGCCACCGGCGACCACAACCACGGTGGCGGCGGATCCGGGGTGTTCCGCCCGCTTCCTCACCGTCCGGTTGAGCCCCGACGAGACGGCGGGCCGCTCTGTCGCCGACACGTTTCTGTTGATTGGTAGGACAAATTTGCCGATAAATGGCCTGTTTGTCTGGTCCGACCGATGCCTAGTGTGGCGGGTATGACAACGACCGACTCGGCGCCGGCGATGCCGCCGGAACAGCGCCCGCCGTTCGTCCCGGAGCCCGCCGAGGCGATGGCGACGAGCTCGAACGCCGCGCCGCGGCAGTACTGACGTTCCACACCACACGCGACGAGAGAGTTCTTGCCATGCGCATATTCCTGGCCGGGGCCACCGGGGTCATCGGCAGGCGGATCGTGCCGCTGCTGATCGAGCAGGGTCACCAGGTCACCGGCCTGGTACGACGAGCCGCGGGGGCGGCGGCACTACACGCCCAGGGCGCGGACGCGGCGGTGGCCGATGTCTACGATGTCGACGCGCTCGCCCGGGCCGTCCAGAGTGCCGCGCCCGAGGTCGTCATGAATCAGCTGACCGATCTGAGCGACGGCAACGGCGAGTCCAACGCGGTGATGCGGAAGACCGGCACCCGCAACCTGACCAATGCCGCGCTGGCGGCGGGCGTGAGCCGCATCGTGGCGCAGAGCATCGCGTGGGCCTACGAGGGCGGGGATGATCCCGCCACCGAGCGGACACCGCTGGACCTGGACGCGAGCATGCCCAGGCTGACGGCCGTACGGGGTGTGGCCGCGCTGGAGGGCGCCGTACGGGAGGCTCCGGAGTGGGTGGTGCTGCGTTACGGGCTGTTCTACGGCCCCGGCACCTGGTACACGCGCGGCGGGCTGGCTGCCGGCAGGGCCCAGGCGCGTGAGCTGGTCGCAGACGCCGATGTCAGCAGCTTCGTACACGTCGAGGACGCCGCCGCGGCCGCGGTGGCGGCTCTGGCGTGGCCCTCGGGCGCGGTGAATGTCTGCGACGACGAGCCGGCCGCGGGATACGAGTGGGTTCCGGCGTTCTGTCAGTCGGTGGGAGCGGCTGCACCCCGACGCGCCACCGAGGCGGTCCGTCACAAGTGGGCGCGGGGCGCGGACAATCACTACGCGCGCAAGCACCTGGGCTGGACTCCGCGCCACCCGTCCTGGCGGGAGGGATTCACCGCGTCATGACGAGGTGCCACCGGCCGCACCCGTCGGCGTTCATCGGCGCGGCCGGAGCGGGGGGATTCATCGCGTCATGACGGAGCACCGGCGGCCGCACCCATCGGCTCGCCCGACGCGGTTCCGCCTCCCACCGGGGTTGTCCGCGGGCCGAGGCCCGGTGGGACCAGAACCGGCGGAACCAGGTCAGGGGAGCGTGACGAACTTGCTGAGGAAATGCCGCGCCGAAGGGGTGTCCAGGCGGTAGTCGATGTTGGTCGACTTGCAGGTGTCGTCGTCTCCACTGATCGTCGTGGCCACGAGCAGGTTCGAGGTGGAGTCTCCCAGGAAGTTCGGGCCGCCCGAGTCTCCATAACAGGTGCTGCCGTCGCCTTTGGAGTGGTCCACCGACAGCTGGAGCCACGAGCGGGTGAGCTTCTCGAAGGAGATGGACGTCCGGCTACGCGTGTCGTTGTAGTTGAACTCCCTGCCGTGCGTCCCCTTGACCGGGCCCACCGCGCCGTACCCGACCGGGGTGAACTGCGAGGTCTTCAGGCTGCTGTCGGCCTTGAGATCGTCGAGCATGTTCTCGGTGGGCAGGGTGGCGGGCTTGATGTCCGGGATGGCCGTGCTGAAGACGACAACCGCCATGTCGTAGAGCTCGTTCTTCTCCTTGAACCGCGAGTCGGGCACGTAACGACCGGTGTAGACCTTGTCCCCATGCTTGTAGTGGCTGGAGAACGTGACCCTGGCGGTCTTCTCCCCCGGGTCGCCGCAGTGAGCGGCGGTCAGGAAGACGGTCGGCGAGATCAGCGTGCCGGTGCAGTAGGTCCACGTGCCGTCGGGGTTCGGCTTGTGGCCGAGGATGGCCCCCACCTCCGGATGCGCGACGTCGTCAGCGGAACCGTTGGTGATGGCCCAGGCAGGGGAGGCCATACCGGCGATCAGTATGGCGAAAATCGGGACAAAGGGAGCAAAACGCATGAAAGGACTTTAAGCACACAGGGCCTCTATATGACACAGTGCGGAGAAAAGATCTACTTCCGGAGGCGTCGAGTACCTGCCGAAACCTGACCCCGTTCTGTCTCGTCAGTCCCATCCCTGTTCGCCGGTCCCATCCATGAAAGAAAGGGACCGGCCTCGTCGGCCTCCCGGCCGGGCGGGCCGATCCGGCCGGGTTCGGGCCCGCCGGGTCGACCTCAGGCGCGCTCATCGCCCGTCCTACAGGTGGGGCAGCACCTCGGCGGCGATCAGTTCCAGGTGATCGAGGTCGTCCATGTCGATCAGCCGCAGGTGCACCCGGGTGGTGCCGATCGCGGCGAACTCGCCGATCCGCTCGACCAGCTGTGCGGGCGAACCGATCACCGGGTCCTCCGGCGGCAGCGCGCTCGGCACGTGCAGCGGAGCGGCCCGGCGCCGGGCTTCTGCGTCATCGCGTCCGATCGCGACGACGATGCCCGCGGAGAGCGTCAGCGGGGCGCGGCCGGTGGCGGCCCTGTCCGTCCGCTCACCGGCCTCGATGACCCGCTCGTACGCCTCGGCGGTCTCCGCCACGCTCTTGAACGGCATGTTGAACTCGTCCGCGTAGCGGGCGGCCAGCTCGGGGGTGCGCTTCGGCCCGCGACCGCCGACGATGATCGGCGGACCGGGCACCTGTACCGGCTTGGGCAGGGCGGGCGCGTCGACCAGCCGGTAGTGGTCGCCGTGGTGGCTGAACAGGGATCCCACCGGGGTCGCCCAGAGCCCGCTGACGATGGCGAGCTGCTCCTCCAGGCGGTCGAAGCGCTCACCGAGCCCGGGGAACGGGATGCCGTACGAGGTGTGCTCCCGCTCGTACCAGCCCGCGCCGATGCCCAGCTCGATCCGGCCGCCGCTCATCCGGTCCACCTGCGCGACGATCATCGCCAGCGGGCCGGGCAGCCGGAAGGTCGCCGAGGTGACCAGTGTGCCGAGCCGGATCCGGGAGGTCTCCCTGGCCAGGCCCGCCAGGGTCGTCCAGGCGTCCGTCGGACCCGGCAGGCCGCCGTCGGGGCCCATCGACTGATAGTGGTCCGCGCGCAGGAAGCCCTCGAACCCGCCGTCCTCCGCCAGCCGGGCCATCCGCAGCTGGTCGTCGTAGGTGGCGCCGCGATGGGGCTCGGTGAAGACGCACACGCGCATGCTCGTCATCCTCTTTCCCCGGCCGGCGCCGGAGCGTCTCGTTCCATCAGCAGTTCGTGCAGGTCGGCACTGCACCGGGCGACCTGTTCCAGGTGCGCGTTACGGCCCAGGCTGCGTGGTCGCGGGATGTCGATGTCGACCACCTTGCGGATCCGGCCCGGTCGCGGGCTGAGCACCACCACCCGGTCGGCCAGCAGCACCGCCTCGTCGATGGAGTGGGTGACGAAGACGATGGTGGCCGAGCTCTCCATGTGGACGCGCTGCAGTTCCACCGACAGCTCCTCGCGGGTGAGCGCGTCGAGTGCGGAGAACGGCTCATCCATCAGCATCACCCGGGGATCGCCGATCAGCGATCGGCAGAGCGAGACCCGCTGCTGCATGCCGCCGGAGAGCTCGTGCGGCAGACGCTTCTCGAAGCCGCCCAGCCCGACCATGTCCAGCAGTTCCTGGGCGCGGGCGCTGTACGCGGCCCGCCGCCAGCCGAAGATCTCCACCGGCAGCAGCACGTTGTCGAGCACCGACCGCCAGGGCAGCAGCGCGGGCCGCTGGAACAGCATCGCGATGTCGCGGCGGGCCTTGGTGATCCGCTCGCCCGCGACGGTGATCTCGCCTTCGGTGACGGGAAGCAGGCCGGCGATGAGTCGCAGGAGAGTGGATTTCCCGCATCCCGATCGGCCGACGACCGCGACGAACTCGCCCTCCGCCACGTCCAGGTCGATGCCGCGTAGTGCCTCCACCGTGCCGGAGCGTCCGGTGAAGGTACGGGAGACACCGGCGAGTCGGATCATGCGGGCAGGCTCCCCATCCAGCGACGGTGATTCCACATCTCACCAAGATTATCTGGATCACCCGACGAAAGGCAGCCCTCGGATATGAAATGCCGGTTTTATTCTATTTCACATATATGAATACCGGTTTGTGCATGATTCACACCATAAAGCGACTCGCGCGCCCAGGGCGGTTTCCTCGTACGCTGTCCGCGAGGTTCCTCACCCACGGCTTCGGCCCTGGGCCGTCCCGCTCCAACCCCCCGGCCGGCCGAAAACCGCCGGTCGAAAGGAAACGGTGTTCATGAGAAGGCTCACTCATACGATTGCCGTCACGACCCTGGCCGCCATGTTCGCCACCGTGGCCGGTTGTGGAAATTCGGACATTCCGGATAAAGCTAGTAGTTCTCCCGCTAAAGCCCTGGAAAAAGTGACCTATTTGACGTCATTTGGGAACTTCGGACGAGACTCGTACGCGTGGGTTGCGAAAGAGAAGGGTTTCTTCGCGGACGCCGGGTTCGAGGTGGACATCAAGCCCGGAGGCGGCACCGGCGACAACATCACGAAGGTCGAGGCCGGCGCGGCGATGTTCACCCCGCTCGATCTCACCGGTGTTCTGCTGGCCCGAGGGAACGGCGGCGCCAAGGGCGTCACGGTGGTGGCCGGCATCCAGCAGAACACCATGGCCGCGATCATCAGCCTTGAGGGCAACAAGATCACCGCTCCGAAGGACCTGGAGGGCAAGACGCTCGCCGACAGCCCCGGTTCGGTGGTGCGCAACCTGTTTCCCACGTACGCGAAGCTGGCCGGCGTCGACGCGACGAAGGTCAAGTGGGTCAACGGCCTGCCCGCGAACCTGATCGGCCTGCTGGCGGGCGGGACGGTGGCCGGCATCGGCCAGTTCGTCGTGGGGAAGCCGACCGTGGAGTCGGTCGCCAAGGACAAGAAGGCCGTGGTGCTGCCGTACAGCGACGTGATGGACGACCTCTACGGCAACGTCCTGGTCACCTCGACAAAGATCGCCAAGGAGAATCCGGAGATGGTCAAGCGCTTCACCGCGGCGCTGATCAAGGGGCTCGTGTACAGCATCGACAACCCCAAGGAGTCGGGGGAGATCCTGCAGAAGAACGTCCCGGCCGCGACGGCCGCACCGGCCGCGGCCGAGTGCGAGCTGATGGCCGCGTTCGTCCGGCCCGCGGACTCGGGCGCCGCGGCCGGCACGATCGACCCCGAACGGGTCGCCCGCAGCATCGGGATCCTGCAGGACGCCGGTGCGATCCCGGCCGGCCTGACCCCGGATCAGCTCATCGACTCCAGCCTGGTGCCGGCGTCCTGACCGTTCCGTCATCGAACGGGCGCACCCGCCGGTCTCACCGGCGGGTGCGCCCCTCGTGCCGCCGGCCGATGGGCCGACCGGACGAGCCGGCGGTGGACGGGCCGAACCGAATGAGACGCCCGTGATGGGCCGGACCGGATGAGCCGCCGGTGGACGGGCCGGACCAAATGAACCACACGTGATGGGCCGACCAGATGAGCCGGTGGACGGACCGGACCGCATGAGGAGAGAGAACCGTGACATGGTCGAGGTGAGCGAGGTCCGCCCCCCGGTGCGCGCCAAGGAGTCCCGGGAGCGCGGCCCCGGTGGCGGGGCGGCGGCCACGGCGCTGTGGCCGATCCTCGGGCTGGTGGTGGCGATCACCGGCTGGTGGCTCGTCACCTCGGTGTTCAACCTCGTCCATCCGGCGGTGCTGCCGCCGCCGCAGGAGGTGCTCACCGCGTTCGACGCGAGGTCGGCGGAGCTGCTTGAGGGGTTGGGCGCCACCACGCTGGAGACCGTGGTCGGCTTCCTGCTCTCCGCGGTCGCGGGGGTTCTGATCGGGCTCGCGCTGGCCGCCTCGCGGGCGATCGAGCGGATGTTCTCGCCGTTGCTGGTGGCGATCAACGCGGTGCCGAAGATCGCGTTCGGGCCGCTGCTGGTCGTCTCCCTCGGCTGGGGGCAGCGGCCGATCCTGACCATGGTGTTCCTGCTCAGCTTCTTCCCGATCGTGCTCTCCACGGTGACCGGCCTGACCACCACCCCCGCCGACCTCGCCGAGCTGGCCAGATCCCTGGACGCGTCGCGCTGGCAGGCGTTCCGCAAGGTACGGTTGCCGGCCGCGCTGCCGCAGATCTTCGTCGGTTTGAAGATCGCCATGCCGCTGGCCGCGATCGGCGCGGTGATCGGCGAGTTCCAGGCCGGTGAGGGGGGCCTGGGTTACCAGATCGTGCAGTACAGCGGGGTCGCCGACAGCGCCACCGCCTGGGCCGCGATCATCCTGGTCGGGGTGATGAGCATCGTTCTCTACTTCGCCCTGGTGCTGGTGGAACGGCTCGCGTTGCCATGGGTCCGGGCCACCACCTCGGCCCGGTGAGAGCCGACCACCTCGGTCCGGTCGAGGCCGACCCGTGCCGCACCCTCAGGCGCGTATCCCGTACCCCGCGAGCTCTCGCACCGTCGCTCGGGCACCTCTTGTATGCAGCACGTCGAGCGCGTGCAGGTACGGTTCGACGAACCGCGCGTCGTCGGCGAGGTCGCCGAACAGGTCACGGTTCTCGATGAAGGCCGTGGGGCGCTCACGCTGCGTCCTCGCGGCGGCCGTCAACCGGTCCCTCAACCGGTCGACGACCTCGATCGGCTCACCGGATTCGTCGGCCCCTTCGGCGTAGCGCGCCCAGCTCGCCACCACCGCGGCCGCGTGAGTGACCTCTCCCCCGCTCGCCAGCCGCTCCCGCACGACGGGAAGCAGCCATTTCGGGATCCGGTCCGACGACTCCGCGCACAGCCTCGCCAGCGTGTCCCGTACCTCGGGGTTGGAGAACCGTTCGATGAGGGTCCGTTTGTAGACGTCCAGGTCGATGCCCGGCACCGGCCGGAGCGTCGGTGTGGCCTCGACGTTCATGTAGTCGAGAACGAACTTCGCGATCGCGGGGTCGGTGGCCGCCTCGTGGGCGTACCGGTATCCGCTGAGGTAGCCGAAGTAGCAGAGCGCCTGGTGGCCGGCGTTCAGCAGGCGCAGCTTCATCAACTCGTACGGCTCCACGTCCGCGACGACCTGAACCCCGGCCTCTTCCCAGGGAGGCCGCCCACCGGGGAAACGCTCCTCGAGCACCCACTGCGCGAACGGCTCGCAGACCACCGGCCAGGCGTCCTCGATGCCGAACCGCAGAGCCGTGGCCTCGCGGTCCTGGCCGGTGGTGACGGGGGTGATGCGATCGACCATCGAGCTGGGGAACGCGACAGTGTCCTCGATCCAGGCGGCGAGGCCAGGATCGGCGAGCCGGGCGAACGCCGTGAAGGAGCGCCGTGCGACCTCCCCGTTCTCCTGGATGTTGTCGCACGACATGACGGTGAACGGCGTGATCCTCCGAGCCCGCCGGCGGCGCAGGGCCTCGGTGACGAGCCCGAACACCGTGGCCGGGATCGCGCCGGGCTCCAGGTCCGCGCGGATCGCGGAGGCCTCCGCGTCGAACTCCCCGGTGACGGGATGGATGTTGTAGCCGCCCTCGGTGACCGTGAGCGACACGATCCGCACCGCCGGATCGGCCATCTTCTCGATGACCGCTTCCGGATCGTCGGGGGCGAAGAGGTATTCGATGATCGATCCGATGACGCGGGCCTCCCGCGCTCCGCAGGGGTGCTTCACCACAAGCGTGTAAAGGCCGTCCTGCGCGGTCAGCGCGTCCCGCATCCGCGCGTCTCCGGGGAGGACCCCGACGCCGCAGATGGCCCAGTCGTGTGCCCTGCCCTCGTTCATCAGCCGATCGAGATACATCGCCTGGTGGGCGCGGTGGAACCCGCCCACCCCGAAGTGAACGATGCCGGCCGTGAGCCCCGACCGGTCATAGGAAGGGATCGCCACTTCCCCGGGAAGGGTTCTCACCGTCTCCTGCGTCAGTGTGGTCACTGCCATCGATCTCCTCTTCGGCGACCTCCCTAATTCGTCTTTACGCCTAATATGGCCATCTCCAACAGCTTAAAAATTTAAACTATTGGCATAACATCCACCCTGTTCATCGGCATTAAAAGGAATGGCGATGAAAGAGGCATGTCGGGACGGGACTCCGGTGACCGGTCAGAGCCGCGGCGGGTCCGGCCCGCGAGGATCGAACGGGGTGGCCGCCGTGCGGGCAGGCCGCGCGGGTTCGCCCAGGCGCGGTGCGGGTCTTCGCCCCCGTTGACCCTGCGAGGGGCCGTAACGTGATGTTTACATGGGCCAGAGCTGGACTCCGGCAGCCCCGGCCCGCCCGGTCCCGCACGATGAGACGAGCCTTAAGGCCAGGTCACGGGCACCTTCGATGCCGGTGACGCACGCCCCCGCCTCGCCTCCGAATGATCCGCAAAGGGCATCCGCGTGGAGAACACGGCATTTTAAGTGCTTCGAGGGTGCTTGACCGATTTAGTGGTGATTTATACCATTTGTATCATCTTTCCCCGGCGCCCAGCGGCGTCGTTTTCCAGGACGGCCCCTCTCCCCCGAAGATGGGTCGTCCCTGCCAACTTGAGGAGTCGCCATACCGCACAGCGCCGGTATCCCGCTGTGCACCGTCGCGGGCTGACTCTGCCCCCCTCATTTTGCAAGTGTGTTCCGGCCGGGTTACCGTCCGGCCGGAACCAATGAAAGGAACCGCATGAGACTCCGCAGTATCCGTGGCACGGCCCTCACGGCCGCGCTGTGCGTTCTGGCGAGTGCCCAACTGGCGCATCCCGCTCTTGCCGCTCCCGGCAATCCCGGTGAGCCACGCTATTCGGCGGGTGCGGCCAGCATCGGCGACCCGTATTTCCCCGCCCAGGGCAACGGGGGCTTCGATGTGAAGCACTATGACGTCTCGTTCGCCTACGACCCGGCCACCAAGCTCATGGACGCCACCACGACGATCACCGCGACCGCGACCCAGGACCTGGACCGATTCAACCTCGACTTCCGAGGCCCGGAGATCACCGGCCTGAACGTGGACAAGCACAAGGCCTCGTTCCAGCGGGACGGCCAGGAACTCGTCGTGACGCCGCGCCCGAAGCTCAAGTCCGGGAAGTCCTTCACGGTGGTCGTGAAGTACGCGGGGACGCCGCCGGTCATCACGGACCCGGACGACTCCATCGAGGGCTGGGTGCCGACCGATGACGGCGCGTTCGTGCCGGGCGAGCCGCAGGGCGCTCCCGCGTGGATCCCGTCCAGCGACCACCCGACGGACAAGGCGACGTTCACCTTCCACGCGACCGTGCCGGAGGGCATCACCGCGGTCGGCAACGGCCAGCTGCTGTCGCAGACGACCAAGAACGGCCAGACGACGTTCGTGTGGGACTCGACCGAGCCCATGGCGACCTATCTCGCCACGGTGACCCTGGGCAAGTTCCAGGTCGCCAAGTCCACGACGCCCGGCGGGATCCCCATCTACACCGCGGTCGACCCGGCGCTGGCGAGCCAGTCGGCGGCCACCGTCGCCAAGATCCCGGACATCATCGAGTACTTCAACTCGCTCTTCGGGCCGTATCCCTTCGCCTCGGCAGGGGCGATCATCGACCGCGCGCCGAACGTCGGCTACGCCCTCGAGAGCCAGACCAAGCCGATCTTCTCCAGCGCCCCGAGCCTCAGCACGATGGCGCACGAGATCGCGCACCAGTGGTTCGGGGACAGCGTGTCGGTCAAGCGGTGGTCCGACATCTGGCTCAACGAGGGCTTCGCGACCTACGCCCAGTGGCTGTGGACCGAGCACAACGGAGGGGCCACAGCGCAGCAGACGTTCGACAGCACCAGTAACTACGGGCGTGCCGCGACCTCGGCGTTCTGGCAGACCGTCACGGCCGACCCCGGCACGATGGACATGTTCGGCAATGTGCCGTACAACCGCGGGGCGATGACGCTGCACGCGCTGCGCGGCAAGATCGGCGACACCGCCTTCTTCAAGCTGATCAAGGACTGGGCCTCCACGCACAAGTACGGCAACGCGAGCACCGCCGATTTCATCAGCGAGGCGGAGAGAATCTCGGGCAAGGACTTGAAGTCCTTCTTCGACGTGTGGCTCTACCAGAAGGGCAAGCCCACCACCTGGTAGTTTCGCCCCTCCCGGCGAGCTCATCGCCGACCGGCCGGTAAGCCTTCCACCTGGAAGCCTCGCCCTCACCAGCCGTACCGACGGCAGCCGATGGCCGTGCGAACCCATCCTCGGGTTCGCACGGCCATCGGCCGTCACGGTCCCTGGAGCAGCGCTCCCGGCCAGGTCGCCGAACTTCTGGCCCCATGCCGCGCCGGCCGGTCAGACGGAGAAATCGCGGAGCAGGCCCGCGTACTTCTTGGGACCCGGCCGGGCGAACTCACCGCGGGTGCTCGTCCGCAGCCCGAGAGAGACCAGCGACTCGACGAGTTTGGTCGCCACGGCCACACCGTCGATCACGGGGACACCGACACGGCGGGAGAGGTCCGTGCAGAAGGAGGCCATGCCCGCGCAGCCGAGCACGATCGAGTCGCATCCGTCCCTGTCCACGGCCGAGGCGCAGAGATCGGCGACCACCTTTCTCGCGTTCGAGGACGGGTCGTCCAGCTCCAGCACGGGGATGTCACAGGCGTGCACTCCCCGGCACGCATCCGCGAAGCCGTACCGGGCGGCGAGGTCCCGTGTCCGCCCCGTGGTCCGAGCGAGGGTCGTCACGACGCTGAAGCCGCGCCCGACCAGGGTGGCGGCGTGCATGGCCGCCTCGGCGATCCCGACCACCGGTCCCGACGCGAGCTCGCGCGCGGCGTCGAGGCCCGGGTCGCCGAAGCAGGCGATGACGTACCCGTCCGCCCCCGCCGCCTCCCCCGCCGCGATCTCCGCCAGCAGGCCGGGTACGGCCAGAGCCTCGTCGTAGTGACTCTCGATCGACTCGGGGCCCATGGCCGGATTGACGGCCGTGACGATGGTGGACGGCTCCGCGACCGCCCGGGCGCGGTGTCCGATGCTCTCGGTCATGGTCCGGGCGGTGTTGGGGTTGATCACTCGGATGTGGACCATCAACCGGCCTGTGCCGCCGTGCCGTCCGCCACGAGCTCGAGGTCGCGGTCGAGACCGCCGATCCGCGGCGACCTCCGTTCCAGGACGGTGAACGCCACGAACCCGAGGCCGCAGCCGACGAACCAGCTGTAGTCGGCGATCCACGTCATGTCGACCGTGGTGAGTTCCAGGTCGACCAGCATCTTGGGCACGAGCACGGACCCGATCGCCGGCACGCCGCTGAGCACCGTCGCCCAGACCGCGTTGGGGTTGTAACCGTTCCGGAACCAGTACCGGCCGGCCGGGTCGTAGGTGAACAGGTCGTCCACCCACACCCGCTGGCGGCTCACGATGTAGTAGCCGGAGATCAGGATCCCGAAGAGAGGGCCGATCAGGGCGCCGAGGATGCCGAGTGTGTAGTGGATGGCGTCGGGGTTGCCGTACCAGTTCCAGGGCGTGAGCAGCACCGATCCGACCGCGGCGATCATGCCGCCGGTCCGCCAGCTGATCTTCTGCGGGTTCACGTTGGAGAAGTCGAACGCCGGGGAGATGAAGTTCGCGACGATGTTGATGCCGATGGTCGCGATGACGAAGGTGAGCCCGCCGAGCAGGATCGCGAACGGCGTGTCGATGCGCTCGACCGTGTGGATGGGGTCGGTGATGAGCTCGCCGAACACGGGCACGGTCGCCGACGCGGTGATCACGGTGAGCAGCGAGAAGAACAGGAAGTTGACCGGCAGCCCGAGGAGGTTCCCCTTCTTCACCGCCGCGAACGACTTTCCGTACCGGGAGAAGTCGCCGAAGTTCAGCATCGGGCCGGAGAAGTACGAGACGACGAGGGCGATCGCGCCGATCATGACCGGGATCGGCGCGCCGAAGTCGAGGTTCTCGCCCTCCGAGAGGTCCAGGCTGATGTTCTCCCAGCCCGCCTGGCTGACCAGGTAGACGGCGAGCACGACCATGACGACGTACACGGCGGGCCCGGCCCAGTCGATGAACCGCCGGATCGCCTCCATGCCCTTCCAGAACACCGCCGCCTGGGCCACCCAGAGGATGGCGTAGCAGATGTAGCCGAGGGCGGACAGGCCGAGGAAGCCGCCCTCGTTCAGCGCGGCCGTCGAGGGCCAGAACTTGAGGAAGATGATGATGAGCGACTGGGAGGCGAGGTAGGTCTGCACGCCGTACCAGGCGATCGCGATGAGCCCGCGGATGACGGCGGGGATGTTCGCGCCGCGCACCCCGAAGATCGCCCGGTTGATGACCGGGTACGGCACTCCGGTGACCTGGCTGGGCTTGGCGACCAGGTTGCAGAACACGTTCACGATGACGATTCCCGCGAGCAGGGCGAACAGGACCTGCCAGCTCGCCAGCCCGAGGGCGAACAGGCTGCCCGCGGTGACGTAGCCGCCGACGCTGTGCACGTCGGACATCCAGAAGGCGAAGATGTTGTACGAGGACCACGTCTGCTTGCGGAGCGGTGCCAGATCCTCGTTCGCGAGCCGGGGGTCGTAGCCGGGCTTGATGAGGCCTGCGCCGACCGGCATGCCGGCTGCCTCGACGAGGTCGTGTGGTTTCGGCTGGGGCGGTGCGCTGTGTTCGGTCATTTCAGCTTCCGTGGGGGTGATCGTTCCGGCTTCCATGGGGGTCGTTTTGGCGTCCGTTAGGGTGGTCTTTCCGGATTCCGCGGGAGGTACGGTGCGGGAACCGGGATGTCCTACGTGCGGGCATGCCGAGGTAGGGGCGGGACGTACTCGGAGGATTGGCGAAGGTGATGCGCCGACGAGCCACGGTGGCGCATCAGGGCTACGACGTAGGCTGTTAAGTGGTCACTTAACAGCTGCCGTTAATGTATGCCTTGACATTCGAGCCCTAATTTCGCGCGCGTAAAGGCTTTGTGACAATTGGCGTGGAGGCCACTACAGCCATGACCCCGGAATCCGGTACGGAGATCGAGGCGATCACGAACGAGCGGCTCGGTCGGCGGCTCCGCGAGCTGCGGCTCCAGTCGGGGATGTCGCTGCGAGCCCTCGCACGCGAGCTCGGCATCTCCGCCAGCGCGGTCTCCCAGATCGAGCTCGGTACGATGCGGCCGTCCGTCAGCAGGCTCATCGCCTTCGTCTCCGCGATCGGCGCGCCGCTCGCCGCCGTGTTCGACGCCGCGGAGGCGGCCGACGGCGAGCACGCTCAGGCTCCCTCCTCGCCCGTCGAACGGTTCGCCATCCGGCGTGCGTTCGAGGCCGCCCCCATCCAGCTCAGCGGCGGCATCACCTTCCGCAGGCTCTCGCCCGTGCCGACGCCCGACGTCGAGTTCTTCGAGTCGACCTATCCACCGAGCTCGATCTCCAACGCTCACGGCCATTTCCTCAGGCACAAGGGGTACGAGGTGGGGACCGTCACCCAGGGCGAGCTCACCGTCGACTTCGAGTCGGAGGTCGTCACCCTCGCCGAAGGCGATTCCATCACCTTCCCCTGCAGCCGTCCCCACATCATCGGCAACCGCTCGGAAACCATCACCGCCGTGGCGACCTGGCTCATCGTCCACCACTGACCCACGGGCGTACAGCCCGCGCCGTCCCTGGGCCGTACAGCCGACATCGGTCTTTCAGGCGCACGGCCCGCCCCTCGGACGTACAGCCCGCCGCCGAGACCCCTGGGCGTACGGCGACGAGACCGCCACGGACACTCGGGTGCCCTCCCCGCCCGAGGTGGGTCAGGCGGGGTTCGATGTCACGGGCGCGATGCGGCTGTTGTGCAGGTGCTCGTAGATGACGGACGTGCGCACGTCGGCTATCTCGGCGCGTTCGGTGAGTTTGTCGATGACAAACGCGTAGAGGCTGTCGTTGTCGGGCACCGCGACGTGGATGATGAAGTCTTCGGTGCCGGTGGTGACGAACACGCCCAGGGTGTCGGGCAGCCGGCTGACCCAGTTGCGGAACGCCTCGATGTTCCGCCTGGACGGCGGCCGGATCCGTACGGCGATCAGGGCCTGGACCGGCCGGCCGATCGCGGCCAGGTCGACGTCGAGCAGGGCGCCCCGGATGACGCCCCGCTCGCGCAGCGCGCGGGTGCGGTCCAGCGCGGTGGTCGGCGAGACACCGACCGCAGCGGCGATGTCGCGGTTGGTCCGCCGCGCATCTGTCTGCAGTTCTCGCAGAATCGCCGTATCAAGTTCATCCAAATCCGCCATGCGGCCATGGTAACCGTACTTAATACGGACGCCTTGCTTCCACCTCGAATATCCGCCTAGCATTTCAGCGAGATGGTGGATATCAGCAGCTACGGAGGGAGCAGGTCGGTGAGTGACAAGCAGTCGGCCCCGGCGGTCGGATACGCCCCGGAGGAGATCCAGACGGGAGAGTCGACCCGGGCGGCGAAACTGAAGTGGGTGGTCGTCGTCGACGAGGCGCTGCCCGCGGGACGCGGTGTGAATGCCGCGGTCTGCGTCGCCTCGGCCACCGCGGTGGCCGTTCCCGGGCTGCTCGGCCCGGACGCGAAGGACGCCGAGGGCGCCGCCCATCCGGGCCTGCCCTGGGCGGGATGCTCGATCCTGGCCGCCTCGGCCGAGCAACTGGCGGCGATCCGGGCCAGGGCCGCCGAGGCCGGCGACGTGTTCGTCGCGGACATGCCGAGCCTCGCGCAGAGCACCCGCGTCTACGACGAATACCTCGACCGGATGGCCGCGTCCGGCCCGGACGAGATCGCCTACTACGCGCTGAGCCTCGTCGGCCCCCGGAACAGGATCGACAAGCTGGTCCGCAAGCTCTCGCTGCTGCCGTGAGGAGACGCGCCCGCACGGCGTCCGCTGAGGCCCGGTGAGCTCTCCGGCACGTCGCCGTCAATCCGTCGACGCGGTGGGCCGGCGGCCGCTCTTCGTCTCGTGGACCTCGCGCAGCAGCGCGACCGCGGCCGCGCTCGTCGGATCCGCCGTCACCGTGATGATCTCCCAGGCCGACACGATCCCGGCGAGACCGATGAAGCGCACCCGATCGGTCTTGGCCGCGAACGACTGCGGCACGAGCGCCACGCCGAGCCCGAAGGTCACCAGATCGAGCAGCGAGTGCACGTCGGTCACCTCCAGCGCGACGCGGCGTTCGACACCCGCGGTGGCGAGCACGTCGTCGACCAGGTCCCGGGTGCCCCAGTCCGGGGGGAAGTCCACGAACCGTTCTTCCTGCAACTCCACCAACTTGACCTGTTCGCGTGCTGCCAGCGGATGCTCGGGCGCGCAGGCGAGCACGAGCGGCTCGCTGGCGAAAGGCGCGACCGTGACGTCGTCCGGGTATCGGGGCGGGCGGGAGACGAACGCCAGATCCAGCCGTCCCGCGCGCACCTGTTCGATCAGCTCGCCGGATCCCCCCTGGCGCAACCGGATCTCCAGCCCGGGGTGTGCGGTGAGGAAGCGAGCGAGCACGGCCGGCAGATGCACCGCGTGCAGGCACTGCAGCGAGCCGATGGCCAGGCTGCCCCGGAGCAGGCCCCGCACCGCCGCGACGGCGTCCTTGGCGGCGTTGGTCGCCGACAGCGCCCGCCGAGCCTCGACCAGGAGCGCCTGTCCGGCAGGGGTCAGCTGAACCTGCCGGGTGCTGCGGAGGAACAGCGGGGTGCCCAGTTCACGCTCGAGCGAGCGGATCGAGGCCGACAGCCCCGACTGTGCGACACGTAAACGCTTGGCCGCCCGGGTGAAGTGGCACTCCTCCGCGACGGTGACGAAGTACTCGAGTTGCCGGAGCTCCATGATTAATCACCGGGCCTGCTCAAAGGAATCGATTTTTTCTGTTGGACAGCTTAATCGTAAGGATGCAGGCTGAGGGCGTACCAATTGATCTCCCAGGAGGGACTCCCATGCAGACTCGCCACATCGGCGATGTCCAGGTCAGCGCGATCGGTCTCGGCGGGATGCCGATGTCGATCGAGGGGCGCCCCGACGAGCAACGTTCGATCGCGACGATTCACGCCGCCCTGGAGGCGGGCGTGACGCTGATCGACACCGCGGACGCCTACCATCTGGGCGCGAACGAGGTCGGCCACAACGAGTCCCTGATCGCCCGCGCGATGGCCGGCTACGGCGGCGACACCTCCGACGTGCTGATCGCGACAAAGGGTGGTCACCTACGTCCCGGTGACGGCTCGTGGACCTTGAACGGCTCACCGAAGTACCTGAAGGATGCCTGCGACGCATCGCTCAAGCGACTCGGCGTCGAGGCCATCGGGCTCTACCAGTTCCACCGGCCGGACCCGAAGGTCCCCTACGCGGAGTCGGTCGGGGCGATCCGTGATCTGCTGGACGCCGGCAAGATCCGCTTCGCGGGCATCTCGAACGCCGACCCGGACCAGATCCGGCAGTCCAACGAGATCCTCGGCGGGCGACTGGTGAGTGTGCAGAACCAGTTCTCACCGGCGTTCCGCTCCAGCGAACCGGAGCTGGAGCTGTGCGCGGAGCTGGGCATCGCGTTCCTGCCGTGGAGCCCGCTGGGCGGGATTTCGCGCGCGGGCCAACTGGGCTCACGGTTCGCCGTGTTCGCGGACGTGGCGCGGGCGCACGGGGTGAGTCCGCAGCAGGTGTGCCTGGCGTGGATGCTCGCCAAGGCGCCAGTGGTGATCCCGATTCCGGGCTCCTCCCGCCCCGAGACCATCCGCGACTCGGTTGCCGCCGTCGACCTGAAGCTGTCCGCCGAGGAGCTGGCCCGCCTCGACACGGCCTGATCCCGGCGCCGGCCCGGCCGAGCCCGGTGCCGCCGGAATCGTCGGCCGGTCACGGAGAAGTTCCCAGGGACGGTGGCGGAGGATCTCCGCCACCGTCCCTCTCGCCTACCTCGGTGTCTTTTCTCCCGTCGTCATCGGGAGTAGGCCTCCAACTCGTAGAGGGAGTAGCCGTACGACGTCGCGCGCGCGGCGCCCTGCATGCGGACGTAGCGGGCGCTGACCGGGCTGAACGTCACGTTGTCCACGCCGCCGTTTCCGGTGGTGGTGGAGCAGACGGTGGTCCAGGTGGACCCGTTGGCCGACGTCTGGATCGAGTACGCCGACCCGTAGGCCGACTCCCAGCGCAGCACCGCCCGGGCCACGGTTTTCGCGGATCCGAGATCGACCTGGAGATACTGGTTGTCGTTCCACCCGCTCCCCCAGCGGGTCGTCGGGTCGCCGTCGACGGCCGCGCTCGCCGGGTAGAAGAGCTGGGATTCGGACGCCTTCACCGTTCCCCCGCTCGCCAGGTTGGCGATCGGGTCACCGCGGTGAGCGGGGAACGACACGACCTGCTGGTAGGTCGGCCGGTTCTGCCAGGAGATCAGCGACTGCTTGATCCCGCCGAGCGGCGACTGCCGGACGGAGTCGGCGCACCACTGGTCGCCCGCCGAGCACGCGTCGTCCGCCGGGTAGGTCGTCGCCGCGGGTTCGGCGAGCGCCGCCGACAGGCTGTTCAGCAGGACCGTACGGCAGCCCGCCACCGTGCCGTCCCCGCAGTACTTGCTGGGCAGCGGACCGGTGACCGGGTCGCCGAGCACGGACCGGACGTCCTTGCTCACGTAGCCCCACCAGCCGTACTGGAACGACGAGCCCTTGTGCGTCTGGGCCTCGTTCGCGGAGGTGGGCAGGCTGGAGAGGTCGCCCTGCTGGTGGCCGGAGGGCGACTCGTTGATCTGCAGGGCGTTGACCAGCGACTGGTACAGCCCGGCGCCCAGGCCGGGCTTGAACTGCGCGTTGACGAGCTTCGGCCACCACGCGTCGAACGCGCGGATCGCGTCGGCGTTCGTGTAGGCCTTGCTGCCCTGTGAGGTTTCGAGCCTCCTGGCTCCCGACGCCGCCCAGGCGGACAGCTTGGAGACCGCCGAGGCGAGTGCCGGGTCGGTCACGGTCGCGCTGTTGATCACTCGGAGCAGGTCGGGCAGGACCTTCTTGCCACGCAGGTCGGTCGTGGCGGCCTCGGCCATGATTTTCACGGTGCCCGCCCGGTCGAGCTTGCCGGATCCGGACAGGGCCGCCTTGACCGGGGCGTCCAGCAGGTCGGCCCGTTGAACCGGCCCGAAGCTGAAGTTGCCGTCCGCGGCGCCGTAGTCCTTGGCCTGCTTGTTGTTCCAGCTGACGAGGTAGTCCTGGTCGGCCGTCTGCGGGTGGGTGGCGGGAGCCTTGTACGTCGCGGTATTGGTGGACGGGTCGAAGCCCGCCCACTCGTGGGCCGCGTCGGCCGGCATCGGGAGGTTCGGGTCGGAGACCGCGGACCTGACCGGGTCGTTGCCCGACATGAAGTACGCCGCGTCGGAGGAGTTCACGTAGAACCAGTTGAACGCGAAGCCGATGTTGGAGGCGGAGTTCGTGAACGCCGCCGCGTCACCCATCTGGGCCGTCTCGTTGAACATCTGGAACCCGATCGCCGAGTCGGCCTCGTGCTGGTACGTCGACCGCAGGGTGGCGAAGGCGGTGGGCTGCCCGCCGACGGTGCCGCGCCAGCTCACCAGCCCGTACTTCGTCCGCTCCACCACCAGATCGTAGGAACCGGCGGCGGTGGCGTCGGCGGTGCTGGGCTTCCACGCGTTCGTCTTCTTCAGCGTCTCCATCGCCATGCAGACGCCGTGGTAGAGGTAGTACTTCGACTCCTTGGTCACCGTGCCGCCGCCCGGGTCACAGAGCTGGAGGGCGTAGGTGTCGGTGATGTCCTGGCCGCTGGAGGTCGCGCTCCAGGCGTAGTCCGCGCCCCGGCCGAGCAGCACGTAGAAGTTGAGCCCGGAGAACGCCGCGCCGCGTGCCTGGATGCCGGGTCCGGAGATCTCCTGCAGCATGAGCAGCTGGGGGGCGAAGTAGCCCGTCTGCGGGCCGAACACCGCGACCGGATGCCCGGACGCCGACTTGGCCGCCGACACCACCACGGCATTGGACATGCCGGGCTTGGAGTTGTCGACGAGCATCCCTTCGAGCACGCCCTTCGCGGCAGGAGCCGAAGCGGTGGCCGAGGCGGTGGCCGATCCGGTCTCGTTCTCGGTGATGTCCACGGGGGCCGTCCCCGGGTCGGGCAGGACGGCCCCGGTGGCGCCGGGCGCGTTGCCGGAGGGGAAGCTCTGGCCGTTGTGCAGGGTGAGCGTGGCCTCCGGGTCGTTCTGCGCCCGGAACGCCGACCAGACCTGGTCACCGGCCGCCGTGCCGTACTTGGCCCGGGCCGCGACCCGCACCAGCGCGGACTGCATCTCCGCGCCGCCTCCTCCGCCGAACAGCCCGCCGATCACTCCGGAGATCGCGATCAGGTCGGTCATGGTGAAGTCCTGGGGCCCGCCCGCGTTGGTGATCGCGTCCATGTGCCCGGTCAGGACGTACTCGCCGGGACAGTCGCGGTTCGCCATGCAGCGGTCGATGTAGGCGTTGATCCCGCTCACGTAGTCCTGCACGTCGGCGTAGAGCTGCGCGCCTCGGGGGCTTCCGTCCCTGAGCCTGTTGATCTGTCCCTGGAGGTCCGCCTCGGTGTAGGGGGAGTTCCGCCAGGCGCTCTGCTCCAGCGCGCGGTTGCCCGGCGCGCCACCGGCGAACGGCGTCAGCTCACCACGGCCGACGTGCCGCATCAGGTCCATCACCCACAGGCGGTCCTGCGCGCCCGCGTATCCGGCGCCGAACATCGTGCCCTGCCTGGTCGTCCCGGTGATGTGCGGGACGCCGGTCGCCTTGTCACGGACGATCTTCACATCCGGCCGGGGGCTGGTCGTGCTCTCCACCTGCCCCGCCGGCACGCCGAACGAGCCGTCGTTGAAGAAGGTGGTGATCTGGTCGTCGGTCAGTCCGGTGTAGCCGGAGATGAGGTTGGCGTACTTGCCGAGCTGGTCGTCGCTGTGTCGCGGCATCGTGCCGAACCCCTGGTTGCCGAGAATCTCGACCAGGGTCGCGTTGCCGTTCTCGCCGGGTGGCAGGATGTCCGCGCATTCGCCGAGGCAGTAGTCGGCAGGGGTGAAGACCGCTGCGGATGCGGGCACGACGAGGGAAGCCAGCGTGAGGATCGCGACCGCGGAGGCAGCAGTGATCTTCCGCCGGAGACGTGCGGGCATGTGAGAACCCCCAAAACATGAGGCGTGCTCGGATGTTGGGAGGAACATACTGCCGGGCCAACGGCGGATCAATGGCAGATGTGATAATCGCCCACGCCGGACCATGACCATCGGTCATCGTCGACAGTCATCAGGCATCGTTCGACAGCGCGGGAAACGGCGCGCCGAGCGGTCAGAACGGGTCGAGCAGGCGGAAGCCCCGCGTGAATCGCGTCGAGCGGTCAGCACGGATCGAGCAGGCGGAAGCCCCACGTGAATCGCAACGCGTCGAGGCGCCGCGGCATCTCGCCCGGTCCGAGGCGAGTGCTCGGCGTCTTCTCGATCTCACCGTACGGTCGACCGGCCTCCTCGCCGTGCCGGGCACGGCGCGATGCGCCGGTGACTCCCGCTCGATCCCGGCGCTCGCGCGCACCGGTTATCGCTTGTCGAACTTGCGGGTGTCACGTGGCTCGACGTAGGGCTCCTGGTCCTCGGGCCTGCCCGCCTCGATGGCGCGCCCGCGAGCGAGTTCGGCGTCGAACTCCACTCCGAGCAGCACGGCGATATTGGAGATCCACAACCAGATCAGGAAGACGATGACACCGGCGAGGGCGGCGTAGGTCTTGCTGTAGGAGCCGAAGTTGGCCACGTAGAAGCCGAACGCGGCCGATGCGAGGATCCACAGCACGACCGCGAGGGCGCTGCCGGGGGTGAGCCAGCGGAACCCGGGATGCTCGACGTTGGGCGCCGCCCAGTACAGCAGAGCCAGCACCAGCATCACCATGATCACCAGGATCGGCCATTTGACGACGCCCCAGACGGTCAGCGCGGTTTCACCGATTCCGAGGAGCTTGCCGGCCTGCTCGGCGAGACCTCCGGTGAACACGACCGCGACCGAGCCGAGCGCTGCCAGGATCACCAGGACGGTGGTGATCGCCAGACGCAGCGGCAGGGTCTTCCAGATGGGTCGGCCTTCGGGCATCTCGTACATGACGTTGGCCGCCCGCATGAAGGCCCCCACGTAACCCGAAGCCGACCAGAGTGCGACGGCGATGCCCACGATGGTGGCGATCCCGGCCGCGCGCTGGTTGCTCTGCAGGGATTGGAGCACGGTGTTGAGGGTCTGCCGCGCGGCTCCGGGGGCCACGGCCCCGAGGTTGTCGATGAGCTGCTGGGTGGCCGACGCCCCGAACAGGCCGAGCAGCGAGACCACGGCCAGTAGCGCCGGGAAGATCGACAGCACCGCATAGTAGGTGAGGGCGGCGGCCCAGTCGGTGAGGTGGTCTTCCTGGAGTTCCTTGACGGTGCGTTTGAGCACGCCCCACCACGACTGTTTGGGCAGCTCGGTCGGACTCTGGGGTGCCGCTTCGTTCCCCGGGTCACGGTCGGAGCCGACGGCTGGGTGTTTGATCTCGTGGTTCGACATGGGTGCGCCGTCTTCGGTAGAGACCGCTGTCTCGATGAAAGCTGCTGCCGCCCTGCCCGCGGCGAGGACGGCAGCAGCGCTCGAAACAGCTAGTAATCGCTGGGGCGGGTCTGGTCGGTCATCTGCTGAGCCTGATCACGGGCGTGCTGGCCCGTGGTCTGCGCGGCTTCGGTGGCGGTCTCCTTGATCTGCTGCGCGGCCTGTCCTCCGGCGTCCTTGACCTCCTGACCGAGGTTCTGGACCGACTCCTGCACCGCTTCCTTGACCGGCTGGATCACTCCTTCGGCCTGCTCCATGAGCTGCCCGGCGGCACGCTCCTCGGCCTCGGTCCCGGGAATGAGGGTCGCCGCCAGAAGCCCGGCTCCGAAAGCGATCACTCCGGCCGCCAGCGGGTTGCCCTGCGTGCTCCGCATCACCTGTTCTGGCGCCTTCTGTGCCACCTGGGCTGTCTGCTGCGCGCCGTACTTGACGGTGTCAGCGGTGCCGGCGGCGGCGTCGCGAACGGTTCCGGCGGTGCCCGCGGCGACGTCACGAACGGTTCCGGCGGCGTGTCCCGCCTGCCGGCCCACCCTGTGGGCGGTGTGAGCCGGGGTTCCCATCACCCGCTCACGCACCGAGTGCATCGTCTGGCGCACCCTGTTGGTACGGCGCTGCACGATCCGCGCCGGGCTCGTCCGATCCGCGAACCGATCTACGTCCGCGGCCAGCTCCGCCCTGGTGGCGTCGATCTCGGCCCTTATTTCTTCAGGTTCCGTGCCCATCGCGCATCCTCCTTGAGCGTCTCCATGGTCTGTTCCGGCTTGGGCGACACCTGCCGTAGCCGGGAACGTCCGGTCACGAACAGCATCGCGCCGATCACCGCCCAGATCACGGTGACGATGAGCGCGGCCCAACCCAGGTCCATGACGTGGCCCAGGCCGAACACCGCGGCCAGCGTCCCGAACAGGGCGGCCGTGTAGCCGGCCAGTCCTGCTCCGCCGAGCATTCCACCCGCTTTGCCGGCCTTTGCCGCCTCCTCGCGAATCTCTGCCTTGGCCAGTACCAGTTCCTGGCGCATCAGCTTGGACAGGTCTCCCCCGATCTCGCCGACCAGTTGCCCCAATGACGGCTGCTGGTCGGGCCGGCTGGGATAACTCATCGGACCTCACCGCCCATGCCTCCCGGCGGCGCGGCGGCCCCGCCGAACTCCTCCTCCGGCGTGAGCGGCTGCGTCCGGAACGGCGGCTCGACCGGCGACTGCAGCGGTTGGGCCGGAATCGGCGATGCGCCGGTGGTCGGACCGGTACTCGCGGTCGTGGAAGCGGAGCCTCCCGACGCCTTGGCGATCCTGCCGATGAGGAAACCCATCGCCGCCGCCCCGGCCAGGAACGCTCCAGGACGGCGGCGTGCGAAGCTCTGAACCTCGTCCACCGCCCCCGCCAGTCCGTGCTGCTCCAGGTAGTCCGCCACTCGCCGCCCTCCGTCGGCGACCTGCTGCACCACCCCGGACACCGGAGAGTCGGGCTTGCCTCCCTCGCTCATCGAGGACAGGTCGTCGGCCCACTGACGGATCCCCTGGGCGGCACGCCGGCTCTGGTGGTGCACCTGCTCGCCCGCCTGGCCGCGCAACCGCCCCACCATCTGGCGGGCCTGTTCCTTGGCTTCTCCGGCCACTGCCTGCGTCTGCTCCTTGGCGGTTCCGGCTACTTCCCCGGCGGCGGATCTGGCGTGCTGAGCTGTCTTTTGGAACTCCCCGCTCTGTCCCGGGCGCTCTCCCGCATCGGTCGGAAACTCACTCATCGATGCCTCCTGAACTTGCACCTCTCTGACTTAATTCGCGCTACCCCCAATCGTTGCATAAATACGCAAAACACCTAAAAGGCTATAAAAGACCTATACAGGAAAGTGAATTTTGATCCCAAGCGACGGTAATCCGAGCAAGCTTCCCCGCCCCTTACATTTAAGTTTCAACCCGTCAGCGTTTTTTCTCGGGCGCCCCGGGCATCCACCAGAAATGCAAGCAAAACCTGATAATTCAGTCACAGTAACCCTCTGTGAGGACGGCCCCCTCCTACTGCGTGGGGCGTTCACACTGGAGACTCAGGAAGGGCGTTCCATCGACCCGGGCAGGACGACGGTGGCGCTGTGCCGCTGCGGCCGGTCAGCGACCAAACCGTTCTGCGACGGCTCGCACAAGGCCGCCGGATTCCGTGCTTCCAGCGAGCCCGACAGCCCAAACTGACGGTGCACCCTCGGGACGCACCACCGGACGAGGGGACGCGCCACCCGACGGAACGCCCTTTCGAGCGAGCCCGACGACCCGCGCCAACGGACCTCGCCCGACGCACTCCGAGACGGCGAACACCGCCGGAATCCGTTGGGACTCCTCACGACACCCACCTGGCGAACATCGCCGAGATCCGTCAGGGACTCGTCACGACGCCCACCTGCCGTAGGGACGTGGTCTCCTTCCGCCAGCGCCCCAGGACGTACTCGGCGAAGAACCGCTCAAGGGCCAGTGAGCAGGCGGCGCCGTACAGGATGTCCCCGGCCAGCGACGGCTGCGCGTCCGTCAATCCGCCGCACATGTCGTTGGCGGCGATCTGCTCGTGGACGGCGTCGGCCTGCACGTGCTCGTCGTAGAACCGGGCCGCCGTCTCGTCACCGCCCAGCCGCCGCAGGCCCTGGCCGTACCGGCGGTTGGGAAGCGAGGAGGTCATCTCGAACGCCGCGAGGTGTCCCAGCAGGGCTCCGCGGTGCCGCCGGTGGAGCCCGAACAGGGACATGACATTGGATATCGCCAGCGTGATCGCCGGAACCCGGTCGAGGTAGGCGCCGTAGGAATCATCCAGATCCAGCCCGCGCATGGTGGCCCGGAACAGCTCCGAATGCATCCGCTCGACGCGTCCGCCGCCGTACTCGTCCGCCTGGATCTCCACCAGCGCGGCCTTGGCGGAGCCGCGCAACCGGGGGATCGCCCACGTGTGCGGGTCGGCCTCCTTGAGATGGTAGATCGACCGGTGCATGACAAACTCGCGGAACTGCCCGAGGTCGGCCTCCTTCTGGAGGAACCTCGCCAGGGAGGGTCCATCATCGGCGGCCACCAGATCGGCCAGGACCTGGCGCATCTGCGCGGGTGGCGTGAAAGGTGGGCGCGGTACGGCCTGCGCCAGGCCGTGCTCCAACCGGCCCTCCAGGATCTCCCGCACCGCCAGCAGCGCCGGATTCCACTCCCACCGGTCGTCCACCCCGTCGAAGCCCTGGTAGTGCAGTTCGTAGCAGGCGAAGAGCGCGAGCTGGAAATCCTCGTCCCCCAGAACCGGGTCCCCGGAATACGGGGGAAGAGGGTCGAGCGGGTGCGGCAGACGCGTCAGGTGATCGAAGAGCAGGGCCGTGATCGGACCCCGCGGCGTGGGCAGCAGCATCATCGCCTCCAGAAGCGATGGACTGCTCGGTAAGAGATCAAAAATGGCGATCCGGCGCGCGTACCCGGCTTCTGCTCCATGAGCCCTTCTCCGTTCCGCGGCCGATTCCCCGACCGCTGGAGGTTCCGATGCCCTCGGCGGCACCGCCGAAACGCCTGAAAGATCGCAATACATCACTCATGAGCAGCTAAAACACCGCAACCCGAAGGTTTCCCCCGGGGGTGGAGAACCTGCTTCGATCCTGTTCTCCGCGGGATAGCCCGATAAAGGGAGACCAAAGGAGACAATGGGTGCGTTATGCGAATCGGGATCCTGGGACCGCTGTACGTGCGCGACGCCGAGATCCATGGCGCGCGGCTGCGGGTCCTCCTGGTCAGGCTCGCCCTCAGTCCCGGTCGCGTGATCACCGCCGAACGGCTGATCGACGACCTCTGGGCCGGCGACCCACCCGTCAATCCGGCGAACGCGCTGCAGTTTACGCACCGAGCTGCGCCCGCCGTCCGCACCGATGAGATAGGCACACCGCACGCGCTCGACGCCACCGGAAGCGGCACCGTCCGCGCCCTCGACGAGGGCACCGTCAGAAGCGGCGGTCTCGACGTCGGCACCGTCAGAAGCGGCGGTCTCGACGTCGGCACCGTCAGGAGCGGCGGTCACAAGGGCGGCACCGTCAGGAGCGGCGGTCTCCGGAACGACATTCTCAGGAGCGGCCTCAAGAGCGGCACCGTCTGGAGCGGCTCTTTTCAGAGTGACCGTCACCCCATCCTCGTCCTGCTCGAACGCGATCGCCTCGATGCCGAGCTCCACGTGGTGGCCCAGCCCGGCGAGCCGCTCACGCATGATCCGCTCGATCCGCCACTGCGGCTGCATGAGGACCATCGGGTACGGCACGGCGGCCTCGGGCTCCCGGTGCTCGTGCATGACGCCTTCCCAGACCACCTGCTCACCCATGTAGGTGCGGATGGGCGGGTAGATCCGGCCGGTGGCGAGGATCTCGTCGATCACACCGAGGTCGTCGAATACCTCCTGCGTCCGCGGCCGCAGACCCTTGCCGCGTGACCCGGCGGGGTGTCCCGGGGTCTTCTCCACGATCCTGAAGCCCACCCCGCGCCGGGCCAGCTCGATGGCGAGCGTGAGCCCGGTCGGCCCCGCCCCGACGATGAGTACCTGGGTGTCGTTCATCACTTTCTCCTCCGTGGTCATGGAGAGGAGCGTGTCCGATCGCACTGTCGGCTCACTGCCAGGACGCTGCCAGGGAGCTGTCCGGCCGCAGTACCGGGACGCTGTCGATCGCGCTGCCGGAACGCCGTCCACCCCTCCCGGGCTGCCCGGCTACCGGCCGCCGGCGGATGACGGCCGGAATCAGGATTCGCCCGGCATGACTGAGGGGATACGACAGGCAGTCGCACCCTCGGAAATGATGCCCATCGGATTGGGCATGTCCGGCAGAACCCGCCGTAACGCAGGGTCTCACCCGTGCCGACGCCTCGTGACCGTGGAAACTCGTCCTCGGTTCGGCCGACATGTGATCTCCTAGAACCCTGGCAGCAGGGGTCGGGAGGTACGGTCAGCTCATGTCTGAACGCAGCATGCCACACGACGCCACTTCATGGTCGTGCCCCCACGGGCAGGACGCCCGCCGAGGCTGCGAGGCCTGCTACGAGGAATCAGCCCGCCCCAGCCAGGAGCTGACGTTCTGGACGGTCGCCGCCTGGTTCACCACCGACCGGCCCATCCCCATAAGGACCATTCAGGACGTCCACCACCACGGCCGCCATTTCGCCCTCGACCAGCCGTCCGCCCCGCTCGTCTACCTCCTGACCGGCGAAGCCTACGCCCGCGACGGCGTTCAGGCCGTGGCGGGCGTGATCGGCTTTCTCCTGCAGAACCGGCACGTGATCGCCACCTTCACCGTCACCGAGACCCGGGCCACCCACCGCTCACCCGCCACGGCCACCAAGCCCAAGACCACCCGCCAGACAGACGTATGGCTCCACGAGCGCGGGCCCTCCTGAGGAGCGCTCCAGACCGCGACGCCATCGACGTGATCTCCCGCCGCACCCGGAAAGCGGCGGGACAGACCTGGCGCGGTGAGAACGGCCGGGACGGCGAAGACCACAAGGTGGCGAAGGGGATGAACTCATCCGGACTTGATTGACGCCTTGCTCTGGGGGAACTTTGGTACCTCACCCCGGGAAGGTACGGTCAGCTCATGTCTGAGCGCAGCATGCCGCACGACCCCAGCTCGTGGGCGTGCCCTCATGGGCAGGATGCCCGTCGAGGCTGCGTGGCATGCTACGAGGAATCGACCGACGCCGACCCGGAGCTGTCGTTCTGGGAGGTCGTCGCGTGGTTCACCACCGACCGGCCGATCCCCATCAGGACCTTGCAGGACGTCCACCATCACGGCCGCCGTTTCGCCCTCGACCAGCCGTCCACGCCGCTGGTCTATCTCCTGACCGGCCATGCCCGCGCCGAGGACAGCGTGCAGGCGATCGCGGGCGTGGTGGGCTTCCTCCTGCACAACCGGCACGTGGTCACCAGCTTCACCGTGACCGAGACCCGGGCCACCCGCCGCTCGGTCGCCACCCCCGCCAGACCCGTCACCACCCGCCAGACCGACGTCTGGCTCCATGATCGCCGTCATCCCCGATGACGCCTTCCATTGCTAAACTGGACAATATAGGTGTCGACACAGCGAGGCGGGCCGTCGATCGTGTCAGCTGACCCTCCCGGCTTCGAACTTCCGCTCCGGCTCTTCCTCGGCTTCCGGGTCCTCATCGACGAGCTCCACGCCGAGCTCGCCCGCCAGGGCCATCCCGACATGCGTCCGATGCACGGATTCGTCCTCCAGGCGATCGGCTCGCGCGGCACGACCGCCGTCGAGCTCGGCAGGCGGCTGGGAATCTCCAAGCAGGCGGCGGGCAAAACGATCGACACCCTGGAGCACCTGGGCTACGTCGAGCGCGGCTCCGACCCCGCCGACGCGCGGCGCAAGATCGTACGGCTGACCGAGCGGGGCGTGGACAGCCTGGTGCGGTCGGCGCGCATCTTCGACGACCTGCGGGCGGGCTGGGCGAAGACCCTCGGGGAGGAGCGTCTGCGCGCCCTGGAGGCCGATCTGCGCGCGGTGACACCGACGGACTTCTTCCGGCTCGACGTGCCCGGCTGGTTCGGCGGCTACTGACCCTGAGAACGAGCGGTCCGGGCGTTCGGGGGAAAGCCGGACGCGTGGCCGTAGGCGGCCCGGTCCGAGACATACGGGGGCAATTGATGAAGCGCTACATCCTGACCGGCACCCCTGGGGCCGGGAAGACGGCGATCCTGCGTTGGCTGGAGTGTGACGGCTACACCGTCGTCGAGGAGGCGGCGACAGATGTCATCGCCCTGCACCAGGCCCGGGGCGAACCCGAGCCGTGGACGAAGCCGTCCTTCGTGGAGGCGATCACCACCTTGCAGCGCCGGCGGCAGGAACAGGCCACGGCCCTTCCCGGCGATGTACAGATCTACGATCGATCACCCGTCTGCACCTACGCCCTGGCCATTTATCTCGGCCATCCCGTCTCTCCGGCCCTGTCCCGCGAATTGGAACGCATCCAAGCTCAGCAGATCTACGCCAGGAAGGTCTTCTTCATCCAAAACCTCGGGTTCGTCACACCGACCGACGCGCGATTGATCTCCTTCGAGGAGTCGCTGCGATTCGAGCGGGTCCACCAGGACACCTACGTCTCACTCGGCTACGAGTGCGTGCCGATCTCCCCGGGCATGCTGCCGGACCGGGTAGCGGCGGTCAGGAAGCAGCTCGACGCCGCATCATGACCGGGCCGCGGACCGTATCGGAGGCACTCGTCTAGGGACGAGCGGGCCGGGCGTCCAGGGCGTCCCGGAGCGTGGGGAAGACGGGGATGCGCATCGTCAGCCCGGTGATCCAGAGGATGCGGGTGGCGCCGCGCTCGGTGGCCACCAGAGCGAACCAGCCGTCCTCGCTGAGGGCATGCTTCCAGCAGGTCACGATGAGACCGGTCGCCCGGGAGTCCAGGAGGGCGAGACCCGAGAGATCCACGATCAGGTCCGAGCCGAACAGGGCGAAGGCCCGGTCGAGGAAGTCACCGGCGAGATCGTGGATCGAGAAGTCGAGGCTTCCCCGGATCACCACGACCCCCACGCCCTCGTCGGCCGTGGCCCAGAACTCCGCGGCGGGCGTCTGCAGGTGAAGTTCGGGCATCAAACGCTCTTCCGGACAGACAGACGGTGACGGCGAGTGAAGCCCTGCCCCTTGACGGTGCCGTGAAACGCGAACCCCGGGGAGGCCCCTCCGGTCGTTCACGCCAGGAAGAAGATCAGCGGATGTTGAAGTAGACGCGGACGGTGGTGGCGCCGTGAGAGGTGTGGACGCGGACGAGATCGCTGAGGAGGTTGGTCACGAGGAGGCCGCGGGAGTCCCGGGTGGCGGGGGCCGACCGGGCGGCGCCCGGCGAGGGGGTCGGCGATGTGACCGGCGTCACTGATGTCGAAGACCACCCGCGGATCCTCCGGCCACAGGCGCAGAACCCCCGACCCACCGCCGTAGTCGAGGCTGTTCGCGGCCAGCTCGCTGACGATCAGCCGCAGGTCCTCCAGGCGTTCTCCGGCAAGCCCCATCCGGCCTGCTTTTAACTTTTAACGGGAAAGGCCGAAAAATTCAGATGACGCCAGAGAAAAACCACCACGGCTTCGACTCTCGAAGCACGCGGCGTGAACTTTCCTCACGACCGTGACCCCGAAACACGCGGTGCGAAAACTCTACGCACCGTAGCCCCGAACACGCAGCGTGAACGCTCGACCCGACCGAGTTCCCGCAGCACGCGGCGCGAACGGCCCGCACAACCACGGCCCCCTGAAGCAGGCGGCCACGGCCCCCCGAGGCGCGCGGCGCGAACGTCGTCGCCTCACCCCGGGGACGGCAAATCAAACCCATCCAAATATGCGACAAAATGGCATGCATGAAGATTCTGATCATTGGCGGAACCCGGTTCGTCGGCCGTCACATCACCGAGGCCGCGCTCACGGCCGGGCACGAGGTTTCCCTGATACACCGCGGGAAGACGGGTCCGGACCTGTTCCCCGAGGCCGAGCACCTGCTGGCCGACCGCGACGCGGACCTGTCGGTCCTGCGTGACCGGCGGTGGGACGTGACGATCGACGTCAGCGCCTACCTGCCGTCACAGGTCACCCATCTCGCCGGCGCGCTCTCCACCGGCCAGTACGTCTTCGTCTCCACCGCCTCGGTGTACGCCCCGGAGACGCCGAACTTCACCGAGGACGCGCCGCTGGTCGAGTTCGACGGACCGGTCACGGAAGAGGTGAACGGCAAGACCTACGGCCCGCTGAAGGTGCTGTGCGAGCGGGCGGCGACCGACGCGTTCGGGCCTGAGACGCTGATCGTACGGCCCACGTATGTGATCGGCCCGTACGACTACACCGGCCGCTTCACCTACTGGGTGAACCGGATCGCGCGCGGCGGCGAGGTTCTCGCGCCCGGCAACCCCGACGACCCCATCCAGGTGATCGACGGACGTGACATGGCCTCCTGGATCATCGCCATGATCGAGAAGACGGGCTCGGGCACCTTCCACGCGGTCAGCCCCGCCCCGCCGTTCTCCTTCGGCGACATGCTGGAGGCGATCGTGGCCGAGGTCGCGCCTCCCGGGACCACCCTGACCTGGGTCGGGCAGGACTTCCTGACGGCCGAGGGCGAAGACAGCCGGTCACTGCCGCTCTGGCCGATGGGTGAGGACGGAATCTCGATCAACACCGCGAACCCGGCCGCCGCCTACGCCGCGGGGCTCAGCCCGCGCCCCCTCGGCCAGTCGGTGCGCGAGATCCGCGACGCGGAGGCCTCCTTCTCGACGAGCACCACGATCACCCCCGACCGGGAGGCCGACATCCTGTCCCGCTGGCGAGCCCGGTCGTAGGTTCTGCCCCGTACGGCACAGGCCGGGTGACGGACCCATACGGCACAGGCCGGGTGACGGAGCCGTCCCGTGGGGCACGGAACCGGGTGACGGAGCCGGCAGATCTCGACCGAGGCCGAGGCCGTGTCGATCGACGGCTTCTTCTTCTCCCCGCCGGCAGCGGGATGACCACACATCCCCTGCCGGTGGCGGGACGGGTCAGATTCCCATTCGCGATGGCCTGAGCGGGTTGTGTCCGACCTCCAGCAGTGCCCGCCGCCGATCGTCGTCATCCTCGGCGTCGAAGGAAGTGTCGGTCAGCGCGTCCTCGACGCGGTCGATGGCCCGCTGCATCGTCTCGATGTCGTCCTGGGTGAGGTCGATCTTGCGTTTGCCGAGAACCCGCAGCACCTGACGCCCGAGTTCTGGCATCTGCGACTCGGGATCCCCCGGGAAAACCTCCCCGGAGCCGGACGCCAGCAGAAAGGCCCGTAGTTCATCCGACGTCATGTTCACGATCTCGTGGAATTCCTGCCACACCAGATCGAAGATCAGATCCGAATTCTCGGCCACCGTTCTCTCCTCTCCACCTCAGGTCTCTCCTCTCCACGTCAGGCCGGAACGGCCGTCTCACCGGATGCGGACCGATGATCGATCTCGCCTTCGGCCGCCCCGACGAGACCGACGCAGGCGGCCATACCCCCGCCCTCGCCGCCCTAACAAACACCATGGTCAAACCGGCGAATGGTACGGCCAGGCGTCTCCCGGCCGCCCTCACCGTCCGCGCCGGAAGCATCCGGTTCCTGGCATTTGTTCGCCGAGGACGGAACCGAACTCCCGAGTGAGTGAGCCACTCACTCACTCACTCGGGTAGGGTAAAGAATGTGATTTCGACCTCCCAGCGCGCCGCTCCACTCCCACCGGACGAACGGCGGGCCGCACTCATCGCGTCCACCCTGTCACTGGTGCTCGCCCACGGCCCCGACGTGAGCACCCGGCAGATCGCGCAGGCCGCCGGTGTGGCGGAGGGGACGATCTTCCGGGTCTTCGCCACCAAGGAAGAGCTCGTGGACGCGGCCGTGGCCAGCGCCTTCGACCTCTCCCCGCTGCTGCGAGACCTGGCAGCCGTCGACCGTACGGCTCCCCTGCGGGTCAGGCTCGTCGCGGCGGTCGAGATCCTGCGAGAGCACACGACGCGCATCTTCCGGCTGGTGGACGCGCTGGGACCGCCCTGGCTCGCGGAGGCCCGTCGCAACCCCCGGGCCCGCACCGATCAGGGCAACGTCATCCGGCAGGCGCTCGCCGACCTGATCGAGCCCGGCCCCGACCGGCTGCGATGCGAGCCACTGGAGGCCGCGCGCCGCCTGCAACTGATGACCACCGCGGGCAGCCATCCCCGGCTCGTCGAGGGCAACCCGCTGTCGTCTCCGGAGATCGTCTCCATGTTGCTGGACGGAATCCGCCTGCGCCCCGGACACGATCCAAGCCCCGAACACGGTCCGAATCCCGAACCCGATCCGAACCCCGAACCCGACCTTTCCCCCGAACCCACGGAATCCACCTGCGCCCCCAACACGGCCCTCCCTCCGAGCCCCCCGAACCCTCCGAACACGACCTCGCCTTAGAGCACGACATTCCCCCTGAACACGACGCGCTCCGCGCGGACGCCTCAGACGCGCCCCGCCCGGACGCCTCAAGTGGAGAGCCCCCATGCTGAGTCGGTTGCTACGCACCTACCTCAAGCCCTACTCATCAACATTGATCATCGTGGTGGTGCTGCAGCTGGTCGGCACCATGGCCTCGCTGTACCTGCCCAGCCTGAACGCCGACATCATCGACCAGGGTGTCGCCGTCGGCGACACCGGCTACATCCTGACCACCGGCGGCTGGATGCTGGCCGTGTCCCTCGTACAGATCGCCTGCTCGATCGCGGCGGTCTACTACGGCGCCCGCGCGGCGATGGGATTCGGACGCGACGTCCGCTCGGCCGTCTTCCACCAGGTGGGCGGGTTCTCCGCCCGTGAGGTCTCCCAGTTCGGGGCACCCTCGTTGATCACCCGCAGCATCAACGACGTGCAGCAGGTCCAGATCCTCGTGGTGATGACCTGCACGATGCTGGTCGCCGCGCCGATCATGTGCGTCGGCGGAATCATCATGGCGTTGCGGCAGGACATCGGCCTGTCATGGCTCATGCTCGTCTGCGTCCCCGCGCTGCTGGTGTCGATCGGCCTGATCATCTCCCGCATGGTTCCCCAGTTCCGCGCGCTGCAGACCCGCATCGACACGGTCAACCAGGTGATGCGTGAGCAGCTCTCCGGTATCCGCGTCGTCCGCGCCTTCGTCCGCGAGCGTGAGGAGACCCAGCGGTTCGCCGTGGCGAACACCGCGCTGACCGACACCTCGCTGCGTGTCGGACGACTGACCGCGCTCATCTTCCCCATCGTGATGCTGATCCTCAACGCCTCCAGCGTCGCCGTGCTCTGGTTCGGCTCCAGCCGGGTGGACAGCGGTGAGATGCAGATCGGCGCCCTCACCGCGTTCCTCATGTATCTGATGCAGATCCTCACCTCGGTGATGATGGCCACCTTCATCTCGATCATGATTCCGCGCGCCGCGGTCTGCGCCGAGCGCATCATCGAGGTGCTGGACACCGAGTCGTCGGTGGTCCCGCCCAAGAACCCCGTACGGCAGGTGCACACTCGCGGCGAGCTGGAAATGCGCGACGTCGAGTTCCGCTACCCGGGTGCGGCGGCGCCGGTGCTGTCCGGCATCTCCTTCCGCACCACGGCGGGACAGACCACCGCCATCATCGGCAGCACCGGTTCGGGCAAGACGACGCTGGTCTCCCTGATCCCCCGGCTGTTCGACGCCACCGCCGGCACGGTGTCGGTCGACGGTGTCGACGTCCGCGAGCTCGATCCCCAGATGCTCTGGACGCGCATCGGCCTGGTGCCGCAGAAGCCGTACCTGTTCAGCGGAACCGTCGCGAGCAACCTGCGGTACGGCAACCCGGACGCCACCGACGAGGAGCTGTGGGAGGCGCTGGAGGTCGCCCAGGCCCGCGACTTCGTCGAGGCGATGCCCGAAGCCCTTGAGGCGCCCATCACCCAGGGCGGCACAAACGTGTCCGGCGGACAGCGGCAGCGGCTCTCCATCGCCCGGGCGCTGGTCAGCAAGCCCGAGATCTACCTGTTCGACGACTCCTTCTCCGCCCTCGACCTGTCCACCGACGCCCGGCTACGCGCCGCCCTGCGTCCGCACACCGCCCAGGCCGCCGTCATCATCGTCGGCCAGCGGATCTCCACCATCGCCGACGCCGACCAGATCATCGTCCTCGACGACGGCGTGATCGTCGGCAAGGGAACCCACGACGAGCTGCTGGATTCCTGCCCGACCTACATCGAGATCGTCGAGTCCCAACTAGCCGTGGAGAGCGCAGCATGAGCACCCCCATGACATCCGCGCGGCCCCGACCGCCCGCGGGAGGCGGAGGCTTCGGACGGGGACCGTTCGCGGGCGGCGGGATGCCCGCGGAGAAGTCGATGAACTTCGGGCCGTCCGCCCGGCGGCTGATGCGGCGGCTGGCCCCCGAACGCCCGAAGATCCTGGCCGTGATCAGCCTGGCTGTGATCAGCGTGGTGTTCTCCGTCATCGGACCGAAGATCCTCGGTCGCGCGACAGACCTGATCTTCACCGGCGTGATCAGCAAGCAGCTGCCCCTCGGAACGACCAAGGAGCAGGCGGTCCAGGCCGCCCAGGCGTCGGGCAACGACAACTTCGCCGGCCTGCTCTCGGGGATGGACGTCGTGCCCGGTCACGGGATCGACTTCGGCGCTCTGGGCACCGTCCTGATGTGGGTCCTGGTGCTCTACGTCGCGGCGTCGGTCTTCGCCTGGATGCAGGGTTACCTGTTCAACGGCGTGGTGCAGCGCACCGTGTTCCGGCTCCGGTCGGACGTCGAGGACAAGATCAACCGGCTCCCCCTGCGGTTCTTCGACGGCCAGCCCCGCGGTGAGCTGCTCAGCCGGGTCACCAACGACATCGACAACGTGTCCCAGACCCTGCAGCAGACGATGAGCCAGCTGCTGACCTCGCTGCTGACCCTGATCGGCGTGCTGGCGATGATGTTCGTGATCTCGCCGCTGCTCGCGCTGATCGCCCTGGTGACCATCCCACTGTCGGTGTTCGCCACCGGGCAGATCGCAAAACGCTCGCAGAAGCTGTTCGTCGCGCAGTGGTCCCACACCGGCGCCCTGAACGCCCACATCGAGGAGGCGTTCACCGGCCACGAGCTGGTGAAGGTGTTCGGACGCCTGCCGGAGGTCGAGGAGGTGTTCCGCGAGAGGAACGAGAAGCTCTTCACGTCCAGCTTCGGCGCCCAGTTCATCTCCGGGCTCATCATGCCGATGATGATGTTCATCGGAAACCTCAACTACGTCGCCATCGCCGTCGTCGGAGGCCTGCGGGTCGCCACCGGATCGCTGAGCCTGGGCGACGTCCAGGCGTTCATCCAGTACTCACGGCAGTTCACCCAGCCCCTGACCCAGGTGGCCTCGATGGCCAACCTCCTGCAGTCGGGCGTGGCGTCGGCCGAGCGGGTCTTCGAGCTGCTGGACGCCGAGGAGCAGGAGCCCGATCCCGCCACCCCGGTGCTGCCCACCGTCCGGCAGGGCCGCGTCGAGTTCGAGCACGTGTCCTTCCGCTACAACGAGGAGCAGCCCCTCATCGAGGATCTGTCCCTGGTGGCCGAACCCGGGCACACGGTCGCGATCGTCGGCCCGACGGGAGCGGGCAAGACCACCCTCGTCAACCTGGTCATGCGCTTCTACGAGCTGGACGCCGGCCGGATCACCCTCGACGGCGTCGACATCACCGCGATGAGCCGCGACGACCTGCGCTCGCACATCGGCATGGTGCTGCAGGACACCTGGCTGTTCGGCGGCACCATCCGCGACAACCTCGCCTACGGCAACCCCCAGGCCACCGAGGAGCAGATCCAGGCCGCCGCGCGGGCCACGTTCGTCGACCGGTTCGTGCAGACCCTGCCCGACGGCTACGACACCGTGATCGACGACGAGGGGAACAACGTCAGCGCCGGAGAGAAGCAGCTGCTGACCATCGCCCGCGCCTTCCTCGCCGACCCGTCCCTGCTCATCCTCGACGAGGCCACCAGCTCGGTCGACACCCGGACCGAGGTCCTGGTGCAGCACGCGATGGCCGCGCTGCGCTCGGACCGCACCAGCTTCGTCATCGCCCACCGGCTGTCCACCATCCGCGACGCGGACCTCATCCTGGTGATGGAGTCCGGGCGCATCGTCGAACAGGGCACCCACGAGGAGCTCCTCGCCACTCGGGGCGCCTACCACCGGCTGTACGCCGCGCAGTTCAGCGGCGCCGCGGATCCGCTCGACGAGGAGCTCGTCGAGAGCTGATCGCCGCGTCATGTAGCCCCGTACGGCGCCGCGCCACCTGGCCAGGTGGCGCGGCGCCGTATTTATCCGAGTTTCCCTGAGGCATCCCATTCACCCGGTCCGGCCATTGACCGGCCCCTCACAAAAGGCGACCCGGATCGCCGCCGTACGCGGATGATCCGCCATGAAAGGCGACCCGGATCGCCGCCGTACACGAATGATCCGCGACGCCTGGCGGTGGGACAGCCCCTCCGCAGGCTGCTTTCACCGCCGCGCAGTACATTGGAGTGGCGATCAGCAGACCGCCTGGAGCTGGGCCGATTCGGGGGCTCACCATGTCTGAGCTGCGTTCACGTGCCTTGCGTTCCCTCCGGCGCGCCACCCAGAACAACGATCAAGCCGCACCGGGACCCCAGGAGGCTCCCGAGCGGTCGATGGACCCGCGGGCGACAACCGTCGACGTCCCCGTGGAGAACAGCATCATCGACTGCGCCGTCTACGTCGGCGGCCATCGCAGTCAATCTCCCACCACGCTGGCCGACACCTACCGGTGCCTGCGCGACAGGTCCGGCAGCATCGCCTGGATCGGCCTGTACCGGCCGGCGGAGGCGCAACTGCTGTCGCTGGGCGGCGAGTTCGGGCTGCACGAGCTGGCCGTCGAGGACGCCATCGTCGCCCATCAGCGGCCCAAGCTGGAGCGCTACGGCGACACGCTGTTCGTCGTGCTGCGCGCGGCCCGCTACCTGGACGAGGCCGAGGAGGTCGACTTCGGCGAGCTGCACGTGTTCGTCGGCCCGGACTTCGTGCTCACCGTCCGCCACGGCGAGGCCCCGAACCTGTCGGCGGTCCGCCGCCGGATGGAGGCGGACCCGCAGCTGCTGGCCCGAGGGCCCGAGGCCATCCTGTACGCCATCGTGGACGCGGTCGTGGACGGGTACGCGCCGGTGATCGCGGGTCTGCAGAACGACATCGACGAGATCGAGACCGAGGTGTTCCGCGGCGATCCCAGCGCCTCCCGCCGGATCTACGAGCTGTCACGCGAGGTGATCGAGTTTCAGCGGGCCACGCGTCCCCTGATGGGCATGCTGGAATCGCTGTCCGCGGGGTTCGACAAGTATGGCGTCGAGGATGAGATGCGCCGCTACCTGCGTGACGTGGTGGACCACCTGACCACGGTGGTGGAGCGGGTGGACGGGTTCCGGCAGATGCTGCAGGACATCCTGAGCGTGAACGCCACGCTGGTGAACCAGGCCCAGAACGAGGAGATGCGCAACCTCACCCGGGCCAGCTACACCCAGAACGAGGAGATCAAGAGGATCTCCTCGTGGGCGGCCATCCTGTTCGCGCCCACCCTGATCGGCACCGTCTACGGGATGAACTTCGCCTTCATGCCGGAGCTGCACTGGATCTTCGGCTACCCCCTGGCCGTGACACTGATGGCCCTGACCTGCGCGAGCCTGTACGTGATCTTCAAGCGTCGCAACTGGCTCTGACGAGAAGTCCGCGGCGCTTCCTCGGCGTCGGCATCGGTCGAGGTCGCGCCCTGACCTGTGGGTATCGCCTCACCTCGGTGAGCCAGGAGCTTCTACCGGCACACCCCACATCAAGCAGTCGCAACAACCTCTTGCCACTTGTTATCCATATGAGTAATGTTTACACACATGGATAATAACGTGATTTCGACGCTCACCCAGATCAAGCGGATCTTCATCGGCATGCTCGGTGTGTCGGTGCTGGCCCTTCTCGTCGCCGCCGTCCTGCGCGACAACGCCGACCTGGTCAACTGGGTCGTGTAGCTGCGCGGCGGTGCCGTGGCACTCGCCTCGCTCTGGCTGATCTCCCTGGCCGGTCAGGCCCTGCGGGGAAAGCGACCGGCGTTCGTACGGATCCGGTTCATCTCGATACTCGCCCCGCTCGGGATCGCGGCGATCCTGCTCGCACCCGACAGCGGCTACCCGCTGTGGATGAAGGCCGAGCAGGGTCTGGTCGGCCTGCTGCTCGTGGGGGTCGCGATCCTGGTCAACCGGCCCGCCGTCAGGGCGGCGTTCCCCAAGGCTGGCAAGATGGGTTGATCAGTCGCAGCCACGGAGAGGCCCCCGCATGCCCACGCCCGCACCTCGCCAGCCGGGTGACCGCGCGCAGGCCACCCAGGCCCGGCGCGAGCAGATCGCACAGGCCACGATCGAGGTGCTGGCCGAGCGCGGCTACGCCGCCACCACCTTCGAGGCGATCTGCGAGCATGCGGGACTGAGCAGCAAGCGATTGATCTCCTACCACTTCGCCACCAAGGAAGACCTGCTCGCCGCCGTACTGGGCAAAGTGATCGCCGACTCCGCGGCCTACATGCGCCCCAGGATCCACGCCACGAACAATCCCGGCGACCAACTGGCCGCCTACATCCGCGCCAATGTGGAGTTCATCGCCGCACATCCCGCGCACGTGCGAGCGGTCCAACAGATCGTCTCCAACGCCAAGGCAGTGCCGGGCGAGCACCAGAACACCGCCTTGGCCCTACTGGCCGCCCTGTTCGCCAACGGCCAGCACACCGGCGTCTTCCGGCCCTTCCACCCGGAGCTGATGGCCTCGACCGTGCGCGCGGCCATAGACGCGGTCGCCGACCGGCTGCTCGCCGGACTCGACCCCGTGCTGTGCGCCGACGAACTCGTGACCACCTTCACCCACGCCACCCGGAGCTGACCCTCGTACGGCTTCGGCCCACGATCAAGACACATCTGGTGATCGAGTATCCGGATGGCGTGGAGCGGCTGACCGGCTCCACCAGAGTGGTGGCGGCGTGCGAGTCAGCGAACGCCGCGGAAGAACTCGCGGACATCGCCGACAAGGAGATCCGGTTCCCGCAACGCGGCGAAGTGGCCGCCGCGGTCGAACTCCGACCAGTGCGTGATGGTGTGCTCGCGTGCGGCGAAGGAGCGGATGGTGGAGTCCCCGGCGAAGACCGCCATTCCGGTCGGCACCGGAGACAGCTCGACCTGCCGCCCCCACGAGGCGGCGCCCTCCTTGTAGAGGCGGGCCGAGGACCCGGCGGTCCCGGTCAGCCAGTACAGCGCCACATTGGTGAGGATGGCGTCCCGGCCGATCGTGCCGACGTCCTGCCCGTAGCCGTCGAACCATTCGAGGTTCCAGGCGAGCTGGCCGACCGGTGAGTCGGCGAGGGCGTAGGCCAGCGTCTGCGGCCTGGTCGACTGGATCTGCGCGTAGCCCGACCGCTCGCCGGCCCAGCCGCTGATGTTCGCCAGACGCGCCCGCTCGGCCTCGGTCAGTGCCTCGACCTCTGCCGGGTCTCCGGACGGGAAGGCCAGGAACCCGTTGAGGTGCAGACCGGCGAGGTGAACGGGGTCGACCCTCGCGAGTTCGGGCGAGATCCGCGCGCCCCAGTCACCGCCCTGGGCGCCGTACCGCTCGTAGCCGAGGCGGCGCATCAGCTCCGCCCAGGCCCGGGCGATGCGCGACACGCCCCACCCGGTCGCGGCCGTCGGCCCGGAGAACCCGTAGCCCGGGATCGACGGGACGACCACGTGAAACGCGTCCGCCGGATCGCCGCCGTACGCGCGGGGGTCGGTCAGGGGCCCGATTAACTCCAGGAACTCGACGACCGAGCCCGGCCAGCCATGGGTGAGGATCAGCGGCAGTGCGTCCGGCTCGGGCGAGCGGACATGCAGGAAGTGCACGTTCTGCCCGTCAATGGTGGTGGTGAACTGCGGAAACTCGTTCAGCCTCGCCTCGTGCCGACGCCAGTCGTAGGCCGTCCGCCAGTATTCGGCCATCTCCTTCAACCGGTCGAGCGGCACGCCGTACGACCAGCCGACGCCGGTCAGCTCGTCGGGCCAGCGGGTGCGGGCCAGGCGGTCGCGCAGGTCGTCCAGGTCGGCTTGGGGGATGTCGACGCGGAACGGGCGGATCTCCTCGCCCAGGCCGGCCGGGGGGACGTCCAGGCTCGGCGGCCGGACCTCGCTGTCCAGCGCGGTCCGGGGAATGTCGCCGGCCAGGTCGGCACCCATCGGTTCGGGCACGCCGTCCAACTCGGTCCGGGAAATATCGCCGGCCAGGTCGGCACCTCTCGGTTCGGGCGCGCTGTCCAGCTCGGTCCGGGAAATGTCAGTGTGAAATGCGGGGGTCTCGGTGTCCATGGCGCCACAGTAGGAACGATTGCGGCCAGGTTCGGGCCGCAATCGCTGGCAGACTACGGGCATGCTGGACACCTCGGCCCGTCTGCTCCGCCTGCTGTCGCTGCTCCAGGCACGCCGCGACTGGTCCGGCCCCGCTCTGGCCGAACGGCTGGGCGTCGGGGCGCGCACCGTCCGGCGTGACGTGGAACGGCTGCGCAGCCTCGGCTATCCCGTGCACGCGACCCCGGGCGTCTCGGGCGGCTACCGGCTGGGAGTCGGCGCTGCGCTGCCCCCGCTGCTGCTCGACGACGACGAGGCGGTGGCGGTCGCGGTGGGGCTCCGTTCGGCCGCCGCCGGCGGTGGCGTCGCGGGGATCGAGGAGACCTCGGTGCGCGCCCTCACGAAGCTGGAACAGGTGCTGCCGTCCCGGCTGCGGCGCCGCGTCAACGCGGTCCACGACTACACCGTCACGATGCCCGGCACCGGCCCGACCGTCGACGTCGGCGTGCTGACCACCGTCACGGCCGCCTGCCGCGACCATGAGCGCCTGCGCTTCGACTACACCGTCCACGACGGATCCGGCAGCGTCCGCACCGTCGAACCGCACCGCCTGGTGAGCTGGGGCCGTCGCTGGTATCTGGTGGCGTGGGACCTCGACCGGCAGGACTGGCGCATCTTCCGCGCCGACCGGATCAGTCCCCGCACCCCGGCCGGCCCGCGGTTCGCCCCCCGCGACCCGCCCGAAGGCGACGTCGTCGCCTATGTCTCGCACCGCATGGGCACCGCGATGTGGCCGTACCAGGCACGGGTGCGGGTGCACGCGCCGGCCGAGAGCATCGCCGACCGGATAACCGGGCTGCTGGAGGCGATCGACGAGCACAGCTGCATGCTGACCGTGGCCGGCGACAGCCTCGGCGTCATCACCGTCTTCCTAAGCATGATTGACGCCGATTTCGACGTCATCGAACCACCCGAGCTCGTCGAGCACGTCGCCAGGCTGGCCGACCGCTACCACCGCGCGGCGCACCCGCCCACCCCCGGCGCCTGAGGGTCTCCTCGGCGCCTGTCTCCGCGAATCCCGCGCGATTCACCATCGCCCCATAGCCTGTTTCGTGTGTACGAAATATCAAGTTCGTGTCGACTAAGGCGCTCTAGCATCGTTGTGGAGAGTTGGACGACACCCCCAGGGAGATCGATATGATCGCGTTCATCGGCAGCATGATCACGTTCGTCCTCAGCGCCATTCTCGTCGGGGCCGTGACCGGCTTCCTCGGCCGGCTCCTGATACCCGGCCGCCAGGACATCGGGTGGAGGGCCACGATCCTCGCGGGCATCGCGGCCGCCCTTGCCGGTACGGTTGTCGCCCACCTTCTGAGCTTCGCGGACGACGCCTGGATCGTCCTCCTGGTGCAGTTCGGCCTGGCCATCGTCTGCGTGGGTGTCGTATCGAGATACCAGAACGGCAACCAGAGCCAGACTGAATTCAACGATGGACAGACCGATGTCCTGCCCCTTCCGGGCACGGACCCGCGTAAGAGGTAGCGGAAAGTACAGAGGGCAGGGCCTTGGCGCGTCACCCGGCCGACGCAACTCATTCCAACTCGGGTAGACCAGAAGGCCAGAGCCTTGGCGCGTCACCCGGCCGACGCAACTCATTCCGGCTCGGGTAGAGTTGCCGACTCCAGTAGTGAACGGATCGAGGAGGTGGGACCCATTACCGCTGTATCAGGTCGGGTGCTCCCATCTCACGGCCGCGCGGTCCATCCGACATAGGTGACCGAGGGAGCGCCCACAGGCATCCCGAAAGGTTTCCCATGTCGGCTTCGCCGTCACCGCTCTCCCGTTCCATCGCTTCCCCCGCGCCCCTCTCTCGATCCGTCGTCGTCACCAGGCTCCGGGCCGCCGGCTGTGTCTTCGCCGAGGACGAGGCGGAGCTGCTCATCTCCACGGCGCCGACCCCGGCCGACCTCGCCACCATGGTGGAACGGCGCGTCACAGGTCTGCCCCTTGAACACGTCCTTGGCTGGGCGGAGTTCTGCGGTCTGCGGATAGCCGTGACCCCCGGGGTCTTCGTGCCTCGCCGCCGCACCGAGTTTCTCGCTCGTCAGGCCACCGCCCTCGCCCGTCAGACCGCCGGCCTCACCGACGAGGTCGTCACCCCCGTACAACACCGGCTCGTGAGCCCCGTCGATCAGGCCACCGCCTCCGCACACCCGACCGCCGACCCCACCGACTCCACCGACTCCACCGACTCCACCGACCAGGCTCCCTCCCGGCCACGCACCGTCGTCGTCGACCTGTGCTGCGGCTCGGGCGCGGTGGGCGCCGCGCTGGTCGCGGCCCTGGGCCGGGTCGAGTTGCACGCCGTCGACATCGACCCCGCCGAGGTACGGTGCGCCCGCCGCAACGTCGCCGCCGGCGGTCAGGTGTACGAAGGCGACCTCTACGAGCCGCTCCCCGCCCGGCTGCGGGGCCGCGTCGACATCCTGGTCGCCAGTGCGCCCTACGTACCCACCGAGGCGATCGGGCTGCTGCCCCCGGAGGCCCGCATATACGAGCCGTGGGTGGCGCTCGACGGTGGCGCGGACGGGCTCGACATCGTGCGGCGGGTGATCGCCGAGGCGTCACAATGGCTGGCGCCGGATGGCTACCTGCTGGTCGAGACGAGTGAGCGCCAGGCGCCGCAGACCGTCGAAACCTTCACCCGTAACGGGCTGATCCCACGGGTGGCCGGTTCCGACGATCTGGACGCCACCGTTGTCATCGGAACGCTGAACTCCACCGTTGTCATCGGTACCAGGCCCGCCCTCCCGGAGGGCTCGGGCGGCTGACCCCGTCCTTCGGACCTGGTGGTCACCGGGATCGACATCGAGGAGGCCCGGCGGCCGCATGCGCGGGCCGGAAGGCGAGGTGGATCCGCGGCGAGGTGAGAGCCTCGGCGCGGATCAATCCGCTGGCAGGTTCCGCACGACCGCCGAGGTAGAGACCGTCGAGTCCGACGGCGGGAACGATCTTGTTCCCGGGGCCGCCAGGGGGAGGCGGAGCACAAACCGAGCTCCCGTGTGGGACCCCTCTTCCACCATGAGCGTTCCGTCGTGGACGACCGCGATATTACGGGCGAGAGGCAGCCCGAGTCCGGTGCCGCCACGGTCGCGATCCCGGGCGGTGTCCAGCCTGGTGAAGGCGTCGAAGACGCTCTCCCGATCCGGGGCGGCGATCCCCGGTCCATCGTCGGTGATCACCAGTTCGGCGCTGCCGTCGTCGCGGCGCATCTGAACCTCGACCGCCTGCGCCGCGTGCCGCTGCGCGTTGTCGAGCAGATTCGTCACCGCTCGGGCGATCAGAGAGGGGACGGCGTTTATCATGGTCGCCCCCGGGTCCAGCCGCACGTTCACCGTGATCTCATCGTCTCGCCTGCCAACCTGCGTCCGGATGAGCTCGGCCAGGTCCAGCGGCTCCTCCGCGGTGATCATGCCGGTTTCCAGCCGGACCAGCAGAAGGAGATCGGTGATGATCCGCTGCAGGCGGTCGACGTCTTTGAGCGCATAATCCAACAGCTCGGGCAGGGGGGTCTCGCCCGGGTTCAGCCGGGCTTCCTCCAGTTGGGCGCGGAGCCCGGCGACAGGAGTTCGCAGCTCGTGTGCCGCATCGGCGGCGAACCGCCGTTGCTGATCGCTTGTCTGTTTCAGATGGCTGCGAACGCAGTCCAGGATGTCGTTCACCCTGTTCAGCTCATACTGGCAGTCATGCAGGTTGGTCGGGTTTTTCATGTCCGGGCCCCCTCGGTCCCCTGACAACGTGGAAATCCCCAGTAGCCGCGGACGGCTTGCGGACCACTGAGTCCAGCCTAGGGCCCTGGCCTCCGAAGACGTCATCTGACCTGGGGACGAGCGATGGTCTCAGAGGATCGCCCGCGGCTGCCGGCCCCGGTCCCCGGCGTCCTCGCCGTCATTTCAGGGGCCCGATTTCTTGACCTCAACTTTACTTGAGGTTAAAGACTGGGCGCAGTGTCCCCGCTGCCGAAAGAGAAGTCCTCATGATCCTTGTTACCGGAGCCACCGGCAATGTCGGCCGCCAGGCCGTGTTCCAGCTTCTGGCCGCAGGCGCCGACGTGCGCGCCCTGACCCGCAGTCCCGTTTCCGCGTCCCTGCCGGAAGGCGTCGAGGTCGTAAGCGGCGACCTGGCCGACCCCGCCTCCCTGGACGCCGCCCTGGACGGGATCGAGTCGGTGTTTCTGGTCTGGCCCACCCTCTCGGCCGATCACGCGGCGCCCGCGACCATCGAGGCGATCGCCAAGCACGCCCGCCGCACCGTCTACGTCTCCGCGCGCGGCGTGTCCGATGACCTGGAGCAGCGGCCGGGCTCGATCCTCGGCTCCCATGCCCACGTCGAACGCCTGATCAGGAAGTCCGGGCTGGAGTGGACATTCCTGCGCCCCGGCGGATTCGCGGCCAACACCCTGATGTGGGCGGCGCAGATCCGGGACTCGGGTGCCGTCCGCTGGGTCCACGGGGCGGCGGCCAGGGCGCTGATCCACGAACGCGACATCGCCGCGGTGGGAGTGCGCGCGCTGACCGGCTCCGGCCATGGCGGTGCGACGTACGAGCTGACCGGGCCCGAGACGTTGACCCAGATCGAGCAGGTGACCGCCATCGGCGAGGCGATCGGACGGCCGGTGCGCTGGGACGAGCTCCCCTCGGAGGTCGCGCTGCGGGAGCTCGTCGCCCAGGGCATGCCCGCGGCCATGGCGGAGGGAATCCTTCACGCGCACGCCCAGATGGTGACGTTGCCGGAGTCGGTCACCTCCACGGTGGAGGAGCTCACCGGGGCCCCGGCCACCTCGTTCCGCCGATGGGCGGCCGACCACGCGGACGCCTTCCGCCCGGCGGCGTGAGCGGGAGCGATCCTCGCCTTCCGCCCGGCGACGTCGGTGGGGGCGATCCTCACGGGTCCGGGCGGGCGCTCCGCCACCTCGCCGGAATCCTTTGCACGTAAGCGATAGGTTGCTATCGTTTTTGTCAGATCGGTCAGGATGGCGAGTCATCCAGGAGGTTGCATGAGCGAGTCTTCGACGCTACCGCTGCACATGCGGCGAGTGGAGTTCGGTCCCGATCCGGAGCTGGGGGCGCTGCGCGACGGGGAGGGGATCAGGCGCGTCAGCACACCTCTGGGCATCGACGCCTGGCTGGTGACCCGCTACGAGGACGTGCGCACGGTGATGGGCGACGCCGAGCGGTTCAGCACCGCCTGGAGGGGCGGCATCCGGCTGCCCGGCGTCATGGAGCTGAGCGAGGAGGAGCGCGCCGAACTGCGTGCGGGCAACCTGCTCGCCTTCGACCCTCCCGAGCACACCCGTCTGCGCCGGATGCTGACGCCGGAGTTCACGATCCGCCGGATGCGCCGGCTGGAACCGCGGGTCACCCGCATCGTCGAGGAGCACCTGGACGCGATGGAACGCGCCGGGTCTCCGGCCGACCTCGTGTCCTCGTTCGCGCTGCCGGTCCCGTCGCTGGTGATCTGCGAGCTGCTGGGCGTGCCGTACGCCGACCGGGAGGACTTCCAGCGCACGACCAGCCGGCTGCTCGACGTCTCGGCTCCCCCCGCGGAGCGCATGGCGATGCAGAGGGAGTCGCGCGCCTACATGGCCGAGCTGGTCGCCCGCGCCCAGGCCGACCCGGGCGAGGAGCTGCTCGGCATGCTGGTGCGCGAGCACGGCGACGACCTGACCGCGAGCGAGCTCGTCGGCATCGGCAGCCTGCTGCTGCTCGCCGGCCACGAGACCACCGCCAACATGCTCGGGCTGGGCACGCTGGCCCTGCTGCGCCATCCCGAGCAGCTGGAGCTGCTCAGGAAGGAGCCCGAGCGCATCGACGCCGCGGTGGAGGAGCTGCTGCGCTGGCTCAGCATCGTCCACTCCGGCACCTCCAAGGTGACCACCACGGAGGTCGAGCTCTCCGGACACACCATCGGGCCCGGCGAGATGGTGATGTGCGCCCTGCCCACCGCCAACCGCGATCCCGCTCTCCTGTCCGACCCGGAGGCACTGGACATCACCCGGAGCGCGCCCCACGTGGCCTTCGGTCACGGCGTGCACCACTGCCTCGGCGCGCCGCTGGCGCGGATGGAGATGCGCATCGCCTTCCCGGCGTTGCTCCAGCGTTTCCCCGAGCTCCGCGTGACCGGGCCCGAGGCGGACTTCCGTTCCTTCCAAGCCATCTACGGCCTGGCATCCCTGCAGGTCGCGTGGTGACCCTCCCCGGATGACCGCATGCGAACCGCTAGCGTTCGATACGTGCCGGAGCACCGACCCCGAGCCGATGCCCTGCGCAACTCCGACAGGATCGTCCGGGCGGCGATCGCGGCTCTGCGGGAGTCCGGTGTGGCCGTCCCCCTGGAGGAGATCGCTCGTCGGGCCGGCGTCGGGATCGCCACCGTCTACCGGCGGTTCGGTGACCGCGACGGTGTGATCCGGGCCTGCTTCGAGACGTACTTCGCCGAAGAGGTGGAGCCCCTCGCCCTGGCCGCCCGCGAGGCCGCCGACCCCCTCCGGGGGCTGGCCGAGGCGCTGGGCTCCATCATCGACACGCTGGCAGCCCACCGGTCCCTCCTCACCGCCGCGCGGGAGGTCGGCGCGTTCACGGTCACCATCGCCGAACGGTTCGCGGAGCCGCTCGGCGAGGTGCTGGCCGACGCCCAGCGGCGCGGGCTGGTCCGTGCCGATCTGCTGGTCCGCGACCTGGCGGCGATCGTGGTGATGGTGCTGGCGACCGACTACCGGGCGGACCATGACGACGCCGACCAGCGGCGCTACCTGGCGCTCCTCCTGAACGGCATCCGCCCGTCGGCCGATCCGCTCCCCCGCCCCTCGACGACGGTCCGTGGCAGCGGTCAACTAAATCTTCACTGATCGTCCAGTGAGGCCAGCTAGTTTCGCCGAGATAACGCTGTCAAGGAGGAAGCATCATGAGTTCCACTGCGATCAACGTCGTGCTCGTGCACGGCGCTTTCGTCGATGGGTCGGGCTGGCAGGGCGTCTACGACCTGCTCAAGCGGGACGGTTACCGGGTCAGCGTCGTCCAGAACCCCACGTTGACGCTGGAGGGGGACGCCGAGGCCGTCCGGCAGATCCTGGACCTTCAGGACGGCCCCACCGTGCTCGTCGGGCACTCCTACGGCGGCGCGGTCATCAGCGAGGCCGGTACGCACCCGCGGGTCTCGGCGCTCGTTTATGTCACTGCGTTCGCGCCCGACAAGGGCGAGTCCGTGCAGACACTCATCGCCGACCCGCCGCCGGGCGCGCCGGCGCCGCCGATCGTGCCCCTGGGCGACGGGTTCCTCGTTCTTGACCGGGACAGGTTCCACGGCGCCTTCGCGGGCGACCTGCCCGCGGAGCAGGCCGCGTTCATGGCCGACTCGCAGGTGCCGTGGGGCGTCGGCGCGGTCGGCGGCGTGGTCACCGAACCCGCCTGGCGTGCCAAGCCCAGCTGGTACCTGATCGCCACCGGTGACCAGACGATCCCGCCGCCGGCTCAGCGGGCGATGTCCGAGCGTGCCGGCTCCACCGTGGTCGAAGCCGACGGCAGCCACGCCATCTACATCTCCCAGCCGGAGGCCGTCGCCGAGCTGATCAAGCAGGCGGCCGCCGGCTGAGCGAACGCCCGGTGAACGGACAAGGGCCGCGTGGCTCGGAGCCCTCCAGCTTCCGAGCCACGCGGCCCTTGTCCGGGCCGTACCTCCCATCGCGCCGCGCAGTGATCTGTCCTCAGCGAAACACCGGAACCCTGTCGTCCCGGCACCAGGAGATACGCACCGGCCGCCCGATCGGATTGGTCTGACGGGAAAATCGAGGCCGCCGCAGGTAGGGGCCTGCCGCAATCATGCGAACCGGGAACGGAATACGGACGAGAGCCGGTACGGAGTCCCGTACGGACCGGCAGGGGGCATGGACGGCATGGAGCCGTACGGCCTCCGACGGCGGGGCACGGACGACAACCGGCGCGAATCCCATCGACCGATGTGGCAACGTCATAGTTTGTACGCCCGGTACCGGACACCGGCAGATCCATGGAGGTCGCACGTGAGCCTACTTCTGCGCAATGCCCTGGTCCTCGACGTGGTCAGCGGTGACTACACCGAGGGTGACCTGCGCTGCGAGGACGGCCGGGTCGTCGAGGCCGGCCGCGGCCTGACCGCGCCGGACGCGCGAGTGGTCGACGTCAACGGCGCCGTGGTCGTTCCCGGTCTGATCGACGCGCACGTGCACGTCACGGCGTGCACCGCCGACCTCGGAGCCCTCACCTCGCTGGCCCCGTCCTACGTCGCCGCGCACAGCGCGCGGATCATGGGGCAGATGCTCGATCGTGGTTTCACCACGGTCCGCGACGCCTCCGGCGCCGACTACGGGCTCGCCGACGCGCAGGCCGAGGGCTTGATCCGTGGGCCGCGGCTGCTGTTCTGCGGCAAGGCGCTGAGCCAGACGGGTGGTCACGGCGACGTGCGCGGCCGCGGTACGGACAGGCACGACGACCACCCGTGCTGCGCCGGCCTCGGCCGGGTCGCCGACGGGGTGGACGCGGTCCGCGTCGCCGCCCGTGACGAGCTGCGCAAGGGCGCCCACCACATCAAGGTCATGGCGTCCGGAGGCGTCAGCTCGCCCACCGATCGGATCGACTCCACCCAGTACTCCATGGACGAGCTACGGGCGATCGTGGACGAGGCCGGAGCGGCCAACCGCTACGTCGCCGCGCACGCCTACACCGCGCGGGCCGTCAACCGCGCGCTGGAAGCGGGCGTACGGTCCGTCGAGCACGGCAACCTGCTCGACGACCGCAGCGTGGAGCTGTTCCTGCGGCACGACGCCTATCTCGTGCCGACCCTGGTGACCTACTGGGCGCTCAAGGAGGAGGGCAGGTCCTTCGGGCTGCCGGAGTCCAGCTGGCACAAGGTCGACGCGGTGCTCGGCGCGGGTGTCGAGGCGCTGGAGCGCGCGGCGCGCGGCGGGGTGCGGCTGGTTTTCGGGACCGACCTGCTCGGCGGCATGCACCGGCACCAGAACCAGGAGTTCCGTCTGCGCCGCGAGGTGCAGGAGCCCCTCGATGTGATCCGCGCGGCGACCGTCAACGCGGCGGACCTCGTCGGCATGGCGGGCCAGATCGGCACTCTCGCCGTGGGCGCCCACGCCGACCTGCTCGTCCTCGACGGCGACCCCCTGCGGGACATCGGGGTCCTCGCCGAGCCGAAGCACATCCGCCACGTCGTCCAGGCGGGCAGGGTGATCTCCTCCCGATGAACCCGTCCGGCGATCCGGAGAGATCGAGACGGCGCCGCTTGACGGGGTCCTGAGGCCTGCCCGGATGAACCCGTCCGGCGATCCGGAGAGATCGAGGCGGCACCGCTTGACGGGGGCGGAGGCTCGCCCGGTATGAGCGGTGAGGCAGCATGGAGGGGTGAGCGAGGGTACGAACATGCTGGCGAAGCTGTTGGCCGCGGGCGACGTCGTGGTGCTGAGCGGAGCCGGGATATCGACGGAGTCGGGGATTCCCGACTACCGGGGGCCGAGCGGGGCCCTGAAACGGAACACCCCGATGACCTACCAGGCGTTTGTCGGCGACCCGGTGGCCAGGCGACGCTACTGGGCCCGGAGCTATGTCGGGTGGCGGACGATGACCCGGGCGACGCCCAACAGTGGCCACCACGCGGTCGCGCAGCTCCAGCGGCGGGATCTGGTGACCGGCATCGTGACGCAGAACGTCGACGGCCTGCACCAGACGGGCGGCGCCCAGGCGGTCGTCGAGCTGCACGGCAGCCTGCATGACGTGGTCTGCCTGGGCTGCGGCGACCTGAGCCCGCGAGAGGAGCTGGACCGGCGCCTGACCGAGGCGAACCCGGGGTTCGGCGCTCTGGCCACCGCGGTCAACCCCGACGGTGACGCCGACCTGCGGGACGAGGAGATCGACGGGTTCCAGGTGGTCGGCTGCCGGGCGTGCGACGGAGGGGTGCTGAAGCCCGACGTCGTCTTCTTCGGGGAGACCGTCCCGGCGGAGCGGGTGCGCGAGTGCTTCGACCTCGTGGAAGGGGCGCGCCTGCTCCTGGTTCTCGGCTCGTCGTTGACGGTGATGTCGGGCCGCAGGTTCGTGCTGCGCGCCGCGAAGCTCGGCATCCCCGTGGCGATCGTCAACCAGGGCCCGACCCGTGGCGACGGCTACGCGACGCTCACCGTCGACGCCCCGCTGGGCACGGTCCTTCCGGAACTGGTCCGCCTCGTCGACGCCCGGGCCTGACCGTCGACTCCCGGAGACAGATGGGCCCGCCCCCGAGGCAGGGCCTTGCCGACGCCGGCCTGACCGCTGGCTCGCCAGGGGCCGATAAGCCCTCCGAGGCAGGGGCCACGGCGCACCCGAACCGATGAGCCGCACAAGGGTGAGCCAAGCCCACCGGCGCATCCGAACCGGTGAGCCGCACAGAGGTGAGCCGCACAGAGGTGAGCCGCACAAGCCCACCGGCGCATCCGAACCGATGAATCCGTACAAGCTTCACCGGAGCACCGAACCGGTGAGCCCGCGTCGTGCTCCGGCGCGTCCGCGCCGATGGACCCGCCCCTGTGGGACCCACCGGCGCGTGTCTCAGTAGCTCATCAGCAACCGGTCGAGGACCCGCGTGCCGAACTGCAGCGCGTCCACGGGCACCCGCTCGTCCACACCGTGGAACATCCCGGCGAAGTCCATCTCGGCGGGTAGCCTCAGCGGGACGAACCCGAACCCCCGGATGTTCAGGTCGGCGAAGAACGTCTTGTTGTCGGTGCCGCCGGACAGGCAGTACGGCACCACGCGGGCGGTCGGGTCCTCCTCCTTCAGCACCGAGATCATCGTTTCGACCAGCGCGCCGTCGAACGTCGTCTCCAGCGCGATGTCGTGGACAAGCTGCTCGCGCCGGACGTTCGGCCCGAGCAGTTCGTCCACGGTGGCGAAGAAGTCCGCCTCCAGGCCGGGCAGGAACCGGCCGTCCACCACGGCGCTGGCCTGGCCGGGGATGACGTTCGCCTTGTAGCCCGCGGAGAGCATGCTCGGGTTGGCCGTGTGGTGCAGGGTCGCTCCGACGAACTTGGCCAGCGGGCCGATGGCGTCGATGATCGGCGCCGGATTCTCCGGGTCGAAGGGCAGACCGAAGGCGTCGGCCACCTCGGAGAGGAACCGGTGCACGGTCGGCGTCAGCTTGAGCGGCCACTCGTACGAGCCGATCCTGGCCACCGCCTTGGCGACCTCGGTGACCGCGTTGTCCGAGTTGAGCATGGAGCCGTGCCCGGCGGTGCCGTCGGCGACCAGCCGCATCCAGGCCAGGCCCTTCTGCGCCGTCTCGATCAGGTAGAGCCGCAGCGAGGGATCGACCTCCATGGAGTAACCGCCGACCTCGCTGATGGCGTTGTCGACCCCGTCGAACAGCTCGGGATGCTTGGAGGTGAGGTACTTGGCCCCGTGCTCGCCGCCCGCCTCCTCGTCGGCCAGCCAGGCGAAGACGATGTCGCGCCTGGGCTTACGGCCCTCGGTGACCATCTGCCGCAGGACCGCCAGCATCATGGCGTCCATGTCCTTCATGTCGACCGCGCCCCGGCCCCAGATGTAGCCGTCCTTGATCTCCCCGCTGAACGGGTCGACGGCCCAGTCGGCGGCGTTGGCGGGCACGACGTCGAGGTGACCGTGGACCAGCAGCGCGGGCAGGCCGGGGTCGGAGCCCTCGATCCTGGTCACGACGTTGCCGCGGGTCGGCGCACTCTCCACGTAGGTCGCCTCCACGCCGACCTCAGCGAGCCTGGCCATGACGACCTCGGCCGCGGCGCGCTCGCCGGGACCGCTGCCGTCCCCGTAGTTGCTGGTGTCGACGCGGATGAGTTCGGCGCAGAGCTCTGCTACCTCGGTCTCGGCGGGGGTCATTCGTACTCCAGGGTGAGCAGGCCCGACTTGCGCAGGTGTCCACGCTTGTAGGCACGGGTGATGAGGGTGACGTTGACGTCGGTGACGTCGTCGAGCGGGCCGAGGACCGTGGTGAGGAAACGGTAGAGCTCCGTCTCGTGGGCCACGGCGACCTGAACGATCATGGTGTGGGCACCCGAGGTGGCGGCGCAGTAGCGCACGCTCGGGTGCGCGGCGAGCGTCCTGCCCACCCTGTCCAGGCCGTGGGCGCGGACCGAGAGCCAGAGCTGGGCCTCCACCTCCAGGCCGAGCAGCATGGGCTCCACCTCCGCGCGCAGGTGCACGACCCCGCGATCGAGGAGCGCCGTGACCCGGCGGCGGGCGGTCGGCACGGACAGGTCCAGCCGCTCGGCGATCGCGGTGAAACCGATGCGTCCGTCGGCGGCCAGCAGCGCGACGACATCCCTCTCGGCCGCGGTCAGCTCGACCCGTTCCGGCGGCGGGCCGGCCGACGGCGGAGCCGTGGCCCTCAGGAGCGCGACCTGCTCCTCCGTGAGGTACGGCGCGTGCCACTCGGCCACCGTCTGGAAGGCGTACAGCACGACCTGGGTCTGGGTCTGGGTGATCCCCGGTGTGGCGGGAATCTGCGCGGTCAGGACGTCGTGCAGGAGTTCCCTGGAGGGGACCACCAGCTCACAGCCGACGTCGGCGCTTCCCGTGACCCCGTAGACCGAGCGGGTGTCCGGCCGCTGGGAAAGGGCCTCGGCGACCTGCTCGACCGTGCAGGGCCGGACCTGGACGTGCAGGTGGACCGGCGTGCCGAGCCCGCAGCGCAGCTCGTCGAGAATTGCGGTGACCCGTACGGCCCCGGTGGACAGGAGTCGTTGGAGGCGACGGGCCACGGTCCGTTCGTTCTCACCGACGGCGCCGCCGATCTCACCCCAGGTCGCGCGGGGGCTGACCTGAAGGGCTGCGACCAGGCGGCGGTCGAGAACATCCAAAGCAGTCACGAGGGCTCGTCTTTGTGTCGCAAATATAAAGAGATCTGGAGATGTTTGACTATTTCTATCATCGAGTCGCGCGGTAGGCCACCCGAGACTTCGCCCGTCATCCCAACGACTCCTGTCCACCGGGGCCGTACGGGTCAGCGTGCCGATCTGCCTCCTCTCCTCGGCGGGGCGGCAGGGCGGCCGAGGGAGCCTACGCCGTGACACCGCCATCCGGGAGACTGAGGGGGTGACTACCGAGAACGCCCTTCCAGGTCCGCCGGCGACCAGCCCTTCCATCGTGCTGCTCACGCTGGCGCACCGGATCGAGTCCCAGCTCGGCGCCGCCCTCGCGCCGCTCGGGCTGACGGTCAGCAGGCTCGGTCTGCTCGGGCACATCACCGGCGTGCCCGGCGCGTCGTTCAGCGACCTGGCGCGAATGTCCGGGATCACCGTCCAGAGCGTTCATACGGCGGTGAAGGCGCTGTCCGGCGCCGGGCTCGTTCGTGACAACACCGCTCGCGCCGGGTCCGCCTCGGCCATCGAGATCACCCCCGAGGGCGCGCAGCTCATGCGGGAGGCGATGAAGGCCGTGGCCGAGGTCGACGAGCAGCTGTTCGGTCCGGACGCCGACCCGATCCAGCGTCAGATCGCCGAGGCCGTACGCGCCGCGTTCGAGGGTCGTTTCCCGCTCTGACCTGATGTGCGGGACAGATGGCAGGGTTCCCTCCACAACCTTCAGGCATACTGAAGCATCTGATATGCTTCAGTATGCCTGAAGGTTGTGGAGGGGAGAATTCATGGAAGGTCTATTGCTGTCTGTGCATGTGCTCGCCGGCATCGTGTTCGTCGGGGGTTCGGCCGTCGCGGCAAGCCTGTTCCCGCGCTATGCCCCGGTCACCACGAGCGTCACGGCAGGCACGGCTAGCACAGCCGCTCTCGGCGCGCCCGTCGACCCGCAGCCGGAAACCTCGGGAGGCCGCAACCGGGCCGTGGCTGTCGCGATGCACCGCATCACCCGCGGGTACGGCATTTTCGGCATCGTCGTACCTGTTGTGGGGATCGCTCTGGCCCTCGTCCAGGGACGGATGGGCGAGATCTGGATCAACATCTCCATGATCCTCACCGCGGGCGCAGGCGGGCTGCTCGCCCTGCAGATCTATCCGCGTCAACGCGACGCCCTCGCCGCCCCGGACGACGGCAGGCAGTTGCGCACCCTGAGCATGCTCGCCGGAATCTACAACCTGCTGTGGGCGGCCGTCGTGGTCCTCATGATCGTCCGCCCGGGAAACTATACGTGAGCGTCATCCCGGCACACGGACGGCTTCCGCGCCGGCGGCCCCGCCGATCGGCTCCGCTTGTGAAGGACCGTCAGCCATAGGATCTTCATGTCATGAGGCGACTACTGGCGCCGGCGTTCGTGGCGGTTTCCGTGACGGCGTGCGGCTCGGCCGACGTGTCTCGCAAACCGTCTCCGGTGACAGAACCGTCCGGTGCGATCCCGTCACCGTGGCTGGCCGGGGTGAACGATCCGACGCCCGCTCCGTCCACGGCCTCAGACGTTGCCCGAGGTGGGGCTGATCTCCGCTTGGACCCGGTAGACGTTGCCCAGGGTGTGTAGTTGATCCCCACGAGGCGCTTCAGCGCGGCGAGGCGGCCCGTTCTCCCGCATCCGGATCGCGGTGCCGCGCCCGGTCGCCCGATACCGGCGTCTGCGACGAAAGGAGGAGCGGCTCTTCACGAAGGTCGTACGGGGTGACGGCGGGGGGTGCCTAGTCTCGGACGCATGAGATGGAGCAGAGTCACCGCCCTCCTGCGCGCGGCCGTTCCATGGGCAATCGGGACGACGGTGTTCCTTCTGTCCTGGGCCTCCGCCGAGGGGTTCCTGGGGACGCGCGCCTCGGTGGGCACGCCGGTCGTGCTTGTGGTCGCGGCCCTGTCGGGCGTGGCCACCGGTCTGGCCCCGCGTCGCCGCGGGCCGCTGTTCGTCATGGCCGCCGTCGGCTGGGCCCTGCTCGCGATGTGGCCGGCCCCACTCCTGGCGTCCTACCACGCCGCGGTCCTCGTCCGGCGCCGCGCCTACCTCGCCGGCTACCTCGCCGGGACCCTCGCGGTCATGGGAGTGGGCATCCTGATCGCCCTCGACATCGGCGGGGATCGCGCCATGAACACCGCGACCCCGGGGAACGCGGTGCTGACAGCGTTGCTGCTGATCGGACTGCCGCTGACGGTCGGGTTGTGGCTTGACGCGCGCCGGCTGGCGTTCACGGCCCTGCGCGACCGGGCCGAGCGCCTCGAACGCGAGCAGGAGGCACGCACCGAGCAGGTCCGGGCGCAGGAACGGGCACGGATCGCGCGGGAGATGCACGACGTCGTGGCCCACAAGATCTCGCTGCTGGTGCTGCACGCCGGGGCGCTGGAGGTCAGCACCCCGGACGACACGACCAGGGAGACGGCCACGCTCCTCCGCTCGATCGGGCGGGAGGCCCTGGTGAACCTGCGGGAGGTGCTGGGCGTGCTGCGCTCGCCGTACCACGCGGCGGACGCGGTGCTGGCCCCGCAGCCGGTGCTGGAGGACCTCGACCGGCTGCTGGACCAGTCGCGTACGGCGGGCGTCCCCATCACCCGGCACGACAAGGGCGACGTGCGAGCGCTGCCGTCCACGGTGGAGCGCACCGCCTACCGGGTGGTCCAGGAGGCGCTCACCAACATCCACAAGCACGCGGGGAACGCCGCCACCCAGGTGACGCTGCGCTATCTCGGCGGCCATCTGAAGGTGACGGTGAGCAACGACCCGCCGGAGCGGCGGGTCGGCTCGCTGCCCGGATCGGGGACCGGCCTCGCCGGGCTGAGGGAGCGCGTCGAACTCCTCGGCGGCACGTTGGAGGCCCGTCACCGACCGGACGGTGGGTTCGAGGTCCACGCCCGGATCCCGGTCGCTCCCGTGGGGGCACTCGCATGATCCGTGTTCTGGTCGTCGACGACGAGTTTCTCGTCCGGACCGGCATCCGGACGATCCTGGAGGCCGCGGGCGACATCGTGGTCGTCGGCGAGGCGAGAAACGGTGACGAGGCGGTCGGCGCGGTCATCCGGCTCCGCCCTCACGTTGTGCTCCTGGACGTGCGGATGCCCGGCAAGGATGGTCTGAGCGCCGCGTCGGAGATCGGGCGGCTGCCCGATCCGCCGAAGGTCGTCATGCTGACGACCTTCGACCTCGACGAGTACGTCCATCCGGCGCTACGGGCCGGCGCCGTCGGGTTCCTGCTGAAGGACACCCCTCCACTCGAGATCGCCGCCGCCGTCCGTACGGTCGCCGCCGGCGAGGCCATGCTCTCGCCGTCGGTCACCAGGCGGCTCATCGGCACGTTCGTGGAGCGAGGCCCGGACCGGGCGAAGCTCGCACACGACCGCCTCGCCCAGCTCACCGACCGTGAGGGTGTCGTCGTCCAGGCCGTGGCGCGGGGACTGTCCAACGCCGAGATCGGGCGCGAGCTGTCCATGTCGGAGGCGACCGTGAAGAGCCACGTCAGCCGCGCGCTGGCCAAGCTCGGGCTGAGCAACCGGGTGCAGGCGGCGATCCTGGTCCACGACGCCGGTCCGTTGTGACCACCCGAACCGCCCGCCGCGCTGTTTCCGGTGGGCGGTCCTTCCCCTGCGGTTCTTCTCGTCCGGCCCGGTCCGTCCGGACTGTCCGTACGCGCTATCCGTCTGGCCCAGTCCGTACGGGCTGACCGACCGGCCCGGTCCGCATCGCGGGCTTTACGGGACGAGCTCGACGTCGGGATGGAGCGGTGAGGAACGGTCGAGCAGCGGCTGGGGCCTGCCTCGCAGGTGCTCGTCGAAGAAGGCGGTGACATAGGCACGCTGCGAGCGCAGGCTGCGCGCCGGGTCGACCGTGCCGACCGCGTCGGTCACGACCTTCTGCGGCACGTCGAACTTCCTGCCGAGCTGGGGCACGATCGACTGGAAGTCGGTGTAGGACGAGTGCTCCCCCTTCGCCATGTACACGTCGAGCTTCCAGCCCGTCGAGCGCTCCCAGAAGGACTTCCAGTCCGGCGCGTCCCGGTGGGTGTGCGGCAGGTCCCTCGACATGCCCGCGCCCATGAGCATGAACGGCCGGTCCAGCCCGCGCTCGGCCACCTCGCCGTACACGCCGTTTGTCATGCTGTAGGCCATGCTGCCGTCGAGGTCGGCGCCGGCGTCGATCCGCCTGTCGGTCAGCATCGCCTCGCCCGCGGTGAACCCGCCCGCGGAATGACCGAACATGCCGACCCTGGTCAGGTCGAGCGCCCGGCCGAGCCCGCTGGGCAACCGCCGTCCCTCGGCGTCGGGATTGCGACCGGCCGCCAGCTCCGCCAGGGCGTCGAGCACGAACCGGGTGTCCTTGACACGGGTGTCGATCATCTTTCTGTTCAGCGCGACGGAATCACCGGAGCTCGGCAGGGACTGCGTCGCGACCCGGCCGCCGGGAAACTCCACCGCGGGCGTCTCATAGGTGTGGTCCATGGTCACCACGACGTAGCCGCGGCTGGCCAGGTCCTCCACCAGCGTGGTGCCGAGGTGCCGCGGGTTGCCGCCTCCCGGGGAGTAGAGCACGACCGGCCGGTCTCGCCGATCACGCAGCGGGGCGCCGATCCGGGCGTGACTCGTGACCCTCGCGGCGTCTACCTGGCCCTCCTCCAGCCCGAGCTGGGCAACGGTGAGCCCATTGAGGTAATCGGCCAATGGCGGCGACAGGTAGGGGGCACGGTCGCCACCTCCCCTCTTGGCGGGGTACCACACGCTGACCATGAGCTCCCTGTTCCTGCCGGCCACCCAGGGGTCGGGTCTGTCCCGGTCGACCAGATGCAGCTCGACCGTGCCGACGGCGTACGGTCCGCTCGGCTCGGGCAGGGCGAAGCGGAAGTCCTGCGGGCCGATGAGCCGGGGTGAGGCGGAGTGGGGGGCCGGAGCCTGCCGTACCCGCGCCGTGACCGCGGAGGCGGCCGGTGCGATCGGCACGGCTACGGTCCCGGCGACGGCGCAGAGACAGAGAGCTGCGACCGTTCCCGGCAGGTGTGATCGACGTACGGACACGGTTGTTCTCCCGGAGGGTTTCGTCCCAGCGTGGCGGGCGTTCCCGCCACGTGATGACCGTAGGAACGGGGTACCTTCCGGCGAATCATGCGAAGGTCGCCGAACCCCTGCGACCTTCGTTGCGTTGGTGGGCTCCGGCCCTCAGACGGCGAACAGCAGGGCGGCGTTGATGAGGACGACCGCGGCGGTGGCGAAGTGGATGCCGAAGGCGACCGCCTTGGTGCCGCCGTGGCGCAGGACGATGACGGTGTCGCCGAGGGGGACGAGGGCGACGATGAGCATGAACCAGGCCTCGGCCTGGGCTCCCACGAAGGCGAGCAGGGCGAGCCCGATGACGCCGTAGCTGAAGTCGCGCAGACCCTTGATCGTCAGGTAGGCCGCGTCCCCGTCCTTCTTGGCCGGGACGCCGTAACCGGCGGCCGAGGCGTGGGGCGCCAGGAGGAACCGGGCGCCGATGAAGATGATGAAGAGGTTGAGAACGATGGCCAGTCCGTAGGCGATGGTGGTGAGCATGATCTTCTCCTTTTTCTAGCGGCGCTAGGTGCAAGAGCGAAACTAACATATCTTCGACAGGAACACTAGCGGCGCTAGAATGATGGCCATGTCGATCCAGGAGCGCCGGGAGCGCGAGCGCGCAGAGCGAGAACGGCTGATCGTCACGGCCGCGCGGGAGCTGGCCGAATCAGAAGGCTGGGACGCGGTGACCACGCGTCGGCTGGCCACCGAGATCGAGTACAGCCAGCCGGTCCTCTACAGCCACTTCAAGGGCAAGGACGCCATCATGGCCGCGGTCGCGGTGGAGGGCTGCGCCGAGATCGCCGCCGAGATGCGCGCGGTCCGTGAGTCGGCGACCGACCCCCGGCAGGTCCTGGCCGGCATCGGCGCAGCGTACGCCGCGTTCGCCGAGCGGCGACCCGCGCTCTACGACGTGATGTTCACGCATATCGTCGATCTGCCGTTCGCCACCCCCGAAGCGCCGCCCGCCCTGCAGGAGGCCTTCGGCGAGTTCCGCGAGGCCGTGCGGCCGTTCGCGGGAGACGACAACCTGGAGACGCTCACCGAGACCTTCTGGAGCGGGCTGCACGGGCTCATCACGCTCATGCGCAACGGTAGGCTCCGGCGCGAGGACCACGAACTGCGGCTGGCGATCCTGATCGGACGCTTCTCGAACTGACCTCCCGGAGGCCGGCGGACAGAGCGGTCATCACGGCGACACGGACCGGCCGAACCACGATCGTCATGGAGTGTCCGGCCGGCCCGTGACCGTCGTGACGTGCCCGGCCGAATCGTTACGGCGTGCCCGGCCACCTCACGCGCCCGACCGACTCGTGCGCCCGGCCGATGAGCGCGAAGGGTTTACCGGACGACGCGCAGCCAGATGTTCGTCGCCAGCGGCGCGTGGGTCAGGCCGATGCGTTCGAGCTTGACGTTGGTCCCGCCCGGGTGGTCGAACAGCCGGACGCCGTCGCCGAGCAGGACGGGCGCGACGCACACGAAGATCTCGTCGAGCACGCCGGCCTCGACGCACTGCCGGGCGATGCTCGCGCCGAGCACGTTGACGTACTTGTCACCCGCGGCGGCCTTGGCCGCGGCGACGCCGCTGTCGAGGTCACCGACGAAGGTGATATCCGGAACCGAGGTGGGGGGCGCGTGGTGGGTGAGCACGAACTGCGGTCCGTCCCATCCCCCGCCGAACGGCTTGCCTTCCCTGTCTGTGTCCCGGTGCGGGTCGTCGCCGCGGAAGGTGCGGTTGCCGACAAGAAGCGCGCCGATGTCGCCGATCAACGCGTCCACCGTCGGGTTGGGCCCGATGTGCTCGGTCAACCAGGACATGTCACCACCCGGACCGGCGATGAAGCCGTCCAGCGACATGGTGACCGAGTACAGAACCTTACCCATGCGACCTACCTCCATCGAGATCGATTTTGGCTGACCCTATTGAGACGACCTTATTGAGCTGATCCTGTTGAGACGACCCTGTTGAAATGACGGAGTGCGCGAAAACTCATCGGTACGCCGCGGCCACATGGTGAGCCCGGTCCGGGCGCGGACCTCATCGTCGACGGCGGTTGGCGGCTGCCCCGGCTGGTCGACGAAGGCCCTGCCGACCTGGTCGCCTACGACACTGATCCGACCCTCGACGCCTCGGTTCTGGCTCACCCCAGCCGCATCATCCTGCGCGGCCGAGTCACCGCCTGACATCTGGCACGCCGCTCATCCGGGCGCCTGCGGAACGACCACGAAGAACCGGGCAATACCCCCCGCGAGAGCCCTCGTGCCTCGGCGGTGAAGCCCAGTAGGACCTGCATCACCGCCAGGGTGACCAGTTCGGCATCACTCAGCCCAGAGATCAAGCCGATCCTCGGCCGCCATGGTCCCAGATCGGGCGAATTCAGGATGGTATCGCTACGGCTGCCGACCCGTATTTCCGTCTGCTCTATTCGCCGGATCCGCCGGATGTGGGCCTGAGCGAGCCGCAGGCCTCAAGGGCCTTAGTGACCTTCGGATCGCTCTCGTCGAGCCCTTGGGCGCCCACCCCCTGGAGCAGTTCCGCGCCGTTGTCCTTCATACAGGTGCGGAACGCCTGCATGGCCGAATTGTTGGAGCCACCCTTGGAGCCGGAACCGTTGGTGGGGCGCAGGGACGCGCAGGCCTGCATCGCCTTCTGCCTCTCGGGAGACACCTCATCCCCGCCCCTGCCCGCACCGGGACCGCCCGACGACCCATCAGTCGGCCTGGGCCTGGCGGAGGGGTCTCCGACAGGCCGGGCGGAGGGTGCGGACACCCCGTTCTTCTGCAGGCACTCGGCGTATGCGGTGTCTTGGCCTCCGGGGCCGGCCGACTGCGCCGGGGCGGCACCCGCGGCGGGCACCTCTCCTCCACAACCGGTGGCGAGCAGAACGACCGTGGCAACGGCAGCCGCGACACCGATGAACCGCGAAGAGATCAATTCCACGATGAGACCCCCGGAGCGAGACCTGAAAACTTACGGCTCAATCCCAGCGCATGAACCTATGCGTGAGATTGCACGAACCTGTGGGCCACCTATCAACGTCCGCAGCGGGAAGACTGATGCGAAACCTCCGGATCGCGAATCGCGATGAAAAACGTTCACTGGCTCAACTGAGCGCCAACCTGACACTTTTTCAGACACCCTCAGCAGCTAGATATCCTCCAGAACGGGTCTGATGGCTTTTCTGTGAAAAATATGAGCGACCTGTGAATTTGATGAGGCCGTTTTCCGGGGGGTAAGGTGCGGCCCCTCCCGTTTCCGGGCGATCCGGGCCCATCCATGACGCAAGGCACAGGTCAGGAGGTCCACTAGGGAGCCGGTAGAGAGTGGTTGGGATCTCTCGCCCGCCGGGCGGGCTCTGCGATCATTCCAGCGTCGTGCGCCCCGCGGGCCCCAGTGATCTCGTCACCTTGATACCAACACATAGTTCAATCTTAGTTTTCTTTCAGGCTACGACTACAGAGTGCTTTGAGTACGAACAACCTCTGTGAGCTGAATATCGTCATTCGGTCAGGTTGTTTAGGATTGGATCTATTCAATGCGCTTCGCAAAGCCTTTTACCGCCACCGTCCTTGGCGCGACTCTGATCGCTCTCCCGTTCGCCGGCAGTGCCCTCGCGGACAGCGGCCACCTGCAGCCGATCGCCACCGTCACCAAGGACGCTCAGCCGAAGCCCACGGCGCCCAGCGCGATCTCCCTCAAGGTCGCAGTCAACCCCGGCCAGGTCAGGCAGGGCGGTTCCTACACGGTGTCGATCGTCGCCAAGGGGGCCGCGGCCGGTGCGACGGCCACCGTGAAGACCCCTGAGGGCAGGAGCTACCAGGTGACCATCAGGGGTCGGCAGGCGTCGAAGACTCTCACCGTTCCGTCGAACGCCCGGCCAGGCAGCAAGACGGTGACCGTCACGGTCGGCAGCAAGATCACGACAGCGGAGTTCACCGTCACCACCGCCAAGAACGGCAAGAACGGCAAGAAGCACGACGTGCGCGACTAGCGCTGCGTGCCTCAACGGAGGTAGCGAACACGCGGTGGAGAACCCGAGGTTGTTGCGGGGCCTTCCCTACCCTCGGCGCCCCGGGCCGGCAGGGATCCGTGCCTCCCATGAGGAACGTGGCACTGGTTGCACTTTGTTAGGAGTTCCTTCATGGCGGGCCGCCCGCCGACGTGCCGTTTCGTCGCTATGCGCGTTAATTGGGCTGCCGGCGGAGGAGGGCAGGCAGCGGGGCGCCCGGTGGAGCTCGGCCCGCATCCTGGCCTCGCTCCGCTCGGCGAACCGCTGATGCGCCGTGGGTCCCGAAGGCCGGGTTGCCCCTGGCGGCACGCCGCCAGGGGCAACCCGAGCCGGCCACGGGCACCGGCCGCTCTATCGCGGCGGCTTACTCGTAGCCGAGGACCTTGAAGTTCTTGCTGACGAAGACGTGGTGCGGCCAGTTGACGCTGATGTTGTGGACCTCGTACTCGCCGTTGCTCAGCTTCACCACTCGGTTGTTGATGCCTCCGGGGACGACGGCCTGCGCGGCCTTCGTCACCTTGTTCGCCGTCGTCCCACTGACGATCGTCCCCTCTCCCTCGGTGTAGTCCGACGGGATCTGACCAACCGTCTTCGTCGGTGACGGCGTCCCCCGCTGGAAGGCGATCACCCCTGCCGCCTTGGCAGCCGCAGCTCCGCCGTCGCCCTTGTGTTGCACAATGACCTGCGTAGCCGTGATGGTCGCGCTGTCGATCGTCCCCAGAACGAGGACGCTTGCGCCCTTCTTCACGGCCTTGGCCGAGGAGCCGAGGGTTTTCGTGGAGGACGTCTTGTTGACGGTCACCTTCACACCCGTTGCCGTCGACATGGTGAAGCCCGACGCGGACGTGGTGTCGACGATGCCGGTCGCACCCCCGGCGGACGGAGGAGCCACCGGCCCGCCGCTGGCGGGCCGGCTGGGCGCTGCGGTCGGCGACGACGCGGCTGTCGCCGAAAAGGACGACGCGGACGCGGCGAACGCGCCGACACCGGTGAGTCCGGCCACCGCACACGTCAGCCCGGCGGCCACGATCCATCCACCCTTCTTCTTCGACAGCAACCGCCGTACGCTTGGCCGGCGTGCTTGCACGGCCATGGTCGACGCGGCTGACCCGGCCGACGAGTGGCTTGTCGGGTTGTAGTTGTTCATGATGGCGCTCCTCTGGCTTGGGCAACTGCACAGAGGCTGTCGGTCGTTCATATGAGAACGCTGTGGCTGACCTGTGATTCTCTGAGCAATCCGATCCTTGACGCTGCGTTCCTGATTGAGGGTGTGGATACCAGCTGAGCTGGAGGCATGATGGTTCCAGGGGGCCACCATGCCGAAGCTACTGTTCGCGCACCCGCCGCTCCACGCCGACGAGCTGGGGCCGGTGACCCCCATTGGAGTTCCAGAATCAACGCCGTGTAGTTAGGTGTGGGGCGAGTTGCCGGAAATTGGGACGGAGCCCCTGCCAGAACCGTGTCGACCAAGATCACTGCTCGGCGGGAGCTCCGTTGGGTGCCCAATCCGTTGTTTGCGCCCTTATCGGACTTCTGGAACGCCAGGCCGCAGCGCCCCGGCTGGTCTTCAGAGCGCCAGGTCGCGGCGCCGGAACAGGACGGCTCCGGCTGCCGTCAGCACCGCCGCCACCGCCAGCAGTCCCACGATCGGCCCCGCCGTGGCGGCCACCGCGGGAATCGCCGGGACGTGACTGAACGGGGACAGATCGCGCACCGACTGCGGCAGCCCGATCACGTCGCCGAGCAGGCCGAAGGTGATCGCGAGCGCCAGCCCGGCCCAGGCCAGCGTGACCGACAGCCGGGGCAGGCCGCCGAACACCAGCACCACGAACCCCGCCATGGCCAGCGCCGCCGGCAGCTGCGCGAGCCCGGCGCCGGCCAGCGTCACCACCCCGGTGTCACCGCCGGCCGCGGCGTCGGCGAGCCCGGCGCCGGCGCCGGTCAGCACCAGCATCGCCGCCGCACCGCCGACCGCGCAGGTCAGGTGCGAGGCGAGCCACTTGGCCCGGCCGACCGCCGTGGCCAGTACGGCCTCGGCCTGCCCGCCGGACTCCTCCGCGCGCAACCGCAGCAGGATCTGGACGGCGAAGCTCGCCGCCAGCACACCGAAGATGTTCATCATCGCGGCGAAGAACACGTCCACCAGGTCGGGGCCGCCCGTCCCGGCGAGCTGACCGAGCAGCTCGGAGGCGCCTTCATTGCCGGCCATCGCGTCGTTCACCGCCGCGCCGAGCGAGCCGATCGCCAGACCGGACACGGCGCTGCCGATCACCCAGCCGTACGTCGCGCCCCGGTTCAGCCGCCAGGCCAGCCCGAGCGGGCTGAGCAGCGACCGCGACGCGATCGCCGGTCCCGGGCGGTCGGGGAGCAGCCCGGCGCCCAGGTCCCGCCGGTCGACCAGCGCGAAGGCGGCCCCCACGCAGACCACGAGCAGCGCGACCGGCAGCGCGAGCACCCACCAGCGCTCGTCCCCGTACGGGCGCACCTGCGCGCCCCAGCCGAGCGGGGACAGCCACGACAGCCAGGCGCTGTTCACCTGGATGCCGTCCGCGGCCCGTTCGCCGAGCGCGTCACCGACGCCGCGGACCATGAAGGCCACCCCGACGGCCGTGGCGGCGAAGGCGTTCGTGGCGCGGGCGCCCTGGAACAGCTGTGCGGCGATCGCGGCGATCCCGGTGAAAGCCATGCCGGTCACGGCGCACGCGGCGCCGAAGGCCAGCGAGCCGTCCACCGCCAGGCCGGAACCCAGCAGGGTGGCGGTCACCAGCGCGCCGAGCAGCAGGTTCGCGGCGATCGTCACGGTCAGCGCGGCGGTCAGCGCGGCGTGCCGGCCCACCACACCGGAGCCGATCAGCTCGGCCCGGCCGGTCTCCTCGTTCTGCCGGGTGTGCCGGACCATCGCGAACGTGCTCATCAGCCCGACCACGACCAGCATGGATGAGAAGTTGCGGAAGTTCACCAGGGCGCCGAGGTCGGTGCCGACCGGGGTGCCGCGCATCAGCAGCACGGCGGGACTGCCACCGGCCGCCTGCAGCGCGCTGACCCGGCCGGCCTCGGTCGGGAACTCGTCGGCGACGGCTGCGACACCGGCGCCCATCACGGCCGCCGAGGCGAGGATCCAGATCGGCAGCTGGATGCGGTCGCGGCGCGCGGCCAGCCGGATCAGCCTTCCGGTGCCCGCGTAGGCGCTCATCGAGACACCTCGGAAACGGGCACGCCGTTGCCGTAGTGGCGCATGAACAGCTTCTCCAGCGTCGGCGGATGGCTCGTCAACACGTGCACCTCGAACGCGGCCAGGTGGCGCAGCACGCCGGGCAGCTCCGCCGAGTCCACGTCGAAGCTGGCCCGCATGCCCTCGGCCACCAGGTCGTGCACGCCGGGCAGCCCGTCCAGCCCGGTGATCGGCTCGGCGGCCTCCACGGCGACCGCGGTGCGGGTCAGGTGGCGCAGCTCGGCCAGCGTTCCGGACTCGACCGTACGGCCGTCGCGGATGATGCTGACCCGGGAGCAGAGCGCCTCCACCTCGGAGAAGATGTGGCTGGACAGCAGCACGGTCGCGCCCCTGCCGCTCACCTCGCGGACGGTCTGCTGGAACGCCGCCTCCATCAGCGGGTCCAGGCCCGAGGTGGGCTCGTCCAGGATGAACAGCTCCACGTCGGAGGCGAACGCGGCGACCAGCGCCACCTTCTGCCGGTTGCCCTTGGAGTAGGTACGGCAGCGCTTGGCCGGGTCCAGCTGGAACCGTTCCATCAGCTCCTGGCGCCGGGCCTTGTCCAGCCCGCCGCGCAGATCGCCGAGCAGGTCGATGGCCTCGCCGCCGGACAGGTTCGGCCACAGGTTCACATCGCCCGGTACGTAGGCCAGTCGGTGGTGCAGCGCGACCGCGTCCTTCCAGGGGTCGCCGCCGAGCACCTTGACCTGCCCGGAGTCGGCGTGCAGCAGGCCCAGCAGCACCCGGATCGTGGTGGTCTTGCCCGCGCCGTTGGGTCCCAGGAAGCCGTGCACCTCGCCGGTGCGCACGTGGAGATCCAGACCGTCCAGCGCCCGGGTCGAGCCGAAGGCCTTGACCAGTCCGGTCACTTCTAAGGCGTCATTCATCGGGGTCCTCTTCGAATGAGGGTGGGGGTGGGGTGTGCTGAACCTTGTCGAGGGCGGCCCGCACCAGGGCGGCGTCCTCCAGGCTCATCAGCGGGTGGGAGTAGATGTCGATCAGGGCCCGGGACAGCAGCTGGTCGCCCTCGGGGCTGAGCAGGTCGACGCCGACCACCCGGGACATGTGCCGGTGCAGCACCATGACGGACAGCGCCATCGCGGTGCTCACCGTCGCCCGAGTCCTGAGGTCGACGTCGGGAGGGTCGGGACGGTTCCGGTCGGCCTCGGCGAGCCACTCCTCGGTCAGCCGGACCATCTCGTCGAACAGCGGCTCGGCCGATCCCTCGGCCATGGCCCTGGCCATGTACTGCTGGTACGGCCTGGTCGCGGCGCGGGCCGCTGCCACGTAGTTCACGTCGGAATAGGTGGCGTCGGCCCGGACCTGGTCGTTGAGCCGGCGGACCATCTTGACCAGGTGGGCGTCACACGCCTCACGCAGCTCCTGCTTGGAGCCGAAGTGATGGCGCACCAGCCCCGAGGACACACCTGCGGTCGCGGCGATCTCCCGGATCGTGGTCCGCTCGAACCCGTGCTCGCCGAAGTGCAGCATCGCCGCATCTCTGATCCGGGCGCGGGCGGTGAGGTCCTCGGGGTCTGGGCTGATCGTCGTCACTGGCATCCGCTCCTACTTGCTCATGTAGCTGACTGTATTCCTGTGAAATTCGCTACACAAGCGTATAGGAAGGTAAGAACGCGTATAGCCCCACATGGACGGGCCCCCTACCGCCACTTCCCCACCCGGGAAGCACTCATCGCCGGCGCCTACAGCCGGCCCGGGACCGAGGAGCGGGCGAACCGGCTCATCGTCCTGCTCGTCGACGGCCTGCGCTGCAACGCCGCACCCCGCTGACGGCCCGGCGCTCCCGGGGGTCATCACGGGCTCGCCCTCCGCCGCGACCGGCCCGGCTTTCCCCGGCCGGACCTGGAGGATCTCACCGAGGCGCTCCTGCGGACGCGCACCGACGACCTCCCCTCCGGAGCCGTGGAGACGGCGCCGGAGGGGGTGCCGGATATTACAGCGGCTTGAGCGCCCAGAGCTGGCTGTCCTGGTCGGCCGCGAGGACCTGCTGGTTCAGGCCGGACAGCGCGCCGGTGGTCATGTTGAGCACCAGCTGGTCGTACGTGTTGACGATGATGTACGTCCCGTCCGCCACGCGACGCAGCATCCACATGTCCCTGGCCAGCTTCCCGCCGCAGACCGACTGCACGACCCGGGGCGGCGTGGTCGGGGGCACGGACACGGGCGACGCCAGCACGTTCAGGCACATGCCGCTGTTGACGTTGACCAGCTTCCAGATGCCGGGCGCGCCCTGCCTGCGCAACGTCCACTGCTGGCTCTTCGCACCCGAGGGCGCCGCGTGCGTGACCGACGCGCCGGAGGTCAGCGACCCGTTGAGGACCTCGGCGTTCTCGCGGTTGCCGACGCCCGTCAGGGAGTAGGTCGCGCTGCTGACCGGACCCGCGTCGGCCATCTGGTTGAACATCCACCGCTGGTTGGCCGCACCGGTGTAGGGCTGCTGCTCCAGGGGCGCCGGGTACGGGGCCACGGCCGTCAGGGCCAGCCCGGACTTCCAGTTGATGATGGAGTGGCTGCCGTCCGTCTGCGACAGGTATGTCCATCGCATGGCGTCCGAGCCCTTGCAGCCGTACTGAAGCGTCTGGGTCCCGGGGACGGTCCCCTCGTAGGCGCTGTCCACGCACATCCGGCTGTTCATGTTGACGAACTGGAGGCCGGTCTTGTAGCCCATCAGCCATTTCTGGCTCGGCGTATTGGTCCGGGCCCGCTGGCTGAGCCTGCTCAGGCTGGCGACGGAGCCGCCGACCGGCTCGATGGCTCCCCCGGTCGACACGTTCGTGATCACATAGGTGAGGCCGATCGTGGGGTGCGGGGCGGGGTCGGCGGTGTTCCCCTTGATCAGGAAGTCGTTGTTCGCGATGTTCCAGTGGGTGTCGAGATAGCTGCCGGCCTCCGGGGCCATGGTGAAGTAGTCGTCGTGGTTACAGTCGGGGACCAGGTTGCTCTTCCACTCCGGGCACGACCAGGTCGGGGTTCCGCCGTAACACATCGTGCTGTACAGGTCCGAGCAGTGCCCCTTGCCGTCGCTGTTCGGGGCGGTCGACTGCACCGCGCCCAGCGCGTGGCCCAGCTCGTGGGTGAAGGCGTTGGCTCCGAAGCAGTTGGGGGTCGCGTCAACCCGCCCGTAGCTGGTGTAGTAGTTGTTGTAGTTCTCCGGGCCGGGCCGATCGTCCGTGAAGAGCTGGGCCACTCCGCAGATGGCGGTCGACTCGGTGAGCATGAAGTACTTCCGGTCCGGGAGGTTGTATCCCAGGCTCTTCACCGCGGCGATGCTGCTCGCCAGGGTGACCAGCGAGCCCGCGGGCACCACGACCGGCTCGATCACGATCTGGCACCCCCCGGGGACCTCCTTCGTGACGAAGCGGATGTGCCGGCTCTGGCCCTTCTCGGCGGCGGCGTCGTTGTAGACGTCGTCGGCGCTGGCGAGCCACGCCTGGAACACGGGCATGAACTGGCTGTAGCGGTCGGGCATGCTCGGCTCACGGACGTACAGCATCTGGAGGCGCTTGCCGCTCACCCCGTCGCCCTCACAGGCGATCTGGGCCGGCGCCACCTCGGCCGCCGCGTCGGCCTGCCTCGCGGTGAGCCGGGGCCCGGCCGCCTCCGGGCCGGTCCGCGCCCCGGTCCGCGCGCCGGGGAACACGTCCTCATGGGTGGTGCAGAGCGCCGGATCGGGCAGGCCCTTGACCCCGGGACACGGGGCGACCGCCGCCGCTCCCACGGGAGAGGCGGCCACCCCACCGCCGACGAGACCCGTGACGGCAAGAAGGCCCACCGTGAGAAAAAGCGAAATTCGTCTGACTAACACCGGTTGACCTCCGATTGCGCGCATCGCTCCCCTGGCGATGGCGAAGATCAACTTATAAGTGGATATCAAGGTCATCAATTGGCACGGTCCAGCGGCGGCGTACGGGGAGTTGGCCGATTCCCGATATGTGGTGGAGTCAGTCGGCGCAGCCCTGGACCGGATGCGAGAGACGTCCGGCGTGAGCCGCGGTGTACGGCGTGGCGACAGGGACTCGATGTCCGCTTCATGGGTACGGCCGGCGCCGGAAGGATCAGAGCGTCGGCATGCCTGGAAGGTGGTGCCCGGGTCAAGCCAATGAATCGGCCTCGGGATATTTCAACGGTGAGGCGGTGTCGCTTGGCTCAGAACGACATCAGGTCGAAGGCGTCCACGGTGCGGAAGCCGATGCTGCGGTAAACCGATTCGCCGGCGGCGGTCGAGGTGAGGGCGGCCGTGCGTATGCCCCGCTCGCGGGCCAGATCGAGCGCGGCCCTGGTCATGGCGGCGCCGATGCCATGCCGGCGATGCTCGGGCTGGGTGCCGATGAAGTACAGCGTGAGCAGATCATGGCTCAGCCAGGCGACGGCCGTGCCGACGATCTGACCGTCGTCGAGGCGACCGGCCAGCCTGATCACCGTACCGTCACCGGAGAACGCCCTTTCCCGCTCGATCGCGACGGCCACACCGTCCGGGCTGATTCCGGATACCCGGGCGTAGGCAGGGACGAATTCGAGCAGGTCGGTGGTCTCTGTGATGTGCAACCCGGGCGGCGTGGGCGCGGAGGCCGCCTTGTCGATCGCCACGGTCATGATCGGCATGCGGGCGAGCAGGACAGCGCCGAGAGACAGCAGAGCGTCCGCGGTGCCGGCGTCGCTGTCCGGGCCGACCCACCAGATTCGGGGCACGCCGTCGAGACGGTGACGGGCCTCGGCGAGCGCCTCCTGCGGGGCGCACCCGCCCACGCGCAGCACGCCGTTGAGCGGCGCGTGCGGCACCTCACTGCGGTAGATCGGCAGGTCGGGGCCTCCGGAGGCCCCGATGTTCCAGCCGAGGAGGTACGCGCGGTGCGCGGCGAGCGATGTCTCAAGTGATTCCACCGAGACGACGGTAGCCGGATGCGTAGCAGGTCACGAGACCGGCCCGCTTCCCGGCGGCTCGTCGGCGAAGTCGCGCAACACCTCCAGGGTGGCACCCGCGTAGTAGTTCCACCCGCGTCTACGCTCCGCGGCGTAGCCGAGGGGTCGCCCCAGGGATGACGACCGCGAGCGATGACGGAAGCGATCATCTCGGCATGAGAACGATTCAGGTGAAAGCCACGACATGGGAGCTGCGTGACCTCTCCGGAGGCCCCGCACACGTGTCCGGAGGTGATCGCTACGACGTGCCGCCCGCAAGAACGTGGTGAGCCGCCGCGTCAAGACAGCCGGGCACACCCCTCTTCCGCATTCTCACAGGAGATCTCGTCGTGCTGGTTCAACCTGTCAAAACGTTCGCGCTTCTGTCCACGGGCTTACTCGCGGGTGCGTTCGGCTATGGCGCCGTGAACGTCGTCTACGCGTTCCGGGCCGTTCCCCTCGATGTGCGGTTCACCTTCCACACGGCGTTGATGGGGGTGAACGGCCTCGTCATGCAGACGATGATGGCCCTGGCGGTGGTCAGCTCGTTCCTGCTCGCCGTCATGACGCGCGCTGTCCCGCGACTTCTCGCGGCGGGCGCGGGCACCCTGGTGGTGACCTCGTTCCTGGTCACCCGGTTCGGCAATGTTCCCATCAACGGCCAGATCAGGCAGTGGGCCGTCTCCTCGGCCCCGGCCGACTACGCGGCGATCCTGCAGCGGTGGGAGGCGTGGCACGTCGTGCGAACCATCACCGCGCTTGTCGCGTTCCTCCTCATCGTCCTTCTCGTCGTCTTCGGCGACCGGGTCGGGAAGTCCCGCACCGCTGAATGATGGACGGCTGTGCTCCCCCTTCACCTTCACCGGACCTCGCCGACCATCCGAACCGCTGCCCATGCAGTCGATCATTAGGAGATCACCCATGCATTTCGTACCCCGACGGACGCTGTTGTCCATCTCGGCCCTCACGCTCGCCACACTGCTGGCCGGCTCCGAGGTGGCGTCCGCGGCGACCCCGGCGCCGGCCGCCGTCACGGCTCGCGGCTGGAGCGCCACCTGGAGCACCTCGCCGCAGCGCCCGGGCCCGAACTACACCCCGAACTGGTCCGAGCAGGGCTTCGCGAATCAGACGATCCGCCAGGTGGTCCGGGTCAGCGCCGGCGGAGTGGCGGTCCGCGTCCGGCTGTCGAACGTCTACGGCAGCGCCCCCTTGAAGGTCACCGGCGCCACCATCGCCCGCACCGCGAACGGCGCCGCCATCCGGCCGGGGTCGCTTCGGCACCTCACCGTCAATCGGGCGCGCTCCTTCACGATCCCGGCCGGCGGCGAGCTGGCCAGTGACGCGGTGCCGCTGCCGCTGGGCGCCCTGGACTCGGTGACGGTCACGTTCTACCTGGCCGCGCCGACCGGTCCGGCGACGTACCACGCCCAGGCCATGGCGACCAGCTACCGCGCCACCGGCGACCACCGGGCCGACGGCAACGCCGCGGCCTTCGGTGAGACCTCGCAGTCCTGGTATTACCTGAGCGGGGTCGATGTCATCGGGGCGCCGCGCCGCGACGGCGTGGTCGCCTTCGGCGACTCCCTCACCGACGGCTACGGGGCCACGTTCGAGGCCGACAACCGCTACCCCGACGAGCTGGCCGAGCGCCTGGCCGCCGCGGGCCGGCCCCGAGCCGTCCTCAACCAGGGCATCAGCGGCAACCGGGTGACGGTCGACTCCGCCTGGCTCGGTGACAAGGCGACCTCCCGGTTCCGGCGTGACGTCCTCAGCCAGCCGGGCGTGGGCACCGTCGTCATCCTGGAAGGCATCAACGACATCGGCATGAGCGAAGCCCCCTCACCGATGGACGCGCCGCTCACCGAGGTCTCCGCCGGGGAACTCATCGCCGCGCACCGCGACCTGATCCGGCAGGCTCGCGCCGGAGGCCTGCGGGTCATCGGCGCCACGCTGCCGCCGATGAAGGGATCGCGGTACTACACCGCGCGCAGCGAGATCAAGCGGGACGAGGTCAACGCGTGGATCAGGACCTCGGGAGCGTACGACGCGGTGGTCGATCTCGATCACGCTCTGGCCTCGCCCACCGACGGAGACCAGCTCAACCCCGCCTTTGACAGTGGCGACCACCTGCACCCCAACGACGCCGGATACCGCGCGATGGCTCACGCCGTCGACCCGGCCGACCTCGGTTGAGGCAATGACTCATTGCCGGTCAGGTCGGTGACCGGTTCGACCGAGAATCGGTTGCAGATGAGGATGACGGCCATCGCAGTCCCAACTTCAGCCGAGGACATCTGGTCGGAGAGAGCACGAGGAACCGATCCGACGACGCGGCGAGGTATCGCCCGCTTACCGATCCGCTGCCGCGAGTACGGCCCGCACAACGGCAGCGGTATCGGTGAGGTCCTCCAGCACCAGATCGGCACCGGCCGCTTGCAGCGTTTGGACATCGCTGGAGCCGGTGGCGACGGCCACCACCCTCGCCCCGCCCAGGTGACCGGCGAGAACATCGTTCGGCGTATCCCCGACCAGCACCGTGTTGTGCCTGGCGAAGGACTCCCCGTACTTCCGGGCAGCCCGCTCCTGCGCCAGGCCCACCAGCATGGCGCGATCCTCGTGGTCCATGCCGTAGGCCCCCACCTCGAAGTCCACGAGATGCTCCAGCTCGAACGCCGTGAGCTTGCCGATCGCGAGAGGCTCCATGTTCCCGGTGAGCACCGACTGGATCACATCGGCCCGGCCCGCCAGCACACCGAGCACTTCACGCGCCCCGGCCAGGACCCTGCCCCGTTCCAAGATCGTCGCCTCGTAGACGACAAACGCCTCGGCGAGGGCGGCGCCGAAGGACTCCAGGAGCTCCTCCGACACCTCGACGTCATGCATCCGGAGCGTCTCCACCGTGATCGCCCAATCGGTCCGCCCCGCCATGGCCGCGACCCGCCGCATCGACCGCCCGGTGACCACGCGGAAGGCCTCGGCGTAGATGTCCTTGCCGACCCCATCGATGCTGACCAGCGTGTGATCGATGTCCCACAACACAAGCATCCTCGCAGAACTCACCCTACGAGCATAACGAGACACCTGTTTTCCCAGGTCATCGCCGTTAATGGCCTAGTGTCCGGGACCTGACGGCAGCGGAGGAGGGTCGTCCCCTTCCAGCTTGGTCGTGACCTCATCGGCGGGCGGGGCCTTGATTTCGAGCACGGCCGACCGATACCACCCCGCGGCGTGCCTGTCCCTCCGCTGTAGGCTCAGCGGATCGACTAACGAGGTCCGTGCGAGTCGGCGATCGCCCGGCTGGTTGCCGCGGACACCGGCACCGTGAGCGATGTGATCCACGCCTTAGGAGAGCGAGGATAGAGCAGCCTGATCACCTGAGCTGACCTGTTTAAACGCCCTGTACGGCTCGTATCACTTACTTGATTATCCCGCGCATGTCCCGCGCGGCGCGCGCATCGAAGACCCGATCGGGCAGGGATCAGTCGGCGATCTTGAGGAGATTCTTTAGCTCCGGCTCGGGCATGAGGCGGTGCTTCTTGCTGCTGGCAGTGTTGTAGATGATTGTGGGAAGGAACGACAGATCGAGCTCGAGGGAGTCGAGCTTATAGGTGTCGCTCCCGGAAGCCTTGGCTGTAACGATGTCGAGGCCGAGTTCGCGCAGCTCTCTGACCCGCCGCTCGGTGTGAACCGAGTCCGCGGTGACGATTCGCAGCAAGCTGGCGGGGACCTCATTGCCCTGGCGCTGCAGCAGCGTAAGGAAGAGCTTCTCGTGGACGACAGATCCGTAGGGGACGGTCAGGTACGCGGCCGGCAGCTGAGCCGAGTAACGGTCTTCCATAACGGTGCGGAGCTTCCCGCGCAGATCATGGAACGCCTCGCATGACTGGTCGAGGTCAATCTTGATACGAGCTTCCATAGCTTCCGCGAGCAGGCGCTTAGCGTAGAGGTAGACGTCGAAGATGTCCTGAGATGAGCCGTCGGATTCAAGAAGGACGAGAAGGTCTTTGACGACAAGTACGGCATCTGGGCGGAGGCGGTTCCAAGCGTCGCGGGGGGAAGACGTGCTTGGGGACATTGGGTCTCCGATTCAGCGCACAGGCGGACTGGGTGGGTATCTCAGGATATGGGAGTCTTCACCCGCATCCTGCACGGTGTCGAGGTCACCGAGCCATTCGCGGAGGAACTGTGCGCCTTGGGTATCTTCTCCGCTGGCCCTGAGGAAGCTGACCTTGTTGCCAAGCTTGATCCGCGGAGAGCCTAGGTCGGGTTTGTTGAGCTTGTCTTGTAGTTCCAAGCCTGCGGCGAACCTGCGGATGTCTGAGACGAAGTCGAGGACGATGACCTTGTCCTTTCCCGGCGCGAGCCTGAGTCCCCGTCCGAGCTGCTGGACAAAGATGCGGCGGCTATGGGTGACGCGCTGGAAGACGACGATGTTGACGTCTGGCACGTCGACACCCTCATTGAGGATGTCGACGGCGCAAAGGATCCCGGTACGGCCGTCGGCGAAGTCCCAGAGAGTGCGGCTTCGGGTGGGGACGTCCATTGTCTTGCCGTCGCTGCGCTTGGAGGCGATGACGTCGGCGCGGGTAAAGCCGAGAGCGTTAATCCGGGCCGCCATGCGCTCGGCGTGGTCGATGGTGCCGCAGAAAACGATGCCGCGCGGGTTAGCTTGTTCATGCCATGCCTCGGCAAGACGCTCGACGACGGCGTCGTCCCATTCCTCGATGAAGAGGGTACGGTTAATGCCGCGGGGTGAGAGCGCTGGGAGCTTGGAAGCCAGGCCGTGAGCCAGCGCGTCCCAGTTAATATTGTCGGTAAACATCCGGTAGTCGACGTTGGAGAGGTAGCCCTCTCGCAGTCCGCGGACGAGGTCAATGTCGACGATCGGAAAATCGAACCACCGGCCCAGGTCTGTGCCATCAGGGCGCCATGGGGTCGCGGTCATGCCTACGAGAAACGCCCCGCCGTCTCCCGCTGATAGCTCGCTGAGGACGGCGTCGTAGGCGCGGGTCCCAAGGTGGTGGCATTCGTCGACCATGACGAGGCCGAAGTCTGGAAGCTCTCGGCCGGCGCCGACTGCGGTCGCAACACTGTCCACGCACGCGAAGACGACGTCCAGGTCAGCGAGGGTTCCGGGATGTGGTCGCTCGTGGCCGTTCCAGACGCCCGTGGCCGCTGTCACCGGAAGCATCGGCCAGAAGGATCGCTCAAGCTGGTAAACGAGTTCATTGCGATGAGCCAGAACAAGTGTTCGTGCGCCCGGTCTCAGCGCGCTGAACCGGCGGTGAAACTCGGAGGCGACGAAGGTCTTGCCGAGTCCGGTGGCGAGCACTACAAGCGCGCTGCGGGACCCGTTAAGCAGCTCCGAGGTAATCCGATCTACGGCCTGAGCCTGATAGGCGCGCAGCTCATACCGGTCCGTGAACCTGGCCGCGACGGATTCCGCGGGAATCTTCTCAGCCCGGCGCTTAAGCATCCTGCGGTCCCACAGCTGGAGCTGAACGCCTTGGGCTACGAGTTCTCGCTGCTGCGCACGTACCGCAGGCTCGAAGCCGTTCAGGCTGACCAGAACGGGGATATCGGCTTCATAGCGATGGCACGCAGCGATGGTCTCGGCCACTGCTGCGGGGCCAACCGGCCGTGTCCAGCGTTTCATCTGGAAGAGCCACCGGCGGTCGTGGAAGGTCCCGATAACGTCGGCGCCCCCATCGCCAGAGGCGCCAACCCGCTGCACGGACTGGTATCCGAGCCCCAACAGCAGTCTCTCCACGATCCGCTCGAACGCTTGCCAGCCGGTGTCGTCCAGGTACCGGTCGGTGATGATCCGCTGGGTCATGCGAGCTTGTCACCGAGGAACTCGGCGGCCGCCCTCGCCCGGATAACAATCAGGCGCTCTGGCTGCTGATAGCGGAGGTAAGAGGCGCAGTCTTCGAGGCAGCGCTGGTACTTCGTCGTCAGCTCGGCCTGCAGTGCCTCCGCCGCGACCGGCAGAAGCTGATCGACTCTCGGCCACGGGTCGCTCCAGACCTGGCCCCCGAACCAAGCGGCAGGGTAGCGGCTGAAGAACGCCGCTAGCGTCTCTGGCGTGCAGTACTTCAGATACCCACCGGTCTTGAGGTGCTCGAGTTCGGCCAGATCGACGTCGGAGCTGATCATTTCATTGGCCATGGCGGTCTGCTGCTCGCCGCTGAGCTCGGCGTAGAAGTCTCCGGCCTGGCCAATACCGATGACGCGGTCGACGATGCTCGCGAACAGCGTCCTGATCGTTTGCCTGGCAGTGTCAGCGTTTTCGGTGACCGCGTCGCCCCAGCCCTGCATCAGCACCTGGGTAATGAGCGTCCCCATGGTATGCCCGGGCTTGCCGGCGAGGTTCTGATGGAGGCTATAGAGGTACTGGGCTACTTCCGAAGCCACCAGGTATGCGGGCCGCAGACCAGCAGCGAAGACGGAGTGTCCCGGGTGGAGATAGACAGTGATACGCCCGGTGCTGCGGTCGGCGATCATCGGGACTGCCGACTGCGCCGGGCCAGTGAGGATCGGGCGATGAACGTTCCGCACGACGACATCGAGCGCGTTGGTGGCTTTCCCGTTGCACAGCTCGATCGACAAACCTGTGACGCTCAGCTCGGTGTTCTCATCCGACTCGGCCTGCAGGGTCTTCGGGCTGGCAGGGTGTGGTTCGCCTTCGAGGTGCCCGCAGCTCGCGCATTGCTTCAATCCCGGAGTGTTGTTGCCACCGCAGAACGTACAGGTCCAGGGGAAGGCGATCTCGGGCTTCTGATCGGCACCGCATATCGGGCAGATATCTGCGTTCTTGGCGATCATCTGGCTGCACTCTGCGCTCAGGCAGGTCTTGCCGATGAGGATCGCCCCACAGCCGCCGCAGCTCTCAGCTCCCTTGACGTTCTGGAACCCGCAAGCCTCGCACTCGGGTAGTTCCTCGATCGGGGGCTCGTTGGCTGTTTCGACTAGTTCCCACCACTTGGCGTCGTCGTAGTACCCGTCGACCTTATTTCTGAACTTTTCGAGATACTCCCGCTCGACCTCCCGGGGGATCCGGAGAGCCTTGCTCTTCACCTCGTCGTACTTGCCCATATACATGTCGGCACGGCCGAAATTCCGTACCTTGCGGTAGCCCTGGAAGAGCCGCGACACCGGCGACGTGTTCTTCTCGCCGTCTGCCCACTGGCTGGGCAGGAGCGATCCTCCGCGGAGGAACTTCATCGCCGTCTGCCACTCCTCAGTAGAGATTTGGAAGTTCTGCTTCTGGAAGTCAACTGGCACGTGATCCAAATGAACTTCACCGATTATCCGGCCGTACTGCTGGTCGATTGGGTACTCGCGTTCAGAAACGCCTTTAACCTCGTCCTGGTAGGTGAAGAAGGCGTCCTTTTCCTCCGTGCGGATAGCCCTACCGTTACGGATCAGGTCGATGCCGAAGCCGCTCGCATCGTCGAAGCGCTGGATGCCTACCCATCCACGGATGCGCTCAGCCACCTCGCGGCTGTCCTTACCGCCGCAGCGCGGGCAGGCATCATGCCCATCGAAGTCGGCGCCATCCTTCAGGCACCTTCGGGAACGCGTTAGTTCCTCATCGATCGCGATCCTCGCTGGGATCCTCCCGTGTCCGGCGCGCTCGACATAGCGTTCCGGGGACCAGGCACAGTGCTCGTAACCGCGGCAGGGCTCGCCGTTGACGGTCATCTTGACCGGATTCTCGGCGTCACCACGCAGCAACGTCGCATATCGGCGGCCAATCCGGTCCCTGAGCGTCGGCTTGGACATGCGGGCAACGTCTTTGATGAAGCCGTGGTTAGCGTCTCCGTGCGGCCACCAGCCTTTGACCTCGACGATCGTCCCGTGCTCGAGACCAGGAGGGCGTTCGATGGTCTCCGCCCGCACTTCGAACGCCTGATCCCTGATGAGCTTGGGAAGGTCGAGCGTGACCTGGAGGGCATGCTGTTCGCCGGCTTGCACTGAGATCACCCGAGTGATCCGCCCTAGTTTGCCCGTGGCAATGTTGAACCCCATACCGAACAGGCCCAGGGTGTCGTAGTGGTTCTTCGAAGTGAATCCAGCGCGCATCGCATTGGCGATCTGCTCAGCGCTCAAGCCTGGGCCGGTGTCCCGGACGCGGATCAAGCCTTCGCCTCGGTCAACCGCTGCAGAACCGGGAACCTCAATCACGACATGCCGGACCGCAGGCGGTTTCCCCGCGATCTCGGCAGCACGAAAGGAGTCGATGGCGTTGTCGATCAGCTCGCTCAGGGCGTCAAGAGGTGAGATCGGCGTTCGCGTCAGCGCTACAAGCACTTCGGGCGTCGGGGTGATGTCGAGCAACTTGTGCGCCATGAATGTCTTACCTGTTCACGTGGGGGGCCGATACGGTGGTGTTGCGATGTCACGCGGAGTTAACTATCCAGGTTGGGCTGGTCCGGTGCACCGAAACCAGTAGCACTTCCATGAAGCTGGACCAGCCTCAAGAGGCGCGTTCGATCGACCATAGGGCTTACCTTCAAGATCGAGACGAACCAGGGCGCTAGGGACATGGAGAGATACGGAAGCTCTCCCGGTTGAACGATTTCTGTCGCGAGCACCCATCCTGGACCAGGATGGGCCTCGGGGCGCAGAATCGCTTGGAGGTCGAATAGCGGTTCATCGCCGCTTTCCCGGAGTCCAAGGTCGCGCGTGGCCCCGACCAGCCACCACTGGAAAAGACGATCCGAAGGCCGCACTAGCGCTTGCCGGATCGCCTTGCTAGACAAGCCGGCTGCGCGGTACGCGGCGAGGGCGAGTTCTTCGGGCGGGTCTTGCCGGGCGAGATCCTTCCGTGTCAGGAAGAGCTGCTCCTCAGCTGGAGAGGGAACAGGCCGGTTAAGCTCGTCGATCGTGCTGCTGGCGATCTCTGCACCTAGATACTTCTTCACATCGGAATAGAACGTGGCCGTCTCGGCGATGAGCAGGTGCGTGCCAGTCCGCCGCTCGAACTCGTCGATCAGCTGCGGCCAGGGACGTTCTTCCTGCCCAAAGCCCTTGGGCTGATACCAGTCCTTCTTGGTGTCACGCGAGACCAAGATGACCTTCGCCCCCGGCGGCAGCGCCTGGGCATGCTCTACCAGCTCTTCCCACAGCAGGAAGTCACCAGCCGAGCGGAGATCGGTGTCCTTACGGGTGTCAGCAAACCCCGGCGGGATCTTGTTCGGGAACCGGAAGGCAATCGCCAGCTCGATGCGTTCCCTCAGAAGACCCTGATCCGGAGGATCTCCGATCCGGTCACCAAACAGCTCAGCGATCTGTGGCAGAAGGGTGTCCCGCCCCTGGATGAAGGTGGCGGCGCCGAAGTCGCTCTCATCTTTGATCTTCTTGGCCCGGTCGACGAGCTCAGCTCGCCATGGATCCATCAGTTTGTTGAACTGACGCTCACTGATCAACGCGTCTATCTCACTGGTGTCCTGATCACCCGCATAGTCCTCGAGAAGCTGCTTGACGTCGGCGACAGCGTCATTGATCTGCTTCCAAGCATCGCTGAAGGCGGTGGACACCTTGCCAGGAGCTTTGTGCAGCGCTTCGACCCGACCTTTAATGACCCCGGCCCTGCCGCGAACGAACTCCAGGCCAACCTGGTACGGCATCCAAAGCCGGTCTGAAACCCTTCCAAGCGCGACGAGCAGCTGCTGGCGGGTGTTCGGGGTGTACTGGTAGAGGTCCAAGAGGACATTCGTATCCAAGACGATCGTCCCGCCCGCGAAGAACTCCTTGCGTTCCTCATCCGTCAGACTGCCGGGCCGGATCCAGGCCGAGTATTGCCGGAGAAGCTTCAGCTCTGCTTCGGTCTGCCCGTCCTGCACCAAGGCGCCTCCCTGCCGAGTCCCCACGGCATTCTAGACAGATTAAGAGTCTCCCCTCCGCTGAATTATTGACCTCCAGGCATCACTTGATCAGCTTTGCTCAGCTGATTGTTGGGAGAGCCATCTGGAAGGCTTCGTGGCGACTGTGGTTCTCCTGCCCGGTGAAGGCCTTGAACTCGACAAGCTTATAGGCGACACCGGATTTGGTGGAGCTGGTCAGGATGGTGAAGTCGCGGCTCAGGCGGCTGATGTGGCGTTCTAGGTCCTCAGGAGCGAGGTGGCGACGGGACTTACGGGCGAGCTGGGCTGGGGTGAGGTAGCCATCGCTATCGCGGAGAGCACGATAGATGGGATCGATCTCTGGGACGAGACGTTCCGTGGGCTCGCCTTCGTGGTTAAAAGCCCGAACGATGGCTTCACCGATGGCGCGAGCGACAGGAGGCGGGAACGCGTTGCCGATCTGCCGGTAGACCGAAGTCTTGCGGCCCGTGAAGGTCCATTGATATTCGTCGTCGTCCCAGCCCTGAAGCCGGGCAACCATCGCGGTGGTCAGCTTGGGAAGGTAGTCGGCGGGGTGGCTTTCGTTCGGGATGTCATCCGCGACGCCCATGGCGTCGACGCCCATCTCCCTCCAAGCCTGCTTAGCGCGGGTCGGGCCGAGATCAGCGCCACCATGTTTCTTGGAACCGCCGACAATCGTTGGCGCAATCTTGTCTGCGCGCCTTGCCCAGGCATCAGCACCTGTCCAGCCTTTGGAAGCCATCAAGGCGTGAAGAGTCTTGCCGACCGTGGGCGGAGGACCAGGGAGCGGGTCAGGCCAGTGAAAGTAGGGAGCGTCTTCTTCCTGAAGCGCGATGAGGACGAATCTTGGGCGCAGCTGAGGTACACCGAAGTCCGAAGCGTGGAGCAGCTTCCATTCGCCGACGTAGCCTTGCGAGGTGAGCTTGTCGAGAACATGCTGACGGTAGGCAGCGAAGCGCGGCATGCTGAGACCACGGACATTCTCGAGCATGAGGGCGCGAGGGCGCATGACCTCGACCTGCTCAACGGCCCAGGCGAACAGGTCACGTTCGTCGGTGGCGCCGAGTTGCTTCCCAGCAATGCTGAACGGCGGGCAGGGGACGCCGCCTGCAAACAGGTCAACCTCAACATGATCCGAGGGCTTCCATTTTTCCGGATCCGCAACATCGCCCTGAACGACCACCTTTTCGGGATCGTCAATCTTTTCGCGGGTGCTGAGATTCTCCCGCAGGGTGTTGCATGCATTGGTGTCGAGCTCAACGGCCAGCCGGTGCTTGAACCCGGCGAGGTGGAGCCCGAGAGACTGGCCTCCAGCTCCGGCGCAGATCTCAACTACCTCAAGATCCGTCATTTGGGCCTCCGTGTGGTGACCGAGGGCCCTGCGAGCGTGGAGACATGGAGGCTATCTTCTCCTATGGAAGCGCTGGCTGAGCACACTGAAGGAACATCAGCTAGATCATGTCCGATATGAACCAAGATGCAGAGCCGCCGGTAGCGAAGCCGAAGCGCGCTTACCCGCGAGCATCCAGCGAGGGGCGTTCGCGGAACATGCGGGCCAACCGGAGGTCCGATACGAAGCCCGAGATCGCGCTCCGGAAAGCCCTGCACGCGCGTGGCTACCGGTACCGCAAGGACTTCCGGCTGGATCTGCCAGGAGGAGTCCGGGTCCGGCCAGACATCGTCTTCACTGCACGGAAGGTCGCCGTATTTGTCGACGGATGCTTCTGGCACGTCTGCCCTGTGCACGGCCGGGAGCCCACCTCGAACGAGTGGTACTGGACTCCCAAGCTGCGGCGTAACGTCGAGCGTGACCGCACAGCTGATGCTGCGCTGACTGCGTCGGGCTGGCAGGTTGTCCGCCTCTGGGAGCATGAACCTCTTCCCTCCGCGGTTGAAACGGTCGCAACTGCTATCGATCGGGCCTCGATCGAACTCGGATTCGAAGCTATCGCTGAGGACTGACAGAATCAACGTTGGCCCCGCAGCAAACCAACCTTCACCTATGTGCTGATCCTCGCGGCCCCGGCGGCGAAGGCCCATACGTATCCGACAGCGGCTAGGCAGCGGTTCTTGACGCGGCGGTGCACCACGGCATGGCTGCGTCCACTGGCCCGGGTGACTGGCGCGGCGCCGGCGTAGGCCTTGATCGCTCGTGCGTCGGCGAACCGGGTGCGGTCATCGCCGATCTCGGCCAGCAGCCGCGCTCCGGTCAGGTCTCCAAGCCTGGGGAAGCTGGTGATGATTGGGTGTTCGGGATGGGAGCGGAAGGCGGTGACGGTCGCCTCGTGAAACGCGGCGGCTGCTGCGCAGATCGCGTCCAGGATGGCCAGTAAAGCGATGGAGTGGCGGCCGAAGGCCTCTTCGACGGGTGCGGGTTGGCGCAAGTGCGGGACGCGCAGCCCGGCATGGATCTTCTCGGTCCAGGTGTCCAAGTGGTAGACGCGTCCGCTGTCGGCCAGGGCAGCGCGGATCTGGGGTGGGGTGGGCGCGGCGGCGGCTTGGGGAGTGGGAGCGATGGCCAAGATGGCGCGGGCTTCACGGCAGGTCACCCCACCGTCTTGACCGGCAAACAGGTCCAGAAAGGCCGGGTGGCACTCGCGACAATGTCACCGTTGGCGACTTTTGAACGACTATGAGTAGTCGACAACAACTTCAAGGAAGTCACAGCCCGCGACATACATACTGTTCACACCTCGCCTCAACCGTGACTTTTCGGACTAAATGTACATGTTCGGGCGTTATCGTCGTCACTCCCTATCACACTCAGCTCTAGCCGAGCTTTGGCGCTTGGATCAGCGAACACGTGCTGAGACCCCCGTCTGGTTAACATGTAATTTTCTGTGATTAGATGTGATTTGTGCATGGCTGCGCGGACAGACTAAAAAGTTCCGTATGACCACGGACAACACGGCCGACGGCCACCCCTACCCTCCTCAGGCCTACGCCCCTAGCGGCGAACTGTGGTGGCGTCTAAAATTCGCGCCAGGGACGCGCCGCACGTTCGGTGACGAGCAAAAGCTTGCTGCTTGGCTGACGTTCAACGTCGAAGAGTGGGGCACATTCACTATGGGAGACCTTCGCCGAGCACTCGGCGAAGACGTTCCCAACAACGCAGAGCATTTGAACCGTCGCCTGCGGAATCTCAGGCCAGACGGCTGGCGAATCCCGTCCAACGCCGATGATCGAACCCTGCCCGTCGGTACCTACCGGCTGGAAGTGAAGGGATGGCATCCGGGCCTTGGACCGAGGCCAAAGAGTGATGCGGTGTCAGATGGGGATCGACGCCGCGTGTTTGACCGCGATGACCGGCGCTGTGTCGTGTGTGGTGTGGCTAGCCAGGAGCCGTATCCAGACGAGTCTAACGCGAAAGCGGTTCTGACTATTGGACATCGGATTGCACGTAATCTCGGCGGCTCAGTTGAACTCGATAACCTTCAGACTGAATGCAAACGGTGCAACGAACCTGTACGGAATGAGTTAGGAATCCCCGAAACACTGGCGGCACTCCTCCCGGAAGTGAGACGCTTCCGTAAACAAGACTTGGAGACGCTTCTTTCCTGGCTACAGGCTAAGCAACGCATCAGAAACCGAGTGGATACGGCGTATGACCGTACACGACGGCTCTCTGCCACCGAACGCGAAGAACTAGTTCAGACTCTTCGCGACATAGTTCAAGGGCGAGAGAACATACAGTAAGCCGTACCGGAAGGGGTCAGATGGTGATTATCTTGAGGTAAGGCCGGGGAGGGGGTCAAGCCAATCCCCGGCCGATCCTGCACGGCATCGACGAACGCTCGGCAGAGTCGACGACGAGGAAGCCAAGAAATTGGCCGTGCTCCCACTGGCCAATGGTGTCGATGTGATAGCCGGACCCGTATCCAATGGGAGATGATTTCGGGGGCCGCTATGCGCGACCTGCTTGACCGAACGACCGGCCTTCAGCACCGGCAGTCCATCTGAAAGCTGCCGTGCTTCTCCAATGGATGTTGCCTACATCGACCGAAGGTGCTCGAGCTCCAGGCGGAGAATGTAACGGACGTCAGAGGAATTTCGCACGGTGTGCCCTGCCTTGGGAACGACGAGCAGATGTGAGACACGGCCTAAGCGCTGGGCAAGGGTCTCGACTTGGTTCAGGGGGGCAACGCGATCATCGCCTCCGTGAACCAGAAGGAGCGGACGCCGGACCTCGGTTTCAGATTCGCTTACTCCACGGGAATGCTCTCTGTGAAGCAGTTCAGCATGATGAGCCTGGAACTTCGGTGCGACTGCGCTCCAGGTCTCGAGGTCGACTACGGCGGACCTGGCGATTCCCACCGCGAACACATCGCTCGTCGCCAGAGCACATAGAACGGTGTAGCCGCCAGCACTGGCACCCCAGATGGCCATTCGCTGGAGATCCGCACGACCGGTAGCCGCCAGGTGAAGAGCCGCATCCGCGCAGTCGGTGGCGTCGGCTGTTCCCCATCTCCCTCGAAGCTGAAGCCGATACGCGCGGCCATACCCAATGCTGCCCCGGTAGTCGATGTCGGCGACGGCGAAGCCTCGGCTCGTGAAGTACTGCGCATGAAGGTCCAGCCGCAGCGGCCAGTTCGCCGTCGGCCCCGGATGAGCCCGCACGAGCAGCGGTGGCGGCTGGCCTCTCGCCTCCAGCGGCGGGTAGTACAGGCCATACGCTTCAGCTCCGTCACGAGTGCTGAAAACGAAGGGTTCGGGCCGGACGAGCGAGGCCGGATCCAGAGCAAGGTCGGCTGAGGCGAGCTCCCGGGTGGAACCATCCAGCTCGGCCAGCATTACCGCGGGCAATTGGGCTGGGCTGGATCCAATGAAGGCGATGCTCCGGCCTGCCATGGCCAGGTAGGGCTTGATTGAGGTGAACGGCAGAGCCAGACGTTCGAGGGCACCATCAGGATTCCTCACCGCCAGATGATGCTGAGGCCCCTGCTGGATGACGGCCACGACCTGGGCATCCCGGAACGCGTAGGTCCGGTAGCCGAACTCCCAGGGAGCCGCCGCGACCTCGAACTCCCCCGTGATCACCGGGTCGAGGTGATCATCACGCCAGGCGTAGAGGTTCCACCAGCCGGAGCGGTCCGAGACGAGGTGCAGCACGCCGTCCGGGCTCCACCGCGGCTGGCATACCGACTCCTCCTCACCCCCCGCGACGAGCCGAAGGTCAACAAGCGATCCGTCAGACTGGATGTCCGCCACCCACAGGCAGGAGCCGTCCCACGGCATGAGCGGCGCGTTCCATGACACCCAGGCCAGCCGCATCCCATCGGGGCTGGGCTCAGGCGACATGTAGAAGTCGTCACCGGACGCGATAACCCGCGGCTCGGCCGAGCCGTCGCCCGGCAGGATGACGAGCTCATTGTGGACGGACCTGTCGTCTTCGTGTCGCTCCCGGACGCAGATCAACTGACCGCTGCCCGGCAGTAGGCGCAGATCGGCATAGCGCAGGGCGCCCGGTGAGACGGGAGCAGGCGTCACCAGTACGGGATCCAGGCCATCGCTCACGCGGTAGATCCGCTGGTCGTCGGCATTGCAGAACCAGAGGTCCCGCTCGGTGGCCAAATAGGCGCCTCCGCCGTACTCGTGCACGTAGGAGGCGACATGGAAGCCCTCCGGCAGCACGTCCCGAGAGCTATCAGCGGCGGTCCAGCGCACGAGCACGTCCCCGCTCGGCCGCCCCTCGATCCAGTAGACGGTCTCGCCGACCGCCTGGACGGCGTCGTAGGACACGGTGGCGCGGGCGACGAGTTCGGCCGGGATAGGGCTCACTCTTGCCATGTTCGGACGAAATCATCCAACTCGCGAACCGCCACGTCCTGGCGCTGCTCCGTCATCCGGTCACGGAGCCGCCGCACCCGGGACATGCCCGAGGTGGATCCTCGCCGGGCGAACACGGCGATCGCCTCTCGCGCCAGCCGTACGGCTTCAGTCGTTTCACCTTCCCCGAGGCGTGCCTGTGCCAGGTCCACGCTGATCTCCGCTCGTCGGCGGACGCACGTGGCGGGGGCACCGCGGAGAGCGTGTTCGAAGGAGCGGGCGGCCTGGGCGTACTGGCCGAGTTCCAGCAGGCAGTTGCCCTCGTAACCCAGAAGCCGCTCGTGGTCGAAGTCGTACATCCACTCGTCACGCTCACCGCCGGCCTGCTCCAGGGCTCCATGCGCCTGGCCGAGCTCGGCGAGTGCGGTACGGCTGTCGCCCGCATGAGCGCGGGCGGTGGCGTTCACGGCATGGAGCCATGATTTCGTCACTCGGGTGACGGAACGATCGGCCGTGTCCAAGGCGGTTGAAGCGTGGCGGACGGCTTCGTCAGCCCGCCCGGCCGCGTCGGCGGTGACCGCCCGGTAGGCGCTGATGTAGGACCGCAATCCTCTGTCGCCGGCTTCTCCGAGAGCGTTCAGCGCGGTGTCGTACCGGTGTCCCATCTTGAAGTGGTCACCGAGGTCGAACCAGATCCATGCCGAGAACCCGGCGGCTTCCCCGGCCGCGGAGGCGATGCGTCGTCGTAGCCGATCCGGTGCGGGCGTCTCCAGGAGAGAGAGCAGGAGGCCGAGGTGGCCGTCGACCGGGACGAGCATCTGGGTCGATGTCAGCTCGTGGTAGAGGCGGCGCTGATGCATGGTGATCATTTCGATGTCGTCCACCACTGCGGAGGTCAGTACGGAAGCGCGTTTGCCGCAGGCGCTGAGCCGTCCCCAGTCGACCTCGGAATCCGGCGCCTCCGGGCTGGATCTGCGTGCGGCCTCGCCGCTGTGGCGGAGGTGCGCCTGCTCGCGGATGACTCCGGGGAACATGCCCTTCAGCACGCCGCCCGCGCCGAGCGCGGTGTCACACGCGACGATCACTGACTCCGAGGGGGCGACCGTTCCTCGTTCGACCGCGCCGAGGTGTTGCCAGGAGTATCCAGTCAGCTCACCGAGCTCCATCAACGTCAGCGAGCGTCCCTTGCGCAGCTCGCGCATCCTGGCGCCCAGGGCGGCGCGCAATGACATGCCGGGATCGAGGTCCTTGGCCGGTCGCCCGGGACCTCGCTTTCTCTCCGTGGTCATGCGCGCACCTCGCGTCGTTTTTGCTGTTCGTTGCGAGCAAATCAGGCCATGCGGTCTGCTGTCAGCACCTTGAGAAAGCCCGCTCACTAGAGATGGGTGCCATGAGTCGACAACCATCTGTCGCCGCGTCTGGACGCACGGGACGACTCGCACGACACCGCATGAGGAAGCGCACCCGATCTCACCTGGAGAAGCCATGTCAGGCGAACCACCCATGGTCACGACGGATCCCTGCCAGGCGGCTGAGCTGCTGCAACGCGCTCTGCAGGAAGAGGGAATCGTCTCCGACGTGCACGACGGTTACGGGCTGGCGTTGGTGTCGGTCTGGGTGGGACTGGTGGTCTGGTGTGACGGTGAGCGGTTCTGGTGGCGCACCGGATGGGACGGTCCCCGCCACCGGTTCGTCTACGCCTGGCAGCCGGTAACGGACCCCCAGCGTGCGGCGCGACGGATCGCGTTGCGGTACGCCGACCTCCGCGCAGCGCATCCGCTGCCCGAACTGATGGCGGGGGCGCGTGGTGATCCTGCCTGACGAGTGCGTGAGTCCGCACGTGGCGATGGCCCAGCGAGATCACGTACGGCTGGAGTGGCGGCGCCCGTACCAGGCGCTGGAGCGGGCGCGGCCGGTGGCCTGGACGTGCTTCTGCCGTGCCACCGTCTACGAATTATTGGAAAGCGCAGGACAGGCGTTCCTCCGGCGAACCGTCCAGCTCGACGGCAGACACGAGGTACACGAAACCTCGGTCCGGCCGATCAACGAAGCTCGGACGATCTGGACGGCGCTGCTGACCGGAAGAACCCGGTAGATCAGCGTGGGATCTGGAAGGAAGACGCCTTCGAACACGCCTCCGGCAACATCTGTCGCTTGCCGCAGAGGATCTGGCTGAGCCAACCGAGAACGCTGTAGAAGACGATTGAGGGAGTGACAACGATGGCGGCGCGACTGCTGTCCCTGCTCGTCGGCGCGTTCACTGATCGATTCCGACCGATGACCACCAACACCACCGGCCCGGCTCATCCCGACAGGATGTGGCCACCGCGCCTGGGACAGGCGCCCATGATCTCTCAGTGCTTCGCCGCCACACCCAGCCAGGTCAGACCCGCACGCACCTTCGTCGCCGAACTCCTCGGCGACGACCATCCCTGTCGCGACGACGCCATGCTCCTCACCAGCGAACTCGCCACCAACGCCATCGAACACCCCACCGGACCAGCCGACAGACCCCAGGAATTCCTCATCACGCTGACCTTCGTCCTCAACGGCGTACTCATCACCGTCCAAGACCCCGGCTCCTCGGACATCCCCTTCCCCAAGACCACGGGACCGTACGCCACCGGAGGCCGCGGACTCGCCCTCGTCAACACCCTCGCCACCCGCTGGGGATTCCACCGCGACTCCATCGGCACCGTCGTCTGGTTCGAACTCACTTCCTCCGGCTAAAAGCTCAGACGGACTTGGTGAGAGTGCCCCAGCACTCTCACCAAGTCCTGGACGAGACGGAGCCAACACCGACCAAGGAACGTAGACACTCAGGAGGCGCTGGCGGCGGGCTTTGGCGGCGGCCGAGCCCTCGGCCGCGTCGATGGGCTTCTACGTAGGGGAAGGGGCGTCAGCCGGTCGGCGCCGCGCTCAGCTGGCCGGTACGGTCCGCTGCTTCCAGGAGAAGACCTTGGCCGACTTCGGCTCGACGGTCACGGTCAGCCACTGGTTGGCGGTATCCCCGAACGTCTCCAGCCGGGTCAGGTTGGGCACGCCCGCGTAGTTCGGCTCCGACTCCTGGACGTGCTCGTCACCGTGCACGAGCAGCACCGGCTTGCCGTACGCGCGGGAGCGCTCGACAATGCGCTCGCGGATTTCGGTGAACCCCGCGCTCTGCGTGGGCTCGGCCTGCAGCATGAGGATGACGCCGGGGGCGTGGGTGCGCCGGGCGGTGTCGAAGGCCTTGTCGATCCAGTCGAGCGCGGCGGCCTTCCGCGCCTCGTACTCCGCCAGCCGCGGCTCCGGCTGGTCCCCGCCGGGCAGCTCGCCCCACGGGGCCAGGCCGTTCGCGCTGCCGACCACGTGCACCGTGGCGAAGACGACCTTCTTCTCGGTGAAGAGCACGTTCTCCACGTAGTCGCGGTGGCGCCGGTCGCGGGCCTGGGTGTCCACCTTCATCGGGTGCATGCCGAGGGTACGGCCGGCGACCGGGTAGAAGATCCGGCGGACCGCGTCGAGCCGCTCGGTCGGCATGAAGCCACCTGCCGCGGCGCGGTGACAGTCGGTCCAGTCGTTGTCGCCGGGGGTCAGCACGAATGGGTCTTCGAAGGTCTGGTACTGCTTCGCCGTCGCGGTCAAGTGCGCGTCTTCACAGGAGGTCGAGCCGCTCTTGACGTCGCCCGCGTGCAGGACCAGTTTGACGTCCCGGTCGGCGTTGATGTCCTTGACCAGGGCGGGGAACACGGCTTCCTGGGCTTCGCCGTACGGGGTGTCACCGAGCAGGGCGAAGGTGAATGAGGAGCCGTGGCCGGACTGGGAGCCGGTGTGGACGGATTCGGCGCCGGCGATGCCGGGTGAGACGGCACCGGCGGCCAGGGCCGCGGCGATCACGGTTGTGGCGAGCAGGGATTTTCGCATAAGGGATTTATCGCCGCTTACGGCCACCGTTCGACGACACCGAGCCGACACCGCGGGGAATTTTCGCCGACGATCATCTGTCACGGTCCAGAATCGTGGGAGGTCGGCAGGCACGGGAACCGGTGGCTCGCCCGCCCCGGACGACCCTCACCGCTGCCGATCTCGCCGGGACTTGCGGGTGCACGCCGCGCACCCGCTTCGACTCGCCCAGCGAGGGGAAACCTTCATGGGGCGGTCGTGCGCGGAACTCCGTTGCGCGGTCGTTTCCCGGCGTCCGCTGTGGTGTCTCCTCCCACATCCCCGGCGTCCACATCCTGGGGTGAAGCCCCCTCCTTGGTCTCCAGATCTCTACGATCTGGCACTCAAGATGTCTACACCTCGGGGTGAAGGCCCGACGTGCTTCTGCCGTGCCACCGTCTACGAACTGCTGGAAGGCGCGGGACAGGCGTCCCTCCGGCGGGACGGCGTGAGCACGGTGTACGTGCTACGGGGAAGCTCGGTGACGCATCCCGAGACGTGCTTGTGATCAAGGTCAGAAAAGATCTTCTTTCCTGTACTGGGCGACGAAGGAATCCATATGAAGCGATTCATCGCAGGCATCTCGACAGCCGTAGCCGTCACGCTCGCAACCGCCGCCCCGGCCCAGGCCGCTCCCGCTCCGGCGGACCCGGTCAAGGCGTTGAAAAGTCAGTTCGCTGCGGGCAAGGGCATGGAGTTCGGCGACCGCAGCACCGTGACCTGGGAAGGCAGGAGCGAGCCCTATCTCCAGCGGATCGGCTCCTTCCAGTTCGGCAAGACCGGGATCGTCGCCTCGGACATCAGCTCGAAGGGCGCCATGGAATCCGTCGAACCGCCGGCCCTGGATCCGACCGGCATGTCCACCCCCTCGCGGACGATCCGGATCGGCACCACGAGCTACCTCTCGGGCGGGATCTACGGCGACAGCATGCCGGAGGGCAAGACCTGGTACAAGGCGCAAAAAGGCATGACCGGCGGTATCAGTGGCTGGTTCGGCCAGCTCGTGAACGTCGCCGAGCCGGCGACCCTCGCGTCTCTGCTCAAGGGTGCCAAGCGGGTGGGCATCAGCTATTCCGGCACCACCACCTTCGGCAGGCTCGCCAAGGTCTCCCCCTGGTTCAGGGCCACCTTGCCGCTCCGGGCGAGCGACAAGACCGTGGTGACCTTCAAGCTCATGGTGAACCGTGGCGGGCTCCCGCAGCGCCTGACCACTTCCCACGCGGTCACGGGCATATTCGACAGTCCCGGCTGGGAAGGCAAGACGATCACCGTCGACACCCGCTTCACCAGCTGGGGCACCAAGGTCTCCATTAAGGCTCCCCCCGCGAGCAAGGTAACCACCAAGCTCGAGGATTAGAGGCCGGACGTACTGGTCGTGGACGTTGACCGCGGCGGCGGCACATGAAATGAGAGCCCCCGGTCGTGATGAAGCCACATCACGACCAGGAGATACATGGCGCGCCGCGGCTTCGTCGGCGCGTCGTCCCGCGTAACGGCTCTTGCGTCGCACGCTACTCGCCGCCAAGAGGACACCACCGGCCAGGCTCATCCCGACAGGATGTGGCCGCCGCACCCGGGACATGCCCGACGCTGGAACAGGCAGGCGGACGCGGCGGCTCCGGCTTGGGAGGGATTACCTGGCCGGGCGAAGAGCGTTGGCGATCTTCTTGAGTTCCGCGTCGGCGTCGATCTTCTTGGCGTAGTCAGGGCTCATCAGGATTTCGATGGCGAGGCCGGGGTTCTCGACCCAGGTGAGGACGCGGGCGCGAGGCTCGCCGGATGGGATGTTCTTGTCGTTGGCGAGTTCGCCGGGCGGCTCGCCGACGCTCACCAGGTATGCCTTCTTGCCGCGGATATCAATCGGCTCTGCGCCCTGCTTGCCGTATCCGGCCATCCGCTCGGAGATCTGTTCGACGGCTTTGCCGCCGTAGACGATCACCTGGATCCCGTAGCCGTCGGTCACCTTGCCCGACTCGCTCCACGAGGTGGAGTTGCTCGTCTTGCCGAAGGTGTCGCTGTCGAACGAAGGCACCCACTTGAGCCCTTCGGGAAAGTAGACGAAGTCGACGCCGGCGAAGCGGTGTCCGCCTTCGTCGCCGAGATCGCCCAGCTCGGGCGGGAGCTTCTGTGGCTTGTTCACCTTCAGCCCCGCCTCAGAGGACGAGGAGACGATGACGGTGACCTTGGCGCCGGGTTCGGCATCGCCGCCTGCCGGCGGGTTCTGGCTGACCACGATTCCAGCCGGCAGGTCGCTCGACAGCGGGCCCACTCTGGATTGCACGTTGAGGCCGGCGGCCTTCAGAACCTGGCCGGCCACCTTGGCGTCCCTGCCGACGACGTCGGGGACCACGATTCCGGACCGGATGGTCGCCACCGCCTCCCTCTCCGTCGGGGACGACATGGGCTCGCCCGCCGAGGTCATCGTGAGATATGCCGGCACCGTCCCCGCTACCGCCACCATGACGAGCGCCGCGCCGGCCGTGCGAAACCTGGCCAGGCGCCTGCGGTGCCTCCTGCGAACGGCGCCGCCGAGTGCCGGGCTGGCCTGCACCTCGGCCACCTGTGCGAGCAGCGTCTCCTTCAGCGCTTCCTCTGCGTTCATCTCAATGCTCCTTCAAGGCTCGACATGCGTTCGCGGATTCGAGCAAGACCGCGCGAGGCCTGGCTTTTGACGCTCCCGACCGAACAGCCCATGAGCGTGGCCGTCTCGTTCTCCGACAGGTCCTCCCAGTAGCGCAGGACCAGTACGGCCCGCATCCGCGTGGGCAGCCGCTGCAACTCCGCGAACAAGGCTTCCCGCAGGTCCACGTCGAACGGGGGCACGGCGGTGTCCGGCGGTCTGGCGAACGTGATCTCCTGGATCACCTTTCGGCGGCGCGCGACGGAGATCGCGGCGTTCACGACGACCCGCCGGGCGTACGCCTGGGGGTTGTCGTGCCTGATCCGCGGCCAGTGCCGGTAGACCTTCTCCAGGGCACCCTGCACCAGGTCCTCGGCGTCATGCTGGGAAGCGCCACAGAGCAGAATGGCGGTACGTAGGAGCGCGGTGCTCCGGGAGGCAAGGAACTCATCGAAAGCCGATTCGTCTTCATCCGTCATAAGAGAGGCCTCCTTTCGCCCCTCTTCAACGCGCCGGCCCTTCGCAAGGTTGAGCATGGATTTTCCGCGGTGCGGATAATACGGCACCGCAGGGAGATGCCGCGCCTCTTGACAATCTGCCGAAGGCTCATCTACCTCTGCGTTCCCACAGTCGCGGCGTCACGATGGAATTGGGCTCACACGATAAAGCCGATCGGTTCGCGGGGCTGACGCGCGCCGAAGCGTCATTACCATTGGCATGGGGCAGGCCGACGGAGGGCGATGAGGATGGGTATTCTGATCCGCACTCGTGACGTGCCCGCCGCGCGCCGGTATGACGAATGGCGAAGCATCGTCTGTGACACGCTCGGTCCTCTCGATTTCCGGATCGAGGGGGACACCCCGTTACGGGGTGAGATCAGCGCGGGGCAACTCGGCCCACTGGGTGTCGGCAGGGTGCAGACCTCCACGCCGCACAGCGTCCACCGGACACCCGGTCTGATCCGCCGTGACAACCCCGACCTCTATCGGGTGGTGCTGGCGATCTCGGGACGCCCCGCCCTGATGCAGGACGGCAGGTCCACGCAGCTCAAGCGTGGAGAGTTCGCAATCTACGACTTCGGTCGGCCGTACGAGCTGGCCTATGACTCGGCGGTGCATCTGGCGATTTTCGGCTTTCCCCGTACGATGCTGGCGCTGCCCTTCGATTCCGTCGCGAAGCTCACCGCGGTCCCGATCACACCGGATTCCGGGACCGGCGCCCTCGCGGCCCCGCTGCTTCGCAGGGTGGCCCTGGATCTCGAGACCTACCGACCCGCGAACGCGGCCCGGCTGTCCACGGTGGTGATGGACCTGGTCACGATGGCCATCGCCGAGCGCGCCGAACAGACCGAGACGCTCTCGGAGGAGTCACGGGAACGGACGCTGCTGCTGCGCATCCACACCTTCGTCGAGCAGCATCTGGGCGAATCCGATCTGGCCCCCGGCACCGTCGCGGCCGCGCACCATGTCTCCCTGCGTTATCTGCATCGGCTGTTCGAGACGCAGGACACCACGGTGGCCGCGTGGATACGGCACCGGCGCCTTGAACGCTGCCGCAAAGACCTGGCCGACCCGGCCTTCCACAACGTACCCGTCGGGGTCATCGCGTCCAGGTACGCCCTTCCGGACTCGGCTCACTTCAGCCGGCTGTTCCGGCGCACGTACGGCCTGTCCCCCTCCGAGTACCGCCGCACCTGCCTCATGCCACCGGGCTGAGGGCCTGGCACGGAAAGTCAATCGGCCGGCACCGAGAGCCAAGCCCCGGCGGGCCTGGATCCGCAGAATAAAGGTGTTCGCACCAACCGGCGCGAACAACCATAAGGAAAGGCTCCAGCGATGTCCGCCGTACTGTTTGCCAATCTGCCGGTCCGAGACCTGGACAGGTCGAAGACGTTCTTCACCGCCCTCGGCTTCACGCTCTTCGGCATGGCCGACGACATGGCGTCCGTGGTGATCAATGAGCAGGCGCAGGTCATGCTGCTGACCGAGCCGACGTTCGCCACGTATGCGGGCACGGAGGTCGCCGACGCCACCAAGAGCACCCAGGTGATCCTGGTCGTGGGCGTCGAGAACCCCGCTCAGGTCGACGAGCTGTTCGACAAGGCCCTCGCGGCGGGCGGCGCAGCCGTCGGCGAGCTGAGGAATGACGGCTACCGGTACCAGCGTGGCTTCACCGACCTCGACGGTCACCACTGGGAGGCCCTGTGCCTGGTGACGCCGGCGGCCTGAAAGGAACGCGCGCCATGAATGAGACGATGACCGGCAGGGTGACCTCGGCGGACGGGACCTCCATCGCGTACGACCGATCCGGCGTCGGGCCGGCGCTCGTCCTGGTGCACGGCGCGTTCACCGACAAGACCCATCCCACGCTGTACGGCGTGGCAGCCGCCCTGGCGCCGTGGTTCACGGTTTTCAACTACGACCGTCGTGGCCGCGGCGAAAGCGGCGACACCCAGCCGTATGCCGTTGAGCGTGAGATCGAGGACCTGTCCGCCCTCATCGAGGCGGCGGGCGGGTCGGCCATGGTTTTCGGTGGGTCCTCCGGCGCCGCTCTGGCGCTGGAGGCCACCGCCCGGAACTCGGCCATCTCGAGACTCGCCGTGTGGGAGCCTCCGTACCACGTCGACAACAGCGCGCCCAGCCTGTCGTACGACTTCGCGTCGCGACTGGAAGTCCTGGTCGAACAGGGCCGGCGCGCGGAGGCGGCCGAACTGTTCATGGTCGAGGCCGCCGAGGTCCCCGTCGAGATGGTGGCCGCGATGCGCGCCCACTCCTCCTGGTCGGGAGTGGAGGCGATCGCTCACACCCTGGCGTATGAGGCCGCTCTCATGGGGCCGGGCAACGCCCTGCCCACCGAACTTCTCACCTCGATCACGCAGCCCACACTCGTGCTGATCGGCGAGAACAGCCCTGCGTGGATGACCAACGCGGGAAAGGCGGTCGCCGCGACCGTGCCCCGAGCGGTACAGAGAATCCTGGAGGACCAGACGCATAACGTGGCCCCTCAGTCTCTCGCCCCGGAGCTGCTGGAATTTTTCATCGCCGTCTGAGCGAGCGGTCACCACCGAGTCCAGTCGTGCGGAGGTGCTCCAGCTCCGTGAAGCGGAAAGAGCGAACAACGCCAGGGGCTCACTCGTCCGGTTCGGTCACCGGGCTGTCACCGGTGGCGGCGAGCATGATGTGCGGGGCGTCCTCGTCGCACTGGCTGACGCTCACCGCCACCCAACGCTGCCCCTCCGGGGTGTCCAAAGGCCCCCACACCAGCAGGTCACCGTAGAGGTCGAAGGAGCAGATCTCGGCGAAGAGCGGGGGCATCGGCTCGTCGGCGTATGAGCGAAAGAGATAGGGACGCATGCTCACGTCACGGTGCGGCCCCCACCGCTGCTCCAACTCCGCGGCCAGGGCTGCGAGATATGCCTCGGACTCTTCCTGCGCGGCATTCCAATCGGGGCCGGACACGCCGAAATAGCCGCGGCTCTCCCACAGCCGGGTGAGGCGAAAGCCCGCGCCGAAACTGCCCGTCCACTCCCCGCTGTCGGGGTCCCCCTCCCGGTTCGTCGGCCCGTCCGCGGGGACGGGCCGGGTGAGCAACACCTCGACGGCGGCGACGGCGTCCCGCACGCTGAACGGCCTGCCCGTCGGCCGGGGCCTCGGCCCCTGATTCACCGCTTCGCCCGGAGCGGCAGCTTCAGAGCACCCGACCTGCTGCGGGCCGCCCGCGCCGAGTCGGTCACGCCGGTCCATCGGAGGGGGCAACGGCTCCAGGGCGCCGGTGGCGCGCAATTGACGGTTGAGTGCGACGAGGTCCTCGACGGTGCCGACGCCGGACAGATCCAGGAGCACTCCGCCGTGCGTCATGGGCTCCGCCTTCCCCGGCAGGGACAGGCCGCTGTCCGACAACAGGGCGGCGCGCCGCTGGGAGAGGTAACCGCCCCAGCCGATGGACCGATCGCCGGGGCCGAGACCGTCATCCTCCAGGGCGTCCAGGATGTCGTCGTCGGTCACGTCGCCCACATCGATGTCCCAGCTCTCGGCGAGGGCGCGCAGAATCTCGGTGTACGGCAAGGAAGGGCTGTCGTCCGGCGCGGTGATGGCGATCACCACCACCATGGGCACCAACTCCGACAGCCCGCCGGCGGAACCGCTGATGCTGACCTGCACCGTCTGCCGCGCCGAGGTGTGAAGCGCCAGCCGATATCCGGTCCGGTCAAGCCGGCCGTCGTCCGCGTTGCTCTCCCTCAGGTACGCGGCGAGGGCCTCCGTCTCCACCTCCACGGACGGATCCGGCCCGAAGTCCGACACCCCCGTCCACGGGCCGAAAACCGCCGGTTCGATCTCCCCCAGCCGTTTCAGCAGGGCCGTCCAGCGGGCGGCGACCTCCTCGACCGACTCCTGCCTCGGCCCCCAGAAACTCCGTACCAACCGCCTCATGTCTTCTCCGCCTCCGCCGATCGAAAGCGCTGGCCGACGCTCCGCGCAGGAACGTTACCCCGGATGAACTCCTGATCAACGGGCAGAAAAGCCGCGGCCGGCGGGCAGGCCATGCTCGGCTCATGGAGGGCGGCGTCGCCACGCCCGCAACGGTGACCGCGATCCGGCAACGGGTCAGGACGCGATCGGCGTCGCCGGAAGGGGTTTCGGCTCGGCAGCGGCCTGGGCGTCGAACGCCTCGCGGGTGGTGAGGATCTCCGGGACGTGCGCCACCGGCCACTCGGCGATCGAGGACTCACCCCGGGTCAGCTGAACTCAGACGCGTGGTCGATGGCCCACCTCGCGAAGGTGCCGGCCGCTCGACCGGTCAGGCGCTCGACATGGTCGGTGACGCGGTTTGACTCCGGTCGGCACACCGAAGCGGCGATCAGCGCTTCCACCAGTCGCTCGGGACGCCCATCTGCGAGCATTCGTGATCGTGCGAGGTCGGCAGGGACCGCTTCGAAGCGCAGATGACGCCGGAGTGCGGCACCGAGGCGACCAACCTGGTCGGCACGACTGAGCACCTCGGGCCCTGTCAGCACGTACGGGCCGTGATCCAGGTGGTCATGGTGTGCGCGCAGTACGGTGACGGCCGCGTCAGCGACGTCGCGCTCGTCCACGACGGCTGTGCGCGCGATATCCGGACCGGTCACCACGTCGCCCGCCCTCACCTGTGCGGCCCAGCCACGGGCGTTGGAGGCCAACGTGTCGCTGCGCAGCACCACTGGTCGCAGTCCGGCATCGTGGAGCAGGGCTTCCATGTCCGCGTGCACCTGAACGATGGGATCGCTCTGACGAGCGGCTTCGTCGTCGATGGCCGTCGAGGACAGATAGACGACACGAGGTGCCGTGATGGCGAGCTCCGCGACCAGGTCATGGGCAGGGGCGGAATCGAGCAGCGGCCAGATGAGAAAGACGGCGTCGATGCCTGCGAGTGCCGAGCGGACCAGGGCCGGGTCGGTGAGATCGCCGGCCACCGACTCGACTCCGGGACGCGGATCCAGCTGACGGCGGGCGAGGCATCGCACGCGCAAGCCGCGAGCTTGGAGGCGGTCGACCACTTCGCGGCCGAGGTTGCCCGTCGCGCCGGTGACCAGGATCGATGAACTATGACGGGCGCTCGTGGGGCGAGTGGTGTCGGGCATGATGGAGACGCTAAAGGTTCAGGTCGACATGAAGGCAAGGCGTGTATGGCGCAGACGATCGGGGAAGCCGCCGCAGAGCTCGGGATCGAAGCTCACGTGCTACGGCACTGGGAGCAGGTCGGGGCGCTCACCGTACGTCGCGACGGCAACGGCTACCGCGTCTACGACGACAGTGCCCTGGAACAGGCACGCACCGTACTGAAACTGCGGCGGGTCGGGCTCTCGTTGCCCGAGGTCATCGCCGCCCTCTCGCCGCAGAAGTCAACAGCGCAGGCGGTCGTGAGGGCAAAGATCGCCGCACTTGAAGGTGAAATCGTCCGCAGACAGCAGGCGATGACATTCCTGCAACACACCGTTGAGTGTCGGCACCGATACCTCGACGATTGCCCGGAATGCTCGACGTTCGTCCGCGAAGCCTGAAACGGGCACACCGGCGAACCCGCCGCGCGAACGGCCCGGGTTCTCGTCTCCTCCAGCCCGAAGAACCCGGTAGACCGATTCATGCCGCGTGGGGGCGCCGGATGGGGAGCAGGAGTTCGGCGGTGACATTCCACAGGGTGCGCTGGGCCGTTTCGTCACGGCCGGCCTGGGGGCACGGCAGGGGTTGGGCGTTCTTGGCGGCGAAGTAGCCTCCGGTGACGCCCGCGAAGACCGGGTCCCTTGCGAGCCTCACGATGATCTCGGCACCGCGTCGGGGGTCGCCGAGGTGCAGCGTGGTGAGGACCTTTTCCAGGGCTCCGGCGAAGGGGAGTTCGCGTCCGAGCCCGGTGACGTTGAATCCGGGGCAGCGGCCCCCGATGACCGGCGCTCCAAGCTCGTCACCCTCACCCCGGAAGGCTCCAAGGCCCTGGCAGCCGGCACCGCGGCGGGCGAACGCATCCTCCACGAGATCTTCGGGGCCCTGGGAGACGAACAACTGGCCGGCCTGGACAAGCTCCTCGACGCCATCGACGCGGGCATGTCCGCGGCCGCCCCAGACACCCGGCACGTCCCATCGCCCTCACCTCACTGACACGAACCTGCCGGTCGTCAATCTTCGATGACAGTGGTCATCGGCGGTGCTTGAAGTGCTGGACGACCAGGGCGACGATGCAGGCGAGGGCGACGAGTCCGAAGCCCATGCCGACGAAGATGTTGGCGACGGTGATGGAGGTGACCACGTTGAGAACCCCACTGATCACAAGCACCGTCCACAGGACGAGGCGCAGCGGCCCACTGCGAGTGCTGACGGGCTGTTCCGGCGTCTGAGTGGCGTCCTGGGTGCCGTTGATGTCGGCCATGGTGTGCTCCTTGTTCGATGCGATCGACAGGTCGTCGTGACACATCGAAACTTACGGACGATCACCGCCGGCAACGATCCCGCCAACGAGACAAGCGGGGTACAGCCAGCTGTACCAGAGCACTCCAGTGCGCGGGATCGATCATGCGACCCGCTCACAGCCATGCTGGTGACATCCCAAGCGGACCCCTGACCAGCAAGGAGTGTTCACCATGTCGCACACCCCCACCCAGCCCACCTCCCCCCGGCGTCCCCGGCGTATGCGGGGACGGATTCTGGCGGCGGCGGCACTGACGGCGCTGACCGGGCTCACCGTGGCCGGCCTGCCGGTCGCCTCCGCCAACGCCGCGACCGGCCCCGGCCACACCCCCGATGTCGTACGGGAACACCTGGAGCGGCTGGTCGATGACGCGGGCTTGCCCGCCGCGATGCGTGAGGCCAAGGAGCTCGCCCACCGCCGCACCGCCGACGTGGTGCAGCAGCGCCTGAATCACCTGGTCAAGAGCGGCGCCTTCCCCGCCGCGCTGGCCTCGACGCGTGACGCCAAGGGGCGGACCCGCGACTACACCGCCGGGGTGGCGGACTTGAAGACCAGGGCGAAGGTGCCGGTCGACGGGCAGGTGCGCATCGCCAGCAACACCAAGATGTTCACCGCCGTGGTCGTGCTGCAGCTGGCCGGCGAGGGCAAGATCGACCTCGATGCGCCCATCGAGAAGTATCTGCCGGGCCTGATCCGCGGCAACGGCAACGACGGCCGGAAGATCACAACTCGCCAGCTGCTCCAGCACACCAGCGGCCTGCCGAACTACACGCGGTACATGCCGAGCGTCTTCGAGTATCGGCACACCTACGTCGGCCCCCGGGAGATGCTCGACACGGCCCTGGCGCACAAGGCGTCGTTCGCCCCCGGCAAGGACTGGGAGTACAGCAACACCGGCTACATCGTGGCCGGCCTGCTCGTCCAGAAGATCACCGGTCGCCCGCTCAGCGAGGAGATCACCAACAGGATCATCAAGCGGATCGGCCTGCGCGACACGTACTGGCCCGGCGTCGGGGACCAGACCATCCGCGGCTCCCACCCCAAGGGGTATGCGGCCAAGAAGCCCGGCGGCCCCCTGCTGGATGTCACGAACCTGGACCCGTCCTGGGGGTGGGCGGCCGGACAGCTCATCGCCACCCCGAGTGACGTCAACCGCTTCCTCGTCGCACTGCTGGACGGCAAGCTGCTCAAGCCGGAGCAGCTCACGCAGATGCGGGAGACGGTCAAGACCAAGGGCATGCCGTCCGGCTGGCAGTACGGGCTCGGACTCGTCAAGATGCCGCTGAGCTGCGGTGGCAGCGCATGGGGCCACGGCGGCGACATCGACGGTTACGAGACCCGCGACGCCGTCACCGAGGACGGCCGGGCGGCCACGGTCGCCGTGACGGCCCTGCCCACCGACGAGACCGGCGTCATGGGGGTCGTCGCCGCCGTCGACGCCGCCCTGTGCGCCAACCGGTGACTCCGCTCGGTTCCTGATTCACAGCTTCGCCCGGAGGCCGTCCAGCACCGGCGAGAATGGTTGGCCGGCCTGGTTTGATGTGTGTCGGCCGGCGGGGAGAGGGGACCCACGCTCGACGGGTGCCCCGGCTACGGCACGACGGTGACGGGCCAGCGGCCGGCCCGGACCAGGCGGACCGCCACCGAGCCGATGAAGCGGTGACCGGCCTGGGCTGAGGCGCCCACGACCACCGCGTCGGCCCTGACCTCGTCGGCTATCCGGATCAAGACGGACGCGGCGTCGCCGCGGTCGCTCCGGAAGGTGTGCGGGACCCGGGGATGCATGGACTCGGCGATCTTGGCGATCCGCTCGCGCAGCTCGGTTCCCACGTCCTCCTGCGCCTGGAAGGCGGCCACGGTGGCGTCGGGCATGAACGAGGTGATCACGCCGGTGCCGGCGACGAATACGAAGATCAGCTCAGAGCCCTGCCGGCGGGCGAGCCCCCAGGCATAGGCGGCGGCGCGGAGCGAGGTATCCGAGCCGTCGATCCCGACGACGATCACCTGGGGACCGTCAGTGCCTATCTCGAAGCCGCTCATGCCACGAGCTTATGGCCGCCCCGGATGCCACTCCGGCCCGAGGGGAGGCCGCCGTCGTCAAGGCAAAGGGGGCTCAAAAGGCTCATCAAACGCCTGTGGTCCGCAGTGATCGAGGCTCATCGCGTTCGGTCGGCGACCCGGTGGGCGAGCAGGGTGAGCGCTTCCGCCGCCCTCGACGCCGGTACGGCCGCACGCAGGTGCTCCAGCGCCGTACGGGCGTGACGGCGAGCCTCCTCGACCGCCCAGGCCCGGCCGCCCGCGGCCTCCACGAGGTCGGCGACGCGCTGCAGTTGCCCGGGATCGGACGGTCCGCGGTAGAGGTCGGCGAGTTCACGGGCGGCGGCGTTGTCAGCCGTCAGGGCCGCGGCGACCGGGAGGCTCTTCTTACGGGCTTGCAGGTCGGCCAGCCGGGGTTTGCCCGTGACCGCCGGGTCGCCCCAGATGCCCAGCAGGTCATCGGTGAGCTGGCCGGCCTGCCCCAGGTGTGCTCCGTAGGCACGGAGGTGGTCGATGCGGTCGGCGTCCGCGCCGCCCGCCAGCGCGCCGATGGCGCAGGCTTCCGCGAGCAACACACCGCTCTTGGCATGGGCCATGGCGGTGACCTCGGCAAGGGAGAAGTCGTCGCGCTCCTCCAGCGTGAGGTCGGCGTGCTCACCCTCGACCAGCCGCTGCGCAGCCGTGACCAGCCACTTGACGCCGGTGCTCGCCAGCGGAGCCGGAGCCTCCGCGAGTGTCCGCACGCCGAGAAAGAACAGCGCGTCGCCGAGGAGGATCGCCTCGGGCACGCCGGCCACCGCCCAGATGGCCGGGCGATGGCGACGAAGGCGATCACGGTCGAGGACGTCGTCATGCAGCAGGGAGGCGTTGTGCACGAGCTCGATCGCGACGGCCGCGGGCACCGCCTGCTCGAACTCGCCGCCGACGGCCTCGCACGCGAGGAGCGTCAATGTCGGACGCGCCCCCTTGCCCGTGTCCTCGATGTGGGCGCCCTGCTGGTCCGACCAGCCGAAGTGGTATTCGGCCAGGCGCCTCATCGGCGCGGACAGGCCGTTGACCGCGGCTCGCAGCGCCGGAACGACGGCACTCCTGGCATCGGTGAGCACCCGCTCGACGGACAGCGCCGACGTCGGCACAGCTATCTCCTCTGCGGTAGGGATATTCCTGGTCTCGGGCCTGGAAGCCACCGAGTCGCCCGCAACGGGCTCTCTCGGCGTGCGCCCGTGTCTTCCGCCGTCTCCGGCGGAGCCTCAAGTGCCGGCGGAGGAACCTGACCCGCCTCTACGAGATGAATATATTCGCAAGGGATAAAATCAATGGCATTCCCATGATTCCCTTTTTGTCATTTCTTTTTGACATTTAACCAGCTCACACGGGCATGCGCCATGAGGAGAATTTCACACAAGCGGCGGGAATATCTGCCTCTTCGATGTCGAGGGGATGCGCACTCTCACATCCCCGGGTTGATCGTTCAATGTGTGCAGGCCGACCGCGAGGGCTTCCACCGCGACTCCATCGGCACCGTCGTCTGGTCCGGACTCACCTCATCCGGCAGACCAGGCACCAACTGATCGTTTCGGAATAACGCGCGAGGACTGAGGGCGGGGACGCCCTAGACCGTCCCCGCCCCCGTACGTCACCCTTCGAGTGCCATGTACAGACGGGTTCCCTGGGGCTTGAATCCGACGCGTTCGTAGACGCGGCGTGATCCCTCGCCCGAGTACTCCAGCCACACCGACTGTGCTCCCTGGGCGAACAGGGTCTCGGTCAGCGCGGCGACGACCGAGCCGGCGATGCCACGGCCGCGGAAGGCGAGGCGGGTGCCCACGCCTGACAGTTCCGCGGTGTCCACGGCCGGTGCGGAGCAGGAGGCCCCACCGGCGCAGCCGCCGTCGGGGGCCCGGACGAACCTGACCGCCCCGCCGTTCTCCTGGGTACGGCGCAACCGGGCCGCGCCTTCGGCGGAGGAGGCGAACACGCCGGCGAACGCCTCGGACAGGGCAGCGTCGATCGACCCGTAGTCCTCGTCCGTGGACGGGGTCTCCACAAGGAGCGCGACCTCGTTGGTGACCGGCGGCATCGTCAGAGTGGCCGGGTTGCAGACTAGGTACTCGTGTCCCTCCTCCACGGTGAATCCCGCCTCGCGCAGTGCGGGCTCCACGGCGGGCGCGGCGTCCGGCGCGAACTCGAGCCGGGGCTTGAGACCGCGCTCACGGAACGCCTCGATCAGCGCCGCGACGTCCCGGCCGGTCGGCCGGGCGCCGGGCATCGGCGTCGCGTAGTTGATGTACGGGCTGGTGGTGCCGGGATCGAACCCCGCGACGAAGCCACCGGTCTGGACGACCACGGGGCGGCGACGGAGGTTGGCGACGGCGAAGCTCTGGACATTGGTGCCCACGATGATGATGACCTCACGTAGATGACATGGTGGAGCGCGTTCCCTCCGCACGGGGCGGATCGGTGAGCCGCGCAGGCTTGTCAGACCCGGCGTCGAACCGGGGCCATTCCCGGACAGGGAGATGGGAGCGGTGCGTCAGGCACCGCGCGTGGGACCGCCGTGAGGAAATACGGGCGTGGCACTGGTGCTGCCGGAAGAGCAGACCGATCAGTGCCGACGGCGGCCGCTGAGGGGCGCCGAGATCATTGGCTTCAGTCCTTCGTCGTGTGTATGCGTGCTGCAAAGCGCAGCCAACGCTTCCACAACACCCGAAAGCTCGCAACAGAATAAGGACTCGTCAGCGCAGGGCAGGTGAGGTCTCGGACCTTCCGCCGCCGAACGCCCAGGGCTGGGAGAAGACTCGCTCGGGCACTACATCCTGCCGATCCTGCATGGCGAGCGGCTGATCGGCAGGCTCGTACCACGCCTGGACCGCCGCCGGGGGCTGCTGGAGATCGAGGGGATGTTCCCCGAAGCGGCAACACTCGTGGACGAGGCGACCACCTGGGCCGTGGGCCGGGCGGTCGCCGAGCTGGGCGCGTTCGTCGGCGCCGACAAGATCTCCTACGGAGACAAGGTGGCCGAGCCGTGGCGACCGGCGTGACCGGCTGACCCACCTGGGTGAAGCGGAGGCGGGCGGGAAGCGCGACGTGGTCGGATTCGCCGCGCGGTGGGATCCCCGGGGTCGTCGATCAGTGAGGGAGCTTCGCGGCGAGGACGTCCACCGGCGTGTTGATCGGCGAGACGCTGAACAGTTCCTGCCCGCGGGCCACGGTCGCCTCGCGCACCTTGCCCTGAAGGTGTGTGAGGCGATCGCCCTCGGTTTCGAAGGCATCGAAGATCTGGAAAGAGGTGGGGCCGGTGCGGGAGCCAAGACCACGGGGAGAGGAGCGGACCGTCAGTCGCGAGTGAAGATGGTCCAGGCCGCGACCGTACGGAAACCGATCGACGTGTAGACGCCGACGCCCTGGGCGGAGGCCTGCAGGTAGGCAAACCGCGCGCCGGAGGCGAATCCGTCCCGCACGAGCGCCTCCGTCATGACCTTGCCGTACCCCCGCCGCCGGTGCTCCGGCGATGTCGAGATGTTCCAGATCCCGAGGAGGTCCCCGTGCCGCGTCGCGTAACCCGTCGTGACCGGGCGGCCCTCCTCCTCCAGGAGATAGGCGGTCGCCCACGGTGCGTCAAGGAGCTCGCGCCTCGCGAGCCACGACATGATCTCCAGCGGGGCCTCGAAACCGGCCGCCAGGGTCTCGCCGTAGATCTGGTGATCCTTCCCGTCGATGGTACGGACCGGGTGCGCGCCCACGGACGGCGGCAGTGGCTCCGCGCTGTCCCTCGCCATCAGCGGCGCATGCTCGCGGGTGGTCAGCCCGTACCGCGTGACCAGATCGACGATCTCCGGAGCCGGCTCACCGAGGACGTTGATGCTCCAGGGCAGCGAACAGCCGTCCATCAGCGCGGCGAAGCTCTCCACCTCGCCGGCGTCCAGCAGGCCGTGGGGGGCGAATACGGTGTTCATGAACGCCGCCGGAAGCCCGCTCACGAGCCATCGGGTGTCATGCTCCCCACGCCAGATCTCCCCGCCGGGAGCGAGCGCGAAGAGCGACTCGAACGTGTGCATGATCGAGCGAGTCACCTCCGTGGCCAGCGGGTCGCGATTCCCGTCGTCCATATGCGGCTCCCACTTTCAGATCGTTATTCGTGAGCCAAATGGCTCAAAAATGACGATAAGTTACAGAATCCGACATATTATACTTAAGGGACACGTGATGCTCCCTGGCTTGGTGTGGTGTGTCTTGCCGAACAAGGCGCCGCTCAGCTACCGGGGCTGACATGACCAGGGCGCAGCCGTTGTCGATACGGCTACGCCCCGGTTGATCAGGTATGTGTCGGGACAGCGGGGGCGTGCTGTAGATCAGCAGCGAGGAGTCGTCGTCCGGCACCGCCGGCGACTGCGGCGACTTCCCATTTGCCGGCAGCCATATCGGGCTACGGGTTGTCGAGTGCCCGGCCGGGCTGAGCTGGGTGATCGGGACGGTGCTGATCGCGGTCATCGAGCGCAGGTCGAGCAGCGAGAGGCCACCGGGTCCGAACGCCTTGCCGGCGATGGCCATGCCCGAGGCCATCACCTTCTGATGTTCAGCACCAGTGCGGGGTCCAACGCCAGCGTGGCCACCGCCAGCCCGAGGAACACGATCGCCAGGTAGAACTGCGGCGAGAAGTCGCTCACGCGGAGGTGGGTGTAGAGGGCGCAGACGAAGTAGAGGACGAGGCCGGCTGCGGCGGCCGTACCGACCAGTGGCACGCCGAGGAGCCCGAGCGTCAGCCAGACCGCGCCCGCGACCTTGGGAATGCCTATCGGAAAGGTCAGCCACGATTCGGGCACGCCGGCTCTCTGGAGCGCGGGACGGAGCGTCCGCATGATCGGCGCGAAGCGGGTTATGGCGGCGATGCCCGAGAAGGCATTGGCGGCGGCGGTGACGAGAGCGGTGACGACGTAGGCGGTGGACACGAGAACTCCAGTGAATCGTTGGCTCGATCAGCCGGCGCCGGGTTCGCGCACGGCTTCCTGGTGGCGGCTCGGGTTGCCGACCCCCCTAAGAGCGCCCCCGGCTCGGGAAACGTGACACCGCCCGCACCGATATGACCTGCCGCCGCACCGCGCCGGTTCGTTGAGGGTGGGGTGAGCCAGGATGCCGCGAGATCGTTCAGGTGCGTGCCCCGCGATTCCTCACCGTTCGCCGCGCTGTTCGCCGGTTGGCTGCTGGCGCAGCGGTTTCAGGGGCTGTTCCATCTCGAGGACGTCCACGGCGAATACTTCCTCCCGACGGTCGCCGCCGGATTCATCGGCGCCAACTCGGCCGCGAAAGTCGGGCTGCACGGGCGCTGTGGCGGGTATGGGCGTGGCTCGTCGTCGCCGCCATCACCGCCTTCATCGCCGCGATCGCCGTCCGCTGGCTGCTGTCGATCCGTACGTCCTCGATGACGCGCACCGCGGGCCGCCTGGGGACGGCGTGAAGATGGCCCGGCCCCGGGACCGGCGTTACAAGTACTGGCCGGCCTCGATGCTCTCCGGCTTCGACACGCGCACCGACACCACGTTGGCCAGGTTGACGACCATGCCGTTCACGTCGGTCTCACTGCCATATCTCGTACGGGTCAGCACCAGGCTGCGTCGCTCGTCCAGAGCACGGGCGATCGCCTCCAACGCCTCGGGCTCCCCGGCGAAATCCCCGCTCATCACGTAGACGTCCTCACCGGCCACCGGGTGAAATCGAATGCTCAGTACGACGTTGTCAGGCACGGTCCGATCCTTTCCCGTAATCCCCAAGGAGTACCTGCCCCGGCATCGAACGCCGTAGACCTGCTGCAGGTGACTGCCCGTCGCTTGTGCAAGCGCGGGCAAGAGCGTAGAAGGTGCGCATTAATCCCTCTTTTGATCCGCTTGAAGCACTCCGTCTGGCCGGGACGGTCCCGTGATGCGGTCATGAGGCCCGGGACCGGGCGGCGCCATTGACAGGAAGTCAAGATCACGCCATGTCCCGGACCGCCTCTACACTGGCCGTTCGTCGTCCGGATGGGAGATTCTCGTGGCGCTTGTCGTCCAGAAGTACGGTGGTTCGTCTGTCGCGGACGCGACCTGCATCAAGCGGGTCGCGCAGCGGATCGTCGCGACCAAAAAGGCCGGAAACGACGTGGTCGTCGCCGTCTCCGCGATGGGCGACACGACGGACGACCTGCTCAACCTGGCCGAGCAGGTGTCGCCGCTGCCTCCGGCTCGCGAACTGGACATGCTGCTGACCTCGGGTGAGCGCATCTCGATGGCCCTGCTGGCGATGGCGATCGCCAACCTGGGGCAGGAGGCACACTCGTTCACCGGCTCGCAGGCGGGTGTGATCACCAATGCCACGCACGGCAAGGCGCGCATCATCGACGTGACCCCCGGCCGGATCCGCGAGGCGCTCGATCAGGGGCGGATCGCGATCGTGGCCGGGTTCCAGGGTATTTCGCAGGGCACCAAGGACATCACCACGCTCGGCCGCGGTGGCACCGACACCACCGCGGTCGCATTGGCAGCCGCGCTGGAGGCCGATGTCTGCGAGATCTACACCGATGTCGACGGCGTCTTCACCGCCGACCCGCGCATCGTGCCGACCGCACGCAAGATTCCCGGAATCTCCTATGAGGAGATGATGGAAATGGCGGCGTGCGGGGCGAAAGTCCTGCATCTGCGCTGCGTGGAGTACGCTCGCCGGTTCAACATGCCGATTCACGTGCGCAGCTCGTTCAGCACCAAGGAAGGCACGTGGGTCGTCTCCGACCCTTACTCCGAAGGAACCGAGATGGAGCAGCCGATCGTCTCCGGCGTCGCGCACGACCGGAGCGAAGCCAAGATCACCGTTGTCGGCGTTCCCGACAAGATCGGCGAGGCCGCCGCCATCGTCAGGACCCTGGCCGACGCTGAGATCAACATCGACATGATCGTGCAGAACGTCTCGGCCGCCGCGACGGGCCGCACCGACATCTCCTTCACCATTCCCGCGACCGACAGCCAGACGGCGCTGGGCGCACTCAAGAAGATCCAGGATCAGGTCGGGTTCGAGTCGCTGCGGTATGACGACCAGATCGGCAAGATCTCGCTGATCGGCGCCGGGATGCGCTCGCACCCGGGCATCACCGCGAAGTTCTTCGCCGCCCTGGCCGGGGTGGGGGTCAACATCGAGATGATCTCCACCTCGGAGATCCGCATCTCGGTGATCGTCGCGGAGGACGGCGTGGACGCGGCCGTGGCCGCCGCGCACAAGGCGTTCGACCTGGACGCCGACGAGGTCGAAGCGGTCGTGTACGGCGGGACCGGACGATGAGCGGCCCGGGGGAACGTGGCTGAGGACCGGAGCCCGTTTTCCTCGCGCATCGCGACGGTATGGCCCGCGCCCTGGCGCGGGCCATACCCAGTTCGGGCCGAAGGAGTGCCCGAACTCATCGACATGGCAACTCCACCGCGACGGTCATGGGCCTCGGCCGTCAGGCGACGCGTGCGGAAGAGGCCTTCCAGGTGTTGCAGGAGCCGGGGTCGCCGCTCTTGAAGCCGCGATCGCTCCAGTAGACGATGTTCGCGCCCTTGCCCCAGTAGCGAGGCCCGGACCCAGGGTCGCCGTTTTCCTTCATGAGTTTCAGCATCGCGGGCCAGCCCTCACTACCCCGGCCCGCCGTCTTCCAGACACTCCTCAGGGAGACCGCCCCCAGGCAGTCACCCTGGAGCGACCAGCGCCGATTCTGCTCGAGGCTCTCGGCCTCACTGTCGTACGGTGTCTCACGAGCGCTGTCCGTGATGCCGATGATGTGCTGTAGGTGCTCACCGTAGAGCTCGGAGACGGACTGGAAAGGGTAGATCTCACGGATCCCCAGGTAGTACTTCTTGTCCACCACCATCGCCGCCGTCTTCGTCGCACGGCAGTAAGCGGAATCTCTGGCATCCTTCACGCTTTTACCGCAGAACCGCGTCGGCTTGGTGATGACAACGAGCTTGGCGGGCGTGAAGGGCAGCTTGGCCCGCTTGAAGTGCGCCGACCAGGACGTGTTTAGGCAGCGCCACAGAGCGGTGAGCGTACGCTTTGCGGCCGCAGAGCTTTCGGTACTGATCGCGCCGCCGGAACATGTCGAAGTTTTAATCTTGCCGCTGCCATAGAGGCTGTTGTCGGTCAGAGTAGGTGCGTCCCGGATGGGGTAGGCGGCAGCATCCGCCATGCCAGAGGTGAGAAGGACGACGAGTAGGCCTGAGGCCAGTAGCGCGAGGGATTTGAACACGAAAGATCACGTTAGAGCAAAACTCGGTCCTGATGCGCGACCTCTACGCCAATACGGATTTCATGCATACCATCGCCGAGAGTGTGCCGCTCAAGCGCTGGGGCGAGATGCGAGACATCGCAAATCTGGCGCTTTATCTGGCCGGCGACGAATCCAGCTACGTGCACGGTTCCCTCATCCGCATCGACGGCGGAGAAACGCTGTGCCGGTACTCCGTCTGAAGCGCTGGGCGGGGAACAAGAATCGGAGCATCGCCCCGGCTGCCATTTCGACTGTTTCGCCTTCTCCGAGGCGTTCCTGCCGCGCCGATGCCAGCCAGGAACGCGCTGACCTCGGACGGAGCGCCCTGGTTCCCCTCTCCGACCATCGAGGTCAGGACCACCGCTGCCCGGATCGAACGCGTTCTCACGGAGTTCGGCCGGTAGTCCCTGAATCGGCGCGACGGCACGGCTCTTGAAAGCCCCAGTCCGGGTCTGTGACCTTCCTGCCTGTGCCGTCGCGCCGCTTATTACGAAAGCCGTCATGGGTGGACGGCGACCACCAATTATCTGCCTCCGCGCCTGAAAACACGTGACGACTCGCACGAGGAATCGCGCCTGATCTCATCTGGAGAAGGCATGTCAGGCCAAATACCCCCGGTCACGTCGGATCACCGCCGGGAGGCGAGCCCGTGCCAGGCCGATGATGCGGGGACAGGCTCGGACACGACGCGGATGCCGTTGTCGCCGTGAAGGCGAGGGCACCGATGCGTCAGACACGGATCAAAATTACTATACAGACCTGTCTGATCCATCAGGTTAAGCGGAGTTGCCGGCCGCGCCGAACAGGACTCCGGGGAGATTGTTCGCACAACCTCACAGCACTCCGAGGCGACTGCGGACGCTCTTCCTGGTTCATAAACCGCTCGAAGAAGACCCATCTCGCTGGGGAAAACGGAGGGGCTAGAAGAAAAATCAGCTGGTGAGACGCATATGTGGGCACCAATGGCGACGGCGTGTCACCGGGCCGTGGAGCCGGCCGCGCTCGGCGACCCGTCCCGTTTGACGAACTCAGACAGGCCTGTCTACTGTGAGGCGCGCACTAGACAGATGGGTCTAGTCGCTACTTTGGGGGTAGTCGTGAGTGGGTCCGTACGTCATGCGGTCCATCGGCGGGACCGCGATCTGATAGGGCCCACGGCGGCTCTGGGGCTCATGGCCTCCATCGTCGTGTCCTTCCTGGCAGCCTCCAGCGCGCCGACGCCGCTGTACGCGACCTACCAGGCCGAGTGGGGCTACACCCCGATCACCACCACGGTCGTGTTCGGCGTGTACGCCGTGGCCGTCCTGGTCTCGCTGCTCATCTTCGGCAGGATCTCCGACCACCTCGGCCGGCGTCCCGTACTGCTGGCCGCGCTCGCGGTCCAGGCCGTGGCGATGCTCGTGTTCGCCACCGCCGACGGCGTCACGGCGCTGCTGGTGGCCCGGGTGGTACAGGGCCTGTCGACCGGAGTGGCCGTGGGCGCGGTCGGCGCGGGCATGCTGGACATCGACCGGGCACGCGGCACCGTCGCCAACTCCGTGGCCCCCGGCATCGGCACCGCCACCGGCGCGCTGGCCTCGGCGTTGATAGTCCAGTACCTGCCCGCCCCGGCTCACCTGATCTACCTGTTGCTGCTGGCGGTGTTCGTCCTGCAGGCGGTGGGCGTGACTCTGATGCGCGAGACGGCGTCACCCAAGCCCGGAGCGCTGGCCAGCCTCGTCCCGGAGATCGTGCTCCCGCGCCAGGTCCGCCGACCCGTCCTGATCGCCGCCCCCGTGCTGTTCGCGGTCTGGTCCCTGGCCGGCTTCTACGGCTCGCTCGGCCCCGCGCTCACCGGCACCCTGGTCCACTCGCACTCGGCCGTGTACGGGGGGCTGAGCCTGTTCATCCTCGCGGGGGTCGCCGCGGTGTCCGTGCTGCTGCTACGCAACGCGCCGACGCGGACCGTGCTGTACGCCGGGGCCCTGGCCCTGATCATCGGTGTGGGCGTCACCCTCGTCTCGATCGGCGTGAGCTCGGCGGCCGGCTTCTTCGTCGGCAGCGCCATCTCCGGCGTCGGCTTCGGCAGCGGCTTCCAGGGCGGGATCCGGCTGGTGATGCCGCTGGCCCGGCCGCACGAGCGCGCCGGCGTCCTCTCCCTGCTCTACGTCGTGTCCTACCTGGGCATGGGCCTCCCCGCCGTGATCGCCGGAGTGCTCGTCGTCCACCTCGACGGCCTGCTCGGCACGGCCCGTGAATACGGGATCGCCGTCATCCTCCTGGCCGGCGTGGCGCTGATCGGCCTGCTGACCAACCGGCAGGCGAGCAGCCCCGTGCCCGCGACAGCCAACCCCTGACATGGGGGCGGTCGCCACCGGGGCCCGGACACATCCGGGAAAACGATCCTAAAAACAGGAACAAGCGGTCTATCGGGCGCGCTGCCACAGAAGACGCGGCCGTGAGTGCCGCCTCCAGGAAAGGAACACGATCATGACAAAGCAAATCAAGGAACCCGGACCGGACCACCCCATCACCGTCGAAGCCGGTACGGCCCGCATCGTCGCCCGCGTCGGCGACACGGTCATCGCCGACACGACCTCCGCACTGACCCTGCGCGAGGCCGACTACCCGCCCGTCCACTACATCCCTCTCGAGGACGTCGATCCCGCCGTGCTCCGTGACAGCACGACCCAGACCTACTGCCCCTACAAGGGCGACGCGTCCTACTACCACCTCGCCCTCCCCGGCCAGGAGCTCACCGACGCCGTCTGGGTCTACCGGACCCCGTACCCCTCGGTGAGCACCATCGCAGGTCACGTGGCCTTTTACCCCGATCGGGTGACCGTGGAGGAGCAGCCCGCAGTAGACTAGACAGGTCTGTCTAAAAGGAGCGAGTCATGCCGAGGACCGAGACCAAGCCGTCAGCCCGCGAACGCATCCTGGCCGCCGCCAACGAGCTGTTCTACCGCGAGGGCGTGCAGACGGTCGGCATCGACCGCATCATCGAGCACGCGGGCGTCGCCAAGGCCTCTCTCTACAACATCTTCGGCAGCAAGGAAGAGCTCGTCCGCGTCTACCTCGAGAGCCGTCACGCCAGCACCACCGAGCGCATCACCAGGGCCATGGCTCGCTTCCGCACACCGCGCGAGCGCCTGCTCGGTGTCTTCGACGCCCAGGGCGAGCTGTTCACCGATCCCATGTTCAACGGATGCGCGTTCGTCAGGGCCAGCGCCGAGACCACGCACGGCAGCTCCGTCGAGCACGTCGCCGACGGATACCGGGCCTGGGTGCGGGCCCTGTTCACCGGCCTCGCCGAGGAGGCCGGTGTGGCCGACCCCGAGTCCCTCGCCCGCCAGCTCCATCTCCTGTATGACGGAGCCGGGCTGTCGGCTCGCATGGACCGCGACCCGTCCGCGTCCACCACCGCCCGCGCCGCGGCGAGCGCGCTCCTCGATGCCGCCCCCAAGGTCCCCACCCAGCGCCGTTCGGACTGAGTCCGCCATCCATCCGATTCCACGCTACTTGACGCCTGACGACAAGTACTTGATACTCGGCGTCAAGTAGAAGGGAAGCGGGCATGGAACCGTGGCTCGACGAGCGTCGTGCCCTGGCCGAGGATCTCCGCAGGATCGTCGGCAGCAGGGTGCTCGATCCGCTGGACATCCTGTTCGGCGAGGACGACCTGTTCGGCGTGAGCGACAGCGAGCGTCTCCGCGAACGACTGGAGGCGAAGAGCCGGGCCTGGGCCGACGTGCTGTTCGGCGAGGACGACCAGAAGGCCGCCTACCTGGCGATCCGCCTGGTGAGCGCCCTCTACCCGAGCGACGCGCCGTTCGACCCGCCCGCCGGATGGTGGGGCACCCCGCTGGGGAGGGCCGTCGCCAGGCGCGCCGGGCACCCGTCGGCGTCCGCGGTGCCGGTCTCGGTCGCCGCGGCGATGCTCGGCATCACCCGCCAGGGCGTCCACGACCTGGTACGGCGAGGCAAGCTCGACCGCGACCCGGACGGTGCGATCGCCACGGCGTCGATCCATACCCGCCTCTCCTCGCGTGGCAACCGGCCCGCGAGCAGCAGAGGGAGGTCGTAAATGACCGTTCACGCCGACAGGAATCTGCGCCTCGCGGACGGCCTGACCGTCGGACGGCTCGGCTACGGGGCGATGCAACTGCCCGGTGCCGGCTCGTGGGGGCCGCCGCAGGATCACGGCACGGCGCTCGCCGTACTGCGCCGGGCGGTGGAGCTGGGCGTCACCCACATCGACACCAGCGACTTCTACGGCCCGCACGTGGCCAACGACCTGATCAGGGAGGCCCTGCACCCCTACCCCGGCGATCTGGTCATCGCCACCAAGGTGGGCGTGGTCCGCGACGAGTGGCGGGGCTGGAACGCCGCCGCGGAACCGGAATCGCTCCGCGAGCAGGTCGAGGAGAACCTCGTCCGGCTGGGCAGGGACCGGCTCGACCTGGTCTACCTGCGGGTGGGCGGCGACGGGCTGATGGTCCCCGGCGACACGCCCTTCGCCGAGTCCTTCGGTGCGCTCGCCGACCTGCGACGGCGTGGGCTGATCCGCCACCTCGGGCTCAGCGGCGTGACCACGAGCCGGCTCGCCGAGGCCCGCGAGATCGCTCCCGTGGTCGCGGTGCAGAACCGCCACCACATCTTCGACCGGTCCGGCGCGGACGTCCTGTCCGCGTGCGAGACCGCCGGCATCGCGTTCGTCCCCTACTTCCCCCTCGCCGCCGGGATGCTCCGCCCCGGCCTCGACCTCTCGCAGGCCCCGCCCGGCATGGCCCCCTCCCCCGAACAGCTCGCGGCGCTCGACGAGATCGCCGGCCGGTACGGCGCGACCCGCGTCCAGGCGGCGCTCGCCTGGCTGCTCGGTCACTCACCGGTCACCCTCGCCATCCCGGGCACCTCCTCCCCGGCCCACCTGGAGGAGAACCTCGCGGCGGCCCGCCTGAACCTGACCGGCGACGACATCGCCGCCCTGGACAAGCTCGCCTGACCCGCGCGACGGTACGCACGGTTGTCACCCGGCCACTCCGCAGGCCGGCCTCACCTCATCCCCGGTCCGCAGGCCGGCCTCACCTCATCCCCGGGGAGGGCCGCGCCGTTCCTTCCCGGCGGGTGAAAGGCCCGGGTGCGTCATGCGGCCGGGACCTCCTCGGCCGGCAGGGCGGGTTCGGGGTCGAGCAGGTGTGTCCGTTTGGGCAGCAGGAGCGGGGTGGCGAGCAGGAGAACGCCGGAGATGGTGATCGCGGCGAGGGGGCTGGTCAGCGTGGCGAGGATGCCCCAGATCACCATGAGGGCGGCCTGCACGAGTTTGCTGCAGGCACTCCATGCGCTGAGGACTCGGGCGGCGTGATCCGCGGGAGTCCGTTGCAGGCGTTCCGTGGCGTAGATCGGGTTGAAGACGCCCATGCATGTGATCAGCAGGCCCTCGACGATGATCACGGTGAGCAGCCCGGTGAGGCCGGGATGGATGAACGCGAGACCGAGCGGGAAGATCGATCGCAGCCAGCCGGAGACGGTCATGACCCGGTGCCGGCCGTAACGCTTCACGAGGCGGGCGGAGAGGCGGGCGCCCGCGAAGCCGCCGAGTGCCGGGATGCCGAAGGCAAGCCCGTACTGCCAGGCCGGGAAGTGGTACTCGCCCAGCAGGAGGACGGCGAGGAGCGGGACGGTGGCCATGATCAAGCCGCTGACCAGGATCGAGTTGAGGAACAGGCGCCGTAGTACGCGATCGTGGAGGATGAACCGCCAGCCGGCGAGAAGGTCGGTTCCGCGCAACCTGGTGGCCGGGTCGCGGGGTGTCGCGACGTCGCCGCCGCGAATGCGGAGGACCCCGAGCGCGGACAGCAGGTAGCTGAGGGCGTCGGCCATGAGCGTGACGACCGGGCCGAGCAGCCCGATGAGCGCGCCGCCGAGGGGCGGTCCGGCCGCGGTCGCCACCCAGCTCGTGCCCTCGAATCTCCCGTTCGCGGTAAGGAGGTGATCGCTGCGGACGAGATATTTCAGGTACGCGCCGGATGCGGCGGTGAAGGCGATGCTCGCGGTTCCGGAGATGACCGAGACGACCAGCAGCTGGCCGTAGGAGAGCATTCCGAGGAAGTACGCGACCGGAACACTCGTCATCGCGAGAAACCGAACCAGGTCCATCGCGATCATCACCGGGCGCTTGGGCCGGTGCTCGACCCACGGCCCGAGCGGGAACGCGATGATCGCCGCGACGGCAAGCCCGGCTGCCTCCAGAAACGAAACCGCGAATGCCGACGAGTGCAGCACCTGAACCGCGATGAGCGGGAACGCTCCGAAGGCGATCCATGTGCCGTACGTGCTGACGGCGTAGGCCGACCACAGCCGGCCGAAATCGGACCCCAATTTCACGCGCACGTGACTCCCCCTGCGACAACCGATGTTTGGGCCCCCGAATCACATCGGTTACGGGAGTGCAGGATCAAACAACCCACTTTCGGCGAGCCCCAACGATCGGTTGTGCGGACATAGGCTGGACCGGTGGATACCGAGGCAGTGCGATCGTTCGTCCGGGCGGCCGAGTTCGGGCAGTTGCAACACGCGGCCGACGAGCTGGGCGTGACGCAGCAGGCGGTCTCGAAGCGGATCGCCGCCCTGGAGCGCGAGCTGGAGGTCCGCCTGTTCACCCGTACCGCCCGAGGGGTCGAACTGACGCTCGACGGTCAGGCGTTTCTCCCCCACGCACGGAGTGTCGTCGCGGGTGTCGATCGCGCCGTCACCGCGGTCAGGCCGGGCTCGCGGGCCCTTCGGATCGACGTTCTCGGCCTGCGAAGCGCGCAGGCCGTCGTTCTGCACGACTATTGGCGGTCGCATCCGGAAACCGACCTCGACGTGGTGGTCCTCAGGGTCAACGACCCACGCGTGGCGGTCGCCGCCGTCCAGGCAGGCGATGTCGACGCCTCGTTCCGCACCGTCACCGACCCGGCCGCGCTGCCGCGCGACGTGCAAATGATCCACGCGTTCGACTCACCGCTGGAACTCCTCGTCGGCCCGAGACATCCGCTCGCCCCCGCACGAAAACTGACACCACCGCAGCTGCGCAAGCACCGGATCTGGGTGCCGGGTATCGCGCCCCGAAGCGAATGGGCGGAGTTCTACGATCAGCTCGCCACCGCCTTCGACCTCCGCCTCGACGCGGCAGGCCCGAACTTTGGTAACGAGGTGCTCCTCGACGCCCTCGCCGACTCCGCCGACCTGGCCACCCTCGTCGGCGCGCGCGACCGGTACATCTGGCCGACGAACCACGACCTACGCCGCATCCCGATCGTGAACCCGACGCTCGCCTACCCGCTCTCCCTCATGTTCCCCAGAACGAACCCGCACCCGGGACTTCGGGCGATCATCAACCACTTCGCAAGCCTGACCCCGCTCCCCGAGACGGCCTGGCTCCCGTCCTGGGCGATGACACCACGCCGCAGCGCCGACGACATCGCCCGCCGCTGACAGTCGCTTGCGCAGGCGCATCACCACCATGACTGGCTTGACCCACTCGCCCTTGTCCGCGTCCCACCAGATGCAGGCCTTGCGCTCGCTCCACGGACGGCCTTCGGGGTCGGCGGAGGCCCGGTCGTAGATGACTCAACCCGCCGCCTGCAACGTCATGGCCGGCAACATCCAGACGAGCAGGTCCGAGGTGATCGGTGCCGCCGGTCATGGACCCGTCAGCAGGTCCGCGACCTCCGTTCGGGCGTAGAGCACGACCCGGCCGACGCGGGACCGGGTCAGCAGACCCGACCCGAACAGCACCCGGAGGTGCTGGGACACCGCGCTCGGGGTCACGCCGAGCCGTCTGGCGAGTTCCGTGGTCGACATCGGCCCGTCCAGGGTCGCGAGCAGGTTCGCCCGGGACCGGCCGATCAGCTCGGCGAGCGCTTCTGGCGCCCGGGATTCCCCCCGCTCCCAGAGGGTGCCGATGCCACGGGCCCGGTAGATCACGGTCGGCGGTTCCTCCGGACCGACCGGGCTGATGGTCTGCGGCACGAACAGCGCGGGGATCAGCCAGAGGCCGCGTCCGGCGACGGCCACGTCGTACTCGAGGGTCTGCCCGGCGAAGAGGCGCAGCTCGCCGCCGCCCCAGCGTGCCCGCCGATCCAGCTCGGTCATCATCGCGGCCGCCCCGTCGCGGGCCAGCCGCCGGGCCCGGTAGAGCATGTCGGCTTCGAGTACGGCTCGCATCCGGGGCCAGTGGGGCTCGATCGCCAGGTGCCAGTACCGCCCGAGCGCCTCGGCGATCGCTTCGGGCCCCTGGCGCAGCACGGCGGGGATCGGATGGCGCCCGTAGACGTGCCGGAGATCGGCCATCGCCTTGGCCGGATCGGTTTCGCGTACCCGGCGCAACTCCTCGTCGACGCCGGGCAGCGGCGTGTCCGGCCGGGGCGTGACGAAGTCGGGCAGCCAGCCGCGCTCCGCGCCGATCAGAGCGTCCAGCAGGGTGGCGTCGGCCGTGGGCGACGCGGCGAGCGTCGCGCGGGTCCGCCTGATCCACGGCAGGTGCAGCGCGTGCCGTTCCGGCCAGCGCAACGCCCAGAGGCTCGTGACCGCTTCAAGGAGTGGCGAGCAGGCGAAGCGCATGTCGGCGAGGTCGTCGACCCCCAGGCGGTAGCTGAGCATTAAGCCAAATGCTAAATCATTGTCCCGCGACCGGCTGAGGGCGGTTGGCTCGGCCCATGGCTGTTCTTGTGCATCAGGTGGCGCGCCCCGACGGGTGGCCCGCCGCCGACCAGTTCTCCTATGTCGAGGTCCCGACTCCGGAGCCGGGACCCGGTGAGGCGCTCGTGGAGAACCTCTACCTGTCCGTCGACCCCTACATGCGCGAGGAGATGGACGAGCGCGCGCTGGGCGTGCCGATGGAGGGCAGGTCGGTCGGGCGCGTGGTCGAGTCTCGTGACCCCGCCCTCCCCGTGGGGGAGCTGGTGTTCCACCGGCAGGGTTGGCGCAGTCACGCGGTGGTGGCGTCCGGTGGGGTACGCGTCCTGCGGGAGTCGCCGGGAGTGTCGCTCTCCGCCTACCTGAGCCTGCTCGGCGGCACCGGCCTGTCCGCCTACGTCGGGCTGACCCGTGTGGCCCGCCTGCAGCCGGGCGAGACCGTGTTCATCTCGGCCGCCGCGGGCGGTGTCGGCAGCGCCGCCGGCCAGATCGCCAGGCTGCTCGGCGCGGGCAGGGTGATCGGCAGCACCGGCTCGGCGGCCAAGGCCGAGCACCTGATCGAGGACCTGGGCTTCGACGCGGCCCTGGACTATCGGGCCGGCGACCTGGCCGCCCAGCTCGCCGCCGCGGCCCCGGAGGGCGTGGACGTCTATCTCGACAACGTCGGCGGTGACCACCTCGAGGCCGCCATCGGCGCGATGCGCGACCGGGGCAGGATCGCGTGGTGTGGGGCGGTGGCGCAGTACAACACCCTCACGCCGCCGCCCGCACCGCGCAACCTCTTCGACATCGTGGGCAAGAGCCTGCGCCTGGAGGGCTTCCTGGTCCGCGACCACGCCCACCTCCAGTCCGAGCTGGAGGACTTCCTCATCCCCCACATCCATAGCGGCCACGTCGTGCCGGACGAGACCGTCGTCGCCGGGTTGCCCAACATGGTCGACGCCTTCCTGAGCATGCTCCGCGGCGGCAACACCGGAAAGACGATCGTCAAGGTCACGCCGTGAGGCGTCCCGCCGATCCGGCTCCGTCCGACCTGGGCAGAAGCGCATAGCCTCCCTGAGGCATGGAGCGAGATCATCCCAGCCCTGGGGCGTGAATCGATGGTTGCTCACGGGTGAACCGGTCGACGTCCAGGCGCACACCGGTCATCCCCTCCATCGTCGCCAGCGCGGTCTCCCAATCCCGGTACCGGTCGGGATAGGTTCCGGCCCGATCGTCGGCCCTCTTCCGGTCGGCCAGCGCTCGGAGTGCGCCCAGGTAGGCGTCCAACGCCCGCGGGTCCTGACCCTTGCATTCCACGGGTTCGGGCCTGAGGATGTTCAGCTCGGTGACGAGGTGACCGTCCGCGGCGTAGAACAGCCGGTTCGCGTTGTTGACCAGCCACCAGAAGCCCCAGGTCTGCGCGGCTTCGGTCAGCCGAGCCCAGGTTTCGGGCTTGCGGGGCCCGGCGGTGTTCGTCGCCATGACGATCACTCCGTGGTCGCTCTGTTCCAGCACCGCCCAGCCGGGGTCTATCAGCCGCGGCACCGTGGACGGGGTGGTCGCGCCGGGATCCGCGCCCAGCCGGCGTATGACGTCGGCGACCGTGAGCGGCGCGTCACGCCCCCGCACCACCATCCAGAAGATCGCGCCGGTGACGTAGTCGTCCACCTGGCGGAGATCCTTCAACAGGCGGGTGTAGTAGTCGATCATCTCGGGCGTGACCGGATTCATGCGGTTACTCCTCGCTTGGGGGAGGCCACAGGATAGGGCCCCGCCAAGCTCGGGGCCGGCCGAAGGCCATACGGGCGTCCGTGGTGGCGGTCGGCCGGCCCCATCCTCTATCGGGAGACCGGCTCGGGCATCAGGCCGTCAGGACTGACGGGCGACCGGTGAGCAGCGGCGGGGCCGTTGCTACTCGTCCTCCTCGTCTTCTTCCACCGCGAGGACGAACCTGACCGACTGCACATCCGCCGGTCGACCCAGATATGTGCCCTCCTGCCAGGGGTTCACGAGACCCACGAACTCGCCCATGCAACCCTCGGTCGTGAAGAGCTCGACCGCGTAGGCGGTGCGGTTGTCCACCATGCTCGTGCGATAGAAGGGGTCGACTCCGACGCATCCTTGGTTGGCGGGCATTTCGAGGGGCGTTTCCCCGGCCTCGTCCCACAGCTTCAGCACGCCGGCGTCAACGGTGGCGGCGGCCGGAGCCGTACCGGCCGCGACGAGGAGCCCGCCGGCGAGCAGCGCGGAGGCCGTGAGCCTGGCGAGGCAACGGTTGGACATGAAGGTCCTCCCTGAAGGGGGGGTAGGTGGCGGCGTCGGCGAACCCTTCACCATCCATGACGAAGAGTAAACAATTAACCACTCTTGGTAGTCAAGAACGATGGTTGTGTCTTTCCCGCTCGCGGGGCGAGCTTCGTTCGGTGAGCCGGTGCAGGACGACGATGCCCCGCGAGCCCCCTGTGGTCGGCTCTGGCACCGGAGCGGTCTGGCAGGGGAAGGGGCACACCTGCCGATCGTGAACGGGTATCGCCCTTCAAAGCGGAACCGGGCGATTTTCCCAATGGTCGGCGGGACGTCCGCCTATCGGTTCGGCGGCCTCCACAACTCAGTGACCTCGACAACCCGCTCCGTGGTTGAAGAAAATCGCGGACGCATCCACGGCATTCATCACACGGCTCAGCTGCGGCATTTCCCCGGCGGTTCGGTGCGGACGATGAATGGACACCTGTTCGCGGCGAACTCACGCCCCCCGTACCAGCGAGGATCAGCAAATCTACCTCGAAAGTGATCTTCTTAGGTGTTTATCCCGATAAGGTGCGTGTCGTTCTTGGAGTGGAAACAGATGAAAGCGAGTCAAAGTGTGGCGGACACGTCGGTTCTGGTTGTGGGCGACCGCGACCATCCTCTGTCTGCTGCCACTGACAATTAGCTGGTGGATTCCCCAGGAATGGCTGTATTTCAACGTACTGAGTTCCGGGGAACCTCCTCCGTGCCTGGGGCTCGAGGCGAGAGACGCCGTCTGGGGCAACCCGATCGTCTCCGCGGTCGCGGGCTGGGACAGCGTGGTGGTGCCTGCCGCGTTCGCAGTATGGCTGCCGGCGCGGGAACGGCGCGCCGGGTGGGTGGCCGGCGCCCTCGCCGTCGCCTACATCACCGTTCAGGTGGCGATCGACGCGGCGTTCATCGCGTTCGATCTCCTGCTCAGCGAGGGCTGCGGGCAGACGTGGGGCCCCCTTGCGGCGTGGAGCATCGGGTTCGGCCTGTATCGCCTGCTTGCGGCGCTGCTGATCATGATCGCCATCAGAGGCGGCGGACCGCGATCTGCGCGGGCCCGCGCGACGCGGAGGGTACTGGTCGTCACCGCGGTAATCGCCGCACTGGTCATTGCGGCCGTCACGGACCAGAGACAGGACACCCGATTCACCGGCCGCGCCGTCGACGCCGAGGAGTGCTACGACTGGACGGTCGTCCACCGGGCGTACGGCGACACCGCACCGAAGGATCGCGAGCTCGCCTTCCTGTGCATGGCTCGCGACGCCACCGGCTACGTCGGCCGACTGATACGGCTGCCCGATCGCGAGCTTCTGACCTATGGCAGGGCGCTGTGCGGGGTCGCTCACCTGCCCTCGACCGATCCCATGACCAGAAAACTGCTGGACCAGGCGGGTGCCGACGACTGGAGCCACTCGCTGATGAGCGTCCTGGTCTTCCTGTGTCCCGACGCCGTGGGCCGTACCTGGCCCGAGCTGGTGCTGTCGGAGGCCGAAGGCGTGCAGCGGGAAAAGGACTACCAGACCAAGCAGACCTCCTACTGCACCGACCCGCGTGCGAGGCCGCGCGCCCGGCGGCAGGCCACCACCGCCCTGTTCGTCAGCGAAGGCGGCGGCTACGGCATCACCGACGCCGGCGTCGAGGCCGGTGAAGGGGTGACCGCCGGCTTGGAAACCGCCTTCGACAACGGCGTGGTGGGTGCCTACGACGACAGCGCGACCATCCGCACAGAGGTGGAGAACTCCTCCGTCTGCCTCACCGTCAAGGCCTACACCCAGGCTCCGCCGATCGCGACCAGAGGTTGGGACCGGATCGTCGAGACCGGTATACGCAGCCCCAGCGGTGAGCTGAACCTGTGGTCGTGGGACGGGAGCGAGCCCCTGCCGAACCTGGCCGCCGCGGGGCCGGGCCGTTACCGGATCCGCGTCTCCGTCCGCAACCAGGAGAAGGCCGACCTGGACACCTCCGGCCGGCCCGTCGAGGAACACCTGGTGGAGGTGTTCCCCGGCCGATCCACCAGAACGGTCACCCGTCACCGCGCTGAGCGCTGAGGTTCAGCGGTAGTTGCTGATCTCGATGAGGTTGTTGTCGAGATCTCGCAGATAGACGCTCAGGATGGATCCCGTGGCACCGGTGCGGGTCACGGGTCCCTCTTCGACCTCGACGCCGTGCCCGGTCAGTTCCGCGATGACCACGTCCAGCGGATCGTTGGCGATGAGGCACAGGTCGGCGCTGCCGGGCGTCGGCCGCGCCGCCTTCGGCTCGAACTCTCGCCCCGCCTCGTGCAGATTGATCTTGTTGTTGCCGAACGCCAGGGCGCGCCGTCCCTCCCCGAACGTCACCGCCCGCATCCCCAGCACACGGGTGTAGAACTCCACCGTCGCCTCGATGTCGGCGACGGTCAGCACCAGATGGTCGAGACGGTCGATCCGCATCCGCCCACCGTAACGGTCTTGATCGCGCCGGCTGATCGGGGAACCGATGACACGCCGGTCAATGACCTCCCGGGAAGCCCACGGCGGGCGTGCCGGGATCGCCCGTAACGCTCGCGCGCCGGGCGTGCCCGGCCTGGACGCTGAGGCCCCCGGCGGCGACACGCTGCTCGCCCACCCTCAAATAAGCACTACATCATCTTGACGATACGTAGAAAAAATGTTGAAAATGAGGGAGAGACGCGCACCGCCCTGGAGGTCGTGACCATGTCCCAGCCCGAGGTGTCCTTCGACACCGAGCCCGGCCGTTACCGGCACCTCAGGCTCGAGTTCGACGGCGAGATCGCCAGGATCGTGCTGCGGGTCGACGAGAGCGGCGGGCTGGTGCCGGGGTACGAGCTCAAGCTCAACTCCTACGACCTGGGTGTGGACATCGAGCTGTACGACGCGGTGCAGCGGTTACGGTTCGAGCACCCGGAGGTCAGGGCCGTGGTCGTCACGGGCGGCCTGGAGAAGGTGTTCTGCGCGGGGGCCAACATCCGGATGCTGGCCCAGTCGGAGCACTCCTGGAAGGTGAACTTCTGCAAGTTCACCAACGAGACCCGCAACGGCATCGAGGACGCCACCGCCCACTCGGGGCAGACCTACCTCGCGGCGGTCAACGGCACCGCGGCCGGCGGGGGGTACGAGCTGGCGCTGGCCTGCGACCAGATCATCCTGATCGACGACGGCTCGTCGGCGGTCTCGCTGCCCGAGGTGCCGCTGCTGGCCGTACTCCCGGGCACCGGCGGGCTCACCCGGGTGGTGGACAAGCGCGGGGTGCGCAAGGACCTGGCCGACGTGTTCGCCACCAGGAGCGAGGGCGTCCGCGGCAGGACCGCGGTCGAGTGGCGGCTCGTGGACGAGACGGCACCGCGCAGCAGGTTCGCGGAGACCGTACGGCAGCGCGCCGCCGAGGCCGCGGCCCGCTCCACCCGCCCGGCGGGCGCCGAGGGGATCGCCCTCCCGGCGCTCCAGCGGTCACAGACCGGCGACACGATCGTCTACTCCACCGTCAGGGCCGACCTGGACCGCGCGAACGGACTGGTGGAGATCACGGTGTACGGCCCGCGTCACGACATCCCCGAGAGCCCGGAGCGGATCCACGAGCTCGGCGCCGACTTCTGGCCGCTGGCGATGACCCGGGAGCTGGACGACCTGATCCTGCGGCTGCGTACCAACGAGCTGGAGCTGGGCACCTGGGTCCTGCGGACGGAGGGCGACATTGACCGGGTGCTCGCCTTCGAACGGGTCCTCGCCGAGTACGGCCGCACCGACTGGCTGGTCAACGAGATCCGCCACTACTTCAAGCGCACCCTCAAGCGGCTGGACGTGACGAGCCGCAGCCTGATCGCGCTGATCGAGCCGGGTGGCTGCTTCGCCGGACCGCTGCTGGAACTGGCTCTGGCCTGCGACCGCCAGTACATGCTGGACGGCCTGCTCCAGGAGGACGAGCCCACACGGACCGCGCTCGCGGCGGACGACGAGGAACGGGATCCAGCACGGATCGCGCTCGCCGTGGATGACGGGCAACGGGATCGCGCGCGATCCGCGCTCGCCTCAGGCGACGGGGAGCGCGAGCCCGCGCGGATCGTGCTCACGGCGAGCAACTTCGGCTCCCTCCCGATGGGCAACGGACTGTCCCGCCTGGCCTCCCGCTTCCACGGCGATCCCGACCACGTCGCCAAGCTCCATCTGGAGGCCGGTCGGCGGATCGACGCCGCCGAGGCGCTGGAGAAGGGCCTGGTGACCTTCGCCCCCGACGACCTCGACTGGGAGGACGAGATCCGCATCGCACTGGAGGAGCGCGCCTCGCTCAGCCCGGACGCCCTGACCGCCATGGAGGCCAACCTTCGGTTCGCCGGTCCGGAGACCATGGAAACCAAGATCTTCGCCCGGTTGACGGCCTGGCAGAACTGGATCTTCAACCGTCCGAACGCCGCCGGACCGGAGGGCGCCCTGCGGCTCTACGGCACCGGCCGCCGGGCGGCCTTCGACCGGAGGCGGGTCTGAGATGCCCATCGATCGCGCCCCTAACCGAGGCGAGTCTGAGATGTCCATCGACCACACCCTCCGCAACGCGGCCTCCGACCAGGGCGAGCCTGTGATGTCCGCCGACCACATCCCCAGCGACGTCGACCGGAGGCGAGTCTGAGATGTCCATCGACTACACCGAGCGCATCCCCAACAACGTCGACCTGTCCGGCGACCGGCGGTTGCAGCGGGCGCTGGAGTCCTGGCAGCCCAGGTTCCTGCGGTGGTGGGGCGAGATGGGTCCCACCCTGCCCACCCAGGACGTCTACCTGCGCACCGCCATCGACGTGGGCCGGGAGGGCTGGGCCCACTTCGGCCATGTCGCACTGCCCGAGTATCGATGGGGGATCTTCCTGGCTGAGCGCGACCCCGACCGGCGCATCGCCTTCGGCCAGAACATGGGCCGGCCGGTCTGGCAGCAGGTGCCGGGAGAATACCGGGCCGAGCTGCAGCGGCTCATCGTGGTGCAGGGCGACACCGAACCCGCCTCGGTGGAGCAGCAGCGCCGACTCGGGCTGAGCGCCCCCTCGCTGTACGACCTGCGCAACCTGTTCCAGGTCAACGTGGAGGAGGGCCGTCACCTCTGGGCGATGGTCTATCTGCTGCACGCCTACTTCGGCCGCACCGGACGGGACGAGGCCGACGCGCTGCTGCTGCGCAACTCCGGCAGCGAGGACTCCCCGCGCATCCTGGGCGCGTTCAACGAGGAGACCCCCGACTGGCTGTCGTTCTACATGTTCACCTACTTCACCGACCGCGACGGCAAGTATCAGCTCGGCACGCTCAAGGAGTCGGCCTTCGACCCGCTGAGCCGTACGTGCGAGTTCATGCTGAAGGAGGAGGCCCACCACATGTTCGTGGGCACCACCGGCGTGGACCGGGTGGTCGAGCGCACCGCCCAGCTGATGCGCGAGCACAACACCGACGACATCGGCCGTTTCGGCGGCATCCCGCTCGACGTTATCCAGAAGTACGTCAACTTCCACTACAGCGTCAGCCTCGACCTGTTCGGCGGCGAGACCTCCACCAACGTGGCCAACTACTTCACCGCCGGGCTCAAGGGCCGCTGGCAGGAGGAACGCCGCGGGGACGACCACCTGCTGACCGAGGCCGTCGCCACCGTCCAGCACGTCGAGAACGGCCGCATCGCCAACCTCCGGCTCCCGGCGCTGACCGCGCTCAACGCGGACCTGCGCGGTGAGTACATCGCCGACTGCGGCACCGGCATCACCCGCTGGAACCGCATCCTGACCGGCCACGGCATCGACGCGGCGCTGCATCTCCCGCACATCGGCTTCAACCGGCAGGTCGGCGCCTTCGCCGGGCACCACGTCACTCCCGACGGGCGGATCCTCGACCGGGTCGCGTGGGAGGCGGGCCGGGACCGATGGCTGCCCACTCCCGACGACAAGACCCACGTCCTGTCGCTGATGCGTCCCGTCTACGAACCGGGGAAGATCGCCGCCTGGGTCGCGCCGCCCCGCAACGGCATCAACAACCGGCCCCTCGACTACGAGTACGTCCACTTCTGAGGGCGCTCCCGCGCCGAGCGGTTCCGTTACGGGACGTCCTCCGTGTTCGAGGCGCTCGCCGTAGTCCGTACTCGGCCCGGGACGCCCCACGCGTTCGGGCTCCGTACACGGATCAGGTGGTCACTCCTCGGCCGCGCACAGCGTGTCCCAGTGCCGCTGGGAGCTCTGGTGCCAGGCCTGGTGCAGATCGTTGAAGACGTTGGCCGCGCGGATGCCGATCCAGTCGGGCGGCAGCAGATCCGGAGGCAGCTGCGGGTCCAGCGACGGGAAACGTCGCCAGTCGTGCACCAGACGGATCTGGGCGAACAGCGCCGGGTCGCCGGGCTCGGGACGGAGTCCGGCGAACTCCTGGATGAAATCCTCATAGTCCGCGGCCAGGTCGCCCAGGTGCCAGGCCTGCTCCACGAGGGTGCGCTCGGAGCCGATGCCGGCGTAGGGGCCGCTGAAGGAGAACGCGGCCACGTCCAGGCCGAGCTGCTCGACGACCTGCTTGGCCTCGGCCTCGCGCGACACGTGCGGGCTGACCCACATGCCGGGAGCGGGGCTGCCGAATCCGGCCCAGGTCAACCGCGTGCGCAGCTGGTGGCGGAGCTCTCTCCTGCTCTCCGGCACGGTGGCGATCAGCACGAGCCAGCGGCCGTCCCAGGAGTCGCGGTCGCGGCCGAAGGAGTAGATGCGCTCGGCCCCCTCGGTCAGGAGCTCGCGTCCGTGCGGGGTCAGCGCCCAGCGGACCCTTCTTCCGGACCGCTCGGCGACGATCCACCCGTCGGCGGCCATCCGGGCCAGGGACTGGCGGGTGGACTTCTCCTCCACGCCCAGCCCGCCCAGCACGTGCAGCAGCGTCGAGGTCCACGCGGGCTCCACGCGCGGCAGGACGTACTCACCCAGAACGGTGAGCAGCAGCGACCGGGCGCTACCGGAGCCCGCCTGGTGGCGGCGGGAGTAGGACGGCCTGGCCGTCGCCGGCTCGTGCGGTGCGCGGGGCATGGACGACTGGATTCCTCTCTCGAAACTGCCGGACAGTATTCCAGCACATCAATGCTACAAGTTATTGACGGCACATTAATTCTGTGTAGAAGATTTGCCTACGATGTTCCGTCGACAGATGGGGACGACCATGTCCGGTGCGCCCGAGTCGTTCAACGCCAGCGTCTATCTCGTGGACCGCCAGGTAGAGGCCGGCCACGGCGACCGGATCGCCGTCGCGGGACCCGCCGGAACCCTCACCTACGCCGAGCTCGCCGCGCGGGCCGGGGAGTTCGCATCAGGCCTGGGCGCCGCCGGGGTCAGACCCGAGGACCGGGTCTTCCTGGTCATGTCCGACCGGCCGGAGACGCTCGTCACCATCCTCGCCGTCATGCGGATGGGCGCGGTGGCCGTACCGGTGTCCACCATGTACAACGGCGCCGAGCTCGACATCCTCCTGCGCGACGCCCGAGCTCGCGTGGTGGTGACGACGCCGGAGTTCGAGACGGCCGTCAGGGAGGCGCTCGCCCACGCCCCCGAGGCCGAGACCCTCATCATCGCCGGCGACCCGCCTCCCAGGATGGAGGACGTCACCGGCGTGCGCGTCCTGCCACCGGAGACCGAGGCCCTCATCGTGGCCGACGGCCTGCTGACCAAGGCGGAGGACGACACCGCCCTGCGAGCCCTGGCGTCCGAGGCCGAGGACGGCCCCGACGTGCGGGCCTGGGCCGACGTCCTGGCCGAGGGCCGCCTGGCCGGCCCGGCGGAGCCGTACGAGACCTGGGCCGACTCGCCCGCGCTGTGGCTGTACACCTCGGGCACGACCGGGACGCCGAAGGCGGCCATGCACCGGCACCACGGCATCAAGAGCGTCTGCGAGACCTACGGCAGCCAGGTCCTGGGCATCGCGGCCGACGACCGGTGTTTCTCCGTGGCCCGGCTGTTCTTCGCCTACGGCATGGGCAACTCGATGTTCTTTCCCCTCGCCGCGGGGGCGACCACGATCCTGGACCCGGCCCGCGCCACCCCGGCTGGCGTCGCGGCGCGACTGGCCGAGGACCGGCCGACGCTGTTCTTCGCCGGGCCGTCGTTCTTCGCCGCGCTGCTCGCCGCCGACGCGCCCGCCGAGGCCTTCACCTCCGTACGGCTGGCCGTCTCCGCGGGTGAGGCCCTCCCCGCGGAGATCCACCGCAGGTTCACGGCCCGCTACGGCGTGGACATCATCGACGGTCTCGGCTCCACCGAGGCCCTGCACATCTTCATCTCCAACCGGCCGGGAGCGGTGAGGCCGGGCACCTCGGGCACGGTCGTGCCGGGCTACGAGGCCAGGCTGCTGGACGAGGAGGGTTCCCCGGTCAAGGATGACGAGCCGGGCAACCTGTACGTCCGCGGCGACTCCATCGCCACCGGTTACTGGTGCCGAACCGCCGTCACCCGGCAGGTCTTCCAGGGTGAGTGGCTGCGCACCGGTGACACCTACACCCGTTCCGACGACGGCTTCTACACCTGCCTCGGCCGCTCCAACGACATGATCAAAGCGGGCGGCATCTGGGTGTCGCCCATGGAGGTCGAGGCCCGGCTCCTCCAGCACGAATCGGTCGCCGAGTGCGCGGTGGTCGCCTACACCGACGGGGACGGTCTGGAGAAACCCGTCGCCTGCGTCGTCCCCGCCGCCGGGCGGCAGGTGGACACCGGCGAGCTGATCGCGTTCTGCCGCGCTGAACTGGCCCCCTTCAAACGCCCTCGCGAGGTGCTGGTGCTCGACGAGCTGCCCAGGACGGCCACCGGCAAAGTCCAGCGCGTCGTCATCAGGCGGATCGCCGCCGACCGGCTGGGAAACCGCGAGCGCCCCGTACGGTGAGACCGGCGGCTCGTCCGCTTTCGCCCCGTGAACGGAGCGGCGGTGGCCCCTGCCTCACGAGGACTATTCATCACCCGCCGCTGCCCTCACGGGGACTGTTCCTCATCAGCCGCTGCCCTCACGGGGACTGTTCCTCACCCGCCGCTGCCGTAGGGGCGGGTGAGGATCTCCAGGAAGTGGCCGTCGGGGTCCTCGAAGTAGGCGCCGCGCCCGCCGTCGTTGCGGTTGATCTCTCCTGGGCGGCTGCGGGACGGATCGGCGTAGTAGGTGAGCCCGGCCTGCCGGATCCGCTGGAAGATCGCGTCGAAGTCCTCCTCGGACACCAGAAACGCGTAGTGCTGCGGGACGATCTCATCCGGGTCGCTGTTCGCGAAGTCCAGGGTGACGCCGTTGGCGGTCACCACGGGAAGGAACGGGCCGAAGGGCGCTCCGACCTCCAAGCCCAGGATGGTGGCCGTGAACTCGGCGGAAGCCCGCCTGTCACGGGCCCTGACGATGGTGTGGTTCAGTTCGACTGACACGGTGGAATGCCTCCACGGGCATCTCACGAGCACCACGCGTGCCTCACCCGGACGGTGACAGCATCCGGTGCCGGATCGCGATAGTAGGCAGCATTCGCCGCCGCTGTCACGGCGAATCCGGCATCGCACCGGAACCGGGGATTTTTCGCGGTCATATCGTTGATTTCGCTTTAACCAAATCAGTCGGCACCCGGACGGGATCGACCGATCGTTTTCATCCTGCTCACGGGACTAAGGGGCAAAAGCCATAACTATGAGAGAAAAATTACCTTTCGTATTAAATTAGCGACTTATGTACTCAAAGAGTATTTTGGCACTGAAAAATTCAGGGATCCTTGCCCCTTGCCAGTGCCGGTCGGCCAAGAGGATGATCGAGCGTGGATTGCCGTTCCTATGAGGTGAGACGCGCATGAGTAGCGACATAGGTGCGGGCGAGGATCTCCGCTTGGCGCTGGTTGTCGTTCCTGACGCAGATGTGGAGCCGGAGGAAGTCGAGCGGCTTACCAGGCAGTTGCGCACCGAACTCGCCGAGCTCGACGTGGAGTCGATCGGCTGGGCGGCGGATGACGTGGTCCCAGCGGGCGCGAAGGGCAGCGATCCGGTGACGCTGGGGGCGATCGTGGTCGCGCTGAGCGTCTCCGGCGGGGTCTTCACCGCATTGATCGAGACTGTGCGGGACTGGCTCGGCCGCCAGTCTGGGAGGCACCGGGTTTCAGTGACCATCGATGGAGACACCATCGAGTTGGAGCGGGCGTCGGCCGACCAGCAGCGCGATATCGTCGACGCGTATCTGCGCCGCCATTCGAAGCGATAGTTCCATGGGACGGCGACTGGCGCTGGTGATCGCCAGCTACGCATATCAGGATCCCGGACTACGACGGTTGACATCTCCCGCGCACGACGCGGAGTCGTTCGCCGCTGTCCTGCGGGACCCCCAAATCGCCGGTTTCGAGGTCACCGCGTTGATCAACGAGCCGCACCACCGGGTGGGCGAGGCCATCGGCGACCTGTATCGGGACCGGCGGCGGGACGACCTGACGTTGCTGTACTTCACCGGCCATGGTCTCAAGGACGACAACGGCCGGCTGTTCCTGGCGATGGCCAACACGCGCCGAGACAGCCTTCTGTTCACGTCGCTCTCCGCCGAGCAGATCGACCATGCGATGGAGGGGTGCGCCTCCCGGCAGAAGGTCCTGATCCTCGACTGCTGCTACAGCGGTGCCTTTCCGTCGGGACACCTGGCGAAGGGCGACCCCGACGTGCATTCTCTGGAACGGTTCCGTGGCCGGGGGCGCACCGTCCTGACCGCCTCCGACTCCACCCAGTACTCCTTCGAGGGCAACCGGCTGCACGGCGAGGCGGCGCAGTCGGTGTTCACCCGCTACCTGGTGGAGGGCCTGAGGAACGGCCAGGCCGATCTGGACGGGGACGGGGACATCACCGTCGACGAGCTGTACAGCTACGTGCACGAGCGCGTGGTGGAGGAGATGCCGCAGCAGCGGCCCAAGAAACAGGACGACGTCGAGGGTCGCATCGTCATCGCCCAGAACATCAACTGGTCCCTGCCGACGCATCTGCGCAACGCGCTCGGCAGTCCGATCGCGTCGGATCGGCTCGGCGCACTGGAGGGGCTCACTCGTCTCCACCGGATCGGCAACGACGTCGTGCGCACCGCCGTGCGCGACGAGATCGAACGCCTGGTCGACGATGACAGCAAGCTCGTCTCGACCGCGGCCTCGGTTCGGCTGCGGTCCCTCACCGAGCGTCCGTCCGACTCTCCGCGCGTCCCTGAGCCACAGGTAGCAGGACCGATACCGGCACCGTCGGTGGCCGCGGACGCCGTGACGTCCCCGGACCCGGAACCTTTCCCATCAGGCGCAGATCCCGTGGCACCCCCTGAGCGTTTCCCGGCCGTTGCGGATGCCGTGACATCCACGGAGCATCCCGTGGATGTCGTGGAGGTCACAGCATCCACGGAGCATCCCGGGGCCGACGCGGACCTCATGACATCCCCGGCCGATGCGAGCCTCACCGTCGATTCCCCCGGAGACGTCGTCACAGCGGGTGCCGAAGTCGGATCGGCGTCGACGGAGAGTGCCGGGGGCAAGGAATCGCGGTCCGCGATGGTCTCGGCCGGGCGGCCCGGAAAGGCGATGCGCGCCGTCCGGGCGGTGGGGCGGCACATCCAGGTGGTGGCCGGGGTCCTGGCGGTCTTGGCCGGGGTGCTGCTGGCCGTGGGGGAAGCGGCATGGCACGGCTCCCTCGCGGAGTCCGCCATGATCGACGACGCTTCCTTCTTCAGCCACCCGGCGGGCGCCGGGGCGATCATGGCGTGGTACACGGCCGGCATGGCGATGCTGGCCGTGGTCGCAGCCGCGCTGACGCTCCTGCCGCGGACGAGATCTCTCATCGGGCCGGGGTTCCTGATCGGCGCGGGTGCCGCATCTGTATGGGGCCTGGCGTTCTTCGCCGGTGATTTCAAATTGGACCCGGACTTCGGTGGCAGACTCTGGGTCGAGCCCGTGGGATACGCGATCCTGCTCCTGGCGGCCTTCTGCGCCGGGCTCGCGTTGTGGCGGGACCCGGCCGTGCGCTTCGTACTCGCCATGCCCCGGGCCCCCGTCAGGCGGAGCGTGTTCGTCCTTGCCTTCTTCGGGGCATCGCTCCTGCTCGGCCAGTTGGCGGAGGTGGCTGCCGCGAAACGGATGGGCGAGAACCTACAGGTCTGGGTCGCGCCGTTCTTCGTGGTGGCGGTGCTCGCGCTCTTCCTGCCGGCGGGCGCGGTCACCTCGGCCTCGCGTCGACTGGAGCTCTCGCTGCTCGGGGGCTGGATAGCCGGCGGCACGGCGATCTTCGCCACCGGCTTCGCGCTCGTCCGGGGCAGCGAGTTGTTGGAACTCAACGAGGTCGTCGGGTTCGGATGCACGCTGCTGCTACTTCTGGCCGCCGGCCTGTGGCTGCGCGTGGCCGATCCAACCGCACGACCCTCCGCGCAGGACACCATCGCGGCGTCGCAGCCGGCCAGTCCCTCACGCTCGAACGGTCGCGTCGGCTTCCTCGTCGTACTGGCCCTTATGTTCGCGATGGTGTTTGCAGGCTCGACCATCGCCTTCTACGACCGGGTTCCCGTTTTGTTGACCTCCGTCGCCGCAAGTCCGGACGGTCGCCGCCTGTATGTCATCGGCGACATCATCGCTTCCGGCGGGACGCGGATGTGGACGGTCGACACCGCTACGAACCTCACTGTCGGGCAGCCGATCGTCCTCGGAAACGGCTACCAGGCCTTCTACCAGATGGCAGTCACCCCGGATGGCCGCCGTGCCTATGTCACCCGCCATGACACCAACACGGTCAGGGTGGTCGACCTCGAGTCGAACACGGCCGTCGGGAAGCCGATCCCCGTGGGCAAGAGGCCCGCGGACGTCGCCGTGGCTCCGGACGGCAAGCGCGTATATGTCTCGAACAGCGAATCCGGCACCGTGTCCGTGATCGACACGGCCACGAACACGACCATCGGGCAGTCGATTCCCGTCGGCCAGGCGCCCAAGGGACTCGTGGTCAGCCCGGACGGCCATCGCGTCTACGTCGCCGACAGCGGCTCGAACCAGGTGTCCGTCATCGACACGGCCACGAACACGAACGTGGGGAAACCCATCCCTGTCGCCAACCGTCCAGGAGGGCTGGCGATCAGCCCGGACGGTCTCCGCCTCTACGTCAGCACTGGCGGCATATGGAATTTCACCGGTGAAGGCGTCACAGTGATCGACACGGCGACCGGAAAAACCATCGGAAAACCGTTCGACCTGAGCATCGATGCCGCTTCTAAAAGGACCCACGTCACCGGCTGGTCGGGAATCACCGTCAGCCCGGAAGGTGGCTGGGTATACGTCACCAACGGCTGGTCGAACGCCGTCCTCGCCATCGACACGTTGAAGCACAGGGTCTCGCCCAGACCGATCAAGGTCGGTGCGTACGCCCTGGGAATAGCGGCGAACCCCAATGGCCACTACGTCTACGCCGCAACCGCCGTCGGCGTCTCGATCATCGATGCTCCCGCTTATGAGAGCGAACTGACCCCGATCTTCGAATAGTGATCTTCGAACAGACGGCGGCACCGCCTGCTTCCGAGCCGGACCCTCACCGCTCAACGGGCCGGGTCATGATCCGGCGGCAGGGCCGGTTCATGCCCGATATTGGGCGGCGCGTCTTTGATCTCCGTTGGTACGGTCTGGGAATGTACGAACCGGTGTATCCCCCGAAGCCCAGGCCCGGCGACAAGGTGGCGGTGCTGTCCACCTCGGCCGGTCTGCCCGGCCTGTTCCCCCGCCCCTTCGACACGGGGATCCAGCGGCTGCGCGACGACTTCGGCCTGATCCCGGTGGAATATCCCACCACTCGCCGCATGGGCGCGACGGCGGCCGACCGGGCCGCGGACATCAACGCCGCCTTCGGCGACCCCGAGATCAAAGCGATCATCGCCAGCATCGGGGGCGAGGACCAGATCACCGTGACCCCGTACCTGGACGGCGAGCTGATCCGCGCCAATCCCAAGCCCTTCTTCGGCTACAGCGACAACACGAACCTGCTGGCCTACCTGTCGAACCTCGGCGTCGTCGGTTACCACGGCGGTTCGGTGATGGTCCAGTTCGGGCGCTGCGGCGGCATGCACCCCCTGACCGCCGACTCGCTGCGCGCCGCGCTGCTCACCTCCGGCGAGTTCACGCTCCCGGAGAACACCGAGTACGGCGACGTCGACAAGGACTGGGGCGACCCGGAGTCCTTCGACTCCCCGCCCTCCATGGAGGCCTCCTCCGGCTGGTCCTGGCACAACGCGGACCGGGTGGTGGAGTCGACCACCTGGGGCGGCAACCTGGAGATTCTCTCCTGGTTGCTGATGGCCGATCGGGACATCCGGCCCCCCGAGGCCTACCGGGGCATGATCCTCCTGCTGGAGACCAGCGAGGAGCTGCCCTCGGCCACCGAGGTCTTCCGGATCCTGCGCAACATGGGCGAGCGCGGTCTCCTGCGGCAGTTCCCCGCGATCCTCCTCGCCCGGCCCAAGGCGTGGTCCCTCGATCGGCGCAACAGCCCGGAGGAGAAGGCCGCCTACGCCGGGGAGCAGCGCGAGGCCGCGTCCCGGGCCCTGGCGGTCTACGCGCCCGGGGTGATGGTGGTCTTCGACGTGGACTTCGGGCACACCGACCCGCAGCTGGTGATCCCCTACGGGGGCCGGGTGCGCGTTGACGGCCCGGCCCGGCGCATCACCGTGACGTACTGATCGGATTCAACAAGAGTTTCCCTCGCGCGCGGCCGGGTGCGCATTGACGGCCCGGCCCGGCGAATCATCGCGACGTACTGATCGAATTCAACATGAGTCTCTAGCTGGATCCTCCACTTTGTACGGCTGAATCACCATAATTGGTGATCCCGAATGGAGTCCTCGGAGAGGAAGCCACACCATGCCGGACGCCGCTCCCGTGCAGGCGGGGGATCCCGAGAGCGTGAACGACTACCAGGTCACGGAACGGCTGGGCGATTCCGTCTACCTCGCCAGATCCCCCTCGGGGGACCGGGTGGTCGTGCGGCTGCTGCCCGCGGACGTGGATCTCGACCGGTTCCGGGAGGCGATGGAACCGCTGCGGGAGATCCCCGCCTTCTGCACCGCGCAGGTCCTGGACAGCGGGGTGGACGACGGCAGGCCGTACATCGTCAGCGAGTACATCGACGGCCCGACGCTGGAGGAGACGGTGGCCTCCGGGGGCGTCCTGGAGGCGGCCGCGCTCCACCGGCTGGCCGTCGGGACGATGACCGCGCTGGTCGCCATCCACCAGGCGGGGACGGTCCACGGCGATCTGCGCCCCGGCAGCGTGCTGTTCGGTCCCGACGGGCCGAGGGTGATCGACCTCGGCATGGCACGGGCACTGGAGGCGACCGCGTCCACCGAGACGCGCAGGGTCGACGTCCCCGCCTACACCCCGCCAGAGAAGCTCAGGGGCGCCTCCCCCGAACCCGCCGGGGACCTGTTCTCCTGGGGGGCGACCATCGCCTTCGCCGCCTCCGGCCGCTCCCCCTTCGACGCCGGGTCGATGTCGGGCACGGTCAACCGGATCATCAACGACGAGCCCGACCTCGACGCGCTCCCCGACGACCTGCGCGGGCTGGTCACCGCCTGCCTCGCCAAGGACCCGGCCCGGCGGCCAAGCGCGAGCGACGCCCTGCTCCGCCTGGTCGGGGAACTCCTGACCTCCGACCTCATGTCCGTCGCCCACCTCTCACCCGCCGGGCCCGCCACCCGCCCGGTCCGGCGCCTCCGCCCGCTGCTGCTGGCCGCGGGCGCGATGGCCGTCGCCCTGGTCTCCGGGGCGCGGTCTACCTCAGCGTGTCGGGGAGCCCGTCGCCCGTCGCCGCGCCGAGCTCCTTACCAAGCGCCTCACCGAGTACCGCGCAGGGTGCGCTCGCCCCCGCCTTCACCCCCCAGCCCCAGAGCAGCCCGAACGTCACCGAGGCTCCCTTCGAAAAGGTGGAGAAGCCCACCACGGACATCGAGCTGGCCGGGACGAGCATCACCCTGCACGAGAATCCGAAGGACACCGTCAGGCTGGGTGGCTACCTGAGCGTCGCCCAGCCCTTCGGATCGTTCGCCAGGGCTAAGGGCAAGGACACCTTCACACAGGTGGGCACCGCCCTGCAGCCGGTGCTGTCGCCGCAGGGCGACAAGGTAGCGCTGGACCCGCTCGCGAAGTTCACCGACTCGACCTTCGACTATCTGAAGATCCGAGACCTGGCGACCGGTACGGAGTTCAGCGTGCCGACCGTCGAGCAGCCGTGGCAGGATCACAGCCCCGTGTGGTCCGCGGACGGCTCCAAGGTCCTGCTGTCGGTGCGGGATCCGGCCAAGGGTGTGTCCGACGGGTTCGTGGTGGTGGACGTGGTGGCACGCAAGGCTACCCGGGTGCTCACCGAGGCCGTCGGCGCCGACACGATGCACTTCACGTTCACGCCGGACGGCTCCGTCGCGCGGGGGTTCTACGACGGCAAGCGCTACGGGATCGACATCTACGGCCCGGACGGGCAGGTCACCCGGACGATGCACTGGGTCGGCCAGCCACGGGTCACGAACTGGTTCTCCCCGTCGGGCGCATACTTCGTCACGGTGTGCCCCAATGAGAAGGACCTGTGCGTGTGGGACACCAAGACCGGCAACCGGCGTCACACCGTCCCCTCCGAGGGGAACGACCTGATCCTGGGCTGGTTCAACAACCAGAACCTGCTCATCCAGAAAATCTCCAAGAAAAGCGCCAAGGTCGAAGTGGTCGACTTCTTCGGCAAGTCCGTCCGGGTGCTCGCCGACCTCAAGAAGCTCAACACAGCCTTCCTGAGCTTCACCCCGGCGGCCCGATGACCGGAATCACTCCACCCGCGCCGGGCGACCCCGCCGAGATCGGACCGTACCGGATCCTCGGCAGGCTCGGCCGCGGCGGGCAGGGGACGGTCTACCTGGCCGAGTCCCCGTCCGGGACGCGGGTCGCGGTGAAGGTGCTCAACCAGGGCGACACCGGGGGCCAAACCCTGGCGGATTTCAACCGGGAGATCGAGCTGGCCCGCCGGGTGAAGGCCTTCTGCACCGCGCAGGTGCTGGAGAACGGCGAGATCGACGGCAGGCCGTACATCTTCAGCGAGTACGTCGACGGGCCCAGCCTCGCCCAGGTCATCGAGGAGCGCGGGCCGCTGCGCGGCGCCGAGCTGCGCCGGCTGGCGATCGGGACCCTCACCGCGCTGGCCGCCATCCACCAGGCGGGCGTCATCCACCGCGACTTCAAGCCCGCCAACGTGCTGCTCGCCCGCGAAGGCCCCCGGGTGATCGACTTCGGCATCTCCCGCGCGCTGGACTCCACCTCGACGGCCTTCGACCACCTCGTCGGGACCCCGCCGTACATGGCGCCGGAGCAGTTCGAACAGCTTGAGGCGGGGCCGGCGGCGGACCTGTTCGCGTGGGCGTCGACGGTGGTGTGCGCGGCGACGGGGGAACCGCCCTTCGGGAACGACTCGCTGCCCGTGGTCATCCACCGGATCCTGAACGGCGAGCCGCGGCTCGGTGACCTGGACGAGGAACTGCGCGAGCTGGTGGAAGAGTGCCTGTCCAAGGATCCGCGGGCACGGCCGGCGGCCACGGCGGCGCTGCTGCGGTTGCTGGGCCATCCGGTGGCACCGCAGCGACTGCTGGACGAGGGCCGCGAGCAGGCCGTCACCCCGCCACCGGGGAAGCGCCGCCCGGCGCCCCTGGCGATCGCCGGTTCCATCGCGCTGGCGCTCGCGCTGGTCGTCGGCCTCGCGATCTACCTGACGAGGACGACCGAGAGTGGCGAGACGTCCACGGGGCTGGTGGCGAGGCCGAGCGTTCCCGCGACGACGGCCGTCCCGGAGAGACCGAGGATCGGGCCGATGCCCACCACCTCGACGACCGACCTGAAGATCCCGGGAACGAAGATCACCCTGCATGAGAACCCCTCGGACGCGGAAGGGGTGACCAGCTACGAGGACCGGCGGCGCGGTAGCGAGACCTATCTGCGGCAGGACGGCTCCGCGAAGTTCCGGTTCCTGGGGACGCTCATGACCGCCATCGCGGCCCCGGGCGGCGAGCGCGTCGTCGTCAACCCGACCAACAAGTTCCTCAACGGGGAGTTCGACCTGGTGCGGGTGCTGGACGCGGCGGGAGCGCCGGAGGTCCAGATCAGGACCGTCGACTCCCCGATGGTCACCTTCCACCCCCACTGGGACGTCACCGGGACAAGGGTCCTGCTGACCGTCTTCGAGGGTCTAACAGGGGATTCGCACAGCAGGGGTTTCGCGATCGTGGACGTGGCCTCGCGCACGGCTCGCATCGCCCTGGTGCCGGACGAGACCGATCCCTCCGAGTATGTCTGGGGCCCGGACTCGGCCTCGGTCATGCACACCCGGCCCGACGGGGCGGTCCGCTTTCACCGCCTGGACGGTTCGGTGCTGCGGACGGTTCCCGGAGTCGGAGAGCTGACGGCGGACGACGTCAGATCCACCTCCCTGGGGACGGTCTTCACGACCCGCTGCCCGGACAAGTCTCGCGACGTGTGCCTGTGGGACGCCGAAACGGCGAAGCGCAGGGCGACCGTCCCGATCGGCGAAGGGATGGGGTACGGCGGCTGGCTGGGCGACCGGCACCTCCTCACCACCACGACCGAGGGCAGGACCAGAGAGGTCGTCATGCTGGACCTTCGCGGCAAGATCGCGCGCGTCCTCGCCGACGGCCCCGTCGCGGAGCTCGACAAGATCAGTCTCTGGTACACGCCCAGGTGATCCCCTTGGGGATCCAGGTTCCTCCATCAAGGTCTCCGACGAACCCGCCGCACCGGCCGCCGGACTGCGTGATCAATGCACGGACAGCCGCGGCTACCGATCAGAGAAATAGTCAAGACCCGTGGATCGGCGTGTCAGGCGACGTGCTGATCACCTCCTGATTCGTCGGGTCGCTCGATCAAGTTGAACGTCCCGTGGGCGAAGACGTCCCCCGCGCCGTCCGTTGCTTCCCTGATGACGGCATCTCGTACCGGTGTCATGCCGAACGTTGCCTTCGTCGTGGCGGTGGGGCGCCTCGGTGCCGGTCAGCCGCTGACATGGGCGGTGTTGTCGAGCCAGTGCTGGGCGAGGTCGGTGTCGCCGTCGACGCTGATGTCGGTGGCTTCGCGGTCGGTGAGAGGGAGACGTCGGGTCAAGGTCAGCAGCAGCGATCGTGCCGGGCCGGTCACCGTCACATCGGCCTGCTGGGTTGTGGGCTGCCACGTTGCCCCGTCAGGCCGCTGTTCGACGAACCAAGCGCCCGCGTCGTCCGCGGTGTCGGTGGCCAGCCACTGCAGGGTCTGCCCGGTGCCCCGAATGGCATGGGCGGACGCCGGCCGCTGCATCTCCCACGTGGGGGAGGTGAGCATCGCGAGGTGGTTGCTGATGAGCGCGGCTGCGATGTCTGCGTCGAGGTCGGCCGGTCGGTCCGCCGCGTTGGCTGCGTCGAAGCCGTGGACGACTGCCTCGTTGAGCATGCTGGTCATCCAGAATCGCGTCCCGGGCCGCTCGTCTCCCGCGGGGTTGGGGTCTGAGGAACATCGGAACCGAATCGTGCGCTAAGCCCTGTCCGCACAGGTCAGCGCTGTGCACTTTCGCACTGCCCCCTTCGGACACGATTGACCGCAGATACTTAATGATTATCTGCGATAGCGTCGGTGTCGTCCTGGAGAAACGCCTCCGCTGGGCGGGGCCAGACGTCATGGTTATCTGCGATAGAGCGTGGAGGTAGTCGTGGGAGCGGTCCGCAGGATCGAACCTGAGCGGCAGGCGCCGGTGCTCAAGGACGCGATCGAGGGGTTTCTCGCCGGGGTGTCCAACCCCAACACCGCGCGGGCCTACGCCACGGCGTTGCGCGCTCTGACCGAGAAGTTCGGCTCCTACACTCCGGTGACCGTGTTCGAGGGGGAAGCTGCGGCCGATCGAGTCGCCGCCTGGTTCATCGAGCGGTGGGGATCGACATCGGCTGCCACTGTCAACGCCCGGCTCAACGCGCTGGCCTCAGCTGGTGGCTGGTGGCGGGATCAGGGCTGGATCACCGAGGACCCGCTGCGCCGGCTCAAGCGCCGACCGGTCGAGGCCGACCGCACCCGGTCCCTGGATCGTGCTGAGGTCGCCGAGTTGCTTGGCAGGGAGGGGATCGCGCTGCGCGAGCGGACGCTGTGGCGGCTGTTGTATGAATCCGCAGCGCGGTCCTCCGAAGTCCTGGGCCTGGACGCCGAGGAGTTGGATCTGCGTAACCGGCGGGCCAGGGTCCGGCGCAAGGGCGGTGCGGTCGACGTGATCGTGTGGCGTACCGGCACCGCCCGTCTGCTGCCCCGCCTGTTAGCGGGGCGTCGGACGGGGCCGGTGTTCGCCACCGACCGGCGGGCCCGGGTAGCGCTGCCGCCGGCCGACATCGACGCGGGCAGCGGGAAGGCGCGGCTGTCCTACCGGCGGGCGGCCGAGCTGTTCGAGGCTGCCACCGGCGGCTGGACGCTGCACCAACTGCGGCACTCGGCGCTGACCCACGCGGCCGAGGACGGGGCCAACACCTCCACCCTGCTGGCCTACTCCGGGCACACCTCGGTCGCCTCGCTGGCCCGCTACGCCCGGGTCTCCGGGGAAGCGCTCGCGTGCTGGCAAGCCGGACGCGATCCCGCCGCCCGCAGGCGCTGACAGACCGTATCCCGACATGGTCGGCGGTAAGCCGGGCCGTAGTCTCGTCTGCCGATTCACCAAAGGAAGGAAGGTGGTGAGCGCGCCTGCCCGGGGCGGCCCGTCACGGGAGCGGACGGTCGCTGAGCCGGCAGCCGCGTGGCCGCTCGGGGCGTTCGCTAGTCCAGCCCGCCTCAGGTGCCCATGCCTGATAGTCCATGAACGTCCCCTTGGCGAGCCCCTCCGTGCTCTCGACCGCGATCGCGACGTCTACCGCCAAGACGGTGCCGATCCGCGGGTCGAGGATGGTGGTGTACCGCTGCGCCACCACGTCATCGGTACCGAACTCGTCGGTGAAGCCCTCGCTCTTTGTGAAGGTGACCTCGATTCCCGTCCGTCCCAGAGGGTCGGTGATCGAGCCGCGCACCTTGGTCGTCGGCAGTCCGGCGAGGAGACGCAGGGTGGCTGCCCTGACCGAGGGCTTGACCGGGAGCTCCAGAAGGTGGGAGGAGGTGGAGAGGAATTCTT
>NZ_FZOD01000151.1 GCF_900188345.1 Streptosporangium subroseum | reverse complement strand
ACCAGGCAGGCGAAACCGGCCAGCACCCAGAACATCAGGAAGATGTCCAGCAGCGCCGTCCGCGACAGCACCAGGTGCAGTCCTTCCACGGACAGCAGGAGACCGGCCAGGCAGCCCAGCAACGTCGAGCGGGTCATCCGGCGGGCCACCCGGGCCAGCATCAGGATGGACAGCACGCCCACCACGGCTCCGGCGAAGCGCCAGCCGTAGGGGTTCATGCCGAAGATCTGCTCGCCGATGCCGATCATCCACTTGCCCAGCGGCGGGTGGACGACGTAGGAGGCGCACTTCTCCAGATCGGCGGGGGCGCACTGCTGCCAGATCTGGGTGCCGCCCTGCATCAGGATCTTGTCGGCGTCCTTGACCACGTTGTGCTCGGCGCCGAACAAATACAGCGCCCACGAGTCCTTGGCGTAGTACGTCTCGTCGAACATGACCGCGTTCGGACGGCCCAGGTCGGTGAAGCGCAGGATCGCCCCGAAGGCCGTCACCAGCAGCGGGCCTAGCCATCCCCACCAGGCGTTACCGGGCATTGGGGGCACCAGCCGGTCGCGCACGGAACGCATCGGTTCGGTGCTCGGCTCAGACTCCGGCTGCTCGAACGCCTGGTTGGTGAAGTCGGTCACGGCCACTCGGACATCGTACGGGCCTCTCAGCCCCACGAACCCAAGAAACATCGCCTACATGCCCAATTAGGGAACTTCGTCCCAGGGTGGGGGGCCATCCGTAATGAGGGAAGATGGAACAGTGATTGACAACGGCAGGCTGGTGCTGGCAGGGGCCCCGATCGGGCAGGCGGGCGACGTTTCTCCCCGGCTGCGGGAGGCGCTGGAGACCGCCGACGTGGTCGCGGCGGAGGACACACGCCGCCTGCGCCGCCTGGTCAGTGATCTGGGCGCGGAGATCAGAGGCCGGGTGGTCTCCTACTACGACGCCAACGAGATCGCCAGGGCCGCGGAGCTCCTCCAGGTTCTCCAGGAGGGCAAGACCGTCCTGATCATCACCGACGCGGGCATGCCCGGCGTCTCCGACCCCGGATACCGCCTGACCCACCTGGCCGTCGAGGCCGGGATCAAGGTCACCTCGCTGCCGGGGCCGTCCGCGGTCACCACCGCGCTGGCCGTCTCCGGCCTGCCCAGCGACCGGTTCTGTTTCGAGGGCTTCCCGCCGCGCAAGCCCGGCGAGCGGGCCCGCAAGCTCTCCGCCCTCGCCGAGGAAGAACGGACGATGGTGTTCTTCGAGGCGCCGCACCGGCTGCAGGTCGCGCTGGCGGCGATGGCCGAGGCGTTCGGCGCGGACCGCCGGGCGGCGGTCTGCCGGGAGCTCACCAAGACCTACGAGGAAGTACGGCGAGGCGGTCTGGGAGAGCTGGCCGAATGGGCGGCCAACGGCGTCAAGGGCGAGATCACCGTCGTCGTCGCCGGGCACGTCCCGCAGGCCCTGCCGCCGGTCATCGAGGACCTGGTCGCGGAGGTCGCCCGCCGCGAGGAGACGGGCGTGCCGAAGAAACAGGCGATCGTGGACGTCGCGAAGTTGGCGGGAATCCCGAAACGCGATCTCTATGACGCTGTCCATCGAGGCTGATTTATCACCATACTTTCCTAAATGGGATCAACACGGGATCGTCTCTTACCGCCCATGCCGGTAAATGTCCTATGGGGTTGGCTGGGGCCGTTGCTGGTAGCGGTCTTCGGGGGGATCCTGCGGTTCGTCAATCTCGGACGGCCGCACGCGGTCGTGTTCGACGAGACGTACTACATCAAGGACGCGTACGCGCTGCTCCACTACGGCGTGGAGCGGGCGTCGCTCGGGACGACGGAAGACCCGATCGCCGACCGGATGCTCCTCTCCGGTAATACCGACTTCCTGGTCAAGTGCACCCCGCCGGACGCCGATCCCTGCCCGCTCTACGTGGCCCATCCGCCTCTGGGCAAGTGGATGATCGGCGTCGGCGAGCAGATCTTCGGCCTGAATCCCTACGGCTGGCGCTTCGCGGCGGCGGTGGTGGGGGTGCTGTCCATTCTGATCTTGGCCCGGGTGGCCCGCCGGATGACCCGCTCGACGTTGCTGGGCTGCCTGGCCGGTCTCCTGCTGTCGGTCGAGGGGCTGCACCTGGTGCTGTCGCGGACGGCGCTGCTGGACATCTTCCTGATGTTCTGGGTGCTGGCCGGTTTCGCCTGCCTGGT
>NZ_FZOD01000023.1 GCF_900188345.1 Streptosporangium subroseum | reverse complement strand
GGCCCTCTTCCGCCGATCAGCCGTGGTGGCCGCTGTTGTGGTGGCCGCTGTCGTCGCGGCCGCTCTTGAACTTGATGATCTTTCCGGTCTTCGTCGAGACGTAGACCTCGTACTCCCGTCCGCCCTTGCGCAGTTCGAACTTCCAGGTGCGGTAGCCGTGCTCCAGCTCGCGCTCGACCTTGGTCACCCGCGCGCCGGGGACGCGCTTCTTGGCGATCTGCAGGGCCCTGCTGTAGGAGATGCTCGCCGCGCCGGCCGGTGCGGCGACGGCCGTGGCCGTGACGGTTCCGGCGGCGGAGGTGATGGTGGCCGTCTGCTGCGCGGCGAGGGCGATGCCGCCCGAGCCGGCCAGGAGGGCGGCGGTTCCGAGGGTCGCGATGGTCATTCTGGTGATCTGTTTCATGGATCCAGGTTCGCCGCGATCACGATAGGGGCGCGCTAAGCCTCCGCTAAGAACAGGATCACGCTTGCGCCGCCCTCCGGGGAGCTTCGCAGGGACAGGGAGCCGCCCGACGACTCCGCCGTGCGGCGGGCGATGTCGAGGCCGAGCCCGGTCGATCCGGCCCCGCTTTCACCGCGTTCCAGGGAGGTGTGCGTGGCGAAGCCCGGCCCGGCGTCGGCGACGGTCAGCAGCGCGCCGCCGGGTGCGGGTTCCAGCCGTACGGTGAACGGGACCCCTTCGGGGGTGTGCGCGAACACGTTGCCGAGCAGCGCGTCCACGCACGCGGCGAGCTCGTCGGCGGCCACCGCGACGAGGAGCGGGCCGGATGCCAGATGGAGCGTGAAGTGCCGCGACTGGTCCTCGGCGAGCACCGACCAGAACGCGACCCGAGCCTCGGTCACCGCCACCGCGTCACACTCGGCCCGGTCCCGCGCCCGCTGCCTGGCCTCGGTGATGACCGAGGTGACGGCCCGTTCCAGGGCGTCCACCCTGGCCTCGATCCTGGCGGCCCCCTCCGGGTCTCCGAGGGACTCGGTCTCCAGCCGCAGGGCGGTCAGCGGGGTGCGCAGCCGGTGGGACAGGTCGGCCACGTTCTCCCGTTCCTCGGCGAGCAGGCCGGTGATGCGCCCGGCGAGGTGGTTCAGGGCGAGACCCACCGCGTGGACCTCCGGTGGACCGCCGGGCACGGTCCTGGCGGACAGATCGCCGGAGGCGAGCCGGTGTGACACCCCCGCCAGCGACGCGATCGGCCTGATCACCGCGCGGGCGAGCCGGTCGCCGACCAGGATGCCCAGCCCGACCAGGACCAGGCCGAGCGCCGCCAGCCCGGCCCACACCTGTGCCACGCCCCTGGCCAGCTCCGCGTCGCTCAGGAACACCCGGACCACGGCGGTGCCTCCCGGAGCTCCCTGGACCGCGACCAGGATCTCCCGCCCGCCGGCGACCGCGGCGGTGACACTGTGGCCGCGGGACGCCAGCTCGACGGCGGCGGATCGGGAGGCGGCCGCGCCGATCACCTGGCCGTCAGGAAGGAAGACCGTGACCGGGTGTGTGGCACGCTCGGCGGTGAGCCGCAGGATCTCGGTGTCCACCGTGCCGACCGCCACCGCCACCGAGTCGGCCTCACCGCTCGCCTCGCTCACCGCCCCGCTCTCGGCCACCGTGCGGACCAGCAGCGCGAGCGGGACCAGCAGGGCGATGAGGACGAGGGAGGTGGTCGCCGCGACCAGCAGGGCCAGCCAGCGCCTCATGCCGGAGCGGCCAGTCTGATGCCGACGCCCCGTACGGTCTGCAGGTAGCGGGGGTCGGATGAGGTCTCACCCAGCTTGCGGCGGAGCCAGGAGAGGTGGACGTCCACGGTCTTGTCGGCTCCGCCGTACGGGATCTGCCAGACATGGGTGAGCAGCTCGCGTTTGGTGATCACCTCGCCCGGCCGGGCGGCCAGGTAGTGAAGCAGGTCGAACTCCTTCGGGCTGAGATCCAGTGTCACGCCGTCCAGGGTCGCCTCCCGGGTACGGGGGTCCACCCGCAGGCCGCCGACGGTGACCGAGCTGTCGGCACGGCTCTCGCCCGCCCGCCGGAGCACGGCCCGGATCCGGGCGTCGAGCTGGGTCGAGCTGAACGGTTTGATGATGTAGTCGTCGGCCCCCGCGTCCAGCAACGTGACCATCTCCGCCTCGCCGTCCCGCGCGGTCGCCACGATCACCGGGATCCGGCTCACCGCACGGAGCATGCGCAGCAGGTCGAGGCCGTCCATGTCGGGCAGGCCCAGGTCGAGCACGATGAGGTCGGGACGTTCCTCGACGGCCAGCCGCAGACCGTCGAGAGCGGCGGAGGCGGAGGACACGGCATGGCCGCGATCACGCAGGCCCCGCGTCAGCGAGGTACGGATCGCGGCGTCATCCTCGATAAGCAGCACATTGGACATTTGCCGCCACGTTAGTACCGTCTTGACCCGCGCCAAAAGTGCGTTAGCTGCGCCTTAACCCTGTCTTATCGTTTGCGGTGGGAAAGTGGACGCGTGCGCAGGCGTCTCCCCCTTGTCGTGGCAGGTTGGCTGATCACCGGATTTCTCGCGACCGGAGCGGGAGTGGCGGTGATCGGCCTGCTCGGTGAGCCACTGACGGGCTCCGCCCTCCGCCCGCTCTCCTCGGCCGAGATCAACGAGGCGCTCGCCGGCACCACGCCGCAGGCCGTCGCCGGGCCCACGGCCGATCCCGCACCCACCCCCGCGCCCCCGGCGTCCCCGGCCCCGGATCCGTCCTCCCCGGTTCCGTCTGCGTCCCCCTCCTCTTCCGCGTCCGCCGCGCCGGTGACCGGCAAAAGCGGAGTGATCGACACGGCGGGCGGGAGCGTGATCGCCCGGTGCGAGGACGGCCTGGTCACGCTCCGGGCGTGGAGCCCGGCGCAGGGCTTCCACGTGGAGAAGGTCGAACGGGGACCGGCGGACAGGGCCCGTGTCGAGTTCGAGTCGGACGAGACGAAGGCCAAGGTCGAGGTGCGCTGCTCGGCCGACGGGTCACCGGTCCACCGGATCCACGACTGACCGGCTGGAGTATCGGGAGGAAATGGCCGGAAGTAGGGTCCGGGCCGCCGTGAGCCCTACTTTCGATCGATCCGGCCTCGGAACGGGGGCCGCAGAATCAGGCTCATGCCGCATGAAATGCACCCCCCGACGCCGGAATACACGGGACCGAGGCGTCCCACAACGTCGGAAGCCATGAGACCGGAGCCGCCCCCGACGCCGGAATACACGGGACCGAGGCGTCCCACAACGTCGGAAGCCATGAGACCGGAGCCGCCCCCGACGCCGGAAGACGCGGGACCGGGGCAGTCCACAACGTCGGAAACCACGGGACCGGGACGGCCCACGGCGACCTCCTCCGGCCGGCCGCGTGTCGCCGCGCTCGACGTGCTGCGCGGGTTCGCCCTGTGCGGGATTCTGCTGGCCAACGTCAAGCCGATCGCCCACATGGTCCACACCGCGCAGACCACACAGGCCGTGGTGGTGGCGGGTCAGGACGACGCCTGGCTGGGGCTGGGGCTCTTCGTCGACCAGCGCTTCTTCCCGATTTTCTCCCTGCTGTTCGGCATCGGTTTCTCACTGCTGCTGGACTCCGCGGGACGTCGCGTCCCGCACCCGCGGGTGCTCCTGCTGCGCCGGCTCCTGGTGCTGCTCGCCCTGGGCCTGGCTCACATGTTCCTGCTGTGGCGAGGCGACATCCTGACCATCTATGCCGTCGTCGGCCTGCTGGTGCTGCTGCCCTCGACCTGGCTGCCGCGCTGGGCCGTCGCGGGGCTCGCCGCGGTTCTCATCGCGACGCCGCTGATCCTCAGCAGCAACGGTGTGCCACTGGTGCCCGGGCTGTTCCTGCTGGGCTCGGCGCTGACCCGGTACGGCGTGATCGACCGGATCGAGAGCTCCGCCCGCGTCCCCGCGGCGCTGGGCCTGGCCTTCGCGGCAGGGGCGGTGCCCGCCGTGTGGCTGCAGATCGAGTCGGGGGCCGCCGGCGCGGGGGATTTCGGCTCCTGGTTCGGCCTCGCCGGGTTGCTGATGGCAGGTGCGTACGTGTGCGCCCTGCTGCTCCTGCTCAGAACGCCGCTCCGGCCGGTGCTCCAGGGGGTTTTCGCACCGCTGGGCCGGATGGCGCTGACCAACTACCTGTCCGCCACGATCCTCGTCCTGGTGGCCGCCCGCCTCATCGGCAGCTCGCCGGACGGCTGGTCCGAGGCAACGGTGCTCCTGATCGCCGCAGCCATCCTCGTCCCCCAGTGGCTGGTGTCCACGCTCTGGCTGCGCCGCTACCGCCAGGGCCCCCTGGAATGGCTCTGGCGCTGGGCCACCTGGGCACACCGCCCGCCCCTGCGCCATATCCGCTGATCGCGCCACCCTTGAGCGATCAGCGGCGGCGAGGGATACCGCGGCCCTGAGCCGATCGGCCCGGTCGGCTCAGGGGCCGCGCTTGAGCGATCAGCCGCAGCTGCTGGTGGTCCCGTCCTTGTCCTTGAACGCGGGGGCCTCGTCGGCCACGGTGACCGAGAGCTGGGCGGTCGAGGCGACCAGGCTGCCCACGGGAGACTTGGCGACGCTCTCGTCCACCACGATCCCGCGCTCGCCGAGCAGCTCGTAGCTCTTCGGATCGAAGATCAGGTCCTGCCGGACACCGTCCAGGCCGGCCCGGCCCACGCCGATGCCCTTGCGTCCCGCCGCGTCCTCCGCGCTCTCGATGACGCCGACCCCGGGGATCGTGGCCACGGCCTTGAACAGCGCGGCCCGCTGCGCCGGGGGCATGTAGGTCTCCCTGAGCATGTCGCCCGCCGCGGTGAAGGCCGCCCCGTCCTTGGAGCTACCGCCGCGGTCGCCGGTGTAGAGGTGGGCGCGCATCCCGTCGGCGTCGGAGGGGAGGTTCTTCAGGCTCGCGTAGTCGGTTCGCATGTAGTCGGGGATCTTTGTCCCGCAGGCGGGCAGCGGAAGCTCCGCCGTGCCGGTGTCCTGGTAGGCCTGCTCGGGGATGGGCCAGCCCGGATACGCCTTGGGCTTCAGGTACTCGATCGTCAGCGCGCCGTCCCTGGTGCCGTCCGCCGACTGCCAGATGACCCGCTTGGTCCGGTAGAGGTAGCGGGTCTGCTCGCTGGTCTCACCCGTCTCGCCGGCGACGGCTCCGCCGCCGAAGGAGCCGTACATCGTCTGCGACTCGACCTTGATGAACTGGTCGTCCCGCGGGGTGAGGTCGGTCCTGGAGGCGGCTTTCGCGGCCCTGTCGAGCACCTCGCTCGCGGACATGTTGACGATCTTCGGCATCGTCACCACGACCTCCTCGGCCTTTCCCGAGGGCCCGGCGCCCGGGGCCTGCGCGAGCGTGACCGCGGTCGCGCCGACCGCCACCGCGAGCGCTCCGGCCAGCACCATCGAGTACGGCCTGCGCCAGATCGCCTTCACCGTCTTCGGCCTCGCGGCCGCGACCAGCGCCCGCCGGGCCGCGGCCTTCGCCTCCTGCTCGTACGGAGGCGCGTCCGGGCGGATGTCGGCCATCAGCCGGATCTCATCGTGGTTCATGCGTGCGACTCCAGAGAACGGCGGATCTTGGTCCGGGTGCGGGAGAGCCGGGATCGTACGGTCCCGATCGGAATGCCGAGCGCCTGCGCGGCTTCCTCGTAGGTCAGGTCGGCCCAGGCCACCAGCAGGAGCAGGTCCCGCTCGGCGGAGCCGAGCCTGGCGAGCGCGGCGGCCAGAGCGGGCCGGAGCCGGGCGGCGGTGAGGCGTTCGGCGCTGCGATCCTCGAACTCGGCCGCCCGTTCCGGGGCCTGCCGGGCGAGTGCCTTGAGCCTGCGGGTCTCGGCCCTGCGGTGGCCGGAGATCAGCTTGGAGGCGATGCCGTACAGCCAGGGTCTGGCGTCGCCCCGGGTGAGGTCGTACCGGGCCCTCTTGCGGAAGGCCACGAGAAAGGTCTCGGCCGTCACGTCGTCAGCCGTGGTGACGTCGTTCAGCCGTCGTGCCGCATATCGGTGAATCTCATCCGCGTGGCGGTCGAAAAGCCCGGCGAACCTGTCGGGGTCCGCCAGCGACTCCTTGACCAGGGCGGCGTCATCGGAGGGCGGGGGCAGGGTGGGCGTCTCCGCCCGGTGGGGGAGAGCCGACGTCACCACCCGTTTCGTCCAGTCATCGAGAGGGGTCCTTTCGCGGGGCGCGTCCGCGCCCTCATCCCCTACTCCGCCGTTCGCCCCCATCCGGTTCCGCCCGCTTCCATCAAATTTCAGGCTTTCGCGGGGGGCGTCCGCGACAAGTCTTCCATCGACTCGGAAACCATCGGGTCGAACGGGCCGGCTTCCCGAGACCCGCACGCTTCTCACCGATGCCCGATCGCCGCCCGGCGGACCGAATCCTGCGAGATGTTCACCTTTGACGGTCGTCAGCCGGGAGAAACCTGGCCGATCAGCCGGAGAGCGGCGTGTCTACTGGCAACTGCACTCCATGGTGTGATGGCTTGGTGACATACAGCGAATTTTGCTGGTCGACACCATCGCGATCGCCTCCGCACCCTCATGTGCCGGAGTGGTTGGCATTCAGAGCCGGGACACGTGCCGCCAACCCTCGCCACAACGGTGCGGGGCCTCATCCAACAAGAAGGAATTCCGCATGTCTTCCCGCACCTGTCGCACCGCTCTGGCACTGGCCACCGCGGCCACCGCAATCACCGTCCCAATCGCCTTCGCCCTTACCGCCCATGCCGCCTCGCCTCCTCAGTCGTACCGGTGCATGGAGGGGCCGCGCGTCGGCAGCGTCACCATCAACGGGGCTGTCAGTCCCTCGACCGTAGGAAGCGGTTGCACCACCGTTTTCGGGGACGACGGCGTGATGTTCTTCGCGAACAACCCGGAACCGTTCCTCTGCAAGGGCGTCATCTCGATCGATGGCACGGCCGCGGGCGAGGAGTGCCACACGCCGGACTGATCGTCGCGTGCGGGCGGGTTCCCTCGCGGCACCGCCCCCGCACACTGGTTGTTTCCCGGCTGCCGGATCCGGCAGACCAAGGATCAGCTGTCCGGATCCGGTAGACCGGGAAATCAGCCGAGTCTGCCCGTTGGAGATCGCCGAGGGCACGCGGTGGGTGACGCCCCCCGGCTGAGAGATGCCCGCCCTGACCTCTTGCCCGGCATGAGCGCCGGAGACGTCTCCTTTACAGCCCCACCTGCCACGGCAAGCCCCGTGCGCCGATTTTCCCCGCTGCCCGCAGTCCTGCGGTACTAGGATCCGCATTCGGCAAAGCGGCGCAAAAGGGAGAGTCAATGAACGCCCAAAAGGCTGGCGGCAGACGATGGCTGTTAAAGGGTTTTGTGTTGGCGATCGTCGCGGTGGTGGTGTCCGGCTTCGTTCTCAGCGGGTGCACGCGAGTGAGCACCCAGCCCGACGAAGTGGTCCTGCACTACGCGGGCGGCGTCTTCGAGGCCATCAAGTTCGATGAATGCATCAATCCCTCCAGCGGCGCCACGCTGCTCGGCCCGGGTGACACGGCGTATTCCTATCCATTCGGCCAGCGGACCTTTGATTTCTCCGGACTGGGCGACGCCGAGGCCAAGCCCCTGTCCGTTGTCTCGAAGGACAACGTCGAAATGACGGTGTCCGGGGTGGCGACGTTCACACTGAACACCGACTGTAAGACGTTGCAGCAGTTCCACGAGAAAATCGGCCTGAAGTACCACGCCTATTACGAGGGCGGCGAGTCCGAGGGCTGGCGGCAGATGCTCAACATCTACATGCGGGTGCCGCTGGACCGCGCGATGGACGCCGCGTCGCAGGAGTTCGAATGGCGCGGGCTGTTCAACGACCCGAACGTGAAGCAGGCCTGGGAGGCGAGGGTCGGCGTGCTGGCCCGGCAGTTCATCAAGGCGGCGGCCGGGGCCGACTACTTCTGCAACCAGAACTACGCGGGCGTCGGCGAGTGCGCGGACATCTCGCTGACCATCCAGAAGCCCGAGCCGCCGGAGGCCCTGGTCAGCGCGCTCGCCGACGAGCAGGCCGCGAAGGCGGAGAACGCGGCCCAGCTCCAGCGCAACGCCAAGGTCCGCACCGAGATCGAATCCATCAAGGACCTCGTGAAGGTCCTCGGCCCCCAGGGCGCCGTGCTCTGGCAGGCCATCCAGCAGGGAGAGGTCTCCGTGGTGCCGGTTCCCCAGGGCAGCAACCTCAACATCACCCCGCCGAAGCCCTAGCCAACGGCGCCCCGGTCCGTGCTCTTTGTCCGTCGCGCTTCACGTGTCACGTTCCGTACCTGACGCCGCACGTGTCGCGCGTCGTATACGGCGCTGTACGTGTCGCTCCTCACCGGCCGCGCCTCACGTGTCGCTCGTCACGTGCTTCATGCGCCGCGCTTCACCTGTCGCTCGTCACGTGCTTCATGCGCCGCGCTTCACGTGTCGCTCGTCATGTGCCGTGCTCCATACGCCGCACCTCACATGTCGCCCCTCATGCGCTGCCGTCCGCGGGGCCGGGGCCCAGCTCGGCCCCGAAGTCGTGTGCGATCTTCCGCATGCTCTCGGCGAGGTGCTCCCGGTCGAGCGCGTTGATCCGCTCGGCCGGGCCGGACACCGACAGCGCGGCGACCGTCCGCGCCCCGTCGCGCACCCCCACGGCCAGGCAGTGCACGCCGAGCTCCTCCTCGCCCAGGTCCAGGGCGTACCCCCGCTCGCGCACCCGCCGCAGCTCGGCGAGCATGCCGGGCAGGTCGGTGATGGTGTTGGCGGTCCGCCGGGGCATGCCGGTCCGCCTGATCAGCGAGGTCACCTCGGCGTCGGCGCGGTCGGCCATCAGGACCTTGCCCACCGCGGTGCTGTGCGGCAGCACCCGCCTGCCGACCTCGGCGAACATCCGCAGCCGTCGCGGCGAGGGCACCTGGGCGACGTAGACGATGAAGTCGCCCTCCAGCACCGCCATGTTGGCCGTCTCGCCGGACAGCTCGACCATTCTCGTCAGGTACGGCTGCGCCCAGACGCCGATCATGCGCTCGGCCACCCCGCCGAGCCGTACCAGCGCACCTCCCAGCGCGTAACGGCGGTCCGACTCCTGGCGCACGTAGCCCCGTACGAGCAGGGTGCGCAGCAGGCGGTGGATCGTTCCGTACGGCAGGCCGGTCCTGGCCGCGATCTCCGACAGCCCGGCCTCTCCGTCCTGCTTCGCCAGTGCTTCCAGCACGTCCAGCGCGCGGTCGACCGACTGCACCGTGCCGAGGGAACCCGTTCCGCTCGCGCGCTCCGGACGTGCGGGAATCGGCGGCAGGCCGTCTCCTCCGTGTCGTCCGTCCTGCCCTGCCCGCCCGTCCGCCTGCTCTCCGGTTCCTCGCTCGTCGGCCGGCTCGCCGGGGCGCACTCCCACAACCATTCGTGCCTCGGGCCTCTCACGGGGTTCGTGGGTCATCAAATGCACCTCCTTGAGCTGATGACTGGAGCTGGTCGACGCGGGGCCGTCGGTGCGCGGTGCGGCACCTCAGGCCCTGGCCTTCAGGCCGGGATCGTCGGCACGCGTCCGAGTCCTCTGAGGGAGGCGTCCAGGACCTGGGCGGTGTGCGCCACGGGGATCTCCTGGGCGCCCCGGCGGCGGATGGCCGCGGTGATCTGCATGGTGCAGCCGGGGTTGGCCGAGACCAGCAGGTCGGCACCCGTGGCCAGCACCCGTTCGGCCTTGCGGTCACCGAGATCTCTGGCGGCCTCGGGCTGGAACAGATTGTAGGTTCCCGCCGAGCCGCAGCAGATGGCCGACTCGGAGATCTCCTTCAGCTCCAGACCGGGGATGGCGGAGAGCAGCTCACGGGGCTGGGACCGTATCCCCTGCGCGTGGGCCAGGTGGCAGGCGTCGTGGTAGGCCACGGTGAGCGGCAGCGGATGCCGCTCGGCCGCCGGGCCGAGCTCGGCGAGATACTCCGCCAGGTCGACGGTCCGGATCGCCCCTGCCCTCCGAGCCCATTCGCCCTCGAGGATCTCGGCGTAGTCCTTCATGGTCGAGCCGCATCCCGCCGCGTTGACCACGATCGTGTCCACGCCCGCCCGCTCGAAGGTGGCGATCGTCCGCCTGGCGAACCGCTTGGCCTGCTCCTCCTGGCCGGAGTGCAGCGACAGCGCCCCGCAGCAGCCCTGCGACGGCGGGATCACCACGTCGCAGCCCTCCATCGCGAGCACCCGGGCCGTGGCCTCGTTGACCTGCGGGAAGAACTCCCCCTGCACGCACCCGGTGAGCATCCCGACCGTGGCCCTGCGCGAACCCTTCGCCTCGACCCTGTGCGGCAGCCGCACCCTCGCCGAGACCGGGGGTGCGAGGTCGGCCATCGCGGCCAGGGACGGGTTGATCCGCTCCAGCCGGGGGATGATCTTGCGACGGATCCCCCCGCTGAGCCGCAGCGGCAGCCGCATCGCCCGCAGGCGCCGGGGATAGGGGAACAGCTGGAAGACCACCGCCCGCAGCGCCCGGTCGTCCGGCTTCCTGACGTGCTCGCGCTCGACCTCGGCCCGGGTCTGCTCGATCAGCCGGTCGTAGCGCACCCCGGACGGGCAGGCCGTCACACACGCCATGCATCCCAGGCACGCGTCGAAGTGCCCGGCCATCTCCGGTGTCATCGGGGTGCCCTCGACGTGCTGCTTCATCAGGTGGATCCGGCCGCGCGGGGAGTCCATCTCCTCGCCCCACAGCACGTATGTCGGGCACGAGGGCAGGCAGAACCCGCAGTGCACGCAGTCATTGATCAGTTCGAGGTCCACGTCAGATCCCTCCCACGAACCGGCCGGGGGAGAGTCTCCGGCCGGGGTCGAACCGCTCCTTGACCCGCCGCATCAGCGGCAGCGCGCTCGCCGGGCCCCAGCGGTCGACCCGGAGCGTGAGCTCCCGCGGCGCGGCGAGCACGGTCAGCCGGCCGCCGAGGTGGCCGAGGTCGCCGCGCAGGCCCGACACGAACTCCGCGAACGCCGGTTCGCCGACGTCGGAGGGCAGGGCGATCATCAGGACCGTCGAGGCGACCGACCCGCGCACGCGTGCGGGCAGCTCGCGGGCGGCGATCGCCCGCAGCGCGGCGTGCGCGAGGGCGGGCGGGATCCGCAACTCCAGCAGTACGTCCTCACCGGGCGGCGCCGTCCACCAGGCGGGGGGCTCGCCGGTGATCCGCGCGGTCCCGTGTTCGCCCATCAGCGTCTGTACGGCGAGGGCCCGGCCCTGGGCCGCCGTCCCCTCGACCAGGGCGGCCACGGTGGCCCCGCCCCGGACGTCGGGCCAGTCCAGCTCGACGGCGCTCGGCTCGGCCTGGGACGCCGCGAGCCCGGCGACGAGCGTCTCCAGTCCCCCGGGGAAGGACCTCGCCCCTCCGGACGCCGCAGGTCCGGACACGGGCAGTTCCACGGTGATCCAGCGACGGTCCAACGGGACGGGGTGGAGGCGGAAGATGGCCTCGGTGATGATGCCGAGCGTGCCGTACGAGCCGCTGAAGAGCTTGCCCAGGTCGTAGCCCGCGACGTTCTTGACGACCTTGCCGCCGGACCGGGCGACCGTGCCGTCCGCCAGCACGACCGTGATGCCGATCAGCAGGTCGCGGGGCGCGCCGTACCGGAACCTGCGGGGGCCGGCGGTGGCGGTGGCGATCGTGCCGCCGACCGTGGCGCCGTCGAGCGGGACGTCGAGGGCGAGCTCCTGGCCCCCGCCCCCGAGGGTCTCGGCCAGGGTGTCCATGGTCACGCCCGCCTGGGTGCGGACGATCAGGTCGCCGGTGGCGTGCTCCAGCACCTCGTTCAGGCAGCAGGTGTCGATCAGCAGGTCACAGCGCTCGGGCGGGCCACCCCAGTGCAGTTTGGTGCCGCCGCCGACCGGGACCACGGCGAGATCGTGCTCGGCCGAGACCCGCATCAGCGCGGCGACCTCCTCGGTGGTCTCGGGCAGTGCCACCCAGCGAGGGGGGACGCCGGCCACGGCATCGCCGGGATCCGCCTCCCGGATCGTCACGCCCGTCTTGTTCAGGGCCTCCGCCTCGTGCCGCAGTGCCTTCATCAGAAGTGTTCCGCCTGTCCTGACTCGACCAGCGGGTGCACGCCCTTGCGGACCCCCGGGACCTCACCGCAGAGGCGCGGGGTGGGGAAGATCTTGCCGGGGTTCGACAGAGCCCGGGGGTCGAAGGCGCAGCGCACCAGCTGCATGGTGTCGAGATCCTCATCGGAGAACATCCTCGACATGTATCGGGACTTGTCCACACCGACGCCGTGCTCGCCGGTGATCGACCCGCCGTGCTCGATGCAGAGGTCGAGGATCTTCCCCGAGACGATCTCGGCCCGCTCGCCCGCGCCGGGCTCCGCGTCGTCGAACAGCACCAGGGGATGCAGGTTGCCGTCTCCGGCGTGGAAGACGTTGGCCACCCGGATGCCGTGCTCCCGCGACAATCGGTCGATGCTCGCCAGAACCTCGGGCAGCGTGGTCCTGGGCACGACGCCGTCCTGCACGATGTAGGCGGGGCTGATCCGTCCCACCGCGGCGAAGGCCGACTTGCGGCCCCTCCAGATCGCGGCCCGCTCCGCCGGGTCGTCGGCGATCCGCAGCTCGAACGCGCCGCTCTCCTCGCAGATCCGCGTCACCTCGCCGAACTGGTGGGCGACTTCCTCCGCAGGACCGTCCAGCTCCACGATGAGCACCGCACCGGCGCCCTCGGGATAGGCGCAGGCCACGGCCGCCTCGGCCGCTTCGATGGCCAGGGCGTCCATCATCTCGATCGCGGCCGGCACGATGCCGCCGCCGATGACGGCCGACACCGCCTGCCCGCCCTGCTCGATGTCCTTGAACGCCGCGAGCAGGGTCGTCACGGTCTCCGGCGCCCGCGTCAGCCGTACGGTGACCTTGGTGGCGATGCCGAGCGTGCCCTCCGAGCCGATGAAGGCGCCCAGCAGGTCGTAGCCGGGATCGCCGTCCGACAGCTCGACGATGTCGCCGTCGGGGGTGACGATCTCCAGGGCGAGCACGTGGTTGACCGTGAAGCCGTACTTCAGGCAGTGCGCCCCGCCGGAGTTCTCCGCCACGTTGCCGCCGATGGTGCACACCTGCTGGCTGGACGGGTCGGGCGCGTAGTAGTAGCCGAGGTCGCGGACGGCCTCGGTGATCGCCAGGTTGGTGACGCCGGGCTCCACCACGGCCCGCCGGTTCGCCGCGTCGACGGAGAGGATCCGCCGCATCTTCGAGGTCACGATCAGCACACCGTCGGCCCTCGGCAGCGCCCCGCCCGACAGCCCCGTCCCCGCGCCGCGAGCCACGAACGGCAGGCCGTACTCGTTGCAGACCCTCACCACGGCCGCGATCTGCTCGGCGCTCTCCGGCAGCACGACGATGCCGGGCATCACGCGGTGATGGGTCAGCCCGTCGCATTCGTAGGTGCGCAGCCGTACGGGATCGGTGATCACCGCCCCGTGGCCGAGGAGCTCCTCGAACCTGCGGGCCGGCTCTTGCAGCGTCATCGTCGACATCGTTCCTCCTCCGGCGTGCGCGGGACCTTGGCAGCGCCCGTGCCCTCGTTGTCCATGCCTATTGGTCGATCGAGGACATTGCTCTCTTATCGCATTCTCGCTCAGTACGGAACAACGGCGCCCCTCTCCTGCCGTGCGGTCTCGTCCAGCGGACCGGGGGAGTGGGGATCCCTGATCATTCGATGGACGGATCGGCGGTCCGCCTGCGGCGTCGTCCGGAGGACGTCGTGCGCGCGGTGACCGGCGCGCAGGTGGAACCGCCCCTTGATCATCGTGATCAGGACGCCCCGGGTCCACCCCTCGTCCGCCGCCTTGCACGCGTAGAACTCCCTCGTCGTCCTGTCTCCGGGCAGGTCCAGCAGGACGACGTGGTGGCCCCAGGGGAGGGGCCGCCCGGTCGCCGGGACGCAGTCCGGCCAGGCCGCCGCGAAGGCCCTCATGTAGAGGAGATTGGTCCGCGAGTAGGCGCCGGCCTCGGGAAACGCGGCCCGGAGATCGGCGGACAGCCGGGGGACGACCACCGCGGCCCAGGCGTCGTCCGGCTGCCGGTCGAGGATGTGACGGCCGATCCGCCAGTACTGGCGAATCAGCTCGGCGTCGGCGGCGAGCACGGCCCGCGCGCGGCTGCCGGTGATCTCACGTGTGACGGCGTCGAGCAGGTCTCCGTAGCCGACGGGGTCGCCGTCCGTGCCGTTCCTGTGATCGCTCATGCACGGAAAATAGCGATCCTCGCCCGGGTGCGCATCAGGCCCGATCGGGGTGCCAGGGTGGGGAACCCCCCTCTCGGGAGGAGGATTCCCCATCACCGGATCGGTCATGTCACGGCATACGGGCATAGGCGGGGAGGGTAAGGAACTCCACGAAGTCGTCGTCCAGGGCGACTTCCTTGAACAGGCCGGTGGCCTGGGAGTAAAGAGTCTCGTCGTAGCCGGGTTCGGCCTTGATCTTGGCGAGCTCCTCGTCGATGATGCGCTCGACGAGCTCCTTGGTGACCACGGCGCCGGTGTCGGCGAGCTTGATGTCGTTGTGGATCCACTGCCAGATCTGGGAGCGGGAGATCTCGGCGGTGGCCGCGTCCTCCATCAGGTTGTGGATCGCCACCGCGCCCAGCCCGCCCATCCAGGCGGCCAGGTAGCGCAGCGCCACGTCCACGTTGTTGCGCAGGCCCGTCTCGGTGATGTCGCCGGGGGTCTTGGAGACCGCCAGCAGCTCCGCGGCGGAGACGGAGACGTCCTCACGCAGGCGGTCGAGCTGGTTCGGCCGGTCCCCGAGAACACCGTCGAAGACGTCGCGGCAGATCGGCACCAGGTCGGGGTGGGCCACCCAGGAGCCGTCGAAGCCGTCGCCGGACTCGCGGGTCTTGTCGGCGGTCACCTTCTCCAGGGCGACCTTGTTGACCTCGGGGTCGCGCCGGGAGGGGATGAACGCGGCCATGCCGCCGATCGCGTGGGCGCCGCGCTTGTGGCAGGTGCGGACCAGGAGCTCGGTGTAGGCGCGCATGAACGGGGCGGTCATGGTCACCGCGTTGCGCTCGGGAAGCAGGAACTCCCGGCCCCGGGTGCGGAACTTCTTGATCACACTGAACAGGTAGTCCCAGCGTCCCGCGTTGAGACCCGCGGAGTGGTCGCGGAGCTCGTAGAGGATCTCCTCCATCTCGAAGGCCGCGGGGTAGGTCTCGATGAGGACCGTCGCCCGGATCGTGCCCTGGGGGATGCCGAGCAGGTCCTGGGCCTTGACGAAGACGTCGTTCCAGAGGCGGGCCTCCAGGTGCGACTCCAGCTTCGGCAGGTAGAAGTAGGGGCCCTTGCCCTTGGCGATCTGCCTGCGCGCCGAGTGGAAGAAGTAAAGGCCGAAGTCGACGAGCGAGCCGGAGAGCGGAACGCCGCCGAGCGTCAGGTGCTTCTCCTCCAGGTGCCATCCGCGCGGGCGCACCACGACGGTGGCGAGCTCGTCATCGGGCCTGAGCGCGTAGCTCTTGCCGCCGGCTTCGAAGTCGATGGTCCGATCCAGGGCGTCCCGCAGATTGAGCTGGCCGCTGACGGTGTTGTCCCAGGTGGGGGCGTTGGCATCCTCGAAGTCGGCGAGCCAGACCTTGGCCCCCGAGTTCAGGGCGTTGATCGTCATCTTCCGGTCCACCGGGCCGGTGATCTCCACGCGGCGGTCGACCAGTCCGGGAGCGGGCGGGGCGACGCGCCACTCGGACTCGCGTACGTGCTTGGTCTCGGGCAGGAAGTCGAGGGTGCCCCCGGCCGACAGCTCCGCCTGGCGGGTCTGACGGGCCTCCATCAGCTCCAGGCGTCGCGCGCCGAACTCGTGCTGAAGGGCGGCCAGGAAGGCCAGCGCCTCCGGCGTGAGGATCTCGTCGAACCGGTCCTGCAAGGGGCCGCTGATCTCAACGCCGTCCATGAGCCCTCTTTCCGTATGGTGGAAAAACGCTTCTGAATTGTGGAATCAACGCTACGTTACGATCACTTCTCGGTCAAAAGCGGGGGGACCCCTCAGGAGCGCCTCAGGGCAGAGCGGGGGAGCCCTCAGGGCGGTCTCAGGGCAGCGCGGGGGGCTTCCCTGATGAGGCGGGCGGGCGTGCTCGGCCACAGTGGGATCACCCCCCTCCGCCGAGGGATCGGTACGGAGAAGGAAGCGGAGAGCTTCCCGAAACTGAGGACTGAGCTCATGAAGAAGACCATGCTCGCCGCTGGAGCGCTCCTGGGCTCGGCGCTCGTGCTTTCCGGCTGCCGGCTCGATGTCGGCGCCTTCGGGGACGAGGAGCAGGCCGTCTCCTCCTACGACGTCACCGGTACGGTGACCGCCCTGGACGTCTCCACCGGCTCCGGGGAGATCGTGATCAACGAGTCGAAGCGGTCCGGCGTCCACGTGACCGAGACGATGCACTGGCGCGGGGACAAGCCCAAGGCCGAGCATCCCCTCGACGCCGACAAGCTCACCCTGCGTTACAAGTGCCCGGAGCCGGACGGGAACTGCTCGGTGGACTACAAGGTCGAGATCCCGCAGGGCGTCACGGTCAAGCTGGACGCCGGTTCGGGCATCATCACGCTGCGCGGGCTGACCGGGGGAGTGAGCGCCTCCACCGGATCCGGGGACATCGAGGCCAACGCCCTGGGCGCCAAGCGGTTCGTCGCCGACACGGGCTCCGGCCACATCAAGGCGAGGTTCACCGTCATGCCCGACAACGTCGACCTCGAGACCGGCTCGGGCGACGTCACCGCGTGGCTGCCCCAGGGCGCCTACAACGTGACCACCAGGAGCGGATCCGGCGATCAGACGGTCGAGGTCACCAAGGACCCCTCCGCGCCCAGGACCGTCTCGGTGCAGACCGGCTCCGGCGACGCCGAGGTCCTGCTCCCCTGAGCCGCGGGTGACGCCGAATCCCCGCCTGCCGAGCCGGTCCGGCGATGCCGAGGCCCCGCGTCCCCCGGCCGGTCCCGCGCCGCCGGGATCCTGCTTTCCAAGGCGGTCCGGCGGCTTTTCTCCGGCCCGGGCAACGGATAACCAGGTGATGACGGGAGGTTCGCATGGCACCATCAGAGGGAAGAGACCCGGGGTGTTCGAGCGTTGACTCCTGTGAGTGAACACATCCGAACCACTCGCATACGAACAAAGCCTGAAGGAGAACGACATAGACACTCGTGAGCCGCTGGACATTGATCGGTTCGACGATCTGCTGGAGAACGGCGAGATGGATCTGGCCGAGCGCCAGGCCCTACGCCGGGTGGCGGGGCTCTCCACGGAGCTCCAGGATGTCACCGAGGTCGAATACCGCCAGCTGCGGCTTGAGCGGGTCGTCCTCGTCGGCGTCTGGACCTCGGGTACGGCGATCGACGCCGAAAACTCCCTCCTGGAGCTCAAGCTTCTCGCCGAGACCGCGGGTTCGGAGGTGCTGGAAGGTCTGGTCCAGCGCCGTCAGAAGCCCGACACGGCGACCTACATCGGTTCGGGCAAGGCCCAGGAGCTCGCCGACATCGTCGCCGCCACCGGCGCCGACACCGTGGTGTGCGACGGCGAGCTGAGCCCCGGCCAGCTTCGCCAGCTTGAGGAGATCGTCCAGGTCAAGGTCATCGACCGGACCATGCTGATCCTCGACATCTTCGCCCAGCACGCCAAGAGCCGCGAGGGCAAGGCGCAGGTGGAGCTCGCACAGCTCAACTACCTGCTGCCGCGCCTGCGTGGCTGGGGTGGCAACCTGTCCCGTCAGGTCGGCGGACGCGCCGCGGGCGGCGTCGGCATGGGCGGCCGTGGTCCCGGTGAGACCAAGATCGAGCTGGACCGCCGCCGGATCCGCGAGCGGATGGCCAAGCTGCGCCGCCAGATCGGCGAGATGACCACCTCGCGCGAGACCAAGAGGTCGCGGAGGCTGGAGCGCGAGGTTCCGGCCGTGGCCATCGCCGGTTACACCAACGCGGGCAAGTCCTCGCTGCTGAACCGGCTGACCGGCGCCGGCGTGCTGGTCGAGGACTCGCTGTTCGCCACGCTGGACCCGACCGTCCGCAGGGCGCACACCCCCGACGGCCGCCTGTTCACGCTGGCCGACACCGTCGGATTCGTCCGGCATCTGCCGCACCAGCTCGTCGAGGCGTTCCGTTCCACGCTGGAGGAGGTCGGCGACGCCGACCTGATCCTGCACGTGGTCGACGGCGCGCACCCCGACCCGGAGTCGCAGCTCGCCGCGGTGCGCGAGGTGCTCTCCGACATCGAGGGCGCGCGCGACATCCCGGAGCTCGTGGTCATCAACAAGGCCGACGCCGCCGACCCGGTGGTGCTGGCCCAGCTGACCGCCCGCGAGAAGCACACCGTCGTGGTCTCGGCCCGCACCGGCGCCGGGATGGACGAGCTGATGGCCATCATCGAGCGCGAGCTGCCCCGCTTCGACCAGGAGGTCAGGCTGCTGGTCCCGTACCAGCGCGGTGACCTGATCTCCCGGGCCCACAAGGAGGGCGAGGTCCTCGACGTGGAGCACACGGAAGAGGGCACGATCCTGCACGCCAGGGTTCTGCCCAGCCTCTTCGCCGAGCTGGAGAAGACCTCCAAGCCCGTCGAGACCGTCGAAGCGGTCTGATCCGTCCCGCACACCGCCGCCCGCCTGTGCCGCGCCTCTCCTCGGGGGCCGGCACGGCGGGTGTCTCATGTCCGGCCTGTGCCGCGCACCGTTTCAGGGCCGGACGGGTGTCCCGTGTTCGCCTGTGCCGTTTCAGGGGCCGGTACGGCGCGCGGTCTCGCGGCGGAACATCACCAGCGCCACGTCGTCCTCCCGGGCCCCGAACCGCCGGATCAACCGGTCGCAGAAGAGCTCCAGGTCGTCCCCCGTGCGCTCCGCCAGGTGCCGCACGACCTCCAGGCTCTCGTCGAGCAGTTTGTCGCGGTCCTCGATGAGCCCGTCGGTGAACAGCAGCACGGAGCCCTCCTCCGGCAGGGTCAGCCGGTCGACCCGGTAGGTCTCCTGTGCCACGCCCAGCAGGAGGTTTCCCAGCCGGTGATAGCCGGCCTCGCCGCCGTGGATGAGCAGGAGCGGGATGTGGCCCGCGTTGGCGACCTCCATCTCCCCCGTCGACGGGTCGATGATGAGCAGGCACACGGTGGCGGTCATGCGAGGGTGATAGCGCCGCAGCACCTCGTTCAGCAGGGCCATCAACGCGCCCAGGTCCTCCGTACCGATGACGGAGGCGCGTAACGCATGGCGGAGTTCCGCCATGACGGTCGCGGCCCGCAGGGAGTGACCCTGGACGTCGCCGATGGCGATGAGCACCCGCTCACCCATCCGCAGAACCTCGTAGAAGTCGCCGCCGACCTCGACGTTGTCGACGGCGGGCTGGTACCGCCAGCTGATCGTGAGACCCGGGGTCTCGGGGAGCTGCGCGGGCAGCAGGCTCCGCTGCAGGGTGAGGGCGATCGCGTGTTCCTCGGCGTACGCGCGCAGGGCGTCGACGGCCAGCGCCAGGGCCTGACCGAGCTGGCGCAGGGTGTTGGACTCATCGGCGTCGAGTGGTGGGACCGCCTCCACCCCGAGGCAGGCGGGTGGCCTGCCGAGTTTGGTGCGGCAGAGCATGGCCAAGACGTCACCGTTGATGTCCGTGTCGGGCATCAGCTTTGTCCACTCGGCGGCCGGCACCGTGAAGACCTGGGTCCCCGCGGAGCTGCCCAGCGACATCGCGCTCAGGGAGAGCAGCGCGTTCGTCGCCGCGGGCTTGGAGACGGCGCTGTTCGTCGGCGGCTTGGCGGAGAACCGGCGAATTCGGCCGTCGGGTGGGAGCGCGAGCGTTCCCGCGGGCCGGCCGAGGATCCTGCAGGCGCCCTCGACGGCGATGGCGAGGAGCTCGTCGAACGTCTCGGCGGAGTTCATCGAGAGAGTGACCTCGGTGAGGGCGGCCAGCCGCTCGGCCATCCGCTCCGCCCGCTGCCGTGCCCGGTAGTAGCGCAGCGTGGCCTCGATCGTCGCGGCGAACTCGTCGGGCTCGACCGGCTCCGCCAGATAGGCGTCGGCCCCGCGTTCGAGCCCGTGGGCCCGGTCGGCGGGAGTGATCGCCGCTCCGGAGATCTGGATCACCGGTATCGAAGCCGTCGCCTTGTCCGCCTTGATCTGCTCGCAGACCTCGTAGCCGCTGATGTCGGGCAGCCGTACGTCGAGGACGACCAGGTCCGGACGCAGTTCCCTGACCTTGGCGAGCGCCTCCAGGCCCCCGGTGGCCTGCACGACCTGATGTCCCGACCGGCGCACCCAGCTCGAGAGGATGTAGAGCTTGGTCGGCGTGTCGTCCACGACCAGCACGGTCGCCGCGCGCTCTTTCATCCCGGTGCTCCGGGGCGGTTCGCCTGCTCTTCGGCGGGCTCTCCCTCGTCTCCGCGCCCCAGGGCGTTCCGCATGCTCTCCAACAGGTTGTCCCTGCGCAGCCCGTGCTTGGAGATCATCGTGCGGGCCTCCTGCGGATACTGCCGGGAGGTGGCGACGGTCACGACGATCACCGGGACATCGCGCAACCGCTCGTCGTCGGCCATCCGAGCCATCAGGGCCGCGCCGTCGAGCCGGGGCATCATCAGGTCCACCAGGGCCAGATCCGGTGGGTTCGCCGCCATCATCTCCAGCGCCACCAACCCGTCGGGGGCCTCGTCGATGTGGGCGGCGAACCCGGTGAGCATCCGCCGGACGGTGGCGCGGAACTCGTCGTCGTCGTCGGCGAGGAGCACCCGCCCGACCACCGGGGCCCCGTCGTGGCGGTGCGGCAGCCGCAGGGTGACCGTGGTCCCGGTGCCGGCGGTGCTGGCCAGCTGCAGCGTACCGCCGAGCGCCTCGGCCAGGCGGCGGGCGTACGGCAGGCCGAGCCCCGTGCCCCTCGCCCGTCCCTGGATCGGCCCGGGCACCTGGAAGAACTCCTCGAAGACACGTTCCACGTGCTCCTCGGGAATGCCGATCCCGCTGTCCTTCACCTCGAAGACCATCTCGTGGGTGGTCTCGTCGAGGTTCACCGTCAGCTTGACCTCGCCGGCCTCCGTGAACTTCAGCCCGTTGGAGAGCAGGTTGCGCAGGATCCGGGTGAGCATCACCTCGTCCACGAACATCTCCGGCGACGCGTCCGCCACCTCCACCGTGAGCACCACCTCGTCGTTCCCGGCGGTGGGGCGCAGCGTCATGCGCAACCGCTCGGACAGCGCGACCAGGTCCACCTCGGACGACTGCGGATCGAGGCGTCCCGACTCGGCCTTGGCCATGTCGAGCAGCTCGCTCACCAGTGACAGGAGCGTCTCCGCGGAGGAGCCGATGAGCTGTATCTGGTGGAGCTGCTCCGCGGTCAGAGGCTCCCCGCCGGGACCCACCAGGAGGCGGACCAGCCCGATGACCGAGTTGAGCGGGGTCCGGAGCTCGTGGCTGACCGTGGCCCAGAACCTGTCCTTGGCGTCGCTCGCCTCCCGGAGCTGCCCGGACTTCTCGTCGAGCTCCGCATAGAGCGCCACGACGCCGCGGTTGGTCTCCTCCAGCTCCTCCGAGAGCTGGTTGTACAGCGCCAGCACGCCCTGGTTGGTCTCCTGCAGCTCGGTGTTGAGCTGTATGACCTCCTCCAGGGTCTCGGCGAGCTCGTGGTTCTGCTGGCGCAGCTCGTCGAGGGCGGTCGAGGGCGCCAGCTTGGCGAGCTTGGCGCGTATCTCCTCCCCCGAAGGTCTCGGACGGCCGGGAGGGAGTCGTTTGAGCATGCTTATCCTGCCCTGGGCGGGATCGAGCTCGATCAGGTCGACGAGACGTCTCGCCAGCGTCACTCCGTCCGAGGGGCGGAAGTCGGTCTTCGCGGAGAACTCGATCGCGATGAGCAGGCCGTCCTGATCCAGCAGGAAGACGACCGACGCGTCGATGCCCTCGCCGAGGACCTCTCGCCCGATCTCGCTCAGCGCCGTGGCCACCCGGATCTGGTCCTGGGCCTCCAGCCCGATCGTCTCCGCCACCTCCCGGCCCAGCCTGCGCATGGCGAACACGTCCTGGTCGTCCTGGACCCGGAGACGGATCAGCTCTTCCGCGGTCACGGGTCCGGCCTCACCGCGATCACGCTGGCGTCGTCCCTGCGGGTGCCCGCGTCGCGCAGCAACGTGGCGGCGACGACGGAGGGGGCGCGGGTGACAAGTCCGGGATAGGAGGTGATGTCCCAGCGTTCGGAGAGCCCGTCGGAGTGGAACACGACCACGCTGTGCGGTGGCACGGTGTATTCGTACTGGCGCAGGGTCCTGGACTGGTAGCCGGCGATGCCCGGAACCGAGATCATCCCCTGGCGGCCCTCCTGGTGGACGATCCACGCGGAGACGTTGCCGACACCGGCGAAGCTCACCGTGCCCGCCGACCCGTCGATCCGGGCCACGGCGACCGCACCGCCCCGGGTCTGGCCGAGACCGTCGTGAATGCGCTGGAGGACGGTGACCGGGGAGCGACCGTCCGAGTGCTCGAGGAACAGCCGCACCGCCTCCCGTGAGGCGTGGGCCGCCGCGGTGCCGTGGCCGAGCCCGTCACAGAGCATCACCGTCGTCGTGGCGCCGTTCTCGATGATCGCGAAGGCGTCGCCGCAGACGATCTCCTCACCGATCGGGCGGGTCACGCCGCTCGCCCGCGACGCGGGTCGCGGAGCGTCCTGGGCGATGAAGTACATGCCGAGCACCGTGCCCCGGCCGGGCAGGGAGTGAACCTCGTATCCGCTGGCCATCCGTGCGATGCCGCCGAGGCCGATGCCGAGCGTGCCCGCCGTGGAGTAGCCGTCGCGCAGGGCGCGGGAGACATCGTGCATCCCCGGCCCCCGGTCGATCGCGATGACCTCGATCGCCGAATCCAGCTCGGGATGCAGCCGGATCAGCATGACCCCCTCGACAGCGTGTTTGACCAGGTTCGACGCGGCCTCGCTGACGGCGACGGCCACCCGCCCGGCGTCCTCCTCGCCGAACCCCCGGAGCTCGGCGAGCTCGACGGCGGAGCGGCGAAGAGAGCCGATCGCGCTGGCGTCCTCGGTCCTTATCCAGGTGTCGTTCTGAGAGCGGATCACCGACCCCATTTCGTCACCGTGATCAGCGTCCCTTCTCCTGGGGCGGACCGCAGGTCGAACTCGTCGACCAGGCGGCGGGAGCCGCTGAGGCCGAGGCCGAGGCCGCCGCCGGTGGTCCACCCGTCGGTGAGTGCCTGCTGGATGTCGGGAATGCCTGGCCCGTCATCGCTGAAGGTCAGACGAAGGCCCCGCCGTACACCCTTCTGCACGATCTCGATCCGCACCTGCCCGCCCCCCGCGTAGACCAGCGCGTTGCGGGCCAGCTCGCTGGCCGCGGTCACCACCTTGGTCTGGTCGACGAGGGAGAGCCCCATCTCGATCGCTGCGGTCCTGACGTGCTGGCGCACCAGGACCACGTCGCTGTTGCTGTTCACGGGCAGCTCGCCGGCCATCGTCACCGCGTGGCCGAGGCGATCTGGACGCTCTCGATGTGATTCAGCAGGGCGACGCCCTTCTCAAGGTTGAGGGCGGTGCGCACTCCTCCGAGCGAGAGGCCCAGCTCCACGAGGGTGATCGCCACCGCCGGTCGCATGCCGACGACGACCGTCTCGGCGTCGAGCATCCGGGAGATTCCCGCGATGGTGGCCAGCATGCGGCCGATGAAGGAGTCGACGATCTCCACGGCGCTGATGTCGATGATCACTCCGCGGGCACCGGTCGCGACCACCTGCTCCGACAGATCCTCCTGGAGCGCGAGCACGCTCTGGTCCTGGAGGTCGATCTGGATGGAGACGATGAGGATGTCCCCGAGTTTGAGGATGGGCACACGGTCCATCAGTCCTCCACCGTCCGTACGGCGATGCGGGACCCTCTGCTCTTGGTGAACTCGACACCGCTGGCGCGCAGCGTGTGGGCGAGCGCGTCGGCGAGCGTGGCCTTGGTCACGATGTCGCCGAACTCGATGCCGAGGGTGACGATGGTGTGGGCGATCTGCGGGCGGATGCCGGAGATCACGCACTCCGCGCCCATCAGCCGCGCCGCCACCACGGTCTTGAGCAGGTGCTGGGCGACCTGGGTGTCCACGGCGGGCACGCCGGTGATGTCGATGACCGCGTGCTCCGAACCGGTGTCGACCAGGATCTGCAACAGTTTCTCCATCACCACCTGCGTTCTGGCCGAGTCGAGCGTGCCGACCAGGGGGACTGCGACGATGCCGTCCCAGAGCTTGACCACCGGGGTGGAGAGCTCCAGGAGCTGCTCGGCCTGGTCGAGGATGACCTTCTCCCTGGCCGTCGCGTAGCTCTCCACGGTGAAGAGCCCCAGATCGTCAATGACCCGGGAGAACCAGATGAAACCTCTCAGGGCCTCGGGGGAGGCGTCGTCCTCGACGCTCTCGTAGAGGGCCTCCTTCAACCCGAACACCACGATGGCGGTCTCGGTCGAGGTGAACCCCTGGCGGGCACGGGTCCGTGAGAGCTCGGCGAGCAGACCGCGCAGATCGCTCAGGTCGCCGGAGTCGCCGAACGACTGGCGCAGCGCCTGGTAGAGCTCGCGGAGCTGGCTCGCCAGACTGCTGCGGTCCACCTGGCCGCCGGAGGCGGAACCGGCTATCTCAAGCCAGCGTTTGAAGACGCGGTCCTCGTTCTCCTGCAGAAGCTCTTCGATGCGACGCCGACCGGCGTCCGCGGGGATGGACAAGATGACTCCCATGCGTGCGGCCTATGGATAGCTCGCACGAAAGATTACATGAAACGCCCTGCTTAGGGCCGGTTTGGTGGTTCGGCCGGGTCTGTTCCGGTTAGGGATCAAACAGGCCGAAATGTAAGAGCGGGCCGACTGATCCCGCTGCTCACTTCGAGAATCTTTCCAGTGATATGGCCTCGGCGGGGGAGGTCGGGGACAATGGAGCCGTCGCCCCCTCACGGTCCGGGCGCGGACACCACATCGGCGCCTGCCCGGGTCGCCGCGTCGGCTGCGCCAGTACCACATCTTACGTCGATGCCGCGCCCCGGGGGGATGTCGTGGCCCGCACCACCGGCGCGGCCCGTGCCGGTGATCACGACAACCTGATCGACGACCCGTCAATCGGCTCAGGATCACCGTTCGATCGCCCTGATTAACAACTTAGGCTGATCGCGGGTCGCTGTTCAACGGGCTGGCTTGCACGGAAAGGGCTTCGTGGGCTGCACTGTAGGAGTGTCGAAACCGTACAAAAGCCGCTAAAACGACAGTGGTCGACCAAGGTTTGGATTGCTAACATAAGGCAAATCTAACGAGATGCTATGACGCAAGTTGCTCCGGCGACTACTGTTACAGGCGAGGAAGAAGTAGTCTGAGCTGTGAAAAGCCGCTCAGGGCTTGATGCGGCCGGGGAACCGTAGGTCAGAAGTGGTTGCGGTGAGGTGGCGTTCTTCCTCATTAGCCTGTACAACGAGCTGACTTGTGAAATAACGTAACTGAACTGAAATCGCCCGATCATGATCTCGGCGATACTGTCGCCGCACAACAGATACGCGGATGAGAGCAGGAGACCCCCGATGTCGTCCGTACTCAGAGCGGGCCTGATGGGCACGACGCCCGGCAGTGTCTGGGTCGGCTCCTCCCACCCGGCAGTGGTCCCCTCCCAAGTATCTTTCCCTGCACACAAGGCGGTGATGCGATGACGGTCCGCCTTCTGACCAACATTGGCCGGCTATGGACCGGCAATGACGTGTTCAGCAACGCGGCGATCCTCGTTCACAACGATCGAATCGCCTGGGTCGGCCGCGCGGCCGACCTGCCGCAGAGCGTGCCCGGCGTGGTGGACGACATCGTCGATGTCGACCACGTCGAGAACCTGGGCGGCGCGCTGGTCACACCTGGTCTGATCGACGCCCACACCCATCCGGTCTACGCGGGCAACCGCTACGCCGAGATGGCCATGCGCTCCAGCGGCTCCACCCCGTCCGCCATCACCGCGGCCGGCGGCGGCATCGGCTCCACCGTGACGGTGACCCGCGGCACCGACCCCTGGACCCTGTGCAACGGCGTGCGCGAGCGACTGCACGACTGGTTGCTCAGCGGCACCACCACCGTCGAGGCCAAGACCGGCTACCACCTCACCCGCGACGGCGAGCTGGCCGACGTACGGCTCCTGCGCGAGCTTGAGAAAGAGCCGATGATGCCGCGGGTGCACGTGACCTTCATGGCCGCGCACGTCGTCCCGCCGGAATACTTCGGCCGTCAGCGCGACTACATCGAAGCCGTCGGCGCCTGGTGCGCCGACGCCGCGGCGGCCGGCGCCGACAGCGTCGACGTCTACTGCGACGAGGGCCACTTCACCACCGAGGAAGCCCGCTGGGTCCTCGGCTCCGGCCGTAACGTCGGCCTGCTGCCCCGCGTGCACGCCGGCGCCTACAGCCGTCGCGGCGCCGTCCAGCTCGCCGCCGAACTCGGCTGCGCCTCCGCCGACCTCCTCCACCACACCACCGACGAGGACATCGCGATCCTGGCCCGCTACGGCGTCCCCGCCGTGGTCTGCCCGGGCACCGCACTCCAGCGTGGCAGCCTGCCACCCGTCCGCCGCATGCTCGCCCAGGGTGTCACCGTGGCACTCGGCAGCGACCACAACCCCGGCCACTGCGGGATCACCTCGATGTCCCTGGTCATCAGCCTCGCGGTGGCGGCCTTCGGCATGAGCGTCGGCGACGCGCTCCGCGCCGCGACGCTCGGCGGAGCCACCGCCCTCGGCGCTCCCGACCGTGGCGTCCTCGCCCCCGGCCGCCTGGCCGACATCGTCCAGTGGGACGCCGACCACGAAGGCGCCTTCGCCTGGGCCTTCGGTCTCAAGCCCCGCCGAGTCTGGCGCGGCGGCACCCCCGTCCAGTAACACCGCGATCCCCGCCCGGCGGCGCCATCCGTACGCGACAGTGATGGCACCGCCGTCCGGTGTCGGCACGAGCACCGGTGCGCCGTCGCGGATCCGGGCCGGCGCGTCCGGCGGCCACGGGATCGCGAGGCCGTACGGAGAACGACGCCGCGGTGACTTTTGTATCCCTCAGGTGATCTCCCCTGGATAACCTCTGGATATGTCACCACCGGTCACCGTCGTCACAGACTCCACGGCGTATCTCCCGCGGGAGGAGGTCTCCCGCCTGGGGATCGTCGTGGTGCCGCTCCAGGTGGTCGTGGACGGCCGGGCACTCGACGACATGGTGCAGATCGACAGCGCGGAGATGAACGACGCGCTCAGGAAACGGGTTCCGGTGACGACCTCCAGACCCGCCCCCCAGCGCTTCGCGGACGCCTACGAGGAGGCGATGGCCCGGGGCGCGGCCGGCGTCGTCTCCATCCATCTGTCGGGGGAGATGTCGGGCACCGTCCAGGCGGCCCGCGCCGGAGCCGAGAACTCGCCGGTCCCGGTCGACGTCATCGACAGCAGGTCGATCGCGATGGGCCTCGGGTTCCCCGTCCTCGCCGCCGCGGAGGCGGCGGCCCGTGGCGCGTCGCCGGCCGAGGTGGCGGACGCCGCCCGCCGCTGCATGGAATCGGTGCGCAGCTTCTTCTACGTCGACACCCTGGAGCATCTCCGCCGGGGAGGCCGCATCGGCGCGGCGGCGACCCTGCTCGGATCCGCCCTGATGATCAAACCGCTCCTGCACATCTCCGACGGTGTGATCGTCCCCCTCGAAAAGGTCCGCACCGCGAGCCGGGCCATCGCCCGCCTCGAAGACCTCGCTGTCCAGGCCGCGGGCACGGCTCCGGTGGAGGTCGCCGTCCAGCACCTCGACGCCCTGCCTCGCGCGGAGGCTCTGGCCGCACGGCTGCCCCGGCGCATCCCCACCCTGGTCAGGGTCACCGTGGTCGAGGTCGGTGCGGCCGTCGGCGCCCACGTGGGCCCCGGCATGCTCGGCCTGACCCTCTCCTCCCCGCCTTCCCCATGAGGCCGTTCGCGGAGAAGACGCCGATGTTTACTGGGTCGGCACCGAATCTGCCGCAGTGGTCGCGATCCGGGATCCGCCCCGCCGCTGAGCGATAATCAATGGCGTGCGGTTCGGCATCCTTGGCCCGGTAGAAGCACGCTCCACCGAGGGAGATCTGGTCTCCGTCGGTGGGCCGCGGCTGCGCGCGCTGCTCGCCCTGCTACTCGTCGACGCGGATCGGGTGGTCACCGTGGAGCGGATGATCGACGGTCTCTACGGCGAGACGCCGCAGTCCGGTGCGGCGAACGCCCTCCAGTCCCAGGTGTCCCGGCTCCGCCGTGGGCTGCGGAACAGGGTCGAGTTCCATCCGGCGGGTTATCGGCTCGTGGTCGATCGCGAGGACGTCGACGCGCATCGGTTCGAGCGGCTCGCCCGTGAGGGGCGGCGTGCGCTGGCTGCCGGTGATCACCCTCGGGCGGCCGGTCTGCTGCGTGAGGGACTGGGCCTGTGGCGAGGGGCGGCCCTGGCAGATGTGTCCGACGCACCGTTCGCCAGTGCCCAGGCGGCTCGCCTCGAAGAGCTGCGGATCGCCGCCTTCGAGGACCTCGCCGACGCGGAGCTGGCGCTGGGCGAACACCGCGGGATCGTGACGGAGCTTCAGGAGATGGTGGCCGCGCACCCGGTGAGGGAGAGGCTGCGGGGACAGCTCATGCGGGCGCTGTACGGCGCGGGCCGGCAGGCCGAGGCGCTCCTGGCGTTCGAGGACGCCCGGCGGACCTTGGCCGAGGAGGTGGGTGCGGATCCGTCCGCCGAACTCGCGGAGGTGCATCTGGCCGTGCTGCTGGCGACGCCCTCGCTCGCTGCTCGCCTGACCCTGCCCGCCCAGTTCAGTAGTTTTGTGGGACGTGGGGAGGAGCTCGCGCGGGTCGGCGGGCTGCTGGGCGGGGCGCGTCTGGTCACGCTCACGGGTGCGGGTGGGGTGGGGAAGACCCGGCTGGCGATCGAGGCGGCCCGGCGGCAGGCGGGCGAGGTGTGCTTCGTGGATCTGGCCTCCCTCGGCGAGGGCGCGGAGGTGGCGCAGGTGGTCATCGCGGCGCTGGGCCTGCGTGAGTCCGGACCGCTCCCGCCGGTGTCAGGCTCACCGGATTCCGACACTCGCCTGGTCACAGGTCTCGCGGGCCGCCGGATGCTCCTCGTCCTCGACAACTGCGAACACCTCGTCGGCGAGGTGGCACGGCTGGTCCGGCGACTGCTGGGTGCCTGTCCCGAGCTGCGGGTGCTGGCCACCAGCAGGGAGACGTTGGGCATCACGGGCGAATCGCTGTGCCCGTTGTCGCCGCTCGCGCTCCCGGCGCTCGGAGCCGCGCCCGAGGAGGCGCTTGGTTATCCGGCCGTACGGCTGTTCGCCGATCGGGTCGCCGCGGTGCGACCGGAGTTCGAGGTGAACGCCGGTAACGTCGAGACGGTCCTGCGGATATGCGCGACCCTCGACGGTCTCCCGCTGGCCATCGAGCTGGCCGCCGCGCGGCTGCGGTCGCTCACGGTCGATGAGGTCGCCGCCCGGCTGGACGACCGGTTCGGGCTCCTGTCCCGTGGCGACCGTACGGCGGCGGCACGGCACCGGACGCTACGCGCGGTGATCGAGTGGAGCTGGGACCTCCTCGACGAGAACGAGCGGCTGCTGGCCCGGCGACTCACGGTTTTCAGTGGAGGCGCCACCCTGGAGGCGGCCGCGCGGATCTGCGGTGTGCCCGATGCCGCGGACCTGATGGCCGGCCTGGTGGACAAGTCCCTGGTGGAGGCGGACGGTGGGCGATACCGCATGCTCGACACCGTTCGCGCGTTCTGCGTCGAGCGGCTGACCGACACCGGAGAGCAGGAAGAGCTACGGCGTGCCCATGCCGTCTACTTCCTCGACTTCGCCGAAACCGCCGATCCCCGCCTGCGCGGCGCGGAACAGCTGGGGTGGATGGCCAGGCTGACCGCCGAGCACGGCAATCTCCATGCGGCGCTGCGCTGGGCCGTCCGCGCCGACACGGAGCTGGGGTTGCGCCTGGTCGCCGCGCTGTCATGGTACTGGTGGCTGAGCGGCCTGCGTGACGAGAGCGCTCCGCTGGCCGCAGAGCTCATCGACGTGCTCGGCGCTCGGTCCATCACCTCGGGTCCGTCTCCCGGGCCGCCTCCCGGGCTGGCGGAGGAGTATGTCCTGTGCGTCGTGAACGCCGCGGGCGGATCTTCCGCCCTGGAGCGGATCCAGTCGAGCACGATCCCCCCGGGACAGTGGCTTCGGCGACCGCAGCTTCTTCTCCTGTTCTCCATGGCGGGTGGTCCACGGCCCGCCGGCCTTCCGATCCCGCCCGGTTTGCTCGGTCCCGATCCGTGGTCCCAGGGGCTGGGGCGGCTGGACGAGGGTTTCCGGCGTTTGTTCAGTGGGGAACCGGCCAGGGCCGAAGCGGCGTTCCGGCAGGCACTCGACAGTTTCCGCTCGATCGGCGACAGGTGGGGAATCGCCAACTCGCTGGACCGGCTGGCCGAGCTCGCCGGCTGGCGGGGCGACCGGGGAAGGTCCCTCGCGCTGACCGAGGAGGCGCTCGCCCTGCTCGGGCAGCTTGGTGCCGTCGAGGACACCGCGGACCTGTTGTGCCGGCGTGCCTACGGGGTGATGCGGGTCGGCGGCAGCCTCGCCGCCGCATACGGCGACTACGAACGCGCCGTCGAGCTGGCCCGTACGGCCGGCATACCGGAGACGGCGGCCAGCGCATCGGAGACGGTGGCCGGCGCGCATCGGGGGCTCGGTGAGATCGCGCGCCTCCGCGGCGACCTGGTCGGGGCCCGCCGCCTGTTCGAGCTGGCGCTGGACGGGTGTGCCATCGGGCCGGCAGGCACCGGGGAAACACGGTCGCGGGCACTGGTCGGACTGGGCCGGATCGCCGAGGCCGAGGGAAACACCGACGAGGCCCGATACCGGCACCACCAGGCACTGACCGTCGCGCTCGACCACCGGAACCACCCGGCGGCCGCCGACGCGATCGAAGGCGCCGCAGGGCTCGCCCTGCTCGAAGGCGATGGTGAGCGGGCCGCGTTGCTGCTGGGCGTGGCCGTGGCGGTACGCGGCACGTCGATCGCCGGAGACACCGACGTCGCCCGCGTCGCCACCGGTTCCCAGGGTCGGATCGGAGACGGGAGATACGCCGCGGCCTTCGAACGGGGGGCGGCGATGACCCTGCGGGAGGCGCTCGCCCTGCTCGGGACAGCGCCGTCCGGTGCGTGACGGTCATTGGGACGGTGTAGTCCGGTGCGTGACGGGGGTCGGGACGGTGTCGGCCGGTGCGTGACGGTCGGCGTTCGGTGCGTGGACGGTCAGAGCCTTCATCAAGACTGGCCGCATCAACCACCGGCAAGGGAGTTCGACATGGCGAAACTGACCGGAAAGACGGCACTGGTGACCGGAGCCTCGCGGGGCATCGGCCGGGCCATCGCCCAGCGACTGGCCGCCGACGGCGCACTGATCGCCGCGCACTACGGAAGCGACGAGGCCGCGGCGAAGGACACGGTGGCCTCGATCGAGCAGGCCGGCGGGCGGGCCTTCCCGGTCCGGGCCGAGCTCGGTGTCGACGGCGACGTGGACACCCTGTTCGCCGCGCTCGAAGAGGGGTTGTCAGGGCAGCCGCTCGACATCCTGGTCAACAACGCGGCCGGCCCATCGGACGGCCCCATCGAGGAGGCCACCCCGGAGGGGTTCGACCGCCTCTTCGCGGTCAATGTGAAGGCGCCGTTCTTCATCATCCAGCGGGCTCTTCCCTTGCTGCGCGACGGCGGGCGCATCATCACCATCTCCTCCACCTGCACCCGGGTCGCCACGCCCTTCCAGACCTCGTACGCGATGACCAAGGGGGCCGTCGAGGTCATGGGCCGAACGCTGGCCAACGCGCTGGGCACCCGGGGAATCACGGTGAACACCGTGACACCGGGCGCCACCGTCACGGATCTGAACGCTTCGCTGTTCAAGACTTCCGGTGCCGAGGTGTACCTGGCCGCCATGACCGCGCTCGACCGCCTCGGCCAGCCCGCCGACATCGCCGACGTCGTGGCGTTCCTCGCCTCCCACGACGCCCGCTGGATCACCGGCCACGTACTCGACGCCAGCGGCGGCATGTATCTCGGCCCCCGGGCGTGAACCTCACGACGTTGAGCTCTGGCGATGGCGCTCGCTTGGCGCGGTCGAGGGATATCCGGTGGCGCCGTCCTTGCGGCCGGTCGTATCGTGCGGGCCTGGGATCGGCGAGGTAGAGCGGGCGGTATGAAGACAAGACTGCGGATGTTGCGCGTCGGTGACCGTGGATGCGCGTGGACGGCCGGGATCCGCCATGTGAAGGGCGAGGTCGACTGCCATCGGGCCATCCGCCTGCGCGTGTGGGGGGCCGGGAAGAACAGCCGGGCGCTGCAGGTGGACCTGGTGTCGAAGTTCTGGCCCGGACCGTGGGGAGCGTGCACGACCGACAACGCCTACCCGACGTCGAAGGATGTGCGGGCGGTCGTTGACTACGCGCTGGAGCACGGCTGGGAGCCGGACGCGGTCGGCGGGACGTTCTCGCTGACCGAGAGCGGGCACGCCAGGGCATTCGAGCTCACCCATTTCCTGATCACCGATCGGATGCGGGACCCGAACGCGCCGGATCCAAGCGCGCGGGTGATCCATGCGTATGAGCAACGGAGTGGTTCCGCCGTCTGAACCACAGGATCGATGGTTCAGCGCGTCCTGCGGTAGCGGGTCATCGGCCCGAGCAGGCCGGGCACCACCTCGAACGGGGTCATGCCCAGCCGCTCGACGACCGCGACCGACGCGGCGTTGTCCGCGTCGACCTCGGCCAGCACCTCGGGCAGCCCGAGCGGACCGAGGGCGTGCTCCACCACGGCGCGGGCGGCCTCGGTGGCATATCCCTTGCCCCATGCGCCGGGCTCCAGGCTGTAGAGGACCTCGATTCCGAGATCCTCCAGCGGTCGTAGCCCGGCCGTGCCGACCAGGTCGTTCCCGCCCGCCTCCCGGATCAGCCAGAGGCCGTACCCGGCCGCGGCGAAGCTTCCCACGCTGTCCTCGACGGCCTCGGTGATCTCCGCGGGGGACAGCACCACCCCGTCGAACAGGAACTTCCGCACGTCCGGCGCGGTCCAGTGAGCCAGCAGCCCGGCTTGGTCCTGTACGGTCACCGGGCGCAGGATCAGGCGTTCCGTCGTCAGAAGGTGGTTCACGGTCGCCAGACTACCGACCAGGTCTTTCACGGCCGTCAGGTTACCGACCAGCTCGCGGAGACCACCCGGCTGTGCTTCCGGGCTTCCCGGCGGCGTTCACCGGAACCGCCTTGGCCGCGCGTCCTGGCGGCACTCGTCGGGCGGACGGCCCCGGCGTGGGCGCCGACTCGATGGACGACATACGCGGCCGGGCCGTGAACGTGACCGAGCCGGTGGTGCGGTCTGTCCACAGTTCCGCGCTCCGGCCGATGGTTATCCACAGAGTCGAATTCGGCCGGGATTCGTTGTACGGCGCCACCGTAGCGTCCTGGGCGTGCGGACCACAGGTGAGACCTCCGAGCGATTCCGAGCTGAGTCGCGGCTGCGGATGCTGACGGGGGCCGACGCCCTCGATGACGGGGCCGGCTCATCCGGGCCGCTCCGCGTAAGCTCGTCCCGGCTGGAGGATCCGGCCCATCCTGACGATCGCAGCGGTTCGGTCGGTTCGGTCGGTTCGGTCGGTTCGGTCGGGTCAGCCGGGTCGGCCCGCTTCTCCGGTACGAATGGTCCTGCTCGTCGTGACGATTGGGCGGGGCCGGAGGGTCCGGCTCACCGTGACGGACCCTCCGCCCGTATGCGCTCCGCGCCGATTCCACCCTCCTTTCACGCCCTCCGTAAGGTCGTCGCCGCACAGGGGCCCGTGCTCGGCCCCGGCGGTCCCGGATTGCGTCTGCTTCTTCTCATCGCCCTGATCGCCGCCGTCGTGGGTGGCGTATACGCCTGGCAGTCCCAGCCGGAGCCCGAGCCACTGCCTCCGCCCGCGCCGCTCTCCGGATCCCCCCTCTCGGCACCCGTCTCCGCCTCACGCCCGCAACCCACGCCCGCCGTCGAGCTGACCGTTCACGTGACCGGCAAGGTTCGCCACCCTGGAGTGATCATGCTGCCCGGTGGTTCTCGAGTCACCGACGCGGTCCAGGCCGCAGGGGGCGTTCGTAAAGGAGCCGCCCTGGGGCCTCTCAACCTCGCACGAAAGATCATCGACGGTGAACAGATCGTTGTCGGTTCACCCGGCCCGGGCGTCGTGGCGGCGCCCGCCCCGGTCGATCCCGCCACGGCTGTCATCGACCTCAACACCGCCACTCCGGAACAGCTCGAACAGCTGCCGGGCGTCGGCGAGGTGCTCGCTCGCCGCATCGTCGAATACCGCGACAAAAACGGTGGCTTCCGCAATGTCGAGCAGCTCCGGGAGGTCAGCGGCATTGGAGATCGAAAGTACGCCGAGATGAGGGAGAAGGTCCGCGTATGACCCGGCGCTCATGTCGATGGTGGGCCCGATCCGAGTTGGTGCGTCCGCCTTCAACCCGAACACGAATGCGGGCCTGGGCTGCGTCCTCGTCTCATCAGCGTGGGCCGGGACCATGACGCGGTTCAGCGCGTCTGCCGTGGTCCATGACGGCGATGCCGCGGAGAATAGCCGGCGCGCACACGCCCTTCACCTGGTGCTGCCGGCTCTCGCCTCATGGGCCACCGCCCTCACCTTGCTGGGCTGCTCCGCCTCGGCCGGTGCCGTGGTGGCCGTGGTGGTGCTCGCGGGCATGCTCATCGTGGTCGTCATGGTTCCCGCCGAGGGAATCGCGGGCTGGCGGAACGTCGTGGTGGCGGTGCTGGGATGCGTGGCCGCCGTCGCCGGGACGACGGCCTTCCGGGTGCACGCGGTCAGCACGGGACCGGTGGCCGCGCTGGTGGAGCAGCGGGCCTCGAGGGTGATGGAAGCAGTGGTGACCGACGATCCCCGGGCGTTGCCGCAGCACGGCGGGCTGTTTCGACGGGAGAGCTTTGTGGTCTCCGCCCGGGTCGAATCGATCGGGGCGGGGGCGGACCGGGTGGCGTTGCGGGCTCCGGTGGTGCTGCTCGCCTCGGGAGGGGAGTGGCGTTCCCTGTTGCCCAGCCAGCGAATCGCGGTCACCGGGCGGTTCGCCCCGCCCAATCCCGGCGAGCTGCTCGCCGGGACGGTGCTGGTACGGGGGCCACCGCGAGTCCTGAGCGGACCCTCGTGGATGCAGGGTGTGGCCGAGGTGCTCCGGTCAGGGTTGAGGGAAGCGGCCGGTGTGCTGCCACCGGCCCAGCGCGGTCTGTTGCCGGGCCTGGTGGTCGGTGACGTGTCGCGCATGGACGAGCAGGTCAGAGCCGATTTCAAGGAAGCCGGGCTCAGTCACCTTACGGCGGTTTCCGGGGCCAATCTGGCGATCGTGGCCGGAGCCGCGGTCGCGCTGGCCAGGACGGCGGGGCTCCCTCTCGCGGCCCGGGCGGTGCTGGCCGCGCTGGCCATGCTCGCCTTCGCGGTGGTCGCCCGCCCATCGCCGAGCGTGCTCCGAGCCCTTCTTATGGGCGGTGTCGCAGCCGTGGCGCTCGGCACAGGCCGGGTGCGTGACGGCGTCGCGGCCCTGTCGGCGACCGTCCTGGGGCTGATCTTCTTCGACCCGGCCCTCGCCCGGTCCTACGGTTTCGCCCTGTCGGTCTGTGCCACCGCGGGCATCCTGGTTCTCGCTCCCCGCTGGCGGGATCGGCTTTCGAGGCGAATGCCCCGATGGGCCGCCGAAGCGACCGCCGTGGCGGCGGCGGCCCAGGCCGCCGTCACCCCGGTGCTGATCCTCATGTCGGGACAGCTCACGCCGGTGGCGATCCCGGCCAACCTGCTGGCGGGTCCCGCCGTCGCACCCGCCACCCTGCTGGGCGTCGTCGCGGCGCTGGTCGCACCGCTGCACATGGGGACCGCTCAGCTGCTGGTCCGCCCGGCGGGTCTGGCCACCGGATGGATCATCGGGGTGGCGGAGCACGCGGCCGGACTCCCGCTGGCCGTGATCCCATGGCCGGGTGGTGTCACCGGGCTGATCGCGCTGGCCGTCGCCGTCCCGGTCGCGGTGCTGGCTCTGCGACATCGGTGGCCGCGCTGGATCCTCCTGGCCGTGGCGGGAGGAGCGATCGCAGCGGTGGCCGTGACCGCGCCGATCGTGGCCCGCTGGCCGCCCCGAGACTGGTTGCTGGTGATGTGCGACGTCGGTCAGGGAGACGCGCTGCTGGTCGCGGCGGGGCCCGGCCGGGCCGTGGTGGTGGATGCGGGGCCCGATCCGGTGCTGATGGATCGGTGCCTGCGTTCGATGGGTGTCAGAGAGGTGCCGCTGGTCATCCTGACCCATCCGCACGCCGACCATATCGGTGGGCTGGACGGGGTTTTCCGGGGGCGGGAGGTGGGGGCGGTGGTCGTGACCCCGCAGGGGGTCGGGGGCCGCGAGAGCGCCAGGCTGAGCAGCGATCTGGCCCGTCACCGGGTCGTCGAGTGGGTGGCCCGACCGGATGCGAGATGGCGGTTGGGGCCCTCCGAACTCACGATCATCGGCCCGTCGGCCGAGACGTCCCCGCAGGGGGCGGGAGAGGGGGCGGCCGTCAACAACGCCAGCGTCGTGGTGCACGTGCGCTGGGCGGCCGGGGCGGCGCTGCTCAGCGGTGATGTCGAGACCGAGGCCCAGGCGGAGCTGCTGCTGCGGGGCCTGCCCCCCGCCGAGATTTTCAAGGTCCCTCATCATGGATCCGGTCGATACGATCCCGCTTTTTTCGCGGCGTCCGGTGCCCGTGCGGCGCTGATCAGCGTCGGAGCGGGCAACGACTACGGCCATCCGGCCCCGTCGGCCCTGGCCCAGCTGCACCGGATCGGTGCGCGAATTTATCGGACGGACCTGTCGGGCGACCTCGCCGTGGTGGCCCGTGACGGAGCCCTGTCCGTCATCTCCCGCGGCCACTAGCCCGGCTCATCCCCTGGGCACGGGATGAGTCGATATCGGTGGCGATCAAGCGGCGGGAGGTTGGCCAGCTCCACAAAAGGCAGCGCTGCTTGACAGCGGACGCGGTAGCAGTCAACGATCAAGAAGCTCATCCCCGTTGATGCGTTCGAGGAGCGCCCTTCCAGGGCGTGAAGACGGACAGGGTGATGTCGTCGAGTGTTCGCCGGACCACGTACGGGCCGGGTTTTGCTGTTGGCCTCTCAGCGCAGCCGGGTGGCGATGAGGATCGCGAGGACGGCGAAGATGACCCCGCCGATCAGGCCGACGGTGTTGATCCCGCTGTTGAAGGCGTCGTGCGCCGCGTGGATCAGGCCGGTGGCGTCCTGCGGCGATGGCCGTCTGGGGCGCGACCGATCGGGCGATGACAGGGGTCAGCGTGACACCGACGGCGACGGCCAGTCCCATGGGCGCGAACCACAGTGCGGACTCGGCCGGTGAATATCCGAGCACCGTCTGCAGATACTGGGTGACCAGCAGACCCGTTCCAGCCATGACGACCCCGGCGAGTGCCAGGGTCGTCAACACGAGACGGAGAGAGCGTTGGGAGAGCAGGCGCAGGTCCAGCAGCGGATCGTCCAGCCACAGTTTCCGGCGCACAAAAACCACCCCGCACACCGTTCCCACGACGAGCGCGGCGATGGGCATGACCGTGGTCGTGGTGTCGGCGACGAGGCGCTTGATGCCGTAGACGATCGGAAGGATCGCAGCCAGGGACAGGGCGACGCCGGTGAGATCCAGCCGCCCGGCGTCACGATTGCGATGTTCGGGCAGCAGCACCGGACCCACAAGAACCAGCACGACCATGAGCGGTACGGCCAGCAGGAACACCGAGCCCCACCAGAAGCGCTCAAGGAGCAGCCCGCCGAGGACCGGGCCGAGAGCGGCGCCGGCGAACTGACAGGTCGCCCACACCGCGATGGCCACGCCTCGCTGCGTGTCGTCTCGGAACATGTTGACGATCAACGCCAGGGTGGAGGGCATCAGCGTGGCGCCGGCGATCCCGAGCAGCGTCACGGCGGCACACGCGGGGATCTCGGCGTGATCGGGCTGGTCCTGAGGCCATCGCCTCGCTGTCCGCGCCTCGGCCAGGGGTCGGTCGCTGTGCGGCCAAGGATTGCGGAGTCGTGGGCGTGGTAACTGTCCCAGACCTCAAGGACAGGCTCGCCTGACGCGCCGATTTTGCAAGAAAGGATCGGCAGACGGTCAGGGCGCGAGCATGGGACCTAGCGCGAGGTCTTGGCCGGGCGGCGGAACTCGGTGTTCACGTCGGCGGCGTAGACCGAGCGGCTGCACGGAGTACAGCGATACATGATGGGGCCCTCGTCGAGGGTCGTCCCGCAGCGCGGGCAGGCGTGGCGGCAGGTAGTGGACTTCGTCATTGTTCTCACCTCCTGTGTGGTTATAAGACTGCCTCTCCTCGCCTGCATTCCGATTGCGAACGACTTGACGGTTGGGATCCGGTCGCCGACACGTGGCATGCTGCTCGACATGGCGGCAATCGATCCAGCACCCGTGATCCTGATCCTCGGCGATGAGGAGTTGCTCGCCGACCGCGCGGTGAGCGAGGTGATCGCGGCGGTCAAGGCGGCGGACCCGACCGCCGAGGTGCACGACCTGCCCGGTGCGAAGCTGGAGCGCGGAGAGCTCACCCGGATGACGTCGCCTTCGTTGTTCGGCGACAGGTCGGTGGTGGCCATCCGCTCGGCCCAGGACCTCGTCAAGGACGTCATCGCCGAGGTTCTCGCCTATGCCGCGCACCCGGGGGAGGAGACCGTGCTGGTTCTCGTCCACCCGGGAGGGGTCAAGGGGAAGGCCCTGGTCGACGGGGTGAAAAAGGCCGGCGCTCAGGTGGTCACCGTCACCAAGCTGACCAAACCGGCCGAGCGGCTCGCGTTCGTCAAGGCCGAGGTGAAGCGGGCCGGGCGGACCATCGGCGGCGACGCCGCCGCGGCGCTGCTCGATGCCGTGGGAAATGATCTGCGAGAGCTCGCCGCCGCCTGCAGCCAGCTCGCCTTCGACACTCCGGGTAAGACGATCGACGAGGCCGCGGTGGCCCGTTATCACCGGGGCCGGGCCGAGGTCAGCGGGTTCACCGTGGCTGACTCGGCCGTGGAGGGCCGTCTGAGCGAGGCTCTGGAGCAGCTGCGCTGGGCGCTGGGCACGGGAACGGCTCCTGTCCTGCTGGTGAGCGCGCTTGCCGGGGGGTTGCGGTCATTGGCGAAGGTAGGCGACGCCCCGCGTAATCTGCGGGGCGGTCAGCTCGCCAGTCACCTCGGCATGCCGCCCTGGAAGATCGACCGGGTCCAGCGGCAGCTGAACGGCTGGGGTCCCGACGGTCTCGCCCGTGCGATCCAGGCCGCCGCCGTCGCCGACGAACAGGTCAAGGGCGGCGGTGCCGACCCGTCCTACGCGCTGGAACACATGATCCAGACCGTCGTCGCCAACCGTAACGGTCGTTGAGGTCTGGATCTGAGACCGGGCGAACCGGGTTCAACGGTCACCGGAAGCAGCGGAAACCCGACGGTGAACGCGCACGAGCCGGCCGGCGGGTTGTGTGGTCTGAAAATGCGTGGTGCGGGTGAGCGGCGCCGCCTACGCTCGTAGCCATGACAGCGGACCAGGCGCCTGGCGCTTCAGGAACCCACCCCGGCGGCGCGGAGCCGCTGATCCGGTGGGAGACGGAGAACGACCATCAGGACGTGCGCGAGCTTCATGAGCGTGCCTTCGGAGAAGGTCCGCGGGTTCCCGACCTCGCGGACGCGCTCCGCGCCGCGGACGCGCCCTTGCCGCCGATGTCCTTCGTCGCCACGCTCGGCGACCAGGTCGTCGGTCACGTCCTGCTGAGCGCGAGCCGGCTCGACGCCCCGTCCAGGATCGTGGATGTTCTTGTTCTCTCGCCCCTGGGTGTGCTCCCGGAGTTTCAGCGCAGGGGTATCGGCAGCCGGCTTGTCAAGCACGCCCTGGCCGCGGCCGATCGGCGGGGAGCGCCGTTGCTCTTCCTCGAAGGCTCACCGCACTACTACGGCAGGCGCGGCTTCGAGCGTGCCGACGCGGTGGGCTTCCGCTCGCCGTCGCTGCGTATCCCGGCTCCCGGGTTCCAGGTCGCCCGGCTGTCCGCCCATGAGCCGTGGATGACCGGCACCCTCGTTTACTCCGAGATTTTCTGGGCCCTGGACTGCGTCGGCCTGCGCGATCCCGATGCCGGAGCCTCCACGCCCGCCAAGTGATCACGCGCGTGTTCTTTCGGTTCCGAAGCGCCGGATGACGGACAGCGGCTCAAGGGTCTCCGCGGCATGGAGAACCGGGCCCCGGCTTCTGCGAGGAGGTTCGCCGGCCGTCGTGGAATGCCGAAACGCCGCACCCCTGGTGGGAATGCGGCGTCCGCGGGAACTCGGTGTTACTTGGCGGCCGACAGTTCGGCGACGCGCTGGGCGATCGCCGACTTGCGGTTGGCAGCCTGGTTTTTGTGGATGACGCCCTTGCTGGCAGCCTTGTCCAGCTGGCGAGAGGCGACGCGCATCAGCACAACGGCCTCGTCGGCGTTGCCCTGCTCGGCGGCCTCGCGGAACTTACGGACAGCCGTCTTGAGAGACGACTTGACAGCCTTGTTACGCAGCCGGGCCTTCTCGTTCTGCCGGTTGCGCTTGATCTGGGACTTGATGTTCGCCACGAAGAAGCCTCGGTGAATGTCGTCGGATGGGGCGCGCGGGCAGAGAGGGCGCGCCACACGCAGTTGATTAGGCTACCAACAGCACAGGTCGTCGCTCAAATCGACAACCTGGGCAGAGGGATGCCTGATCAGTTTACCGTGTGGGCGTCATGGGTGTGACCAGAATCGGTCGTACTCCTCCCAATCTTCCTCGGTGGCGGCGAAGTCGACGTAGAGCGCCAGCCCGAACCGCTCGCGCGGCACACCGTGGGAGGTCAGCGCGAGTCGTGCTCCCCGGGCCGCGCCCTCGACGCTCTCCGCCTCGTCGAGCCATGAGAAACCTTGGTCGTGGTAGGCGGGAGCGCCGATCAGAAGGGTCTTCTCGTCGGAGACGAGCTCCAGCGCCATCGTGGCCTGCCGTACGACGTAACCGCCGTAGGTCCCCTTGAAGGGGAGGTAGGTGTCGTAGGTCATGATCGCCACCTGGTCGGTGAGGGCCGCGACCTGGCGGAAGTAGTCGGGTGACCAATACTTGTCGCGGCCGACGACGGCGCGGAGGACCTGACGGGTGAGGGGGAACGGTTCGATCTGCGGGGTCGAGGTGGAGAGCAGGTGGTTGCCGATGATCGCGCGGGTCTTGGTCAGCAGGTCAAGGAATTCGGTGTCGCCGCTGCCGATCGGTTCGAAGTTGTAGTGCACGCCGTCGAAGCCGAGCGCCATGATCGTGCGCACTCCGTCCAGGACCCGCTGCCTGGTGGCCGGATCGTCGAGGTCCAGGGTGCCGTCGACCTTCTGGCCGAGCCAGGGTGACACCCGGACCTTCGGCAGTTCGGCGCGCCACCACTTCAGGAAGTTCGCGGCGTTGGGATAGAGGGCGGGAGGCAGCGACCCATCGGAGTTAAATGGTCCCGAATGTACGTATACGTCACTAATCCCCGTCTTTCGGAGTCGCGTAGCCAGCTTCTTCACATCGTCGGCGGTCTTGCGGCCGTCAACCCATGCGTGGCCGAGCCACAGGGCATCGTGGCCCGTCGTCTTCGCCCATGAAGCGGGTGTCCCGGTAAACTGGATGGAGAGGATGGCCACGGCCACCCCTGGCAACGCAAGGAGCAAGGCCGCCACCGTCACGAGAAACCGCAGGCCGCGCCGTGCTCTGGTCCGGGCAATCACCCGGACATGTCACCATGGAAGACGGCTGGTATGCCAGTCGTCGATCGTCATCAATCCCGTCGAAACGGACACCGGTGCGCATTCAGCCTGGCCAGACCGATCCCGCGGTGATCCGCAACTTCTGCATCATCGCGCATATCGACCACGGCAAGTCCACGCTCGCCGACCGCATGCTGCAGATCACCGGCGTCGTCGACGACCGTTCCATGCGCGCCCAGTACCTCGATCGGATGGACATCGAGCGCGAGCGCGGCATCACCATCAAGTCGCAGGCGGTCCGGCTGCCGTGGAAGGTCGACGAGACCGACTACGTGCTCAACATGATCGACACCCCCGGGCACGTCGACTTCACCTACGAGGTGTCCCGGTCCCTCCAGGCATGTGAGGGCGCGATCCTGCTGGTCGACGCGGCCCAGGGGATCGAGGCGCAGACGCTGGCCAACCTCTACCTGGCCATGAACAACGACATGACGATCATCCCGGTCCTCAACAAGATCGACCTGCCCGCCGCCCAGCCGGAGAAGTACGCGGCGGAGATCGTCCATCTCCTGGGTTGCGAGCCGGAGGACGTGCTGAAGGTCTCCGGCAAGACCGGCATCGGGGTCAGGGAGCTTCTGGACCACGTCGTCAAGAACGTTCCGGCTCCGGTCGGCGCCGCCGACGCCCCCGCCCGCGCGCTGATCTTCGACTCCGTCTACGACACCTACCGCGGTGTGATCACCTACGTCCGGGTCATCGACGGGCACCTGGGCAAGCGCGAGCGCATCATGATGATGTCCAGCGGCGTGAACCACGAGACCCTGGAGATCGGGGTCATCTCACCCGAGCCGAAGGTCGCGGACAAGGGTCTGGGCGTCGGCGAGGTCGGTTATCTGATCACCGGCGTGAAGGACGTCCGCCAGTCGAGGGTCGGTGACACGGTCACCTCCGGCACGAGGCCGGCCGACGAGGCGCTCGCCGGTTACGACCATCCCAAGCCCATGGTGTTCTCGGGCCTCTACCCGATCGACGGTGACGACTACCCCGAGCTCCGCGAGGCCCTGGACAAGCTCCAGCTCAACGACGCCGCCCTGGTCTACGAGCCGGAGACCTCGGCGGCCCTCGGGTTCGGCTTCCGCTGCGGCTTCCTCGGCCTGCTTCACATGGAGATCGTCCGTGAGAGGCTGGAGCGCGAGTTCAACCTCTCGCTCATCTCCACCGCGCCCAACGTGATCTATCGAGTGATCATGGAGGACGGCAAGGAGATCATCGTCACCAACCCCTCGGAGTTCCCGTCGGGCAAGGTCGACAAGGTCTTCGAGCCGATGGTGAGGACCACCGTTCTGATCCCGTCGGAGTTCATCGGCACGATCATGGAGCTCTGCCAGAACCGCCGCGGCACCCTGATGGGCATGGACTACCTGTCGGAGGACCGCGTCGAGATCCGCTACGCCATGCCGCTCGGCGAGATCATCTTTGACTTCTTCGACCAGCTCAAGTCCCGCACGCGCGGCTACGCCTCGCTGGACTACGAGCCCACGGGCGAGCTGGAGGCCGACCTGGTCAAGGTCGACATCCTGCTCCAGGGCGAGGCCGTGGACGCCTTCAGCGCCATCGTCCACCGCGAGAAGTCCTACGCCTACGGCGTCGAGATGGCCAAGAAGCTCCGCGAGCTGATCCCCAGGCAGCAGTTCGAGGTGCCGATCCAGGCTGCCATCGGCGCCCGCGTCATCGCCCGTGAGAACATCCGCGCCATCCGCAAGGACGTCCTCGCCAAGTGCTACGGCGGTGACATCTCGCGGAAGCGCAAGCTGCTGGAGAAGCAGAAGGAGGGCAAGAAGCGGATGAAGATGGTCGGCCGGGTGGAGGTCCCCCAGGAGGCCTTCGTCGCCGCGCTGTCCACCGAGTCCTCCGTCGACAAGTCCAAGAAGTAAGAGGCCGGCACCTTCGAGAAGGCCGGACCTTCGAGAAGGTCCGCGGGCCCAAGAAGCAAGCAGGGGCGGTACGGCGGGAGCGAACCCGCTGTGCCGCCCCGCTGCGTCGGTGTCTCGGCTCACGTGTCACAGGGAGATCCCGTCCCCGTGACACTCCGTGGCGCGGGGACGGGATCCGATCCCGGCGGGATCCGTCGAGCACCGGGTCCCTGGTTGACAGGACAAGAGCGTGCGGGCGGGGCCGCAGGTCGACCCAGGACCTGCGGCCCCGCCCGGTTATGGGAGGCCAGGCGTCAGCGCAGGATGCTGTAGAGCGCCGAGGTGAGCGAGGCCTTGGTGTCGTCCTGGTCGATGGACCACATCATGGAGCCGCCGAGACCCTTCAGGCGGATGTAGGCCGCCTTCTGGAGCACGGTGGCGGGGTCGTCGTAGGACCAGAACTCGTTGCCGTCGTAGATGGACACGGTGCCGGTCAGCAGGTCGCGGTAGCGCTTGCCGGGCTTGTTCACCAGGTCCTTGTAGTCGTTGGTTCCGGCGGCCCAGACACCCGGCGCGGGACCGGTGGCGGTGCCGTAGAGGCCGTTGCGGCCACCGGTGACGCCGGTCCAGCCCTGGCCGTAGGCCGGGATGCCGACCACGATCTTCTTGGCCGGGGCGCCGCGGTTCAGATAGTCGCGGACGGTCTGGTCCACGCTGTACTTCACCGGGTTGGGGTCGCGCCGGTCGGTGAACAGGTTGCCGTTGTGGCCGGTGATGGTCTCCCACGGGCCGTGCAGGTCATAGCCCTGGACGGTGGCGAAGGTGAGCTGCTTGAAGACGTCGCGAACCTCGAAGCCCGCGTCGATCTTCGCCGTGGCGGCGGGCAGGAAGGCGGTCAGCTCGGTCTTCCGGTTGAACTCGTTCATCTGGCGGCGCAGCTCGGTGACGAACAGGGTGAAGTTCCGCTTGTCCTCGGGCCGGATGACGTTGCCGACCTCGCCGGAGGAGCCGGGCCACTCCCAGTCGAGGTCGATGCCGTCGAAGACGCCCGCGCCGGTACCGGGTGCGGTGCCGGGCAGGTTGCCCTTGAGCCACAGGTCCACGCAGGAGGAGGCCAGTCTGGCGCGCCCCTCGGGGGTCAGCACCGCGTCGGAGAAGTATTTCGAGCCGGTCCAGCCGCCGAGGGAGATCAGGGCCTTGAGACCGGGGTGCTTGGCCTTGAGCTTCTTCAGCTGGTTGAGGTTGCCGTTCAGTGCCTGCCCCGCGGCGTCGGCGACGCCGTCGACGCTCTGCTCGGCGGACAGGGGGCGCTGCCAGTCCGCCCAGGCGTCGGCCGAGTAGCAGTCGCCGTCGCCGTTGACGAACCCGAAAGCGTAGTTGACATGGGTCAACTTGGCGGCCGCGCCGTTGACGTCCATGTCCTTGACGTTGTAGTTGCGGCCGTAGACGCCCCACTGGATGAAGTAGGCGACCCGCTTGAAGCGGTCATCGTGGTTCTGGCTGCTCTGAGCCTGATTCTGGGTTTCGGCCTGGGCCGGGATCGGTACGGCCATCGCCGCGAGACCTGCGGCGAGAGTGGCCGCGATCATGTGTCGGAGGAGTCTCTGCACGGGCTTCTCCACTGCTTGGAGTAGTAACTTATAGGAAACTTTCCTTTAAGTTTTCCCGGATCGTAGACCTGGCCGATCTACGCGTCAACGGTCTGCAGGAATTTGCTGCGTAGTCGGCCCATTACTTCGATACCTTCGTGAGATATGGAGCAGGCTTTCTGCAACCGATGCGGCACACAGCTGGACGGGCTGCCGCTATGTCCCCGATGCGGGACCCCGGCCCACGAGCCACCGCCGTCCACGGAGCCCGATTCCGCCGACCGGCAGCAGCCGCCGCCTCGGCCATCCTGGGAGCAGGATTCTTCCGTTCCACAACAACCTCCACCGACCGCCTGGGCGCAGGACCCCTCGCCGTCCGCCTGGGGGCAGAGTCCTGTGGTTCCGCAGTCTCCGCCACCCGCATGGGGGCAGGACCCTCCGGTTCCGCAGTCCCCGCCGCCTGGGTGGGGGCAGAATCCTTCCGTTCCGCAGCAGCCCTCGCCGTCCGGCTGGGGGCAGGACCCCTCGGCTCCGCAGCCCTCGCCGCCTGTCTGGGGCCAGGATTCCTCGGCTCCGCAGCCGTCACCGCCCGGATGGGAGCAGAATTCTTCGGCTCCGCAGTCCCTGCCGTCTGCCTGGGGGCAGGACCCTCCTGTTCCACAGTCCCCGCCGTCCGGGTGGGGGCAGGACCCTCCTGTTCCGCAGCAGCCTTCGCCGTCCGCCTGGGGGCAGGACCCCTCGGTTTCGCAGCAGCCCTCGCTGTCCGGCTGGCAGCAGAATCCCTCTGACTGGCAGCAGCACTCGCAGGCCCTGCGGCCCGAATCTCCCGCGGGGCATCAGCTTCCATCGCACGACGCCGCCGACCGGCAACCTCCGCAGCACGGTCCCTCCGACTGGCAGCAGCCCACGCGGCAGCCCACACAGCAGACGTGGGAGCAGGCACCACCGCAGCCCGCCTGGCAGGAGCCGCAGCCGGGCAACTGGGCTCCGCCGCCCCAGCCGGAGTGGGAGAGAGGCGAACGGCCGGAAAAGGGGCGCAGGACGTGGCTCGTGGTCACGTCGGTCCTGATGGTGATGATCGCCGCTGGGATCGCGTGGTTCGTCGCGCGGGACGACGGCCCGAACTTGGTGACGGGCGTCGAGACGGCGGCGACTTCGGGGCAGGAGTCCGAGGCCGGATCGTCCCAGGAGGCCGAAGACCCCTCGAAGGGCGCCTCCCCCGAGAGCGAGAAGCAGGCTGAGCAGCAGGCCAAGGTGCTGGACGCTCTGCTTACCGACAGCAGAGGCTCCAGATCGGGTCTCGGCCCCGCCCTCAACCAGCTCCGTTCGTGCACCGACACGGCCCCGGCCCTCGAGACGGTTCGCCGGGTCACCGACGCCCGCCGCGAGCAGGTGGTTCAGGTCAAGGCGCTGGACACCGGCGCGTTCGACGACGGAGACGGCGGAGACACGGTCAAGAACCGCCTGACGGAGGCTCTGACCGCCTCGTTCAACGCCGACGAGGCGTTTCTCACCTGGGCGACTCGCCAGGACGCCGATTGTGACAAGGCATGGAGCGGTGACAAGGACTACCAGCGTGGTCTTGCCTTCTCCGGCAAGGCGACTGCCGCCAAGCGGAGTTTCCTGGAGCTGTGGAACCCTCTCGCCCAGCGCTACAACCTGCCCAAGCGGGCCGAACACGAAATCTGAGACACCCGAGACGCCCGAGACGCATGGGGCCCGAGACGCATGGGACGCCGGAACTCCGGGGTGTGTACGGTCTCAGCCGCACGCCCCGGAGCCGTTCCGTCAGGCGACTGGGCGAACAGGCGGCTCCGGCGGTGCAGAGCCGCCCTCACGGTCCCGCGAGGGCGGCCGGAGCCCGGGCTACGGCCGTATCGGGCGCGGCCCGGTAGGTCGTGTCAGGTGCGGCGGTGGTCGTACCTGGCATAGCCCAGCGGTCGTACCAGGCATGGCGGTGGTCCTACCAGGCAGGGCGGTGGTCGTACCGGGCCCAGCCCAGCGGTCGTACCAGGCATGGCGGTGGTCGTACCCACGCGCGGCCCGGTAGGTCGTATCAGGTGCGGCGGTGGCCCGTACCGGGCACGGCACGGGAGGCGGCAGACTTGCACCGTGCCATCCACACTTCCCGACGGCGATCCCGTACCGGCCTCAGGCAGGCTTCCCGACAGTGCGCTCCAGGGGCTCGGCGGACGGCCCTTCGGTTTCTACGTCCACGTGCCCTTCTGCGTGACCCGCTGCGGTTACTGCGATTTCAACACCTACACGGCGTCCGAGCTCGGTCCCGGCGCCTCGCACAAGGACTACGCCGACACCGCCATCGACGAGGTACGGCGGGCGCGGGCCAACCTCGGCGACGTGGACCTCCCGGTCGAGACCGTGTTCTTCGGCGGTGGCACCCCGACCCTGCTCGCGGCCGGTGATCTGGTCCGGATTCTGGGGGCGATCGAGGAGGAGTTCGGGCTCGCCGCCGGTGTGGAGGTCACCACCGAGGCCAATCCCGAGTCCGTGGACCCCGCCTATCTGGCGGAGCTGCGCGCCGGCGGGTTCAACAGGATGAGTTTCGGCATGCAGAGCGCCCGTGAGCACGTGCTCCAGGTGCTGGACCGCCGGCACACGCCGGGCCGCCCGGCGCATGCCGTACGGGAGGCGAGGGAGGCGGGATTCGACCACGTCAACCTGGACCTGATCTACAGCACGCCGGGGGAGAGCGACGACGACTGGCGTGCCTCGCTGGCCGCGGCGATCGAGGCCGGGCCCGATCACGTGTCGGCCTACTCGCTGATCGTGGAGGACGGCACCAAGCTGGCCGCCAGGATCCGCCGGGGCGAACTGCCGATGCCCGACGACGACGTGGCCGCCGACCGCTATCTCATCGCGGACGCCATGCTGGCCGAGGCCGGGTTCGAATGGTACGAGGTGTCCAACTGGGCGACCTCCGAGGCCGGGCGCTGCCGGCACAACCTGCTCTACTGGACCGGCGGCGACTGGTGGGGGGTCGGCCCCGGCGCGCACAGCCATGTCGGCGGCACCCGGTGGTGGAACGTCAAGCACCCCGCGGCCTACGCCCAGCGCCTGGCCGCCGGCACCTCGCCCGCGCATGCGCGCGAGGTGCTCACCCCCGAGGACAGGACGGTGGAGCGGTTGATGCTGGAGCTCAGGCTCGTCCAGGGCTTCCCGCTCAAGGAGCTCGAACGGCCGCCGGTGGTGGCACGGGCGCTGGCCGACGGCCTGCTGGAGGTGGAGCCGTTCAAGAAGGGCCGAGCGGTGCTCACGCTGCGCGGGCGCCTGCTGGCCGACGCGCTGGTCCGCGATCTCACCTGAGCGCCGGGGGGAACCTGAGCGCGGCGACCGGCGCGTCAGGGGCACGGTGAGGGCCGGACGGGGGCATGCGAGAGGCGCCGGCCGGGTGACCGGCGCCTCGCAAGACGCGTCCTGGGCCCAGAACACCGCGTTTCGTCAGCTGATGAAACGGATGTTCATCGGATAGCGGTAGTTCTCGCCCCGATTGGCCGCGATGGCAGCGATGATCATAAAGATGATCGATCCGACCCAGACCACGAACATCAGGAGGAACCCGATCAGCACGAACGCCAGAATCCAGGAGACGATGTAGGCGATCACCAGGGTGAGCTGGAAGTTGAGGGCCTCGGCGGCCTGGTCCCGTACGTAGGGAGACTCGTCCTTCTTGGCGAGATACACCACCAGTGGGCCGACGAACCAGGTCAGAAGACCCAGCAGGTGGGCGAGCATGGCCAGGGTGGTGTCGTCGCTGCCGGGCCGCGGGCCGTACGTCCCCGGAGGCGCCTGATACCCGTAGCCGTATGCGCCGGGCTGGGGATAGCCGGCCTGGTGGCCGCCCTGGTAGCCGCTCTGGTAGCCCTGGCCGCTCACGTCGTACGGAGGGACCGAGGGAGGCGGGTAGCCGTATCCCTGGCCTGAGGGCGGCCGGCCCTGACCGGGCGGCGGGTAGCTCTGGCCCTGCTGGTTGTAATTCTGGCTCTGCTGGGTGTAACCCTGGTCCTGGCCGGGCTGGGGGTAGCTCTGGCCGGGGGGCGGGCTGAACCGGGGGTAGCCCTGGTCCTGCCGGGTGTGGCTCTGGCCCGGGTCGGGCTGCGGGTGGCTCTGGCCGGGCGGGGAAGGCTGGTCGATGCGCCGCGTCCGGTCCTCGCCTGCGGACTCGCGCGGTGGATCCTCGGGGTTCTCGCTCATGGCCCCTCCTGGTGGGTTTAGGGACTAGCCATCCTCGCCGGGAACCGTCACAAAGTCGATCAATTCCTCGACCGGGCCGAGGAGCTCCGGCTCCAGATCGGCATATGTCGTGACCGATCCGAGAATGCGGCGCCACGCGTCGCCGGGCTCCAGTTTCCAGCCCAGGGCGGCGATGACGCCTTCCTTCCAGGGTACGCCGCGCGGTACCGACGGCCAGGAGGAGATTTTCAGCGCCGACGGCCTGACCGCCTGCCAGACGTCCACGAACGGATGCCCGACGATCAACACGTGCGGCGAGGAGACCTGGGCGGCGATCCTGCTCTCCTTCGAGCCGGGGACCAGGTGGTCGACGAGCACACCCAGGCGCCGGTCGGGGCCGGGGCCGAACTCCTCGACGATCGAGGGCAGGTGGTCGACGCCTTCGAGATACTCCACGACCACGCCTTCGACCCGCAGGTCGTGGCCCCAGACCTTCTCCACGAGAGCGGCGTCGTGGATGCCCTCCACGTAGATCCGGCTCTCTTTGGCGACCTGCGCCCGCAGACCCTCCACCGCGATGGAGCCCGAGGCGCTCCGCCTCGGGCTCTGGGGCGCGGCGGCGGGACGGACGAGCGTCACCACCTTGCCCTCCAGGAGGAACGCGGCCGGCTCCAGCGGGAACAACCGCCGGCGCCCGAACCGGTCCTCCAAGGTGACGGCCTCCTTGTCGCAGGCCACCACGGCACCGCAGAAACCGCCGTCGGCGTCTTCCACGACCAGGTCGAGCTCCGCGGGGACCTGAGGGATCTTCCCCTTCAAAGGACGTCGCCAGTTTCCCGCCAGCACGTCACGTTCGTACATCACCGACCGCCCACCACCTCGCGCCAGGAACCAGATGGACGTTAGCAAAAGCCGGGATCACCCGCCGTACGGTCCCTGAGGACCCCACTGCCCCGCCGACGCGGCCTCGGCCTGGCGCCTGCGGGCGCCGCTCCGCCTCACCAGCACGACGATCGTCACGATGACGGCCAGCAGGAGTCCGCCGCTCGGCACCGCGAACAGGGCGATCACCCCGCCCACCAGCGAGTCGGTGGAGAGTTCCTTGCCCACGCCGAACTCGGTGCCGGCCGCCTCGTCGGCGGTGCAGGTGAGCCGGTAGTCACCCGCCTTGTCGACCCCTACCAGCAGGCCCATCTCCCAGCTGACGCCGTTGACGGTGACGGTCTGCTGGCCCTGCGGCCGCGTGAGCGTGGCGGTTCCCGGACCGCCCTGGAACGCGCACTCGAAATCGGTGGGCCCGGTCGTGGAGACGTAGATGACGGAACCGGCCGCGGGGTCGAGCTTGACCGTGACGGTCTTGCCCGAGCCGAAGGACGTGGCGGGCAGGACGTCCCCGAGCGCGCCGAAGACGCCGCCGACGAAACCGCCGATGCCGACGATCACGCTGAGCACCGCGACCAGCCAGACGCCGACGATCCAGCCGATGCTGGGCTTGATCTTCGCCCTGGGCGAAGAGCCCTGGGGAGTGCCGTAACCGGGACCGGGAGGGGCATAACCGTAGGAGGGGCCGTTCTGGTACTGCTGCTGGCCATATGGCTGCTGAGAAACGCCGTAACCGGGTGCGCGCGTGGATGCGTCACCCGAGGAAGGACCGAAATCGTGGGACATGTGCCAAATTGTGGTTGGTGCCGCTTGGATAGCGATAGCAGTTGACTTGACGACGGCTTGGTCCGATCATCTGCCCCTCCTGTTATCGCACCTCGCGGCCGTGGGCCGTACACTTGGCACTCGGGAACACTGAGTGCCAGACCTGTGGTTTCCCCCTTCGGACGCAGGCAGGGAGGTGAGCACGTTGGTCGACGACCGGAAGCTCGCGGTGCTTCGCGCCATTGTCGAGGACTACGTGTCCACCAATGAGCCGGTGGGTTCCAAGGCTCTCGTCGAGCGGCACAACCTGGGTGTGTCGCCCGCGACCATCCGCAACGACATGGCGGTGCTGGAGGAGCAGGGCTACATCGCCCAGCCCCACACCAGTGCCGGCCGGGTGCCCACCGACAAGGGCTACCGGCTGTTCGTCGACCGGCTCTCTCAGGTGAAGCCGCTGTCGAGCGCGGAGAGGAAGGCCATCGAGACCTTCCTGGCCGGTGCCGTGGACATCGACGACGTCGTCATGCGCACGGTACGGCTGCTGGCGCAGCTGACCCGTCAGGTGGCGGTGGTGCAATACCCCACGCTGACCAACTCCACGGTCCGCCATGTCGAGCTGGTCCCGCTGAGCGAGCGGCGGCTGATGTTCGTGCTCATCACCAACACGGGACGGGTCGAGCAGCGCGTGGTCGAGCTGCACGAGACGGTCGACGAGGCCCGTGTCGCCCATCTGCGGGCGATGCTCAACTCCTCCCTGGACGGATGCGGTCTCACCAGCGTCCCCGACAAGGTCGTCGATCTGCCCGCGCGCCTCGCGGCCGAGGACAGACCGCTCGCGGCGACGATTCTGTCGGTGCTGCTGGAGTCCCTTGTGGACCGGCACGATGAAAAGATTGTTTTTGCCGGGGCCGCCAACCTCGCGGGGGCCGACTTCACCGTCGGGCTCCGTGACGTGCTGGAGGCGCTGGAAGAGCAGGTCGTGCTCATGCGCCTGCTCGGCGAGACGTCCGATCTGTCAGCGCTGACAGTGCGGATAGGCTCGGAAAACCCCTATACCGGACTCCAGGGCACGTCGATCGTCGCGGCTGGATACGGTTCAGGAGACAAGCAGCTGGCCCGGCTCGGTGTGCTGGGTCCGACGCGAATGGACTACCCGGTCACGATGGGCGCGGTGCGCGCGGTGGCACGTTACGTCAGCCAAATTCTGGCTGCATCCTAAGAGGTCAACTAAGTGGCTAAGAGTGACTACTACGGCACCCTCGGGGTGCGTCGTGACGCCAGTGCGGAAGAGATCAAGAAGGCCTACCGGCGCCTGGCGCGGGAGCTGCATCCCGACGTGAACCCCGACCCTGAGACCCAGGAGAGGTTCAAGGAGATCACGCAGGCCTATGAGGTCCTGTCAGACTCCAACAAGCGGCAGATGTACGACATGGGCGCCGATCCGTTCGCCTCGGGCGCGGGTGCCGGGGCCGGCGGCTTCGGCGCGGGTTTCCCGTTCAGCGACATCATGGACGCCTTCTTCGGCGCGGCGGGCGGCGGTGGCCGCGGCCCCCGTTCACGGGCCCGCCGCGGGCGCAACGCCACCATCCGGGTCGAGCTCGACCTGAGCGAGTCGGCCTTCGGCACCACCCGCGAGCTGGTCGTCGACACCGCCGTGCTCTGCGAGGTCTGCACGGGCTCCGGCGCGGCGGCCGGCACCCATCCCGACACCTGTGACATGTGTCACGGACGCGGTGAGGTGTCCCAGGTCACCCGGTCCTTCCTCGGCCAGGTCATGACCTCCCGGCCCTGCCCCCAGTGTGGCGGTTTCGGTTCGATCATCCGCAACCCCTGCCAGGAGTGCTCCGGCGACGGCCGGGTTCGCACGCGGCGGACCATCAAGGTCCGCATCCCGGCGGGTGTGGAGGACGGCACCCACATCCAGCTCGCCGGTGAAGGTGAGATCGGCCCGGGCGGCGGCCCGCCCGGAGACCTGTTCCTGGAGATCGTCGAGCGCCCGCACGAGATCTTCGAGCGTCGTGGCGACGACCTGCACTGCACCGTGCAGATCCCGATGACCGCGGCCTCCCTCGGCACCATCCTGACGATGGAGACGCTCGACGGTCCCGAGGAGCTGGACATCCGGCCCGGCACGCAGTCGGGCCAGACCATTCCGCTCTACAGCCGCGGCATCCAGCACCTCAACGAGAGCGGCCGGGGCGACCTGCTGATCCACGTCAACATCGAGACCCCCTCTCGCCTTGACGCGGCACAGGAGGAGCTCATGCGCGAGCTCGCCAGGCTCCGCGGGGAAGAGCGCCCGCCCGGCAAGTTCGCCCCCGGGCAGCAGAGCTTCTTCTCCCGCCTGCGAGACGCGTTCAATGGCCGCTGAGCGGGGCCCCTCCCGGGCCCGGCCGCACGGCTCCGACGGCCGATGACGGCTCCGGTCTTCCTGGCCGAGCCGGCCGATCTGGCGCTGGCGGAGTTCACGTTCGGCGGCTCGGAGGGACGTCACGCGGCGGCCGTACGGCGGTTGCGAGCCGGAGAACGGCTCGATCTGACCGACGGCGCGGGCGCCGTGGCCGAGTGCGTGGTCCTGTCCGCCGACAGGGACTCGCTCCGGGTCGAGGTGCTGCGCCGCTACGACGTGCCCGCACCGCGCCCTCGCCTGGTGGTGGTCCAGGGACTGCCCAAGGGTGACCGAGGGGAGCTGGCCGTGGAGATGATGACCGAGGCGGGAGCCGACGTGATCGTGCCCTGGGCCGCGGCCAGGTGCGTCACCCAGTGGAAGGGTGAGCGGGCGGCCAAATCGCTGGCCCGCTGGCGGTCCACGGCGCGGGAGGCGGGCAAGCAGTCCCGCCGCTTCCACCTGCCCGAGGTGCTCGAACTCGCCACCACCGCGAAGGTCGCCGAGCTGCTTTCCGCGGCGGCGCTGGGCATCGTGCTGCATGAGGAGGCGGCCTCCCCGCTCTCGACCCTGCGGCTTCCCGGCGACGGCGACATCGTCGTGGTGGTCGGCCCCGAGGGCGGGGTCTCCGCAGAGGAGATCGCCGCGTTCCACGAGGCGAAAGCCGTACCGGCGCTGCTCGGGCCGACGGTGCTGCGCACCTCGACCGCGGGGGTCGCCGCGGTGGCCGTGCTCCAGACGCGTACCGGCCGCTGGTGATCTTTCCGCGGTCCGGACGGCGCCCTCTCGCGATGAAGCCTCCGGCCAAGGCCGTGGTGGTCGGCGCTCACTCCGTGCCCACCACGATGGAAGGCTTCTCGCGCGGGGCGCGGCCGTAGCACCGGAGCCCCTTCGCGCTGGACCCTAGCTGCCCACGGGGGTGGGGACGGGCGTGCTCGCCTCCGTCGGCAGCGGGGGCGCCGGGTCGTCCGGAGGCGGGCACTCCGCGAGCGGACATGGGTTCACCGGGGAGACCGGGGGCTCCAGAATCGTCGGTGTCGGCGTCGGCGTCGGGGTCTCGGTCTCCTCGCACTGCTCGGGGGTTTCCTCGGGCGGGACCGGCTTGCTGGTGGAGGTCGGGCAGGTCGGCGAAGGCGTGGCCTTGACGGTGGGCCTCGGCGTCGGCTTGACGCTCGGGGCGAAGCTCCTGGACTGAGTGGGCAGGGGCGCCGGCGCGGTCGACTTGACGATGGGCGGCGGTGGCTGCACCCCCTGGTTCGACGGGGGGCGTGAGGTGGCGGAACCGTCCGCGGGCGGGGTCGTCTCGGTGTAGTTGACCTCTCCGGTGCGGAACTGTGGGATCACCTGCTCACGGAACTGCGGGACCACCATGACGACGGTGGCCGCGACGAGGACGACTCCCGCTACGGAGGCTCCGGCGCGCCACCACATCAGCCCGCGGAGTCCGCGTCTTTCTACGCGAGCGCGGATGATCTCCAGTCCATCCGGGGAGGGAACGACCGAGTTCGCCTCCGCGCTGAGGGCACGGCGGAGCAGCTCGCCGTACTCATCCGGGGAGTCGGTCATGACAGTTGCTCCAGTGATGTTCGTAGGGCGGCCATCCCGCGAGCCGTGTGACTCTTGACGGCGCCTTTGCTGATGCCCATCGCATGGGCGATCTGCGCTTCGGACAGATCTCCGTAGTAGCGCAGAACCAGTGCCTCACGCTGGCGTGTGGGCAGGCCGCGGAGCGCCTCGATGACGGCGGACCTCTCGAACTCGCCGATCGCCCCGTTCTCGGCGCTCGGCGCGTCCGGCATGCCCTTGGGCGCGTACTTCTCCACGACCGCCCGGTGCCGAAGCACCGAGCGCGATCGGTTGACGACCGATTGGCGCAAGTAGGCAAGAGCCTTGTCGGTGTCACGCAGTCTGCGCCAGGCGCCATGAATGGCGACGAACGCGTCCTGCACGACCTCTTCCGCGGTTGCCATATCGCGGACGAGGAGGACGGCGAGACGCACAAGAGACCGATAGTGCGCGCTGTAGAGCGCGGTAACGGCCATATCGGCATCCCACCCGACGGGCACCGCCCCGAGCGACCTGTCGGCCACGAGAGTCTCGGTGGTCACATCAGTGGGACGCGCGGCCTTCCCAGACGGTTTACGTTCTTCCGGTTCATTAGGGGGCATGAGCCAGTCGTGTCCTCGCCAGGCGGCCATATCCTGCTAGTCACAGCGGTCTGTCATCGTTGAAGTTTTGCATACTCACCATATCCGGGTGGATCTTTGTTTGCGGACGGCTAACCATCACCGATTCGCAACGTCCTCGGGGGTAGGGTGCCTGCATGGTAAGCGAAACCGACTGCCTATTCTGCAGAATCGTCGCCAAGGAGATCCCGGCGGAGATCGTCTACGAGACGGATCGCACGCTGGCGTTCCGGGATGTCAACCCGCAGGCGCCGACCCACGCGCTCGTGATCCCCAAGGACCACTACCCGGACGCGGCGGCCCTGGCGGCCGCCGACCACGGGCTGGCCGACGAGGTGCTCAGGACGGCGCACGCGGTCGCGGAGCAGGAGGGCGTCGCCGGCTCCGGTTACCGGATGGTCTTCAACACGGGCCCCGGCGCAGGCCAGACCGTCTTCCACGTGCACGCGCACGTCCTCGGAGGGCGCGGGCTGACCTGGCCGCCCGGGTGAAAACCCGAAGGCACGATCCTGTCGATCACGGATACGATGGCGTTGAAGTCCTACGTCGATATCTGGAGGCGAACAGGCCGTAAGGCCCGCCCATGTCCGAGACATACGATTCCAGCAGAACCCCATCGCCAAGATCCAAAGGTCCAAGCCGGACCCAGGCAAAGGTAGTGATTCCGGACGATCATTCGATGGTCAGCCTGCTGGGCTCGCGCGACGAGCTGCTGCGCGTCATCGAGGGCGCCTTCCGCGCCGACATCCACGTCCGGGGCAACGAGATCACCGTCACTGGCAGCCCTGAGGAGAGCAGCGCGGTGGTGCGCCTCTTCGAGGAGCTGGCCGAGCTCGTCCGCGGGGGCACGGAGCTCACGGCGGACGCGGTGGAGCGCAGCATCGCGATGCTGCGCATGACCTCCGACCGTCCGGCCGAGGTGCTCTCCCTGGACATCATCTCCTCGCGCGGCCGGACCATCCGGCCGAAGACCGTGAACCAGAAGCGTTACGTCGACGCGATCGACAAGTTCACCATCGTCTTCGGCATCGGTCCTGCGGGCACGGGCAAGACCTATCTCGCCATGGCGAAGGCCGTAAGGGCGCTGCAGGACAAGAAGGTCACCAGGATCATTCTCACCCGCCCCGCGGTCGAGGCGGGCGAGCGGCTGGGCTTCCTGCCCGGCACGCTCTACGAGAAGATCGACCCCTACCTGCGTCCGCTGTACGACGCCCTGCACGACATGCTCGACCCCGACTCGATCCCCCGGCTGATGGCCGCGGGCACGATCGAGGTCGCACCCCTCGCCTACATGCGCGGCCGCACGCTCAACGACGCCTACATCATCCTCGACGAGGCGCAGAACACCTCGCCCGAGCAGATGAAGATGTTCCTGACGCGGCTGGGCTTCAACTCGAAGATCGTTGTAACCGGTGACGTCACCCAGGTCGACCTGCCCAACGGCACGCAGAGCGGTCTGAGGGTGGTGCAAGATATCCTCGAGGGGGTCTCCGACATCCACTTCAGCCGTCTGACCAGTGCGGACGTGGTACGTCACAAGCTGGTGGGCGACATCGTGGACGCCTATGGGCGTTACGACGAGATTCAACGGCAGAACGCGCCGCAGGCGATCAAGGGCGTCGTCAAGCGCTCCCGGGAGAGAACATGAGCGAGCAATGAGCACCGAGGTCAACAACGAGTCCGGCGTCGAGGTCGACGAGGGGCTTATCGTCTCGCTGGCCGGGCACGTGCTGGAGCGGATGGGCATCAACCCGCTCGCCGAGCTGTCCATCCTCATCGTCGACGAGGAGGCGATGTCGGTGCTGCACGAGCAGTGGATGGGTGAGCCGGGCCCGACCGACGTCCTCGCCTTCCCGATGGACGAGCTGCGTCCGGGCCCCGGCCCCGGGCCCCGGCACGAGGGGGACGTCCCCACCGATCCCGCGCTCCTCGGCGACGTGGTGCTCTGCCCGCAGGTGGCCGCCAAGCAGGCGGCCGAGGCCGGGCACAGCACCGAGGCGGAGCTGGAACTGCTGTGCACGCACGGCATCCTCCACCTGCTCGGCTACGACCACGCCGAACCTGACGAGCACAAGGAGATGTTCGGCCTCCAGGGCGAGCTTCTCGAGTCGTGGCGGGAGGTGCGCCCCCAGCGGTGAACATCACCAACGGGTGGTTGTTCTCGGCCGTCTTCCTTGTCGTGGTCGGCGGGTTGATCGCGAGCGCGGAGACGGCCCTGACCCGTATCTCACGGGTGCGCGCCGAGGAGTTCGTCCGTGACGGGCGCCGGGGCGCGGTGCGCCTGCAGGCGATCGTCGCGGACCCGCCGCGCTACCTCAACCTGCTGCTCCTGCTCCGGTTGAGCTGCGAGCTGCTCGCCACGGTGATCGTGACGCTGCTGTTCATCGACTGGCTCGGTGACCAGGGCTGGGCCTACGCCGCCGCGGCGGCGATCATGATCGTGGTCAGCTACGTGATCGTCGGGGTCTCTCCACGCACCCTGGGCCGCCAGCACGCCGAGCCGATCGCGCTCGCCAGCGCGCCCGTGGTGTACGGCCTGACCCGGATCTTCGGGCCCCTCCCCAAGCTCCTCATACTGCTCGGCAACGCCGTGACGCCCGGTAAGGGCTTCAGGGAGGGGCCGTTCACCTCCGAGGCCGAGCTGCGGGACCTGGTCGACCTGGCCGAGGAGCGCCGGGTCATCGAGCCCGACGAGCGGGAGATGATCCACTCGGTCTTCGAGCTCGGCGACACCCTGGTCCGCGAGGTCATGGTGCCCCGCACCGACATGGTGTTCATCGAGCGCGGCAAGACGCTGAGCCAGAGCCTGTCGCTCGCCCTGCGCAGCGGCTTCTCGCGGATCCCCGTGGTCGGCGAGAACGAGGACGACGTCATAGGCATCGCCTATCTCAAGGACATCGCGCGCCGGGTGCAGGACACCGGGGACGACGGTCGTGCCGAGTCGGTCGAGTCGATCATGCGTCCGGCCACCTACGTGCCGGAGAGCAAGCCGATCGACCAGCTCCTCCGGGAGATGCAGGCCCGCCAGATCCACCAGGCCATCGTCATCGACGAGTACGGCGGCACGGCCGGACTGGTCACGATCGAGGACGTCCTGGAGGAGATCGTCGGTGAGATCGCCGACGAATACGACCAGGAGGCTCCCCGGGTGGAGTCGCTCGAGGACGGTTCGGTCCGGGTGACCGCCCGGCTCCCGGTGGGCGATCTCGCGGACCTGTTCGCCGTCGAGCTTGAGGTGGACGACGTGGAGACCGTCGGCGGCCTGCTGGCGCACGCGCTGGGCAGGGTGCCGATCGCCGGTTCCGAGGCCGTGGTGGAGGGGCTCAGCCTGACGGCCGAGAGTCTCGCCGGGCGTCGCAACCGGATCGGCACGGTTCTCGTCAGGCGAGTCGCTCCGGCCGAGCCTGACTCGGTTTCGGCTTCCACCGAGCGGAAGTGACGGCAGTACGACCGATCTTCTCCGTGTTGCTCACTTAAGGGCGTTCTCTGCCGTGTCGTGCGGTTGAGGGCGCCCTTAGGCGTTTCCTGATGATTGCCGCTTTTGCCAATGGGGAAGGGAGGAAAGCGGGCGGCGGGGACAAAAACCCCGCACGTAACATCGGGGGAATAATCATGGCGCGGAGGACGTGTATTGCCGCTTTAGTGGTGATCTGTGGGCTTTTATCGGGTTCTTTGGTGAACTGCGGTGCCGACAAGATGGGGCCCGGCACCGCTGCGAATCCGGGTGAGGAGTTGGCACGGCTACGAGGACTGCTGAAAGAACCGAAGGAACTCCCGGACGGTTTCTCCGCCCGGCAGCGTGACGGGTGGAAGACGCCGTTCCGGCCGGTCGGCAGTGACTGCCGGCTCGTTCTCGACACGGCCGGAGGCAGTCCGCCGCAGTGGGCTCCGGGGGCCCGGGTCGCCGTGACTTACCCGGGCGACAAGCTGGGCGAGCTGGCCGGGGTCGGCCTGGCGTCGTACACGGGCGATGACGCCAAGGCCCACTTCGCCGAACTCACCAGGGCGCTGGGCAGCTGTCCGGTGGCGGCGAGCCCCCGGGCGGGTAAGGGCACCTCCTTCAGGGTCTCCCCCCTGAAGCTGAGAGGGGTCGGCGATGAGGTGCAGGCCAGGCGGCTGAGAGGCCGGCTGAACGGATATCCCTACGAGATGCACCTGGTCTTCGCCCGGGCGGGGAGCACGCTGGTCTCGCTGGTGCACGCCGGGATCTCGCGCGTCGACGTCGGGCGCACCCGGCAGCTCGCCCACTTCCTGCTCGACCGGGCCGGGGCCTGACCCGACCGGCCTGACCCGGTCGCCCCGACGGGGCTGTGGCCTGGCCCGCAGAGCTGTGGCCTGACCACGACCGGTCTGACCGGACCGCGGCCCGACCTGATCGACCTGACCGGTTCGAGGCTGACCTGCCCGGATTGCGGCCCGGCCGGGGTCGCACCGCCTCCCACGAGCTGAATACTCTTGTGCCGTGAGTGACGCGACCCTCGATCCCGAGGACAACAAAATCATCGTTCTGGCCCGTTCCGCCCGCGCCCGCAACGGCACGGCCGAGGGTGCGGCCGTACGTGACGAGACCGGCCGGACCTACTCGGCGACGAATGTGGCGCTGCCGTCACTGACGTTGTCGGCACTGCAGGTCGCCGTGGCGATGGCCGTGTCCAGCGGTGCCGAGTCCCTGGAGGCGGCCGCGCTGGTCACCGCGGGAGACGGACCGGCCGACGCCGACGCGCAGGCGGTCCGCGATCTGGGCGGCAGGACACTGCTCGTGGCCGATCCCGACGGCACACTGCGTCAGAGCTGAGAGCGGTCGCTCCGGCGTCTCGCGTCAGGAGTGCGACCGGTCTGCGACGGTAGGCGTGTCAGGGCTTGGGGTCGATCGTGCCGGCGTCTCGCGTCCGGCTGGGACGACGGCAGGTCAGGTCAGGGCTGTGGTCGTTCGAGATGGCGCCTCGCGTCCGGCCGGGACCGGTCGCGGTGGCGTGTCGCGTCAGGATCGGGGTCCGCGGCGATGGCCTGTTGTGCCAGGGTTGGGACCGTCGCGACGGTGGATGCGTCAGAGCTGAGGTCGACATCGGCGACAATGGTTGACGTGAGTTCCTCAGCTGCTGATTTCCATGCCGGTTTCGCCTGCTTCGTCGGCCGGCCCAACGTCGGCAAGTCCACGCTGATGAACGCGTTGGTCGGCACGAAGGTGGCGATCACCTCATCCAAGCCCCAGACCACCCGCCGCGCCATCCGTGGCATCGTGCACCGCGCCGACTCCCAGCTCATCATCGTGGACACGCCGGGCTTTCACCGGCCCCGCACGCTGCTGGGCGAGCGGCTGGACAGCCTGGTGCTGTCCACGCTGACCGAGGTCGACGTGATCGGTTTCTGCGTGCCCGCCAACGAGCCCATCGGCAAGGGCGACCGGTTCATCGCGGAGAAGCTCGCCGCGATCAAGAAGACTCCGGTCGTCGCCGTGGTGAGCAAGTGCGACCTGGCGAGCCGGGAGCAGATCGCCGAGCAGTTGCTCGCGGTCTCCCGGCTCGCGGAGTTCGCCGAGATCGTCCCGGTCTCGGCGAAGTCGGGGGAGCAACTCGACGTGCTGGCCGACGTTCTGATCAAACGCCTCCCAAAGAGCCCGCCGCTGTACGAGGGCGGTCAGCTCACCGACGAGCCCGAGCAGGTGCTGGTGGGCGAGTTGATCCGGGAGGCGGTCCTGGAGGGCGTTCGTGACGAGCTGCCGCACTCGATCGCGGTCGTCGTCGACGAGATGGCGCCCAGGGAGGGTCGCGAAGATCTGCTCGACATCTACGCGCACATGTTCGTCGAGCGCTCGTCCCAGAAGGCCATTGTGATCGGGCACAAGGGCAGCCGGCTCAAGGACGTCGGCAGCCGCGCCCGCACACAGATCGAGGCGCTGCTCGGCACCCGGGTCTACCTCGACCTGCGGATCAGCGTCGCCAAGGACTGGCAGCGCGACCCCAAGCAGCTGCGCCGCCTGGGTTTCTACGACTGACGCCTCGTATCTCGGTCCTCACGATCCATGCCCATGTCTCATGATCCAGGGCTGACACCTGACGATCGAGGCATGAGACCTCGGCATCGATCGACGGCTGACGCTTCACGATCGGCCTCCTACGGCTGACGCTTTACGGCTGCCGCCTCGCCCCGCAGCAGGCGCTGCCGCAGCTCCACGGCGTCCCGGCCGAGGGCGGAGACCAGGGTGCCCGGTCCGGCCAGGGGAAGAACCGCCCAGCCGTCACCGATGACCGGCTCGGGCGCCCGTCCGGTCATCAGGGTGCTGCCGACGCAGCGGGCGTCGCCGTAGACGGCGGGGCTGCCGTCGATCGCCGGTTCGCCCACCACGAACTCCTGCCGGAGCAGCGGGCCGCCCGCGAACGTGGCGTCGAAGCGGGAGTGGCAGCTGCCGGGCCGCTCGCCGTACCTGCCGAAGACGATCTCCTCGCGCCAGAACACCCGCGCGTCCTCGGCGAGTGTCAGCCGTACGACCATGCGGTGCAGGCAGCCCACGGCCAGCACCGTCGGCTCGGGCGTGAAGCGCAGTGACGCCCCCGCCCCGACCCGGGCGGTGACCGTCATCAGTGACCCGCCCCCGGCGGCGCCGGGCAGCACCAGCGTGCTCGCGACCGACCGTACGTCCAGCGCGGTGCCCGGCGCCACCTCGATGTCGAGCGCGAGGTCGTCACCGCCGAGCGGTCCCGCCGCGGTGGACACCAGGTGCACCTGACCCGGCCCGGTCCTGCGCAACGTGATCGGCGGATCGGACCGCATCGTGGCGAGCAGGGTCCGGCCGTCCGCGTCGCGTTCGGTGACGATCGCCGCCCGAGCCCTCATCGAACGCCGAGGGGCCGCTCCCGGCCCTGATCGCCGAGGTGGGGTCGCGGTGGTGTACGGGATCGTGTCGCCAGGGTGGGGGGAGACCGTGGCGATGTCGTGACGGCCGGACGGGATCGTGGCGGCGTCGCCGGGGCTGGGAGAGATCATGACGGTGCCGTCAGGGCCGGACGAGATCCCGATGGCCTCGTCGAGGCCCGGTGGGATCGCGGCGGCGCCGCCGGGGGCGGGATGGTTTTTGGTTATTTCGATAAGAGCGGTGGTTTCCGGTCCGGCGTTGCCGGAATCGGGTGGGGGCGCGGTGATGCCGTGAGCGGGTGAGGTCATGGCGAGCCGGTCAGGCGGGGACATGGTCGGGCTCGTGGCCGTGGTCGCGGACCCAGGACTCGACGAGGCCGCTGACCCACGTCGCGACCGCGTGCGCGCCCGGCTCCTCCCTGACCGAGGTGAACAGCACGGGCCTGCCGTCCCGTACGGCCGCCGCGTCGCGGGACATGACCGTGAGGTCCGCGCCGACCATCGGGGCGAGGTCGGTCTTGTTGATCACGAGCAGGTCGGCCGTCGTCACGCCGGGACCACCCTTGCGAGGGACCTTGTCGCCCCCCGACACGTCCAGCACGAAGATCTGCCTGTCGGCCAGGCCCCTGCTGAAGGTGGCGGTGAGGTTGTCACCGCCACTCTCCACGATCACCAGGTCGAGCGGGCCGAACCGCTCCTCCAGGGTCTCCACCGCGTCGAGGTTGGCCGCGATGTCGTCGCGGATGGCGGTGTGCGGGCAGCACCCGGTCTGCACCGCGGCGATCCGCTCCGGATCGAGCACGCCCGCCTTCCGCAGGAAGTCGGCGTCCTCGGTGGTGTAGATGTCGTTGGTCACCACGCCCAGGCGCAGGCTCTGGCCGAGGGTCCGGCACAGCGCCGCGGTCAGCGCGGTCTTGCCGCTGCCGACGGGGCCTCCGATGCCCAGGCGCAGCGCCCGGCCGTGCGGGTCGGCCGCGTGATGGTGGTCGTCGTGGTTGGCGCCCATGGGGTCACCGTCCTTAACTGGTCAGGAGACGAAAAGCCTCAACTCGGCGCGGATATGACGTTCGGCGAGCAGGTCGAGCGCGGGGGCGGCGTGCGCGGGCAGCGCCTCCCAGTCGGTAGGGGCGGTGGCCGCGATCCGCTCCAGGTCCGGAGCGAGGCCGGCGAGGAGGCCGTGGACCGCGACCGGGTCGAGGCCGAGCAGCCGTACCGCCGCGGTGGCCGGGCCGGTGACGGCGGTGTAGGCGGCCGCCAGAGCGGCCTCTCCGGGGACGCACCCCGCCGCGGACGCCACCGCGCCGAGCGCCACCGGATGATGGGCGCCCTGCGGCAGGCTCTCCGCCAGGACGTCGAGCGCCGGTGACGGCCAGATCCGCCGGGCGGTCCGCAGCAGCAGCCTGCCCTGCGTACGGCCGGCGTCCCGCTGGGCGGGGGAGGAGGTCCTGGCGTCGGCCTCCGCGTTCAGCCGGATCCATCCCGTACGGCTCGCGGACGATCCGTACGCGCAGGCCGCCGCCGCGAGAGCGGCCGTCACCAGGCCGGTGGTGGCCAGGCGCCCCCGCAGGAACGCGGCGAGGCTGGGCAGGTCGTGGATCGCGCCGATCCTGACCGCCTCCTCGACGCCCCCCGAGTGCCCGTGACCCCCGGCGGGGAGCCGGGAGTCGGCCAGTAGCAACAGTGCGGCGTGCATCAGAAGACGCCTCCCGAGTGCCCGTGATCCCCGGAGGTGAGCCGGGGATCGGCCGGCGGCAGCGTGGCGTGCATCAGAAGAGCCTCCCGAGTCCGTGGCCCCCGGCGGGGAGCCGACCGACTCCCGGCAGCGGTGCGGCGTGCATCAGAACAGGAAGTAACGCTGGGTCATGGGCAGGGACTCGACCGGGGCGGGTTCGATCAGGTCGCCGTCCACGCGGACGGCGAAGGTGTCGGGATCCACGTCGATCCTGGGCATGGCGTCGTTGAGCGGCATGCTCTCCTTGCCCCGGCGGCGGACGTCGGCCACCGGAAGCAGGCGCCGCCGTACGGCCAGCCGGTCGGCCAGGCCGTCCTCGATCGCCAGCGGGGCGACGAAGTGGACCGAGGTGGCGGCGGCGGTGACGGGAGAGGCGCCGAACATCGGGCGGGGCATGACCGGCTGGGGGGTCGGGATGGAGGCGTTGGCGTCGCCCATCTGGGCGTAGGAGATCACGCCGCCCTTGACCACCAGGTCCGGTTTGATCCCGAAGAAGGCGGGATCCCACAGGACCAGGTCGGCCAGCTTGCCGACCTCGACCGAGCCGACCTCGCCGTCCAGGCCGTGGGCCACCGCCGGGCAGATCGTGTATTTGGCGACGTAGCGCCGGGCACGGAGGTTGTCCGCGCCGCCGTCGCCCGGCAGCGCGCCCCGGAGGCGCTTCATCACGTGCGCGGTCTGCCAGGTCCGGATGATCGTCTCACCCACCCGGCCCATCGCCTGGGAGTCCGAGCCGATCATCGAGATCGCGCCCATGTCGTGCAGCACGTCCTCGGCCGCCATCGTGGACGGCCGGATCCGGGACTCGGCGAAGGCCAGGTCCTCGGGGATGGAGGGGTTGAGATGGTGGCAGACCATCAGCATGTCGAGGTGTTCGTCCAGCGTGTTGATGGTGTGCGGGCGGGTCGGATTGGTCGAGGAGGGCAGGATGTTGCGGTAGGAGGCGACCTGGATGATGTCCGGCGCGTGACCGCCTCCCGCCCCCTCTGTGTGGTAGGCGTGGATCATCCGGTCGCCGATCGCCGCCAGCGTCGACTCCACGAACCCGGCCTCGTTCAGGGTGTCGGTGTGGATCGTCACCTGGGTGCCGGTGGCGTCGGCGACCGACAGGCAGGCGTCGATGGCGGCCGGGGTGGTGCCCCAGTCCTCGTGCAGCTTGAAGCCGGAGGCCCCGGCGCGCAGCTGCTCGTACAGGCCCTCCCTGCTGACCGTGTTGCCCTTGCCGAGCAACGCGACGTTGATCGGATAGGAGTCGAGGGACTCCAGCATCCGGGCGAGATACCAGGTGCCGGTCACCGTGGTGGCCTTGGTGCCCTCGGCGGGGCCCGTGCCGCCGCCGACGATGGTCGTCACCCCCGCGGCGAGGGCCTCGTCCAGGATCTGCGGGCAGATGAGGTGGACGTGGGAGTCGATCGCCCCGGCGGTCAGGATCTTCCCGTTGCCCGAGAGGATCTCGGTCGAGGGGCCGATGACCAGGTCGGGGTGGATGCCGTCCATGGTGTCGGGGTTGCCGGCCTTGCCGATCGCGACGATCCGGCCGCTCCTGATCCCGATGTCGGCCTTGACCACGCCCCAGTGGTCGAGGACCACCGCACCGGTGATCACCAGGTCGGGCGAGCCCTCGGCCCTGGTGGTCCTGGCCTGGCCCATCGACTCCCTGATGACCTTGCCGCCGCCGAACACGGCCTCGTCGCCCGCCCCCGAGGGCCCCATCGACAGGTCCTCGGTGACCTCGATGAGCAGGTCGGTGTCGGCCAGCCTGATCCGGTCGCCGACGGTGGGGCCGTAGAGCGCGGCGTAACGTGATCGTTCAATGAACATGGGGGCTCCCGTCGAGAGGTCCGGCCCACTCGGAGCGGAGCCCGGGGACGATCCGGTTCCCGGCGATCGGCACGAGGGTCACGTCGCGCTCGACGCCCGGCTCGAACCGCGCCGCCGTGCCGGCGGGAATGTCGAGGCGGGTGCCCCAGGCCGCCTGGCGGTCGAACGCCAGCCCGGGGTTGCACGCGGCGAAGTGGTAGTGCGACCCGACCTGGATCGGCCGGTCGGCGGTGTTGACGACGCGGACGGTGACGCGCTCGCGGCCCGGGTTGAGCGGGATGGGCGCCTCGCCGTACTGGATCTCACCGGGTGTCATCGGCGCTCACCGCTCCTTGGGAACTCGCCGGGTGCCGATCTTTGAGGATCATGGGATCGGCTGGTGGACGGTGACGAGCTTGGTGCCGTCGGGGAAGGTGGCCTCGATCTGCACCGAGGCCAGCATCTCGGGCACGCCGTCCATGACGTCCTGCCGGGACAGGACCTTGCGGCCCGCCTCCATCAGGTAGGCGACGGTCTGCCCGTCTCTGGCCCCCTCCATGAGGAAGGAGGCGATGATCGCGGTGGCCTCGGGATGGTTGAGCCGGAGGCCCCGGGACCTGCGGTCACGGGCGACACCGGCGGCGACGTGGATGAGCAGGCGTTCCTGCTCGTGTGGTGTGAGCCGCATTCCCGGACCATAAGAACCGACGGTTTCCACAATGTTGCACGGCGATGTCGAACTGGTTTCCACGTGCTGCATGTCCAAAATATGGAAAAGAGACGGCGCTAAGCGGTCCTTTCTCATGAAGGGGTCCGCTCTTTCTTCGTGACGAGTCTCCGCGCTTTCTCGCGAGAAGGCCAGCGTGCGCGGAAGGTGGCGGGAATCGCGGCGGGACCGGGGCTGATTCGCCGATGAATGTTTGCGTTTCTACCCTCTGGCGTGCTTGTACTGCCTTGTCCTGTCACGTCGGTGATATCCCAGTAAAGCGCAATTAACAAATGTGATCTCAACGGGAAACCTCACTCAGTCACCTTGGCGGCAGATAGATCGGTGCGGGGGCCGTACCGGCAAGGAGGAAAGTCATTGAGGAATTCAGTCTGGCGCTCCGGTGTCGCCATCGCGGCGCTGGCCACCGCCCTCACCGCGTGTGGCGGCGAAGCCCCGGCGAGCGAGAGTGCCTCGGTCGCCGGTGGCGCCGGCGACACCATCAAGGTCGGCATCCTGCATTCCCTGAGTGGCACCATGGCCATCAGTGAGGTGACCGTCAGGGACGCCGAACTGCTCGCCATCGAGGAGATCAACGCGTCCGGCGGCGTGCTCGGCAAGAAGCTCACCCCCGTCGTGGAGGACGGAGCCTCCGACTGGCCGACCTTCGCGGAGAAGGCCACCAAGCTGATCCGCCAGGACAAGGTCGCCACCACCTTCGGCGGCTGGACCTCGGCCAGCCGCAAGGCGATGCTGCCGGTCTTCGAGCGGAGCAAGGCCCTGCTCTGGTATCCGGTGCAGTACGAGGGGCTGGAGAGCTCGCCGTACATCTTCTACACCGGCGCCACCACCAACCAGCAGATCATCCCCGGCCTGGACTACCTCAAGGAACAGGGCAAGAAGAAGATCTTCCTGGTCGGCAGCGACTACGTCTTCCCGCGCACCGCCAACAAGATCATCAAGGCGTACGCGGCGGCGAACGGGATGGAGATCCTCGGCGAGGAGTACACCCCGCTCGGCCACACCGAGTACAGCACGCTGACCAACAAGGTCGTCCAGGCCAAGCCGGACGCGGTCTTCAACACGCTCAACGGCGACAGCAACGTCGCGTTCTTCAAGCAGCTCAACAGCGCCGGGGTCACCGCGCAGGAGATGCCCGTGCTGTCGGTGAGCGTCGCCGAGGAAGAGGTCAAGGGCATCGGCGTGGACAACATCGCCGGCCACCCGGTCGCCTGGAACTACTACCAGACCACCGAGACCCCGGCCAACGAGAAGTTCGTCGCCGCGTTCAAGGCCAAGTACGGCGCCGACAAGGTGACCTCCGACCCGATGGAGGCCGGATACAACGCGGTCTACCTCTGGGCGGCGGCGGCCAAGAAGGCCGGGACCGTGGAGGTCGAGGCCGTCAGGAAGGCCGCTGGGGGAATCGCCGTCGAGCGCCCCGAGGGCCTGGTCACCATCGACGGCGAGAACCAGCACATGTACAAGACGGCCCGCATCGGGGTCATCCAGCCCGACGGCCTCATCAAGGAGGTCTGGAACTCCGGCGAGCCGATCAAGCCCGACCCCTACCTGAAGGGCTACCCCTGGGCGAGCGGCCTGTCCAACGGCTGACGCCTCCCCGTAGACCGGCTTCGGATCCGGGTCGTACCTGATCACGGGCAGCACCGTGACGCGCCCACAACGCGGCACGGCCCGGTTCCGGAGCCACACACTCGTAGGAAAGGGGACACCGGTGGAGGCATTTCTCAACCAGCTCCCGATCGGCCTGTCCATCGGCGCCGTGCTGCTCCTCATCGCGCTCGGACTGACGTTCACGTTCGGCCAGATGGGCGTGATCAACATGGCCCACGGCGAGTTCATCATGGCCGGGGCGTACACCGCCTACCTGCTGCAGGATCTCACCGGCCGGATGGCTGTGATCGTGGCCCTGCCGGTGGCGTTCCTGGTCGCGGGACTGATGGGACTGATCCTGGAGCGGACCGCGATCAGGCACTTCTACGGACGCCCGCTCGACACCCTGCTTCTCACCTGGGGCGTCAGCCTCGTGCTTCAGCAGCTCGCCCGCGACCTGTTCGGGGCGCCCAACGTCCAGGTCCAGGCGCCCACCTGGCTGCAGGGCGGGATCGGGCCCCTGCCGTACAACCGGCTGTTCATCTTCGCCCTCGCGCTCGCCACCGTCGTCGGCATCTGGGCCTACATGAACCGCACCGGCCAGGGCCGCCGGATGCAGGCCGTGATGCAGAACCGGCAGCTCGCCGCGGTCAGCGGCATCAACACCGGCCAGGTGGACCAGCGCACCTTCTTCATCGGCTCGGGTCTCGCCGGAGTGGCCGGGGTGGCGCTCACCCTGATCGGCCCGGTCGGACCGGCCCTCGGCACCTACTACATCGTCGACGCCTTCCTCGTGGTCGTCGCCGGGGGGCTCGGTCAGCTGCGCGGAGCGGTCATCGCCGCCGCGGGGCTCGGCCTGCTCAACTCCTACGCCGAGTTCTGGAGCGACGCCAGTCTGGCGAAGGTCATCGTGTTCGCCGCGATCGTCGCCTTCCTCCAGTTCCGGCCGCAGGGACTGTTCGTACTCCGATCGAGGGCGCTGACATGAACCTCGCACGCCTCAAGGGACCGGGTGTCTTCGCGGCGGTGGCCGTGCTGGCCCTGGTCGTGGCCCCGCTCCTGCTGGAGCCCTTCCGTCTCGGCCTGCTGGCCAAATATCTCTGCTTCGCGATCGTCGCCCTGGGCATCGGCCTGGCCTGGGGACAGGGTGGCATGCTGGCGCTCGGCCAGGGGGTGTTCTTCGGGCTCGGCGGCTACGCGATGGCCATGCACCTGAAGCTGGTGGACGCCCAGGGAGACCTGCCGGATTTCATGGTCTGGAGCGGGGTCGAGCAGCTGCCCGCGCTCTGGAAACCGTTCGCCAACCCGGTGTTCGCGCTGGCCATGGTCGTCATCGGGCCGATGCTGATCGCGACGGTGCTGGGCCTGCTGGTGTTCAGGCAGCGGGTGCGCGGCGCGTACTTCGCGATCCTCACCCAGGCGCTCGCCGCCGCGTTTGTCATCCTGCTCGTCGGCCAGCAGGGTCTGACCGGCGGCACCAACGGCCTGACCAACTTCTTCGACCTGTTCGGCCAGGACCTGGCGGCCGACTCCACCCAGCGGGGACTGTACTTCGCGGTCGCGATCGCGACCGGGCTGCTCTATCTCGGCGCGCGGCAGTTGGTGAACAGCCGCTTCGGGCGGTTGCTCGTCGCGGTCAGGGACGGTGAGGACCGCGTCAGGTTCCTCGGCTACGACCCCGCCAGGGTCAAGACCGTCACCTTCGCCATCTCGGCGGGTATGGCCGGGCTCGCGGGTGCGCTGTTCGTGCCCGTCGTCGGGATCATCTCGCCGGCGCTGCTGGGCGTGGTCCCCTCCCTCGAACTCGTCGTCGCGGTCGCGGTGGGCGGCAGGTTCGCCCTGGCCGGGGCCATCCTCGGCGCGGTTGTCATGGGATACGCAAAGACGTCCTTCAGCGAGCAGTTCGCCGACGGCTGGCTGTACCTGCAGGGCGCGCTGTTCATCCTCGTCATGACCCTGGCCCCCAAGGGGATCCTCGGCCTGGCGGCGTCGGCCCGCGACGCCCTGGCGCGACGGCGGACGGCCCGGAGCGGCGATCCCGAACCCCCACCCGCGGACGCCCCCGGCAGGAGAGTCATGGAGGAGGTCGCGTGAGCGCGATGATCGAGGTGCGCGGGCTGTCGGTGGTCTTCGACGGCTTCCGGGCCATCGACGGCATCGACCTGACCGTCGAACAGGGTGAGCTGCGGTTCCTGATCGGGCCCAACGGCGCGGGCAAGACCACGCTCATCGACGTCATCACCGGCCTCACCCGCCCGACCACCGGCGAGGTCGTCTTCGACGGGCGCAGCCTGGTCGGCCTGCGCGAGCACCAGATCGTACGGCTCGGCGTCGGGCGGACCTTCCAGACCTCGGTGGTCTTCGAGGAGCTCACCGTCCTGGAGAACCTCGACCTGGCCGCGTCGTTCCGGCAGCCGCTCTGGTCGCTGGCGCGGCGGAGACGAGGCGTTTCCGACGCCGTCGCCGGGGCGCTGGAGATCACCGAGCTCGGACCGCTGGCGGACCGTCCCGCCGGAGTGCTCTCCCACGGGCAGCGGCAGTGGCTGGAGATCGGCATGCTGCTCACCCAGGGGCCCAAGCTGCTCCTGCTGGACGAGCCGGTGGCCGGAATGTCGAAGGACGAGCGGGAGCGCACCGGCGAGCTGATGACGTCGGTGGCACGCGACCACACGGTGATCGTGATCGAACATGACATGGAGTTCCTGCGCAGGTATGCCTCGCAGGTCACGGTCCTGCACGAGGGCAGGGTGCTCATCGAGGGATCTGTCGATCAGATCCGCGACGACCCGCGCGTGCAGGAGGTCTATCTCGGAAGGAAGCCAAGCGATGCTGTCGGTAAACAATCTTGACGCCGGATACGGCAGGGCCAGGGTTCTGTTCGGGGTCTCCCTGGAGGTGGAGCCCGCGCAACTGGTCTGCGTGATGGGCCGCAACGGGGTGGGCAAGACCACGCTGCTCAACACCGTGATGGGCGTGCTGCCCGCCACCGCCGGATCGGTCACCTTCGAGGGCCGCGACGTGACGCGTCTGCCGCCCCACGAGCGGGTACGGCTCGGCATGGCGTACGTCCCCCAGGGGCACGAGAGCTTTCCCCAGCTCAGCGTGCTCGGCAACCTCCAGGTCACCCTGGAGGCCTCCGGCGGGCCGCAGGAGGCGCTGGAAGAGGCGCTGGAGACCTTCCCCCGCCTGAAACCGCTGCTCAAACGGCGCGCCGGATTCCTGTCCGGCGGGCAGCAACAGCAGCTCGCCATCGCCCGCGCCCTGGTCACCCGTCCCAAGCTGCTCATCCTGGACGAGCCCACCGAGGGCATCCAGCCGTCGATCATCATCGAGATCGAGGAGGCGATCGAGCGGCTGCACGCCTCGGGTCTGTCGCTCCTGCTGGTCGAGCAGTACCTGGACCTGGCACTGCGCCTGGCCGACCGCTTCCTCATCCTCGACGCCGGGCACGTCGTCCACTCGGGGGCGGCCGAGGAACTGCGCGGAGAGGAGATCCACCGCCTCCTTGCCGTCTGAACAGGGTTTCCCGCGTCCGGAAAGCCGTATCTGACGTCCCGAAAGCGGCATTCGATCTCTTCTTGGTGAAGATGCCTATGCGGCGGATGACGGCGGCATACTCTGTCAAAAAACGGAGTCCGGGGGCGTTATGGCGGATAAACCTGCGGACGGGGGAATGCGTCCGGAGGAGTCGTCGGCTCCCTCCGAGCGGCATGACCGGGAGCACCACGGGCCGCCCGACGGCGCGCACGAATTGTGGTCTACCGGGGAGGCCGGGGATCGTGATCCTCAGGCTCGGTGGATCGGTGACGAGCACGACCCGCCGCCTGTCGAGGACGACGATCAGCAGGTCCGGTGGGCCGGTGACGAGCACGACCCACCGTCCGATGAGGGCGGTGACCAGCGGGTTCCGCAGGACGGTGACGAGCCTGATCGATGGTCCGGGGAGCAGCGGGCCGAGGGCTCGGAGAACGCCGAGGTCGCATGGCCGGGGCCGTCACTGAAGCCCCGCCTGCGCAGGTTCCGGCGATTCCGGCTGTCCGCGTGGATCGCGCTGGTCCTCGCCGCGGCCGTGGTCGGAGTGTCCGTCCTGTGGGGGAGCGGGCCGCCCACCGAGGCCGAGCTGTGGGAGCAGGCGGGACTGTCCAACAACAGGACCAAGAACACCAACGGGACCAACAACAAGATCCGGATCGGCGTGAAGGGCGACACCCCGTACATCGCCGAGCGTAAGCGGGGCGGCGGGTTCGAGGGTTTCGACATCGAGATCGCGCGCATGATCGCCGCGGATCTGGGTTACCTGCCGAAAGAGATCGAATTCCTGTCCATCGAGACCGAGGACAGGGCGCGCATGCAGGGGAGGAACGACGACCTCATGCAGGGGAAGAACGCCGAGGGCAAGTCCGTCAGAGCGGACCTCGTGGTCGCGAGCTTCAGCGTGACGCCCGACCGTCAGGCGAACCCCGCCGTCGGCTTCTCCAAGCCCTATTTTTTCACCGAGCAGTCCGTGGTGACCATGGAGGCGGGGACCAAACTTCCCAAGAAGATCACTGACTTGAAGCAGCTGAGGGACAGCAGGGTATGCACGCTCGGCACCTCGACCTCCGAGGGCGCGCTGTTCGACGCGACCGGGGGGCAGGCGTCGGGGACCGAGATCACCGGCATGAACTCGCTCAAGGACTGCGTGGAGGGGCTGAAGAAAGGAGACTTCGACGCGGTGACCACGGATGCGGCCCTTCTGGCGGGATTCGTCAAGGACTCCGCGAAAAAGGGGCCCGCGGAGAGGCTGGTCCACCACGATCTCGGGTTGGAGAAGACGGAGATGTGGGCGGTCAACGCGGGCAGCAACGCCGCACTGCGCACCCTGGTCGACCTCTCCCTTTACCGTTCCTACGCCGACCCCCGGGACCGGAGGTGGGAGGAGGCCTACGACAAGTACATCCTTCCGCTGGACGACGGCTCCGGAGGCTACCAGGGGAGCGTGGCCCGGGCGGAGCAGCCCTGCACGCTTCCTCCCCCGGTGCGCAGGTGGCCCTGGGAGCGAACCCTCTCCGTACTGGGGTGTTAGCCGGATGAAGCCCAACACGCGGATCAAGAACGCGCCGAGGAACCAGGAGTGGTTCCTCGCGCTGCTGCCGGTGTTCCCGCTCGTCCTGCTGGTGTTGCGGCTCTGGTACGCCAGCAAGCAGGACACCCAGACGCTGCTCCTGCTCGTGCAGACCGTCAGCCCGCTGGGCATGTTGAGCGCGGTCCTGCTGGCGATGCTGTGGGTGCTGCCCGTCGTCGTCCTCGGCGGACGGCTCCTCGGCACCCTCTACCGGATCAGTACGGGTCACTCGTCATGGCTGGTGCGCGTCGCCGAGCGGTTGCCCGACTGGGTCGTGGTCCTGACCGTCGTGGTGGGCGCGTTCACCTGGCAGCTGCGATTCCTGCCGACGCTGGCGATGCTCGCGCTGGCCGTGATGGGCCTGACGGTGCGCGACCGGTTCCCGGGCCACGCGGAGCTGCGGACCACGTTCTGTTACGCGCTGCCGCTGATGGCGGCGGTGCTCTCCTACGTACTGTTGTGGCCGGCCATCGTCATCGCGTTCGCCGAGGGGGATGTGGCGACCGCGCTCCTCCTCGTGCTCCCGCCGGGGTTCACGGCGCTGCTGACCGGCCCGGTGCCCGTGGCGCCCGCCAAGGTGCTGACCCACGGCATCGCGATCGCGATAGCGGCGCTCACGCCGTTCCTGGTCGGTGTGGTCGTGATAAAGGCGCCGATCCTGCCGCTGATCGCCATGACGATCACCGATGACGAGAAGGAGAAGGACTCAAGCAGCGTGATCGTGGGCTATCTGGTCGGCAGTGACGACCAGATGTCCACCGTCCTGGACCGCGAGGGCCGCGTCAGCTTCGTCCCGAACGACCGGCTCCGGTCGAGGATTCTCTGCCCCGATCCCGGAGAGGTGCCCAGGACGTCCGTGAACCTGCACGGTTGGTACGTCGAGCAGAGCATGATCTCCTGGCTCGCCCCGGCCCTGCCGATCGTGCCCCCCGACTCGCCTGACCTGGCCTGCCAGGGCCGCTTCACGGAGTCGGCCCCCGTTCCCGGCCTCACCCCGGACCTCGGCTGACCGCGACCGCCCGCGCCCCACCCCCGGACTCCGGCTGACCGTGACCACCCGTCGCCCCCGCCCCCGTCGCCTGTTCCTTCGATGATCACGCCCGCTTGACCGCCCGCCGCGACCCATCGAGCGTGTCCGCAGGGGTTTCTCGGAGCGAGCGACTACTGACGGTAGCCCTCGACCTCGTCGATCGGGCGCGGTGCCGCCGAGTCGGGGTCCTCCCCGAACTCCCGGCGTGCCCGGCGCTGCCTGAGCAGGTCCCAGGCCTGGTCGAGCGCCTCCTCCAGATGCTTGATCCGGTTGTTCTCCTCATTCGAGGAGATCGCGTGGGTCCCCAGCCGGTCGCGGAGCTCGCGCTCCTCGGCGATGAGCTTGTTGATGTGGGCGAGAATATCGACGTCGTTCATACCGTTTCCCCTGTCAGAGTTTCCCTGGGACTTTATCCGATCAGCAGGTGACCACTCCTTCGGAGCCCAAGAGCCGTACTCGACCAGGATCATGCGGTCCGTGACCCCGGCCGCCGTCACCGGATCGGCGCCGCGACGACCTGGCGAATCGTCGGGGGAGAAGTCCTCCGGAACGGCTCACGGAGGCCGGAGATCTCATCATGTGGGCTTCGGTCTCAGGAATTCAAGGCCGTCTGCTAGCCTGCTAGTCATGCTGCGCGGCCTGCTTCTTAGCTGCCGCGACGAGGGCCTGTAGAGGTCGGCTCCCTTGTCGCGGAGAGAGCCATGCGCGTCGGCCGCGATTGTTTCACCAGTCGAGGAGCCATTGCATGTACCCGCAGCAGCAGCCCAGTCCCATGCCGTTCAAGCGTTATCAGCCCTTTGTCCCGGTTCGGCTCGATGACCGCACCTGGCCCGGCGAGGTCATCGAGAGTGCCCCCCGATGGTGTGCCGTCGACCTGCGTGACGGCAATCAGGCGCTGATCGACCCGATGGACTCCCACCGCAAGCTCAAGATGTTCGAGCTGCTGGTGAAGATGGGCTACAAGGAGATCGAGGTGGGCTTCCCCGCCGCCTCGCAGACCGACTTCGACTTCGTACGGCAGATCATCGAAGAGGGCCGGGTCCCCGACGACGTGGTCATCCAGGTCCTGACCCAGGCCAGGCCCGAGCTGATCGAGCGGACCTTCGAGTCGGTGCGCGGCGCCAAGCAGGCCATCATCCACCTGTACAACTCCACCTCGACCCTCCAGCGCCGGGTCGTCTTCGGCCAGGACAGGGAGGGCATCACCGCCATCGCGGTCGAAGGCGCCAAGCTGTGCAAGAAGCTGGCCGCCGAGATGGACGACACGGAGATCTACTTCCAGTACTCCCCGGAGTCCTTCACCGGCACCGAGCTGGAGTACGCCGTGGAGGTCTGCGACGCCGTCAACGACGTCTGGCAGCCCACTCCCGACCGCAAGGTCATCATCAACCTGCCCGCCACCGTCGAGATGGCCACGCCCAACATCTATGCCGACCAGATCGAGTGGATGCACCGCAACCTGGCCTATCGCGACTCGATCGTGCTGTCCCTGCACCCGCACAACGACCGGGGCACCGCCGTGGCCGCCGCCGAGCTGGGCTACATGGCCGGGGCCGACCGGATCGAGGGCTGCCTGTTCGGCAACGGCGAGCGCACCGGCAACGTCTGCCTGGTCACGCTGGGCATGAACCTGTTCTCCCAGGGCATCGACCCGGAGATCGACCTCTCCGACATCGACGAGGTTTGCCGGGTCACCGAATACTGCAACCAGCTGCCGGTCCACCCGCGTCACCCCTGGGGCGGCGAGCTCGTCTACACCGCCTTCTCCGGCTCCCACCAGGACGCCATCAAGAAGGGGCTCGAGCACCTGGAGCGCGACGCGGCCGCCGCGGGCGTCCCGATGGACGAGTTCACCTGGGCGGTGCCGTACCTGCCGATCGACCCCAAGGACATCGGCCGCACCTACGAGGCGGTCATCCGGGTCAACAGCCAGTCCGGCAAGGGCGGGGTCGCCTACATCATGAAGGCCGACCACCACCTGGACCTGCCGCGCCGCCTGCAGATCGAGTTCTCCCGCGCCGTACAGGCCCGCACCGACGCCCTCGGCGGCGAGGTGAGCCCGGCCCAGATGTGGGAGGCGTTCACCGACGAATACCTGCCGAACGCTGCCAGCCCATGGGGCCGCCTGGGCCTTCTGGCCCACCGTCACGTCTCCGGGGCCGATGAGAAGGACGCCATCAGCGTCGACCTGCGTGTCGGCGGTGAGATCCGCGAGGTCGAGGGGGTCGGCAACGGTCCCATCTCCGCCTTCTGCGACGCCCTGGCCGGAGTCGGGGTCGAGGTCCGCGTCCTGGACTACGCCGAGCACGCGCTGAGCTCCGGCGCCGAGGCCAAGGCCGCCTCCTACATCGAGTGCGAGATCGCCGGCCAGACCCTGTGGGGAGTCGGCATCGACGCCAACACCACCACCGCCGCCCTCAAGGCCGTGGTCTCCGCCGTCAACCGGACCGGACGCTGACCATCCGCGCCCTCCGCTGACGTACGCCCCGCGCCGCCCGGCACGACCTGCCGGGCCGCCGACACCCGCTGCCCGGTACGACCTGCCGGGCCGCCGACACCCGCTGCCCGGTACGACCTGCCGATCAGTGACGCCCGACAACCGCCCACAAGGCATCAACGTCGCTCACCCGACCGCGCCCACCGCGAAACCCGCACGGGCGCGGTCGAGTCCTTGAGTCTTTGCATTGGTCTTCATCGAGCTCACCACTGGGCAGCCTGGGACACCCGCTGACCTTCTCGGGGCTGAGCAGGAAGAGACTCGAGAAACACGGGAGGTCAACGTTACGGTCTGGTGGAGCTACGATCTTTCGCTGGTTTTATCGAGTATTAATTGACTGTGACCAGTGGATCTCTTAGCCCAAATGAGAACGAGACTCGGCGGACGATGGTCGAGCGCGACCTGAAGTTGGCGGGCTGGAAGCGAGATCAGATCTGCGATGAATACCCCATTACGGATGGGAGAATTCTCGCGGCCGGTGGCAGGCCCAGGCGGGGACTGCATCTGAGGGCTGACTACGGGCTCGAATATCGTCCAGGGATGCCAATCGCGGTGGTCGAGGTCAAACGGACGTCCATCAAGGCGGACGACGGCATTGAGCAGGCCAAGCGATATGCGAAGAAGCTAGAAGTGCCCTTCGCCTATGCCACGAACGGGCTCAAGATCCAAGAGATCGACCTCGACGCGGGCATGATCACCGAGATCGATGCCTATCCTTCGCCCGATGAGCTGTGGGCTCGTTACCGCCGGGCAAAGGGACTCGATGAGGGGCTTGCCACGGACCTTGTACTCACGCCCTTCGATCAGTCGTTGACGAACTGGGACAACACGCCGAAGGTTCCTCGCTACTACCAGCGGCTCGCGGTCAACAAGACGCTTGAGGCCATTGGGCAAGGTAAGGATCGCGTTCTCCTCGTCCTGGCTACTGGCACGGGGAAGACTCTGGTGGCGTACCAGATCGTGAAGAAGCTCTCCAGAGGAAAGTGGATCGAAGGTCGTCCGCCGAAGGTGCTTTATCTCGCCGACCGGAATGTTCTCGTGGATCAGCCGAAGGATGAATACTTCGTCCAGGGATTCGGCGAGGCCGTTCACAAGCTGGGTGGTGGGGTGGCAAAGCTGGGGCGCCACATCTACTTCGCGCTTTATCAGTCCCTTGACCAACAGGGCAAGGCGGCGACTGGTGACCAGAAGGCATTGTTCGAGAAATTCGGCAAGGACTACTTCGATCTGATCATCGTCGACGAGTGCCATCGGGGGAGCGCTAAGGAGGACTCTAACTGGCGGCGGATCCTAGACTACTTCGATTCGGCCGTGCAGGTCGGTCTCACCGCGACGCCCATCAGGGAACGTGACGCCGATACTTATCGATATTTTGGCGATCCCGTCTACGAGTACTCCCTCAAGGACGGCATCGAGGACGGGTTCCTCGCCCCTTACAGGGTCCGCCGGACGAACATCAACGTTGACGTCTACGGGTGGAGGCCCGAGTCGGGTCAAGTCGACCGATACGGCACGCCGATTCCTGACCGGGACTACACCCAGCCGGACTTCGAGCGGGTGTTGGAGATCAAGGAACGCACCGAGGTCGCGGCCCAATATCTGACGGACCTGCTGCGCAAGAGCGAATCCAAGGGCATGGACAAGACCATCGTTTTCTGTGTCGACTCCGACCACGCCAGTCGCATGCGCATCGCGCTGAATAATCTGAACCAGGACTTATCGCGGCAGTACGGCAATGACTACGTTGTCCGGATCACCTCCAAGGATGGAGAGGCCGGACTCGCACATCTCGACGAGTTCAAGAAGGTCGACTCCGACACGCCAGTGATCGCTGTGACGTCGAGGCTGCTCTCCACCGGTGTAGATATGCCCACGGTCCGAAACATCGTGATCTTCCGCCCGATCGGCTCCATGACCGAGTTCAAGCAGATCGTGGGACGCGGCACGAGACTGTTCAAGGAGAAAAACAAGTTCAGCTTCGACATCATTGACTTCGTCTACGCGACGAGGATGTTCAACGATCCGACGTTCGACGGGCCGCCCGTTCGTCGTTACGAGGACCGAGTCGACGACGACGGGCATCTGATCGAGAGCGTTGAGGAGGATCTCACCTCCGAGCAATCAGGTGTCACCGAATCCGAAGCCGAATACGAACAGCAGGAGGAAGGGGCTCTCGACCCCGGCGCGGGGATGAGTGACGACGAGTTGATCTCCACGCTCACTACGCGGGCCCGCAGGCTCTATGTGGACGGCCAGGATGTGTTCATCTGGAACGACACCCTCTACGTCATGGACACCGACAGCGGCCGGCCCAAGATGATCGAGTATCGCGTGTTTGCCGGAGGCCAGGTCCGCAAACTTAATTTGAGCCCCACAGAGCTGCGCGGGCAGTGGGCCCGGGCCAAGTCGCGGGCGGACATCCTTCGGGAGCTGAGAGGGCAGGGGATCGACATCAAGGTGCTGGCCGAGCAGATGGACGATCACGACGCCGACCCCCTTGACCTCCTGCTCTCTGCGGCCTGGGAGCTCCCAGCCATGACCCGCAGGGAGCGGGCCCGCAGGGTGAGGAGAGAGCACCGGAAGTTCCTCGACTCGTTCGCGGCGGATGCGCGGGAGATCTTAGAGTTCGTACTGGACAAATACATCGAGCATGGCCCGGTCGAGCTGAGGCCGAACGTGCTCACCCTGCCGCCGCTCAGGGAGATGGGCAGTCCGTCGGAACTGGCGGCCCGCTTTGGCGGAGGAGACGAGCTCCGAGAAGCCCTGGACCGGCTCGGACTGTACGTCTACGACGCCGCGTAGCTACAAGTCTCTTTAGTTTCGCGTATGCCACATACGCGAAACTAAATTCGAATCGCCGTGGCCGTCCACTACGATGAGCCTGCGCCTGTGACCGTCCTCGCTGCCGTTCAGTTCACGGCTCGTCCTGGGACATCCGGAGTCTCCGATACTCTCCGCGCGGGCGTAGTCACCGGCAACAACGGAAGGATCCCCCTTGATGGCAGCGGCCAATAAGACCGCCGACAAAACCTCACGCGCCCGGCTGAGCGCGGTTATCAAGTCCGCGCGTGACATCATGCGCAAGGATGCGGGGCTCAGTGGCGACCTGGACCGTTTGCCGCAGCTCTCCTGGTTGCTGTTTCTACGGGCCTTCGACGCCCTGGAGGACAATCGGGAGCTGGTCGAGGACGACTATCGTCCGGCGATCGAGGCGCCTTACCGCTGGCGTGACTGGGCGGGTGACACTGAGATGTACGGTGACGCGCTACGTGACTTTGTCAACGGTCAGCTGCTGCCGTACCTCAAAGGAAGCCTGGAGGAAGCGGCTCCTCGAGACAAAGTGCTTATCGACCTTTTCAAGGACATCCACAACCGGATGCTCTCCGGCTATCTACTCGGCGATCTCGTCCGCCAGCTCAATGAGATTAACTTCGCGTCTAGCGACGACATTCACACGATGGCCTACCTATACGAGTCGATTCTTCGAGAGGTGCGCGACGCCGCCGGAGACTCGGGTGAATTCTACACGCCGAGGCCGGTGATTCGATTCGCGGTGAAGCAGTCATTCTTAGCGTTGGGGGAGAGTATTCTCGACCCGGCTTGCGGAACGGGAGGTTTCCTGGTCGAGAGCCTCGAAGCGCTGGACGACAAGGCCGACAATACGGCAGCGAGACAGCAGCTACAGAAAGATCTGCGGGGCATCGAGAAAAAGCCGCTACCTTACCTGCTCTGCCTGATGAACCTTATTCTGCATGGGGTCGATAAACCGACCATCGTACGGAACAATGCCCTAGTCCAGATGACCAGCGAGTTAGGCCATACGAGTAAGGTCGATGTGGTCCTTACCAATCCTCCGTTCGGCGGGGAGGAGGAGACCTCGGTCTCGGAGCGTTTCTCCAAGGGGATTAGGACAAAGGAGACGGCCTGGCTGTTCCTCGTTGCGATCCTCGACAAGCTCAAGCCTGGCGGTCGTTGTGCGATTGTCCTACCCAACGGTGTGCTCTTCGGTGACGGCGCCGGTGCCCGGATTAAGGAACGACTGCTGCGCGAGTGTGATCTTCACACGATCGTACGGCTGCCGCAAGGTGTCTTTGCGCCTTACACTCAGATCCCGGCCAACGTGCTTTTCTTTGATAAAACTGGTCCGACGAAAGAGACCTGGTTTTACCAAATTCTTCCTCCTGAAGGGCGTAAGGGTTATAGCAAGACCAAGCCCATGCGGGACGAGGAATTCGACGAGTGTATGACGTGGTGGGGTGGGCAGAAGCGTGAGAGACGCGAAGAGAACGATCATGCTTGGTGGGTTTCGATCGCGGACATCGAAGCGGGTGGTTTTAACCTCGATCTGACCAACCCAAACAGCGGAGAAGATCTCGCTCACCGACGGCCGCAAGAATTGATTGCCGATCTGATCGCTGCTGAACGCGAGATCCTATGCCTCCTCGAAGAGCTCGGCGTCGACTTTGAGGAGACGAAATGAGTGTAAAGCAGACGACACTGGGTTCGGTTCTCAAACTTGAGCGAATTCCCTTGGAAATAGATCTGGAATCAGAGTATGTACAGATTGGGATTCGCTCCTTCGGGAAGGGCATTTTTCATCGTCTTCCTGTTAAAGGTGAAGATCTGAGTAGGCTTCGGTATTTTAAATTGAGGCCGAACCGTCTAATTGTTAGTAACATCATGGCTTGGGAAGGTGCTATCGCGGTATCGGGAGATGCGGAGAAAGACTGCGTTGGTTCTAGTCGATTTTTAAGCTACGCACCCGCTGGCGAAATTGATCTCTCCTATATAAATTACTTTTTTCAAAGCGAAGCGGGTCGCACTTTAATAAAAGGTACTTCGACTGGGACGGTCTTGCGCAATCAGACTTTATCTATCAAGAATTTTGAATCGATGAGGATCCCCCTTCCGAATCTTGATGAGCAGCGCCGCGTTGCAGGTCGGCTCGATGCGGTGTTCAGTCGGATTGATGATTTTCGCCAAAATCGATCCCGTTCGACCATCGCTCGAGAACAACTTTTCGGGTCATATTTGCGGGATTCTCCGAACTGGGCTCCGCTTGGAGATGCTCTTATTTCGGAAATTGATGGGGTTGACGTCTCTCCGGATGAGACGTATCGAATTGCGGGAGTTTTCGGACGTGGGCGAGGGATTTTTGGTCGAGGTCCAATCCTAGGTAATGAAACTAGTTATAAAAAGCTTCATCGCATTCATGCTGGTTCCCTGGTAATGAGCCGCTTGAAGGCTTTTGAAGGAGCCATTGGTGTAGTGCCAGACGAGTTTGATGGATGGTTCTTGTCTCCAGAGTTTCCTACGTTCGCTGTCCGTGAAGACCGCGCAATCATGAATTACATAAAGCATCTATGCTCGTGGCCTGATTTCTGGGGCATGCTCCAGGGCGAATCGAAAGGATTGGGGGCACGTAGAGAGCGCGTCTCTGCAAATAGGTTGCTCTCGATCCGGGTCCCTCTGCCCAACCTCGACGAGCAGCGAATCATTGCAATTAAGTTCGATCGCTTAGCGCGAATTGAGAAGATTGGCAGACATCAAGAAGAGATCTTGAAGGCATTGAAGGCTTCATCATTGAATGCTGCATTCAATAATCAGATTTGAGTGCATCGCAAGTTCGTATTCACGAGTTGCGACTTCGGGGGAAGGTCCTCAGTATTGGTTGAGGGCTCTCCTCGGAACGGTGCAGGATAATCAGTCGAACTCGCCGTTTTTACGCTGCCGATGAAGGCGTTCCACTCCCTGAGGGTAAGCGGGGGCCCGCGAACACAGTCACAGCTTAGGTCGAACCGGTTTGGTGTGTCATCAGGTTCGCTCCACCTTCCGGTGACTTGTCCGCTCCCGAATCGATTTCCAGATAGGGGGGAGGACGGCAGCCCCCACTGATCGCGCGCCGACATTGGGGGCTCGGTTTCTTCTGGATGGTGAGAGGTAGAGTCGCCCTCACCTGTCCGACCAGAGCCTTCCCCGTTGCCCTGGCCGAATCGGCCCTCGGATGAGCCCAGGGATTTTCTTGCGAGATCCTTCGTCTAACTGAACTGTTTTAGCTGCTAAGGAAGTCGATTGCGCGTTCGTCTAGTTCCTGGGCGCACCGCAGCCCACGGGCACGGAACGGAGTCAGGCTACGGCGCATGGCCACGATGGCTTTGCGTGTGCGGACAGATTGCACGCCATCCATGACGTTCATCGCCCGTCCCCAAATCGCGCAGGCCTCCTCGACTCCGCCTTGCGTGGCCTGCATCTCGGCTTGGGCAACTAGGTCGAGAGAGACGATCCGCGCGTAGGTGCCCGAGGGCCGGTTTGCGGCTGCGATGGCATATTGCTCGGCGGCTCTGCGCCGATCGCCGAGAGTCTCGAAGACCTTAGCGGTGCGGGAGTGGACGGTGGCTGTGGTCGGACCCCAGGCCAACGCCCAGAATGGCACTTCATCACCCTGCGCAGTAGTTAGGCGAGAATGTGCGCGTTCGACCTCCAGGACTGCGGCCCGGCGCTCGCCCGTTTTCGAGAGGGCGTGCGCGTGCGTAACGACGAACAGGGCTTCGGTCTCTGCGTCGACTTTTCCGCGGACTCGTGAAAGGCTGGTTTCGGCGAGGGCGAGGCAGTGCTCGGGCCGGTGCAGTTTCATTCCCTGCTGGGCCATGGTCCGCATCACGAACGCGTCATGCCCGATGACACCCGACTCGGCAGCCAGGGCGTAGGACTGCAGGTAATACCTCTGGGCGAGACCCTGTTCACCAGCATCGTATGCTTTCCAACCCGCCAGGTGCACCCCGGAGGCGGCGGCGGACAGCATGTGCCGACGCGCTTCCTCCGTACGGAAACGTCCTTTGCATAGGACAGCCACATCGCTCATGAGGTATTGGACCAATGCGGAGCGAGCGTGCTGTCCACCGTGGCGCTCGTCCATTTCGGTGAACATTCTCACCATGTCCCGTACTGCGGCTACCTCCGCGTTTCCGGCTATGCCGCTGGCGCGGGCCGCAGCCGTACGGGAGGCCATGTCACGGACGTACTCCAGCGGCAGGACCGCGGCGGCTACGGAGTATGCCGAGGCGGACAAGAAACGTCGTCGGTCCAAATCCGCTCTCCACATCCATGCGAGGACGCCCAATGGGTCTGGGCCGATGGACAATCCAATGCTGTCATCCTCTTCCCTGCTGCTTGCGCAGCGGAGACCGAGGTCGTCCAACGTCACGACGCGTCCCAAACGGCGAGACAGTGCCTCGGCGAGATACCGCCTAGTCTGGCCCGAAGGTAACGTCCCGGCGATCCAATGATCGACGGCGGATTTATTAGTCCGTAGGGGCTCGCCGTTCTCCGAGGCCACCTGCCGTACCGCGTGTGCGAGTGCCTCGTATGTCCATCCCGATTCCGCGACAACGTCTTTCAGTCGTGTGTTCGGTGCGCGCTGCGTCATGGCCAGCCTCGTATACCTCGTATACCGATCCACCGACTGTAACCGTACCTATCCACGGGCGATACGGCTTCACTTGTTGTCACGCCCGTTAGTCAGCGCTCCAGCTTCATGGACCGCCGCCTACGCGGGTGGGTACTGCTGTCCACCGACCATTCTGGCCAGGCCGACCACGCCTGGCCGATGAAGGAGGCCCACGTGCGACTTCCTGCCCCAACTACCGAGCCGGCGATCTCCATAGATATCCGACTCACCCCTGGTTACTATCTCGACCTCGATGGCATCAGCAGCCCCTACATCGCCGACTTGCTGCACCGGTGCCCGTCGGTGTTCGACATCAAACTCGTGATGACGGCTGACCTGGACCGTATAGAGCAGGCGCATCCGGCCATCGCCCACCTGGGTGCCATGGAGACGGGGACATTGCTCAGCGGCCGAGTACTGGTCCAGGAGGGAGCAAGAATCGAAGCCGGGGCCATGGTCAGCGGACCGGTTCTTGTCTGCGCGGGCGCGGTCATTTCCGCCGGGGCACTGGTGCGCGACCATAGCGTGATCGGACCCGGCTGTCACATTGGCTTCGGTGCGGAGATCACTCGGAGTCTGTTGGTCGGTGACATCTTCATGAAGCACCCGTCGTTCATCGGGGACTCCGTGATCGGCCGACGCGTCAACATGGGAGCGTTCTGTTCCACCACAGGTCTGCGCTGCGACCGGGGACCGGTCACTGAACCGGCGATCGACGAGATCACGGTGAATCTCGACGGTCGGCGCATCGGCACCGGGCAGACAAAATTCGGGGCTGTGATCGGCGATGAGGTTGCGCTGCCCGCAGGAACGTTTCTGACGCCCGGAACCCTGATCGGCTCCGGCACCGTGGTGTATCCCCGAGGTCACATCGGTGGCTTCCTGCCATCCGGTAGCCGGGTCAGGTGAGGCACTCATGACTACATCACCACGCGCCGCCCGGTACGCTGCGGCCGCCATCCGCATCAGCGGTGGACGGCCTCTGACTGGCCGGATCGCCGTGCAGGGCAGCAAGAACATCGCCCTGCACCTGTACGCGGCAATCCTGCTGGCTGACGAGCCGGTCACCTTGCACCGGACCCCCAACATCATCGACACACAGGTGTGTGCCCGCATTCTCCGGCGTATCGGCGCCGACGTGGAAGAGGGCGACGAGCGGTTCGCCGTTACTCCGGCCAACGTGGTCGAACCGGTCGTTGACCTGGAGCTTGGCCGCCGAGTACGGACCACTGCCGTTCTGGGCGCCGCCGTGCTGTCCCGTGCCGGCCGCGTCACGTTCCCGTTGCCCGGAGGAGATGCCTTCTGCCCCCGCTACATCGACCGGCATCTGGCCGCGATGAGCGCGGCCGGTGCCGAGGTCAGCATCGAAGGTGATCGCATCCGGGCTTCGTTCGACAACGGGTGTCCACGTCCGTTCCGTACGGACGTGGACACCCGTTACGGTCCGAGCCTGGGGGCAACGGTAAGTGCTTTGCTGCTGGCAGCCCGTGCCCCGGGCACCAGCCTCATCACCCATCCGAGCATCGAACCCGAGGTCCTGGACACCGCGCAGTTTCTCGCCTCCGGCGGCGTGGACATCACCTTGGATCATGAGGGTCTGCATGTCACGGGCACGGACCGGGTCGGTGGCGGTGTGTTCACCGTCGCTGGAGATCGGATCGAGGCTGCCACGATGCTGATGGCTGCCGCCGCGACTGGCGGCAACGTGCATCTGGAAGGCATCATCCCAGCCGAGTTCCCAGAGGGGCTGGTGTCCGTCCTGGCGGACGCGGGCATCGCCCTGCATGCGACACCATGCGGTACGTACACGATGCCATGCCATGAACTAACCGCTGTATATACAGCGACCGGCCCACACCCCGGCCTGCCGACCGATACCCAGCCGCAACTCACCGCGCTTCTTACCCAGGCTCGCGGAGTCTCCCGGATCGAGGAACGCGTTTATCCTCGTCGTGACACCCATGTGGCAGAGCTACGCCGCTTCGGCGCAATCCTGTCCTCCACGGATCACAGGATCAGTGTGCACGGTCCAATCCGCCTGCACGGAGCAGAAGCCCAGGCCGAGGATATCCGTGCCGTCACCGCTTTGGTGATCGCCGCCCTCATCGCACCGGAACCCTCTACGATCCGCGGCATGTACCACCTTCGGCGCGGCTATGGCCGACTGCTGGCCAACCTTGCCACGCTGGGGGCTGACATCTCCACCGATCAGGAGACCTGATGCACATTTCCCGACCGTTCACCTCGGACGACACCCGACGGTTGGATGAAGCCCTGCACGAGCTGGTGGACAGCGGCGGCTCCCCGGGTGGTGTCATCGTGTGCGGTACGACGGGTGGGGATCGACACATCCTCACCGCAGGGATCGTCGCGCCCGAGTGCGGTGATGCCCCACCAGGCGAGAACACCCTCTATGACATCGCCTCGTTGACCAAGGTGGTCGCCACCTGGCCTCTGGTCGGCCGCGCCGTCACCGACGGTCGGATGGATCTCGACGCGCCGATCCACGCTTATCTGCCGAGGATCGACGGTGATGCCCCCAGCGGCGCCGTCACTATTCGGCAGCTCCTCGCGCACACCTCCGGGCTACGTGCCGAGACCCGCCTTGACCATTACCGCAACACCGCCACGGGGCTGGCTGAGCTCATGTGCCGTGAGGCGCTCGAACAGCCGCCCGGCAGTCACCGGTATATCAACCGGGGCTACATCCTGCTTGGCTTGGCGCTCGCGCACATCTATGCCCGGCCCCTGTACGAGCTCGCCGACCGTTTGTGGGCCGAAGCGGGTATGACGCATACCACCTATGGGCCGGTCTCACGGGCTCGGCACGTCGCTCCCACCGAGCAGCGCCTAAATGGAGCCCCTCGGATCTGGGGCGCGCCACATGACGATAACGCCGCGCTCCTGGGCGGTGTCGCCGGACATGCTGGTGTGTTCTCTACTCCCGCTGACCTGGCTGTCTACGCGGATCACCTGCTTGTCCAGCACGCTGCCACCACTGCTATCGGTGCATGGCTGGACGCCAGTCTCGCTCCGCAGGCCGACATCGAACCCGGCCTTCACCGTGGCCTGTCGTGGATTCTCGCGGACGGTCATCAGACCGCCTATCACCACGGCTTCACCGGCACCAGCCTCTATCTCGCGCCGTACGCCGGCCGCTATGTGGTCATATGCACCAATGCGGTCTATCACGGACCCGCACGTGAGCGCATCGCCCCATTGCGTGCACTCGCCAGAAAAACTATCTCTACCACTTTCTGATTCAAGAAAAGGGAGACCTCAATGGGTGAGCGTCTGGCTGACCACACCACCCTCCAGTTCGGGGGTCCCGCGGACCAGTTGCTCACCCACGCCGATCCCGCAGCATGGGCGGATACCAGCCGTATGGCGGCTCGACATCACGGCACGCCTGTGGTGCTCGGTCACGGCAGTAACGTTCTGGCAGCTGACGCGGGTTACTCCGGCCCCGTTATCTGTATGGCCACCCAGGGCATCACTGTCCGTTCAGCGCCGGAGAAGATGGTCGACGTCACGGTCCAGGCTGGACACCCTCTTGCCGGACTAATCGACTTCGCCGTAGCGGAAGGACTTTCCGGGCTCGAATACCTCACGGGCATCCCCGGTACGATCGGTGCGGCTCCGATCCAGAACACCGGAGCTTACGGTCAGCAAATCAGCGACACTCTCATCGGCCTTACAGCGTACGACTGGCAGACTGGTGACGTTGTCAACCTCGCTCCCGTGCACTGCGGGTTCGGCTACCGCACCAGCTTGTTCAAAAGGCACCCCGCACGCTGGACGATTCTCGATGTGACGATTCGCCTTCTTCGCAGCAATTACGCATCACCGGTCACCTATCAGCATCTCGCCGATGCGCTCGATGTCTCGATCGGGGTGAGTCCACCCTTGGCTGAGGCAGCGGAAGCCGTACTGATTAACCGCAGCCAGCGCGGCCTGACCCTTCCGGCAACCGGCCCGGACGCTCGCCAGGTCGGTTCAGTCTTCCTCAACCCGCCGCTCACTCCGAAGCAAGCCGAAACCGTGCGTGCCACAGGGGGCCCTCTGCACCGCACTGCCGACGGTGCCGTACGTGGTAGCGCCGGCTGGCTCCTGCAACACGTCGGTTACGGCTGCGGTCAGCGTCTTGCTCTGGGCGTGTATTGCTCCGCCCTCCGTACCCTCACCGTTGTCGCACGGACAGGCGCTACTGCCGCCACGTTCGCAACCACACTTCAGAATCTGGCTGCACAGGTCCATGAGGCGACCGGAATCTATCTACATCCAGAGCCAGTGTCGCTGGGCGCACTAATGACTGTGACCTCACCTATTTCAACCGCGTAGAAGTGTTCTGTTGCTTTACTTGATCGTCGCGCCGATCTCTCACGGAGGCCTTATAGGACGAGAAGACGCCCTTTAGCTGTACGAGTTCAGCGAATCAGAGAGCGGCGTCGAGCCCGGCGAGTTCGAGAGCGCGGCGGTGCAGTGTTTCCGAGCGGATGCGCAGGAACTCCTCATAATCGTTGCGCATCGCCGCCTCGAAAGCTTGCCTGGTCACTAGGCAACTGGCCAGACGGCTGAGGATCTTCTCCTCACCGCTCTCGTCCACGAAATCCTTGAGGTAGCCGGCGGGCGGTTGATTGGAGACGAAGATGTTTGTAGCGGAGCTCAACATCACGATGTTGGCCGGGACATTCGCGCCGTCATAGTCAACGCGCTGATGCCTCTTCAGGTAATCCTTGGGGAAGAAATGATGCCACTCCTTGTCGTTGGCCCAAGAGAGCGCCTTCCCGGTGTCTAGTTTCGCCCCCGTACGCAGGTCGAGAGGGTTGGCGCCGGAGAGTATGAGCGCAACCATTTTGGAAGCAGAATTCTCAACACGGAACTTGCTCTGTCGCCAGATATCGCTGTGCGGGACAGAGATGGAAACTTCGATTTCAGGTTTTTTGTCTGTCACGAAGTTGGTGACTGCCTCATGATCCGCCATCATCTGGCTGAGGCTCCAGAACTGGAACCGACCACCGAGAGTGGTGCGCCAGAACCAGCGACGGATGGCCTCATGCTGTGCCGCAGTCGGTCGGTTGATCCGCGCGAAGATCTCAACCAGGATGGCGAACTGCGTGTCATTGGGCAGGGTTCTGGAGGAGGGGGACCCGATCTCGGTCGCCAGGAAGTCGACTGTCCTTCTGGCGGCCTCACTGGTCTCCTCGATCACCTTTCTCAGTCTGGGCTTAGGTAGTTTACGGATCTGCTCGATGTGTTCCTTGGAGTAGCCGAATCCGGCGGTTGCGGCGATGGCTCGGAGCAGGACCTTAGGATCGATGTCCCCGTAGCGCTTTTGGCGCAGAACTTCCTTGATCTCATCGATCGAGTCCAACAGGTCGAAATCGGGGGCCCAGGTGGCGGCCCGCATGAATTCCACCAGAGTCAGAGGTGTCCCGGTGGTGTTAATGCGCTCGAAGACCAGGCCGATCTCCTCGATCGACATGTCCCGAAGCGTTACCATCGCGATCTGATAGTTCGAGAATCGGTTGTAGAGCAGCCTCGCTCGCTGCTTAAGCTCCTCGCCGTCGATCCGCTCCAGTTGGACAACGAACTCCGCTCCATCGAGGAGGAACCGCAGCGGAAGTTGGGTCGGAGGTGGTTCCTCGAAGTCATCCCGGTGTAGGAAGGCGGTCTCGGTGAGGTCGTAAACGATGTTCCAACGACTCTTTGGATCACCGTCAGGTTCCCAATAGAGGGCACCGCAGATCGTGGACAACCGCTGCTGTCCATCGAGTAGATAGTTGACGTGGTGGCCGATCGGCGGTGAGCCGACTTCCAGATCCGCGATGGTTCGCTCGCTAGCCAGCTCCTGGTCGCTCTCCCAGAGCAGGACGCTTCCGATCGGGTAGTTCTTTGCTACGGAGTCGAGCAGATTCAGGATCTGTTGACGTGACCAGACGAAGTCCCGCTGGAATTTGGGCAGTGTGATCCGGCCAGCGAGGATATCGCCGACAACGGTGACGAGCCGTGGTGTCGAAGGCTCCGGATCACGTGGGAGCTGTCTACGAGAGGGGGGCCGCTGCACTGGTTCTCCGAGAAAACGATGTTGGGAAGATGGCTGTGTCAAAGGGTGACAGACGTGTCCAAGCGCTGTGGATCACTTCGTCCGGGCGATCTTACTTACTGACAGGTGGAGCTCAGGACCTGGCATCGGAGAGTCCGAGGCGGATGGCTTCGTTGCGGAGGTTCTTCAATGGGACCGTGGCGCCGTCATGCTCGATCCGCCATACATCCCAACCCGCACACGCCTTGGTTCTTGAGATCGCGGCCCCGGCTGCCGAGAGAGAGGGGAAAGGCTCACCCGTGTCCAGCCTGATAACGCCGCTTTCTTCTACCGTGGCAAAATAAGTGTCGCCTTTCAGCTTCCGGAAGATCTTGGCACCTGGCGGCATCAGCCCGGCTGTGATCAGATCGACGAGTTCGATGCCGTAATGGGCGCGGGTACGCCTACGGACCACCTGCTCATGAGATGGCGGGATCTTTGGCAGTGTGAAGCCCAGCTTTCGCGGGTTCCATATCTCTTCACAGAGGCGTTGATAAAGCTCCTGGCGGTGCTCGATCTCCTGCATGCCGAACATCGGACAGGGGTGGAAGGCTTTGTCGAGGCCAGCAGCCTTGAGGTACTTGGTGAACTGCGGATTCCGCTCGCGGCTCTTGGGATGGAGAGAGGCCGCGAGTCGGTTCTGAGCGCGATAATGCTCGATTTTCTGCTCGTATGGGTCGTCGCGGAAGCTAGCGTTGACGGACTTGGGCAGGATCAGCAGAGCGCCAAGCCGGTTGCGCCAGTAGTCGAAGTTCGCGCCCGTCTTGACGAGGGGCTTGTAGCGTTCGAAGTGGTCGGCCCAGATATGCTCGATCTCGTAGTTGAGGGGGCCTTGGAGATAGTCGGCCTCTTCGTAACCGCCTCCACACTCCCGTTGTACGTGAGCGGTCATGCGTGCGAGCAGATAGCGGACAAGGCGGCGGTTGTTCGCACGGAGGCCGAAAGACTTGAGCTCGCGAAAGTCGTGTTCCAACAGGGCGATTTCCCGGCCGAGGATGGTGGCGATGTCATCGGTCGTACGGCACTTTCTCAGGACGGGAATCAGTCCGTTGATTACCTCATCGAGGTCGCGGCGCTGCACAGGAAGGTTGTTGACGCAGCGACGTACGTAGACGAGATCGAGGAAAGTCGCGACCATCGCGCACTTCTCGACGAATATCCGATCGGGATCCTCGGGCGAGGCGATGGCGAGAAGAAGCGTGAACTGGTTGTCGATGCCGTTGTGGCCGTTGAAGAAGACTGCGGCCAGCTCGGGCCTGAATTCGCGGCTGGCCCGGAGCGCGGTGCAGTATCGCTTGGCGACCTCTGTGAGTCTTGTGATGAGTTCACGGGCGCCAGCGGGGTGGTCGAGCCTGAGATGAGCCTTGTTGCTGAGAACCCACTCATGGAAGGCACGTTCGATTTCAACAGCGTCTTGAGATAGCTCGTCGAAGCGTGCGTACTGCGCCAGGAGGAACGAGCGAACGTAGGTGCTTGGTGTGTTGGCCTCGTGCGCGTCCGCTCCCGCTGCCGACAGGCGGGCCAGCATGTCCGCCCATGCCTTACCGAGCTCCGCGCGTGCGTTCTGGTTGAGCTGCTGAAAGAGATGACCTTTCAAAAGATCGACGGGGCTGGGCCGAAGCCCTCGATCGTTCATGGAGACGAAGATCTCGCGCCCGTTCTCCTGATCCAGTGCTCGAATACCAACCAGGCACACCCGACTGAGTAGCCACTCGACGAAGAATACGAGCGCTTCGCCGCGCAAGATCTCGGGGAAGTCCTCGTCAATCTCTCTGCTCCGGTCGTGGAGATTCCTTACGGAGACATGAGAATCGTCGGGTAGCAGGAACCCCGTAAGCCCGTTCCAGTCTTTGACCAGAGCATTCAACAGTTGAGCGCGAGCCGGCTCCTCAGAGGCGTCGACGGCGAAATTTCGCTTGCCGTGTCGTGCGGTGTAGATGAGCTCCTCCACCGCGCTGACATCAACGTCCTCCTCCTGGTCGGCCAGGAGCTGACGAAGGTAGATCAGCAGGAGATGGAGTGTGGTGATGCGCTGCTGGCCGTCGACGAGGAAGGTACGTCCGCCGTGCTCGTGGTAGACGAAGGGGCCGAGAAAGTAAGGGGCGTAGTCGTCAACCTGCTCACGCTCGTGTAGGGGGTCCCACTGGGTCATGAACCTGTGGCTGAGGTCCTCGATCAGCGTCCGTACTTCGTCACGCGTCCAGGTGTACTCCCGTTGGTAGTAGTCGAGGGCGAACGTGTTGTTTTTGAAAAGCTGTTGGACCGTTACACCTTGACCGGGAATGGGGCTGTCCGCCATGAAGTCGGGAACGCCTTTCGCTGGGGGATGAGCTCTTCGCGAGCTGATTACTCCCCTCTATCACATCAGACTGGAAAACGTTACGGATCTTGTGAAGGGATGGCCTTAGACATGACAAGATCGTTTAGATGGGAGTTCCCGGGGGATGAGGGCCTGACCAGGCTGATCAGGTGATCGAGGAATGCACTGGCAGATGCGACGCCGTATGCCGCGGCATGGGGGTTCACCGCAGCGGCCAGCTCCGCCGGCGTTGAGAGACCTTTGTCAAGACTGTCCGCCAGGACATGGGCCACGTGCTGACCGTCATGGTGATCCTGAAGCAGATCGCTGACCAGCCGCGTTATCGGGGTGACGGGGAGTTGCTCAATCCACACGACGGTTTCCGGATCGACAGGCCCGGTGTGGATCCTTATCTCAGGGCGGCCGGATCTCTTGCGCTTCTCACAGGTGAACTCGTGCACTTCGCCGGTGAAATCGCCGACTCCATGGACAAAGGCGGCACTCCCGTGTGACACGACCCCGGCACTGATGTCGCGAAGGTCTGCCTCGGTCTCCGGTTCGAGGAGGAGCCAGGCAGCCCGCAGTTCGGTGAGTGGGGTGACGGGCGAACCGGCCACGCGATATACGCCGTACGCGACACGATTGAGCGCTCCATCCTTGGCCAGGCGGGTCATCTCCGGGTAGGAGACGTTGTTCTGTACGGCCTGTCTCGCTGTGACCAGGCCCCACTGTGCCTCAGCGATGGTACCCAGCGTGGCTATTGCGCTACTTCTTGTCATGGCACGACTCTTTCATATGTGAAAGAGTCGTGCCAGATCGAGGCTCTGCTCAGTCCGATTGGTACCGTCGGCGGGCGGTTCGGCCGCGGATGCGTGGCTAATCACGGTGAACGCCAAGACCGGATTCAACCGCCCGTCCTTGCGATGCCCGCAGGTGTTCGACGCGAACGCGGTGGGCATGATCGCACGTTCTTCTTCGGCGTTGTGTCGCATCGTTTCCCGATGGCTGGGCGCCATTCGCCTGGCGCGGGCTCGGGGGGGGTATGGCCGAGATCGGCTCTTATGGCGACGGGTTTGGTGAGTTGGGAGCCGTAAAATGGGGAGAATCCCCAGATCAGCGCGTTTGTGCGGAGTAGCGGTATCGCCTCCGGCAGGGAACGCGGACCCGGGGTAGAACGGGGTGAAACGCCGATGGGCAAGCAGCTTTCCGGAGCTGCCCTCTCCCTCTCGGAGCGGGCGGCCATGCAGGATCTCCTGACCGCGGATCGTGAGAGCACGATGGTTCAGATCGCGGCGCTGCGGCGTGACTGGGACGACATCGTCGAATCGTCGACGCTGGTGGCGAACGACGACGAGCATGATCCGGAGGGAGCGACGCTCGCCTTCGAGCGAGCCCATCTCGAAGCCCTGCTTGACAGGGCCCGCAGCCGCCTTGAGGACCTGGATCAGATGGCCGAACGGCTCCGCGAGGGAACCTACGGCGTGTGCGAGGGCTGTGGGCAGCCCATCGCCTTCGAGCGCCTGCAGGCGCGCCCGGTCGCGCGGACCTGCATCGACTGCGCGGCCCACCGGCGGTGACAGCCCGGGGCCGGTGATGGCCCGCGAGCGCGATGACGGCTCGCGGGCGGCGACGGCCTGCGGCGATGACGGCTCGTGGGTAGTGACGGTCTGCGGGCGATGACGGCTCGCGGGCGGCGATGGCCTGCGGCGATGACGGCTCGTGGGCGGTGACGGCCTGCGGGTGACGGTCCGCAGGTGGTGACACCCGTGGATGGGCGGAACAAAACCCTTGAACTACGCTTGGTGCGTCAGTGCCGCTGTCGTGCCCCTGTGCGACCCGGCGTGAGACGTGCATTGATCGCGCGCGACCTGGCGTAAGGCGTAGAGAGGGCATACCTTGACCGGACGGCTGACGAACTGGGCCGGCAACATCACCTACGATGCCGCGCGGATCCATCGCCCCGGCAGCGTCGAGCAGCTCCAGAAGCTGGTCGCGAAGAGCGACGGTATAGGGGCGCTCGGCACCCGTCACTCCTTCAACGAGATCGCCGACAGGCCCGGCGGGGATCTCGTCTCGCTGGAGGACCTCCCGGGCCAGGCGGAGCTGGATTCCGCGCGCCGTACGGTCACGGTCGGTGCCGGGGTTCGGTACGGCGAGCTGAGCCGTTGGCTGCACGGAGAGGGCTACGCGCTGCACAACCTTGGCTCGCTGCCGCACATCTCGGTCGCCGGCGCCTGCGCCACGGCCACGCACGGCTCGGGTACGGCCAACGGCAACCTGGCGACCGCGGTATCCGGCCTCGAACTGGTCACCGCCGACGGTGAGATCGTCGCCCTCAGCCGGGAGAAGGACGGCGACGGTTTTGCCGGTGCGGTGGTCGGGCTCGGCGCGCTGGGTATCGTCACCCGGGTCACCCTGGACGTCGTCCCGACCTTCGACGTGCGGCAGTACGTCTACGAGAACCTGCCGTGGGCCCGGTTGGAGGATCACTTCGAGGAGATCATGTCCGCCGCGTACAGCGTGAGCCTGTTCACCGGCTGGAGCGGCCCTCGAATCGACCAGGTGTGGGTGAAGCAGCGCGTCGACGAGCCGGGTCCGTGGGAGGCGGCGCCGCGCTGGCTGGACGCCACCGCGGCGCCGGCCGACCGGCATCCCCTTCCGGGGCTGTCCGCCGTCAACTGCACCGCGCAGATGGGCGTGCCCGGGCCCTGGTACGACCGGCTGCCGCATTTCCGCCTGGACTTCACTCCCAGCAGCGGAGAGGAGCTCCAGTCGGAGTATCTGCTGCCGCGCCGCCACGCGATCTCCGCGCTCCGCGCGCTGGACCAGGTCAGAGATACGGTGGCCCCCGTCCTGCAGGTGTCGGAGATCCGCGCCGTCGCGGCGGACGACCTGTGGATGAGCTCCTCCTACGGGGAGGACGTCGTCGCCTTCCACTTCACCTGGAAGAAGGACTGGCCGGCCGTGCGCCGGGTGCTCGCGGTGGTGGAGGAGGCGCTGGAACCCTTCGAGGCGCGGCCGCACTGGGGCAAGCTCTTTGTCATGAGCCCCCAGCGGGTGCGATCCCTGTACGAGCGGCTCCCCGACTTCCAGCGGCTGCTCACCGACTACGATCCCACCGGCAAGTTCCGCAACGCGTTCGTCGACGAGCATCTTTTTGGCGAAGCCTGAGCGGAGTCCCGCCGTGTTCGGCCTCGTCCCCTCGCTGGAAGGGACGGGGCCTTTCTTCTCCTGGATCGAGTTTCCGCCGTCGACCACGACGACCTGGCTGTGATGTGGCTCTCCTCCGGCGAGGCGAGACAGGCCACCGGCTCGGGGTCGCAACGAGCGACCGGTCATTTTTGCAGCTAGTGGGAATGCCGGGAGTACCGCTGGCACGGGCTCGAAATGGGGGTTACCCGCGAAGACGGCGGGTTCCGAGAGCGGGATCATTGATGCTAGCCCCGTCTTCTCGCGTGTCTGGCGACATCCGATTTTCGCTGGGTCAGGGCGTATGGACGACGGTCGGCGGGATGTAGAGCGCCCCGTGAATCAGCCCCTATTCCTGCCTGGAATCACATTCAGACTCCCGCTCTCTGTTTCTCAAGGAGGACGATCAATGCAAATTCCTAGGCGCCTTGCACTGAGCGTGTCCGGCTTGGTGATCGCGGCAGGAAGCCTCTTCGGAGTGGGCGCGGCCACCCCGGCCAGCGCGGCCACCCCGGCGACCACGACCGTGGCGACCACGACCGCCGCACCTCAGACCGCGGTGATCAGCGGTTACCACCGTTTCCACCGGCGTGGTCATCACTATCGCTTCTACGGGGGCCACCACTTCCGCTTCCACCGCTTCCACTGGAGGGGCTACTACTGAGGCCGCGACCCACGGACCATCCGGCCGGGTGGTCCGTGGGGCCTGGCATTCAGGTCATGCGATCCCTCCGGGGGCGGCTCATCGCCCTCGGGGGGATCGCCGTGCGACCCGGGCCCTCAGCTCTCCCGGGGAATGAGGGTGGGCAGAACAGGCGTCGAGGTCGGGCCTGGGTGTGAGGTGACGGACCGTCTCCACGATTGACGCCGGTAGGCATCACGGCGCCCGGCATACTCGGACGTGGGGTGACGGACCTTCGCCCCCGATCATCTCCTGATCAGGGCAGGCCACGGTTGATGGCCTCCTCGCGGAGGCGTTTCAGCGGCACCGCGGCACCGCCGTGCTCGATTCGCCAGACGTCCCAGCCCGCGCAGGCCTTGGTTCCTGCGACCGCGGCTCCGGCGGCGGACAGGGAGTGGTAGGCCTGGCCCGTGGCCTCCACCCTGATCGTCCCCCCTTCCTCGACGGTGGCGAAGTGGATCTCGCCCCTGACCGTCCGGAAGATCTTGGAGTTGGGGGAGATCAGGCCTTCCCTGATCAGATCGAGGAGTTCGACGCCGTAGTGGCGGCGGGCCGAGGGCGGCTCGGGAGGAAGTTCGATCACCGGCAGGCGGAAGCCGAGCCTGGACGGGCTCCAGATCTCCTCGCAGAGGAGCCGGTAGAGCTGCTGTCGCCGCTCGATCTCCCGGACGCCGAACTCCGGGCAGGGCTGGAACGCCTTGTCGAGTCCCGAGTCCCTGAGGTAGTGGGTGAAGGGGGTGTTCCGCAGGCGGCTCTTGGGATGCAGCGAGGCCGCGAGCCGGTTCTCGGCGTAGTAGTGCTCGATCTTCCGCTCGTAGGGGTCGTCCCGGAAGCTCGCGTTGACGGACTTGGGCAGGAGCAGCAGGGCGCCGAGGCGGTTGCGCCGCAGGTAGAACTCCGCGGTGGTCTTGACGGAGTCCTTGTGCCGCTCGAAGCGGTTGGCCCAGATGTGCTCGATCTCGTAGTCGCGGGCTCCCCGGAGGAACTCGTACTCGTGCTCGCCCCCCTCACACGCGTGCTGGACGTGCGCGGTCATGCGGGAGAGCAGGTAGCGGACCAGGCGGCGGTTGTTGGCCCGGAGCCCGAAGGAGGTGAGCTCGCGGAAATCGTGCTCAAGCAGGGAGGTCTCCCGGCCGAGGACCGTGGCCACGTCGTCGACCGTCCGGCAGATCCGCAGGACGGGGATCAGCCGGTGGACGATCTCGTCGAGGTCGCGGCGCTGCACGGGAAGGTTGTTGACGCATCGCCGTACGTAGACGAGGTCGAGGAACGTCGAGACCATCGAGCACTTCTGGACGAACACCTGGTCGGAGTCCTCCGGCGAGGCGACGGAGAGCAGGAGCGTGAACTGGTTGTCGATGCCGTGGTAGCCGTTGAAGTAGACGGCGGCCAGGTCGGGCCTGAACTCCTGGCCGGCGCGGAGCAGCAGGCAGTAGCGCTCGGATAAGTGTGTGAGCCTGTGGATGAACTCCCGCGCTCCGGCCGGGCGGTCGAGGCCCAGCTGGACCTCGTTGCGCAGGATCCACTCGTGGACGGCTCTTCCGATGTCGGCGGCGTCCGTGGATGCCGCGTCGAGGTGCGCGTACTGCGCCAGCAGGAACGAGCGGACGTACGCGCTGGGCGTGTTGGCCTCGGGGGAGTCGGCCTCCGCGGTGGTGAGGCGGGCCAGCATGTCGGCCCACGACCGGCCCAGTCTCTCGCGCGTCTGCGGGTCGACCCGCCGGAAGAGGTGGCCTTTCAGCAGGTCCACGTGGCTCAGCCGGAGCCCCCGGTCGTTCATGGACACGAAGATCTCGCGCCCGTTCTCCTGGTCGAGGGCGCGGATGCCGACCAGGCACACGCGGTCGAGCAGCCACCGGACGAAGGGCACCAGGGCCTCGCCGCGCAGCTCTTCGGGGAACTCCCCGTCGATCTCTCTGCTCCGGTCGTGGAGGTTTCTCACCGAGACGTGGATGTCCTCGGGCATGGTGAATCCCTTGAGACCGTTCCAATCGGTGACCAGGGCGTTGAGCAGTTGCGCGCGGGCCAGCTCCTCGGTGCTGCCGACCTTGAAGCTCCGCCTGCCGTGCCGCGCCGTGTAGGTGAGCCCCTCCAGCTCGTCGGCGTAGATCCACTTCTCCTGGTCGAGCAGCAGCTGCCGGAGGTAGATGAGCACGAGGTGGAGCGTGGTGACGCGCTGCTGGCCGTCGACGAGGAAGGTGCGGCCCTCACCCTCGTGGTAGACGTAGGGGCCGAGGAAGTAGGGGACGTAGCGGCTGACCTCGTCGCGCTCGTGCAGGGGGTTCCACTGGCTGAGGAAGCGCTGGCTGAGGTCGTCGATCAGCGTGCCGACCTCGTGGCGGGTCCAGGTGTACTCCCGCTGGTAGTAGTCCAGGGCGAAGGAGTTGCGTTCGAAGAGGGTACGGACCGTTACGCCTTCGCCGTGAATAGGACTTTCCGCCATGAACCGGGAGCGCCTCTCGCCTGCGGGGAAACGGCTCGCTTGAGAGCCGAATCACTCTCATTTATCACGCCAGACACAAAAGCGTTACTAATCTCGGCGAAATCGTACTTTGTCATGCAGGCGGCCCGAGGAAGAACGCGGAGGCCGGCGGATCGCCGGTCCTGTCAGGCGGGAAGGCCGAGGAAGCGGGCCTGGCAGCGCACGGAATGGTCGAAGGCCGCGGCCGGGTCGAGGATCGTGTTCTTGAACTGGCCGAACAGCTCGAAGTTGATCCAGCCGAACAGGCCCGTCCAGACGATCAGGGCGCGGGCGACGACGTCGTCGGGGACCTCGGGCATGATCTCGCGCACGCGCGCCGCGTCCTCGGCGAACGAGGCGGGCGAAGGCGGGCAGATGTCCGGCGGGGTGAGGGACCCGGCACCGTGGGCGTCGGAGACGATCCGGCCGTAGACGAGGGTGCCGCGGACCGCCGCGACGATGGTGTCGTCCGGAGCCTGGTAGCCGGGCACTGGTGAGCCGTACAGCAGGGCGTACTCATGCGGGTGGGCCAGCGCCCAGTCGCGTACGGCGTGGCACAGGGCCAGCCATCGGCCGGTGTGGTCCTCGCGCGGGCGAGCCGCGTCGGCGCTCTCCATGGCCTCGCCCACGGCGTTGTAGCCGTCGACGATCAGAGCCGTGAGCAGGTCGTCCCGGGACGGGAAGTAGCGGTAGATCGCCGAGGAGACCATGCCCATCTCGCGGGCGACCGCGCGCAGGGAGAGGCCTCCCGCGCCCTCGGTGGCGAGCTGGCTGCGGGCGATGTCGGTGATCTCACGGGTCAGCTCGGCCCGGACCCGTTCCCGTGCTGTGCGGCTTGAGCTCATGCTCAGGACCATATCAGAGCACCGAGAGGAAAAAAGAGCACCGCTCTTGACGAACATCGCTCTCCTAAGAGAGCATTGCTCTCAGAACGGAATGCCACTCTCTAAGGAGCCCCCGATGCTGTCCTTGGCCAAGAACGTCAACCTTCTGGTCGCGTTCCTGCTGGAACTGGGCGTTCTCGCCTCGGTCGGCTACTGGGGTTTCACCGTGGGGCAGAACTGGCCGGTGAAGCTGCTCCTCGGTCTCGGTGCGCCCGCGCTCTTCATCGCGGCCTGGGCCCTGTTCGGCGCGGCCAACGGCGCCGTGATCCCGCTCACCGGATTCGCCAGGGTCGTCCTGGAGGTCCTCTGGTTCGGCGGCGGCGCCGCGGCGCTGGCCATGGCGGGCAGCGTGACCCCCGGGATCGTCCTCGCCGCCGTCTACCTCGTCAACGCCGCGCTGCGGCTGCTGTGGAACCAGTGAAGCGGACCGGTCGAAACCCCACCGAAGACCATCAACGCGGCTCCACCGGCTTCGGCATGACCCCGGCCCCGATGGACGAGGCGCTGGTCACGGCGCTTCGCGTGACGGCGAAACCGAACGGCGACGGCGGCGCAGGCCGTACGCTCGGAGCATGAAGATCGCCATGATCGGCCTCGGCGACATCGCGGAGAAGGCCTACCTGCCCGTTCTCTCCGCGCTGCCCGGCCTTGACCTCCACCTGTGCACCCGCAACCAGGTCACGCTCGACCGTCTCGGCGACGCGCACCGGATCGAGCACCGCTTCACCTCGGTGGACGAGGTGCTCGGCGCGGGCGTCGAGGCGGCCTTCGTGCACGCGGCCACCAGCGCCCACGTGAAGATCGTCGAGCCGCTGCTCCAGGCGGGCGTCCACGTCTACCTGGACAAGCCGATCGCCTACACCCTCGCCGAGTCCGAGGCTCTGGTACGGCTGGCGCGGGAGAGGGGGCGGTCGCTGCTCGTCGGATTCAACCGCCGCAGGGCGCCGTCCTACGCGGCGCTGCTCGACCTGCCCCGTCACCTGGTGGTGATGGAGAAGAACCGCAGGGACCTCCCGGAGGACCCGCGCACCGCGATCTTCGACGACTTCGTCCACGTCGTGGACACGCTCAGGTTCCTGGCGCCCGGCAAGGTCGAGCACACCGGGATCCGGACCCGGGTCAGGAACGGCCTGCTGGAGCATCTGACGCTGGAGCTGTCCGGGGACGGCTTCACCGCGTTCGGGATCATGAGCAGGATGAGCGGTGCGGCCGAGGAGACCGTGGAGGTCATGGGCGGGGGAGTGAAGCGGCGAGTGGTCAACCTCGCCGACGTGATCGACTACGCCGGGACGGAGACGGTGACCCGCCGCGGCGACTGGACCCCGGTCTCCCGCCAGCGCGGCATCGAGCAGGTCTGCCTGGAGTTCCTGGACGCGGTCCGCTCCGGCGTCCGGATCAGTGCCGACGACGCCCTGGCCACCCACGCGATCTGCGAGGACATCGTCCGCGCCTGCGCGGGCTAGGCCTCGACCGGTGATCATGTGGGGAGCGGTCCCGCGCCACGCGCCCCGGTGATGCGTGGCGTGGGACGGCTCCTCACGAGGTGAACGCCTCTTTCGTCAGCGTTCGGCCAGATACCGCCGGCCGAGGGTGCGCAGCCGCTCGTGCGCCGACTCGTAGACGTCGGGCCGGCCCAGGTAGGTCTTGGGGATCTTGGCGACCATCGTGTAGTTGGTGTCGCAGACGTTGCCGACGGGCGCCTCACCGATCTGGCTGACCAGCTGGTAGGCGTCCAGGGTCTCCAGCCCCGTCAGATCCGCCGCCCAGGTGACCAGGTCGTGCTGGCTGATCCGGTAGGCGTCCTCCAGCGGGCGGGCCGAGCCGGTCGACATCAGGTGGTCGTCGTCCTCCAGGCGGGGCCAGGGGGTGCCGACCCCCTTGATCAGCTCCACCGCCACCACGGTGTTCATCGCGGCCTCGACGGCCGTGCCGCACACCTCGCCGTGTCCCTGGCGGGCGTGCCCGTCTCCCACCGCGAACAGCCCGCCCTCGACGTTGACCCCGAGGTACACGGTCACCCCGGCGCGCAGTTCGGGGGTGTCCATGTTGCCGCCGTGGGCGTCCGGGGTGATCGTCATCCGGGCCTCGGACGCCCCGGGCGCGACGCCGACCGTGCCGTGCATCGGGTCGAGCGGGAGCTCCATCGTGAAGTCGCTCTTGCGGGCGTGGTAGCGGACCACGCCCTTCTCCACGTCGATGTCGTAGCGCCACACGACCTCGTCCAGCGGCGGGCTGAGCATGGCCGTGGTGTGCGTGCCGGTCAACGCGCCGAAGTGCGGGAACGTGGCGGACACCGCCCAGTCCCTGGCGGGCTCGATCGAGATGAAGTGCAGGGCGAGCGTGTCTCCCGGCTCGGCCCCCTCGACGTGGAAGGGACCGGTGACCGGGTTCAGGTAGGGAAACTCGCAGACACGCGAAGGCAGGTCGTCGACCGAGAGCACCCGGCCGCCGAAACAGTCCTCGGTGTACATCTCGAGGATCGTTCCGGGCTGGATCCTGCCCACGGCGGGCCGTCCGCCGAAGGTGTAGCTCAGGTCTTCGAGCGCGGGACGGTAGGAGACGATGTTCACCGCGCACCTGCCCCGTCGAGGTTCCGCACCGTGGTGAGGAGAGAGGACGAGAAACCTTCCTCCACCTCGAGAAAAATCTCAAACATTGGTCTACCTTCGCATGATCGAATCTACGGGTGGGCACGGCGTGCCGGGGGGGTGCGAGACGGCTACTGCACGTACTTCGCCGACGGGTCCGGGGCGTCCGGCACGTCGCTTATCCCTGCCAGGGTGGGGCGGCGCTTGAGGGCGTAGAAGACGATGAGCACCACCACGCCGATGCCGAACCAGATGGCGCCGAGGACCTGGGCCGCGATGTTGGCGTTGATCACGACGGCGAGCAGGATCCCGAAGCCGATCACCGGGGCGATCAGGTGCCTCCACCAGTCGCGGCTGCGCTGCCGCACGACGTAGTGGACGACCACCGACACGTGCAGCGCGAGGAAGGCGGTCATCGCGCCGAAGTTGACCAGCCCGCTGATCAGCGTGATGCCGTCGTCGCGGGTGTCCAGGTAGAGCCCGAGGCCCAGGGAGATCACGGCCACCAGGAGGGTGGCGTTGACGGGCACCTTGTGCCTGGGGTCGATCTTGGCCAGGAAGGCGGGGAGCTGGCGGTCGCGGGCCATCGCGAACAGCAGGCGCGAGGTGGCGGCCTGGGCGACCAGGGAGTTGGCGAAGCCCCAGGCGATGGCGGTGGCGACGGCGGTCAGCACGCTGAGCCAGTGACCCCCGGCGAACTCGGCCATGTCGTAGAAGGCGCTTCCCGCGGGGTCGCCGTTGGCCAGCAGATCGGCCCGGTTGGGAGCGAGCAGCGCGGCCACCCAGGTCTGCGCGATGAACAGCAGGCCGGCCAGGGCGAGCGCGGCGACCATCGACTTGCCGAGTCGCCGCGAGTCCACCTGGCTCTCCTCGGCCAGCATCGAGATGCCGTCGAAGCCGAGGAAGGACAGGACCGCGACCGAGACCGCGCCGAAGATGAGGGACCAGGAGAAGGTCGAGGAGTCGAACAGCGGGGTGAGCGCGCCTGCCTGGGCCTTGCCCTGGGCGAGCGCGACCACGCCGACGATCATGAAGATCGCCAGCACGATGACCTCGCCGATCAGCATGAGCTTCGTGATGCGCGCGGTCATCTGGATGCCCGTGTAGTTCACGACCGTGTTGAGCACCACGAACACGATCAGCCAGCCCCAGATCGGGATGGCGGGGACGAACGACGCCATCGCCGCGCTCGCGATGAGGTAGAGCAGGGCGGGCACCAGCACGTAGTCGAGCAGGATCACCCATCCGGCGAGGAAGCCGACCGGTGGCGCGATGCCGCGGCCCGCGTAGGTGTAGACCGATCCGGCCATCGGGAAGGCGCGGGCCATCTGCGCGTAGGACATCGCTGTGAAGGCCATCGCGATCATGCCGACGGCGTACGCGAGGGCGATCATGCCACCGGAGGCCTGGAAAACGCTTCCGAAGATGCCGAACGGCGCGATCGGGACCATGAAGATCAGGCCGTAGACGAGCAGGTCCGTGAAGCTGAGGGATCGGCGGAGTTCCTGCTGGTAGCCGAATTGCTCCAGTGAAGGTTCGGTGGTCATGAAATGGCTCCTTATATGGCTGCAGCCTGACCATAGAACCAAAACTTGAAAAGGAAAAGTTTCCAGGTGGAAGTTTTTACCGGACGATGTCGAAGTCGAGGCCTTCGGCCCGTCCGATGTGCGCGCTCCGCCGTACTCCCCGGCCCTGGAGCGTCAGCCGTCCCCGCGCGGTGACGATGGAGGTGCCGTCGGCGATCGCGTCCACCTGGGGTACGGCGAGCGTGTCCGCCCGTGAGCCGAGCGCGGCGAGCATCAGCACCGCCTCGTAACACCCCTGCCCGTGCCCGTTCAGCAGCGGCGCGCTGGAGCCGAACCGGCGGATGTAGCGCTCGCCGAGGCTCAGGCTGTCATCGGTGACCAGGCTCGCGAAGTAGCCCATCGCCCCGTAGAGCTCGCCGGTGGCGTCGCCGCCGATGCCGAGCAGGCCGTGCTCCTCCAGCGCTCCGCAGAGCCGCGGGTAGGACAGCCCGGCCGCGACGAAGGCCCGGTTGAAGGTGACGAGGTCGCTGCCGATCAGGCTGAGCAGCACGGCGTCGGGCCGGCTGGCGACGAGCCTCTCCATGATCGGTGCGAGATCTCGCATGCCGTACGGCACGAACCGTTCGCCGACCACCGTGACGTTGCGGGCGGCGAGGTGGCGGCGGGCGGCCCCGTGGACCAGGCGCGGCCAGACGTAGTCGTTGCCGAGCAGGAACCACCTGCGGGCGCGGCGCCGATCGATCAGCCAGTCGAGGCCGGGCCTGAGCTGGCGGCTCGGGGTCTCGCCCAGGAAGTAGACGCCGGGCGCGTGGCCGCCCCCCTCGTACGGCGGGGCGTAGACGAACGGCACCCTTCCGGCCAGCGCCCGCACCACCTCGATCCGCACGTCGCTGCCGTGGGTGCCGACCACCGCGTCGATCACACCGCTGTGCGCGAGCCCCGCGACCTGGGTGGCCACCTGTTTCGCCGGGCCGCCGCCGTCGATCAGGACCAGCTCCACCGGCCTGCCGAGTATCCCGCCCGCGAGGTTCACCTCGTCGGCGGCGAGGATCGCGCAGTTGATCGCGCACGGCCCCACCAGGCCGAGAACCCCGGAGACCGGCACGACCAGTCCGACGCGTAGTGCACTGCCCCGGATCAGCTCTGCTTCCAGGGGTTCTATGACGGGTGCGATGGCTTCTGCCACGAAGACGAGTATCCTCCCCATTGGACGGGTACGGCAGACCCGTTACATAGCCGGGATGCAGACGGGAGCTCCACATGGTGACGACCGGGCTGGGATCCTCGCTCGCCTACCTGCTCAGCCGGGCTGAGCGCAGCGTCAACCGAGGTCTCGCCGCCGCGGTGACCGCGGAAGAGATCACCGTCGAGCAGTGGCGCATCCTGCGCGCCCTTGCCGACGGCAGGGGGCACTCGATGGGTGATCTGGCCGAGGCGGTGCTGATGCCGCACCCGACGCTGACCAAGGCCATCGACCGGCTCATCGATCGTTCCCTCGTCTATCGGGGGCACGATCCGGCAGACCGTCGCAAGGTCGCCGTCTTTCTCGCCGACAGGGGCGCCGACCTGCTCGCCCGGGTGGAGGGCGGAGTGGCCGGGCACCATCGGCTGATAGAGGCAGCCTACGGCACCGAGCGCACCGAACGGCTCATGCGTGACCTGGAAGGCCTGGTCAGCGCCCTGGAGGAGCCGACCGCGGTTCCCGAGCGGGACCTGGGCGGCCTCACCCGCTGAGCGCCCGGACATCGCACCTGAGGCGTATCTCATGCGCGGAGTCCGCGCGGGCCACGAGCCTCGCGGAAGTCTGCGAGGGTAGCGGGGTTCCGCGGGCCCTCAGGCGTGCGGCCCCGTGGACAGCAGGTCGCGACGGCCTTCCCTTGCGGAGTCCGGGTAATCCGCTGCACCGTAGGTGTCATGAAGGGGAACCTCCACGCGGCGGGCGGGGCGTCCTTGCTCCGACCAGGCGGTTTGTCATGATCAAAATAGTCGCGGTTCTTTGCCGGGTGATACCGGGGATGTTGCGTTCTTGTGATCGGCCCTTGTGTGTTTCCCCACCATGGAGTGATCCGTTGTTATCCCTCGGAGGGCCGGGGCACTGTGTGGGATGAATAGACCGGTTTAGCGTGATCAACCGGCGTGCTTGATGATGTGTGTGCGGTGCTGAGGAGATGAACGTGCCAGAGCTTGTGGTCGGACCGATGCTGCGTTATGTGGACGAGACGAGTGCGTCGGTGTGGGTCGAGACCAGTGAGCCGTGCGAGGTGACGATCGAGGTCGGAGGGACGCGTTCGCGGGCGAGCACGTTCACCGTGCACGGCCACCACTACGCGATCGTGGACGTCGAGGGCGGCGGAGCCTACGAGGTCCGCCTCGGCGAGGAGACCGTCTGGCCGCTTCCGGACCAGGCGCCCAGCCGTATCCGCCTGCTCGATCCCGACGGACCCCGGCGGGTGATGTTCGGCTCCTGCCGGACCAGTGTGCCGCACGACACGATGCACACGATCTCGCACGGGGTGGACGTGCTGTGGGCGTACGGCAGTAGCCTGATGGACAGGCCCGAGGAGGAGTGGCCCGACATGGTGCTCCTGCTCGGGGACCAGGTCTACGCCGACGAGCCGTCCGCCGAGATGCTGGAGTTCATCAAGAACCGCAGGGAGAACGAGCCGAAGACCGAGATCGCCGACTTCGAGGAGTACGCCGAGCTGTACCGCCTGGCGTGGACCGACCCGGAGATCCGCTGGTTCCTCTCGACCGTGCCCAGTGCGATGATCTTCGACGACCACGACCTGCGCGACGACTTCAACACCTCCGCCTCCTGGCGCGAGCAGATGGAGAAGGTCGAGTGGTGGCCGCGCAGGGTGACCTCCGGCCTCGGGGCCTACTGGATCTACCAGCACCTGGGCAACATGTCACCGCAGGAGCGCTCGTCGGACGAGCTGCTCGGCAAGCTGTGCGCGATGGAGGGTGACGGGGGCGCAGCTCTCGACACGTTCGCCAAGCACGCCTACGACGTTCCCGCGGACAACCGGTGGAGCTACTCCCGTGACCTCGGCGGTACCCGCCTGCTGATGCTCGACTCCCGGTCCGCGCGGCAGCTCACCCCCGGAGACCGGCGGATGCTCGACCCGGTGGAGTGGGAGTGGCTCACCGGGGAGCTCAAGAAGGAGGGCGCGGAGCGTTTTGTGATCGGCACGTCGGTGCCGTTCCTGCTCCCCTCCGGCATTCACCACATCGAGAGCTGGAACGAGGCGCTGGCGCAGGGGGCCTGGGGCAGAAGAACGGCCCGCTGGTCGGAGAAGATCCGCCAGGCCGTCGACCTGGAGCACTGGGCGGCCTTCCGCCGTTCCTTCGAGGACCTGTCCACGCTGCTGGCAGGGGTCGGCAAGCCCGTGATGCTGCTCTCCGGCGACGTGCACTACTCCTACGTGGCCAAGGCGGAGGAGCTGCCCATCTACCAGCTCGTCTGCTCCCCGATCCGCAACCCGCTGAGCCGTACGCTCCGCCTGGCCAACATCATCGCCCAGTTCGGCGTCGCGACCCTGATCGGACGCTCGCTCTCCCGGATGGCCAAGATCCCCAAGCCTCCGTTCAAGTGGCGGATCACCAACGGCCCGTGGTTCTCCAACGCGGTGGCCACCCTGTGCCTGGACAACAACCCCGTGTCCGTCCGCTGGGACACCGCCGCCGGCACGAACGTCTCGGAGATCACCGTGGTGGAGCTCGAGGAGGTCTCCGGCAGGAGCCAGGAGACCGGGACACTCCAGCGCGGCGGTGTTTGACCGGCGCCGGTCACCGGCGTGTTCCGGCCGAGGCCGGCTGACGCGCAGGCCGGGGCGGGGTGAGCCGGGTACCGCTCCCGTCTCCGCCGGAGACGGGATGACGCCGGTACGGCTCACGCGTCCATGATCGCGCCAGCCGTACCGGGGGAGTCAGCTCGAGAACTCCGCGAGGACGTCGGCGAGCTGGTCGACGGCCCAGAGGAGATCCTCCTCGGAGACGACGATCGGCGGGGCGAGACGGATGGTCGAGCCGTGGGTGTCCTTGGCCAGGACGCCGCGGCGCATCAGCGCCTTGGAGATCTCCCGGCCCGTCGCCAGGGACGGGTCGATGTCCACACCCGCCCAGAGACCGCGTCCCCGTACGGTGACCACGCCGTGGCCGATCAGGCCGCGCAGCCTCTCGTGCAGCACCAGGCCGAGCTCCTTGGCCCGAGACTGGTACTCGCCGGTGTTGAGAAGCTCGATGACCGCGCCTGCTACCGCGCAGGCGAGAGGGTTGCCGCCGAAGGTGGAGCCGTGCTGGCCGGGCTTGATCACGCCGAGGACGTCCTCGTTGGCGGTGATGGCCGAGACCGGGACGACGCCGCCGCCCAGGGCCTTGCCCAGCACGTAGATGTCGGGGACGACACCCTCGTGGTCGCAGGCGAAGGTGTCGCCGGTACGGCCGAGGCCGGACTGGATCTCGTCGGCGATCATCAGGATGTTCTCCGCGGTGCAGAGCTCGCGGACCTGGGTGAGGTAGCCGTCCGGCGGGACCAGCACGCCCGCCTCGCCCTGGATGGGCTCCACCAGCACCGCGACGGTGTTGGCGTCGACCGCCTCGCGGATCGCCTCGACCGAGCCGTACTTCACGATCCTGAAGCCCGGGGTGTAGGGACCGAAGCCGTCATGGGCGTCGGGATCGGTGGAGAAGCTGACGATCGTGGTGGTGCGACCGTGGAAGTTGTCCTCCATCACGATGATGTTGGCCTGCTCCGCGGCCACGCCCTTGACGTCGTAACCCCACTTGCGGGCCACCTTGATGGCGGTCTCCACGGCCTCCGCGCCGGTGTTCATCGGCAGGACCATGTCCTTGCCGGTGAGGTCTCCCAATCCGGCGGCGAAGGTGGCGAACTGGTCATGGAAGAAGGCACGGCTGGTCAGGGTGAGCTTCGCCAGCTGCTCCTGCGCCGCCTTGATGATCTTCGGATTGCCGTGGCCGAAGTTCAGCGAGGAGTAGCCGGACAGACAGTCCAGGAACCGCTTGCCCTCGATGTCGGTGACCCAGGCGCCCTGAGCTTCATGGATCACGACGGGAAGCGGGTGGTAGTTGTGCGCGCTGCGTCGTTCGCTGAGCTCGATGAACTCGTTCGTGGTGGTCATCCGATATTCGCCGTTCCTTGTTTCGTAACCGTCCTGCCTGGCCTTATTTTCGGTTCATTCCCGGATCTCGAGCGTGCAGCACTTCGGGCCGCCTCCCGCCTTGCGCAGCTCTGACAAGTCGACCGGGATGACCTCGAAGCCCTGACGCTTGAGTTCGAGCTGGAGGTTGCCCGCCTCGGCGTTGATCACCACGTGGGTGCCGTCGCTGACCGCGTTGAGGCCCAGCACGGCGGCGTCGTCCTCGTCGGCGATGACGGCGTCGGGGAAGAGGCTCCGCAGCACCTCCTGGCTTCCCGGGGAGAAGGCCCCCGGGAAGTAGGCCACCCGTCGTCCGTTTAGCGGGAAGAGCGCCGTGTCCAGGTGATAGAAGCGCGGGTCGACCAGTTGCAGCGTCACCACCGGGCGGCCGAGAAACTCCTGGGCCTCCTTGTGCGCGGTGATGTCGGTGCGGAATCCCGTCCCGGCCAGCACCATGTGGTCGAGCGTGAGGAAGTCGCCCTCGCCCTCGTTGGTGAAGGCCGCCTCACGCACCCGGTCGTAGCCGTTGCCGGTGAACCACTTCAGGTACGCCGGCCCCTCGGCCGCGCGCTCCCGGTGGGTGAACCGCGCGCCGTACACGCGGCCGCCGACGACCAGGGCTCCGTTGGCGGCGAAGACCATGTCCGGCAGGCCCTCGACCGGGTCGATGAGGCTGACCCGGTGCCCGAGCTCCTCGTAGGTGCTCTTGAGCGTCTCCCACTGCCGGATCGCCACCTCGCGGTCGGCGCCGGCCTCGGGATGCATCCACGGGTTGATCGCGTACTCAACCGCGAAGTAGTCGGGCCGACACATGAGGTAGTGCCTCGTCATGGGTAACTCCGCAGAAGACGTCGTAGTGGGGGTCGCGGTGACTGACGCACCGACAACGTCAACAGCTTACGAACGGTGTTCGCGCAGGCCAAGAGCATGTTCGTGCGTAGAGGCGCGGGTTTCCCGCGTTGTTCAGGCGATGAACGGTGGTTCGTTGCGTGCGGTGATGAGAGGGGCGTCGATGAGCCTGGAAAGCACGATCGAGCTCTTGGTCCGCACCACGAACGGCTCCGAGGAGATGCGCTCGATCACCTGCTCCACGTGTCTCACGTCGGTGGCCCTGATGTGCAGCAGCGCGTCCGCCTCGCCGGTGATGGTGCAGGCGGAGACCACCTCGGGATGCCGGGCGACGGCCACCCCGATCTCCGACGGCGAGGTCTTGCCCGCGCAGAAGAGCTCCACGTAGGCCTCGGTGGTCCAGCCGAGTGCCGCGGGGTTCACCCTCGCGGTGAATCCGGTGATGGCCCCTGCCTCCCGCAGCCGGTCCACCCGCCGTTTTGTCGCCGAAGCCGACAGGCCCACCCTCTGCCCGATCTCCGCGTAGGTGGTGCGGGCGTCCTCGACGAGCGCCCCGATGATGTCACGATCCAGCCGATCCAGTTCCACGCTGTTTTGTAACACAGGAGAGGACCGCGACAGTCCGTCGCGGTCCTCTCCCGGGGTGTTACGGCATGCTGTGCGTCACCTCGTACCGCGCGTCGCTGCGCGCTGCGCGCCGCCCCGTGCTCGCGCCCACGCGTCGCGGCGCGCCGTGGCCGCCCGCGTACGTCAGGCGGGCTCGGCGTCGCCGGTGGTCTGCTCCAGGACCTCCTCGGGCGAGGCCTCCAGGTCGTCGCCCGCCTGGGCGAGCGCGGCACCCTTGTCCAGCCGGACCCAGCTCGTCACACTCTCGACGGCGAACAGCACACCGAGGTAGATCGTGAGCGCGGCCAGAACCCAGGTCAGCACGTCCAGCGCGGCGCCGGCGCCGATCAGCAGCAGCCGGATCTCCCAGCCCAGTCCCGCGCGGAACACCCAGTCGGGCGGCCAGATGCTCTGCCGCGTCCGGTACACCGTGTCGTAGGTGTGGTAGCCGATCACGTAGATCAGCACGTACAGCAGCCACTTGGGCGCGTCGACGGCCAGGCCGATCAGGATGATGGTGAGGAACTCGGCCGCCCGGATCAGCGGGGGCATCAGCCAGTCGAGCTTGCCCAGATGGTCGCGGGCCGCGGTGGGCAGCACCAGGACGATCATGATCAGCACCGGGACGAGCAGGATCGGGCCGTCGGTGAGCATCCCGGTCACCGACATCGCGATGATCGCGAGCAGCGCGACGAGCGCGGAGGGCACCGAGGGCAGCCCCGGTCCCACCTTGCCGCGGAGCAGCATCACCAGCGGGCCGTCGTCGCGGTAGGCGAGCAGCCGCGCGGTCTGGACGCGCAGCCGCTCCTCGTAGGGGTCTGGAACGGCGGGGGTGGTCTGCGGTTGGGTGATCATGCGAGCGACCTCATCAGGCGTCCGGTGAGCGAGTAGGCGGAACCGATGCCGCCCCAGATGATCAGGGTGAGGAAGGTGATCCTCGCGTCGAACAGGGCGCTGACGATCGCGATGGCGGCGAAGCGCTCGCCGATCGGGAACACGATCATCTTCCGAGCCCAGTGCACGGTCCGGTATCTGCCCGCCTTGCCCCACATTTTCAGCAGGCCGCGGATGCCCCCGCTCCGTGCCAGCTTGCGCTGCTCCAGCGCCGTGCGCAGGCCCGTGTCAGGGCTGATCGACAGCTCCAGCGAGGGCAGCGGCGACGGGGGTTTGCGCCGGTTGGCCGCGCCGAAGGAGAAGTCCAGCAGGTGCTTGATGGACTGCAGTCCGAGCGCGATCAGCGCCAGCGTCCAGACGTCGCCGACGCCGGAGACGGCCGCGCCGACCGCCAGTCCGGCGAAGACCACGTATTCCTTGAACCGGTCGAAGGTGGCGTCCAGCCACGCCCCGAGCACGCCGAACTTGCGGGCGTACCGCGCGACCTGGCCGTCCACGCAGTCGAACACGAACGCGAAGTAGATCAGGACGCCGCCGGCGATCATCCCGGCCCGCTCTCCGGTGGCGAAGCACAGTGCCGCCGCCACGCCCAGGGCGATCGAGATCAGCGTGACCTGGTTGGGCGTGAGCCCGCGCCTGGCCGCCCAGCGGGCGATGTATCGGGAGTAGGTGCTGACGAAGTAGGTGGTGAAGAAGCCGTCGGCGCCCTTCACCGCGTTGCTCAGCCGCGCCTTGTCCTCGTTGAACGTGGCCATCTCGGCCACCGCCTCGGCGGCCTGCTCCGGGGTGTCCAGCCGGCGGAAGAACAGGTCGCGGCGTCCGCGGACGCCGACCGAGACGCCTCGCCGTACCAGACCCAGGACCAGGAGCTGGATCAGGTCGTCCTCGGGCCCGAGGAGATGGGCCATGCCGGCGAGCTCGCGGGCCGCCTCGGCCAGCGTGGCCGCGTGCTTGTGGTGCAGGTGCAGCGGGCCGAGCAGGACGGAGTTGGGCCGGGTCACCGCGTGGTAGGCCGAGCCCACCGAGATCACCCGGGACCGGCGGGAGCGCACCCGGACGGGGAGGCCCTCCAGCGTCCGGTCGCCGATCTCCGGCTGCGCCTCCTCGATCGGGACGTCGAGGACGATGGCGTCGCCGTTCTCGTCCTCCTCGCGGGGCTCCTTGGTGATCAGCGCCAGCGCTCCGCGCTTGGACTTGGTGATCTGGTAGATCAGCTCGTCGTGGATCAGCGAGTTGGCCGGGAGGATGAGCAGGTTCTCGGTGGCGCCCTCGACCGCGTCGGCCACGGCGCGAAGATCGCCGGCCAGATCGGAGGTCTCGACGAGCCGGCCGGGGAGGCCCTGGTAGGCCGCCGCGTCGCTCGAACGGGCGATCGTCACCGGTGCGGGATCAAGAGAGGCGAGCTGGCCGTGCAGCTTGCCGATCACCGTGGGACAGCCGGGAAGCGCGGGCAGAGTCAGCGCGGCGGGCGGCGTCGACTGGCCGGTAGCGGCATCGGGGCTGGGCGATGAGCCCAGCAGGACCACGCGGGGCATGGCACCCTTTCGTGCGGGGGCGGGGGTAAAACGCGGGCGGGGGAGTTCGCCAGAAGCCAAAGTTTAGTGAGTTTTAGGTTAACAACATGCATCCGTGATCTATGAGGATCAGTTGATCATGCTTGGGGTCTCGCCGGACGCCCTCGTCCGCCACCGCGCCGCCCTCGGCGACTCCTCCGCCCACGCACCGTGAACGCCGCTCCCACCGTGCCTGTGAGGTGCGAGAACCTCGGTCCCGGCGCCGGCCCGCGGTCGTCCCGCGACCGTTTGCGCGGCACGAATGGTCATGAAAGATCGACGCTAGACTGCAAGGGTGAGTCTGTACCGGGACGACGGCATCGTGCTGCGCACCCACAAGCTGGGCGAGGCCGATCGCATCGTCACCGTCCTGACCAGACGCACGGGCAAGGTCCGGGGCGTCGCCAAGGGCGTCAGGCGGACGACGTCGCGATTCGGCGCCCGGCTTGAGCCTTTCACCCACGTTGACCTGCAGCTCCACGTCGGCCGCACGCTGGACGTGATCACCCAGGCCGAGACCATCCGCCCGTACGGCGAGGCGCTCGTCGTCGACTATCCGCGCTACACGGCGGGCGTCGCGATGCTGGAGACCGCCGACCGGCTGGTCATGGGGGAGAAGGAGCCCGCGCTCCGCCAGTTCCTGCTGCTCGTCGGCGGCCTGCGCACGCTGGGCTCGGGGGAGCACGAGGCCAGGCTCGTCCTCGACGCCTACTTCCTCCGCTCGCTGGCCGTCGCCGGCTACGCCCCGGCCCTCGAATCGTGTGCCCGGTGCAAGGCCCCCGCGGTGCGGGCGTTCGCCATCGTGGCGGGAGGCGTGGTCTGCGGGGCCTGCCGTCCCGCCGGCGCCGCGGTGCCCGAGGGGGAGACCCTGGCCCTGATGATCGCGCTCCTGCGGGGTGACTGGCCCGCCGCCGACGCCTCCATCCCCCGGCACCGCGCCGAGTGCAGCGGCCTGGTCGCGGCCTACCTCCAGTGGCATCTCGAACACGGCATACGCTCTCTTCGACACGTAGAAAGGGAGCTTGCCACGTGAACGTCCGTCCACCCATTCCTCACCCCTCCGGCGCGACCCCGCCCCCGATCCCCCGAGATCTCGTGCCCCGGCACGTGGCGATCGTGATGGACGGCAACGGCCGATGGGCCAAGCAGCGCGGCCTGCCGCGGACCGAGGGCCACAAGGGGGGCGAGGCCTCGCTCTTCGACGTGATCGAGGGTGCGATCGAGCTCGGCATCCCCTATCTGTCGGTCTTCGCCTTCTCCACGGAGAACTGGAGGCGCTCCCCGGACGAGGTGCGCTTCCTGATGGGTTTCAACCGCGACGTCATCCGCCGCCGGAGAGACGGCCTCAACGCGATGGGGGTGCGGGTCCGCTGGGCCGGTCGCCCCGGACGGCTGTGGAAGAGCGTCATCCAGGAGCTGCGGGACGCCGAGGAGATGACCAAGGACAACTCCACGCTGACCCTGCAGTTCTGCGTCAACTACGGCGGCCGGGCCGAGATCGTCGACGCGGCCCTGCGCATGGCCCAGGACATCGCCGAGGGCCGGCTCAAGCCAGGCCGGGTGAAGGAGGAGACCTTCGCCCGCTACCTGGATGAGCCGGAGATCCCGGACGTGGACCTGTTCGTGCGCTCCTCGGGTGAGCAGCGCACCTCCAACTTCCTGATCTGGCAGACGGCCTATGCCGAGATGGTCTTCCTCAACCGTCTCTGGCCCGACTTCGATCGCCGCGACCTCTGGGAGGCCTGCGAGACCTACGCCAAGCGCGACAGGAGATACGGCGGAGCCGTGCCCAACGCCGTGCCGGATCCGGCCGTCAGGCCTTGACCTCTCGCAGGCGCCCGGTCTCGACCTCGTAGACGAAGCCGCGTACGGAGTCGGTGTGCGGGATGTAGGGGTCGTTCTTGATCCGGTTGATGGACTGGACGACGTCCGCGTCGAGGTCGGTGAACGACTCGGCCGCCCAGTCGGGCTTGGTCCCGACCTCCTCCTGGATCTGCCGCTTGAAGTCGTCGTCGGTGAAGGTGAGCATGCCGCAGTCGGTGTGGTGGATGAGGATGATCTCCGTGGTGCCGAGCAGGCGCTGGCTGATGGCGAGGCTGCGGCGCTCGTCGGCGGTCACGACGCCGCCGGCGTTGCGGATGACGTGCGCGTCGCCCTCGGTGAGCCCGAGCAGGCCGTAGGGATTGAGGCGTGCGTCCATGCAGGCGAGCACGGCCACCCCGCGAGCGGGTGGCAGGGGCAGGTCGCCCTTGTCGAAGGTGTCCGCGTAACGCTCGGCGTTGGCGAGAAGCTCGTCCGTGACACTCATGAAGCTCTCCCGGGGGAAGTAGGCGGCATCACAGGCCAACCTACCGCTATTACCTACTCAGTCAATAGGTAATAGCGGAGCGTGACATCAGACCCGGCGGCGGGCGCGGTAGGCGGCGACGTGCATGCGGTTTCCGCAGGTGCGGCTGTCGCAGTAGACCCGGGAGCGGTTGCGGGACTCGTCGAAGAAGACGTTGTCGCAGTCGGGGGCCGAGCAGGTGCGCAGCCGTTCCCACTCGTTCTCGACGAGCAGGTGGGCCAGGGCGACGCCCAGGTCGGCCGAGAGGTGCTCGTGAAGGGAGGCGTCCGGCGCGAAGTAGTGGACGTGCAGGGGATGGCCGTCGTGCTCGGTCAGGCGCGGGGTGATGCGGGTCTCGCTCAGCAGGGCGTTCAGCCAGGTGGCCGTGGTGGCGTGGTCGGAGACGGTGAAGACCCGGTGAAAGGCCTCGCGCAGGGCGCGCACCTGGCTCAGGTCCGCGGCACCGAGCTCTCCGATGCCGCTGATCTGCCAGCGCTCCACGAAGTCGCCGAGTTCTTGCAGGTCGGTCAGCCGGTCTTCGCCTCCGGTGGAGGGGGAGGTGTTGACCAGGTCGACCACAACGGCGAGTGAGTGCACCATGTCATGTCCGAATGGCATGTTGACTCCTGTTGGAGGTGATTCCAGCGTACGGCGGCTCGCCGTCTCGGAAGCGTATCTCTCCGGCGAGCCATCGCGGCGCTCCCGCGGCCCCGTATCGCCGAGGTCTTCCCGCCGCCCCGCGTCCAGCGGCGGCCGTGGCGCTCGGGCACCGGCGCTCCGCGGCCTCGCCGGGCGTGACGGTCGCCTCGAAGACCTCCGCGTCCGGGGGCACGGCCCGGCGCTCAGAAGCTGCTCGACGCTCCGGCCATCTTGAGGGCTTCGGAGCAGGAGGCGCAGGTGCCGAAGACCTCGACCGTGTGGGTGATCTCGGTGAAGCCGTGCTCGGAGCCGACCGTCTCGGCCCAGCGCTCCACCGCGGGCCCGGCCACCTCCACCGTCCGTCCGCACGTGCGGCAGACCAGATGGTGGTGGTGATGGCCGCTGGCACAGGCGCGGTAGACGGATTCTCCGTCGTCGGTCCTGAGCATGTCGACATGACCGATGTCGGCGAGTGCCTGTAAAGCCCGATAAACCGTTGTAAGTCCAATTTTGGCGCCTTCTGCGCGCATTTCTGCGTATACATCCTGCGCGCTGCGAAAACCCTCGCTCTGGCGCAGAATCGCATGGACGGCATCACGTCTGTTGCTCATAAGTTGGCCTCCTGTGGTCGGCTTCGGCGTACGAATCTACCGAGCCCGAGGGCGAGAACGAACCCTGCGAGGGCAACGATCACAATGATTGCGCCTGGCGGAACCTCGACATAGAACGAGGAGGTCAACCCGCCGACAGTGGCAATCATTCCGAAAAGCATAGAAAGCAGCATCGTGCTCCTGAAACCCCTGGTGAGCTGCTGACTTGTCGCCACGGGAACCACCATCAACGCGCTGACGAGAAGCAATCCAACCACACGCATGGCGATGACCACGGTCAGCGCGGCGGTGACGGCGATGAGCAAACTCAGGAAGCGCACCGGCAGGCCGCTGGCCTTGGCGACCTCCTCGTCCTGACAGAGCACATAGAGCTCGCGGCCGAAGAAGACGACCACGCCGAGCACGGCCACCGCCAGAAAGCCGATGACCCACACGTCCTCCGTGGGGACGCTGCTGATCGAGCCGAACAGATAGGACATCAGCGTGGCGTTGCTGCCGCCGGGGGCCAGTGAGATCAGCAGCACGCCTCCGGCGATGCCGCCGTAGAACAGCAGTGCGAGCGCCACGTCGCCACTGGTCCTGCCGCGTTCGCGGACCAGCTCGATGGCCACGGCGCCGAGGACCGACACCACCACCGCGGTCAGCACGGGAGCCTGGTTGGTGAGGAATCCGAGCGCCACGCCGGTCAGCGCGACGTGCCCGATGCCGTCACCCAGCAGGGCCAGGCGGCGCTGCACCATGAACGTGCCGATGGCGGGGGCGACCAGGCCGACCAGCAGGGCGGCGATCAGCGCCCGCCGCATGAAGTCGAACTGCAGAAGCTCGATCACGACGTGGGCCTCCAGTCGAGCGGGCTCACGGGCGTCTCCGCGCAGTGGGGATGCACGTGGTCGTGGCCGGGCAGAGCGTGGGTGCCGACCGCCCGGGGCGGCGGGCCGTCATGGCAGACGAATCCGTCCCTGAGTACCACCGCGCGAGTGATCAGGGGCTCCAGCGGGCCGAGCTCGTGAGCGACCAGCAGGACCGTTTTCCCCTGGTCGACGAGCCCGGACAGGGTGTCGGCGAGAAGCTGCTGGCTCTCGGAGTCGACACCCGCCGTGGGTTCGTCCATGACAAAGGTGTCGGGCTCCCCGGCGAGGGCGCGGGCGATCAGCACCCGCTGCTGCTGCCCGCCGGACAAGGCCTGGACCGGGTCCGAGGCCCGGTCGGTCATGCCGACGACCGCCAGTGCCCTGGCGGTCGCCTCGCGGTCGGCCGCACCGGTCCGCCGGAGGCGCCGCTGTCTGGCGATCCTGCCGGAGGCGACGACCTCGCGGATCGTGGTCGGCACGCCGCCGCCCACCGAGAGCCGCTGCGGCACGTAGCCGATCTTCCACCACTCGCGGAACCGCGCGGGCGGAGTGTCGTAGAGCAGGGTCGTGCCACCGGTCATGGGGATCAGGCCGAGCAGGGCGCGGATGAGGGTGGACTTGCCCGACCCGTTCGCACCGAGCACGGCCACCACTTCGCCGGGCTTGACGGTCAGGTCTATGCCGCGCAACACCTGTCGGCGGTCCAGGCTGACCTGGCCGCCGATCATGGTGAAAACCGCTTGGTTGGATGTCACATGTGGCCTTTACGAGCAGCTGAGCGCCGCTTGAAGTGCGGTGAGGTTCTGGCGCATGGCGGACAGGTAGTCGCCGTTCGCCGGCTGGCTTTCGACCGGGTCGAGGACCGCGGTCTTGGCACCGACCTCCTGGGCGAGAACCTCGGCGACCTTTGGGCTGACGAGTGTCTCGGTGAAAATCGTAGTCACTTTCTCCTGCTTAGCCACTTTCGCCACTTCGGCGAGACGGGCGGGAGAAGGTTCGGCGTCCGGATCGAGACCGCTGATCCCGACCTGGCGGAGCTTGTAGCGGTCGGCGAGGTAGCCGAACGCGGTGTGGCTGGTGAAGATCGCGTCAGAGGCGCACGTGCTCAGGCCCTGGGACATCTCGCCGTCCAGCGTGCCGAGATCGGATGCCGTTTTGGCCGCGCGGTCCTTGTAACCCTGCGCGTGGGCGGGGTCGGCGGCGGCGAGTTTCTCGCCGAGCTGGGTCGCGACCGTCGCGAAGCGGGCCGGGTCGAGCCAGAGGTGGGGGTCATAGCTGACCTCATGGCCGTGTTCTTCTTGAGCACCGCCCTCGTGGCCCTCCTCGGCGACCGCCGGGAGGGTTTTGACCATGGTCGCCGCGTCGAAACCCCGGTCGGGGGCGTGTTCCTCGACCGCCTCATCCACGGCGGGCTGGACGCCCTTGATGTAGACGACGAGTCCGGTCTTCTCCAGCCCCGCCACCTGGGTCAGGGCCAGCTCCAGGTCATGCGGCTCGGTGCCGGGCTTGGTCAGGCCGGTGACGGTCACATCGGGACCGCCCACCTGCCCGGCGAGCCACTGCAGGGGATACATGGCGGCGGTGACGTCGGTCTTCTCTCCCTGTGAGCCGTCTGCCCGGGTGGCGGAGCCGGCCGGGTCGGCACCGCAGGCGGAGGTAACGAGAACGGCGGTGAGTGCAAGCGGACCCGCGGCACGCATATAGATACGTCGGGAGAAGTCGGACATCATGGGTACCAGTATGCGCGTAAATGAAAATCGTTGTCAAAGTCGCACGTCAAGGTGCCCCGGGAAGATATCGACACGTGCCGGGAGGGCCTCGGGGTCTCCGGCGGACGTCAGAGAGCCCGGCCGGCGAAGGGGGCGAATCGCGGGCCGGGCTCTCGTCGTCGCGCCGGCGAACCGCCGTACCCCGGCGTCGACGGTCTGTGGGTGTTTTTGTTGGGTGGGGGAGTCAAATGTCGCGGCGGGTGCCACGGCCCGGCGAGGATTTCGGGCCGTGGCACCCGCCGACGGGATCGGGCGGCGGGGGCCCGGGTTCAGCGGTGATCCGGGTCGATCCGCCGCTCTCCGGCATGGACGTTCATCGAGCTGCCCCCGACGAACCCGATGAGGGTGAGGCCCGCCTCGGCGATCGGCTTGGCGGTCGGCTCCACGACCGGTGAAGACGGAGTTGTATACGGTCTACGGTATTCCCTATTAGTTCGCCGCGACAAGGTTCTCCCGAACCTGCTCGTCGAGAAGGTCGGCGACCGCGTGGATCGCACGGAGCGTGGGGACCTCCGTCCCGGTGAGGTCGGCCAGTTCGACGACGGCGGCGAGGATCACGTCGAGCTCCAGGGGCTTGCCCTTCTCCAGGTCCTGGAGCGTGGAGGTCTTGTGCTCCCCGGCCCGCTCGGCGCCGGCGATCCTGCGCTCGATCGAGATCTCCGGGTCGCAGCCGACCCGGCGGGCCACCTCGACGGTCTCGCGCATCATGGAGACGACGAGGTCGCGCGTCCGCCGGTGGCGGCAGATGCCCGCCATCGTCGCCCGGGTGAGGGCGCTGATCGGGTTGAAGGCGATGTTGCCCATGAGCTTGATCCAGATGTCGCGTCGCAGGTCGGCCTCGACCGGGCACTTCAGTCCGCCCTCGACCATGGCCTGGCTGAAGGCGACGCAGCGGGGTGAGAGGGAGCCGTCGGGCTCCCCGATGGAAAAACGGGTGCCCTCGAGGTGGCGGATCACGCCGGGCGCCTCGATCTCGGTCGCCGCGTAGACCACGCATCCGATCGCGCGCTCCAGCGGCAGTGCCGCGGTGACCGTCCCGCCGGGGTCGACGCTCTCGATCAGGTGGCCCTGGTAAGGGCCCGGCAGCCGATGGAAGTACCACCACGGGATGCCGTTCTGGGCCGCGATGATGCCGGTGGTCTCGTGGAGCAGTGGCTGGATCATGGGGCCGGCCGCCGCGTAGGAGTTGGCCTTCAGGCCGAGGAAGACGTGGTCCACCTTGCCGATCTCAAGGGGGTTGTCGGTGGTGTGGGGGTAGGCGGTGAAGTCTCCTCGCGGGCTCAGCACCCGCACGCCGGACTTCCGCATCGCCGCGAGGTGTTCGCCCCGGGCGATCAAATGCACCTCGGCACCGGCCCTGTGCAGGGCGGCGCCGACGTAGGCGCCGATAGCGCCGGCGCCAAGAACAGCGACTTTCACAAGTGACTCCGTTCTCGCGTCCATATTGCATTCGGTATACAGTATGGAAAAACGCCGGTCAAGGAGCCGCTGATGGTCATCATCCGGTCCGCCGTTCAAAGGATCTTCAAAGGTCAGGGCGCACTCGGGGCGCCACCGGGGCGCTCGCGTGAGGGTCCCGGCGGGGAGCCGTCCGGAGTCTCACCCGGGGGACCGGGCGAAGGTCACACCGGAGAGTCGTGCGCGGATCCGACCCCCGGGAGGCGACCGCCGCCCACGGTGAGCGGGCATCGCGCCGGCGCCGCCGGGGGCCTCTCCTGGGAGTCCGCCCGCCGGGTGGCGGCGTCGGCCGCGGGGCCGCTTCCCGTCGCGGAGGTTCCCCTCCGGCTTGCGTACGGTCACCGCCTGGCGCGGCCGCTGCACGCCCTCGTTCCGGTCCCCGGGGCCGACGTGGCCGCCATGGACGGCTACGCGGTCGCGGGTGATCCGCCCTGGCGGGTCGTGGGCCTCGTGCTGGCCGGAGGGGCGGTCTTCGGCGCGGCACTCGTGCCGGGCACGGCGGTGGAGATCGCCACCGGCGCCCCCGTGCCGGAGGGCGCCGAGGCGGTGCTGCCCTACGAGGCGGCGGTGCGGGTGATCTCGCCGGCCGCGGGGCGGGCGAAGGTCGTCTCAGGAGTGATCGAGCCGGGGCGGCACATCCGCCGACGCGGCGAGGACTGCCCGCAGGGGGCCGTCGTGCTCACCGCGGGGTCGGTCGTCACGCCCGCGGTCCTCGGTCTCGCGGCCGGGCTCGGGCACGACACGCTCCCGGTCAGGGCGAGACCCGTGGTGTCCGTGCTGGTCACCGGCGACGAGGTGGTCACCCGGGGGCTCCCGGGCCCCGGCCGGGTGCGTGACGCGATCGGGCCGATGCTGCCGGGCCTGGTCGAGTGGGCGGGAGGCCGGGCCGAGGAGCCGCTCTGGCTGCCCGACGGCGCCTCGGCCCTCGCCGCCGCGCTCTCGGGGGTCTCGGGGACCGACGGCGGCCCGCCGGGCGAGGTGGTCGTGGTGTGCGGCGCCTCCTCGAAGGGGCCCGCGGACCACCTGAGGGAGGTGCTCGCCGGGCTCGGCGCGGAGATCCTCGTCGACGGCGTCGCCGTGCGGCCAGGGCACCCGCAGCTTCTCGCCAGGCTCCCCGACGGGCGTCTGGCCGTCGGGCTTCCCGGAAATCCCTACGCGGCGCTGGTCGCCGCGCTGACGCTGCTCGTACCCGCGCTCAGGGCGCTCTCGGGAGAGCCGGAGATCCCCGGAGAGTCGGCCGCACTGGTCGTGCCGACCGGGTCGGATACGCCGGCCGCGACGGCTGCGTCGCATGGGCCGGACGTGCCGGTTGTGACGGTCGCGCCGGAGGTGACGGCCGCGCCGGCCGGTTCGGTGCGACCCCACGCCACCGACACCCGGATGGTCGCCGTACGGCGCTGCGCCCAGGGCGTGACGCCGGTCGGGCACGACCGGCCGGGGTCGCTGTGGGGGGCGGCGCTCGCCGACGCGCTGGCGGTCGTGCCGCCCGGATGGGAGGGCGGACCGGTGGAGCTTGTGGCTCTGCCCGCACAAAGGGGCTAGACATCGCCCGACCGTGGGGGTAACCATTGCCCTCATACGGTATGCAGTATGGAGAACACAATCGAGAGGATCCAGAATGACCCAGCCAGCGGACACGGCACCGGAAACGATCTCCGGAGGTCACCTGGTGGCGAAGGCGCTGAAGGCGGAGGGGATCGATGTGATCTTCACGCTCTGCGGCGGCCACATCATCGACATCTACGACGGCTGCGTTGACGAGGGCATCGAGGTCATCGACGTCCGCCACGAGCAGGTGGCCGCGCACGCCGCCGACGGTTACGCGCGGATCACCGGCAAGCCGGGGTGCGCGGTTGTGACGGCGGGGCCGGGCACCACCGACGCGATCACCGGGGTGGCCAACGCCTTCAGGGCGGAGAGCCCCATGTTGCTCATCGGAGGTCAGGGGGCCCTCAGCCAGCACAAAATGGGCTCCCTACAGGATTTGCCGCACGTCGACATCATGACCCCGATCACCAAATTTGCGGCCACGGTCCCCTCGACCGAGCGCGTGGCGGACCTCGTTTCCATGGCCTTCAGGGAGTGCTTCAACGGCGCCCCGGGGCCGTCCTTCCTGGAGATTCCCCGGGACGTGCTCGACGCCAGCGTTCCGCTGTCCAAGGCGCGCATCCCCGAGGCCGGCCGCTACCGGGCCTCCACCCGCCAGGCCGGCGACCCCGAGGCGATCGAGCGGCTGGCCGACCTGCTGGCCCACGCCGAGAAGCCCTGCGTGCTGCTGGGCAGCCAGGTCTGGACCACCCGGGGCACCGACGACGCGATCGAGTTCGTCCGCGCCCTGAACGTGCCCGCCTACATGAACGGCTCCGCCCGCGGCACGCTGCCTCCCGGCGACCCGCACCACTACCAGCTCTCCCGGCGCTACGCCTTCAACAACGCCGACCTCATCATCATCGTCGGCACGCCGTTCGACTTCCGCATGGGATACGGCAAGCGCCTGTCGCCCACGGCGACCGTGGTCCAGATCGACCTCGACTACCGGACCGTCGGAAAGAACCGCGACGTCGACCTCGGCATCGTCGGCGACGCCGGGCTGATCCTCTCGGCCGCCGCCCAGGCGGCCTCCGGTCGCATCGAGAACGGCTCGGCCGGGCGCAAGGCGTGGCTGGAGGAGCTGCGCGCCGTCGAGACGGCCGCCTACGAGAAGCGGCTGCCCCGCCAGCTCTCCGACTCCAAGCCGATCGACCCCTACCGGCTCGTGCACGAGATCAACGAGTTCCTCACCGAGGACAGCATCTACATCGGTGACGGCGGCGACATCGTCACCTTCTCCGGCCAGGTCGTCCAGCCCAAGTCACCGGGCCACTGGATGGACCCCGGACCGCTCGGCACGCTCGGCGTCGGCGTCGCCTTCGCCATGGCGGCCAAGTACGCCCGGCCGGACAAGGAGGTGCTCTGCCTCTTCGGCGACGGAGCGTTCAGCCTCACCGGCTGGGACTTCGAGACCATGGTCCGCTTCAACCTCCCGTTCATCGGGGTCATCGGCAACAACTCCTCGATGAACCAGATCCGCTACGGCCAGGCCGCCAAATACGGCGACAACCGCGGCCGGGTCGGCAACACCCTCGGCGACGTCAGATACGACGAGTTCGCCCGGATGCTGGGCGGCCACGGCGAGGAGGTCAGGGACCCCGCGGACATCAGGCCGGCCCTGGAGCGGGCGCGTGAGTCCGGCAAGCCCGCGCTGATCAACGTATGGGTCGATCCAGACGTATACGCCCCCGGAACCATGAACCAGACCATGTACAAGTGAGGGAGAGCTCCCCATGAAGGCACTGGATGGTGTCCGCGTCCTCGACATGACCCATGTGCAGTCGGGTCCGTCCTGCACCCAGCTCCTGGCCTGGCTCGGCGCTGACGTGATCAAGCTGGAGGCGCCCTCGGGCGACATCACCCGCAAGCAGCTGCGCGACGTCCCCGGCGTCGACAGCCTCTACTTCACGATGCTGAACTGCAACAAGCGAAGCATCACCCTCAACATGAAGAGCGAGCGCGGCAAGGAGATCTTCACCAAGCTGGTCGCCGAGTCCGACATCCTCGTCGAGAACTTCGGCCCCGGGGCCGTCGACCGGATGGGCTTCCCCTGGGAGCGGCTCCAGGAGCTCAACCCCCGGCTGGTCTACGCCTCGATCAAGGGCTTCGGCCCGGGGCGTTACGCCGACTTCAAGGCCTACGAGGTGATCGCCCAGGCGATGGGCGGCTCGATGACCAGCACCGGTTTCGAAGACGGGCCGCCGCTGGCCACGGGGGCCCAGATCGGCGACTCGGGCACCGGCGTCCACGCCCTCGCCGGCATCCTGGCCGCCCTCTACCAGCGCGAGCAGACCGGCCGGGGCCAGCGCGTGCAGGTGGCCATGCAGCACGCCGTGCTCAACCTGTGCCGGGTGAAGCTCCGCGACCAGCAGAGACTCACCTCCGGCCCGCTGACGGAGTATCCCAACAAGACCTTCAGCGACGAGGTCCCCCGTTCGGGCAACGCCTCGGGAGGCGGCCAGCCCGGCTGGGCCGTACGGTGCGCCCCCGGCGGTCCCAACGACTACATCTACGTCATCGTGCAACCCGTCGGCTGGGCGCCGCTCGCCGGGATCATCGGCCGCCCCGAGCTGGCCGATGACCCCGAGTGGGCCACCCCCGAGGCGCGGCTGCCCAAGCTCGACAAGATGTTCCAGCTCATCGAGGAGTGGAGCATCGGCCAGGACAAGTGGACGGTCCTCGACCGGCTCAACGCCGTCAGCATCCCCTGCGGGCCGATCCTGTCGACCAAGGAGCTGCTGGAAGACGAGAGCCTCAGGCAGGAGGGCGCGCTCGTCGAGGTCGACCACCCCGAGCGGGGCTCCTTCACGACGGTCGGCAGCCCGCTGCACATGTCCGACTCCCCGGTCGACATCACCAGCCCGCCCCTGCTCGGCGAGCACAACACCGAGATCTACGCGGGTCTGGGCCTGACCGCCGAGGATCTGGCAGACCTGAAGACGAACGGAGTCATTTGATGACGCATGACCAGGCCGCCGTGCGAGAGGTGCTGGAGAAGGCCCGGGTCGAGGGCCGCACGGCGCTGACCGCCCCCGAGGGCAAGAGGATCTGCGACGCGTACGGCATCACGACGCCCGGCGAGGGGCTGGCGACCTCGGCGGACGAGGCGGTGTCCGTCGCGGAGGAGATCGGCCTGCCGGTGGTGCTGAAGATCGTCTCCCCCGACATCCTGCACAAGACCGAGGCGGGAGGCGTGCTCGTCGGCCTGCGCGACGCGGAGGCGGTGCGCGCCGGATACGACCAGATCATGGCCGCGGCGCGCGCCTACAACCCCGAGGCGGGCATCGACGGCATCCAGGTGCAGGCCATGGTCGGCGCCGGGCACGAGGTGATCATCGGCGCCGTCACCGACGACACCTTCGGAAAGATCGTCGCCTTCGGTCTCGGCGGCGTGCTGGTCGAGGTGCTCAAGGACGTGACCTTCCGGTTGGCCCCACTTTCGGGTGATGATGCACTCGGGATGCTCGACGACATCAAGGCGGCCGAAGTGCTGCGTGGTGTCCGTGGTGCGGAGCCGGCGAACAGGGAGGCACTCGCGGACATGATCGAGCGGGTCGGCGCCCTGGTCGGCGACTTCCCGGAGATCGCGGAGGTGGACCTCAACCCCGTCTTCGCCACCGCGCACGGCGCGACCGCGGCCGACGTGCGGATCCTGCTCGCCGACGAGATCCCGCAGGAGAGGACACGGCTGTCGCGCGAGGAGATCCTCGCCTCGATGAACCGGATCTTCAAGCCGCGGGCCGTCGCGGTGATCGGAGCGTCCGAGGAGACCGGGAAGATCGGCAACTCGGTCATGCGGAACCTGATCAACGGCGGCTACCGGGGCCACATCTACCCGATCAACCCCAAATCCCCCGAGGTCCTCGGGCTGCCCGCCTACCGCAGCATCGCCGACGTGCCGGGCGAGGTCGACGTCGCGGTCTTCGCGATTCCCGCCAAGTTCGTGCCCTCGGCGCTGGAGGAGGCCGGGCGCAAGGGCGTGGCGGGCGCGATCATGATCCCGTCCGGCTTCGCCGAGACCGGGAACGTCGAGGGCCAGAACGAGATCGTCGAGATCGCCCGCAAGCACGGCATGCGGATGCTCGGCCCCAACATCTACGGCTACTACTACACCCCGGAAAACCTCTGCGCCACGTTCTGCACGCCGTACGACGTCAAGGGCGGTGTGGCGCTGACCTCGCAGAGCGGGGGCATCGGCATGGCCATCCTGGGCTTCAGCCGGTCGTCGGGCATGGGCGTGTCGGCGATCGTCGGGGTCGGCAACAAGGCCGACGTCGACGAGGACGACCTGCTCACGTTCTTCGAGCAGGACGACAACACCAACTGCGTGGCCATGCACCTGGAAGACCTCAAGGACGGGCGCGGGTTCGTCGAGGCCGCCCAGCGGATCATCCGCAAGAAGCCGGTGATCGTGCTCAAGGCCGGGCGCACCGCGATGGGCGCCCGGGCGGCCGGTTCGCACACGGGCGCGCTGGCCGGCGACGACAAGGTCTACGACGACATCCTCCGCCAGGCCGGGGTCGTCCGGGCCCCGGGCCTCAACGACATGCTCGAATACGCGCGGTCGCTGCCGCTGATGCCCACGCCCGAGGGTGAGAACGTCGTCATCATCACCGGGGCGGGCGGCTCGGGAGTCCTGCTCTCCGACGCCTGCGTGGACAACGGACTGTCCCTCATGGAGATCCCGCCGGATCTCGATGAGGCCTTCCGCGCCTACATCCCGCCCTTCGGTGCGGCGGGCAACCCCATCGACATCACCGGTGGCGAGCCGCCCAGCACCTACGAGAACACGATCAGGCTCGGCCTGGCCGACCCGCGCGTCCACGCGCTGGTGATCGGTTACTGGCACACGATCGTGACCCCGCCGATGGTCTTCGCGGAACTGGTCGCACGCGTGGTGGCCGAGGAGCGGGCCAAGGGCAACAACAAGCCCGTCGTGGCGTCACTGGCAGGTGACACCGAGGTCGAGGAGGCCTGCGACCACCTGTTCGCCAACGGAGTCATCGCCTACCCCTACACGACCGAGAAGCCGGTGGCCGTGCTCGGCGCCAAATACCGCTGGGCGCGGGCGGCAGGTCTGCTGCGCGGCTGATCGGGTCATGAGCTAGGGGGCGAATCGGGGCACTACCAGGATCAACCAACCCCCCAGGAGGTCCTCAGGTGGACACGTCAAAAACACCGGTGCCGGCGGAGGCCAGCCAGGTCAACGCCGCGCCGGGTCAGGAAGAACGAGTATGGCGGGCGGGCGGCCTGGAGCCGATGCCCATCCGCACCCTGCCCGATGCGCCCCCATCGATCCACATCCTTGGACCGACGGTGTTCCTCGTCGCCCTCGGCGTGGGCATGGGCGAGTCTTACATGTGGCCCCGGCTCGTCCTGCTGTTCGGGCCCGAGATCCGGTGGCTGTTCCTCATCGGCGTCACCTTGCAGGCCGTGGTGATGCTGGAGATGGCCCGCTACGCCATGGCGACGGGGGAGAGCATCTTCTTCGGCGCCGCCCGGGTGTTCAAGCCCCTGATGTGGTTCTTCTTCGTCGTCGCGATACTCGTCTACATCTGGCCGGGTCACCTGTCGGCGGGCGCCGCGGCCCTGGAGCAGATAACCGGAATACCCTGGCTCGTCACAGCCTGTATAGGGCTTGTGCTGGTCGGCGTCGTCTTCAGCCTGGCGAAGGTGATCTACAACCTGCTGGAGAGCCTGTTGTCGATCCTGATCGGCACGCTTGTCGTCGGGACCGCCGTCGTGGCGGCGATGGTCGGCACCTGGGGCGACGTGACGAGCACGATCACCGGGATGTTCGCCTTCGGCTACCTGCCTGACCAGGCGCTCACCGCGGCCTGGTTCCCGGTCATCGTGGGCTCGATCGCCTTCGCGGGACCGTCCGGAATGCAGCAGATGTGGTACACCCTGCACCTGCGTGACTCCGGTGCAGGAATGGGCTCTCACATCCCGACCATCCGCGGCCTCCGGCACGCCGGTGAGGAAGAGGTCATGCCGGCGCGTGGCTTCATGTTCGACACCGACAACCCCGAGGAGATGCGCAAGTGGAAGGGTTGGCGGCGCTGGGTCACCTTCGACGCCTTCCTGCTCTTCTGGGGCATCACGATGCTGGTGACGGTCTCCTTCACCGTGATCGCCCAGGCCGCGGCGAGGAACACCCCCGGGGTCCGCGCCGTGATCGAGACCGGTGACCGGGAGGTGGCGCTGAACGCGATGGCCAACTCCTTCGCCTCGGCCGGCAGCTCGGTGCTGGGCGCGGTCTTCCTCGGGTTCATCGCGCTGATCGGGCTGAACGCCACGCTCGGCCTGTTCGACTCCTTCTCCAGGGGTCAGGCGGACATGTCCTTCCACTTCGTACGCGGTGCGAAGAAGCTCGGGATGTCCCGCCTGTATGCGGCCTTCCTCTGGGGCGTCATCGGATTCGGCATCCTGATCCTGCTGTTCGGCCCCGCCGACGGCCCGAGCGGGATTCTCGACACGCTGGCCTTCCTGTCGACGTTCGCCATGGGCGCCTACTGCGTCACGTTGCTCCTGGTGAACAACCGCATGCTGCCCAAACCGATCCGGCCGAAGATCTGGACCAACCTGATCATCGGCTTCGGAGCGGTGTTCTACCTGGGAATGCTGTTCTACAGCCTGTTCGCCTTCGGCGTGGTCGTGGGTTGATCCGGCCGATGCGACACCTCACTGAACTCGCCCTTCCCGGGTCACTGATCGGAGTCGTCGCCGGCGCCATGGCAGGGGGACTGACCCTGCTGGCGGGGCAGCCCGCCGGCTGGGCCGCGGTCTCCGCGCTGGCACTGGCCCTGGCCCTCGGGCTTCTCGGGACCGGATACAGCATGCTGCTGGGCCACGGCCTGTTCAGGCCCGGGGTGTTCGCCCCGGCCGGACTGTACTGGCTGGCCGGCTTCCCGCTGGCCCGGCTGTTCCAGGAGACCGTCACGGGCCTGACCATCCACGGGCAGATCTACCTGCCCGGAGGCGTGGGCGGCTTCCTGGCCTACCAGGCGATCGTGAGCCTCGGCTTCGCGATCGGTTTCATCTGGCTGCACGAGAGGCTCATGCCGCACTGGCTGATGCGTCTGAAGGGCAACCCGAAGGCGCGTGAGCTGCTCGCCACCTACGTCGTTCACGCCGAGTCGATGTGGACGGCCAAGGAGCGCCGCCGCGCTCAGGTCCGCGCACAGAGAGCTCAGAGTCGCGCGCAGAGAGGAGCGCGATGAACATCGCCATCCGGGGGTGGCAGGTGAAAGAGCGCCGTCTGGCGCGGAAAGGAGCGCGATGAACCTCCCCACCTGGGTGTGGCTGGTCACGATCGCAGGGTTCATGCTCGTGCTGGCGGTCGACTTCTATCTTGTCGCGCGTAACCCGCGAGAGCCTTCCTTTCGCGAGTGCACGTGGTGGGTGATCTTCTACGTACTTCTCGCCGGCGCCTTCGGTACGGGAATACTGCTGATCGGAGGACCCGCCCACGGTGGCGAGTTCTTCGCGGGCTGGATCACCGAATACTCGCTCAGCGTCGACAACCTGTTCGTCTTCCTGCTCATCATGAGCCGTTTCTCGGTGCCGACCCGCTACCGGCAGAAGGTGCTCCTGGTCGGGGTCGTTCTGGCCCTCCTCCTGCGGGGTGTCTTCATCGCGGCCGGTGCGGAGGCCGTGACCCGGTTCGACTGGCTCTTCTACATCTTCGGCGCCTTCCTCATCTACACCGCGTGGAAGCTGATAGGCCACGAGGACGAGGAGGCGGAGTTCTCCGAGAACATCGCGCTCCGCACGGTCAGGCGGATCGTCCCCACGACGGACGCCTATCACGGCTCGGCACTCGCCGTGAAGATCAACGGCCGCCGGGCCGTCACACCGATGCTGATCGTGATGGTGGCGATCGGGACCACGGACCTGTTGTTCGCCCTGGACTCGATCCCCGCCATCTTCGGGCTCACCAAGGAGCCCTACCTGGTGTTCACCGCCAACGCCTTCGCGCTGATGGGGCTGAGGCAGCTGTTCTTCCTGATCGGAGGGTTGCTGGATCGCCTGATCTATCTCAGCAAGGGCCTGTCGATCGTCCTGGCCTTCATCGGTGTGAAGCTCGTGCTGGAGGCGCTGCACCACGACGGCGTCTCCTGGGCTCCGGAGATCCCCATCATGGTCTCGCTCGGGGTCATCGTCGGCACTCTGCTGATCACCGCGGTCCTCAGCCTGATCAAGTCGAGGAGCGACCGCAGTCGCGCCCTCGCCGACCCACCGGCCGGTTCCGGTCCGGGTGACCTGGCCGGCCAGGTCGATCCCACTGATCCGGACGGAAAGCGGAGCGAGGTTCACGCCGACGGCTGAGGCACGGATGGTCGTCGCGAGCGGGTGGTCTCCTCGGGGGAGGCCTCCCGCTCGCTCATTTGCGCACGTTGACCCTCTGCTCGGTCGTCCAGTGGCCCAGATGGCGCTCGGCGCCGTCGGCCGAGCCGTACTTCCGCATGGCCGTCGCGAGGCCGAGCCCCATCATCCGGCCATCGGCGTTGTAGCCTCCGAGTCTGTCGGAGAGAGAACGGAAGCGCTGAAGAAACGCTTTCATCGATCATCACCACCAATTCTGTTCTTAAGTATCTGCCCCGGGTGTTTCGTTGAAACAATCCGCGGGTGAACTCTGTGTCAACTGAGCTTGGCCGGCTCGCGCCGGGCCTTTCATCTGCATCTTTCCAGCGTGAAAACCTCCGATTTTAATCCCGGGAAGGAAACGCGGCGGAGTGTCGCGCGGTTCGGTGGCGCGTTCGGCGACGGCGGTGACCATGCCGCTCGCGCGCGTGTTCGGCAGTGCGCTTCCCGCCGTTCGGCGGTGCGTTCTCCGCGGTCGGCGGAGAGGTGAAACGCCTGTGGAGGCGATGTGAACCCGAACGGCGTGAGCCGGGCGGGCGGTTGCCGGTGAGGCGGGAGACCCGATACGTGGGATCGGAATTTCCCGGCTTCGACATGGGAAGGATGTGAATCGGGTTTAACCGGGTCGAAAGTGGTCGGCTTGCGATAGCTGGTCGGAAATGCCTGATTCGCAGCAGGCCGGTCGAAGCGGCTTGACGCGCGTTCGGTTTTTTGGGAAATTCCCGAATCGCGCCAGATCAATGAGAAGCACTCCCGGCCGTTCCGGGAATGGCCGCCCTGCCTCAGGCCGGTTCGGCAACGGCTCGGCTCGCCCCAGGTCGGTCCGGCAGCGGCCCGGCACGTCTCAGGCCGGTCCGTGTCGTCTCGGGCGGGAGCCGGATCGGCTCACGCCGAGCGAGCTCGCGCCGGATCCGGCGCCTGTCCGGTCGGCTCGCGCCGGGTTCGGCACGGGTCCGGTCGGCTCGCGCCGGGTTCGGTCCGGGTCCGGTCGGCTCACGCGGGGACCACGCTGACATGCTTGAACTCGTGTCGGGTCCGGGTCCTGTCGGTTCGTGCCGGGTCCGCACACATTGCTTGGACTCACTGGGGTCGGCGCGCACCGGAGCGAACGCGCCATATCGGTCCGGGTCGACATCGGTCCGGGCCAACTCGGCCTGGACCGGCTCGGCGTGGGCCGGATCGCTCCGGATCGGGTCAGCTCGGGCTCAGTGAGCGCGGGCGCCTCCGGCGTGTGGCGGGTGCCTCGGGCTCGTCGGCTCCGTCCGGCTGGGACGTCCGCTGATCGAGGTATGACGAGCGGGTGTGCTCGGTGTGGTCGCGCATGATCTGCGCGGCGCGCGTCTCGTCGCCCGCCTCGATGGCGTCGATCAGCAGCTCGTGCTCCTCCCAGGAGGCGCGGCCGCGCTGGCGGGCCACCGGCGTGTGGTACCACCGGACGCGGCGGGAGACCTGGGATGCCAGCTCGGCCAGCACCTTGTTGCCGGAGAGCTCGGTGACCAGGGCGTGCAGATCCGAGTTGGCCGCCACGGAGGTTTCGATGTCGTCGGCCTCCAGCGCGCTGAGCCCCCGGGCGCACAGCTCGCGGAGCCGTGCCACGCCGTCGGCCTCGCGGTTCAGGGCGGCCAGCCGTGCGGACTCGGTCTCCAGCAGCGAGCGTACGGCGAGCAGCTGGTCGGCCTCCTGCACGGTCGGCGCGTGGACGAACGCCCCGTGACCGGGACGCAGATCTACCCAGCCCTCTCCGTTGAGCATCTGGAGGGCCTCACGGACCGGCTGCCGGGAGACGCCCAGCAACTCCGCGAGATCGCTCTCCGCGAGATGCCGACCGGGGCTGAGACTGCCGTTGATGATGAGCTCCAGGATCGCCTCGAAGACGCTCTCCCGGAGAGTGGCCGGGCGCGGGATCTTGGGCGCCGCCCCCGAGTTCGCCAATTCCGACCGCACCATGTGTGTTCAGCTCCAGGATGAGACGACCCGGCCCTCCTTTGTTTGGATGGCCTATTGTCTGTCGTCGACTGCCTACAGTATACAGTTCAGGGTGGACTCTCCGTGGTGAGCCTGATCACATCATCGCTCATCGCGGGAGTGTGACCGGGTGACCCGGCTGACGCAGTGTGACGCTGAGGACCGCGGCGGCCAGCACCAGTGCCGCGGCGAGGAAGAGAACCGCCGCGTGATCCGACACGGTCAGTGCGAGGCCCGCGAGGCCGACGCCGACCAGTCCGGCGACCGCCTTGGCGCTGTAGACCACGCCGTTGATCGGAGCGGTGTGCTCCTCGCCGAAGTATTCGCGCACCAGGCTGGCGATGAGTGGGTAGAACGCCCCCCCACCGAAGCCGGCGGGCACTGTCGCCACCAAAAGCATAGCCTCCGATCCTGTCACGGCACCCCAGGCCAGGAGTAACTGTCCGAGGGTGAGCAGCGCGAGGACGGCGCTGAGGGTGCGTCCGCGCCCGGCGACCTCGGCGGCGAGCATCGCGCAGGCACGGCCGGCGCCGTTCAGCACCAGAAGCAGGGCCACCGCGGCCCAGGGCGCCGCACCGCCGAAGATTGCCCCGGCCACCTCGGGCGTGGTCGCAGGGGGCGCCGCACCGCCGAAGATTGCCCCGGCCACCTCGGGTGTGGTCGCAGGGGGCGCCGCACCGCCGAAGATCGCCTCGGCAATCCCGGGCGTGGTCGCCGAGGGCACCAGAACGCCGGAGGTCGCCAGGGCGACCACGTCGAAGATGGAGACCGCGCCCGCGCAGACCAGGATCGACACCAGCGTGGGCAGCGAGCCCGTCCGCAGCGCCTGGCCCAGGGAGAACTGCCGCACCGCCCGAGGCTCCCTGCGCAGCGCGAGTCTGTCGAGGGCCCAGATGCGCGGGTCGAGGTGTGAAGGCCACCAGTTCCGGGGCGGCAGGCGCACGAACACCGCCGCCGCGCCCACGGCCGCCCAGGCGACGACCGCCGCCGCCACGAACAACGGCTGGAGGCCGCGCCCGTCGAGGCCGATCGCCACCGCGAGCGGGGCGGTGCCGTAGGCGAAGGCCCCGGTCGTGAAACCCACGCGCGCGGCCGGGCGCTCGGGATACCAGCGGGCCACGGCCTCGGTGCACGCGCCGTACACCAGGCCGGCGCCCACGCCGCCGAGCAGCGCGTAGCCCGCGATGATCGTCGGGAGATCGCGGGCCAGGGCCACGGTGAGCAGCGCCGTTCCGCTGAGCAGGCCCCCGGCCCACAGCGCGACGCGGATCCCGAGTGCGCCGCGCCGCAACAGGAGGGCCGCGGGCAGGGCGACGGCGGCCTGGCAGACGATCCAGACGGCCAGCGGTGTCAGGGTCGCGATCGCCGACCATCCGTGCGCCTCCAGCAGAGCGGGCACGGCGGCGGCGTAGCCGTACTGCATGGGGCCGATGGCGGCCATGGCCGCCCAGGGGAGCCAGAACATCCATGACCTGGGGCGGTTGATCAGTTCTTGCGGGGTGTCGCCGACGAGGTAGTCACGTCCGCGCCAGTCCCGGATCAATTGAGTTTTTTCCATACTGTATGGAATATCCGCCATGGATGGTCCTTGTCGAGGTCTGGACGGCCAGATTTCCATACGGTATACCGTCTACAAGAACCGTATTCAGGGAGGCCGCGTGGACCTGTTCGAGTACCAGGCGAAGGAGCTCTTCGCACGGCACGGGGTTCCCGTCCCCGAAGGCGCGGTCGCGGGGACTCCGGAGGACGCCCGCCGGGTCGCGACGGACCTGGGAGTCCCGGTGGTCGTCAAGGCCCAGGTGAAGACCGGCGGCCGGGGCAAGGCCGGGGGCGTGCGGGCCGCCCCCGGCCCGGCCTCCGCGGAGGACGAGGCGCGGCGGATCCTCGGCATGGACATCAAGGGCCACATCGCGGAGACCGTGCTGGTGGAGTCGGCCACGGTCGCCGTGGAGGAGTACTACGCCGCCTATCTCGTCGACCGGGCCAACCGGTGTTTTCTCGCCATGGCCTCGACCGAGGGCGGCATGGACATCGAGGAGGTCGCCGCCAACCGGCCGGAGGCGCTGATCAGGATGGAGATCGACCCCCTGACCGGGATGACCGCGAGCGCCGCGCACGAGCTCCTGTCACGCGCGGGGTTCCCGGCCGAGGTCCGGGAGGCCGCGGCCGAGGTGCTGGTCAGCCTCTGGCGGGTCATGGTGGAGGAGGACGCCCTCCTGGTGGAGGTCAACCCGCTGGCCTGGACCGCCGGCGGCGCGATCCTCGCCCTCGACGGAAAGGTCAGCCTGGACGCCGGGGCCGCGTTCCGCCACGACCACGCGGCGCTCGCCGGTCAGGAGGGAGACGGCGGGCTGGAGTCCCGCGCCCACGCCAAGGGCCTGAACTACGTCAAGCTCGACGGCCAGGTGGGCGTCGTCGGCAACGGCGCGGGCCTGGTGATGAGCACCCTCGACGTCGTCGCCCAGGCCGGTGCGCGCTTCGGCGGCGTCCGCCCGGCCAACTTCCTCGACATCGGAGGCGGGGCCTCGGCACAGGTCATGGCCGACAGCCTGGAGATCATCCTTTCCGATCCCGACGTCAGATCGGTCCTCGTCAACGTCTTCGGCGGCATCACGGCCTGCGACGCGGTCGCCGACGGCATCGTCTCCGCCCTCGGACTGCTCGGCGACCGCGGCATGGGCCGCCCCATCGTCGTACGGCTCGACGGCAACAACGCCGAGCTCGGCCGCCAGATCCTCAGCCAGGCCGGACACCCGGCGGTCCACCAGATCACGACCATGGACGGCGCCGCCGACGAGGCCGCCAGGCTCGCGGCGGCATGAGCGGGCCGACCACCAGACACGGCCAGCCCGCGGATCCGGCAGACGGAGGGCACGCGGGCGCTGAGAGGGAGTGGCAATTATGGCGATCTTCTTGACCGGCGACAGCAGGGTGGTCGTGCAGGGCATGACCGGCTCGGAGGGGAAACGGCACACGGCCAGGATGCTCGCGGCGGGCACCGACGTGGTCGCGGGGGTCACGCCCGGCAAGGGCGGCGGCACGGTCGACTTCGCCGAGCGGCAGGTTCCGGTGTTCGGAACAGTCGCCGAGGCGATCGCCGAGACCCGGGCGGACGTGTCGGTGGTCTTCGTGCCGCCGAGGTTCGCCAAGGCCGCGGTCATCGAGGCGATCGACGCGGGGATAGGCCTCTGCGTAGTGATCACCGAGGGCATCCCCGTCCACGACACGCTGTCCTTCTGGGCGCACGCCCGGGCCGCCGGCGGCAGGACCCGCGTCATCGGCCCCAACTGCCCCGGACTGATCAGTCCCGGTGCCTCCAACGCGGGCATCATCCCGGCCGACATCACCAGCGCCGGCCGGATCGGCCTGGTGTCGAAGTCGGGCACGCTGACCTACCAGCTCATGTACGAGCTGCGCGACATCGGGTTCTCCACCGCGGTCGGCATCGGCGGCGACCCGGTCATCGGCACCACCCACATCGATGCCCTGCAGGCCTTCCAGGACGACCCGGGCACCGACGCGATCGTGATGATCGGGGAGATCGGCGGAGACGCCGAGGAGCGTGCCGCCGCCTACATCGAGCAGCACGTGACCAAGCCGGTCGTCGCCTACGTCGCGGGCTTCACCGCCCCCGAGGGCAAGACCATGGGTCACGCGGGCGCGATCGTGTCCGGCTCGGCCGGCACCGCGCAGGGCAAGAAGGAGGCTCTGGAGAAGGTCGGCGTCC
>NZ_FZOD01000133.1 GCF_900188345.1 Streptosporangium subroseum | reverse complement strand
GCTCCCCAGTCCAGTGACCTTGCATAACATCCAGTCTGACCCCACCATCATTCGCGGCGGAGCCAGACCCCCAACATCTTCAGTGCGCTTCTAGGCCGTGAGACTGCTCAGCCGGGCCAGGGCGCGCTCGGACGGGCTGCCGGGATCGACATGCATGACGATCAGTTTCTGACCCGGCGCGTCGGTGACGCCGAACAGCTCACAGGTAAGGTCCAGCTCGCCGAGTTCACCGTGGCAGAGGGACTTGGCCATCCGGGTTACGCCGGATATGTCATAACGGGCCCACAGGCGGCGGAAGTCCGCGCTTTTGAGGGAGAGCTCATCGACCAGTTCGGTCAGGCGCGGGTTGTCGAGGTCTGCTCCCGCGGCGGAGCGTAGGTGGGCCACCCAGGAGGAGGTGACCCGCTCCCAGTCCCGGTAGAACTCGCGCGCCGCGGGATTCAGGAATGACAGCCGGAGCAGGTTGTCCATGCATCCCAGGTCACGGTGGAGGGCGGCGCCCATCGCGTTTATGGCCAGTACGTCCATCCAGCGACCGATCACCATCGCCGGGGTGTGCGACCAGCCGTGCATCAGCCGTAGCAGGTCCGGATTGACCTGTTCCGGCCGTTCGGCCGTTTCGCGCTGCCGCGACCCGGGGTGGGCGAGTCCGTACAGGTGCGTCGCGGCCTCGGGGCAGAGGTCCAGCACCTGCACCAGGGCATCGAGCACCCGATCGGACGGATGGCGTTCGCGCCCCTGTTCCAAGCGGATGTAGTAGCCGATGCTGACCCCGGACAGCAGCGCCACCTCCTCGCGGCGCAGTCCCGGCGTCCGGCGAGGGCCCGAGTCGAGTAGCCCCACCTGCTCAGGGGTGGTGACCTCACGCCGAGCGCGCAGGAACTCACCCAAAAGCTTGTGACTGTCCATCTCGTCACGTTATGTCACTAGTTGATTGACGTGGTGGTTGCGCCATTCCCAGGAACAGCCGTCCCAGTTGCCGAAGGAGCAGTCATCCCGGTTACCAAACCCGACCGGCTCGGCTCTCGCCCCGTACGTCCGATGACCTCCGGTGTCTCAGGGTCGGCTCTCCCGCTCCGTACGCCTGGCGATCTCGGCTCTCCGGCGCCGTATGCCTGGTGACCTTCGGTGTCCCGAGGGACTCCTCCGCGGGGTTCGCCGCATCTCACTCGTATCCGGTACCGCCCGGCCGGTCCGGATCCCTGCCAGGGGAGGAATGCCTCCCCTGGCAGGCAGGGTGCTGAGGGGGAGCCGTCGTGTCCTCGATCTCGCAGGACCGTCTCGTCTGGTGGTGCCGGCGAACCTGGAGGTAGTGGTAGCTCAAAGCCGTGAAGGCCAGGACTGCGGCAACGATCACACCCGTGATCACCGCCCAGAGCACGATTTCCATCGCCGAGTTTCCGTCCGTTGAGACCTTTGTCGCGTTATCACGTCCCCGGTTCTTCGAGCGTTGGCAACTCTCCGGCTGCGAGAAGTCGCGAAAATGGCAGAATATTTGGATTTCTTTTGCCGACCTCGCCACGGAGGATCTGCCGAAGACCGTCCCACTGCTGTGCGTCAATGCCGCGGTGCGGCCGGCCGCCCTGACCACGGTGAAACGGTGAGGTCGGTCGCGCCCTGACCACGGTGGAGATACCGCTTCCGGCATATCGCCATGGGCTCCGCCTGAGTTTCACGATGAGCTCCGCGATGAGCTGGAAGGCACGTATTCGATCGCGGACCCATGGCCTCGTCGCGGTGCCCTGGTGGGGGAGACCCACGACGATCTGCTGGTCGTCGCCGTAGACGATCCTTCCTAGGACCGAGGAGCGCATCCCTTCACATTTCTCGATTTAAAAATCCATACAGGACCCGTTCGGCAGTGCGTAGGCTCGTAGACGACCATCGCCAACGAAAGCATGGAGACCGTGACAGAAAACGGCGTACCCCGTGCTCGTCGCATCGGGGCGAGCATTCGGATCGGTGCGGTTCTGGCCGCGGCGTCTCTGGCGAACTATCTCGCCTGGCTGGGGTGGGACCAGGAGCGGGATGTCGAACCGGACGGCAGTCTCAGCGGCCCCTATCAGCCGTGGCAGGTGGTGGGCCTGGTGATCGTCCTGGGAGTCCTCGGCGCTCTTGCCGGCCGGCGCGGTCACCCGAAGATCGGCACGCTCAGCATCGCGGGTGTGACGTGGCTGGCCTGGTCGATCGACGCCGCCACGTCGGACGACAGCGGCCTCTGGGCCGTGGGCGCGGTGATGTTGCTTCCCGCGGTCTTCCTCGGTGTTGGTCTTGTCGCGTTCTTGACGGTTCCACGTGAAACCGTCAACCAGGACGTTGGTCGCGCCGAGTGATCGATGCGGGTCGGGCGGTTACGCGGCGTTCGCGAAACTTGTTGGCGAGGGCTTCGCGTCGGTAGCGCTTTCGAAGACGAGGACCGGATGGGGGTCCGCGTTTTCAAACACGCTCGAATCCAGTTCTCTAATATCAGATGTGATGACGTCGCGAAGAGCTGAAACTGATATCACATTCGAATCGTGGTCAATAATGCGCTGATTTCCCTGCCTGTCATTTTCCTTCTCCGTGGCGCTGCGCTGAACCCTCCGGGGAAGTGTCGTCCAAGCCGCCGTCGGCGGTGCGAATCCGCAGCTCGAAGGCTCGCGGCGGTTGGCTGAGGCGCAATGCGGAATTTTTCCGGTGAATGTTATGATCATATTCATGTAGTAATTTGCCAGGAATAATGTTTTGCCTCTGGCTGGGAGATTCCGCCTGATATCGAGATTAGTCTGAGTGTTATTCAGCGCCGCATCGGCGTATCCCGAGACTCGGAACCGACACTCGTCATCCCCGTCGATCGGGATTCGGTCCTCACCTCAGGAGTGATCTGATGCTCAAGCGTTTGCTCTTCGCCGTCGTGCTGGCGGCGTCCACGCTCCTCATCACCGGAACCGTCACCGGCACCGCGCAGGCCTCCGCGCCAAACGTCTGCTCCTCGGCCCAGCAACCTCCAGGCCAGTGCGTATGGAGAACCGATGGCTGCTACTACTGCTACAGCTACAGGACCGGAAGCTGGGAGCAACAGCGTTGCAACGGCGGCTCCGAGGGCTAGCCGCATCGGCGAGCAACCCCGATGACAACGGCAGCCCCGCGAAGCACAGCCTCGCGGGGCTGCCTCACGCGTGGAGGAGCAGATTGACGTCGAGGTCAGCTCCGGGATGCGCGCAGCGCGGCGATGAACCATTCGAAGGCGGGGACACCGGGTGAGAACGGCGCATTGCCGTTGAGCACGCCCATGAGCTGCCAGTATCTCTCCACCCGGCGATCGGTGAACGTCTCCACCTCATCGGCCAGCCGACCTCGGTCTTCGGCAGGCAGCGCCGGATCCACGATCTGGTCCAGGATCGCCCTGCCCTCGGCCGACTCGGGGTCGATGCCGGCGGCCACGGCTCCTGCGGCGTGCTCAAGAACCAGGTTGACGTCATAGGGCTGTGGCCCGGATTCGCTCTGGGGCGCGGCGCCGGCCACCGCCATCTGACGTACGCGTTCCTGGAAGCCGGCATCACCCACGAGTTCGGCGAGTTCCAGCCAGGCTTCCGCCTGTTCCGAGGTGGGGTCGTCCGGCAGCTCTGCCGGAAGTTGGCGCATTCGGGTCGCGATGTGCGCTCCCGGTGTCTGCGGGTCTATGCCGTCGACCATCCGGTCGACGAAGTCGTCGATCATTCGCTGCCGTTCCTGAGCGGACAGGCGGGTCAACTTGTGCATGAGCATCATCTCCTCGGTCGTGCTTTCCCGATGGGTGATCGACCGCAGCACCGTCCGGCGTAGCTGGAGCGAGCGGATCTGGGTGTCCAGTGCCTGGACATGGGCCCGCGCGACCTCGGCCACCGTGCACTGCCTCGTCAGGATCTTCTGGACGGTGTCGAGGTCCAGTCCCAGTTCGCGCAGCGTCCGCACCAGGTCGAGCCGGACGACGGCCTCCGCGTCGTACAGGCGGTAGCCGCCGGCCGACCGGCACGTCGGCGGGATGACGCCGGCGTCGGACCAGAAGCGGATCGTCCGCACCGGCAGGCCCGTGCGCTCGGAGAGCTGTCCGATGGTGAGAAGGTTGTCGCGGTCGTTCACCACAGCAGCATCAACCCTCCAGTCGCTGGAGAGTCAAGCCCATTGTTCCGGCGACGCCTCGTGGACGGGCCGCTGCTGAGCGATGCCGTCGACGCACAAGATCAGGCTCATGCGGCGGCGTGTCGGTGGTCGGCGCGTTGATCGGGTACGGCGTGCCGCTTGAACCGACGCCCAGGGTGCCCCGCGACGCGTTCGCGCGCTGGGGCACCCTGGGCGGGGATTTTTCAAAGGTGCGAGTGCCTTCTTCCGATCGCCCGGCACCCCCGGTCCTGGTCAGTCTTTTGGTTTGCCGCCGTATTTGGCGATCAGTTCGTTCGCCTCGCGCAGGATCTCGGCCTGCTGCTTGAGGCGCTTGCGGCGCCGGGAAAGGATCACCCGGACGACGAGAAAGACAACAACGAGGAGGACGAGGAAAGCAAGCTGCGGCCACGGCAGTGCCCAGAGCGTGGTGTCGATCGCCACCTGCTGGGCGACGAGGCCCGAGGGCGACGTACCCACGGGTGCGGGGATCGCCACGACTTCCGTGGTGAGCGACCCCATCGGCCAGACGTCGGTCACCCGTGCGGTGAACTCGCGACTGCTACCCGGCATGATTTCCCTGGCTTTGGCTTCGGACGGGTCGTCCCAGCCGCTCTCCCCCACCAGGGCGGACGTTCGGACCTGCGAGTCCGGGGCCACCCGGACATTGCCGACGTTGGCCACGGTGTAGGTCACGTCGATGGAGCCCGCGGCGAAGGGGTTCCACGAACCGGTGTACTCGGCCCGCAGGCCGGTCACGGCGACCTTGGCCACGTAGTCGCCGGTCACGCGGAGGTTCACCCGGACGCCCACCCGGTTCTGGACCCGGACCTGCTTGGAGACCGTGTCCACGGACGCGGTGACACCCGCGGGGTGATCCCCCGGCGTCGCGTTCGGCGGTGCCGAGACCTTGACGGGCACGATGGCGGTGGCACCGGCGGGAATGGTCACCTTGTCGGGAATCTTGATCCATGCTCCGCCGTCGGTCGGCGTGGCGTCCGAGGGCCGCATGTCGAACAGTCCCTTGGCGGTCAGGTAGCCGTCGTTGGCGTCGATCGCGAAGACGACCTCCTCGGTGGAGCGGTTGATGACCGCGACATGCTCGGTCACCTCCTGCCCACCGGCCAGCTCGACATCGATCACCCTGCGGCCGTCGGGACCCTTGGCGTCGGCCGGCGCGACCGACCAGGTGATGTCGCCCCGGCCTGAGGCGCCGGCCGGGCCGGCGAATCCGACCAGGGTGGTCGCGCCGGCAGCGCACAGGAGCGCGAGGAGGGCAAGTGCCCTGCGCGGACTGCTCATGGCCAACAGAGGTGTCTCCTGTCTGATCTTGAACGTTCCGGGACGTGCGCCAGATTGGCACACGTCCCGGACGGACCCGGCGGGCGGGGGCGTTTGGCCCCGTTGGCTCACTGGTTGAACAGTGAGAGGGTCAGGGTCGAGTGGTACTCCCCGGCGGCGACGTCGACCGGGGTGCGCAGGGCGAGGTCGGCGTTGACCTTGTGGATGCCGATCTCTTCGGTGGAGTTCGCGGTCGAGACGAGCAGTTCCTGGCTCTTCAGACCTTCGGTGGGTGCGTCGGTGCCGTCGGAGAGGATGCTGGAGACGGGCTCGCCGGCGGCGACCGCTCCGGTGGTGGTGTCGCTCAGCAGGCGCGGCTTCCAGCCCAGGTATTCCGGGCCGATGGTCTTGGCCGGGTCGCCGGTCGTGACGAGCTGGCTGGACTGGCCGACGACCGCCCAGAACTCTCCGTCGGGGATCTCGTCGGGGAGGCGGGTGTCGGTGACCGTGACCGTGGGCAGGGTGCCGGTGAACTGGCGGGCGGTGGCGTTGGATCCGTTCTCCGCGAGGGTGACGCCGCTGTTGTCGGCCACGGTCATCGAGATCGTGCCGGGGACGCGGAGGGGCTCGATCGTCACCGAGACCTCGACGCCTTCGGGGTCGGGTTCGTCGGCCGCCATCGCGGGACCGGCCAGGCCGGCCAG
>NZ_FZOD01000168.1 GCF_900188345.1 Streptosporangium subroseum | reverse complement strand
GCGGCCCAGGTGCTCCAGGTGACCGTTGTGGTTCCAGCGGGCCAGGTCGCCGGTGCGATACATCCGCTCCCCCGGTGCGCCGTAGGGGTTGGCGACGAAGCGTTCGGCGGTCAACGCGGGCTGGCGGTGGTAGCCGCGGGCCAGCTGGGCACCGGCGATGTACAGCTCGCCCGGGACGCCCGGGGGGACGGGCCGCAGGTGGTGGTCCAGGACGTAGGTGTGGGTGTTCCACATCGGCCGGCCGATAGGGGCCGTCCCGGGGCCGATCTCCTGGGGGAAGGTGACCATGTGGTCAGTGCAGCCGACGGTGGCCTCGGTGGGGCCGTAGTGGTTGATGACGGGCACGCCGGGGTGGGTGGCATGCCACTGGTCGAGCTGGGTCGTGTGGAGAGGTTCTCCGCCGAGCATGAGCTGGCCGGTGGGCGCCCAGTCGCCGGGCAAGGTCTGCAGGTACGCGAGGTGGCTGGGAGTGGCCTTGAGGAAGGTGATCTCGTGGCCGGCGAGCGTGGCGGGGAGCGTTTCGTCCCAGGTGGCGATGTGCACGCGTCCGCCGGTGGTCAAGGCGCCGTACAGGGCGGTGACTCCGAGGTCGAAAGCGATGGAGGCGTGCAGCAGGGTGCTGCCGGACAGGTGCGGGTAGACGTGGTGGGCACGGATGATGTAGTTGACCACGCCCTGGTGGGTGATGGCCACGCCCTTGGGCCTGCCGGTGGAGCCTGAGGTGTAGATGACGTAAGCGGGATGCGCCGACAGCAGCGGGCCGTGACGCTCGGCGTCCGACAGGTCGTGGCCGGGCTGGACGGCCAGGTCCAGGTCGTCGTCGAGGAGCAGGTACGGGACCTCCGCCTGCGGCAGGAGGGCGTGGCTGGTGACCAGAAGCGCGGGACGTGCGTCCCTGAGCAGGTGCGCGATGCGGTCAGCGGGCTGGTCGGGCTCTATGGGCAGATAGGCAGCACCGGTTTTCACCACGGCCAGCAGGGCGACGATCAGGTCGGCCGAGCGGGGAAGGATCACCGCGACAAGCTGTTCCGGCCCGGCACCGTGTACGGCCAGCAGGCGGGCGAGCCGGTTGGCGCGGGCGTTGAGGTCGGCGTAGGACAGTTCGGTGCCCTCGAAGACCACGGCGGTGGCGTCCGGGGTGCGGGCCACCTGGGCCTGGAACAGCTCGGGCAGCGTGGCGGCCGGCACCTCGTGCGCGGTGTCGTTCCACTCGACCAGGACCCGGTGGCGTTCGGCCGGACTGAGCAGGTCGATGCCGGAGACCGGCTGGGTGGCGTCGGAGCTGACGGCGTCGAGCAGCCGGACAAGCCGTTCCACGAGAGTCACGACGGTGCCGTGGTCGAACAGATCGGTGGCGTAGGTGACGCTGCCGAACACGCCGGAAGGGCCCGGTGTGAAGGTCTCCTGGAACTGGATGTCGAGGTCGAACTTGGCGGATTGATCACCGCTGGACAGCGTTGCGACGTCGAGCCCCGGCAGGTCGAGGACGGCCTGCGCGGTGTTCTGCAGGGCGAGCATGGTCTGGAAGAGCGGGTGGCGGGCCATGGACCGGGCGGGAGCCAGATCTTCCACCAGCCGCTCGAACGGCACGTCCTGATGGGCGAAGGCGTCCAGCCCGCGTTCCCG
>NZ_FZOD01000089.1 GCF_900188345.1 Streptosporangium subroseum | reverse complement strand
CACCCGCGCTCGTCCGTGGCGTGGCCGATGGGGACCGGCAGCGCGCGGAGATTCTCGCCGACCACATCGAGCTGACGAACATGGTGCTGCACCACCATCATCACGCCGAGGACAAGAGCCTCTGGCCGAACCTGTTGGAGCGTTGCCCGGAGGAGATCGCTCCGGTCGTCCGCATGATGGAGGCTCACCACGAGCGCATCGCGAACATCGGCACCGAACTGGCGGCGGCGGTGACGGTCTGGCGCGGCACCGGCGACGCCGAAAGCGGCAGGACCTTGGCCGAGGTCCTCGACCGGATGCTTCCCCTGCTGTTCGAGCATCTCGAGGTGGAGGAGCAGCAGGTGCTTCCGCTGATCGAGAAGTACATCACCGCAGCTGAGTGGGATGAGATGGCCGAGGAAGTCATGGCCGGCACCCCGCAGGAGAAGGCGCCGTTGATCGTCGGCATGATGATGTACGAGGGCGACCCTCAGGCCGTTCAGGAGGCCATCGACAAGATGCCGGCGGAAGTGCGCACCATCATCGGCGAGATGGCGCCGAAGACATACGCGGCCTACGCCGAGCAGGTGTACGGCACGCCGACCCCGCCTCACGGTGACATCCTGGTCGTGGACTCGCCAACCGCGTGACCCGCTTCTGCGCTGACTGACGGGCCTGGCAGGTTGGTGTCGTATTGACGCCGACCTGCCGACGCCATGGCTGAGCTTCTGCGACTTGGCGGGTATGACCTTGTGACGGTCTTCGCCTCTTCGTTGGGCCACCGAGGCGTGATTGCTTTCTCTATTCGACGTGGAGGCCAGCAGTCCCGCCAGGGGATCGCACCGCGGCGGCCGGAGCGGTACGCGACTTCCGCCGGCATCCAGCGGACGCCGTGTGTGCGGTGGTAGGTGGCCGGCAGCCGGTCGGGGTGCTCGCGGGCCGCCCATTCACCGACCGGCATGTTTCGAGGGAGGTGCTGGAATGCGTGCTGTCCGCCGCAGCTTGGTCGCCGTCCGGATCGAACATCCAGCCCTGGCACGCCTGCGTAGCGACAGGCGGGCCGCTGGCCGAGATCAAGAAGCGCGCCAGTGAGCGCCTGACTGCAGGAGACCCCTGACATAAGCGGGGTACGAGATGTACTCGCCCACACCGGAGCATTGCCTGTTGCTGCAAACTGCCGACCCGTGCTATCTCGGGCCACCCTCTCGATCTACACGCGAAAAATGCTTCGGGCGTTCGCGATCTCGATTTGACACTAGAAAAGGGAGTTCCTGTTTGGTGCATTACGGTTAGTTCTGCATCAGCGGGAACGTGAAATGGAAAGCACAGTATGAACAGGGAAAGTTATCTCCGCATAGCCAGCAGCCAGAAGACTCGAACCGAAAACTACGCCGAAGGGGTGCAGGAGTACTACAATCTGGCCACGCCAGGTTATCTTGGCGGATGGGGGACATCTTTTCACCTTCCACCGTTCCATGATGGGCAGACTTTGGCTGAAGCGCTGGTTGCGCAGGAGCGACTGCTCGCTCAAGACGGTGGCTTTCATGCTGGAATGAAGATCCTGGACGTCGGATGTGGCATCGGTGGGCCGGCGATGGAAGTAGCCAAACACAGCGGCGCCCATGTAACGGGTGTGAATATCACGGCGATGCAAATTGAAATTGCCCGCGTTCAAGCAGAGAGGCGGGGGATGGGCGATCGCTGCACATTCGTTGAAGGTGACGCGATGAACCTTTCCTTTGCTGACAACACCTTTGATGCCACAATGTCCTTCGACGCCTTGTGTCACGTCCCGGACAGACGGGTAGCTTATGCCGAGATAGCTCGGGTAACGAAACCTGGCGGGGTGTTTATTGGTTTTGATTGGTTCTGCGGTGAGGGCCTAGGGGCGGAAGAGTATGATCGATTGATCGAGCCGGTATGCAGGACGTTCATGTTGCCCTCCCTGATTTCACTCAGTGAGCTGCGAGAGCATCTCACGGCTGTGGGCTTCCAAGTTGACAGCGCAAGGAGTGGCGGTGAAATTGGAGATATGACACCAGTTTGGGACATCTTCGATCGCGCTGCAGAAAACAGCTTGCCACCGGGAATGTCCGATCGAGAGACGTTTGCTTTCGAGATGCTTTGCGAGTCGTTTGTCGCCACATCCAAAGCCGCGCGCGAAGGGGCTTTTCTGGTTGGATACTGGAAAAGTCGCCTGCCTATGTAAATATTCAGCTGATGTGCGTTCGGGATCCCGACCCACAGGTCTGGCGGACCCGGGTACGTTGGAGAGTAGGGCTTCGCCGTAGTCGCATGATGTCTGGTTTGTGATCATCACAAGCCGAGGAGTGCGAGGGTCGCGGGCGTTGCGGCGGAGACTGCGATGTGGGAGAGAAGACCAACGAGGTCACCTACTTCCAGCTGCTGCTGGACGGCCTGGACCTGGACGGCGCCGTGGTGACTAGCGACGCCATGCACGTCCAGCTCGAGCATGCGCACTACCTGGTCGAGACCAAGAAGGCGCACTTCGGCGTCATCGTCAAGGGCAATCAGAAGAAGCTCCGACGCCGGCTCGCCGAGCTCCCCTGGAACCAGATCCCACTCCAAGGCCACGCCCACAGTACAGGCCGCGGCCGGGGCGTGCGTGTTCGCGCTGGGTGTCGCCACCGGAGCCCGCCTCACACGCCACCTGCCCGAACTCTGGCGCTGGGAAGCCGACTTCTCCGACCTGTGGACAGCGACCGGGCAACGCATGCTGGCCTGACCCACACGACCGCCCACGACCCGAAAGACCTTGGAGACCTCGCACCGGACGGCCACCCGGCGATCACCGGTCCCCATACCCCCAAATATCGCTCAAAACTGCCCAAAGGTTATTATCCACAACCGCCTAAAGGTATAGTGGATTTCGATTGAAGCGGCCTTGCCGGCAGGGTTCCCGCAGAAGTCATTTCCCTTAATCCAGAATTCATTTCCCTTAATCAAGGAGTAAAGTATGAGCGCCATCATTGCCGAGGTGGAGCAGATCCTGGACGGTGAGTGGGAGACCGCTGTCAGCACCGAGGAAGGTTTCGTCCCCTGGATCCTCAACGAGACGGGCGGCAACGGCAACATCGGCTACACCTGATAATTCTGAAGCACGCCGATTACAGGTAGTACCTTGTCCGGCCCCGTAGGTAATCGATGCGGGGCCGGGCGCTTTTTACGAGTTGTGGGCGTCGTGAGAGCAAGATGCCCCGATACGAGTTCCCTATCGACTTCACGAGCGTCGCTTCACGTGGAAGGCACACAGGTCCCGTTTCATGTCTGTCATAGATGTAACCGACTCTTACCGGCTTCTATTGGATCGCCGTGAGACGGTGACCACCGCTCTGGCATCGGAGCTCGGCTCGCTCGCCGACGACCACCCCTTGTTGGTCGAAGCGGTCCGTCGACTCCTCGACAGCGACGGCAGTGTGCACAACGCCTTCCGGCTGCTGCCTTTTCCTGTCCTTGGAGCGCTTTTTTCGGACCAGGATGCTGCTTTGCCTGTGGCGGTGTTCTCCCGGTTGTGGTGGACCGGCGCGGAGGTCTTCGACGACATCGCCGACGGTGACTTCGACGCCGGTGTCGTGGGCGTGTCCGCTGCCCAGGCCAGCATCGCCAGCGTGGCGTGCCTCGCTCTCATGCCGCAGGAGATGATCGCGCGTCAGGACGTTCCAGCCGCCCTGCGGTCGGCGTGGGCCGCTGAGTTCGCGGCCGGCTCGCTCGGTGCCGCGGAGGGGCAGCTGGACGATGTCTCGCACGACATGGACACGAACACCTGGACCGCAGCGATGCGGATCTACACCGGGAAGTCCGGAACTCCGTACGGCAGGGATTGCGCGATGGCGGCCTTGCTGGCCGGGGTGGATGACTCCGCGGTACGAGGATGGCGGGCCTTCGGTCGGCTTTTCGGTGTGCTGCGCCAGATGGCCAACGACCGCGTCGCGGGGACCCCTGACACGCGAGACGACCTTGCCAACGGCACGTTGACACTGCTCTTGGCGCTCGCCGCGGAACAAGCCGATGTCGCCGAGGCGGGATCCCTGAACGCGCTGCGCGCACGCGCCAGGACGGACCTGTCGGCCCGTCGCGAACTGCGGGAATATCTTGACGATCATGAGGTCGTCAAGGCATACCAGGGAAGGGTCGGCGCCATCCACCGGAAATTGACGGCGCTGCTCGAAGCCCTGGCCGCACCCTCCGAACACCGGGACCTGATCCAGTGGATGGTCAATGAATCGGCTGCGGGTGCGCGCCTGACCGAGAGCGCAGGTGCTGCGTGATTCCCAAGGAGAGCGTCCCGAGCCTGCGGGCGATGGCTGCGACAATGGCGCAGCAGGCGCCGATCTCGGCGGACCTGCTCACCATGCTCACGGACGACTTAGAGAACGACGGGCCCGCCGCCCGCATGCTCGCCGACCACCCAGATGCCGCCGCGCCACTGTACTACCTGCGTGCGCTCGCCGGGGTCAGGCTTTTGATCCTGACCGGGCGTGCACCCGAACTGGAGGCGCACCTCGCGGGCGTGGTATCGCATCGTGGCGATCCGGCGTACGCGGAGCACACCCGGGATCTCTTCCGCCGCACGCTGTTCTCCCATCCCGACGAGATCCGCAGCGCGATGGACCGGCCCATTCAGCAGCACCAGCCCGGGCGGGCCGGATATCTGCTGCGCGGTCTGGGAATGCTCGCGGCCCCCAAGGTGCGACTGCTGGAGATCGGCGCGTGCGCCGGGCTGAACCTCATCCTCGACCACTACCGGTGGTGTGGGCCCGACTGGGAATGGGGTGCCCCCTCCTCAGCGGTTCGGCTGGCCACCTCCGGGCCGCACCCTGGTGACATCGAGATCGTCCACCGTGCGGGTTGCGACATCGCACCGCGCGATGCGGCCGACCCTGACGATGCAGCGATACTGCGCTCCTTTCTCCCAGTTGAGCTGGAGGCGGATCGACTCGAGCTCGACAACGCCATAGAGCTGGCGGCCTTTTTGCGAGTGCGGGTCGACAAGGCGGATGCCGTGGAATGGCTCAGGGCGGAACTCTCCCGACCGGCAGAGGCCGATACGTACACGGTGGTCTGGCACAGCCTTTTCTGGTTGTATCTGGATCCGGGGGACCGGTCTGCCATCGAAGGGATCATGGCTGCGGCCGCTCGGCATATGCGGTTGGCTCGGATTTGCTACGAGCCTCACGCTTGGGGTGCGGTGCCACAGCTCCAGGTCATCGCATATTCGTGACAGGAATTCTCGAGGCTCCCGCGGGGCCACGCCGACCCGAATGGAAATGCCGATCGCCTTTCCAGCCCTGCTGCACCGGTTTCCAAATCTAAGGCTGGACGTGCCGTTCTCCAAGGTCCCCTTCCGACTGACGTCACCCAGCTACGGCGTCAATCACCTGCCCGCCGCCTGGTGAACCCGCCGGCCCGGGCGCAGAAAGAAAGCGTCACGGATTTCATGATCAGAGCAAAGGGGCTTGCCCGACGGTTTCACGCCCCGGGGCGCAGGAGTGCCCCCGTCGACGCCGTCGCCGGTGTCGACATCACTGTGGAGCCCGGCGAACTCGTCGGCTTCCTCGGACCGAACGGCGCAGGCAAGACGACGACCCTGCGGATGCTGACGACCCTGCTCCGGCCGACCGCAGGGGAGGCAACCGTGGGCGGCTGCGACCTGTTGAAGGACCCACGCGGGGTGCGCAGGAAAATCGGATACGTGGCCCAGGGGTTCGGTACCTCGCCGGAGAGCACGGTCGCCGAGGAACTGCACATGCAGGGCAGATTGTACGGCCTGTCCGCATCCGCCACCCGTCTCCGCGCCGCTTGGCTGGCGGAGGAACTGGAACTGGCCGGACTGGAGCGGCGCCTCACAGGGACACTCTCAGGCGGCCAACGGCGGCGCCTCGATATCGCCATGGGGCTGATCCACACCCCAGGCCTCCTCTTCCTCGACGAGCCGACCACAGGACTCGATCCGCAGGGCCGAGCCAATCTGTGGAACCACATCCGTCAACTGCACGCCGAGAATGGCATGACGGTGTTCCTCACCACCCATTACCTGGACGAGGCTGACGCACTGTGCGACCGGATCCTCGTGATGGACCACGGCCGGATCATCGCGGAAGGCACTCCGGATTCACTCAAGGCGCAGGTCTCCGGGGATGGCGTGGCCATCGGAGTGGCCCCATGCGATATCGAGACCACCATGGAGATCGTGGGCAGGATTCCCGGGGCGCAAGATGCCTCCGCCTCCGCGGGCCTGGTGCGCTTCCGGATACCGCGCGCGCACACTGCGCTGCCCGAACTGCTGCGGGCGCTGGACGCCGCAGAGGTATCGACGACATCACTCCATGTCAATCGGCCGAACTTGGATGACGTGTTCTTGAGTCTCACCGGCCGGACCCTGCGGGATGCCGAGAAGGGCGAGTCTGTGCGCGCCTCGGACAGCGGTGGCGCTGAAAAGCGGGAGAAGGTGACCGCCGATGTTCCCGCGTGACGTGTGGCTCGTCTTCCGCCGGGAGATGACCCATCGGTATCGACAGCCGGTCTGGCTGCTATTCGGTCTTGCCCAGCCTATTATGTACATGTTCTTCTTCGGTCCGCTGCTCGGCAAGTTCGTCACGTACACACCTGGATTCCCGCCGGGCGGGACCTGGATGGTGTTCGCGCCGGCGCTGATGGTCCAGATAGCCATCGTCGGCAGTTCGTTTGTCGGTGTGAGTCTGCTCGCCGAATACCGGTCCGGCGTCTTCGAGCGGTTCAGCGTCGTCCCGATGAGTCCTGCGGCGCTGTTGTCGGGCAAGCTTCTGGCGGTGTCCGTCAACGTGCTGGTGCAGGCCAGCGCGATCGCACTCCTGGCCGTCCTTGTCTTCGAGGTCCGCCCGCCGGTCGCCGGAGTGGCCCTGTGCCTGCTCATCGTCGCTGTCCTGGCCGTCGCCATCGCGTCGTGCTCCTACGCCCTCGCCCTACGGCTCAAGAGCGAAGAGAAGGTTCCGGCCCTGCTCAACGCGCTGCTGCTACCGATATTCCTGCTCTCCGGAACCCTTCTACCGATCACTACGAAACTGGCGCCGTCCTGGCTGTGGAAACTGTCGAGGCTCAACCCGATCGCCTATGTCATGGATGCCGACCGCGCCAGCTTTCGGGGCGACTTCTCCGCCCACTCACTGCTGACCGGGTCTGTGGCCCTGGCGGCCATGACGCTGATTTCCTTCTGGTGGGCGGTACGTACCTTCTCTCGGCAGCGCGCCTGAAGGAAGGGCTGTCCGGTGGGGACGCGCGCACATCACCGAGGTCATCGGGTAATCGCATTCTCCGGGTACTTATCGCCGAAAGAGAGGGCCGGCTGTCATGGGGGGATACTGATCAAGGAGGCGGTCCAGGAGGACCGCTGCAGGATCTGGCGAGTGCCAGGCCGGACCGGGGCGGCCGGAAGCTGAGGCACACCGCCCAGTCGCCGGTTTCGACTACGCCCCGGGCCAAGCACGCCTGCTTGGCGGTGAGGGCTCCGTAACGGTCGCGAGCAGTTCAAGGACGTGATCGTGCGCCAGGCCTTGGGGGGACGTAATCGTCGGCTCAGTGGACGAGGTGGTCGACCGGTTGCAAGAGATCGTGGGGTCGACGAAATCGTCGAGGCGGCTGGGGACCACGTGGGGACCACACGTCGTGCGCACGGCTGAACGACCCGCACGTCACCAGACGTCATCCATAACTACCTGAAGCTCGTTGAGCTGCGAAAATGCCTATCCCAACGTCCTGGGGGTCAAGGGGTCGCAGGTTCAAATCCTGTCGTCCCGACGCAGTTCAGAGGGTCGATCCGAGAATTCGGATCGGCCCTCTTTGCGTCTCGGGGACCGAGATCAGGGATTGGCGAGACGCGGGGCAATGCTTGACCGGTGGTCAAGCTGGATGGCGCCGTCACCCGGTCGGGGCGGTGTCCATAGAACTGCTAGAGGGTGTCCGAAAAGTTCATAAATGGGCATATGTGTGCCGTAGTGACCCATCTTGGAGTACGGGAGGCCGCCGATGACAGGAAAGCGGGCCGCGTATCCGACGGATCTGTCCGATACCGAGTGGCAGGCCCTTGTCTCCTTGGTCCCGCCGGTCAAGTCGGGTGGACGTCCCACTGAGCATTCTCGCCGGGAGATCGTCAATGCGCTGGCGTACTGGTTGTGGGCTGGGTGTGCTTGGCGGCTGCTGCCGCACGACCCGCGGCCCTGGCAGACGGTGTACCACTACTGGCGGCTGTGGCGGATCGAGGGCCGCTGGGAGCAGATCCTGACCGCTTTGCGGGAACAAGAACGCACCCGGCAGGGCCGGCATCCCCTACCAAGCGCGGGCATCCTCGATAGCCAGAGCGCCAAGACCACCGAAAAAGGGGGCTGCACGGCTACGACGGCGCCAAGAAAACAGGCGGCCGTAAACGCCATCTCCTCGTCGACACACTCGGGATCTTCTGCAAGACGTACGTGAGCGCCGCCAACGTCGGTGACCGAGATGGGGCCGCCGTGCTGTTGACCAGCATCGATGGCTCCTTCCCGCGCTTGGCCCACGGCTGGGTGGATCAGGGCTACCGCGGGCCGTTCCTGCAGTGGGTCAAGCAGGTAACCGGGATCACCTTGCAGGTGGTCGCCCGGCGTGACGGCGGCATGCGGCGCACCTGGGCACCGGTGGGAGCGCCACCCCGGATCGTGCCTCGTTTTGCCGTCGTCCCGCGCCGCTGGGTAGTGGAAGGGGTATACGCGTGGCTGGGCCGCTACCGCCGCCTGGCCAAGGACTATGAGTATCTGCCCGCCACTTCCGAAAGCACCATCTACCTGGCGATGGCCCTCACCCTGCTCCGTCGCCTCACCAGGGGGCCAACCTGATGCTTTTCAGACACTCTCTAGTCGACCGACTCGCCGGCCTGACCACCGACGCCGATGGCGACCAGGGGGCTCCACCCCGGGGTGACTACTCCGCAAAGCGCTGGGTAACGAAGGTTTGGTTGGTAGGCCCGGGGTGATCGATGGGTGTTCGTGTTGCAGCAGCCGCCCGTACTCCGGTTCTGCCTTGAGGGTGACGATGCGTTCGTCCGGGTTGTCCGTGACGATCAGGAAGATCTTGCCCGCCACCTTGTAGGCGTCCAGCTGCTCGGTGAACGGGTGCCCGTGGCTGACCCCGGGCAGCGCCAGTGCCGTGTCGCGCGCTCTGTCCTGGGGCTTCTCGCCGCTGATGGGCATGACGAAGGTCAGGCGCGGCGGCCGTAGGTGCGCGGATCCACGGGCTGCTCGGACTTGGGAAGCCCGCCGATCACGAGACGGTAGGAGTCGATCACGAGATCTTTCACTAGCTTCTCGTCGATGGTGCCCCCGCCTTCCAGCGTGATCCAGTGCCTCTTGTTCATGTGATAGCCGGGGGTAATGTCTGCGTACTGCTCACGCAGGGCTGCGGCGTCGTCCGGGTCAGCTTTCAGGATCACGACGGGGCGCCCTGGCATGTCGGTCATGAGCATGAAGACCTTGCCGCACACCTTGTAGAGGTGCCAGTCGGGGCCGACACGACGCTCCAGGTCGGCACCGGGCAGTTCCACAGTGCAGTCGCCCGCGATCTTCTGCAGCTCTTGTCCGTTCAAGGTGATCAACTCCTTTATCGATCCGAGTGCCCTGACCGCCCGGCCAAGGCCCAAGGTGGTGTTTTCCGCATGGTCGCCACGAACGGCGGCGCCCGCACGCCGGCAACAGTGGCGGAAGCGTCTGATCTCGGCGAAGCTCGTCGCACCGGCCACCACCGCGGCCTGCACCAGCGCCAGGATCACCACCAGCGAATGACGCCGCCCCGCCGATCCCGCGGGTCGGTGATCTGCGCCCACACCTGCCGAAGGTCGGCTTCCGGGCCCTGGACCACAGGGCCGTCCTGCTCGGCCGGAACAGTGGCGATGGCCGAGACGGCCGCGGGCATGACAACACTGCAACGACAACGAGGCTCCAGCGAACGAGATGATCTTCGACAATCACCCGTTCTATGAAGCCTTGTTGCACGTAAGGGCCGCGACATCCCCTCGACCATTCCGTCGCCGGATCGCGCCGGTGGAGATCCTCGTAACCACCGGCGCGACCCTAGCTACGGAAATGCTCCCCGCAGTCTGGAGGGATCGTCGTTGCTCATCCCTTGACAGTGAAAGCTACTTCCGCAGGAAGGACTGCAGCAGAGCCGTCACTTCCGTCGGCCTCTCCTCGTTCACGAAGTGGCCCGAACCCTTCAGGACTCGTCCCTGGACGTTCACGGCGTACTCACGCCACTGGTCGGGGACCATTGAACCGAAGGAACGCTCGCCACCAATCGCGAGGATGGGCATCTTCAACTTGCCCTGAGCCAGGAATTTCTTGTTCTGCTGAACATCTGTGCGGAGCCCGCGGTATACACTCATCCAGGCCGTCGTGCGGCCGGGCTCCTTCAGGAAGTGCGCGTAGAAGTCAAAATCCGACGCCGTGAACGGCGACTTATCGCCCGCCACGTACTCAAGCATCATGTCGTGGACGAGGACGCGTTCGTGACCGGCGATGAGCTTTTCAGCGAGGGGCAGCTGGAATAAGCCAAAGTGCCACGCCGCGGGCTTGTTCGGGTCGGCGTTGAGCACGGGGTAGTGGTAGATGCTCTGATCCGGGATGGGAGCTTCCATCACAGCCATGCTCCGCACTTCCGACCGAAATTGCGCCGCGTAGGCGTAGGCGACCCACACACCGATATCGTGGGCGACTACCTGGACGCCGTTGTTGAACTTCAGCTGCGCCAGCAGCTGATGAACGTCCTTCGCCAACTGCGCTGCGTCGTAACCACTCTCGGTGACCTGGGACTCGCCGGCACCACGCAGGTCGACGGCGATCACGGTGTGGGTCTTGGAGAGCGGAACCATCTCCTGCCGCCACTCGGACCATTCCTCGGGGAATCCGTGGATCATCACCACAGGTGGACCTTTGCCACCCCGCACGTAGTGCATGCGAAAGCCATTTACTTCCGCGAACTTGGACTGAAAACCAGCGGGTGGTTGAGCCTGCGGGTAAGGCGACGATGACTGCGCCGCCGCTGAGCCATGCTCGCGACTCTCGGCCCATGCTCCAGAGCTCAAAGTCGTGGAGACCACCAGGAGAGCCACCAACGCCGCAATGAGCGTGATGAATCTGTTGGTCTTTCCTATTTTGATGCGTGGATCTTCGCTGGACTGCTTGGTGTCGTTCACTTTTTGTTCTTTCTCTGTGTGTTTCGGCGTTCACTGCAGGCGCCGTGTACGCGGTGCCGACGTGCAAGGTTGCGGTCTGTCGATCAGGTGAGAATCGGCGCGGCCGACGCGGCGAACGAGGCCGGGGCTTGACGGGACCACTCGTCTTGAGAGGACGGCTTCGATGGCAGGCTGGTAACTGGCGAACTCGGCATGAAGCCCAGCGTTCTTACGACGTTCACGCAGTTAGCGACGCTGAGCTCGCCTGACGCAACTTCGTTCTCCGGCGTGCCCATCATGCACCACATAGGACCATTTAGTCCACTTAGGTGATCGACAAGCGGACGCTACGCCGTATCGGGCGAAGCCGTCCATCTAGGCTCGTGCCGGGTGACGTCACAGCGAGACAGAGACAGCAGGCGAAAGAGATGTGGCCCTCCCGGGCACTGATCGAAGGAGAGTCAGGGGCACACATGACCTGGGCCAGCCGACAGCAAGGCCCAGAGCGGTCGAGCACTACGTCGGGGGGAGGTCGAGGCCACGTATCCGCGACAGCATTGTCGACCACCCACCGCGGCATCGGAGTGCCGCACCGCGATACGGCTGCTGTACGGATCCGAGCGAACCTGACCACCCGCTGAGCCTTCAAGCCACCAGGCGGGCCACCGAGAGGGCAGTCAGAGCGGCGGCGACGCGTGGCCTCGAGCGCAGCGCACCGGCGGTGCACTCCGCGTCACAGATCTTTCCGGCCAGCCGCATAAGACACCGACGTCTTGCCGAAGACTTCATCGTGCAAACTCCGGCCGGGATCGCGACCGCATCGGAGTAGGTGCCGATGTGGCGCGACACCCTGGCGTCGATGAAGTGTGTCGCGGCGGTCATATCAGCGAAAACCCTCTCATGGATGGACGCGAGACGGAGGCGCAGGCAGATCCGAGAGATCTTGCGTTCGTTTCAGTCCAGCCTCACCTTAATTTTGGACTAAATCGTCCACTTAACTCAATCGATCATGCCCGAGCTGACCCGGCTCGAGGCGGCTTGAACTCGCCCGTTCCGGTCGGCGAAATGGCTCACGGTGTAGCCTTGATATGGCACTGAGCTGCAGGTTTACTGATCTGATGGGACATTGACCGCTTGCATCCAGCGCGGCCGACTCGGTCCGCCTGGGGGCAGGGTTGCGTAGAAGATTTCGGACTGTATAGTCCTTATTGTAAGGTGCTCTCGTTGCGAAGCGATCCGGAACTCGGCGCCGACGGAGTCACCCCCCGCGCAATGCAGGTCACCAGGCGCCCGGCGCAACCAACGCCATCGGCCAGGTTGCGGCCAGCGTAGGTAAGGCCTGCGGCGGAGCTGAAGCACTAAGAGCCCGACTTCGGCTCGACGACGACCACTCACACCCCGACCGGAGGTCGATTCGCTGTGTCACGACTGAACGTTCCCCCTTCAGAGGATGTACCCGCCGGCGCGCAGCGGATACTCGAAAACGTTGGTGCGCAGCTCGGCTTTGTCCCGAACATGTTCAAGACCATCGCGTCGAACCCGGCCGTTCTCGAGGTCGTCACGACTCTGCAAAGCACCTTGAGCCGGGTTCTGGATGCGAAGACCCGGCACAGCATCGCGCTGGCCGTGTCGCAAGCCAACGGCTGCAGTTACTGCCTGGCGATGCACACCTACGTCGCGACCGAATTCGGCGGCATGTCAGGCGACGACATCGAGCTCGTCCGCGTCGGGAGCTCGGTCGATCCCAAGCGCGCCGCGGCCGCTCGCTTCGCGCAACAGGTGGTCGACAGCCGCGGGCGGGTCAGCGACGCCGAGCTCGCGGGTGTGCGAGGCGCCGGGTACACCGACCCGCAGATCCTGGCGATCATCGCGGTGGCAGTGCAATTCCTGCTCACCAACTTCATCAACAACGTCAACCAGACCGACCTCGACATCCTCGCCGTCGGCTCGGTCGATACGGCCGTCGCCCAGTGAACCCGCACCCGGAGCCGATGGCGCCCGACGCGGCGAGCGAGAGCGCGATCGAGCATGTGTTCCGCGCCCGGCACGAAGCCGTGCCGGCCCAGGACGCGGACAAGATCGCCGACCTCTACGCGGCAGACGACGTCATCGAAACACCCGCCGCCGTGCTTTTGTCGGGAGACATGGGCTCTGGCGTGGTCCAGGGCCGCGAGTCGATTCGTGCCTTCTTCGCCGGCTCCTTCGCGGTCCGTCGCCGCGAAGGAATCTTCGAGAACTGGGTGGCGTACCGGGACCTACTTCACCGACGGGCATCAGTTGATCTGGGAGTACCCGCGCCAGACACCGACGGGCGAACAGACCCCACCTCGTCGAGTGCATGGACATCGTCAACGGACTCATCGCGCGTTCATCTGGTCTGTTGGGGCTGGGTCGGCTTTAAGAAGCTCCACGCCGCCGCCAACAACACCCCACCCACCGGTTGATCGCCGGAACCCTCGACGCGGTCCGCGCACCCAGCCGGCAAGCCCCTCGCCGACTCAACGATCATTCAGGAAAGGCTCGACATGGCGGGCTCCGAACTCTATGAGAAATTCATGGCGCTGCACACCCGCGACGGTGGCCTCGTCATGCCGAACGCCTGGGACGGCCTCTCGGCGCTGATGCTGGCCGATGCCGGCTTCGAGGCGATCGCGACATCGTCGGCGGCGCTCGCCATCACGCTCGGCCGCCTCGACGGGCGTCACGAAGTCACCCGCGAAGAACACCTCGAGCATGCGCGGCTGCTCGGCCGACTCACCGGGCTGCCCGTCAACGGAGACTTCGAGGACGGTTACGGCGACACGCCTGAAGACGTCGCCGCGACCGTTGAGGCCGCCGTCGAGTCTGGCTTGGCCGGTATCGGGGTCGAGGACACCTCGGGCAATCCCGATCAACCCATCCGCGACTTCGACGATGCAGTCAATCGCATACGTAGCGCCGTCGACGCGGCCAAGGGGCGCATCGTCGTCACCGGCCGCACCGACAACTTCATCCAGGGGCGGCCCGATCTCGACGACACCATCCGGCGTCTGACGGCCTTCGCTGAGGTCGGCGCGGATGTGCTCTACGCGCCGTTCCCACCCGACCTCGATGCCCTCGTCGCGATCGTCACCGCGGTCGCGCCGACACCGGTCAATGTCCTCGTGTCACCGTCGGACAAGGTGCTGACCGTCGCTGAACTGCAGAAGGCCGGGGTCAAGCGCATCAGCTTGGGCCCATTGCTCTACACCCAAGCGATGGGAGCGCTCGAACAAGCCACGAAGGCGCTCGTCGCGGGCGACCTCGCCTCGGCGACGACAGGTGGTATGAGCTTCGACCGCATCAACGAACTGCTCGCCCGCACCACGAACTAGCCCAAACCCCACGATTCACCGGCTCCTCACCCACCGATCGCAAGAAGAAGGCAGGTTGACATGGATCTCGACAAGCTCATGAACAAGCACCTCACCAGGTACTTCGACGCCAGCAAGAGCATTCCGGAGGAGACACTTCAGCAGCTGCTGAGGTTCCTGCGCTTGACGCCGTCGTCGACGAACGTACAGGCCAACCACTTCTACGTCCTCGCCACGCCCGAAGGCAAGGAGCGGCTGGCGGCCAACCTGGGCGAACGATTCCAGGACAACAGCGAGAAGATCCTGAACGCCTCACACACCATCATCCTCACCACCAGGGCGGATCTTCCCGACAGCCACCTCGATGCGGTGTTCACCAAGGAGAGGGCCGACGGGCGGTTCCCCGACCCGGCAAAGCACGAGCTGTGGGAGTTCATGACCCGCGACTTCCTCAACCTGCGCAACTACGGCTACAAGGACATGAACCACTGGATGGAAAAGCAGACCTACATGGCGCTGGGCATGACCATGATGGCGGCCGCTGAGCTCGGCGTCGAAGCCATGCCGCTCGAAGGGTTCGACCCGACCAGCGTCGACAAGGCCTTCAAGATCCGCGAGACCGGCCACACCACGACAGTGCTGCTGGCCCTCGGCTACCCCGACCCCGCGAAGGTGTACACCACCCCGATTTCGCGCTTCGAAGCCGATCAGCTGTTCACCTTCGTCTAAACATCCCCGGCATCGGAACGACTGTGGCCGAAGTACGCGGACCGCGGACACCTCGGTCCTCGATGTCGGCCCACCCCGGACAACCAGACCGGCGGCAGGCGCCGCCGGTCATCACGGCCCGCGCGATGTCGGTCGCGGGTCGCCGGTCGGTTCCCCAATCGTTGGTGGCCCGGATGCCCAGCGGCGTCCGCGGACCTTGTGGATGAGCGGCGGTACCACACACGTGGTGTCGAACGCCCCGCAAGATCGACCAGCTGAGGTCTCGCCGACGCTGATCACCGATCGTCACCACCAGGGAGTTTCAGATGGACCCAACCCACGCACATGAGTTGATCGAGGGTGAACGTGAACGCATCAAGGAGCTCCTCACGAGCGCAGCCGCTGAGCGGGCGGCTGACCTGGAGGCGGCCGCTGATGCGAGGACCTCGGTCTCCGATTCGGCGAACCCGCTCGCCCAAGAGCTTCTTGACGATGCTGTAGCCGAGCGACTCAGCGCACGGTTGGCTGCACTCGATCGGGCCAACGAGCGCCTGCGGGCCGGTACCTACGGAGTTTCGTTGCGCAGCGGTCGGCCGATCCCCGACGAGCGGCTTGAGGCCAACCCTGCGGCGGAGCTTCTCGTTGATGAGGTCGGGTAGGACGGCACCGCTGAGAGGTGGCGGTCTTGACCTCGTGCAGTGCAAATCCTGTGCTTGCCGAAAACTCCATCCGTGTAGTTCAGGCGGCATGCTCGTACTTGTTGAGGATTCTGTCGAGGCATTGGTGTCTTTGTATGTGCAGGCGGGCTATCTGCTCCGGGTCAGTGATGGGCGGGGGCAGCGAACGGAGTGGGCGGGCGTTGGCGATGCCCTGGTGCGGTCGGTGCCCGTTGTAGAAGTCCTCGAACTCACGCAGGGCGTGAAGCAGGTGACGATGGTTCCAGATCAAGGTGCGGTCCAACAACTCGCGTCGGCAGGTCTGCACCCAGCGTTCCATGATCGAGTTCATGCGGGGCATTCGGACGCCACTGAGCACGGCCTCGATCCCGGTGTCCTTCAGGACAGTGTCGAGCATCTTTCACGATCTTCCGGAACGCCCGCCGCACGTTGTGGGAGTCCAGGGGAGTGCCGACCAGGGAAGCGAAGACGAGATCGTTCTCCGTCCACTTCGCGCCCGCCGTCTCTCGCTCCTTAGCCTGTTGCGCCTGGTGTTCCCAGATGGCTTCGACGCAGCGACGAGGCAGCGCGAGAGATCTCCGTGACTTCCGGGCCTTGCATCGCCCTGATGATCTAGGGCGTGTTTCACAAGTCAGCTTCAGGCTGTCCGAGTTGAATGCCATCATGTGCGACGTGATGAACGAAACGGACGTATTGAAAGTGCTTGATGCCCTGGAGGGGGCCGATCTCACGGCCTGGGTCGACGGCGGGTGGGGCATCGATGCTCTCATCGGCCAGGCGACGCGGGAGCATTCGGATCTTGATCTGGTTATATTATTGCCGCAGGTAGAGGCTGTTCGGATGGTCCTAGGCCGGCTCGGATATGATCGTCTCCTTCGGGACTGGCTGCCGGTCGCCATTGCCGTCGCTGATGCGCGAGGACGTGAAATCGACCTGCATCCAATCACCCCTGCCCCTGATGGCGGCGGAACACAAGCGCAGCCCGACGGGAGTTCCTTCTACTATCCACCTCCCGTCCGAGGCATGATCAAAGGTCGTCCGGTCTCCTGCGCCGATGCTTTGACACAGGTTCGTTGTCATCTTGGTTACCAACCTTCGGAGAAGGACCACCAGGACATGCGCCGCTTGCATGCAGCGACCGGGGTGGAGCTCCCGGCCCCATTTCAGCCACGCTGATCAGTTTCCCACCTCACTTTCGAAACAGGCCTTAGAAGCCTCTTGCGGATCAACACAGGTGCTGATCACGGGATGGCTCACATGGTCCAGGCAGTGGACATGCGCTGGGACGACGACGGGTATCGATGCAAGTAGCGATACATGGTCTCCGGGGGTGATGTCGGTGGCTCCCCCCGCCCGCGCTGCCTCATTGTTCGTGTTCTCGGTCGGTGTCAACTCCGTCTGTACCTGTTGGGCGGGTGGTACCTGTGTACGTCGTGGGGCAACGGACACGCGAAGACGGAATTGACCCTTCGGTCAGGACACACAATCTGGCAGCTATCGGGGACGGGGGAGGGATGCCGCGTGCGGATCCTTCTCGGCGACGCAGACTCGCCGATCATCCAGAGCCGGGGTGCTGAGGAACTGTTCGGCCATGGCATCGAGTCACGGTGCCGGGTCGCGCTCATGCACTATCGGCCTCTGGTCGCATCATCGAATGTCGAGCTGCGCGTCCACGACACCACGCTCTACAACTCGATGTTCGTGGGCGATGACCACATGATCGTCAACGCGCACGTCTTCGGTATGAACGCCTACGGCGCACCGGTCTACCACCTGCGCCACATGCGCGAGGAAGGGCTGTTCGACACCTACGCCACCAGCTTCGAAGCTGTGTGGAAGCAGTCTCGACTTCCCGGCGAGGAGCGGTAGGTGGCCCGCACCGAGTACTACGACGACCCCGACGCCCCCGAGCCGAACAGCCTGGTCGTGGGGGTGTCCGCCGTGGTGGTCGACGATGCGGGGCACGTTCTCATGCAAAGGCGCACCGACAACGGGCTGTGGGCGCTGCCCGGCGGCGGGATGGACCTCACCGAGTCGGTGCCGCAGGCCGCCGTACGGGAGGTGAAGGAGGAGACCGGCTACGACGTCGAGGTGGCCGGGATGGTCGGTCTCTACACCGACGCCCGGCACATCATCGCTTACAGCGACGGAGAGGTACGCCGCCAGTTCAACATCTGCTTGACGGCCCGTCTCGTCGGGGGAGCGCTCGCGATCAGTGACGAGTCGACCGACGTCCGCTGGATCAGCCCGGATGAGATCGAGGAACTGCCCATGCACGACACGCAGCGACTCCGGATCGAGCACTTCCGCCACGGGAAGTCGACGCCCTACATCGGATGAAGCGAGCTCCCCTGAGAGTCGCTGCCACGTTCCTGCCTGATCGTGATCACCTGCTGTTGATCACGGCACCCAGGAGTCGCATGTCGAGCATGTCCTGAGAGAAGGGAAAACCGGTGATCTTTCTTGCCAGGGCGAAGGAACGTGGGAATTCCGTGCCAAGATCTGGGTCTTCCAGGTCCACGTCCAGGTCCAGGTCGGGATCCAGATCGGGGTCCAGCCCGACTTCGCGCATCAGGTCGACCCATCGGTCCGGATCGCTGCCTGTGCGCGCATAGGGACCCAGCAGGTCGAACCATGTGACCAGTTCGCCGTCAGCCGCGTAGATGAAGAAGTCAGTGGCATGGATGTTGCGGTTGATCGACACAACCTCGGTCGCCTGAGAAAGCCGTCTCAGCAGGGGGCGGGCAACTGCGATCGATCCGGCCCAGAGCTGGATGAGCACTGTCCAGCCGTCCGTCTCCAGCGCGCCTACGTAACTGGTGCGCATCCTGTTGTCTGAGTCGATGCACTTCATCGTTCGTTCCTGCAGTTCTTCGAAGGTCACTTCTTCGATCCCGTTGGTCTCCGCTCCGAGACGGGTCAGCGCCTCAGCAGGGGAGAGGGCTCGAACGAAGGACACGCAGGAGCTGTCATAGAACGGCCCGAACTCCGAAAGCCAGCTGAACTCCTCGTGCGGGTCTGTCACTGTGGCTCCCTTGATCAGTTACGCGTCATGATGCCAGTCGTCACCGCCAAGGATGGTGCCGTTCATGGGGGTGCTGACAGCGCCTCAGAAGATGTGGCCCTGGGTGACTAATTGAGTGACAACGACCACGGACGGGGCCGGACGACGGTGGATCGCCGTGGACTGTTTGCGCAGGTGGAGGCGGGTATCGGCCATGTTCCCGCCCCCTCCCGGTTTGCCTGGGGGTCAAGGGGTCACAGGTTCAAATCCTGTCATCCCGACCAGGTTTTTACTGGTCGGCAAGGAGGATTCCGCCGAGGCATTGGTGTCTTCGTATGTGCAGGCGGGCTATCTGCTCCGGGTCAGTGATGGGCGGGGGCAGCGAACGGAGTGGGCGGTGCACGTCCGGCGTCGGCTTGTGAGCAGATGATCACCCCGCGATCACTCCGTACAGGCGTCGTGCCTGGTGGAGCAGTTGGCTTGAGCCCTTGCGCTCGGCCAGGTCCCCCAGCCTCGGTATCTCGCCTCGTGCCCCGGCCAATTCCGCCGCCCGCACGGCGACCTTGAGCAGCTCGCCCAGCCCGGCCCTGGCCTTCTCGCCGGGCCCGGGCAGCAGCAGCGGGATCGCCTCCGCCAGGGCGGACCACACCTCGGTGTGCGCCCCGGCCGACGTGACCTCGTCGAATACGCCGGTAACCCGATTGAGCTTGACCTGATCGCCTCGGACCATATGGCCCACGGCTCGGCCGAGGTCGGCCGCCGGCAGGTCAGCGTACGCGGCCAGGGTGGTGATCGCGTCAGCGGCGAGCGCCCGCTGGGCGGGGAGCTGATGGCCCATGCCGATGACGATCGTGCTGGCGGTCGCGATGCCCGCGGGGCCGCCGGTGTGCGCCAGGGCGGCCACGACCTGAACCTGGCCGTCGGTGCTGTCCATGACCCACGGCAGGCACGCGAGGATGTGGGCCGCGACGGCCTCACGGTGGGACGGCATGGTGGGCGGCCACCACACCATGTGTCGGGAGAAGGGGGGATAGTCGGGCTTGGGGTTCAAGGTCCAGAGTTCGGCAAGCTGCCCGGAGACCCCCTCGGGCGGCGTGAGGCTGGCATGGGCCTCCTGCAGCGACTCCTGGTAGTACTCCGGGCGGTCGAATGCCAGAAGCTCCCACGTCACAATGGGTTCGGGCAACCCGCCGTCGCGCAGGCAGGCGGCCAGCCGCTGCCCCGCCTGTGACGGCAGTTTCTCCGCCCGCACCACCAGCCCAGGATCGATGTGGCGCGGCAACCGCAGTAGCGCCTGCAGGAAGTCGGACTCCAGCGGCTCGGTGTCGCCCAGCTCCTCCATACGCGCGACCAGGGTGGAGGCGTCGACGTGCCCGGTGGGCGAGGTCGGCGTGGCCAGCAGCACGGGGATTGACTCGCCCCGTTCGAACAGGGACATGACTTCGCGGAAACGCCGCTGGACGAATCGCTGTGGGGCGGGTTCGGAGCTGGGCCAGCGGTTGCTTTCGTTCAGCGTCGCGGTCAGAACGCGGCTGTCGGCGGGCGAGACGACGGCCAGCGCACAACGCGCCAGCAGGAAACGGATGTCCTCGTCGGAGCCGGAAATGCCGTGCGCGTACGTGTGCGCGTCGAACGGATGCCGCCAGTTCGTCTGCCACCAGGATTGCAATCCCGCCACGACGGCGTCGCGATCCTGGTGGGTCAGCCTGACCAGAGCGGCGAGGATGCGCTCGAACTGCGCGGGCACCTCCGGCCAGAGCGGTGCGGCCAGTTCGGCGGCCAGTTCCTCGACCGAGGCCATGGGCGGGGCCAGGGTTGGCAGCGGCGTCGCGGTCAGCGTGGCGGCGGCCACGGCCTCCGGCTGGATCTCCTCCACCGCGCCGAAGGCGGTGGCGACCCGTTCGCGCAGGTCGGCAGGCAGCCCGACGGCCGCCTCGCGGATCGCCTCCCTGTCGGGCTCAGCGGTGTGCGGGGCGAGCTTGACCGCGACACGCACCGCACGTTCGCGCAGGCTAGGCGTGTCCACGTCGAAGACAGGCGCGAGCGCGGCCACCGCAAGGGCGCCCCTGGACGGTGACGCGGCGGCGATCCACTTCACCGCGGCCGCCATATACTTCTTCTCCGGCCGGTACGCCAGCGCCTGGACCGCCTCGGCGAACAGCTCTCCATCGAGCGCCGACTCCGCCCTTTGTAACTCCTCCAACGCGAGTTGCATGACAGGCGAGGACCCCGACGGCAACATCCGTACGAAGTCGGCCACCGGGACCTCGGTCACCTCCGGCTCCAACTGCCGCCACAGCGCGACGAAGGGAGCCGCCTCGGCCGCGTCGACTCCGGTCAGGAACCGGCTCGCACAGCCGTCGAGCAGAACCTGGCGCGGCACGCGGCCCGTCCCGGCCATCGCGACCAGCTGCCCGAGGATGGTGCGGTCCTCTCCCCACTCCTGGTCCCAGGTCAGCCCGTCCGCCACACCCTGAGCCTGGAACAGGCGTGGCAGCATGTGATCGAGCAGTCGATCGTCAGCGAGCACCTGGTTCCGGTTCATCCGCTGCCGTTCGGCCTTACGCAACACCCACCCGGACACGAACGCGTCGTTCTCCGGCGGCTCCGCGCCCGTCTCGATCACCAGCGCCGCCGCCAGATCCCAGTTTCCCAGCGCCTGTATGCGTCGCCACGTCGAACCGGTAGTCGGCCCCAGCCGCTGCACCAGGCGTACGGCCAGGTCGCGCCGCCACGTCTCCGGCCTGTCGCTCAGTACGGACATGACGCGTGCGGCGTCGGCCTCCGGCTCCACCCAGCGCAGTTCACGCCGGTTGAGCCAGCTCGCCACCTGTTCGGCTCCACCCAGGCAGACCGCTCCGACCAGACGGTAGAGGGGGGCCAGCTCGCGTACCCGCCGCTCGGCCTCGAACCCGGAACGCCAGCGTTCGCCCAGGTGAGCGGGCAGGTACCGGGCAACCGCACGCTTGTCGTCGTCACCGAGACCGTTCAGGTACGTGACGAGGTTCGCGACCGAGCCTGCCTCGATGCGGTCGAGCAGCTCTTGGACGACATTCATGCGAGTGCCTCACGTAACATGGTGTCGATCATGAGCCGCAGCCTATTGATTCGTACTGACAATCAGGCATTGACGGTCAAGTCAGTGGCGAGCCAGGTCGCGAGTTGGTTCCCCCCCATCACCGGCTACCGTACGCCGGGTGTCATCAAGAGTCGTGTCACCAGGTACACGCGATTGCATCAGCCCAAGTCAGCGGCCTGGGCCAACGGGACGGAATGGGGCGCACTGACGTGATCTCAGTGAATTGCCGGTAGGTGGTTGTGCTCGAAATGGGTGAGGACAAGCGCCGCGCGGGCGATGTCGCCGATTCGGCCGGGGCTGACGGTGATGTGCTGGAGGGTCCTCCAGCGGCCTTTGAGCAGGGCGAATCCGCGTTCTCCGAGGCAGCGCAGGGCTCGTAGGAGCCGATTATAGGTGCGGTTGTCCAGGCTGAGGATCTGGTTGTCGGTGGGCTGTTTGATCGGCGTGTGGATACCGATTCCGGCGCCGTCGTAGCCGCTGTCGGCGAGGGTAGGCAGGCCGGTTGCGGCGGCGGGGTACAGCGCGCCCAGGACGTGCGTGCGGGCCGCGGTCAGGTCATGGACGCAAGCCGGGTTCGACCTCGCCGATCCATAGCGGCAGTCCGCTGGGTGCCGACAGCGCTTGGAGGTTGCCGGCGTGGGTGTGGGCCTTGCCCGCGTACCAGGCGTCGATGGGCTCGCCCTTGACGCTGCGGGTCTGCTCGGCACAGCGGTCGGTCGGGATCAAGGTGCCGTCCAGGATTACATACGCCAGTCCTTCGGCGTGTGCGCGGTCAAGAGCTTCGTGCAGATCCGGCGCTTGAGCTGCGAGAGCGACGATGCCCTCGTGGAGATAGCGGTAGGCGGGGGCCCGGGAGACGCGGTGATCGCGGCCCAGTTTGGGGATGTCGCGCTCGCCCCGGAACCAGCGCAGCACCATGACCGCTTGGCGGAACGGGGTCAAGACCCGGCTGCCGGTGGGGGTGTTGCGCAGTCGGCGTTCGTCGTGCAGGAGTCGGGCGAGGTAGTGAACGAGTGCGCGGGAGACATCGAGCGTGGCACGATGAGCAATCACGTGGAGCCTTCCGGCCGGCTGAGAATTCTTGTGGTGAGAGCTCTTCTACCGGGGGCTCCACGTCTGTTTCCGGCCTTCGGTGACTCCTCCCGAAAGGCCCGGAGCGCCACCAGCGGCGTCCAAGAAATCCCAATCGCCCGGACTATTTCGCGGAGATCACCTCACTGGCTACAAATTCGGTTCAGAAGTGAGGACCAGCACTTGCCAGGGCGTGAACAACGAGTTGCCTGCTCGAAAAGACGCGGTCCGATTTTCGGCTACATCATTATCGACTTTTCGGCCGTTCGACTCCTGTAGCGGCCGCGGCCGGCATAGTAATTTGTCTCAATGCTTAAATCATGCAATGCGAGCTGGACCGCTGTCGTGCGACGTAAGGCCGTTTGGTTAGCCATCGCCGGAGTCGTCGTCGCCGGGTCGACAGTCGAACTCGACTCGTCATTCGCGTACGCTTCGGATTCACGCAGGCCCACCAATTCGGTTATTGTCTGGGACAGCAACGCCCAGACAGCGATCTGGGACATCGCCGGTCAGCAGCCGCAGGTCCAGGCGCGCAGCTTCGCGATGGTGCACGGAGCCATTTACGACGCGGTGAACGCGATCGCCGGCGCTCCCTACCAGCCGTATCTGATCGCACCGTCCGCCAATGGAACCGAATCGACGAACGCCGCCGTCGCGACCGCGGGCTTCCGTGTGCTGGACGCGCTGTTCCCGGATCAGCAGGTGAGGCTGAAGGCACAGTACGACGAGTCGCTGGCCGCGATTCCCGACGGTACCGCGAAGCGGCGCGGGATCATCGTCGGCACTCAGACGGCCTCCGCGATGATCGCCGCGCGGCAGAATGACGGGGCGTTCGGAAGCCAGAGCTGGACCGTCGGTACCCGGCCCGGTCAGTGGCAGCCGACGCCTCCCGCTTTCGCCTCCGATGGGGCATGGGTCGGTTACCTCAAACCCTTCCTCATCCCCAGCGCATCCATGTTCCGCACGTCCGGCCCGCCATCGCTCACCAGTTCCCGGTACACCCGAGACTTCAACGAGGTGAAGGCGATCGGCTCGGCGACCAGCACGACCAGGACGGCCGACCAGACGCAAGCGGCGATTTGGTGGCATGACCGGCATCTAGTCGAATGGGAGATCAAACGTCAGCTCGCGACGACGCAGCGACTGAACACGCTGCAGGCGGCCCGGATGTTCGCGATGGTCGATCTGGCCGAAGCCGATGCCACGACGGCCTGCTACAACGAGAAGGGAGCGTGGAACTTCTGGCGGCCGGTCACCGCGATCCAGCTGGCCGACACCGACGGCAACCCGAAGACGGTGGCCGACCCCGGCTGGATGCCGTTGCTCGTCACGCCGCCGCACCCCGATTTCACGTCCGGGCATACCTGCTTCACCGCTGCGAGCATGTCGGCGCTGGCGTACTTCTTCGGCCGGGACGACATCTCCTTCAGCGGATACAGCGCCGCCTCGGGGACCACGAGGTACTTCCGCGGCTTCTCGCAGGCGCTCGCCGAGGTCGTCAACGCCCGCGTCTGGGGTGGCGTCCATACCCGTACGGCAGACGAACAGGGTGCGAAGATCGGCGCACAGGTCACCGCCTACATGGTCGCGCACTACTTCAAGCCGAAGAGGTGATGAGGCGATCTCAGCGACTTTTAAATGAGTCTGCCGTGCTCGAAATGGGGGAGAACAAGTGCGGCGCGGGTGATATCACCGATTTTGCTAAGGCTGGCGGTGATGTGCTGCAGGGTGCGCCAGCGTTGCGTGAGCAGAGCGAAGCCGCGTTCGCCCAGGCAGCGCAGCGCGCGCAGCAGCATGGTGCGGGTGTCGACAGCCACGAGCACGGCAGATCCGACCCCATCGACGCGCTGGTCATCGCGCGTCTGGCCCTGCGCGAGGCGGCGGGTCTGCCGCCCGGTGGCTGTTTTGGATGAACCGCGCAGCCCCACGAATCGTGGCGAAGGGCATCCGCTTCTAAGCTCCCATACATGGCAAAGTACTTCGACGTGCATCGGGACAACCCGCAACCTCGGGCCCTCCGTCAGGTGGCAGACCTCGTCCGTGCGGACGGGCTGATCGCGTACCCGACGGACTCGTGCTTCGCACTTGGGTGCCGATTGGGCAATCAGGAGGGCATCAACCGGATCAGGGAGATCCGCCGTCTCGACAGCGGCCACCACTTCACTCTGGTGTGCAGGGATTTCGCGCAGCTCGGCCAGTTCGTCCACGTCAGCAACGCGCTGTTCCGCTCGATCAAGGCGGCGACTCCTGGCAGCTACACATTCATCCTGCCGGCGACGAAGGAGGTGCCGCGCCGGTTGCTGCACCCCAGAAAGAAGACCGTCGGTGTTCGGATTCCCGATCACGTCGTCGTGCAGGCGTTGCTTGCCGAACTCGGCGAACCGCTGCTGTCGAGCACCCTGCTCTTGCCCGACGAGACCGAACCCATGACACAAGGCTGGGAGGTCAAGGAAAGACTCGACCACGTGGTGGACGCGGTGATCGACGTCGGTGAGTGCGGCGCCGTGCCGACAACGGTTATCGACTTCTCGCAGGCCGAACCCGAGATCCTCCGCAGAGGCGCCGGAGACCCGTCCCGCTTCGAGTAGAACGATCGTTGCCATCTAAGTGCGGCCATCGCCTGGAGCCGGCACCTGCGACGGACGGCTGCCGGCGGGCGAGATTCTCCGGACACCACGCGGGTCACACGCCGCGACCGCCTCGGCGGACTGATCGATGAATGCGCTCAGATCGCCTGGTGGCGCAGATTCCGGCCGCGTTGATCTTGGTTTGCACCCTTCGGCAGCCCGGCCGGGTCGATCAGCAGACCGTGGAGTGGCTGGGGGCGTGCTTGGTCGAACACCGCAAGGTCAAGGACACCATCGGCTCCCGCCCGTTGCTGGGGATCGTGCGTCGGCAACTCGGCGTGGTGGTCGAGTTGGCTCCGCACGCCCGCGGTTCGCCGGCCGACACGGTGCCCCTCCTCTCCAACATCCCGTTTGCCCTCGGACCAGATCGCCACGGTAGGCGCGCCGGGTGTGCCCGGAGGCACCGGTGACCAGATCGGTGAGGAAGCCATCGAGGCGCCGGGCGGGCGAGCCGCTCGGTGGGTGGCCCGAGGAAGAGATATCGAGCAAGGCCGCCGCAGAGATGCGAGGCGCGCATATTTGCGTGACTCGCATATTTGCGTGACTCGCAAATTTGGGTAGAGTATTCGCATGGGGCTGAGAGAGCGCAAGAAGGAAGAAACCCGGATTGCGCTGAGCTGGGCGGCGATCAAGCTGACCGTCGAGCGTGGCTTCGACAACGTCAAGGTGGAGGACATCGCCGCCGAGGCGGGTGTCTCGCACCGCACGTTCAACAACTACTTCTCCAGCAAGGGCGAGGCGATCGCGGCCAGGCACTTCGACCGAGCGGTGCAGATCGCCGACGAGCTGAGGTCCAGGCCGGACGGTGAATCCCTGTGGGAAGCCATCACCAACGCCGTGTTCGCCCGGTTCGCGCTTGGCATGCAAGAGGCCGAGCGTCCGGCCGACGAGCGCTGGATCGCCGGTGTCAAGCTGATGAGCCAGCACTCGGAGCACCGGGGCGAGTTCCTCAAGGCCCACACGGCCGCGCAGGAAGCGCTGGCCGCGGCGGTCGCCGAGCGCACCGGCACCAATGTCGATCGAGATCTGTATCCGCACCTGGTCGCCGGGGCGGTCGGTGCCGCCATGCTCGCGGCCATCCATCTGTGGCTCCACGGCGATGCGCCGGCACCGTTCGAGGAACTGCTGCGCGACGCCCTCGGTCAGGTCGCCGCAGGCCTGCCCACTCCCTGACCTTTCCCATCTTCCCTATAGAAGATCAGCCGGCCTGCCGCCGGTCGATCCGTCATGCCCGGAAGGATCACCATGATCGCCGATATCGTCATAGCCGGAGGCGGGCCCAACGGCCTGATGCTGGCCTGCGAGCTGAGCCTGGCCGGAATCCGCCCCCTGGTCCTGGAGCGCCTGCCGGAGCGCACCCAGGACAACCGCGCCAACGGCCTGGTCGGCCAGGTGGTACGGACGCTAGACCGGCGAGGCCTGTACGAGCGGCTCGCCGGCAACCAGGACCCACCGCGGCCCGCTCCCGGATTCGTCTTCGGAGCGCTGCCCATCGACCTGAGTGTGCTGGACGACAACCCCCTCTACATCCTCCAGGTTCCGCAGCGCAGGATCGAGCAGATGCTGGAGGAACGGGCCGTCGAACTCGCCGTCGAGATCAGGCGCGGCCACGAGCTCACCGGATTCACCCAGGACGCTGATGGCGTGACCCTCCAGGTCAGCGGGCCGGCCGGACCGTACACGATCGAAACGCGCTACCTGATCGGTGCCGACGGCGGGCACAGCATCGTACGCAAGCTGGCCGGGATCGCCTTCCCCGGCGTGACGACCGACGAGACGATCGCGCGCACCGCGCACGCCGTCGTGCCGGCCGAGCTCGTCGATCCGGTCACCGGCGGCCTCGACATTCCCGGGTACGGACCCATCCCGCCATTCCTGCACCACCGGACCGAGCACGGGTTGTTCGTGTACGCGCCCCTGCCGGGCGCCCCCGCACCGTTGATCTCCACTATGGAGTGGAACGGACAGGATGCCGAGGGGCCGCTCACGCTCGCGGAACTGCAGGCCAGCGCCCACCGTGTGCTCGGTGTGAACATCGCTTTCGGCCCGCCCGACGGCCAAGGGCCGCACTTGATGCGCAAGCTCAACGGCGGCAACACCCGCCTGGCCGAGCGTTTCCGAGACGGCCGGGTGCTGCTGGTCGGCGATGCCGCTCACGTGCACTCGGCGATCGGCGGGCCCGGGCTCAACCTCGGCCTCCAGGACGCGGTCAACCTTGGCTGGAAACTCGCGGCCGAAGCGCGCGGCACAGCCCCCGCCGGTCTCCTCGACACCTACGAGTCCGAACGACGCCCGGCCGCTGAGCGGGTGGTGATGTCCTCGCGCGCCCAATCCGCACTGATCGCCCCTGGCAGCGAGGTCACCGGCCTGCGCGCGCTGTTCACCGAACTGCTCGGCGACCCGCGCAACGTCCGCCGTATCGCCGACCTGATGTCGGGCGCCGACGTCCGCTACGAGGTGGGCGGCGACCATCCGCTGGCCGGTCGGTGGGCTCCCGACCTGGACCTCAAAGACGGGGCCCGGCTCGCCGAGCTGACCAGGGACGGCCGCCCACACCTGATCGACTTCACCGGCGACGACTGGGGATACCCCGCAACCGCGGGGCTGCCCGGCTCCGCCGTGCCGTGCACGGCGATGCTGCTGCGGCCCGACGGATACGTGGCATGGGCCACCGACGTCCCGCAGCCGGACGCGGCGTCCCGCGCATCGCTCCGGGCGGCGATCCAACGCTGGCTGGGATGACTGGACAGGTGCACCTCGTCCTCGTGGACACCTGAACTGGGCTTTCGCGGTCCCGGCTGTTTGATCGGAAAGGTGCCCGGAATGCGGCACGCCGGTATCCGGCTTGGCACCCTTCTCCACGACCTTGTTCCGCTCACCCCTCCCCGGCCCTGGCCTACGGAGGTCCTCGTAGAACCTCCGTCGGGGGTACGCGCCAGTCCGTACCCCTGACCAAATCATCCCGGAGCCGAAGTGCCCCGCCGGAGGCTTGCCCTTGCCTTTTTGTCCGTTTTCGGGATTCACGCGCCGGCGCGATCAGGAAAAGCACGGGGAGCGAGACAAGGAAGACCGGTACCGGCCGCCACACACCCTCGGTAAGGGCGTGGCCGAGGGACGTTCGTCGCCGAGCGGGAGAACCGGCCGGTCAGGTACGCGGCACCCCAGATCAGAGAGACACGTCCGGGTACTGCCCAAGCTTGAAATTGTTCACTCTAAGTAGTCATATGGAGCGTGCAGTAACGGAAAGGGTGATCCGCAGTAGGCGGCACGCCCGTGCTCAAAGGAGAGAACCGCGATGAACCGCACCACGATCGCCGCCGGCCTTATCGCCTTCGGCGCCATCCTGGCCGTGCCCGCACTGTCCGCCGGCCCAGCCCAAGCAGCAGAGGTCTCGTCCCATCCCATCGGCGGGTTCGGCGGGTTCGGCGGCGGCTACTACGGCGGCGGCGGGTTCCGCGGCGGCTACTACGGCGGCGGGTTCGGCGGCGGCTACTACGGCGCCAGGTTCGGCGGCGTCTACGGCGGCGGGTTCGGCGGCGTCTACGGCGGCGGACTCGGCGTCTACGGCGGCGGCTGCCTGCCGGCGGCCGCCGTGTACGCGGCCGCTCCCTGCGGTGGCGTCTACGGTGGTGGCCTCTACGGCGGCGGCCTCTACGGTGGCGGCGTTTATGGCGGCTGCGGCTTCTAAGACGGCGGATTCGGCGGGGGCTTCGTCAACGGCAGCAACATCAGCGGCGGCAGGTTCGGCCACGACGTCGGAGTAGGTGGCCTCATCGGCGGCCTCAACGCCAACGTCCTCGTCGGCCAGATCGGTGGGTAGGGGACCGCGGAAGGCAGGGGGCGGCGAAGGACGTCGTGACCGACGCCTGCGGCACCCGGTTCACGTCCTGCCCGACGGACCCGATGGCGCCCCACCCAGCGAGGACTTGCCTTCCAGCGGTCGTCGCAACACCCGATCTTCGGGGATGGGATGGACTTCGAGGTCCGCGAGGTTCGGTCACCACGAGGCCGCAAGAAACCGGTCCAGGAGTGGGAGACATGCTTCCAGCTCATGGACCAGGGCCTCGGCAGTCAAGGGGCGTGCCGGATCGTCGGGATCAACCCGCGGACGCGAAGGCCCGCGCCGGGCGTCGGCGATGTCTGAGCCCATCGCCCTGATCATCGCTCTCGGCCGGCGCCGACCCGACCCGGGGTGCGTCATGCTCGTCAGGCGAGCGCGACGCACCCCGGGAGATTGGCTCTTTCCACCCGTGGTTCGCCTGGACCAAGACCGCCGACGAGATCCTCAAGTCCCTCGCCGGCTACCTCAGCAAGATCGCCCCATGGGGAAGCGGTCCGATTCTCAGCACTCCCTGTACCGCATGACCAGCGTCTTTCATTACGTTACATATATTCCTTATAACGTAATGAGGTAACCTCAACCGTGCTGTACGGGAGAGATCGGGAGACGGCGGAGCTCGGCCGTCTTCTCGACGCGGCTCAGCGGGGGCGGGGCGGCGCATGCGTGCTCTGGGGTGATCCAGGCATCGGCAAGACGGCGTTACTTCGGTACATCGAGGGCCGGGCCGAAGGCGTCGCCATCCTGAGCAGCAGGGGAACGCGGTCGGAATCCGCCGTGGCCTTCGCCGCCCTGCACGAGCTGCTCTGGCCCGTGCTCGATCGCGTGGACGCGCTCCCTGCCCCCCAGGCGGCGGCGCTGCGTGCCGCCTTCGGTCTGGGCGAGGGCGGGACCAACAGTCTTCTGCTCGGCGCGGCCACGCTGACTCTGCTGTCGGAACTGGCACGCCGGCGGCCGGTGCTGATCCTGGTGGACGACGCCCAGTGGATCGACCCGGAGTCGGCGAGTTGTCTGGCCTTCGTCGCCCGAAGGCTGCGCACTGAGCCGATCGCCTTGGTGGCCACCGACCAGGATGATCCGGCCGGGGGCAGATGGGGCGGCGTTCAGGGACTCCACGTCGAGCCGCTGGACGAGACCGCCGCGCGTGAGTACCTGCGGGCCGAGCATGCCGAGCTCACCGAGCCGGCTGCCAAGGCGGTCCTGCGTTCCGCCCACGGTAATCCGCTGGCCCTGCATGAGTTCTCGGGGATGGCCGACGCGGACCCTGCCGAGGGGGATAACACCCTGTCCCCGGGGCCGAAGTTGCGCCAGGCGTTCCTGGCCACGGTCGCGTGCCTTCCCAGAGCGGCGAGAACCCTGCTCCTCCTGATCGCCGCGGAGGACCGCGGCGACCTCGGGACGGTGAGCACCACGGCCACCGCGCTCGAGATCGGTGCCGAGACGTGGGATCAGGTCGTCGCGGGCGGGTTCCTCGACCTGTCGGGGACGCGGGTGAGTTTGCGGCATCCTCTGATCCGCAGCGTGATCTACGAGGCCGCCCTCCTTCCCGAACGGCAGGCCGTCCATCGAGCGCTGGCCGCCGCGCTCGCGGGCCAGGACGACACGGACCGCCGGGCTTGGCATCTTGCCGAAGCGACGTTGGAGCCGGACGCGGAGGTCGCCGACCTGCTGCACCACTCGGCGCAGCGGGCCTGGGCCCGAGGCGGGTGCGCGGCGGCCTCCAGGGCACTGCGGCGTTCGGCCGAGCTGACACCTGACGCGGCGCAGGCGGGCGGCAGGTACGCCGGGGCCGCGCGCGCCGCCTGGGAGTCGGGGGAGTCGGAGTGCGCGCGCGAGCTGCTGGCGCGGGCACAGAGCCGGGCCCCCGAGGCGGCGGTCGCGACGCTCAGCGGAGGGCTGCGGGGTCTGCTGGAGTTCGTCCACGGTGAGCAGGCGCGCGCCCATCGGCTGCTGCTGGCCGAGGCGCTCATCGTCGAGGATCCCCGGCTGGCGGTGCAGCTCGCGTGCCTCGCACTGCGGGCGGCGTGGAACATCGACTCACCCGAACACTGGGCCCAGGCCCTGGACGTCCTGGACGACTTGCCCACGACGGGGGACGACCAGATCGATCTGCTGGTCAAGGGGGTTCGCCATTGGTGGTTCGAGGAGGCGCTGTCCGGTGGCCAGGTCATGCCGGGGATCACGCGGGGAAACGACCTGGACCTGATCACGTGGCTGCTGGTTCCCGCTCCCATCGCCATCGCCTGGGGCCTGGAGGAGCAGGCGCGAGCCTGCTACCAGGGAGCCGCTGACCGGTCAAAAGAGACGGGGGTGCTGTCCGCGCTGGCCTTCCTGCTGCCGCAGCTCGGCATGATCGACATGATGTCCGGTCGCTGGGCGGAGGCACGGCTCAACGCGAGCGAAGGATTTCGGCTCGGTGAGGACATGGGGGCATGCGGCGTGATCGCTCAGTGCCTGAACGTGATGGGTTGGCTGGCAGCCACCACCGAGGGGGAGACCGCCACGGAAGAGCTGATCCGAGAGGTGCAACGGCGCAGGCCCAGCTGGTCGTCCCGGGCGCTGATGGGCGCGTCGTACTGGCACCAGGGGGTGGCGGCGCTCGGTGCGGGGCGCGCCGAAGACGCCTCGGACCTGTTGGAGAAGTTGATCACGCCGGGCGGCGAGGCGAGGCATTCGACCTTCGCGGTGCTGGCGGCGGCGGACGCGATCGAGGCCGCGGTCCGCGCGGGGCGCCAGGAGACGACCACGCAGTGGGTGCGGCTGATCGAGGAGTGGGCGGATCGGAGCGGGGCCTCATGGGCGAGGGGCGCGGCCTTCCGCTGCCAGGCCCTGACGGCCGGAGGCGCGGAGGCGGAGACCCTTTACACGCTGGCGCTGGCCGGATACGCCGCGGCCGACCGCCCGTTCGACCACGCCAGGACCGAGCTTCTCTACGGTGAGTGGCTGCGAAGAGCCCGCCGCAGGGCCCAGGCCAGAGGACATCTGCGCGCTGCCAGGGAGACCTTCGCTCGGCTGGGGGCGCATGACTGGCTGGCCCGTGTGACGATAGAGCTCGAACTGGCCGGCGAGGCGGGCACGCAGGCGGAGCAGGACTCCGGTCCCACCCCGTTGACGCCGCAGGAGGCGCGGATCGCCAGGCTCGCCGCGCAGGGGCTGACCAACAGGGAGATCGCCGCCTCCCTGTCCATCAGCCCCAGGACGGTCGGCCATCATCTGTCCAGCGTTTTCCTCAAGCTGGGCATCACCTCGCGCGGCGAGCTCAGGGACCGCGCCGCGACGCGGAGTGAGTGACCGGCCCGCCTGCTGCGTTCGCTTGGCGGCGCTCGGTCGCTGAGAGCCGACGCCGACCGATGCGATGACCGATGCGATGACCGATGTGCGCTCCGATGGCCCGGCATAGGTTCTCTTTTTGGTCCAGACCGGAAACGAGAGAGATCAGCCATGTCCCTGAATGAGAATGTCCGGGTAGCCGTCGTCTATTACTCGGCGACGGGAACCGTCTTCGAGCTCGCCAAGGCCGCCGCCACCGCCGCGGAGAAGGCGGGCGCCGAGGTCCGGCTGCGCAAGGTGCGCGAGCTGGCCCCCGCCGAGGCCATCGCCACCAACCGGGGCTGGAGTGACCACGTCGGCGCCACGCAGCACATCGTGGAGGCGTCCCTGGCCGACCTGGAGTGGGCCGACGCGATCATTTTTGGTACGCCTACCCGCTTCGGGCTGCCGTCGGCGCAGCTCAAGCAGTTCATCGACACCGCCGGCGGCCTGTGGGCGCAGGGCAAGCTGGTCGACAAGATCGTCTCGTCGTTTGCTGCCAGCGCCACGTCGCACGGCGGGCAGGAGACGACGATCGTCGCGCTGAACAACACCTTCTACCACTGGGGATCGATCATCGTCCCGCCCGGCTACGGCGACCCGATCCAGTTCCAGATGGG
>NZ_FZOD01000117.1 GCF_900188345.1 Streptosporangium subroseum | reverse complement strand
GCAGATCATGACCGCTCGAATAGCCGCCAGGGCGAGGCTTCAGGAGGCCAGGGCCGCATAATCGAATCTCCACGCTTTCAGGGGATAGACACAGCTCCCCGCTCGATCGCATCGCGGATGTGATCGGCGATCTGCCGAAAGACGGCACGGTCGCTGGTCGGGTCCAGATCCGGCAACGGCAGCTCGGCCACGACCACTCCTCAACTCGCACATACATGTATCGCAGTTCGAGAATAGCGATCAGCAGCCCCGGAGGTAATCCGATGGATCACCACAACACGCACTCCGTCAGCGTGGCAGGCGTGATCATCGACGACCAAGGCCGCGCACTCCTCACCCAGCGCAGAGACAACAACCACTGGGAAGCACCCGGCGGGATCCTGGAGCGCGACGAAGACATCACCACGGGCCTGCTCCGAGAGATCCACGAGGAGACCGGCCTCCAGGTCGAGCCCGTCACCCTGACCGGCGTCTACAAGAACATGACACGCGGCATCATCGCCCTGGTCTTCCGCTGCAAGCTCATCAGCGGCCAACTTGCCGAAACCGACGAGACCCGCGCCTTCCGCTGGGTCACCGCGGACCAGGTCCAAGAACTCGCATCCGAGGCATTCGCTATCCGCGTTCTCGACGCCATGCACCACGACCAGGCGCCGGCCATACGCCACCACGATGGCGTTCGCTTACTCGGATCGTCACAGCGCCACGAGTGATGTACCACGACGTACCGCGATGTCTAGTCCCATGAGATTCCTGACGGTTCTGTCCCATGACATGCGCGACAGGTGATCTAGGTGACACAGTCTGACTAGCGGGGGCAGGCTAGCTTGGACGATTACCGGTCGCTGGCCGTCTGAGCACCCTAGTCCGCATGCTCCAATGTCAAGGAGCTGCTCACCGGGGCGGTTTTGGCAACGGCTTGGAACGGCGGAAAGTCCTGTGCCTCCGCAAGAGCCGCCTGCCACTCCTCATCCCCGTTGGGAAAGTGGAAGCCCGTGTCTTGGTCCGAATGAGAGCTGAGTACCCCCGAGTCCTCATAAAAGAGAACTAGCTCAATCTGCCAAAGTTCGACTAAGCCCTCGAATTGACCGTCCTCGCAAGGCACAGCCACTTGCCGGGTGAAGCTCATGCTCGGACGGTGATCATGCCAGGACCAGCGCCCCCATTGCAGGATGAACCCGTCGGAGTCGGAATCCGGTTGGGTATCGATTCCGGCGACCTTCGTCTGAGCGAACTCTGCGAATGCCGCCCACGCGGCCATGGTGTCCGTAATGGCGTCGGGTGCTTGCCCGTGTTGGTGCAGGATGCTGGCAAGAAGGTCGGGGCCGGCCCGCCAGTCGACGAGAGTCATGGCGGGACCATACCGTCGGGCGCCGTCAACTCCGATGGGATGACAGGGCAGGTCGCCGTCAAACATGTCCTGGGACTGATGTGTCAAGCATGTCGCGGGACAGGACACACGACGTACCGCGATCACTGCCGAATTGTTCTTAGTAGGTATCAAGGCGGCGGCGCGGCGCGCCGCCGCACGGCCCTCCGCCCGCCCACCGTCCGGGCGTGCGGCCTGGGGCCGGTCCCGGCCGGCGGCGGGACACCGGGCCGCCCGCCGCACACCGGCCCCGCCGTACCCATCCGACCCGCCGCACGAGGCCACGCCGCCACTCGGAGCAAGAGCTTCGCTGCCAGACCCTAACTTTGTCGATGCCTTTTGGATATCCCGGCCGCTTCGGCCTCATCTAACGTCACACAGGTATGTACGGCGTCCAGGTGATGACGAACGCGGCAACCAGCAGGAGCGGAAAGACCTGCACCAACGCGATGTCCCTTCGGCGATGCCTCCACGCCACAGCAGCAACCACCAGCAAAATCAAGGCCACGGCCGCCGATAACGTGTAAGCAGCAGCGGAACGGAAATTCATTTCCGCCAGCCATTCGGTGGGAGTCGGATCTCCTCGCCCGTCACACCACACGCTGGCTCCATCGCAGAGCTCCCCCCGGAGGTGAACACTGCTTTTAACCCACACTGCCATTAATAGAAGGAGTAGGTCTCCAATCAGAACCGCACTGACAGACACAACTCGCTTAGTCACTGAAACTCCCCCGGCTTCTTGATCTCTCATCCTTCGATCGTACGAAAGAGATGCCTCCGGCGGGGGCCTTCGGCTCCGGGATGATCGCCCGTGCACTGCCGAAGACCGTAGATGGCTGAGGTGGAGCCTGATCATCCCGCCTGCCACGACCCAGGCAGAGCCCAGCAGACCGGCTCCTCCGGCACAAGCCCGTCTGTGACCGCAGGGCAACCGATGACCGAGGAACGGCGGCCGGTGAATGTACACACGAAGACGGGCTTGCGCCTCCGTCCCCGGTCCGCTGCCCTTCGGGTGGGTCGCGGCAGACGGGATGATCAGCCGGGCGGGGTATGCGCGCCGCGCAGGTAAGACCAGGTCATGGGCTGATCGTCGTGCCATTAGCGTGCCATTAGACAGGGTGACGAGGGGTCAACCACGGTCACTCATGACCGGCCCGAAGCCCAGGTCAGCCGCCCTACGAGGCATGATCCATACACTTCCCAAGCTGACAGCGTGGGTTCGATTCCCGTCACCCGCTCCACCAGAGAAAAGCCAGGTCAGGGACGTGATCCCAACCTGGCTTTTGATTACCTTGGGCTCGTTGTCGATCTTCCGGGTAACTAGCGTGCAATTAGGCGGATTCTCCGCTCCGGAGTTCCAGGTACCACACGAGGCGCGAGACCGCCCACGCCTGGAACCAGCCCGCGCCCACGAGGAGCAAGGTGAGCACGATCGGATTCGTCATCTCGATCGGCAGCAGGTCCCATGCCTGCCAGATCAACCAGCCGAGGGGGAACGTGAGGTAGATGAGCGCTACCCCCGACAGCAGGATCGAATCCTGGACCGTCAGCAGGACCACGATCGAGTAGATGCCCAGAGCCAGCACAAGGCCGGAGTAGGCGAGAGCAATGCACCCGACGGGACTGAGTTCGCGGGACTTCGTCATTCTGGCTCCATGCTTTGACCTGGATAAGAGCGCCGAGTGTACTCACGGTCTTAGCACTAAGAGCAGGATGACCAAGCTGCCAAGGGTCCTATCCGTGGGAGCCAAGTTGGGAGCCATCGGGCCGTACGACCTTGGACTGGGCTGGACTGATATGAACAGGCCGGCCGTTCACGACCTGCACGGCGAACTGGTCTGAACGCCCTTGGAGAACGTTCGGGGATCTACGGATCAGGAGATCAGACCGTGCCACTCGCGTGCCTGTACAGCCTGGAAACCAGGGGGAATCATGAGGACTCGCGGAGAGAGCATCGCCCACTCTGACCTGGAGCGCAGCACATTGATTCCCGTCGTCCGCTCCAGAGAAGAAAAGCTGCCCCGGAGGGAGACGACGAGAGACGGGAAGATCAGGCAGGGCAGGTCTGCGATGCTTCGGCCATGAACCTTGATGAGTTCTGGGTGTGGATCGACCAGACGCACGCGGCGACGGGGACCGACGGGAAAGCGCAGGTCGAGCTATTGACCCACAGGCTCAGCCAGACGTCAGTAGAACAAATCCATGATTTTTACCGGCATTGGCTGCGCCTTATGGAGCAGGCGTACACCTGGGACCTTTGGGGAGCGGCCTACATCATCAAAGGATTCTGTAGTGACGATGGGTTTGAGTACTTTCGTAGCTGGTTGATCCTCCAAGGCCGCACGGAGTTCGAACGGGCGATAGAGAATGCGGACAGCCTCGCCAAGCTTCCAGGCCCCCCAGATGACAGCAGCAGTACCGGCGAGGACGCCCTGTACATCGCACATGACGCATGCGATCGAATCAGCGGCCGGGAAGATTCGTTCGATGACCGGATCCAACTTGCCGCCGAGGTAGAGCGCTCGCGGCATCCCCACGGGGCACTATGGCCTAGGGATCTCGCAAGATTCGCCGGTCGATGGCCACAACTGTGGACACGCTTTGGTGGCCGGTACGGCAATTGGACGGCCCCGCCCCAAGCAAGTAATCAGGGGCACGGACGACTTGCCAACCTTGTTGTGCCATCCCCAAATGATGAGAAACAAGATCCGGAACATGTACGGAATGATTAAGGTCTGAGCCACGACAGACCAGTGGACGATGGCTGGTCATAGGGCCTATGAGCGCTGAGAAGGCCGCCCACTTTTAATCCGTGGGTTCTGGGTTCGAGTCCCAGGCGCCCTATCCCAATGAGCTGGGCAGACTTTCGGATTCCATGATCGGAAAGTCTGCCCGGTTGCATTTCCAGGTGCAGTTATGACAGCTCGTGGCTGTCAGGCATCCCGCACCGCCCGCCGTTACGCCGTCGCCGGGCACCCAAGCGTCCCACCGCACAGGGCGCCGCACCGCCGTCCGGACCGCAGGTCAGTCCCGGTTGGGTTTGAGGTAGTTGGTGAGATAGGTCCACGACGCGGCGATGTCCTCGCCGTTGCCGTGCGGCCGGTGCAGCTCGTCGACGTAGATGGCGATGTCGGCGAGCTGCCACCAGAGAGGATAGAGGGCGAGACCGGCCGGTGTGACGGTCCGGCCGGTGGTCCGGGTGTAACGGACGAGTACGTCGTCGACGTCGCCGACCGGGTCATCGCCGAGCATGCGGGCGAGGGCGGGGGTGAGCATCCACAGGTCCCGCTCCGGCGGAGCGATCTGCACGGTATTCCAGTCGATGAGCCGCAGACCAGCCGGGGTGCGCATGACATTTCCGGGGTGCGGTTCGCCGTGCGTGACCACCCAGGCCGCCGCGGTGCTTCGTACTTGGTCGACCCGCCGGTCGAAGTCGACGAGCAGTTCTTGGACGTGCCCGGCGTGGGCGGACAGCAGCTTACGGGCCGGCTCGGCATAAGGCCCGCCGGCCCACTCCCGATCGAGGTCCTGAAGCGCCTCCTCCAGCTTGTCCCGGCCGGGCAGCACCAGGTCAGCCCGTGATGCGGTGTCCACCACGATCGGGGTTGCCTCGTGCAGCTCGGCCAGCAGGTCGATCACCTCGACGCGGTCCTCGGGCCGGTGCGTGCCGAAGTGTCCGGCGGCACCCGCCACCATTGGAAACACCGACAGGGCGTATCGCGAGGTTGGCCGCCAGACCGCGGCGTCGGTCAGGGTCTGGGTCGGCGCGAGGACGAAGTCGAGCCCCGCGTCCCGGTGCAGTGCCAGGGCGGCACCGAACGATCGGCCGAGCCGGTCGAACGCGTCATCACGTCCGGCGCCCTCGACGCCGAGGTCATCGACCTTGACGAACCACGCCGTCCCACGCTGATCCGTAACCGACCAGTGGTAGCTGCCTGCGCCCACCGGGAGATACTCAACCGAGTGGGGCTCGATGCCCCAGCCCTCGGTCAGTGCCGCCATCAGTTCGGCCTCTGCCAGACCCGCCGGTCTATCCCTCATCCGCCGGTATTCTGTCTCACTCGCCGCGGGGCCGCAGATCATTTTTGGGAGGGCTCTTGAGGCCTTGGGACCGCATCCTTCCAAGCCGGCCTCTGACGATCGCCTGATGACGGCTGAGCCTTGAGGGTGGCCGGGGGCGATCCTTTCTGGCCGGCCGTCAGGGATCTCACGGCGTGAGCACTTCCAAAGTCCGCTTATTCGCCATCTCGTCTTGGCCGACGATGCATTTCGCATAAACCCGCGGGAGCGCGTCCACACCGTGCCCCGCCCGTTCCGCCACCTCTTCGGCCGGCGTCGCGGGCGTTGTCCCGGAGGCCGGCGGTGACGCTGCTCTTCCCGGCGGGGCGGAGGGCGCCGATGGCGGGGTCGCGCCAGGTCGCCATGGCGCGGAGCCGGTTCGCAGCTGGGAGGCGTCCTCGGCGAACGCCACGGCTCGGACGTGGTGACACGTCATCCGCCTGCGGCGTCCTCGCCCTCCCAGCGCAGCAGGTCGCCCGGCTGGCACTTGAGTACCTCGCAGAGCGCGGCGAGCGTCGCGAAGCGCACCGCCTTGGCGCGGCCGTTCTTGAGTACGGCCAGGTTGGCGGGCGTGATCCCTACGCGGTCCGCGAGGTCGCCCACGGACATCTTCCGCCTGGCCAGCATCACGTCGATGTCGACGACGATCGGCATCAGATCACCTCGTCCAGCTCGGCCTGCATCTGCGCCGCCTCGACGTCGCGCGCGACGGCCTGGACGAGCAGCATCCGCAGCACGAGCACGATGAGCGCGACCCCCAGGATGCCCAGGCCGACCCCGCCCATGATGACGGTGACGCCCGGGTCGTCCCGCTGGCCCGGCGCGTTGAAGGCCGTGACCGCGAACCACAGGAGGGCAGCCGCCACGATCGCGCCGATCACGGCGTCCACGTACCGGAAGGCGGCGTGGGAGAACACGGTTCCGCGTCGCACCATCGTCACCAGCCGCCATACGCTGACCAGGGCGACCTGGACCGACACCATGCCCAGGATCGTGATCACGCGTAGCGGGGTCAGCGGGAGCGACCCGTCCTCCGGGTCGGTGGCCAACGCCCACACCATCCCCGCCTGTATGAACACGGTGCCGGTGAGCACCACCACGAGCACGGCGCGAAGCGCACGCACTGCCAGCTTTCCCATGACCCATCCTTCTATCGAGTTACGATGAGAAACTATCGAATCTCGATAGATGAAGCAAGGGCTGGGGAGAGGACCTGGAGCGCACGTTGGCCGAGCGAGCCACCGTGGTGACCTACGACCGGGCCGGCGTCGGCCGCTCCGGCGGCTCGCAGGCCCGTACCGTCGCCGAGATGGCCGATGACCTGCACCGGCTTCTTCGCGCCCTGCATCTTGAACTGCCGGCGGTATTCGCAGGCTGGTCCTACGACGGACTCGTCACCCAGTTCTATGCCACCCGCCATCCCGGCGACGTGGCGGGACTGGTCTTCGTGGATTCGACCGCCGGCGGAACCCCGCCGGGCTCAGCGCTCGTACGCGATCTGTCGTTTCTTCTCGCCCATGGCTACTGCGCCTGCGTGCGATGTTCGGCGGCACCAACGCGCAACCGCTGCGCGAACCGGCCGTCACCCTGGCCGGGATGCAGAACGTCATGCGCGAGGTCGCCCAGGCGCGTCAGGAGAGTGGATTGCCGCCCGTGCCCATCCGCGTGATCACGGCAGGCCGACGGCCGCGGATGCCCAGAGCGCATCTGGAGCATCTCAACGCCGACCGTCGCGACTGCCCCCGAGTGCCGGGCCGGTGCGAAACCGGCCCGGCGGAGGTCAGCGAGTGAGAGCGATCCCGCGCATTCGGGAAGCGGGACAGGTCATGCCTCTGCGTCCTGGGCGGCCTGTTCGGCGGTCTGGCGGATCCGTTCGATCTGCGCCCCGGTGACGTTGAGGGTGCCGAATTCCCTGACCGCCTGGTAATAGGTCCAGGCGAGGCTGTTACAGGTGGCCTTGGGGATACTGGAATATCCCGCGCAGACCTGCTTCATATCGAAGTAGAACGAGTCGTCGATGCGCGTCTTGTTCGCCGGGAACTGGCTCACCGCCTTGTAGTTGCGGTAGCCGAAGTCGTGACGTCGGCACGGCATTCTGAAGTCGAAGCCGAGTGGCCGGTCGGGGCTGGTCGAACACAGGTCGGTCGACCAGTCAAAGGCGTAGTCACCCCAGCCCGCCTGGTTCTGCCAGGCGGAAACCCAGCTGGCGGCGCTGGCGGTCGTGGGCTGACTGAAGCCGGAAAGTGCGGCAAGCTTTTGTTCCAGCGTCACCGCGTAGGCGGGAAGTGTTAATCCGAGTAATGTGGCGAGGGAAAGGGCGACGGCTGCAAGGGCTCGTTTAACCATGGGCTCTGCCTCTGTCCGGGGGGTGCCTCTCACGGCAGGATTCTGCCATCGCCTAACAATGAGACGAAGTATCCCGAAATGCCGGAACGAATCTCTGTCAAGACCGGCGCAGATATTAGTGAACCGTTGCCCTTTACAGGAATGACAATATTTTGTAATGGCGCGTCATGAAGGGTCTGACCACGAGAGTGGGTACCTTGCCGTCCGAGGCCGTTTGTGCGCCGGCCCTTGGCACCGAATGCCTTGCCGGACACCTCGTGGGCCCCGGCGAAGGCGAGGTGATCGGCGGCGCGGATCGAGACCTCCGCGCGGAGCAGGTGGCCAACCCGGCGCATGCGCGCCAGGTCGACGCCGGCGACCTCCGGAACGGTCGCGAGCACCCGCTCGGCCGGCGCGATCAACGCGGGGTCGACCGTGCCTGCCGAAAACATCATCCAAGCAGTTCAGGCAGCATGGAGACACGCGGGTAGGACTCCACCGAGCCGGTCTCGTCGGCGTGTGTTCAGGCCGACGATTCGCTCTGGACCGATGATCGGAATCTGGACCGCGCGTGTCCCGGCCGGGATGGGGGGCGGCGGATCAGTTCGGAGCGGGGCCGTCCAGTTGGGCCAGGAGCTTCTGCATGCGATCGATCTCGATGCGCTGGTCGGAGCCGACGTGGGAGGCGTAGGTGAAGATCTCCGTTTCCTGGCCGCCGCCGCCGTCGCCGTTGAACAGCTTGTCGACCATCTGGAGCGCGCCCAGGTGATGGTTGATCATGCTCTGCACGAAGGCCCGGTCGAAGTCTGTGCCGGTGGCCTTCTTCAGTACGTCGAACTGCTCCTCGGTCAGCATTCCGGGCATGAGCTCCCCGCCCGTGCCGGAGTGATCGTGGTTCGTGTCCGGCACTTTCTGGTCGCGGTCCTGGAGCCAGCGTCGCATCAGTGCGATCTCGTCCTCCTGGGAGGCCTGGATCCGCTTGGCGATCAAAGTGATGTCCCGGTTCGTGCTGCGGGAGGGAACGAGGGCGGTCATCCGCAGCGCCTGGGCGTGGTGCGGGATCATCCCCTGCATGAAGAGCACGTCCGCTGCGGTGAACGGAGTGTCAGCGACCGGTGACAGTGAGGCAGCGGGAAGCGTCTGTCCGGGCTCGCCCGGAGCTCCTGGCTGAACGATTACCGGAGCGGCCGACACCTTGGGGGTCTCCGTGGTGCACCCGGTGATCATGGTCGCGACCAGCACGAACATGCCTACATATCGCATTGTGGGCAGCGAACTCATTATTTGGACCTGTTTCGCATTGCTTGGTGATGTCCATCCGGAAGTGTAGAGATGTCACGGTATGGAACATCAAGGTCGTCTCGGTTACAGTTCGCGCTGAACACCAAAGTGGATCTCCCCCCCAGCTGGCGTCACAAAAGGCACCGGCTAGATCCCGGGTCGCCCTTCGCGATGATCAACTTGGGAGGGGATGCCCGAAAGAAGGGAAACGACCCGTGAGAAGTAGCCGTTCGGCACGTGGGGGACGTGCCAGACTACAAAAGCTCGGGATACTCGTCGCAGGCGTGTTATTGGCAGCGCTACTGCCAACCACGACCTCCGCAGCATCGGCCGACGTCGACCCCCGAGTCGGTCTTGGCGCTGGATGGCTGGACGCCCAGCAGGCCATCAGCGGACTGGAAATGACCGCGCACCGGGACAGGCCGGAGGGCTTCTACGTCGCCTCCAACCCCGGTAACGGTTCGTACCTCAACTCTGACCTGGCATTCAGCGGAAACTACGCGTTCTCCGGCAACTATAACGGTTTCAACATCTACGACATCTCCACGGGCGGCAACCCCGTCCTGAAGACCTCGGTGGTCTGCCCCGGCGGGCAGGGCGACCTGTCGGTGTACGGGAACCTGCTGTTCATGTCGGTGGAGGAGACCCGCGGCCGGATCGATTGCGGCACGCAGGGAGCCAGCGGAACCGTCAACCCTGACCGGTTCCGTGGCGTCCGTGTCTTCGACATCAGTGACATCAGCCACCCCGTGCAGGTGGCGGCGGTGCAGACCTGCCGCGGCTCGCACACCCACTCATTGGTGACCAGCAAGAACGAGCCGGAGAACGTCTACGTCTACGTCTCCGGAACGTCCAGCGTTCGCTCCAGCCAGGAGCTCGCGGGCTGCGCCAACGCGGCGGCGACCGACCCGACCACCTCGCTGTGGCGGATCGACGTCATCCGGGTGCCGCTGGCCGCGCCGCAGAACGCGGCGGTCGTGAACAACCCCCGGCTGTTCACCAACGCGGAGACCGGCGCGATCAACGGCCTCCAGAACAGCCCGCCCACCCCGCAGCACCCGTCGGGTACCAACTGGTCGCCGTCACCGGTCACCAACCAGTGCCACGACATCACGGCGTACCCGGAAATCGGTCTGGCCGCCGGCGCCTGCGCGGGTAACGGCATCCTGATCGACATCTCCGACCCGACGAACCCGAAGCGGCTCGACGCGGTCTCCGACCCCAACTACGCGTACTGGCACTCGGCCACGTTCAACAACGACGGTACGAAGGTCGTCTTCACCGACGAGTGGGGCGGCGGCTCAGGCGCGCGCTGCAGGACCACCGACCTGCCGTCCTGGGGTGCGAACTCGATCTACGACATCGTCGACGGCAAGCTCGTCTTCCGGAGCTACTACAAGCTTCCGGCGCCGCAGACGACGGCGGAGAACTGTGTCGCGCACAACGGGTCGCTCATCCCGATCCCCGGCCGCGACGTCATGGTCCAGGCCTGGTACCAGGGTGGCCTGTCGGTGTTCGACTTCACCGACTCCAGCAACCCGAAGGAGATCGCGTTCTTCGACCGTGGCCCGATCAGTGCCACCTCGCTGGTCACCGGTGGCTTCTGGTCCGCCTACTGGTACAACGGCCACATCTACGGCAACGAGATCGCGCGCGGTTTCGACGCCTTCAAGCTGAAGCCGAGCCAGTTCCTCAGCCAGGCCGAGATCAACGCGGCGGCGGCCGTGAAGCTCGACAGGTTCAACGCGCAGCAGCAGCCGAAGCTCACTCCCGGCCTCTCACTGGCCGAGACCGCTCAGGCCCGCTGCGTGGGCACGTCGGCGTACGTGGCGGTCACGGCCGTCAACGACGGGACCGTTCCCGCGACCGTGACGCTGTCGACCCCCTACGGTTCCAAGACCGTGGCCGACCTCGCCCCGGGCAAGCAGGCGTACCAGTCCTTCAACACCCGGGCCAAGCAGCTCGCCGCCGGCACGGTGAACGTGACGGGCACCGCGACGATCGGCGGCCAGCAGGTCACCTCGTCGCACGACCCCGCCTACGCCGCGATCAGCTGCGGCTGACCGGATCGGCGGTAGCCACGGTGTACGCACCGGGGACGCCGCTTAGTTGAACCGGGGCCGGCCGGCCCACAGGCCGGCCGGCCCACAGGCCGGCCGGCCCCACCCCCCATAAGTGGAGTAATCATATGAAAAGCAATAGAACCGCTCAGGTGCTCGCCGCGTCCGTGCTCGCTTTTGCCCTGGCCGGCCTGGCCGGTCCCGCGATGGCGGCCGACGAACCCGACCCCGAAGGCGTCGAGGTCTCGGTGACGATCGAGCCCCTCCGCGTCCCCGG
>NZ_FZOD01000130.1 GCF_900188345.1 Streptosporangium subroseum | reverse complement strand
CGGGCGGATGCGGCGACGCCCGCGAACTCCGTGGCCTCGTCCTGGAACTCGGAGACGGTCCACGTCGTCCCGTCCCAGTGCGTCACGCAGCCGCGCCGGCCATCGTTCGCGGAGGGGTCCTTGCAGATGCCGAACACCCAGATGTGGCCATCGGAGGTGGCAGTGATGTGCCGCGGCTCCACCACCCGCTCGGGCGTCGGCATCTCCTGCCAGCTCGTGCCGTCCCACCGCAACACGATCGAACTCCAGCGGGGCGGCCCGCACGGCTCGTACGGCCCGTCGGGGCGGTTCGGGGTGGGGAACTGTCGCTGTCCGACCGCGTACGCGGTGCCGTCGCGCAGCGCGACCACGCTGGAGAATCCGTCGCTGTAGGGATAGGCGTTGTAGTGAACCAGCCGCACATCACCTCCGGACGGCAGTGGCGGCGGCGTGGGGGCCAGGGTGGAACCCCGAAAGAGCGAACAGCTGCGTTCCGGCGTGGGCTCGGGCTCGGGCTCGGCGAGGTTCTTACTGTCCGCAGCCGAGCACCCGGTCAGCAGGAGAACTGCGGCCAGGATCGAGCGCATTGCTCGTGAGACCATGCGAGTAGCGTGCCAGGCCCCGGGCTTCCCATCTTGGTTCCAGGAGAAAAGTAATCAGTCGGTAGCTTCAGGGTTTCGCTGGGGTGGACTTCCTCAGTCGGCGAAACACCGACCTACGTCGAGACCATATATGTGATCTTCTCCAGCATCATGCGTGGAGCCGTGCGAGACAGCATGATCCGCCGCTCTCCCTGTGTCGACATCCGCTTGCCTGAGCCGGACAAGACCCCGATCCGGCTCCTCGCCCCCGCCGAGGTGATCGCGCTCTACCGGGCCATGCGACCCGACTACGCGCCGCCGGTCCTCCTGGGTGCCGCGCCCGGCCTTCGGCAAGGAGAAACGCTCGGTCTGGCCGTCGACCGGATCGACTTCGCCGAGGGCATGTTGACGGTGGACCAACAGGTCGTGGTGATCGACCGGAGTCCGACCCTGGCCTCACCGAAGACGCGGGCCTCCGTTCGCGATGTCCCGATGCCGGCCGTTCTCGCCGACGCGCTGGCCGAACACATCGACCGGCACAAGCCCGAGGACGTGCTGTTCCGAACGACGCGCGGCAATCTGATCCGGCGCGACTATTTCAACGCCGACATCCTGAAGCCTGCGATCTTCTCAGCCGGAGTGCCGGTGGACATGACGTTCCACGATCTGCGGCACACCTTCGCCAGTACGGCGCTCGCCGAGGGCGTACCCATCTCCGAGGTGTCCCGGTGGCTCGGGCATGAGTCCATCACCACGACCGTGGACCTGTACGGGCATCTGGTCCCGGAGGCATCCGAGCGGGGCTCGTACGGCGCTGAACAACGCCTTCGCCACGGCGCTCGGACTCACGTAATGTGCCCCCGTTGTGCCCTCTGAGCACTTCGATCTTGACGAGCGAAGGCTCCACCGCAGGTCAGGGGCGGATAGGGCGGACGAGTCGGCCTGTAGGCCGGGTTTTGTCCTTCACTTGCGTGAAGAGGCGACCATCCATCTAGGACCGACGTTGCCGTCGGCCTCAAGCGGTCTACCCGCGCGACTCGGGCGAGCAGCCCTCAGACGCCGCGCGCAGGACACTCCAGGGAGTGCCCCTTCTTGACCTTGCTCCGGGTGGGGTTTACCGAGCCGCCCACGTCACCGTGGGCGCTGGTGGTCTCTTACACCACCGTTTCACCCTTACCTCTCTTGCGAGAGGCGGTCTGTTCTCTGTGGCACTGTCCCGCGGGTCACCCCGGGTCGGCGTTACCGACCACCCTGCCCTGTGGAGCCCGGACCTTCCTCGGCGGGTCTCCGAAGAGACCCAACGCGGTCGCCCGGCCGACTCGTCCGCCGTGATCCAAGCCTAATGGCTCCTCACATGGTCTCCAACCGAGCGGCAAGCCACCTCGGGTCAAATCAAGTCGCCACCGGTCAAATATGGATCAAACGCCTCGAAGCGACACTCCCCCAAGGAAGCTCAAGCGAGACCGCCGGTTCAGTGCAGGTGCGAGGTGTCGTTGAACGCCTTGACCACGGCCGGCCCGTCGGCGTAGTACTCGATCAGGGACAGAGCCGCCAGATCGAGATGCATGCGGTACAGCGCGGCGAGAGGAGCCAGCAGCGCGAGCCGGAGCAGCATCTTGATCGGTGTGACGTGGGAGACGACGAGGACCGTCTTGCCCTCGTAGCGCTCCAGCAGCAGGTCTCTGGTCGCCTCGACCCGCTCCGCCACCACGCCGAAACTTTCCCCACCCGGCGGCGCGGCGGACGGATCCGCCAGCCACGCGGCGAGCTCGTCCGGCCAGCGGCGCTGAATCTCGGTGAACGTGTAGCCTTCCCAGTCGCCGAAGTCGGTCTCCCTGAGACCCTCCTCGACGATCACTTCCAGCCCGGCCCTCGCCGCGACGATCTCAGCGGTGACGCGGGCGCGCCTGAGCGGCGAGCTGACGATCGCCTGGAGGTTGTACGGCTTGCGCGACAACCTGACCGCGGCGGCCTCCGCCTGGGCGATGCCGTTGGGGCTGAGCTCGGGATCGCCGAGCCCGGAGAACCTTCGCTCGACCGAGAGCGGGGTCTCGCCGTGCCGGAGCAGAAGGAGCGAGGTCGCCACGGTCGTGGCCCCACGCCAGCCGGTGCCGGGACTCGTGGCCGCCGGCGTCTTCTCCTCCGGCGAGACCGGCGAATCCGACGAGTCCCGCGAGAGGTCCGCGGGATCGAAGAGGAGAAGGTCCTCAGCGGGAACGCCGAGATCGGTCGTGGAGCCGGGAGTCGCGGCCTGGTGGCTGGAACCTCCCGCACCCGGGAAGCCGGAGCGTCCCGCGTCCCGCGACCCGGAGGACTCGGCGACCGAAGAGCCGGAGAGCCTCGCACTCGAGGTGTCCGGGCCGCCACCGGAACTGCGGGGTTCGGAGGAGGCGCCGAGACGCCAGGGACGGCCCTTGGCCGCGGCGTCCATGGCCTCGTTGGCCAGACGGTCCGCGTCCTTGTTCTTCTCCCGGGGAATCCACTGCCAGGTGACCTTGAGGCGACGGGCCAGAGCCGCCGCTTCCAGCGCGAGTGGCCGCAGACCCTCGTTCTTGATCTTCCATCGGCCGGCCATCTGCTCGATGACCAGCTTGGAGTCCATCCGGGCCTCGACCACGGCGCCGTCGCCCGCGAGGTCGAGAAGCAACCGCAGGCCGGCGATCAGCCCGCGGTATTCGGCGACGTTGTTGGTCTGGGTGCCGATCGCCTCGGCGATCTCCACCAGCACCTGGCCGTCCACGGCGTCCTTGACCACGGCACCGTAGCCGGCGGGCCCGGGGTTGCCCCGGGATCCGCCGTCGGCCTCGATGACGAAGGAGGTCACAGCCCGGACTCCGCGGTACGGACCAGGATCCGGCGGCACTCCTCGCAGCGGATGACCTCGTCGTGGGAGGCGGCCTTGATGCGGTTGATCTCGGCGATGGACAGGCTCGTGCGGCAGCCGCTGCAGCGGGCGCCCTGCAGCCTCGCCGCGCCCACTCCGGACTGCTCCCGGATCTTCTCGTAGAGCGCGAGCAGGTCGGCCGGGATGTCGGCGGAGGTCTCGTCGCGCTTGGCCTGGACCTCGCCCTTCTCCTTGTCGATCTCGGCGAAGGCGGCGTCTCTGCCGTCCTCGGCGACGCCGCGGGTGGCCGAGAGCTCGTTGCGCTCGGCGACGAGCTTGGTGACCTGCCCGTCGGCCGCCTCTCGGCGCTCCATGATCTCCAGCACGACCTCTTCCAGATCGCTCTGGCGGCGGTTCAGGGAGACGATCTCGGACTGGAGGCTGGCCAGGTCCTTCGGGGAGGACACCTGGCCGGAGTCGAGGCGTTTCTGGTCGCGCTCGGCGCGGATGCGGACCGAGTCGACGTCGGCCTCAGCCTTGGTCTGCTCACGAGCCAGGTCACTCGACTCGGTCTCGGCGCCGATCACCTGAGTCGCGATCCGGGCCACGCGGGCGGAGAGCTCGTCGATCTGGGCCAGCTCTGGCAGGGTGCGGCGGCGGTGGGCCAGCCGGTCGATGACGGAGTCGAGTTCGGCCAAATCGAGCAGACGCTTCTGAGCTGCCGGGGCTGCTTTCACTTCAAATCCTCGCACTTTGCTGTTGTATTCCAGGCGTCCGTGACCGTCTCGGATACGCGCGTCTCAACAGTAATCCCCTTCGCGGCCGATATGGACGTCAGACGCCGCGCCGCATCGGTCAGCCAGGGCCATTCGGTGGCCCAGTGGGCGGCGTCGATCAGCGCGGGACCGCCGGAGGTCTCCATGAACTCGGTGGCCGGGTGGTGGCGCAGGTCCGCGGTGAGGAACACGTCCACTCCCGCGGCGCGGGCCGTACCGAGCAGGGAGTCTCCCGCTCCCCCGCTCACGGCGATCCGCTGGACCCGGCGGTCGAGGTCTCCGGCGACCCGCAGGCCGCCCGCCGTGGCGGGGAGCCCGTCCGCCGCCTGCCGGGCGAACTCGGCGAGGGAGACGGGGGCGGACAGCGCGCCGACACGGCCGAGGCCGCGCCGGGGATCGTCCGCGGAGGGCTGCAAGGGGGTGAGCGGACCGGTCAGGCCCACGGCGCGGGCCAGCGCGTCGGAGACGCCCGGGTCGGCGACGTCGGCGTTGGTATGGGCGGTGAAGAGGCCGACGTCGTTTTTGATCAGCTTGTGGATCAGGCGGCCCTTGAAGGTGGTGGCCGCGACGCTCGTGACGCCGCGCAGGTAGAGGGGGTGGTGCGTGACGATGAGGTCGGCGCCCCACTCGATGGCCTCGTCCGCGACGGCGGCCACCGGATCCACCGCGAACAGGATCTTTCGCACCTCCGCCGCCGGGTCCCCGCAGACGAGCCCGACCGCGTCCCACGACTCCGCCCACGCGGGGTCGTAGATGGATTCGAGCTCTCGGATGACGTCGGCAAGCGTAGGCACGTGCGCAGACTACCGGCCTATTTCCCGGCGCAGGCCCATCGCCTAATGTAAGTGGATCCTGACACCCGGAGGGTCGGCATATGAGCCTTACTGTCGCGATCATCGGTGCCGGATTCGGCGGGCTGTGCATGGCCATACAGCTCGAGAAAGCCGGAATCCGCTCTTACACGATCTTCGAGAAGGGAGCCGACGTCGGGGGCACCTGGCGCGACAACACCTATCCGGGGGCGGGGTGTGACATCCCCTCGCATCTGTACTCTTTCTCCTTCGAGAAGTACTCGAGCTGGACCCGTCGATACCCCGGGCAGCCGGAGATCCTCGACTATCTGGAGACCTGCGCCGACAAGTACGGCCTGCGCCCGCGGATCCGGTTGAACACCGAGGTCACGGCCGCGTCCTTCGACGAGTCGCTGGGCAGGTGGCGGGTCCGCACCACGGCCGGGGAGGAATTGTTCGACGTCGTGGTGTCGGCGGTGGGACAGCTCAACCGGCCCCGGATGCCCGACATCGCGGGAACCTCGGACTTCGAGGGCGTGTCCTTCCACTCCGCCCGCTGGGACCACTCCCAGGATCTGACGGGCAAGCGCGTGGCGGTGATCGGGAACGGGTCGTCGGCCGCGCAGTTCATTCCCCGGGTGGCCGAGGTGGCCGGGCAGGTGGACGTCTTCCAGCGGACCCCCAACTGGGTGATCCCCAAGATGGACGCCGCCTTCGGCGACACCCTGACGACGGCCTTCCGCCGCATGCCGTCCCTGCATCGGGGCTACCGTGAGTGGCTCTACCGCTACACCGAGGGCGCCCTCTATCCGGCCCTGGCGGGTGGCTGGAGCACCGGGCTTCTGCGCAAAATCGCTCTGGGCCACCTTCACGACCAGGTCCCCGACCCCGAACTGCGGGCCAGGCTCACCCCCGATTACCCGATCGGCTGCAAGAGGATCGTCATCGACAGCGCCTTCTACCCCGCGCTGACCCGGCCCAACGTGAACGTCGTCACCGACCGGATCACCCGGATCGCACCCGGAGGCGTCGAGACCGCCACGGGCCTTCACAAGGCCGACGTGATCGTCTACGCGACCGGCTTCCACGCCTCCGACTTCCTGGCTCCGATGGAGATCACGGGCCGTGAGGGGCGCCGCCTCGATGAGGAGTGGAAGGACGGGGCGGAGGCCTACCTGGGCATCGCCGTGCCGCGCTTCCCCAACCTGTTCATGGTGTACGGGCCCAACACCAACCTCGGTCACAGCTCGATCGTCTTCATGATCGAATGCCAGGTCGGATACATCATGGGGTGCCTGCCGTACATCGCGGGGAGGGGGTCGATGGAGGTCAGGCCGGAGGCGATGGACACCTGGCGGCGGAGCCTGGATCGGGCCATGGGTAAAATGATCTGGCAGGCGGGCTGCACGAGCTGGTACAAGAACGTGGCCGGCCGGGTGACCAACAACTGGCCGGCGGCCACGACCGTCTACCGGCGGATCACCAAGGAGCCCCGGCCCGGGGCGTTCCGCTTCGCACGCTGACCCGGCCGGGCACGGACCCAGATCTTCACCGTTGGTGCCGCGCCCTCACTCATCCGGGCAAGGAAACCGCACTCTCGATAACGTCATGGCGAACGAGAGTCACCCGCGCAGAAGGGCCCTTACGTGTCCACCGACCTCCACCGCGACGCCGTGGTCGCCGATACCCACAACGATCTGCTGATGGCGGTTACCGCCAGGCCTCCGGAGCGGTGGGCGTCGTTCTTCCGTGAGCGGTGGCTGCCCCAGCTGCGTGAGGGCGGGGTGAATCTGCAGGTGCTGCCGGTCTTCATCGACGATCAGTATCGGCCCGAGGGGGCGCTCCGGCAGACGCTGCGCATGATCGAGTGTGCGCACACCTTGGCCGAGGGCAACGCCGATGCGGTGCGGCTGTGCACCGACGGAGCGCAGATCGACGCGGCGCTCGGCGAGGGGCTGATCGCCCTGGTGCTGGCGCTGGAGAGCGCGCCGGGCCTGGATGCGAGCGTGGAGTTGCTGCCCACCGTGCACCGGTTGGGGGTGCGGGTCGCCTCGATCGCGCACTGGGGCCGTACCGCGCTGGCCGAC
>NZ_FZOD01000145.1 GCF_900188345.1 Streptosporangium subroseum | reverse complement strand
CCGGCGAGGAGACGCAGGGTGGCTGCCCTGACCGAGGGCTTGACCGGGAGCTCCAGAAGGTGGGAGGAGGTGGAGAGGAATTCTTCGAAGCTGTCGGGCCCGTCAAGGCCGTGGCCCTAGAGGTCTCCACGCCCGAAGATGGCGAGCGTGCACCAAGTCAGGTGGCGATGGTCGGCCCCACGCCCGACGACGAATCCGGACTCATCGCACAGCCAGGAAGATCAATACTGGCGGTGCTCGTCGGTGAGCCCATTTCTCGGGTTGTAGGTGCAGTAGAAGGTGCCGCCTAACGTCTTCTGGTCGTAGGCCGCCGTCTTCTTGCAGTCGTCGCAGTAGTAGAACGATTCGATGAAGGAACTGTTTGGGCGGGCGGATGTCGGTAGGCCACAGCTATTGGCCAGGACCCGGGCCGGCATTCTCGCACTCGGTTCCATCACCGTCGACGCCAATACAGGTGCGGCGGAGAGGACCGACGCCGTAAGGGCCGCCGCCGTGACGATCGCCCCTGCGAGCTGCTGGCGAGTGACAATGCGCATGGTATTCCCCCTAGAGTTACGAACCTGGCGACATGTGGCGTTTCAGGCACATGGCAACAAGACTGTCCCGGCCGAATTCCGGAGTTGACAACCTGTAGTTTCGTTTCCTGACATTATTCATTCAATGTCAGAGTTTGCGATCTTGGCTACCTATAAGGTTCAAGGGTCGGAGAGGCAGAGCATCGACAGGGTCGCGTTAACGGTCATCAGGTTCAGGGGTGATGGTCCCCGAAGGCCGACCCAGTGGGTGAGGGCGCCGCGTTCTCTGGCCTGCGCGACCGCCTGCCGAGCCGGCCAGGTCTTACCCACCCCAGCCGCTTCCGCGGGCACCACGTCGCGCTGGCCGCCGCTCCCCCGCGTCCCTTCATCGAGGAGTCGCAACTCCTCTATCCGCACCACGAATGAATAGCTTTGCTTCATACGATCAACGTTATATAACCGCATCGTCGCCGGGAAGCGTGATTCGGTGACACTACCCTTTAAGCAGAAACCGTAGTGGATGTCGGCAGTGATCCCATGTTGCTCCAGGTGCTGACATAACCGCCGTAACGTTGACGGTCAGGACTGGATCACTTAACAGTGACCCTTATAGCTGGGGGTCTGGGCGTCCTTGACTTCGATGGGGATATGATAGGTCGTGTCATCCACTCTCGCTACTGCATGGTATTTCTTGGTGGTCTGGAGCTGGGAGCAAGGCTCATTGGCGGTGGCGTAGGTCCAGCCCTGACGGCCGTTACTGTCCCCCTTCCCCGAAGCGACAGTGGCTCCGTGCCCCAACGCGTCTTCCCGATAGATGTTGATGTACACCGTGAGGTGCTCGGGCTTCGAACAGTACACACTCGCCTTGCCGTTCAGACCGCTGGACCCGGCGTTGATTAAGGTCACGGTAAGACTGCAGTCGATCGGCCTTGCCGAGGCAGGTGATGCGTTCAGCATCGCGCCGGTGGTTGCCAGCGCGAGAGTAGCCGCCGATATTTTCGCAGCCCGAAAAAAGCGTCGCTGTTTGTGCATGTGCTCTCTTTCTGTGAAGGTCGTGACCGCAGGAAATCAGCCGAACAGCATCACCCCAAAGGGGTGGCGCATGGCCGGCTGTGCATTGCCGCTGTTAACCGAGAATCGGCCGCCATTTATCGACTTGTGGTAATGAGACTTCCCTATCCGAATTCCGGCCACAACACCTTTTAGTCCTGACTAAAAAGGGTTGGCCAACCTTGTCTGAATCGGGCGGGTGGTGTGAAAATCCATTGTCATGATGCGTATGCACTTCTCCGACGCCGACCTTCGCCGGATCACCCTCGCCCCGGCTCCGAACGCCCTGTGGGAGACGGTGCTGAGCGTGCGCCTGCTGCGGGGCGTGACGACCGGCAGGACCTGGTCGCGGCCCGGAGTCCGCGAGCTGCATCGGCAGGTGAAGGGAAGCCTGGCGGAGCGGGCCGGGGTGCTCGTGACCCGGTGATCGTTTCCGGTCACAGCACTAGGTCCGTCGTGTCAGTCAGCAGAATTGAATGGTCTGGTAGCGACCGGTGACGTGACGGTGCGTCATGGACTTGCCCGGCGCCAAACTCGTGCAGCCACTGTCATCACCCGCCAAGATGATGACCTTGACGCGCTGCGTCGTCGAACAGCCGTTGCGGACCGTGACGTAGTCCACACCCCAGCTCGTGCCGGTCGCGACCGTGACACAGGCCGCTGCGGCTGCGGCTGCGGGAGCAGCCATCACAGGCGCGGTCGCGACCGCCGCGAGAGCAGTGCCGGCGGCGAACAGAGCCCCCCGCCGGAGTCGCTTGTGAGCCATCCTGAACCCTCCTATGAAAGGAATGGTGCTTCGAACTTGACCACGGGCCGGTCCCTTTCTCCGGAGACCCGGGCTTTTACCGTGATCAGCATCTCCGGAACTCGGGAACGATGTCGTTGGCGAGAGACGCACAGTTCTTAACGCCGCGCGCACCCGTCGGGATGGAAGTGGTGCCGGTAGTCGCGAGGCGACATGCCGTAGGCGGCGCGGAACGCGCGGCTGAACGCGGCGGGGTGCGCGAATCCCCAGCGGATGGCGATCGCCTGGATGGGGGAGAGGAACGACGCCGGATCCGCGAGGTCGCGTCTGGCGTGTTCGAGGCGCTGATCCCGGATCCAGGCACTGACGGTGTGACCGTTCTGCTGGAAGAGGCGCTGCAGGTAGCGAAGGGAGATGTGATGGGCGGAGGCGACGGTTTCCGGCGATAGGCGTTGATCTCCCAGGTGCCTGCTGATGAACGCGCGGATCTGCGTGATTAGGACTCGTTCGCGGGAGTCGACGGGCACTTGGGCGCCGGCGTCCAGGTGATGGGCGAGCAGCGCGGTGAACAGGTCGAGCGTTACTGTTCCCAGACGAATGTCGTCATCCGGCCCGTAGTCACCGTCACCGGTGGCCAGGTGGGTGAGAAACTGCGAGAACAGAGCGCCCATTCCCGTGCGACCGGGTAATCGGGTCGCCAGCAGCCGGTCCACCTTGTCGGACGGCAACAGCAGCAGCGCTCGCGGAATGTGCGCCACCACGGAACCCGCCGTGCCGTCGTCCGCGCGCACCTGGGTCTCGAAAGGCTGGAAAGTCGAGTAGAGGACCAGGTCGCACTCGCCGAGCGCGGTGTCCCTCCCCGCCTGAGCGATGGCCTGCCTCCCCCACAAAGTCAGCCCCACGACGTACATCTCGGGGTCCGAACGCCGGATCATCTTCGGCGTCCGGCTCGTTCGCATGGACGAGTACGTCATGGTGACCACCTGGGCGGGACCCAGGTCCGCCGCCTGCAGAGAGGCCCGGAATTCGGCCGGCTGATCGACGGTGAACACGTTGGGCGTCAGCCAGTGAGACACACTGTCATGCCACGCGTCCAACCGATCGGCCTGCGGCAGTTCCTCGCTGTCGAACACCTTTTCCAGCAAAGCTCATCCCCGTCCCCGGTAATCTTCCTGAGGAAGACTATTCGACACAATTCTTCACGCACATGAGCAGGGATGGCCAGAAAGGACAAAGAGCATGGCGTCCCACCTGCTTTTCGCGGTCTCCATCGAGCTCACCGACCGGCATGACCAGGCCCGTCCCCATGATCCGCTTTCCGGCCGCGCGCCGATGACCGAAGCGCCCGCGCCCACCACGAGTCTGCGCGAGCGCCACGACATCAGCCGCCAGTTCGTCTACGGGATTTTGAGCCTGTACTGATTAAGAAGGTCTGGGGTTATGGCGGTTCGAGGCTCAGGCCGGTCTCGGCGATGAACGCGTTGAGCAAGTCGGGCTGATACTGCAAGCAC
>NZ_FZOD01000052.1 GCF_900188345.1 Streptosporangium subroseum | reverse complement strand
TCGCCGCGGGGGGCGCGTTTTGTGTTGCGGTTGCCGTTGTTGCATGTTCAGGGCGGTGTTGAGGGTTCGGCCTCGACCGATCATTACGGGCCCACACCAACCGACCACACCTACCCCGCGCTGACCGGTCACGCCGGACGGGCCGGAGCCATCGACTTCGAGCTCTCGGGAACAGACCATCCCCGGCCAACAAAAACAGGCCACCCTGAGCCGGTGGCGACCGACCATTCCGAGCTGACCGGAACGAACCGCCCCAGGCCGACGAAAACAAGCCGCTCCGAGCCGGCGGGAGCGAGCTATCCCCAACCGTGGGGAACGAGCCGTTTCGAGCCGACGGGAACGGGCTGCCTCGTGCCGGGAAACCGTCGTCTGGCAGGGCTTGGTTCGCCGTACGTATCCAGCTCCTGCACCGAGGCGGGAGCCGCCAGAGCGCAGTGGCGCCCCACGTCGCACCGGGGAACGGCACCCGAAGGCGCGGAGGACTGACTAGTCCGCCACCTCGATACGGAGGCGGCGGAACCCCTTGCCCTTGCTCTCGATCTTGGCGACCCTGATGCGGCCGATCTGCTTGGTGGAGGCGACGTGGGTGCCGCCGTCGGCCTGGCAGTCGAGGCCGACGATGTCGATGATCCGGACCTCCTCGACCGTCTCGGGCACCAGGTTCGTGGCCGTCCTGATGATGTCGGGGATCGCGAAGGCCTCCGCGCGGGGGAGGACGCGGACGTCGATCCGGCGGTCGGCGGTGACCTCGGCGTTGCAGGCCTCCTCCACGGTCTCCTTGAAGCCGGGCGGAACCTCGGGCAGGTTGAAGTCCATCCGGGCGGTCAGCTCCTCCATGTTTCCGCCCGTGACGAGGGCGCCGAAGTCACGGAAGACCACCCCGCACAGCACGTGCAGGGCCGAATGGGTCCGCATCAGGGCGGAGCGCCTCTCGTCTGCGACCGCCGCCCGCACGGTCGTCCCCGGCGGGGGGATCGGGTCGTCCTCGACCGGGATCAGATAGAGGTCGTCACCCTTGCGCACACCGCCGATGCGGGTCTCCACTCCCTGCCAGAGGAGAACTCCCCGATCCGCGGGCTGGCCTCCTCCGCCTGGGTAGAATGCCGACGTGCTCAGAACGATCCCGTCGGGCGACGACGCCAGGACCACCGCTTCGAAGGAGCGCAGGTTCTGGTCGGCGAGTTCGAGTCGCCGCGTGCGCCCGTAGAGGTCACTATTCATGTCGGCAGCTTAAAGCTCTCCGAGGTGGCATGTACGGGCAGGTGCGCAGGCGACTACTCGTGCTCACCGTTGCTATGTTTGCGGCGATTTTCTATCTTATTTCGGGATGTGGGCTGGACGGCGGCCCCGTATCGCCGACGCACGACGCCGGGGCCCGGGTGCCCCTGGCCTCCACTCCGTCGCCGGTGCCGCGCCGGTCGACGGCCCCGATGGTCATGATCATCGGTGACAGCTTCACGGTCGGGTCGGGTCCGGTTCAGGGGTGGGACAGCTACGCCGCGCAGACCGCGCGGACGCTGGGCTGGCAGCTGGTCACCGCGGGAGCGTCCGGGACGGGCTTCGTCAACCCCGGCCCGGTGGGCCGGACCTTCGAGATGTCCTTCGACAAGGAGCTTTCCTGGCGTCCGCCCCCCGGCCTGCTGATCATCTCCGGTGGGCACAACGACCGCCAGGTCAGTCCGGGGACGGTTCATCAGGCGGTCGAGCGCCTGCTGGAGCTGGCCCGGCGTCGATGGCCGGAGACCAGGATCGTGGTGATCGGTCCCATCTGGATGGCGAAGGCTCCCGACTGGAGCTACCAGGTGAGGGACGCCATCGCGGTCGCGGCCGAGGAGGCGAAGACGCCCTTCCTGGATCCGCTCGGCCGGAGCTGGGGGAGCGGGACGATCCTGCCCGACGGTGTCCATCCCACCTACGAGGGTCACGCGAAGATCGCACATTGGCTGGTCGACGCGCTGCGCAAATATGGGTTTGGCCCCGGCACCTGAGCGGGGACGGACGACTTCCCGGGGAGCGGGCGGTGCGATCGTGCCACCGCCCGCTGTTCGCCGCTGACGCGCCGGCGTCCGCTGACCGCCGGTGGGGAGTACGGTCGCGGACCGCATCCCCCTCAGAGGCGTCAGGGCTGTTCGAGACGCTCTGGGGATCAGGAGATGGTGGGGGTGGGTGGGGTGCCGGTGCCGTTCCAGGAGCCGATGAAGCCGAAGGTGGTCGAGCCGCCGGCGGAGATGGTGCCGTTCCAGGCGGCGTTGGTGAAGGTGAAGGCGGTGCCGGAGGCGGCGAGGGTGGCGCTCCAGGTCTGGGTGACGTTGACACCGGCGGGATAGGTCAGGACGGTTCGCCAGCTGGTGACGGCGCCGGCGCACTTGACGGTGACCTCGCCCTGGAAGCCGCCCTGCCAGGAGTTGGTGGTCTTGTAGGTGGAGGTGCAGCCGGTGCCGGGGTTGGTGGGTCCGAAGGTGGTGGTGAAGGTGGTGCCGGCCGAGGCGGCGGAGGCGTTTCCGGCGGCGTCGCGGGCGACGACGTTGACGGTGTAGGCCGTGCCGGGGGTGAGTCCGGTCAGGGTGACGGAGTTGGTGGCCGAGGTGACGAGCTGGGTGGTGCCCTGGTAGACGGTATAGCCGGTGACGGCGCGGTTGTCGGTGGAGGCGGTCCAGGTCAGCGTGGCGCCGGTGCCGGTGACGGCCGAGGCGGCGGGGGTGCCGGGCCTGCTCGGAGCCGTGGTGTCACTCGGGTCCGGAGGAGTCGTCCCACCGTAGATCTTGGCCTGTACGGAGGTCTGCGCGATGCCGTTCGCACCGTTGAAGAGCCGCTGCCCCCAGCTGGTGAGGCTGGCGGCGTTGAAGTTGGTCACCTGGTCGAGGTATTCGACGCCGCCGCCGTTGCCGCTCCAGGACCAGCCGAGGTAGCCGATGCCCCTGGCCTGAGCCTGGGCCATGATCGTGTCCTCGTCGGGGTTGCCGTCGGAGTGGTTGAACCCGAACTCGCCGACCACCAGCGGCAGCCCGGCGGTCTGGAAGCGCTGCATGTAGTCGGTGACCTCGGCCGCCGTGTCGTACACGCCGTACATGTGGACGGAGAAGACCGTGTTGCGCTGCGGGTCGGCGGCGAAGACCGTGGCCGCGTTGTCGCGCATGGTGAAGCCCCAGTCCTGGCCCCAGTTGGGTGCGTCCGCCATGATCAGGTGCTGGAATCCGTTGCCGCGCAACCTGGTGATGGCGGCGGAGGTGGCCTGGGTCCAGCCGGGGGTGGTCGCGTTGTTGCCGAAGGGCTCGTTGCCGACGTTGAGGACGACGTAGTCCTCCTGTCCGACGAGCGCGCTCTTCACACTGATCCAGTAGTCGACGGCCTGGTCCAGGGTGTAGGCGCCGCTCTGCTCGCCGTACCCGGTGGTGTCGTGGTTCTCCAGCACGCAGATGAGCTTGTTCTGCTTGCACAGTGAAATCACGTTCGTCACGTCGGCGACGCCGTTGGCGGGCCAGCGACCGCCGCTGAGCACCACGCGCACCGTGTTCGCGCCGAGGGCCTTGATGGCGGCGAAGGAGCCGGTCTGGGTCGGGTACCAGGTGTGCGCGTGGCTGGTGCCGCGCATGACAAACGCGCTGCCGCTCGACTCGAGGATCTTCGTGCCGCTGACGTGGAGGCCGACGGCGGCGTGGGCGGGTGACATCGGGATGAGGAACGACAGGAGGAGCGCGGAGAGCATCGCGATTCGGATTCGCATGGCCTGCCTCTGGGGGTCGGACTCTGGAAGGAGGTGGCCGGCCGGGCGGAGGGGTCATCGCACCCGGCCGGGGTAGCGGGGGGCGTCAGCTCGCGGTGCAGTTCACCGGGACCGGGACGCCGTTGGTGCCGTTCTGGCTCGCGGTGAACCCGAAGGTCGTCGAGCCGTTCGGAGCGAGGTTGCCGTTCCAGGCCACGTTCCTGACCGACACGTCCGCCCCTGTCTGGGTGTGCGTGCCGCTCCACAGCTGGGTGATGGTCTGGCCGCCGGCGAACCTCCAGGTCACCGTCCAGCCGCCGATGGCCGAGGTGCCCTGGTTCTTGACGGTCACCTCGCCCTGGAAGGCGCCCTGCCAGGCGTTGCCGATCGTGTAGGTGGCGGTGCACCCACCGGTCGGAGTCGAATCCTGGGTGGTGGTGAAGGAGGTGCTCTCGGAAGCCTGTGAGGAGTTGCCCGCCGCGTCCCTGGCCACCACGCTGACGGTGTAGGCCGTCACAGGGGTCAGGCCGGTGAGGTCGAAGGTGACGCCCGGGGCCGTTCCGACCTTGGTCGTGCCCCGGTAGACGTCGTAGCCGCTCACTCCGACGTTGTCGGTGGAGGCCGTCCAGGCCAGCCTGGCGGTGCTCCCGGTGATGGCGGAGACGGTGGGTTTGCCCGGTCTCGCCGGAGCCGTCGTGTCCTCCACCGGGGGCGGCTCGTCACCCGGGGGGTTGCCCCAGATCTTCGTGGTGCCCGCGTAGAGCGTCATGTTCTGCACTCTCACGGGAGTCGCGCCGGGAGTGGTGGCGACACCCGCATACGACCAGTCGTTGGACGGGTCCCAGGTGCCGGAGCTGGCGAGGCGGAACTGGACCTCGCGCCGGTGCTGTGACTGTCCGGCGGGGGAGATCGAGGTGCCGGAGCAGTCGATGGTGACGTAGTAGGTCTTACCTGACAGCAGGGTCGGCCCGGTCGGCGCCTTGCACTGGTTGTACGCGGAGGAGACCGTGACCTGGCTCGCGGTGGTGGTGCCGTCGAGGGTGAAGTAGTAGCGGAACGAGCCGTTGGTCAGCGGGCGCGCGGGCCAGCCGGACTGGTTCCTGACGATCGCCTTGATCTCGGTGAACGTCGAGCCCGAGGCGTTCACCCCGGCCTCCAGGAAGATCTCCGGGCCGTCGGGGGTCTCCGCGACGGGGAAGTTCGCCGCCGGGGCTCCGCCGTACTCCCGGTAGAGCCGGGCGAGCGCGCTGGTGAAGCCCGCGTTGTAGTCGGTGGCGACCTCGTTCATCACGTAGTCGTCGCGCTTGTCGGTGTAGGCGTCGTTCGGGTCGGGCGGGCCGCCGACGAGCGCGCCGTACAGGGTGTGGCGGCTGGCGACCGGCGAGGTGAGCTGGTCGGTCCACGAACCGTGCGCGGTGCGGTGGTGGGGGCTCTTGGGAGGGTTGGCGCCGAACCCGATCATGTAGGAGGAGCTGCGCGGGTTGTCGCCGAGCGCGTAGTTGATCTGCCTGAGCGCGAAGTCGTGGTATCTCGTCTTGCGCGCGGCCTCGGTGATGGTGTCGCTGTGGACCAGGGCCACGAACGCGGTGTTGGCCGCGTAGCGCAGCGATCCCCAGCGGTCGAGTACGGCCTGGCCGCCCGGGGAGTATGTCACCCGTTGCCCGTTGACCCCGACCGTCCAGAAGTCGAGCCAGCGGTTGGCGTCGTCGAGGTATTTCTGCTTGCCGGTCAGCTTGTTCAGCAGCACGTAGGCGCCGTAGGACTTGTCGTCCCAGGCGATCGTCCACTTGTAGGACTTGGTCGTGGACTGCGGCTCGGTGCCGAGGTTGTCGTAGTAGGCCTCGGCCTTGGCCAGGTAGGAGGCGTCCTGGGTGGCCCGGTGCAGCCAGATGGCGCCCCAGACCAGCTCGTCGTTGAAGCCGCTCCACGACTGGTAGTACCCGGACGCGTCGGTGATGCAGTCGCTGTACTTCTTCCGCACGGTGTCGGCGAAGGTGTAGAGCTGCTTCGCGTGCGCCACCAGCGTGTCGGCATAAGACGGACTTGTCGGGCGGAAGACGATCGATGAGGCGGCCATCGCCGCCGCAGTCTCCCCGGCCAGATCCGAGCCGCCGCAGGAGGCGTCGATCTTGTAGGCGGGCCGTTGCATCTGCATCGCCTCGGCGGGGCCCCACCAGGCGTGGTCCGTGCCGCCGTTGCCGACCTGCCCGTAGAGCACGTTCGGCGACGGATGGGCCTTGATGAAGTAGTCGTTGACGAACTTGAGGTTGTTCAGCAGGTGGGTGAGCTGCCCCGAGGAGGCGTAGGCGTCCCGATACTCCACCGCGCCCCAGGCCAGCATCGTCGCGGAGGCCGCCATCGGCAGCCCGAACTTGACGTGGTCGCCCGCGTCGTACCAGCCGCCGGTCAGGTCGAGTCCGACGTCCTTGCCGTCGTCGAGCGCGGAGTCGCCGCGCCAGCCGACGCGGTTCCAGCTCGGCAGGTCCCCCGACTGCTGGGCCTCGTAGAACCAGATGGACTTCTGGAGCGCCTCGCCGTAGCTGAACGCGGGCGCGGCGGCCTGGGCGGCGGGCGCCGGCACGACGGCCAGCGCCAGCGGGGCCAGGAGGGCCAGCACCGTCAGGGATCTCTTCGCGACCCCTCCGAGTCCCGAGGAGTCCCTGGCCCGGGTGGGCGATGGCCCTGCCCTGCCCGTTTCGCAAAGGCCGGCGGGGACGCGATTCCCCCGCCGGATGAATCCGGCGGTCCCTTCGCTGGATCTCATGGGTGCCTCTCGGGGAAGTCTCGGGGAAGAAGGTGGCGTTCGGAGCGCGGCCGGTACGTCGGAGGTACCGGCCGCGCCCCGAGGTCTTCGGTCGTCAGAGGTGGTACTCGGGGCGCGGTGACAGGTCAGGGGTGCCGCCGCGCCCCGAGGTCTTCGGGGCCGGACCTCGCCTCAGGAGCGAGCGGGCCCGGTCGTACCCGGCTCCTCGGGAGGGAGCAGGCGGTGCGGTCGCACTCGGCTCCTTCCCGAGGACGGGCCGCCCGGCTTCTCAAGGAAGGGAGCCGGGCGTGTCCGGCTTTTTAGGGGAAGAGCCGGCCGTACTCGGCCAGGGCGACGGCCACGTCGACCTGGGCCCAGAAACGGTGGTAGTTGAAGGTCGGCGCGGGGCCGGTGCCCTTCAGGTACGAGTCGACCTTCGGCCAGTCCGGGTCGTTCTTGTAGAAGGACCGGATGGACATGAAGGTCGAGCTGGAGTTGATGACGTCGCCGTTGGGCATCTTGCCGGTCCAGCCCGAGGGGACGTAGACCGGGTCGTTGAGGCGGCTGTAGTCGGCCTTGGTCTCGGCGACCGAGACGCCCTTGGCGTCCTGGTTGTTCTGCCAGATGCCGTCGAGCAGGCCCTTGGCGACGGCCTTGGCCGTGGCGTTACCGGACTTGGCCGCGTAGTACGTCAGCACCTTGGCGTAGGAACCCGCCACGCCCACGTCGGTCGTGTAGTCCCTGATGCTCACGTGCAGTCCGGAGTTGGAGCCCGGGCTGCTCGCGTTCCAGGTGTCGGGCTGGCCGGTCCACACCAGCGTCGAGGGGATCTGGTAGGTCCCGTTGGCGTTGATCGTGGTGTTGTCGGTGGCCCACTTGACCCACTTGTCCAGCACGACCTTGGCGTCGGCGTTGCCGGTCGCGTAGTAGAGCTCCGCGACCCGCTCCATCGACCAGGCCTGGAAGCCGAACCACTGGTTGGACGGCGGGTCGTGGTAGACCGGCTGCCAGTCGTAGGCCATGCCGTAGAAGGTGGGCAGCGTGGACGGCGGGGCCGCGTAGTGGCCCTGCCAGCTGTTGGTGGCGCCACCGGCGATCGCGCCCTCGGTCGACTGCAGCCAGCGGTAGAACTCCAGCTGCCGCTTCGTGCTGGTGGTCCAGTCCTGTACGGCCGTCGCACCCTTGGGCTTGAGCGCCGTCACGTTGGACAGCGCCCAGGCGGCCATCGGGTTCTGGTAGCCGGAGTGGTTGTGGCTGGAGCCGATTCGCCAGGCCCAGCCCGCGGAGGTGTCGTTGGCGCCGCCCCAGGCGTAGTACCAGCTCATCAGGTAGGCGGAGCTGTCCTTGCCGGTGCCCGCCGCGCACGAGGTGCTGGTGCAGCCCTGCTTCTTGAAGTACTTGTCGTACATCGAGTAGCGCAGGTAGTCGCCCATCTTCGCGGCCTTGCCGACCGTGGTCGCGACGTCGGCCGCCTTGCCCTGCTCCGTGGCCCAGGTGTGCGCCCAGTAGGCCACCTGGACGGCGCGGGCGTCGGCGTCGGGGGCGTTGGTGTACTTCCACTGCTTGGCGTAGCTGCTGTCCTTGGTGAACAGGTCCAGGTAGCCGTTCGTGCCGCCGTGCTTGAAGGTGTCACAGGACGGCTGGGGGATGGTCTCGAAGACCGACTCCTCCGGGCCGCGCTGGTAGGTGTTGATGTAGGCGGGCTTGGTGGTGCCGTCGCCGCAGCGGCCGAAGCCGTAGGTGTTGTCCACGTCGATCAGCCAGTGCATGCCGTACACGTCGCTGGTGCCGTAGGCGGTCTTCAGCTCGTTCGCGATCGGGTCGACGCCGACGCTCACGCCGCCGTCCAGCGTGGACGGGTACTGCTTGATGTCGTCCCACTCACCGGCGTAGGTGGCGGGCTTGGACGGGTTGTAGAAGGAGTTGGTCGGCTGGTCCGCGGTGGCCGGGATGATGTACTTCTCCATCGAGGCCCAGGCGGCGTTGAACTTGCTCCAGTCGCCGGTCACCTTGCCGTAGGCGGCCTCCAGCCAGAGGTAGTAGCTGTAGGCCTCGGAGGTGGTCTCGTGCCCGTGGTCCGGCGCCTCGACCAAGAAGGTCTCGACGGAGTGGTACGGCACGCCCTGCGCCGAGAAGTAGCCGTTGGCCGGGTCCTTGAGCTTGTTGTACAGCGTGGTGAACCGCTGGATGTACTCGTTGTTGCCGCCGGTGCTGTCGTTGTCCACCTCGGTCGCGGTCGCCGTGGCCGAGGTGTGGCCGGTGGCGGTCGAGGTGAACACGGCGCTGCCGGAGGTCTGGTCGGCGTCCTCGGCGGCGGAGATCCTCACCGTCTGGGCGGTGTTCCAGTTCGACGAGGTGAAGGTCAGCGACGCGCCGGCGGAGGCGGTCAGGTCGGTGTCGCCGCTCGTCCTGGCGGTCGACACGGTGACGTTCGCGGTCGGAGCCTGTGAGAGCCTGACCGACAGGTTCGCGTTCGAGCCCTCGGCGACGGCGAGCGTGGCCGGGGTGACGACCACCGCGGGAGTGGTGGAGGTGCCCGTGACGGTGATCCCGACGGGGGAGGAGGTCGTGGCCGCGCCCTTGTCGTCGGTCGCCCTCGCGGTGATCGAGTAGCTGCCGGCCGCCACGTTCGCCCAGCTGTAGGCATAGGGCGAGGTGGTGTCGCTGCCCAGCAGGGTGGTGCCGTTGAAGAAGTCGACCTTGGCGACGGTGCCGTCGCTGTCGGCCGCGCCGGCGGCGATCGCCACGGTGGCGGGGGCGGTGAAGGTCGCGCCGGCCGACGGGCTGGTGATCGTCGCCGTGGGCGCCTGGTTGACGGGAGTGGTCCCGCCGCAGGTGGTGCCGTTGACCGTGAAGGCGGTCGGCTTGGGGTTGCTCCCGGACCAGGTGCCGTTGAAGCCGATACTGGTCGAGGCGCCTGTGGCGAGGGCGCCGTTCCAGTCCAGGTTCCTGGCGGTGACCGCCTGGCCGCTCTGCGCCCAGGTGGCGCTCCAGCCCTGCGAGAGCTTCTGGGTGGTCGTCGGGAAGGTGAACCCGAGCGTCCAGCCGTTCAGCGGGTCACCCAGGTTCTTGACCGACACGCTGGCGGTGAACCCGCCCTGCCAGTCGTTGGTCGTATAGGTCACGTCGCAGGCGACGGCTGCCATCGCGGGCGAGGCTGCCAGCGCGGTGACCGTCCCGGCCGCCATGCTGAGCAGCGCCAGTGCGGCGACTCGTCTCCGGAAGCGTGGGAGCGCTCCCGCTTTGATGGGGAATCGATGCATTGAAAAGGGCCTCCATGGGTGGGCCCGGCGCGAAACCGCTGGTAGCGGCCTCACGCCGGATCGAGCAAGGGAGAGAGGGGGTGGGAGCGCTCCCATAAGGGATTCTGGGGACAGCGGACGGGATGTCAATGGCATGTGTCCCGGGTTACGCCGATGTTTCATGTGCCACACCCCCAGGCTGCTGCGATCCGAACGGATGATTTTGCCGATTTTGAAACTTTCAAGTCGAGCGCTTGCTTTGTTTCGGAAGCGGATGATCTCCGCCCACCGGATCGGGCGGCCTTCAACGGCCGGGACGATCCCCGGGCCGCCGAAGGGGCGGCCCGTTCCCGTGAGCGGGAACCGTCAGGGGGCACCTTCGGACGGCCCGTCCGATGCGAGCGGGCACCGTCCGGCCACCGACGAGGTGACCTTCAGGCGGCCCGCCCGGTGTGGGCAGGCGCCGTCCGGCCATCGAAGAGGGTGGCTCCGGACGGCCCGTCCGGAGCGGGCGGGAACCGTCCGGTCGGACCTCCGGTCGTCGGAGGGGACCGGCGCCCTCAGCCGCCGGAGCAGGTGACGCCGGAGGGTTGTCCCTGGGGGCCGTTGGCGGTGAAACCGATGACGACCGACTGCCCGGCGGGAAGGTTTCTGGCCCAGTCGGGCCCCTTCGCCGTCCAGTTCGTCCCGCTGACCGTGACGACGGCGTTCCAGGCGCTGCCGAGCGTCACGCCGGACGGCATGGTCCAGGTGGACGTCCAGTTGTTCAGCGCCGAACCGCCGGTGTTCTTGACCGTCAGCTCGCCCTGGAAGCCGCCCTGCCAGGAGTTGGTGAGCTTGAACGCGGACGTGCACGAGGTCGGGGCGGGCGTGGGGGTGGGGGTCGGAGTGGGACCTCCGCCGCCTCCGCCACCGCCGCCGACCGGCGGGATCAGGTAAGGCTGGAGGATGTCCTGCTTGTCCTGGTTGATCGAGGTCCAGTCATCCTTGGCGATGCCACCGGTGTCACCGGAGTTGGGATTCCACGACCAGTAGGTGAACGACATGCCGTTCACCCCGGTGCCCGTGTACTTCATCAGCTCCTGGAGCCAGACCTTGTCCACGGGTGCCTGGAGCGTGGTGCCGAACTCGCCCATCATGATCGGGGCGATGTTCTGCTTGTACAGATATCCCCAGTACTTGTCCCAGATCGCCGGCATGTTCGCCGGGTAGTTCGGCGCGTCGAACCACGTCTGGTGGAAGACCGAGGTGGCGTACTCGTGGGGGGAGTAGACCAGCCGGTTCGCCACGTTGAGCCGTACGGGGAACTGACCCGCCTTGGACAGGTTGCCGCCCCACCAGCCGCAGTCCTCGTCGTTGCCGGGGTCGTTGTCCCAGACGTTGGACAGGCCGCCGCTCGGGCAGCTCACGCCCTCGACGAAGATCAGCCAGTTGGGGTTGACCGACAGCACCGCGTTGCCCGCCCGCTCGGCGGCCAGCCGCCAGTCGCGCGCGGTGTCACCGCAGCCCCAGCAGGCCCCGGTGGCGGCCGGATTCGTGCCCTCGGCGTGCGGTTCGTTGTGCAGGTCGGCGCCGATGACGGTGGTGTTGCCCGCATACCGCTGGGCGAGCATCTTCCAGTCGTCGATCCACTTGCTCTCCGGCGTCGCGGCGACGTACCAGAGGGCCGACTGCCCCGCGGCGGTCGGGCGGTGCCGGTCGAGGATGATCCGCATGCCCTTGCTGCCCGCGTAGGCGATGACCTTGTCGAGGATCTGCAGCGGGGTGTTGCCGACCAGGTCGGGGTTGACGAAGTCGTTGATGCCGGTGGCCACCGCTCCGGACTTGAGGGCGTCGTTGGAGAACGGCACGCGGAGGGTGTTGTAGCCGAGCGAGGCCATCTTGTCGAGCTGGCCCCTCCACGGGTTGCTCGCCCACAGGCCGTGGAACGTCTTGTTGTCTGTCTCCATGCCGAACCAGTTGATGCCGGTCAGCCGTACGGTCGCCCCCGTGCTGTCAATGATCTTGTTTCCGGAAGTGCGCAGATAGCCGGTACCGGTTCCGCCCGCGGCGGCCGCGGGGGAGGAACCGAGCGCGACCGCCAGCGCCGAGGTGGTCACGAGCGCCGCGAGCGCCGCCGACCACCTGCGAACACGCAGGACTTTCATAAAAGATGCCCTTCGGGGACGGGATCTGTTCACGGGACGGGGTCCCGCGATCGAAAGTGCGGCCGGTCGCGTTCGTCATGCTTCGGCGCTCACCCGTTGCCCGTCAACCGGCCGCCGGACCGTTCCTCGCCTTCCGGGGCATGCGCGACCCCCTCTAGCTCGCCCTGTACGGCTCCCGCCCCGAGGCCCGGGTCATGAAAGTTTCACGGGATCGGAGAGGGCCGGGGTCGTTCGGGGGCCGGCCGTTCGCGGTCTGTGAGAAAGGTCGTTCGCGGTCTAAAAGAACACGTCCAGCACCAGGACCAGCACCAGCCCGGTCACCGAGATGATGGTCTCCATCGCCGACCAGGTTTTGATGTTCTGGCCCACGGTGAGGCCGAAATACTCCTTGACCAGCCAGAAACCCGCGTCGTTGACGTGGGAGAAGAACAGCGAGCCCGCACCGATGGCCAGGACGAGCAGCGAGGTCTCCCCAGTGCTGAGATTGGCGACCAGCGGGGCCAGGATCCCGGAGGCCGTGACGGTCGCGACGGTCGCCGATCCCGTGGCGAGCCGGATGAGCACGGCGACCAGCCAGGCCAGCAGCAGCACCGAGAGCCCGCTGTTCTCCACCCAGCCGGCGATGAGGCCGCCGATCCCGGTGTCGATCAGGGTCTGCTTGAAACCGCCTCCGGCGGCCACGATCAGCAGGATGCCCGCGATCGGCGGCAGTGCCTGCTCCAGGGACTTCGCGATCGCCTTCCTGTCCATGGCGGCACCGCGGCCGAGGGTGAACATCGCGACGATGACGGCGATCAGCAGGGCTACCAGCGGCGTGCCGAGGAAGTCGAGCACGGTGCGGGCGGCGTGCCCCTCGGGGGCGAGGATGTCGGCGAGGGCCTTGCCCATCATCAGGACGACCGGCAGCAGCACGGTGGCCAGGGTGACGCCGAACGACGGTCGCCGGGCGTCCTGCGCGGCGGGCGGAGCGTCGTAGAGCTCCGGCGCCGGGACGTCCACCCACCGGGCGGCGTACTTGGCGAACAGCGGCCCGGCGATGGCCACCGTGGGAAGGGCGACGAGCACGCCGAGGGCCAGGGTGAGACCCAGGTCGGCCTTCAGCGCGTCGATGGCGACCAGCGGCCCCGGGTGGGGAGGCACGAGTCCGTGCATCACCGACAGGCCCGCCAGCGCGGGGATTCCCACGCGGATCAGGGACAGTCCCGAACGCCGTGCGACCAGGAAGATGACCGGCATGAGCAGGACGAGGCCGATCTCGAAGAACATCGGCAGGCCGATCAGCGCACCCACCGCGGCCATCGCCCAGGGCAGGGAGCGAGGGCTCGACCGTCCGACGATCGTGTCGACGATCTCGTCGGCCCCGCCGGAGTCGGCGAGCAGCTTGCCGAACATCGCGCCGAGCGCGATGAGCGTGCCGACGCCGGCCGCCGTACTGCCGAACCCGCTGGTGAAGGCGTCGATGGTGTCGGTCAGCGACAGACCCGCGATGATCCCGACGACCAGCGAACCGAGGGTCAGGCTCAGGAAGGGGTGCAGCTTGTAGTACGTGATCAGCAAGACGATCAGCGCGATGCCGATGAGCGCCGCGGGGATCAGCCTGCCGGGGGAGACCGAGTCGGGTGCGGCGAGTGCGATCAGGACGGTGCGCATGTCACACTCCTGGATTTTCCGGGCTCTCGGGGCCTGATTTCGGATCGGCGGGGGACGCCGGTTGTGACGGAGCGTCGAGGGAGGGCGCCGCGGCGAGATAGGCCTCCACGAGCTCGTCGACGGGCCTGCCGAAGTCGAGGACGATCCCGCGCTCGTCCGGTTCGAGAGGCTCCAGGGTGTCCAGCTGCGAGTTGACCAGCGAAACCGGCATGAAGTGCCCCGGCCGGTTGGCCACCCGCCGGCGTATGACCTCGGCGTCGCCGTCGAGATGCACAAAAATCGCCGTCGGCGCCGGGTCTCGCAGGATGTCGCGGTAACTCCGCTTGAGTGCGGAGCAGCTCATCACCCCGCCGGTGGCGGCCTGTTCGGCGAGCCAGGAGCCGACCGACCGCAGCCACGGCAGCCGGTCGGCGTCGTCGAGCGGGATGCCGGCCGACATCTTGGCGACGTTGGCCTCGCCGTGGAAGTCGTCGGCGTCCGCGAACGGCACCCGCAACCGCAGGGCGAGAGCGGCGCCCACGGTGCTCTTGCCCGAACCGGTCACGCCCATGACAACAAGCAGCGGCGCGGTGGAGACCGGATCGGCGGAGTTCGGGGCGGAGTCCATCAAATGCCTCTCGTGTCGAGCTTCGCGACGGCGTCACGCGCTGCTCTGATGTAATCAGCTGATGATCAGCCATCGCGGCGTCGGCGTCATCGCCCTGCCCGTGGCTTCTGTCTCGTCACATATTTCGCGAAAGTTTCATCACTCCCACGTCAGGCCTGTCCGCATATAAGAGGTGATTCCCCAGGTGGGGCCCCCGAACGCAGACCGGCGGGGTGACGGGAGATCGACGCCCGCCTTGCGCGTTCCTCTGGGATCACGATCATGGGAGCGCTCCTACATCGTTTCCGGAGGGAATCAGCCGGGAGAGACCACCGGCGTGATCGCCGAACTCGGCGCAGGGTCGCGGTGGCGACGGCGTTGTTCGGCGCGAGCCTCGTAGACGTCGGGCATCCTCAACGGCTCGGCCTGACCTCTCGGCGATCCACGGCTCGGCGGTCATCGCACTCGCCTGTGTTCAGTTACCTTCTTGGAGAATACGTTTTACCCATAAATCTAGATGTGGACATGTCCGGCGGAGGGCGTCAAGTCCATGGGCGACTACGGCATGAGGTCCGTCGTGAGTTTTTCGATAACCGGGATATTCCGCCAGAATGCGCTTCGAAGGCGCTGTGGACGGATTTTCGTTGACAAGCTCAGGGCCGCCGGCCTTGTCGACGTGAGCTTTTAGTTTTTTAGCGATCATCGGCTTGCCCAGGAGATTCGCCAACTCCTCCGCCGCGGCGAGGACCCACGCCTCGGTCTCGTGTAAGACGAGATTCGGAATCAGCCGCGGGTCGTTGCCCATGGCAGTCGATATGGCCCGTTCTACATGCGCGACGCGGTCGTGCGGTGAGCCATGAGGTCGGTCAGACATGCCGGGGGAGTCATTGGGGAGACCATAGTAGTCAATAAGCGTGGTAACGCAGTGGAAGCTGGGATCCCGGAGAAGGAGACGTAGGTCCTGCTCAATTTTCTTCCATGTGCTGACCCCACCCCTTCCTGGCGGTCCGCCTGCGGAGCGCCTGGTTTTCAGGATAACCGGGGTGAGCCATACGCCACCGCCAAATCCGGGCTGCAAAAAATCCCGGACGATGATTTCCTCTGTCTGTCCTTCGACCAGGACGTAAATTTGACGCACCGGCTCAATCCTGAAGAGGGCGTGACTCGGACGCCGGGCGGCCTCCCAGGACGTTTTTCTCCCAGAGTTCGCCGAGAGAGTACTCCTCCAGCCAAGCTTGAAGACGCTCCGGCTCTGGCCGATGCAAGACGGTGCCTCCGTGGTCCCGCTCGACGATCACAAGATCGTCGAGAGCGAACTGGTTCAGCAGGGTTACGGATTGGGTGGCAACGACGATCTGACTGTTCACGGCCGCAGATCTAAGCATTTCAGCGAGTTGAACGATGGCGAACGGATGCAGCCCTAGCTCGGGTTCGTCCAAGGCGAGCAGAGCCGGTGGGTGGGGTTGTAAAAGGAGAGTGGTCAGGCAGATGTAGCGCAGAGTTCCGTCCGAGAAAGCCTCTGCGGGAAAAATCGCATCAACGCCCTGCTGGCTCCATCGAAGTTGAATTCGTCCTTGAGAGTCCTCCGCCAGAACGAAATCACGAAAGAAGGGCGCCATCCCCTGAACCGTGGTTCGTATCTGATTGTAATTCCCTGGATAGTCCTCGCGTAGATGCAGCAGGAAGGCCGCGAGGTTGCCGGCGTCAGGGCGTAATGCATCCTGGCCTGCCGCATAACCGAGCTGTTTGACCGGAGCGTTCCGGCTTGTATCTTGAAAATGAAAGACCCGGCACCCCTGTAGAATATCGATCACATGGGCCGAAATTTTTTTCGAGTCTTTTGGAGCAGAGGAAAGGAGCGACTCTCTGTGGCCGCTTCCAAGTGCCCTCGTCCAGGGTTCATCGTGACCAGGCCCTTTGAACGTTATTCTTTCATGCTCAAAAATCAACGTGTCATTCGCGGCCGGTACCAGCACCGCCTCATAAGAATTCATTAGTTCGTCATTAAAGGCTTCGATCTCAAGGGTGATGCTGCTACCCCCTTTGGCTCCGGCTTGCAAGACGGCCTGAGCTCCGCCGCGCAGGCCGACCTCAAGACCGAGTTCTTCGTCGGCGATCCTGCCGAGGAGCTCCAGTGCCGCGATGAAGTTGCTCTTGCCCGCGCCGTTGGCCCCCACAAGGAGCGTGATGTCACCCAAGCGAACCTCGGCATCTTGGATCGAGGTGTAGCCCTTTACCCGGAGATTCTGGATCTTGCGCGGCATGCCTCCAGGGTACGGGCTTCGCTGCCTCGACCAGGGATCAACTGCTTCGCCGGGGCTTCAACGACCTCCACAGACGCTTGTCCGGCGGGGAACCCCGATCAGACCGCTCGACCGGGGCACCTCGCCAGACCATCCGGCGAGACCAGGTGGCCGAGTTCGCCTGCCGGAGACGCCCCGGCCAGGGATTACCCGGCCAGCGCGACCGATACGAACATGAGCTGCCTCTCCAGCGCGTGGCGGAGCTCGTCGGGCAGGGAGCCCTCCCGGTGCCGATCGGCGATCTTCCCGCGGATCGGGGTGAGATCGCGTGAGCAGCAGACGCTGTTGGCCAGCACCTGCCGCAGGTCCAGGGCCACGTCCGGGCGGATCCTGCCCTCGCCCTCCCCCTTCGCCAGCAGCGCGTTGAAGCGCTGGACGCTCCGGCTGAGGCTCGGCGTCGACGAGGGGATCACCTTCGATCCGGAAGAGGTCTCCGTCGCCCGTTGGTCATGAGCGGTGGTCCGTGGCTCCGAAGGGGTGGTCCGTGGCTCCTGAACGGTAGGACTGGGAGAGGGCCGGGCGAAACCGGGATCGGGAGTCATGGCGGGTGCGGAGTGTGAGGCGTCGGAGGTGAGTGCCAGGGGAGGGAAAGATCGGCCGCCCGTGGGGTTGGCGAGCTGGTTCCACACCAGGGCCCCCGCGAGCAGCACCACGACCGTCGCCGCCACCGCCACCGCCCAGCTTATGATCTTGGTCTCGGCAGGCCTGCGGACCGCGGCCAGGAGCTCGGTCAGGCCGTCGGCCACTTCCTGGGCCTTCGGCCGCGTCTCAGGCCTGTGCGACAGGCAGATCCGGCAGAGCGTTCCGATCCCGGGAGGCAGTCCCGGGACGCAGATCGCGGGCGGAGGTCCCTCCCGCCTGACGTTCTCTATTTCCTCCCAGGTCTGTTCGGGGTACGGCGGGCTGCCGGTGAGCATCTCGAACAGCAGCACGCCGAGCGCGTAGACGTCGCTCGCCGGTTCCGCGGTCGTGCCGGTCAGCCGTTCGGGCGCCACGTAGGGAGGGGTGCCGTAGTCGGAGGTGGCGTCGTCGTCGTCCTCCCCGATGAACGCCGCGATGCCGAAGTCGAGCAGCTTGGCGCCCGCCGCGGTCAGCAGCACGTTCTCGGCCGTGACGTCCCGGTGGACGATGCCCCTTTCGTGGGCGGCGGCCAGCACGGTGGCCAGCCTGGTCGCGATCGTCGCGGCCTCCATCCACGGGAGCGGGCCCTCGGATATCCGGTCGGACAGGGGGCGCCCCTCCAGCAGGCGCATCACCACGTAGGCGGCGAGGCGACCGTGCGGGGTCACGGTCTCCCCGTAGTCGTAGACCTCGATCGCGTCGGGATGGATGAGACGGGCGGTGGCGCGGGCCTCGCGGCGGATGAGCTCCCGGCCCCCGCGATCGGAGCCGAGCTCGCCGTCGAGCAACTTGACCGCGACCATCCGCTGCAGCGACTGGTCGAAGGCACGCCAGATCACGCTCATGCCGCCCCACGCGATCTGCTCCAGCAACAGATATCTGCGGGTGAGCACGTCTCCCGAGCGGAGTCCGCCGAGTTCAGGCTGACTCACGGACTACCAGCTCTGTGGGCAGCAGGGGGTTGTTCGCGGGAACGTCGTCCGCGCTCATCGAGAGCAGCAGCAACCGGGTGGCGAGCGCCGCGAACTCCTCCACCGGCTGGCGCACGGTGGTGAGCGTGGGCGAGGTCCGCCGGGCGATGGGGGCGTCGTCGAACCCGATGACGGCCACGTCTTCGGGCACCCGGCGGCCGGTGCGGCGCAGGGTCTGCAGGGCCGCCGCGGCCATCACGTCGGAGGCGGCGAACACGGCGTCGACGCCTGGCATCCTGCGCAGCAACCACTGCATGCCGTGCACGCCCGACGCGTGGCTGAAGTCGCCGTAGGCGACCGGCACGCCGGTCATCCCGGCCAGGGAGAGCGTCTGCATGAAGCCGTCGAGCCGGTCCCGCGCCGCGGGCAGGGTGGGCGGTCCCGCGATGACACCGATGGACCGCCGGCCGCCGAGCAGGAGGTGTTCCGCCGCCTGCCTGCCGCCGTCGCGGTTGTCCATGTCGACATGGGGAAGGTCGATCCCGTCCGGTGGGCGGCCCGCGCTCCGTACGGGAATGCCCGAGGCGGCAAGCGTCACCACGAGCGGGTGCCTGTCCCGCGCGCTGATCAGCAGGACGCCGTCGATTCCGCCGGCGACAAGCGGCGGCGTGGCGATGGTGGAGGTGGCCGCCGTGGCGGTCATCACGGCGAGGGGCACACCGTGACCGGTGAGCACCTCCTCCGCCGCAGTGATCATCCTGGCGTAGAAGGGTTCGGTGAACAGCCGGTGGGCCGGCTCACAGACCACTATCGCCACGACTTGGTCGGATCGCCGTCCGGCTCCGCCTCGGGGAGCGCGGTGTCGTACGTAACCTAGACGCGAGATTGCGTCATGCACCTGCCTACGAGTCGATGTGCTGACTCTGACTGAACCGGTGATCACCCGGGACGCAGTCGCGGGGGAAACCCCTGCTTCCGCGGCGACATGGGCGAGTGTGGGTAGATCGGCCATAACTTCCTCCACACCAAGATTCCGCACAGGTGGGAGCGCTCCCAATGAACGTAGCATTGTTTCGAGAGTGTCAAAAGATGTTTCCGAAAAATCACTACATGGGTGTCAGACTTCCTTGACACCCCAGTCAGGCGCAAGGGCTGACATGATGATCGAATCGTGCCACCGGTCTCCCTGGCGGAGCGCGTCACGACATACTCCCTCTTCAACAAAGCCGGCCTTGCGGTAAACGTGGACGGCCCGTTCGTTGAAATCGAAGACCTCGAGGCTGATGCGGTGCAGCGAGGTGGAGGTGAAGGCGTGGTCGACCACGAGCCTGATCGCCTCGCTGCCGTACCCCTTGCCGAACACGCGGGGGCCGACCAGGGCGATGCGCAGGTTGCAGGAGAGGTTGTGGACGTCAAGCTCGTTGAGCACGACCTCGCCGACGTAGGAGTCGTCCTCGGCCGCGCAGATCGCCAGGTCCAGCCGGTCGTCGTGATCACCCCGCGAGCCGTACCACTGCTTGGTCGTCTCGTAGTCGGGCTGCCCGTGGGACCCGGTCAGCCGTACGGTCTCCGGGTCGTTGATCAGTTCCCAGAGGCCGTCGACGTGTTCGGGGCCGACGGGCCGGAGTGTCACGCGCTCCCCGGACAGGGTGGGTTTGTTCGCGAACATCATTCCGGTGTGTCTACCGGCCCAGGTCTCCCAGGGCAAGGGGGTTGACCCACCGGTCTGTTCACCGGTCGATCCACGAGTTGATTCACCGATCGATCGACCGGTCGTTCATCGTTCGTTCACCGATTGATTCATCGGTTAATTCGCCCGTTCGTTCACCGGCCGATGTGCCGGCCCGCATTCACCAGGGACCGTAGGGGCCCTGGTTCCCGCCTTTGCCGATCCCCTTTACGGCGGGGCGCACGTCGGCCAGGTAGATGCCCGCGGCGATGACGGACGCGATGGTGAAGATGCTCAGCGGGTCGATGAACCCCACGGCGGCGGAGAATCCGAACAGCGTCGCCAGACCCAGGATGATCATCCACAGGTTCTTGGTCTGCTTTCCGGTCACCGCGAAGGCGCGAGCCGGAGTCTTCACCGCGTGAACGAGAGCCCAGACCGCCAGGGCGAACACACCGATGGCCAGGGCCGTGAAGATCAGGCCCAGAACGCCGTACACCGGGATCATCGTCTCTCCCAAACGCTTGCCTCAGGTAGTTCTCATCAGCCTAATGCCGAAAATCCCGTTCGTGGCGTCCTCGGTCCGGCGTGCTCGATCCGATACGGGATCGATGGGCGCGCCCAGGGACATAGCGGTCAGCAGGGGACGCGGATGTCGAACGGGAAAGGGCCCCGCGCCCGATCATGCCGCCAGTCGCGGCGACCCGGTACGGACCCGCGAAGTCGCGGACGGCGGACGGGAAAGACCCCGTGCCGGGCTCGGCGGTCCGGTACGGACCCGCGAAGTCGCGGACGGCGGACGGGAAAGGCTCCGTGTCGGGCTCGGCGGTCCGGACCCGCGAAGTCGCTGGGCGCTGGACGGGAGAGACCCGCCCCGGGGCTGCCGGGACGGGTCTTCTGCGCCGGGGGGTTCGCCCCGCCGCGCCTCGTGGAGGCTTTTCGCGCGCGAGGGCCCTGACCGCCGGGGTCGCACGCGTTCGAGAACGGCGTGGATCAGGCCTTCGGGGTGGTGCCGGCCTTCGGGGTGCGGGCGCGGTTGTTCTTCTTGGGCGCCGCGTTGGTGCGCGGGGGCGCGGAGGCCTCGGAGACCTCTTCCAGCTCGCGGGCGGCCCCGCCGCTCGCCTTGGAGACGACCTTGCGGCCGTGGGTGGCGAACTCGTCGTAGAGCTTGGTGGCCTTGTCGGCGACCTGGTCGGCGTAGACGCGCGCCTTCTCGGGGAAGTGCTGGGCGTAGACCTCGGCCTTGCCGGCGAGCTCCTTGGCCTTCTCGGGGAGGTCCTTGGCGACCTCGCGGATCTCCTCGCTGCGCCCCTGCAGCTTCTGGATCCGCTCGGGAAGCTTGCGAAGCTCCTTGACGGCCAGGTCGCCCACGCCGGCGACGGCGTAGAACGGCTTGGACTTGACGAGCTTCTCGACCTCGGTGGCGATGGGCATGGGTTAACCTTCCTTGGTTTCCTGTGTGACGTGACCGTTGCTCGGGGGAGTCTCGTAGGGCTTCAGCGCGCTGAGATATCCCTTGGGCAGTGGTGCCTCGTCGTCCGGCGAGGAGTCCGCGTCATCGCGAGGGGGCTCCGGTGCGGGATGCGCTTTCTGGGAGGTCTGCGCGTCCTCATCCGGAGCCTCGGCCCGGTTCTCCTTGCGAAACGACTCATAGATGTCGATCAGCACCTGGCGCTGGCGCTCGGTGATGAGATGGTCGGCCCTGATCGCGGTCAGCACGTCGCTGTCCGGCTCACGTGCTTCGATGAGGCCGGCCTGGACGTAGAGGGCCTGCGATGAGATCTGCAGGCCCTTGGCGATCTGGTTCAGGATTTCCGCGCTGGGCTTGCGCAGTCCCCGCTCGATCTGGCTGAGGTAGGGGTTGGAGACCCCCGCCGTGGCGGCGAGCTGGCGCAGAGAGATCTTCGCCACCGTGCGCTGCTCGCGGATGTACTCGCCGATCGAGCCGACCTTGGGTAGTGCCATGTCTTCAGTCTGCACGACGGTGCTTGCAATTGCAAACACAATAGCTAACAGTTGCAAGCATTTGGGAGTGAGATTAACGAGGGATCTGCTGGTCAAAGAGGGATTGGTACGGTGACCGTGAAATTTGACCGGGTTTCCGGTCGCTGCCCTGCCGAAGCCGCCGCCGCGAGGCGGCGAAACCGGCGATCGCAGGCGGTCGGCGCGTTGGCCGGCTAGTGAGGGATCAGCCAGAGCAGCGGGGCGGAGGAGGTCAGCGTGATGGAGAAGACGACGATGCTGTAGCGGACGCCGACGGGCAGGGCGGGGCCGGGGGTGATGAGGCGCTCGACCCTGGCCATCACCGCGGAGGAGCCGGTGGCGCCCAGGGCCCCGTGCGGGGCCGGCACGGAGCCCGCCGTACCGAAGCGGAGGAGGGCGGTGGCCAGGCGGCGCGGGGAGCAGTAGCGGCGGGCGACGTCGTCGGCGGCCATCTCCACCAGCAGGCTGACCTCGCTCTGGGCATCCCTGACCACCCGCGACCAGGGCAGAGCCCTGCGCAGCGCGGCGAACGGCAACAGCACCAGGTCGTGCCGCTCGCGGACGTGGGCGGCCTCGTGCGCGAGCACCGCGGTCAGCTCGGCCGAGGAGAGCAGCTTCAGGGTGCCCTCGCTGACCACGACCTGGGACCGCAGGCCGGGCACGCAGTAGGCGGCGGCGCCCGGGTGGTCGAGCACCCGCACACCGGGGACCACGGGATCCTCGCGGGCGATCAGGGCGAGAAGGGCACGGTGGCGGTGCCGGGCGCGGGACGTCTGCGCGCCCGCGGCGAGGAGAACCACGATCAGTACGGCGAGTGCGGCCAGACCGGTGACGAGGGCGAGGATTCTCGGGGGGCCGTACGGCTCGGGCGGGCCGTGCCCGCCGAGCACCGAGGTGACGAATGCGTGGAGCCCGTTCAGCACGCCCAGGCCATAGGGCGAGAGGGCGTAGGCGAGCAGCGCGCCGGTCCCGGCCAGACCCCAGGTCACCCCCAGCGCCTGCCACAGGACGATGGCCACGTGCGGAGCGCGGTAGGGCCAGCGCGCCCGGGTGAGCCGCCAGGCTCCGACCGTGCAGACCAGGGCGAGGGTCGCCAGGGCTGCAGCGGTCATCACTCGTCCTCCAGCTCCGTCTCCAAGCCCGTCAGGGCCTTGCGCAGGATCTCGGCCTCGGTGCCGGTGACGGCCTGGGCGAACCGGGTGAGGGCCGCCGACCGATCACCGGTCAAATCCAGTGCTCCCAGCATAAGCTCCGCGATGTACGCGTCGCGGCTCTCCGCCGGTTCGTACCGCCATGCGCGGCCGTCGCGAGTGCGGACCAGGAAGCCCTTGCGGGTCAGCCGGTCGAGCACCGTCATCACCGTGGTGGGCGCGAGGTCCCGGTCGGCGATCAGGCGCCCGACCTCCCGCGCCGTCACAGGGGATGGCTGTGCCCAGATGACGTCCATAATGCTGCGTTCCAGCTCGCCCAGACCTTTCACACACCCAAGCCTAACTCCCGCACCACGAGGGGTAGTACTACGGGTTGTCGAGTGATATGCGTCACAAATGTTTCACCATGTAGATGCTGTCTCGTTCGTCACCGTCGGCGAGGCGGATCGACCGGGGGATACGGCCGACCTCGATGTAGCCCTGACGAGCGTAGAAACCCTCGGTTCCGGTGCCGCCGCGAACGGTCAGGTGCAGTGCGTCGAGGCCCAGATCGCGGGCGGCGACGTCGGCGGCACGGAGGAGGTCGGCCCCGTAACCCCTGCCCTGGTGCTTGGGGTGGACCATCACACGCAGGAGCCAGCGCCAGTGCGCGTGCAGCCACGACCCGGTGTCGGACAGGATCAGCCAGCAGGCGACCCGGTCCTCCGCGTCGAAACCGACCAGCAGGTGGTCGGGGCCGCCGCAGCGTTCGAACGAGGAGACCGCCGTCTTCCTGATGTCGTCGGCGGTGACCGGTGGCACGAACCCCACGGCTCCACCCGCGTTGGTCACGTCGGCCCAGCAGTCGATGAGTTCGTCGGTCAGCTCGGTGGTGAGTTCGGGGCTCACCACAAAGCGCAGTTCGGCCATGCGGGGGATTTTATCCGGGGGCTCGGAAGAGGCGGCGGCCGGGGACGAGGCGCGGGGAAACGGCGGCTGGGAGCTGGGACGCGAGGGAAACGGCGGCTGCGACCGGGGCACGTCCGAGATGGCGGCCGGGAGATGCCGGGGACGAGGCCTCGAGGAGACGGCGGACGGGGACCGGGGCGTGGTGGAGACGGCGGGGATCGAGGTCCGGATCATCTGGGGGTGATGGCGGACCACGGGAGGGTGATCTCGCCGAGTCGCCACCGGGACCGCCCGCCCGACGGGGGATGCTCCGCCACCGGCCAGGTCCCGGCGAGCGTCTCCGCGGAGGCGATCCAGCGCTGGCGTGAGCCGTAGGAGCCGAGGGGGGCGTTGACCGCCCAGGCGTGGTCGAAATCGCGGAGAAAGGCGTGGATGGGCTCGCCGGGGACGTTGCGGTGGATCAACGTTTTGGGCAGGCGTTCCGCGAGGTCGGACGGGCGGGTGAAACCGTCGAACCGGGCGGAGAGGGTGAGGGTCCGGGGGCCTGAGCGGTCCAGCGCGGCCCAGACCGCGCGATGGCCCACCTCCGAGCAGGTGCCCTCGACGATCACCCCGTCCGGGGCGACCCGCTCCCTGAGCATCGCCCAGTAGCCCCACGCCTCGGCCTCGCCGTACTGCCTGAGCACGTTGAACGCCCTGATCACCAGCGGAGGCCGGTCCACCGGCAGCTCGAAACCGCCCAGCGCGAAGGACAGCCCCGGGCGTTCGTACGGCTTGGCCGCCGCCACCCTGGCCGGGTCGATCTCGATGCCGACGACCTCGACCGACGGGCAGACGCCGCGCAGCCGCAGGAACATCTCCAGCGTCGTGGTGTGTGAGGCGCCGTAGCCGAGGTCGACCACCAGCGGGCGGTTCGCGCCGCGCAGGAGCCGGCCGTGGACGCCCGCGATCCATCGATCGGCGCGCCGCAGCCGGTTGTGTCCCGTCGTCCCCCTGGTGATCTCCCCGATCGGCTTCGGCACGATCAGACGCGGTGGATCTTGTGCTGCGCGGCCTGGGCGCGGGGGCGGATGACCAGGCGGTCGATGTTCACGTGGGCGGGGCGGGTCACGCACCAGGAGATGGCGTCGGCCACGTCGTCGGCGGAGAGCGGGTCGGGAACGCCCTGGTAGACGCGGTCGGCGGCGGAGGAGTCGCCGCGGAAGCGGTTGAGGGAGAACTCCTCGGTGTGGACCATGCCGGGGGCGACCTCGACGATCCGGACCGGCTTGCCGACCAGTTCCAGCCTGAGCACCTCGGTCATCGAGGTCTGGGCGTGCTTGGCCGCGTTGTAGCCGCCGCCGCCCTCGTAGGAGACCAGCCCGGCCACCGAGGTCAGCATCAGCAGCACGCCGTCCCCCGAGTCGATGAGGCGGGGCAGCAGCGCCTGGGTGACCCGCAGCGTGCCGAGCACGTTGACGTCGTACATCTGCTGCCAGTCGGCCACGTCCCCGCTCGCCACCGGCTCCAGGCCGACCGCGCCGCCGGCGTTGTTGATCAGCACGTCGCAGCGGTCCAGCGAGGCGGCGAACGCGTCCACCGACTCCTGGGAGGTCACGTCCAGGGTCGCCGCACGGATTCCTGGCACCTCGGCGGCCAGCCTGTCCAGCCGTTCCCGGCGCCTGGCCGCCGCCACCACGTCGAAACCCTCGGCGGCCAGACGGCGTGCCGTCGCCTCCCCGATGCCACTGCTGGCCCCTGTCACCACTGCTGTCCTGTTCATGGCACCCAATCCTGCCAGGGCCACGGGGTATTAGACCCGTGTGTCCGGATGGCGGGAATGCCGCGAACAAGTGGTTGGTTGTAGCCCGTTCGGAGGTGGTGTCGGTGAGGCGACGGCGGGTCAGCCGAGTCGCGACGATCAGTATGCACACGTCCCCCCTGGATCAACCCGGGACGGGAGACGCGGGCGGCATGAACGTCTATATCGTCGAGGTGGCCAAACGTCTGGCCGAGCTTGGAGTGGAGATCGAGATCTTCACCCGGCAGACCGCACGTGATTTACCACCGGTCGCCGAGATCGTTCCCGGCGTCTGGGTCCGCCACATCACCGCAGGTCCGTACGAGGAGCTCGACAAGGGCGACCTGCCCGGTCAGCTCTGCGGGTTCCTCTCGGGCGTGCTGCGCACCGAGGCCATGTACGAGCCGGGCCGGTACGACGTGATCCACTCTCACTACTGGCTGTCCGGCCAGGTGGGCTGGCTGGCCAAGGAGCGCTGGGGCGTGCCGCTGGTGCACACCATGCACACCATGGCCAAGGTGAAGAACCTCCTGCTGGCCGAGGACGACAAGCCCGAGCCGACCGCCCGCGTGCTGGGCGAGCAGCAGGTCGTGGAGGTCGCCGACAGGCTGGTGGCCAACACCCCGACCGAGGCCCAGGAGCTCGTCGATCTGTACGGCGCCGCCCCCGCCCTCGTCGAGGTCGTCAACCCCGGGGTGAGCCTCAGGGTCTTCCAGCCCGCGTCCAAGGGCGCGGCCCGTCACCGGCTCGATCTGCCGCAGGACGCCCACGTGCTGCTGTTCGTCGGCCGCGTGCAGCCGCTGAAGGCCCCGGACGTGCTGTTGCGCGCCGCGGCCCGGATGCTCATCGACGATCCCTCGCTCCGGTCGAGGCTCGTCGTCGCCTGCGTCGGCGGCCCCAGTGGCAACGGCCTGGCCCGTCCCTCCTACCTCACCGACCTGGCCGCCTCGCTGGGCATCTCGGACGTGGTCAGGATCGTTCCCCCGGCGCCCCAGTACGAGCTGGCCGACTGGTACCGCGCCGCCGACGTGACCGTCGTCCCCTCGCACAGCGAGTCGTTCGGCCTGGTCGCGCTGGAGTCGCAGGCCTGCGGCACCCCGGTCGTCGCGGCCTCCGTGGGCGGGCTGCGCACCGCCGTACGCGACGGGGTGTCCGGCGTGCTCGTCGAGGGGCACGATCCTCAGGACTGGGCACAGGTGCTCACCAATTTCATCCAGCGGCCCGCCTGGCGGGAGACGCTGGCGACGGGGGCGGTGGCCCACGCCGCGGCCTTCGGCTGGTCGGCCACCGCGGCACGGCTCGCCGAGGTCTACGCCGGGGCGATGGCGAACCTGCACCGGGTCCCCATCGCGGTCAACTCGTAAAACGCGTCCCGATCGCGGCCGGTTCGTGAAGCGCGTCCTGGCCGCGGCCGGTCCGTGAAGCGTCCCGATCATGATCGGGACGCGTGGCGCGTCCCGGCCGCGGCCGGCTCGTGATCGGGTTCTTCGTCGCGGCCGACTCGTAAGCTGTGGGCATGGGTGAGGCGGCTGTGGGCATGGGGATGAAGAGCCGGTCCCCGAGCGGCGATCGAGAGCTCGTCCACGAGGAGCGAGAGCCGGTCCACTATCGAGAGGTCGGTCCCGTGAGTGAAGCGATCGAGGCGGCGCTGAAGGGCGCGGAGGTCTCCTTCGAGCAGCCCAGGCCCGGAGCCTTCCTGGTCAAGCTCCCCGGCCAGCACAAACTCGCGACCATGGTCTGGCTGATCGTCGGAGACCAGGTCCTGCACGTGGAGGCGTTCTTCTGCCGCCAGCCCGATGAGAACCACGCGGAGTTCTACCGCTGGCTGCTGACCAAGAACGGCTCCATGTACGGCGTGCACTTCGCCCTCGATCCGGTCGGCGACGTCTACCTCGTGGGCCGGATCCCGCTCGCGGCGATCTCCGAGGAGGAGATCGACCGGCTCCTCGGGTGCGTCCTCACCTACTCGGACGAGGGATTCGACCGCGCTCTGGAGCTGGGCTTCGCCTCCTCGATCCGGCGGGAGTGGGAGTGGCGGGCCAAACGGGGCGAGTCACTCGCCAACCTCCAGGCGTTCGCCCGATTCGCCGACCCCGAGCGTTGAGCCGACCTGAGGGTTGAACCACCCCGGGCGTTGAGGCCGTCCCCGCGGGTTGAACCAACCCTGAGCGTATGAGCCGTCCCGGGGGATTGAGCCGACCCCGGGCGTTGAACGGCCGCGCACTAAGCTAGCTTGCTTCCATGTCGACTTTGGTGCTGTTGCGGCACGGTGAGAGCGAATGGAACGCAAAGGGCCTGTTCACCGGCTGGGTGGATGTGGGGCTCTCGGCCAAGGGCGAGGAGGAGGCGCGGCGCGGCGGGCGGCTGCTGGTCGACGCCGGAGTGCGGCCCGACGTGGTTCACACCTCCGTGATGACCCGGGCGATCCAGACCGCCAATCTCGCACTGGGCGCCGCCGATCTGCTCTGGCTGCCGGTCTCCAGGTCCTGGCGGCTCAACGAACGTCACTACGGTGCGCTCCAGGGCAAGGACAAGGCGCAGACGCGCGCCGAGTTCGGCGACGAGCAGTTCATGCTCTGGCGTCGTTCGTACGACGTCCCCCCGCCCCCGATCGCTGACGACGACGAGTTCTCCCAGGCCGGTGACCCTCGCTACGCGTTGCTGCCGGGCGAGCTGCTGCCGAGGACCGAGTGCCTCAAGGACGTCGTCGGGCGCATGCTGCCGTACTGGTACGACCAGATCGTGCCGGAGCTCGCGGCGGGCAGGACCGTTCTGGTCGTCGCGCACGGCAACTCGCTCCGGGCCCTGGTCAAGCACCTGGACGGAGTCAGCGACGAGGACATCGCCGGGCTCAACATCCCCACGGGCATCCCGCTCCAGTACGAGCTGGACGGCGATTTTTGCCCGACCACCAAGGGCGGCCGGTATCTCGACCCCGACGCCGCCGAGGCCGCCATCGAGGCCGTGGCCAACCAGGGCAAGTAGGTCCCGCCGGCCTCGGGCGGATCCCAGCGGGGAAAACGGAAGCAGAAAAGGAGAAGGGCCCGCCGGCTTGGCGGGCCCTTCTCCTTCGCGACCCCGAGAGGCTCAAGGCTCCAGATGTTCACGGCACCCGAGGGGCCGCTCTAAACGGTGGTGACGTCCTGCGGCCGGGAGCCCGTCACCAGGTAGACCACGTCGTGGGCGACGCGGACCGCGTGGTCGGCGTAACGCTCGTAGTAGCGGCCGATCAGCGTCACATCGATGGCCGGCTCGACGCCGTACTTCCAGTCCTTGGCCATCAGGACCTTGAACAGCCTGCGGTGCAGCTTGTCCATCGCGTCGTCGTCCGCCTCAAGCTCCATGGCCGTGTCCACGTCGCGCGAGGCGATGCAGCTGCCGGTCTTGGTGATGAGGCGCTCGGCGATCTGACCCATCTCCAGGATGGTGTCGCGGATCTCCGGCGGGATCGCCGACTCGGGGTGGCGCAGCCTGGCCACCTTCGCCACGTGCTCGGCGAGGTCGCCCATGCGCTCGAGGTCGGTGCCCATACGCAGGGCGGCGATGACCATTCGGAGGTCCACCGCCACCGGCTGCTGCCTGGCCATCAGTTCGAAGATCGACGTCTCGATCTCCGCGAAGATCCTGTTGACCTCTTCGTCCTGGGAGATGACGCTTTCGGCAAGGTGGAGGTCGGCGTCCAGGAGGGCGGTGGTGGCCCGTGAGATCGCCGACCTGACGAGGCGGGTCATCTCAACCAGTTGTTCGGTGAGGGCATCAAGTTCGTCGTGATAGGCATCGCGCATGAAAGCCACCGTATGTGCGAAACAATGAACGAACCTCGACCATAAAGTGAACTTTATGGGAAAGGCCTTGGTCATAGCCCCTGAGCTGCCCCGAAACTGAAAACACCCACCTACCATCAGGGACGTGAAGCCTACAGGAGGACCACGTGAGTGAGCTGATGGCGAGCCTGGCCGCGCTGGCCGGTTTTGTCGTGGGAGCACTGGCCGTGATGGTCGTCCGCCAGAACGTGGGACAGAGGCAGGTCATGACACCGACAGACGATGTCGAGCCCGGCGCGTTGCCCCAGGGCGTCGCCTCGGTGCTGGCCGTGCTGCCGTCCTCGGCGGTCGTGCTCGACAAGGAGGACCGGGTGCTGCGGGCCAGTTCGGCCGCACGCGCGTTCGGGCTGGTCAAAGGCGACCACCTGATGGCGGCCGAGTTGCTCGCGATGGCCAGGCAGGTACGCAGGGACGGCGAGATCCGCGAGAGCGAGATCGAGGTGGCCGGGCACAAGTTCGGCCAGGAGTCGACCAACTTCGCGGTGCGGGTCGCACCGCTGGGTTCGTACGGCCAGGTGCTCGTGCTCGCCGAGGACCAGACCGAGCACCGGCGGGTCGAGGCGGTCCGCCGCGACTTCGTGGCCAACGTGAGCCACGAGCTCAAGACGCCGGTGGGCGCCCTGTCCCTCCTGGCCGAGACCATTCAGGACGCCGCCGACGACCCCGAGGCGGTCACCCGGTTCGCCGGGCGTATGCAACACGAGGCCGCACGACTCACCTACCTCGTCCAGGACCTCATCACCCTCTCCCGGATCCAGGGAGCCGAGCCCATCCCCACCCCGGGTCCGGTCCCGATCGACGAGGTGGTGCACGAGGCCATCGACCGCTGCAACACCACGGCGGCGGCCAAGGACATCACCCTGGTCGCGGGGGGTGTCGAGGGCCTGCAGATCTGGGGCGACGACGAGCTCCTCGTCACCGCGTTGCGAAACCTCATCGACAACGCGGTCGCCTACAGCCCCGAGCACACCCGGGTCGTGGTCAGCGCACGCGCGGCGGGCGCTCACACCGAATCGGTCGAGATCAGCGTGAGCGATCAGGGGATCGGCATCCCCGAGAGCGCTCAGGAACGGATCTTCGAACGGTTCTTCCGCGTCGACGCCGCCCGTTCGCGGGCGACCGGTGGCACGGGCCTCGGCCTGGCCATCGTCAAACACGTGGCCGCCTCTCACAACGGCGCGGTCACGGTGTGGAGCAAGGAAGGCTCCGGCTCCACTTTCACCCTCCGCCTGCCCGCCTTCGGCGGCATGGCGGTAGCCGCACCTGGCACTACTACGATCCCCCTGGAGGCCGCGCAGTGACTCGCGTGCTTGTTGTCGAGGACGAAGAATCGTTCTCCGACGCCCTGTCATACATGCTGCGCAAGGAGGGCTTCGAGGTCGTGGTGGCCGGCACCGGCCCCGAGGCGCTGGAGACCTTCGACCGTACCGGCGCCGACCTGGTGCTGCTCGACCTGATGCTTCCCGGCCTGCCCGGGACCGAGGTGTGCCGTTCTCTCCGCCAGCGCTCGAACGTGCCGGTCATCATGCTGACCGCCAAGGACAGCGAGATCGACAAGGTCGTCGGGCTGGAGCTCGGCGCGGACGACTACGTGACCAAGCCCTTCTCCTCCAGGGAGCTGGTGGCCCGCATCCGCGCGGTGCTGCGCCGCCAGGGTGACGTGGAGGAGCTGGAGACGGCCGTACTGGCCGCGGGACCGGTCCGGATGGACGTCGACCGGCACATCGTCGCCGTCCGCGGTGAGCAGGTGCAGCTCCCGCTCAAGGAGTTCGAGCTGCTGGAAGTACTGCTGCGCAACGCCGGCCGTGTGCTCACCCGGGGCCAGCTCATCGACCGGGTCTGGGGCGCCGACTACGTGGGCGACACCAAGACCCTGGACGTCCACGTCAAGCGGCTGCGCGCCAAGGTCGAGGCCGATCCCTCCAACCCCCGCTGCATCCTGACCGTCCGGGGCCTGGGCTACAAGTTCGACCCCGCCGAGGCCTGAGACCCGCGGCGGGCCGCGGTCCCGTTACTCGCCACCTTTATCGGGCCCGGCGGCCTTCTGACGACCCCTCAGGCGGGTCCGGCCCCGAAGCAGGCCCGGGCGCGTCCGCGCCCGAGGCCTGAGCCCCGGGCCCGCGGTGGTTCTGACAGACCGAAGTCGGCGACTCTTTTGAAGAGCCGCCGGCTTCGGCGTTTCTGCTCTGGCGGGGTGTGCTCTGGAGGGGTGCGCCCTACCCGTCCGTGCCTTCCGTGGAGTGCCCCATGTCCTCCATGGAGTCCGTGGAGGCAGAGGCGGAGGCGGTGGGCGTGGGCGTCGGCGTGGGAGCCGCACTGACGCCCGGAGCCTGCGGCAGGCTGGTGAACTCGCGGCTACGGGTGATGACCGGAATCGTGAGGGGGACGAGCCCCGCGTTGGCGAACTGCAGCTGCACCTGGATGCTCTCGCCGCCCCTGAGAGGCTTCTTCAGCCCCTCGATCAGGATGGAGGGGGTGGGGTTGCCGATGCTCACCCGCGTCTGAACGGGAAGCGTCACCGGAGAGCTCACCTTCGCGGTGCCCAGGGCGGAGTCGACCCCGACGCCGACGAGCTGGTCCGGGGCTTGGTTGGTGTTCACCACGGACAGGTAGAGCGGCGTCGCCGCGCCCGGGGCGATCGTCGCGCCGGAGTCCGGGCCCAGGAAGAAGGCCTGGGAGATGTTGATCCCGTTCACCTGCTTCGTCAGAGCCTCGGTCGGGGTGTAGGGCTGGTTGGTGATCGCGTCGGATCCGGCACCGCAGCCGGCCAAGGCCGGGGCGGCTGCGAGGAACGCGGCGGCGGCGATCACCCGGTGACGGCTGATGCGGGTCACGGTGCGAGTTCTCCTTGTCACACATGAGGTAGGGCAAGGGCAACCCTATCCGTCGCGATTCCCGGGTTTTCCGGTGGCCCACCTGATCGCCGGAAGACGAGGAACGCAGGTCATAGGTGCTTTTTAGACCTTTGATTCATACTGTTGAGCGCTTGTCAAGCCATAAGATGCGGCTTTGACCTGCAGTTATGGTGATTTCACTGTTCCGGGAGGCTGTGGATACGTGGTACTCTTGAGTACAGCGGAAGGGGTACTTGTCACATGACTTTCCAGGTCGGCGACACTGTCGTCTACCCCCACCACGGGGCTGCTCGGATCGAGGCGATCACGACCCGAACCATCAAGGGTGAGGAAAGGACCTACCTGGTTCTTAAGGTCGACAAGGGCGACCTTACCGTCCAGGTGCCGGCAGACAACGCCGAACTCGTCGGTGTTCGCGATGTCGTCGGACAAGAGGGCCTTGAGCGCGTTTTTGACGTGCTTCGCATGCCTCACACCGAAGAGCCTACGAACTGGTCCCGCCGCTATAAGGCCAACCTTGAGAAGCTGGCGTCCGGTGACGTCAATAAGGTGGCCGAGGTCGTTCGTGACCTATGGCGACGAGACAGGGAACGCGGACTCTCCGCAGGAGAGAAGCGCATGCTGGCAAAAGCACGGCAGATCCTGGTTAGCGAGCTCGCGCTCGCCGAGAAGACCAACGAGGACAAGGCCGAGGCTTTGCTGGATGAGGTTCTCAACTCCTGAACATGACATTTCCACGGGTGGGCGTCGGAGTCGACGTCCACCCGTTCGCATCCGGACGCGAGCTGCATCTCGCGGGCCTTCACTGGCCGGGCGAAATCGGCCTGGACGGTCACTCCGACGGTGACGCGGCCGCTCACGCCGCTTGTGACGCGCTGCTGTCCGCGGCGGGTCTCGGCGATCTGGGCGGGCTGTTCGGCACTTCCGATCCCCGCTGGGCGGGAGCCTCCGGCGTCACCCTGTTGCGGGAGGCCGCCGGCAAGGTGCGCGCCGCAGGCTTTGAGATCGGCAATGTGGCCATCCAGGTGATCGGCAACCGGCCCAAGGTGTCACCCCGCCGTGCGGAGGCCGAGAAGGCGCTCAGTGACGCCGTGGGCGCTCCGGTGAGCGTCATCGCCACCACGACCGACGGGCTGGGGCTCACCGGGCGTGGCGAAGGTGTGGCGGCCGTCGCCACCGCGATCGTGGTGAACCTGAACCCGGAGTCAGGCGTCTCTTAGTACAGAGCGTGAAAACGCTCCGGCGGGCGGTGCGGAATGCTCGTCGTACGTCCGAGGCGGTGGCCCGTTTCCTGGCGCGGTACGGGCCACCCCCTTTTTCCGGATGATCTGTGAATGTCCTGGGTAGCCCCCTATTGACCATGTCTCGTAACAGGGGGAGCTGGACATGATTGGATCGATTATTTCGGCGATCATCATCGGGGCCATCATCGGGGCGTTGGCACGACTCATCGTTCCCGGGCGGCAGAACTTCAGCTGGGGCCTGACACTCGTCGTCGGCATCGTCGCGGCGCTCATCGGCACCCTCATCGCGAGCGCGCTCGGTTTCGCCAACACGCGGGGGATCGACTGGTGGGAACACATCCTCCAGCTCGCGCTCGCGGTGCTGGGAGTGTTGCTCGTGGTCCAGATGGGGGCGAGGAAAACCCGCTGATCAGGAATTTTTCCATCGACAGGAATAACCTTGACCTGGGGGGTATCCACCTTCTTGTGAGAGTGAAGGGATCACGCTCACTGGGAGGTTGTAATGACTATCGCGTCAATCCTTGGGGCCATCGTCATCGGCGCTGTCATCGGCGCCCTCGGGCGGCTGCTGCTTCCCGGTAGGCAGCCGATCGGCTGGATCCTGACCATCGTCGTCGGCATCGTCGCAGCGCTCATCGGTACCGCGATCGCGCAGGTCCTCGGCGTGGCGACCACGAACGGCATCGACTGGATCGAGCTCGTCATGCAGGTCGTCCTCGCCATCGTCGGTGTCGGCCTGGTCGCCGGCCTGAAGCGATCCAGAGTCTAAAAACGGGATGGACCATCCCGGCCACCTCACCGAGGCATAACTGGACACCCTCCGGTCCGGAGGTGCCCGCGGTGACGCGCACGATGTCACCGCTTTCCAGGAGAACCCGCTCGGTCCCATCTGCACCGAGCGGGTCTCGGCCGTTTCATGCAGGTTCGAGGAGTATTCCGAACCGGCTTCCGGCCACTCCTGAAACGGGCACGGAGGTGAGCAATCGCCGGTCCGCAGCGGGGCGCCGCTCACCAACGTGTGAGCGAATAGCTGCGGGCCGGTCCACCATCGCGCGGAAGCCGCCGCCGAGCAGATCCAAAACCGTACGGAAGCCGCGGCCGGGTAAGTCCGACACCGCGTGGAAGCCGTCGGCGGACAGATCCAACATCGCGTGGAAGCCGTAGCCGGATAGATCTCACACCGTGTGAAAGCCGCCCTCGGGCAGGCTCCACGGGGGAGAAGCCGCCCTTGCCCGCGGCCTCTCCCCGGAGGTCACCACGCCCGGCTGTCCCTTCGGATCAGGCCGGGGACGCCGGAGACCGGGGTTTTCATTCGACCGGGGGGATCGGGGTGCTGCGCATCCGCCCGGAAGGCGGAGCCACGGTGTCCTTCTCGCGTGATCCGATTCCGAAGTCATCCTCGGGATCGGCGGCCTCGACACCGTGTGCGGGATCCGGGGACGATCCGTCGGCCGGCTCATCCTCATCGGCCGTCTCGCCCGCCGCGCGATCGGTCGTCTGATCGGGCATCGTGCGGATGGGCTGCGTGTCGGCGTCGCGGTCGTCCACCTGGGCGGCCTCCTCCGGGGCGTCGGTGCCGGAGTCCCAGGTCCTCACCCGCTCGCTGACCCTGCTGTCGGACCCGGACTCTTCTTCCCGCTTCTCCTCCCGTTTCCGTACGGCGTCCTGTGCGGTCTGCTTCCGCCCGGCCTCGGACGCGGCCTGCTCCTGTACGGCCTCCGGCGCGGTGCGGGGCGGATGGACGAGCATGTCGCCCTGGCGGGGCCGTACCAGGTCACCCCAGCGCATGGGCTTGGCCGGCGGGGGGACCTGGGGGGTCGGGAGGTCCGGGGGAAACTCGGTCACCTCGGGCGTCTCCGGGGCAGGGGTGGGGCCGACCACCGGGACGCTCGCCGGAAGATCGTGGTGCGGGGCGGACTCCAGCGGAGGGGCGGCCTGCGGGTCGAGCATGATCTCGGCCGCGGGATGGTGAACCAGCTGGCCGGGGCGGACGGACGGGGCCTGCCGATCGCGCTGGACGGGCAGGTCGTGCTGGTCCCGCTGGACCGGCTGGTCGTGCCGGAGCGGACGGTCCGGCTCGTCGCGGTGGACCGGAGGGACAGGCTCGTCATGCCGGGCCGAATGGACCGGCTGGTCGCGCCGGACCGGCTCGTCGTGCTGAGTCGGATGGACCGGTTCGTCGTGCTGAGCCGGATAGACAGGCTGGTCGCGCCGGACCGGGCGGTCGTGCTGAAGCGGGTCCGGATGGACCTGGAGGTCAGGGCGGCTCGGACGGGTCCTCCACTCCGGCTGGGCCGGGTGTTCCGCGGTCGGCAGGTCCGCGTCGGGGAACGGCACGATGTCGCGCTCGTGGTCGGCCGACGCCTCGTCGACGGCGCTCCGGCGCGCGGCGGCATGCTTGATCAGCAGGAGCCAGAGCCACAGGGCCACGACCAGGATCACCCAGGGGGCGACGGCGACCACGACGGCCGCCTGCCGTACGTCCATCGCCGCCGTGGTCCGCATGGCGGTCGTCACCTCGGCGGTGGCCGCGGCGGCGAACAGCAGCACCAGGATCACGCCTGCCTGAAGGCGGACCAGCCACCGACCGCCTCTCAGCAGGAGCACGCCGATCATCGCGATGACGAGCAGCGCGTCGAAGGCCGCCGGGTAGAGATAGGCGAGGTTGGGGCGGGCCTCGCCGATGATGGCGAGGTCACGCAGATCCTCGAAGGAGAGCACGCAGGCGGCGGCGGTGAGGGCGGCTACGCCGACTCCGGCGACGGCGATCCCGGCGCGGCGCAGGGCAACGGTCACTCGGCTCGGTTCGGCGGGTGCGGACAGGGTTGAGGACGGGCGGGAGATCGAGTCTGCCGCCGCGGGAGATTTCACGTCCATGGCGTCCCGAGCCTACAGAATCAGCACGCGGAGTGATCGACGGAGTCGATCAGGAAGATCGGGAAAGTTGCCCGGGGGAGAAACCGGCCCGGGGACGGGCCGCGGAGCCGTCCGATGGCGTGCGGGTGGGGTGGCCGATCTTCAAGAACGCCGTGCAGGGCGGGGACGGGGGAACTGCCCAGGCGGGGTGCGCTCCGATTCGCGAGAGCCGGCCGTATGGGTGTGGCGACCGGTCTGGTGTGTCATTTCTCAGTGGGTCGATCTATCCGGTGGATCTTTAAGTGGGTATGACCGGCATTCGCCACTTAATGTCCACAAAAGACTCTGCAAGGAGGCTTCAACGTCGCGCAACCCGGCTTGTGAGGGGAGGTGAGGCATTAACCTGGCCTCGTGAGTCTGCACCTATACGACACCAGCGTACGTACGGTCCGTGAATTCGTTCCGGTCGAACCCGGCCGGGCCTCTATCTACCTGTGTGGTGCCACCGTGCAGGCCCCGCCGCATATCGGGCACATCCGCTCCGGCGTCAACTTTGACGTGCTCCGGCGCTGGATGACCCGGTCAGGCTACGAGGTCAACTTCTGCCGGAACGTCACCGACATCGACGACAAGATCATTCGAGTCGCGGCGACCGAGGAGGTGCCGTGGTTCGTCATCGCCGAGCGTAACCAGCGCGCCTTCACCTGGGCCTACGAGGTGCTCGGCTGCCTTCCTCCGACGGTCGAGCCGCGAGCCACCGGCCACGTGCCCGAGATGATCGAGCTGATGGAGCGGTTGATCGCCGCCGGTCACGCCTACGCCGCCGATGGAGACGTCTACTTCGACGTCATGTCCTACGCGGACCAGTACGGCTCGCTGTCCAACCAGAAGCTCGAGAACATGCGGGCGGCGGGTGACACCGAGGCCGACTGCAAGCGTGATTCGCGTGACTTCGCACTCTGGAAGGGCGAGAAGCCGGGCGAGCCGACCTGGCCGACCCCGTGGGGCCGCGGCCGTCCCGGCTGGCACCTGGAGTGCTCCGCCATGGCGACGAAGTATCTCGGGTCGACCTTCGACATTCACGGCGGCGGCGTCGACCTGATCTTCCCGCACCACGAGAACGAGCTGACCCAGTCCCAGGCGGCCGGTGACGGCTTCGCGCGCTACTGGATGCACAACGGCATGCTCAAGATCGGCGCGGAGAAGATGAGCAAGTCGCTCGGCAACTCCCTGCTGATCCCCGAGGTCATCAAGAAGGTCCGCCCGGTCGAGCTCCGCTACTACCTGGCCGCCCCGCACTACCGGTCCCCGATCGAATACTCGGAGGAGGCGCTGTTCGAGGCCGCGACGGCCTACCAGCGCATCGAGGGTTTCGTCACCAGGGCGGCCGAGGTCATCCACGACGTCGACGCGCATGCGCCGCTGCCCCAGGCGTTCTCCGACGCGCTCGACGACGACCTGGCCACCTCACAGGCGCTCGCCGTGGTGCACGAGGTGGTCCGTGAGGGCAACGTCGCACTGGCTCAGGGCAACAAGGAGCAGGTGGCCAGGTTGCTGGCCGAGACACAGAACATGCTCGACGTGCTCGGTCTCGACCCGCGCTCGGAGCAGTGGCGCTCCTCAAGCCGCGACACCGGCATGCGCGCGACCGTTGACGCGCTGGTCACCGTGGCTTTGGAGCAGCGGCAGGCGGCCCGTGCCCGAAAGGACTTCGCGGCGGCGGACAGCATCCGTGACCAGCTTGCCGACGCCGGGATTCACGTGGAGGACACCCCCCAAGGTCCGCGTTGGGAACTGTCGCGGTAAAAGCAGGCCGTACTCTAGTCAGCATGGCTGGTGGGGGTAATAAGGGGTCCGGGCGACCCGCGAAGAAGAAGAGTCCGAGCAAGGGCACCGGCGGCAATGTCCGCCGTGGTCTGGAAGGCAAGGGGGCTACCCCGCCGGCGCACCTGCGGCACTGGCACAAGGACAAGGCGCGCAGCGAGCGGATCGATCGCGAGGAGAAGGGCGGCGGCGGATCTTCCTCCGCCCGCCCCTCGATCTCCTCTCGCACCACGGTCCGCACGAGGCGGAGTGAGGACGCGCCGGAATACATCGGCGGTCGTAACCCCGTCGTCGAGGCGCTCAGGGCGGGTGTGCCCGCGAGCACGCTCTACGTCGCCATGCGCATCGACAACGACGACCGCGTCAGGGAGTCGATCCGGCTCGCCGCCAACAACGGCATCGCCATGTTGGAGGTCGGCAGGGACAAGCTCGACCGCATCACCGAGGGCGCGATCCACCAGGGCATGGCCCTGCAGATCCCGGCGTACGACTACGCCCACCCCGAGGACCTGGTCCGCATCGCCCAGGACGCCGGTGAGGCGCCCCTGATCGTGGCCCTCGACAGTGTGACCGACCCGCGCAACCTCGGCGCCATCGCCCGTTCGGCCACCGCCTTCGGTGCTCACGGCATGGTCATTCCCTCCCGTCGTTCGGCCGGAGTGACGGGAGGCGCCTGGAAGACCTCGGCGGGCACGCTGGCCACCATGACGGTCGCCCGTGCGGCCAACCTCACCGCCGCGCTGCGCGAATACCGCGACGCCGGCCTGTTCGTGATCGGCCTGGACGGCGAGGGCACGGTGGACATCGGCGACAGCGATCTCCTCGACGGCCCGCTGGTCGTCGTCGTGGGCTCGGAGGGCAAGGGCCTGTCCCGCCTGATCCGCGAGTCCTGCGACATGATCGTCCGTATCCCCATGCAGGGTGCGGCCGAGTCCCTCAACGCGGGCGTCGCCGCGGGCATCGCCCTTTACGAGGTGGCCCGCCAGCGTCGTCGCTAGCTTTTCCGGTTCGCCGCCCTGTCCCGGTGACGTGCGGGGCGCGAGCCGACTACACTCGTCTGGCGACCATGCCGACGTAGCTCAATCGGCAGAGCAACAGTCTTGTAAACTGTAGGTCAGGGGTTCGATTCCCCTCGTCGGCTCGCAACAAAGGCCAGGTCAACCGATATTCGGTGACCTGGCCTTTTGCTGTTCGCTGAAACTTTGTGATCTTCCGTGCCCCTTGCGTGCCCGATGGCTTCTCGTGCCCTCCTGCCCGCGCCTTCTTGAATGCCTGCCCGAGTGCCCGAGCGATGACCTTGTCCCGGTCCTGGCTGGCGTGCTGGTAGATCAGCGCCGCCCGTGTAGAGGAGTGCCCCATACGGGACATCAACTCTTTGAGGCTCGCCCCACTGGAGGCCGCCAGGGTGTTGCCGATGTGGCGGAGATCATGAAAATGGAGATCGGGGAGCTCGACAGCCGCACGGACCTTGTCCCATGTCCGGCGGAATCCCGAGTGCTTCAACGGCCCATCGTTGGGACCGGTGAAGACGCGTCCGTCTGGCGGCCTATCGTCGTCATGGCTTACGATCGCTCATCATGTTTGGCCCCCGAATTTTTCTGATACTGGGTTCGCTCGCGCTTCTCATCGGTGGGTGCCAAGCCGCAGGCAGCGCCGCAAGATACGCTCCTGGACGGCCCATCGTTTTCGCCCTGGTCGGCATCGGCCTGATGCTTGGCGCGCTCGCCCTGGCCATCATCGAACAGCAAGAAAAAAAGCAAGAGCCTCCGGCGGGGGCACTCCGGCTCCAGGATGATCGTCAGGAGCAAGAGCCAGGTTCGTAGTGGCTGGAGGCTGGAAGATCCGGCGGGCGGGGTATATGCGTCCGCACGAGGTTCTCAGGGACCGTGACCGCCCTCGATGGAGTGGCGACCACGCCCTGCGCCTGGATCGACGCGCAGGCCGGACCGCCCTTTTGTGGCCGCCGAGCCCAGGACGAGGAGGCCGCGTCAGACGGTCGGCGAAGCGGCGCCGCCTGCACCCTCGACGCGGCGGGTGCGGCCGAGCTGGTAGAGGACCACGACCAGCGCGACGAGGACCAGGCCACCGAGGCCGTAGCGGACGGCGTCGCCGAGGTCACTGGCGATCACCACGGTCTCCGCGCCGATCAGGACGGGGAGGAGCGCGGGGAGCCGGACGGTGGAGCGGGAGGCGGGGGCGGCCATGGTCTTCTCCTTGGCGGGTGGCGGATATCGGTCGTTCGAGGGCTTGGCTGCAGGAGAGCCCGTCCCCGGCCCGCGCGAGATGCCTGTCTGCCGAGAGACGGCGGTTCGTGCGGCGCTGTCTAAAGGTAACGCTACCTAGTTAGGATTACAACCTAGGTAGGTGCGGCTACCTACCCGGCCACACGGAGGCTCCAAGGTCTGCGGGTGCGGAACCTCCCGCATTCGCTCTACAGATACCTGTGGCGTTCGGCAGGCCGTGCCGCTCCACCAAGCGGCGGTTGCTCACAGGGCGAGATCGCGGCGCCACCTGTGCAGAGTGATGTCATGGCCCTTGCGTTCAAAGGTCATCGGTTCCTCGTCGGTCAGGTGAAAGCCGGTAGCCCGCGCTACGGCGACGCTTGCCGCGTTTGCCGGATCAATCCGTAGAACCAGCCCGCGCATCCCGAGCGAGGTGCGGGCGTAGCCGGCCATCAGCTCAACAGCACGAGCCGCCAACCGCTCTCTCCGGTGCTGAGCGCCGATCGCGTAGGCAAGTTCGGCCACCCCGGGCTCATCGGCCGTACGGAAGAGCAGAATCTCCCCTTGTGCTTCACCATCATCCCTAGTGATCGCGAGTTGCATGCCGCGATCGGCGGCACGCGCTCTACGCGACTGAGACAGGTACTCCTGAGCGGCGTCGAAGTCGAACGGCGAACGTAGCGGGGTCCAGCGATCGACCTGCGGTTCGTCGAAAAGGGCGACCATGACAGGAAGGTCTTCGTCGGTCCACTCGCGGAGGTGAATCCCGAGGTCCGACAGCCGGACATCGGGAGGAAACTGACCTTCAGCACTATCTGGCGCCATCATGACGTTGATTATGCTTGGAAACGCTCTGGCGGCTTTACCCTGGCGTGTTTTCGGTAGGGTCCCAGCATGTCTGATCATCGTTTCGAGTTGGTTTGTGAGATCGAACCGCCTACCCGGCCGGACCTGACGCGGGTGCGCCATCAGATCGGCGTGCTGAGCGCGGTGGCCGACTCGTTCCTGATCCCTGACAACCACATCGGGCGGGCGACGGTGTCGAGCGTGGCGGTCGCCCACGAGGTGCAGGCGATGGGTGCCCGCGGCATCGCCTGCCTGAACTCCCGTGACCGCAACCTGCTCGGACTCCGCAGGGACCTGCTGACGGCCTCCGCGTACGGGGTGGAGCGGTTCCTGTTCGTCTACGGCGACAAGCCCACCGTCGGCGGGCGCACCAGCGAGTTGACGGTGCGGGGCATGATCGAGGAAGCGCGGGGCACGGCCGAGGACCCGGCGTTCGCCGGCCGTAGGCCCTTCCAGGTCGGCGTCACGTCCGGCCTGCGCCCGGTTCCGACGTGGAAGAGCGCGGCGGACTTCGTGTTCGTTCAGGTCAGCTACTCGGTCGATGCTCTGCTGCGCTGGCGCGAGAGCGTCTCCCTGCAGGTTCCCGTCTACGCCGGGGTGATGGTGCTGGCCAGCGCGGGTATGGCCCGTAACCTGGCGGCCACCATCCCGGACATCGACATCCCCGACCGGTTGATCGACGACGTCGAGCGTGACCGCAATGCCGGGGTGGACGCGGCGTGCGAGCAGATTCTGGCCATTCGCGACAGCGGCGCCTTCGACGGCGTGCACCTGGTGCCGGTCAGCCGGTATCGGGAGGTCGCGGCGCGTCTCGAACGCGAATTGTGAACGCCTGGCAGCCAACACGGCTCCCGGGCTAGTCGTTGAAGTAGTGGCCTTCGTCGATGTCCGGGATCAGCGCGGACCCCTCCGGCTTCCATCCCAGCCGGTCACGGGTCAGTGCGCTCGACGCCGGGTTGTCGATCGCCACCAGGCGGCTGAGGAAGGCGAAATGGTCGTCGGCGTCCTCGGGGGTGATGCTGACGGCCGGCAGCCTCAGCCGGCGGCCGATCGCCTCCGCGATGTCTCGGAACGGCACGCCCTCCTCGTCGATCGCGTGCAGGCGTGAGCCGGCCGGGGCGGCTTCCACGGCCAGCCGGAACAGGCGCGCCGCGTCGAGCCGGTGCACGGCGGGCCAGCGGTTCGCCCCGTCGCCGACATAGGCGGACACTCCCTTCGCCCGGGCGATGTCGATCAGAGTCGGAACGAAGCCCTTGAGGTCTCCCTCGCCGTGCACCAGCGGCGCGAGCCGTACCGCGGACGAGCGCACGCCGCGCTCGCCCATCGCGATCACCGCGAGTTCGGTCGGAAGCCGTAGCGCCCCCAATCCTTGGAGATCGCCGGTGTCCGCCTCCGTGCTCAGGTGCCCGGGCGTGAGGCCCAAGATTCCCGAGGTGAACGCGAAGGGTTTGCCGGAGCCTTCGAGCGCCGCGCCGATCGCCTCGACCGCGCCGCGTTCTACCTGGGCGCGAGCGGCCGGGTCCGTGGTCTCGGAGATGTGCTTGTTGGCCGCGTGAACGACCCCGTCCGCCGCGGCGGCGCCGGCGCGCAAGCTGCCGAGGTCTTCCAGATCGCCGCGGTGCGCCTCCACGCCGATCGCCGACAGTACGGCGGCGGCCGCGTCTGAGCGGGCCAGGCCGAGAACCTGATGCCCTGCGTCGAGCAGCTCGCGGACGACCGCGGATCCGACGTATCCCGTCGCGCCCGTAACAAAAACACGCACAGTGAGAATCCCTTGGATGATTTCGAGTCGATCCGGCACCGGAAGGCGACGGGCTGGTAGCTCCACGCTAGGAACGACCCGGAACGTGTGTCCAAGGCCTGTTTCGAATCGGGTGATACGCAGAAAACATCACCGCAGGTCACAGCGATCTCCCGAGGGTCGGTCGGCGAGCCACGTAACTACACTGAGGGCATGCCCGACTCGCCGACCCCTCCGGCGGACCTCGACCTGCGCCTGGTGCGGTATTTCACCGTCGTCGCCGACCACCTGCATTTCGGCCGCGCCGCCACCGCCCTCCGCATCGCCCAGCCGTCCCTGAGCCGGCAGATCCGCCGCCTCGAACAGCAACTGGGCGCCCGCCTGCTGGACCGCACCCCGCAGGGCAGCAGGCTCACCGAGGCCGGAGAGATCTTCCTCCCGCTCGCCAGGGCGCTGCTGCGATCCGCTGCCCAGGCCGCGGCCCTCACCCGTGCCGCAGCCGACCCCACTCGGATCACCATCGGCTACACCAGCAACCTCATCGTCACCCCGGCAGTGCGCGAACTGCGCCGTCGGCACCCCGACGCCGACGTGCACACCCTGCATCTGGCCTGGAACGACGCCCGCGCGGCACTGCTCGATCACCGAGTGGACGCGGTGGTGACCCGGCTGCCGATCCGCACCGACCAGCTGCACGTGACGGTCCTTCGCGACGAGCCCCGAGCGCTCCTGATCCCCCTCGGCCACCGCCTGGCCGGCAAGGAGTCCGTCACCCTCGACGACATCGCCGACGAGCCCCTTCCCCGGGTGCCGGACCCGGCCTGGAACGCCTTCTGGCGCGTCGACCCCCGACCCGACGGAAGCCCGGCGCCCGACGGTCCCATCGTCGAAGGCGTCGAGGACAAATTCGAACTCATCGCCAGTGGGCAGGCCATATCCATCATCCCGGCCGGCAGCCTCCACGGCAGCCCCCGCCCCGACCTCACCACGGTCCCCCTGCACGGTGTCGAGCCGTGCCACGTCGTGCTGGCCACCCGTGCAGGCGATCGCGACCGCCTCGTGGCCGCCTTCCGCAAATACGCCCAAGCCCACCTCACCGGTCCCGATCCGGTCGAACCGGCAAGCGCCACTTCCGTACGCGCCGAGGGATGACCGGCCGTATCAGCGGCTTGGATCGGACACGGCCTGGCTGAAGGGTCATAGGAAGGGTCACAGCGGGGCGTTGGGCGCGGCGATCATTGCCCTTCGTGGATGGATCGCTACTTTGTGTATGCAGCCTGTCGATGCGCAAAATCGGAATCGCCCCGACTGACCGGAAGAAGGACATGCACAGTAACCGCCGACCTGGCTCCCTTGTCATGCTCGTCTCGGCATTGGCGATCGCCACCGCCTGCGCCCTCACCTCCGCGGCGGCGGCCGCGGCTCCTCCCATCGACGGCGTCGCCGCGGCCAAGAAGAAGGCCGAACAGTGCTCTTCGGGGGCGAAGCGGTGTGCCGAGAACCCTGACGGCCGTAAGGGCAAGGACGAGGCCAGGCAGGCGCCGGACGACGCCGCGTCGGTCACGGGTGGAACGTGCGAGGTGAAGCTGCCGCCCAAGCCCAAGGCCTCTGACGTCTCCGCCCCGGTGACCGGTATCTGCAAGCTGGGCTCGTGACCTCCCTGAACATCCGTACACGGTGAATCCGGCGCATTCTCGCGTGGCACGACTTGACCTGGAGTGAACTCCAGCCTGCATCGTGGCTTCCATGACACACATCCCCCTCGCCCTGGGCACCATCCCGTTCGGCACCGTCCTCGACGACAGGGCCGTGTTCGCGATCCTCGACCGGTTCGCCGAGGCCGGTGGCGCCCTGCTGGACACCGCGAACAACTATCCGTTCTGGAACGAGGGGGCCACCGGCGACGAGAGCGAGCTGGCCATCGGCCGCTGGCTGGCCGCCCGGGGCAACCGCGACCGGGTGGTGCTGAGCACCAAGTGCGGCGGACGGCCGACCGTTCCCGGCGATCGGACCCTGGACTCCGCCGAGGGTCTGTCCGCCACGGCGATCGCCGCGGCCGCCGAGGGCAGCCTGAGGCGGCTGGGCGTCGATCACGTCGACGTGTACTGGGCTCACATCGAGGACCGCTCCGTCCCCCTGGAGGAGACCCTGGGCGCCTTCGCCGAGCTGGCGCGGGCGGGCAAGGTCCGCGAGATCGGCGCGAGCAACGTGCCGGCCTGGCGCCTGGAGCGCGCCCGTGCCACCTCGCGGGCAGGCGGCTGGCCGCTCTACACCAACGTGCAGCTCCGCCACACCTACCTGCGGCCCCGGCCCGGAGTACGGCTGCCCGAGTCGGGCCACGTCCTGGTCCAGGACGACATGCTCGACTACCTGCGCTCGGAGCCCGGCCTGACCCTGTGGGCGTACAACACGCTCATGTTCGGCGCCTACACCCGCGAGGATCGTCCGATCCAGGAGATCTACGACCACCCGGGCACCACGCGCGGGCTCGCCGTACTGCGAGAGATCGCGGGCGAGCTGGGCGTGACCGTCAACCAGGTGGTGCTGGCCTGGCTGATCGGCGGAGACGTCACGACGGTCCCGATCGTCGGCGTGAGCTCCATCGCCCAGCTGGAGGAGGCCCTGGGCGCCCTGGACCTCAAGCTCGACGGCGAGCATCGCGCCCGTCTGGACGCCGCCCGGTGACGCGGCCCGGCGGGCCGGGCCGCTGAAAGAACGGTTCGATCCCGAACCGTCAGGTCGTTCGAACGCGGAGGGGGACCGGTAGGGGGCAGTTTCTTACCCTGGGTGCGGTACTGCCACCCTCCCAATGGATTCCCGACATACCATTACGAAATGGACAGCGACAAGCTCCTTGGGGAGTTCTTGCGCGCTCGGCGCGAGGCCACCACACCGGTACAGGTGGGGCCGCTGAGCTCTGGTCCCCGTCGGACGGCGGGACTGAGCCGGGAAGAGCTGGCGATGCTGGCCGGCGTCAGCCTCGACTACTACACCTGTCTGGAAGAGGGATACGAAGGCCACCCGTCCAAGCGCGTGCTCGGTGCCCTGGTGCGGGTGCTGGCCCTCGATCCCGAAGCCGCGGCGCACCTGCACGAACTCGCGAACCCGGGAACATCGCAGGGCAGGACGATCGGCCAGTCGCAGCGGGTCAGCCCGGAGCTGCTGCGGCTGATGCGCGGCTGGCCGCGGACCCCGGCGATGGTGTGCGGCCTCCGGATGGAGGTGCTGGCCGTCAACCCGGTGTCCGCCGTGCTCTACCGCGGAATGAAGTACATGGACAACCTGCTGCGGATGATCTTCCTGGATCCTGCCGCGCGCGAGTTCTACCGGGATTGGGAGCAGGTCGCCAACGCCAGGGTGGCCCACCTGCGCACCGCCGTGGGGCCGGACCTCGACGATCCGTACCTGACCGAGCTGATCGGCGAACTCTCGGCGGAAAGCGCGGACTTCCGCCGGATGTGGGCCCGCCCCGACCCACCCGTCGTCCCCTGTGAGACCCGTGAGACCAAGCACTTCTACCGTCATCGCGAGGTCGGCAACCTGACCCTGACCTGCGAGGTGTTCAACGTCAACAGTGCTCCCGGCCAGCAACTGATCACCCTTCACGCCGAGGCCGGCAGTTCTTCCGAGCACGCGCTGTCTCTGCTGGGCAACCTGGCCGCCACGACGCCATGACGGTCGTCTCGGGTGGGACGTTCGAGACGCCGTAGCGGGACCGGCCTGCTCTCCCTGACCGGCCATCGGCGTGACGCCGCGCGGCATCACATGCGTGGTCGCCGCACAAGAGGAGCCTGTCCGCTGTCCCTTTGGGTCTCACCCGTGGCGGGGCCTGGGGCCGCCTCGCCTGCCCTGTCCCCGAGGTCCCCGGGCAGGAATCCAGCGTCTCGACCGGACCGTTCCTGGGAGCGATGCTGCCACCTTTTTGTCTGATACCAGGCGTACGGTGACAAAATGGACAGCGACAAGCTCCTCGGTGAGTTCCTGCGCGCCCGGCGCGAGGTCACCACTCCCGAGCAGGTGGGACTGCTGGACGTCGGTCTCCGCCGTACGCCGGGGTTGCGCCGGGAGGAGGTGGCGATGCTGGCCGGGGTCAGCACCGACTACTACGTCCGCCTGGAACAGGGGCGTGAACGCCGTCCGTCCGAACAGGTGCTGACCGCCCTCGCCCGGGTCCTGTGTCTCGGTCCCGACGCGACCGACTACCTCTACGAACTCGCACACCCCCTGGCACGACCGCACAAGCAGGGAAGCCAGATGGAGCAGGTCAGTCCGGAGCTGCTGCGGCTGATGCGCGGCTGGTCGCACATCCCGGCGTTCGTGACCGGCCGCCGGCTGGACGTGCTGGCCAGGAACCCCCTGGGCAGCGTCCTCCACGATGGACTGGAGTACGCGGACAACCTGCTGCGGCTGGTCTTCCTGGATCCCGCCGCGCGCGAGTTCTACCCGGACTGGGAGCAGGTCGCCAGGGTCAGGGTGGCTCACCTGCGGGGAGTCGCGGGAACGGACCTCGACCACCCGTACCTGATCGAGCTGGTCGGTGAACTCTCCCTCAAAAGCGCGGACTTCCGTCGCCTGTGGGCACGCCATGACGTGTCCGGCATAGTCAGCGAGGACAGGCGCTTCCGCCATCGCAAGGTCGGCGAGCTGGACCTGACCAGCGAGGTGCTCAGCGTCGCCAGTGCCCCCGGTCAGCAACTGGCCATCTTTCATGCCAAGCCCGGCAGCTCCTCCGAACGGGCACTGGCCCTGCTGGCCGACCTCGCCGCCCTGACGCGATGAGGGTCACAACGTGACCGGTGGGCTGTGATCGGCGGCGTCGGACGAGAGCTCGGGTGAAGGTTGTGAAGGCTGAGACGGGGAGTCGAGGCCGGCGTCCTGGGCGGCGATGCGGCCCAGAGCCTTCAGAGCGTGTTCGGAAGAGCTTCCCGGCTCGGCGGACATGATGATGAGTTGCTGACCGGGAGCGCCGTTGACGGTCAACGCCTCCCAGGAAAGAGACAGCTCGCCGACCTCGTCGTGGCGAAGCCGCTTGACCTCGCTGAGTCTGGTCCGCACATCATGGCGTGCCCACAGGCGACGGAAATGCTCGCTGTGAGTGGAGAGTTCCTCGACCAGCCGGGGCAGGAACGGGTCATGGGGGTTCGCTCCCACCGCGATGCGCAGCTGGGCCGTCTTGGCGCAGGCGGCCTTCTCCCAGTCCGCGTAGAAGTCCTTCGCCTGTGGGCTGAGAAAGATCGTCCGCAGGCAGTTGTCCTTGTGGGTCAGCCCCTTGTAGAGGGCCTCGGTCAGGGGATTGGTGGCCAGCACGTCCAGCCGGCGGCCGATCACGAATGCCGGCGTGTGGTTCCAGCTTTTCAGGAGCCGCCGCAGGCCCGGACTGACCTGCTCCATCCGTTTGCCCTGCTTGTGCGGTCGCGCCAGAGGGTGGGTGAGTTCGTAGAGGTAGTCGGTGGCGTCGGAGTCGAGACGCAGGACTCGCGCGAGGGCGGTCAGCACCTGGTCGGACGGACGGCGTTCACGCCCCTGTTCCAGGCGGACGTAGTAGTCGGTGCTGACCCCGGCCAGCATCGCCACCTCTTCACGGCGCAACCCGGGCGTCCGGCGGCGTCCGGAATGCTTCAGACCGACGTCGTCAAGGGTCGTGGCTTCGCGCCGGGCGCGGAAGAAGTCGCCAAGAAACTTGTCACTGTCCATCGCAACACGGTATGGGGGAATCGTGTCAGGAAGGTGGCCGTATTACTCCCACGCAGCGTGCTCCCGTCGAAAGACGGTCCCGTTTGGCACTCCATGACGTGCCAGGACCGGCCTTGAAGGTAGACGGCGGAACCTGGGAGTAGCACGACCACCCTGTTAACGAATAAATGACATACCGTTACGAAATGGGCAGTGACAAGCTTCTGGGCGAGTTCCTGCGCGCTCGGCGCGAGGTCACCTCGCCGGAACGTGTGGGGGTGCTGCGTTCCGGTCCCTCCCGGACGCCGGGACTGCGCCGGCAAGAGGTGGCGATGCTGGCCGGGGTCAGCACCGACTACTACGTCCGCCTGGAACAGGGACGCGAACACCGTCCTTCCGATCGGGTGCTCGACGCCCTGGTACGGGTGTTGGACCTCGGCCCCGACGCGGCGGCGCACCTGTACGAACTCGCCCACCCCGGGTCGCGGCAGCGCGGGACGACCCGCCGGACGGAGCGGGTCGACCCGCACCTGCTGCGACTGATGCACAGCTGGCCGCACACCCCGGCGTTCGTGTTCGACCGCTGGCAGGACGTGCTGGCCAGGAACCCGCTGGCCGCGGCCCTCCACAGCGGGCTGAAATACACGGACAACATGCTCTCGCTGCTCTTCCTGGATCCCGCCGCGCGCGACTTCTACCGGGACTGGGAGCAGATCGCCCGCCTCAGGGTGGCCCAGCTGCGCGCCGCCACGGGAGCGGATCTCGACAATCCGTACCTGACCGAGCTCGTCGGCGAGCTCTCCCGGGGAAGTGCGGATTTCTGCCGGATTTGGGCGCGTCATGACGTATGCGGCGTGTCCCGGGAGCTCAGGCGCTTCCGCCACCACGAGGTCGGCGAGCTGGAGCTTGTCTGCGAGTTGTTCGACATCGCCACCGCCCCCGGCCAGCAGCTGGTCATCTTTCATGCCGAACCCGCCAGCCCTTCCGAGCAGGCCCTGGCCCAGCTGGGCAACCTCGCAACCATGGCGTCGTGCGACCCCTGAACTTCGGGGGCGTGCGACCGGCCGTCGGTGACGGGCCCGGAAAGCCGGTGACGCCTTCACGGTCGAGAGCCGGTGACACCTTTACGGCCGCCTGACGCCGGCTGATCTTTCGCTCCCGGAGAGGGCGGGCAGGCCAGGAGTCGCCGGCCGAGCCTCGTTGCCCAACCGGATCGGTGGAAACGGGGAGATCTCGCCCGTAGGCGCGCTCATATACGCGCGCGGGATGTCCAGGGCGATGCGCGTATGCGCGCGCCGATCGTGACGTCCTGTGCGATGCGCGTATGCGCGCGCCGATCGTGACGTCCTGTGCGATGCGCGTATGCGTTGATCGCGACGTTCTGTGTGATCGGTCGGATTTATGACCTTCAGTGAAGTGGCGACACGACCTCTAGATGCTTGCACGTTTTGTGATTGTCTGACTACTGTGAGCGAAAAGATCTTGGGGGTTTTCATGTCAACGGTATCTAAAGCCCGTTTAATACTTATGAGTCTCATGATGACGGGCGTCACGGTCGGGCAGATGTCCGGCCAGATGACGACGGCCCAGGCGGACACCAGCACCGACACCACCGTCGCGAACGTGGAGGTCGGACTGGCGATCACGCTGACCGAGCTGACCCCCACTTTCACCCTGAGCGGCAATCCCGGTGACACGGTGACCGACGCGGACGCCGTCACCATGAGGGTGACGACGAACAACTTCGCCGGTTACAGCGTCACGGTCCAGCCGACGTCTCCGAATCTCACCCCCTCGATCGGGTCCAACACCGACGTCATCCCGATGAACCTGCTGGAGGTCAGCGGACCGATCCAGGCGGGCGCCTACGTTCCGCTGAATCCCGCCGTCCCGGTGCAGGTGGCACGGAAGGACGAGCGGTCGGTGGACGACGGCGACGTCATCACCAACGGCTACCGGATCACCATCCCGGCCGTCCGTCCGGACACCTACAGCGGCACGCTCCTCTACTCCGCGATCACCCTGTAGAGCACTCGCCAAACGACCGTATTAGGGGGCTGCGCAGTGGTCCGAACGTTTCAGCGCGTGATCGCCGCATTCCTGATGGCAGGCGGCGTCGCGTCGGTGGCGTATCCGGCGGCATCTGGGATGTCGGGCGCGGCCCCTGATCCGGACTTCTCACTGATGGTGAGTCCGACGAGACTCGTCATCGAACCCAAGGCGATCGGCGATCCTCAGTCGTTCATGGTCACGAACAAGGGACGGTTGCCGGTCGACATCATCGTCAACCGGACCGACTTCACCACGGACCGGAACGGAAAGGTGATTTTCCAGCCGAGTTCCCCTCATTCGGCGGCCGACTGGCTGAAGGTCGGGCCCAGCGACTTCCGGCTGGCTCCCGGTGGGCAGCAGCGGGTGGCCGTACGGATCGACCTTCCGGCGAAGCCCGAGAACGGGGAGCACCAGGTCGCCCTGCTCTTCGTGGCGCCTGCCGGTCCCGGCGGCGGCAACATCAAGCTCAATCGGGCGATCGGCACGCCGCTCTACATCACGGTGCCGGGGCCGATCGACACCTCGGTACGGGTCCACGGACTACGCGTGCCGGAGTTCGCGATGGGCGGGCCCGTGGAGTTCGGGGCCACCGTCGACAACCTCGGAACCGTGCACCGGGACTTCTTCGGGAAGAAGAGCCTGAACGTCCGTGTGGACGGGCGCGACATCCCGTTCCCTGACTTCACCGTGCTCCGCGGGACCAGCCGGGAGGTCGCCGTCACGTGGGATGACCCGCCGTTCATGTGCATCTGTCACGTGACGGTGTCGGCCTCCGGCACCGACGGGACGTCCAGCCAGGCCAGAACCCTGATCATTTTCCCGGTCCACCTCCTCGCGCTGCTGGCCGGAACGGCGGTGGCGTTCTATGTCCTCGTGCGGCTGGTACGGCGGCGCTACCGGAGACATCTGCTCGGGGCCGCGCGGGCCCTGCACGAGCAGAACCGCGACGATCTCGACCAGAACGAGAAGGTGTAGGCCCGGGGCCAAGGATGCCCGGGTTGGAGGGGCAAGCCGCACGAACCGGGTGCTTTTCACCAGGTACGGCGACCTCGGCGTGCGAGTGGGAGGACCAACAAAATAGACAGCGGGAAGGACCAACAAAGTAGATCGGCCGCCTGCACGCCACTCTTCGTCACATACTGAGACGCTACATAAGCGCTATGTGACCGACGAGGGGCCCGGCGGTGACGAGAACGATTCTCCAGCGAGTCAGCGTGGGGCGCGGCAGCGAGATCGCGAAGGAAGAGACCGGTCAGTCTGACGTGGACGTCAGCGTGATCGTGCCTGTCCACAACTGCAGGCCCTATCTGGACCGGTGCCTGACGTCCCTGCTGATCCAGCGGGTCAGCCTGGAGGTCGTCGTCGTGGACGACGGTTCCACCGACGGCAGCGCCGAACTGCTCGACCTCTACGCCTCCTGCCACCGCGGCGTCGTCCGCGTCATCCGGCAGGCGCATTCCGGCGGCGCCGGCCGCCCGCGCAACGTCGGGCTCTCCCATGCTCGCGGCAGATACGTGTTCTTCTGCGACGCGGACGACTACCTCGGTTCCGAGGCGCTGGAGCGGATGCTCGCGATGGCCGACCGCAACGGCTCGGACATGGTCCTCGGGAAGATCGTCGGACATGGCCGCAAGGCGCCGATCTCGATGTTCCGCGAGAGCGCGGACCAGGTGCCGCTTGAGGACAGCACGGTCTACAACAGCCTGAGCTGCTTCAAGCTGTTCCGCAGGGAGATGCTGGAGCGGCATGCCATCGCCTTCGACGAGACCATGCTCGTGGGCGAGGACCTCATCTTCACCACCCACGCCTACTGCCACGCGGACGTGATCTCGGTGGTCGCCGACTACGACTGCTACCACTTGGTCGCCCGGCCCGACGGCACCAGCATCATGCAGCGGAAGGAGAGCCGCGACCCGGTCTCCTGGCTACAGATGATCAAGCGGCCGATCGAGCTGATGGTCGATCACATACAGCCCGGCACGCTCCGTGACCACCTCCTGCGGCGCCACTTCCGGATGGACGCCTTCGGCAGCCTCGGCAGGCCCTTCCTGGCGGCGGAGTCCGTCCAGCGCAAGGAGATCGTCGCCGAGGTGACCGACATGTGCGAGCGGTGGCTGACCGACGGGGTCCGCGCCCGGCTCCCCGCGATCGACCGGAGCCGCATCGCCGCGCTCGAGGACATCGACCGGCTGGTACGGCTGGCGCACATCGAGTCGGCGGCGGTCCGCCGGGAGCTCACCGGGCTTCGCTGGGAGCGCGAGGGCCGGCTGACCGTCTCCGGCAGGGTCGCGCTGAGCACGCTGGAGCAGGACGGACGTCCGGAGATCGTCGGGGGCGCCCTCGCCCTGGTGCTGCGGCGCAGACCCGGGGGCGCCGGGCCGCTCGCCGACCTCGTGGTCTCGGTGACCGACATCGTGGTCCCCGTGACGGGCGACTGCGAGGAGTTCACCGGGCTCGTCGATGTCGCGGAGCTGTCCTCCGGCGTCTGGGACGTTTATGTGAGCGTCGAGTTCGAGGGCGTTCCCCGTCTCGCCCGGCTCGGCGCCGACCGGGACGGGCGGATCGCCCAGCCGGTGGCCCACATGGTCGGCGACGTGGTCGCCCTGCCCTACTTCACCCGGCCCTACGGCAATCTCAGCCTCGACATCGGCGGTTACGTGGTCGGCGTCCCCGGGGGCGTGCGGTTGGCGCGCACCCGCTGGACGGCCGGAAACAGGCTGGTGCTCGACGGCAAGGTCACCGTGGGCACCGCCACTCCGGCGACGCGCGCCGTACGGCATCTGGTGTGGCGCGAGCGGGAGTCGGGGCGGGAGCGGCGCGTGCCGGTCACGGTCAGGGCGGGCGGTGCGTTCACCATCCGGCAGGCGATGGGCCGCCTGGGGCCCGGCACCTGGGACGCCTACCTGGAGCTTGACCTGGGAGGGCCGCCCGCGCGCTTCCGGATCGAGGCGACGGCGGAGACGATCGTGCCGCCGCGCACGTGGTGGAGGGGGCTGGCCAGGTGGAGCGTCAGGCCCTATGCCACGGCGGGAAAGGGACGGCTCAGCACGGTGGTCCGCACTTTCGGCCCCAGAACGCTGATCCGGCGGCTGCTCCGTTAACCTTTCGGCCATCGATGCGTTAATGCCAGTCTGTTGCAACTACAACCCCATGGCCTAAAGTAAGGGACGATTCCGCACTTGGGGGCTTGTCGTGCACGTACCAGATGGCTTTTTCAACGTAGCCGTGTCGCTCTCGGCGGGAGTCGTCGCGGCGGCCGGTGTCGCGGTCTGCCTGCGCGGTGCACGACGCGAGCTCGACGATCGGACCGCCCCCATGGCGGGCCTGGTCGCCGCCTTCATCTTCGCCGTCCAGATGCTCAACTTCCCGGTGGCCGCGGGCACGAGCGGCCACCTCCTCGGCGGCACGCTCGCCGCCATACTCGTCGGACCCTATACGGCCGTGTTATGCGTGGCCGTGGTCCTGCTCGTGCAGGGTTTCTTCTTCGCCGACGGCGGTCTGACCGCGCTCGGCATCAACATCACGCTCATGGGCATCGTCGCGATCCTGGTCGGATGGTTCGTCTTCCGCCTGATCACCCGGACCCTGAGCAGCAGGACCGCCGTCGTGGCGGCCTCGTTCGTCGCCGCGCTGATCTCGGTGCCCGCCGCGGCCCTGGCGTTCAGCCTGCTGTTCTGGATCGGCGGCACCGCGCCCATCGACGTCGGCACGGTCGCGATGGCCATGGGCGGCGTGCACGTGCTCATCGGCATCGGCGAGGGGCTGATCACGGCGGTCACCGTCAGCACCGTGCTGGCGATCCGGCCCGACCTCGTGTACGGCGCGCGCGGGCTGGCCGTGCCGCTGGTCCTGCGCGGCGCCGGCGGCGACGTCACGGTGACCCGGGAGTCCCCGGTGCCGGTGTCCTCGCGCCGTCCCGGCTGGTTCCTGCCGGCGGGTCTCGCGGTGGTGGCGCTGCTCGCGGGCATCGTCAGCTTCTACGCCTCCTCCTCACCCGACGGCCTGGAGCGGGTCGCCCAGGACAAGGGCTTCATCGGCCAGGCCACCGATCACTCGCTGGCCGAGCAGCCGCTCGCCGACTACGGCGACGCGGGAGGCATCCCGGTCGGCGTGGCCGGTCTGATCGGTGCCGGGGTGACCCTGGCGGCGGGTGGCGGGTTGTTCTTCGCGGTGCGTCGCCGTACCCGCAAAGAAGAGGTATCCGTCTAGTGGGTGCGGGTCATCATCATCAGCTCTACCGGGCCGGCGACACGCTGATCCACCGGTTGCCGCCCCAGTGCAAGCTGGCGGCGGTGGCCGGGTTCGCCCTGGTGGTGGTGGCCACCCCGCGCGAATGGTTCTGGGCCTTCGGGCTCTACGTCCTGCTCCTGGCCGCCGTGGCGCTGGCCGCGCGGGTCCCGGCCGGCTTCGTGCTGCGGCGGATGGTGGTCGAGATCCCGTTTGTGGTCTTCGCGGTGGCGATCCCCTTCATCGGGCTCGGCGAGCGGGTGTCCTTCATGGGGCTGTCGCTCAGCGTCGCGGGACTGTGGGCCGCCTGGAACATCCTGGCCAAGGCCACCCTGGGCGTGATCGCGAGCGTCCTGCTGGCCGCCACCACCGAGCCCCGGCTGATGTTGCTGGGCGCGCAGCGGCTGAAGCTGCCGCCGCTGCTGGTGCAGATCGCGATGTTCATGCTGCGCTACATGGACGTGATCCTGGAGGAGATGCGCCGGATGCGGGTGGCCAGGGAGTCACGGGGATTCGTGGCCAGGGACGTACGGCACATCCCGGTGATCGCCAGATCGGCCGGGGCGCTGTTCATCCGTTCCTATGAGCGGGGCGAGCGGGTGCACCTGGCGATGCTCAGCCGCGGCTACACCGGCTCGTTACCGATCATCCAGGATCTGTCCGCCTCGTCGCGGCAGTGGCTCATTGCCGGTATGTTGCCGGGCGCGGCGCTCGTGACGCTGCTCGGGACCTGGGGGTTGCTGGCATGACACCTTCTCTGGAGGTGAGCCGTCTCGCGTATGCCTATCCGGACGGCACGCAGGCGTTGTTCGGCGTGGACTTCGCGATCGGGCGCGGGGAGCGGGTCGCGCTGCTCGGCCCGAACGGCGCGGGCAAGACGACGCTGGTGATGCATCTCAACGGCATCCTGACCGCGGGACACGGCACGGTGACCGTGGCCGGGCTGCCGGTCGCCAAGAATTCACTCAAGGAGATCCGCAGGCGGGTCGGGCTCGTCTTCCAGGACCCCGACGACCAGCTCTTCATGCCGACCGTCCGCGAGGACGTGGCCTTCGGCCCGGCCAACCTCGGGATCACGGGCGAGGAGCTGGAACGCCGGGTCAAGGACGCGCTGGATCGCGTGGGCATGCTGGAGACGATCGACCGGCCGCCGCACCACCTGTCCTTCGGCCAGCGCCGCCGGGTGGCGGTGGCGACCGTACTGGCCATGGAACCGGAGATCCTGGTGCTGGACGAGCCGTCGTCGAACCTCGACCCGGCCTCCAGGCGTGAGCTCGCCGAGGTCCTGAGGGGTCTCGACGTGACCGTCCTGATGGTCACCCACGATCTGCCCTACGCGCTGGAGCTGTGTGATCGCGCTCTCATCCTCTCCGGCGGGGTGATCGCCGCAGACGGGCCGACCAGGGAGATCCTCTCCGACGCGGACCTTCTCGCCGCCCACAGGCTCGAACTGCCGTACGGCTTCGCTCCGCCCTGAGGGATTTTCTAGTAAAGGATCATGAATGATCGTAGAGTTGCATGACCTCGCGCGCCGTGTCGGCGAAGTAAAGTAGGTCTGCCCCATGGGCGCGAGGAGGACTGATGAAACTACGGTTGGCTCGCCGCGCTGTTGGTGACGCCGTGGTGGTGGCCATCGAGGGTGAGCTTGACCTCTTCACCGCTCCCTTCCTGCGAGACGAGGTCCGCGACGCCATCAAGCTCGACGGCGCCTGGCTGGTCCTCGATCTCACGGCCCTGTCCTTCATGGACTCCAGTGGCCTGTCCGTGCTGATCGAGGCATGGAGGCTGGCCACGGGGGAGGGCGGCGGGGTCTCCCTAGCCGCGCCCCAGGCGCCGGTCGCGCGGATTCTGCGCACGACAGGGCTTGACCGGCGGATAAAGGTCTATCCCGATGTCGGCAGCGCCATCGGCGGAAATTTAGCCCACCCCGAGTAGAACTTCATTCGGTCTCCGCGTTAAAGTCCGCTCATGGACCTGAACGGAGCAGCAGCAATCATCTCGGGCGGTGCCAGTGGCCTCGGCGAGGCCACGGCCCGCGACCTCGCCGCGCACGGTGTCACCGTCGTCATCGCCGACCTCAACGAGGAGCGCGGCAAGTCCCTCGCCGACGAGCTCGGCGGGGTCTTCGTCAGGACCGACGTGTCCGACGAGAACCAGGTGCAGGCGGCCGTGGACGCGGCGGTGGCGATCGGCAAGCCGCTGCGCGTCGTGGTGAACAGCGCGGGCATCGGCTGGGCCACCCGGACGGTGAACCGCGACGGCTCGCCCCACGACCTGGCCTCCTACCGCAAGGTCATCGAGGTCAACCTGATCGGCACCTTCAACCTCATGCGCATCGGTGCGGCGGCCGTCGCCAAGACCGAGCCGGTCGACGCTGACGGCCAGCGCGGCGTAGTGATCAACACCGCGTCGGTGGCGGCGCTGGAGGGCCAGGTCGGCCAGGTGGCTTACTCGGCGTCCAAGGGCGGCATCGTCGGCATGACCCTGCCGGCCGCGCGTGACCTGGCCGCCGTCGGCATCCGCGTCAACACCATCTGCCCGGGCATCATCGACACCCCGATCTACGGCTTCTCGCCCAACGCCGAGGAGTTCAAGGCCAAGCTCGTGGCCCCGGTGGTCTTCCCCAAGCGCATGGGGCAGGCCGCGGAGTTCGCACAGCTGGTGCGCTCGCTGATCGAGAACGACTACATGAACGCCGAGACGATCCGTTTCGACGGCGGCATCCGCTTCCAGCCCAAGTAGGAGTCATCCGGTGTCTGACGCGTCCGGCAATTCCACGCACCCCTCAGAGGCCACTGACGCCACTGAGGCCACCGCAGCCACCGCGGCCGCCGTGTCCGAAGAAGTCCTGGTCGAGGTAGAGGACGGCGTCGCCGTCATCACGATCAACCGCCCCCGGGCCAGAAACGCGGTCAACGGCGCGGTCGCCCGGGGCATCGCGGCGGCACTGGACGAGCTGGAGGAGCGCAAGGACGTCGCCGCCTACGTCCTCACCGGGGCCGGCGGCACGTTCTCCTCGGGTATGGACCTGAAGGGGTTCATGACCGGGGACTTCCCGGTTCTCGCGGGCAGGGGTTTCGGCGGCATCGTCGAGGCGCCGCCGAAGAAGCCGATCATCGCCGCCATCGAGGGCTACGCCCTGGCCGGCGGCTGCGAGCTGGCCCTGGCCTGCGACATCATCGTCGCCTCCGAGGAGGCCAAGTTCGGGCTGCCCGAGCCCAAGCGAGGCCTGGTCGCGGGGGCCGGTGGCGTGATGCGGCTGCCGCAGCGCATCCCGTACCACATCGCGATGGAGATCGCCCTGACCGGCGACCACTTCCCGGCCTCCCGACTGTACGAGCTCGGCCTGGTCAATCACGTCACGCCCGCGGGCGGGGCGCTGGCCAAGGCGCTCGAACTGGCGAAGAAGATCGCAGGCAACGCTCCGCTGGCCCTCGCCGCCACCAAGCGCGTGATGGTCGAGTCCGCCGACTGGAGCAGGGACGAGATGTTCAAGAGGCAAGGAGAGATCATCAACCCGGTGTTCGGCTCCAAGGACGCGATGGAGGGCGCGGCGGCCTTCGCCGAGAAGCGCGCCCCCCAGTGGAAGGGCGAGTAGCCCTTCGGGTCCGTTCCGTCCGCTCTCCGCGCCGCCGGGCGCGATCCGTGGGACCGTTGGGTCCGTGGGATCGCGCCCGTCGCGTTCATGATCACCTGGACCGAGTGGGTCTGCCGGGTCGCGCCCGGCGCGATTGTGACCATTTGGATCGGTTTAGGGCCGCCGGATTCGCAGGGTTGTGCCCGGTGCGTTCATGGCCTGTTGGGTTGGTTTGGGATCCATCGGGTTCATGAGGTCGTGTCCGGCGCGTTCATGGCCAGGAGTGCGTACGGTAAAGGTGTGGGCGAGCGCGGCAAGGGCATTTGACGTCCACGTGCCGACTCCGAAGGCCAGGAGAGTAAATGAACGATCATGTGACCGGCACGCCCCCCGCAGGCCGGTCCTCCGGCGAGCGCTTCAAGCGCAGGGCCGGCAGCCTGGCCGCGGGCGCCGCGGGAGCCGCGATGCTCATCATCGCGCTGGTCGCCGTCATGTGGGCGGTCGAGGTCGCCGACTACGTGCTGCCCGGAGAGTTCGACGCCTACGGCATCAGGGCCTGGAACCCGGAAGGGCTGGGCGGCATCTTTCTCGCCCCCTTCCTGCACGCGGGCTTCGGCCACCTGATGGCCAACTCCGTGCCCCTCCTCATCCTCGGTTTCCTCGCCGCGCTGCGCGGGATCGCCCGGTTCCTGGGCGCCAGCCTGATCATCATCGTGGTCAGCGGCCTGGGCATCTGGTTCATCAGCACGCCGGGAAGCCTGACGGTCGGCGCGAGCGGGCTGGTGTTCGGCTACTTCGGCTTTGTCGTCGCCCGTGGCCTGTTCGACCACCGCGCCCTCGACATCGTGATCGGCATCGGCGTCGCGATCGCCTACTACTCGATCATCTGGGGCGTGCTCCCCGGTGAGTCCGGCATCTCCTGGCAGGGGCATCTGTTCGGGCTGTTCGGCGGAGTGATCGCGGCCTGGATCGTGCGCCGCAGGCGCAGGGCGGAGCTCCTCGTCTGACCGCTGGGCAGGTCCAGGGATTAGGGTCGGTCTGGAGGATTATTCTCCAGGGGGGACCGATACGCGTGGGCGACGAGATTCTGACTGACGGCACGGCGACCGGCATCGTGGCGGCGAGCACCACGACAGCCTCCGAGGAGGCCGCAGGCGAGCCTTCAGGGCCGCGCAAGGGGCCCCGCGTGGTGGTCAGGCGCACGCTTCCCACCGAGCCGGCCGTACGAGCGTCGGCGTCGCTCTTCATGACCGAGGCGGAGAAACAAGGTGTCCGCCCGGCTCGCCGCATGCTCTACGTCGGCTCCGAACCGGCCACCGACGACGTCGCCTCCGCCCTCCGCGTCGAACCCGGTACGGAGGTCCTCGCCCGCAGGAAGATGCTGCTCGCCGACGACGTGCCCGTGCGGATCGCCACCAGTTACTTCCGCCTCGACATCTTCGGCGGCACCCCGCTCTCCGCCCCGGATTTTGTGAAGCCGAGTCTGCAGGCCGGGATCGAGGCCCTCGGCCACCGCTTCGGTCACGCGGAGGAACACCTCGTCGCCCGCCCTCCCACCGAGTTCGAGGCGGAGACCCTGCTGCTCGATTCCGGCGAGTGGGTCGTGCAGATCCTGCGTGCCGGCTACTCCGACGACGGCACTCCCGTGCACACCCTCGAAACGATCTGCGCCGCCTCCCGCCACATCTTCCCCATCGTCCAGGTCACCGGCGCCGACGAGTTCTGAGAGACCAAGCCCGCGCGCAGGACCGGCCACGGCCACCACCGTGGTGGGTGAGATGCCAGCCGGTGGGTGCGGCATCCGCTCACAGCCCGTTTCTGCCCAGGAAGTCACGGACGGAGGCCGCCGTGCCGAGCGGGCCTTACCGGGTGGAGCGGGTGGCAGGGGTTTCTTTCATCGGTGCGGGGTTGAAGGTCAAGGGCGCGGACGTCTGCCCGGTAGAGGCAGGTGAGAAACCGCTCTTACCGGGCAGGAATAGGGTCGAGTGAATGAGATTTCGCGTCCGCGTGGGAAGTGAAATTTCAGAGATCTTGTTCTGAGTGCCCGTGTTCGCTGCGTGATCGTGATTCTTTCGCGAAGAGTCATGATCTCAGTGAGCGCGGGCACTCTCGCCTCCGTCGTGGGCCGGGAGTTTTCGCAATCCCGGGTTCCGCCGCATGTGGTCGACATACTTCGACCACATGCCGTCCCCAAGCCGGAAGATGACCCTTGGTTGGTGATTAACCGGGAACCTTAGGCGTTGTTGTTGTTATTGGTGTTGTTGGTGCCGCCGCCGTGGTGGCGGTCACGGTCACGGTCACGGTCACGGTCACGGTCACAGTCACGGTCACGGCCGCCGTCACCGTCGCCCCAGGCGGTGAAGCCCGTGCCCGCGGTGACCGTGGTGGCGGCGGTAACGGTGGCGGCGGTGGCCATCGAGCCCAGGCTGACGATTCCGCCGGCCAGGGCCACGCTGATTGCGAGCCCTGCTACGACGCTTTTGACATTGGACATTGCATTTCCCCCTTGAAAGGATCGGCCGTCTTGATTTAGACATTTCCAGCGTGCTTTGGAAGATGTCCGGGATGGCCGCTGGCAGACTATCCCTGTTTGCCATAATTTCCTCATGTATGGTGCGACAAACAGAGATTGACGACTTTTGCCACCTCTCTACCGCTTTGTCGATAACATTCAACGCTTATTGATGGATTTGCTGTGAAATGTCTTTGATGTCAGATTTATCACGTAATTCGTAGAGGGATGTGCGACCGGATCGGAAGGCGGGAATGGGAGGACGGGGAGACGCGAGAGAATCCCGGAGGTAGGCCAACCCGTTTGATCGCTTTCGCCGGATCAATCGGCGTGGCCGGCGGCCCTACGGGAGGGAGATGCGGCGGGATGGTGGGTGCGACGGCGCGGGCGGTGGTTCCCGGACCGAGATCACCTATGGCCGCATCGAGGTATTTAAGTGACAATGTGATCAAAACTGATGGTGTGAACCTGCCTGGCCTCGTGCCCGTACACGTTCCGCAAGGGCCACCACCGCCGGGCGCGACCCTCGAAAGGTGGCGCAGGTGAACCTGGGATCCCTGGAACGCGCGATCATGGACGTCCTGTGGGGTTGTGAGGAGCCGGTGCTGGTCCGCCAGTTGCAGGTCATGCTGAACGAGCGCGTCGAGCGTCCGCTCGCCTACACCACGGTCCAGACGGTCGCCGAGCGACTGGTCAGGAAGGGTCTGCTGAGCAGGGCGTCCTCGAAGAACGCCTTCCGTAACGCCTTCCGCTACACCGCCAGTCACTCCCGTGACGAGCACGTCGCCGGGCTGATGATCGACGCCCTGGCCGGCAGCCCCGATCGGGCTCCCGTGCTCTCCACGTTCGCGCAGAAAGTGGACCTGGACGACGCCCTGCGGCTGCTGCACGAGCTCGCGCGCCGTGCCGGAGAGCAGGCCGTGCCCGACCAGGATCAGGGCAGGCAGCCGCAGCCCCTGTCCTGATTCCTACAGATGTAGGAAAGGGCGCCGGAAGTCTCGTCTCTCACCCGGTGTACCGGGCGTCGTTTGCGACCTAACGTCGTATTGCAGATACCGCCGACGACACACGACGGCGAGCGGGAATCCGACCGCCGCCTGCCCGTCCACCAGGAGATTCACTGATGCCCCGTGCCCTTGCGCCCCGCCCGTGGGTTCCTCCCGTCACCGAAGATCGAATCCGGTTCGTCTCGAAGGCCGTGACCGGTCAGGCCGTTTCCTCGATCGAGACCGAGATCGAACGACTGGTGGTCGAGAACCACCGGATCCACGATGTCGAGTCCATCAACCTGAACCCCGCCACGAACGTCATGAACCCGAGGGCCGAGGCACTGCTGTCGGCGAATCTCGGCTCGCGGCCGTCGCTGGGCTATCCGGGTGAGAAGTACGAGATGGGCCTGGAGGCGATCGAGCAGATCGAGATCATCGCCGCCGAGCTGGCGGGAGAGGTGTTCGGCGCGAGCTACGTCGAGGTACGTGTCGGCTCGGGGGCGCTCGCCAACCTCTACGCGTTCATGGCCACCTGCAAGCCCGGTGACACGATCATCGCCCCGCCGGCGAGCATCGGCGGCCACGTGACCCACCACGGGCAGGGCGCGGCCGGCATGTACGGGCTGAACACCGTCGCCGCCCCGGTCGAGGCGGACGGATACACGGTGGACGTCGACGCCCTGCGATCGCTCGCGGAGGAGACGCGGCCGAAGTTGATCACGATCGGCGGCAGCCTCAACCTCTTCCACCACCCCATCGCGCGGATTCGGGAGATCGCCGACTCCGTCGGCGCGCTTGTGCTCTTCGACGCCGCGCACCTGTGCGGAATGATCGCCGGCAAGGCCTGGCCGCAGCCGCTCGACGAGGGTGCGCACCTGATCAGCATGAGCACGTACAAGAGCCTGGGGGGACCGGCGGGCGGGCTCATCGTCACCAACGACGCCGGGCTGGCCGAGCGCCTCGACGCGATCGCCTATCCCGGTCTGACGGCCAACTTCGACGCGGGCAAGACCGCGGCGCTCGCCATGACCATGCTCGACTGGAAGGCCGCGGGACCGGCCTACGCGCAGATGATGATCGCCACGGCTCAGCGGCTGGCGGCCGAGCTGCTCGCCCTCGACGTCCCGATCTTCGCCGCCGATCGCGGCTGCACCCGGTCCCACCAGTTCGCGGTCATGGCCCACGGGTACGGCGGAGGCCAGCGAGCCGCCCGGCGGCTGCGGCGGGCGAACCTGCTCACCTGCGGCATCGGCCTGCCCGCGGAGTCGATCGACGGTGACGTGAACGGGCTGCGCATCGGCACCCCCGAGATCGTCCGGCTCGGGATGACCGAGGCGGACATGCCCGCCCTGGCCTCGTTCGTCGCCCGCGGGCTGGATCCGTCCGTCGACCCGGAGACCGTGGCGCCCGAGGTGACCGAGTGGCGGCGGCGGTTCTCCGGCGTGCACTTCATCGCCGATCAGCCCGCCTGAGCCGGATCGGGGCGACGCCTCGCCCCCGGGCCGGGCGACGTGCGGCAACCCGGGGGTGACACGCGGAGGCCCGGCCTGAGATGCGGAGACCCAGGGGTGAGGTCGTGCCTCACCCCTGGGTCGGGGCCGCGTACGGCAGGCGTACGGGAGGAGCGGTGCTTCCGGCTCCCGGGTCCCGGCTGAGGGCCCGGGGAACCGCCGAGGACTAGAGCCGCTCGACCACGTAGTCGACGCAGTGCGTCAGTGCCTCGACGTCACTCGGGTCGATGGCCGGGAACATCGCGACGCGCAGCTGGTTGCGGCCGAGCTTGCGGTAGGGCTCGGTGTCCACGATGCCGTTGGCGCGCAGGACCTTGGAGACCTGGGCGGCGTCCACGCTGTCGACGAGGTCGATCGTGCCGACCACGTTGGAGCGGAACTCCGGTCCGGCGAACGGTGTGGCGTAGGAGCTCTTCTCCGCCCACGTGTAGAGGCGCTGGGCCGAGTCGGCGGTGCGGGCGGTGGTCCAGGCCAGGCCGCCGTTGCCGTTCATCCACTCGATCTGGTCGGCGAGCAGGAACAGCGTCGCGACGGACGGGGTGTTGTAGGTCTGGTCCTTGCTGGAGTTGTCGATCGCCACCGGCAGGCTGAAGAACTCGGGAACGTAGCGCCCGCTCGCGGCGATCTCGTCGACCCTGGCCAGCGCGGCCGGGGACATCAGGGCGATCCACAGGCCGCCGTCGGAGGCGAAGCTCTTCTGCGGGGCGAAGTAGTAGACGTCGAACTCGGAGGCCTCCACAGCCAGGCCTCCGGCGCCGGAGGTGGCGTCGACCAGGACGAGCGAGCCCTCCTCGCCGACGCGCCTGATCGGCATCGCGACGCCGGTCGAGGTCTCGTTGTGGGTGAGCGCGTAGACGTCGACGCCCTCCTCCGGACGGGCCTCGGGGTGAGCGCCGACCTCGGACTTGATCACGGTCGGGTCGCCGAGCCACGGGGCCTTCGCCGCCACGGAGGCGAACTTGGAGGAGAACTCGCCGAAGTGCAGGTGCTGCGACCTCTCACGGATGAGCCCGAAGGCGGCGATGTCCCAGAAGGCGGTGGTGCCGCCGTTGCCGAGGACGACCTCATACCCCTCGGGAAGCGAGAAGAGCTCTGACAGCCCCGCGCGGACGCGCCCGACGAGCGATTTCACCGGCTTCTGGCGGTGGGACGTGCCCAGCACGCTGGATCCGGAGGCCGCGAGAGCCGCGAGCTGCTCCGGGCGCACCTTCGAGGGCCCGCAGCCGAAACGGCCGTCGACGGGCTTGATGTCAGAGGGAATCACGATGTCAGCCACTTGACCAGCCTACTGAGCTTGCGGATTGGTCCAGGACTGGGTCCGGATTTTGAGATGAAATCTGTGACGGGACTTGACATCGGGCAGGTCCAGGACGCGAAAAGGCTGTCGCCCACCGGGGTGCCGGGACACGAAAAGACCGCCACGCACCAGGGCTCGGGACGCGAAAGACTGCCGCACATCGGGGGCCGGGGTGCGAAAAGGCCGCCGTACGGCCAGGGCCCGGGACGCAAAACGGCTGCCGCGCGAGAAGATCGCGCGACAGCCGTACAGGACACGATCAGACTGCGTCGAGGACCTCGGCGGCGCCGGGGACCTCGTTGACCGAACGCTGCGGCGGGCCCACGTAGTCTGCGCTGGGGCGGACGAGCCTGCCCGTGCGCTTCTGCTCGAGAATGTGGGCTGCCCAGCCCGCGGTGCGAGCGCAGGTGAACATCGAAGTGAACATGTGCGGGGGAACCTCTGCGAAATCCAGAATGACCGCGGCCCAGTACTCGACGTTGGTGGCGAGCACCCGGTCGGGCTTACGGGCGTGCAGCTCTTCCAGTGCGGCCTGCTCCAGCGCCGCGGCGACCTCGTAGCGGGGTGCGTCGAGCTCCTTGGCCGTACGGCGGAGCACCCGTGCCCGGGGGTCTTCCGCACGGTAGACGCGGTGGCCGAAGCCCATGAGGCGCTGGCCTTTGTCGAGCTCCGTCTGGACGTACCGCTTGGCGTCGCCCATCTTCTCGACGCCTTCGATCATGTGCAGCACGCGGGCGGGGGCGCCACCGTGCAGCGGTCCGGACATGGCGCCGACCGCACCGCTCATCGCCGCGGCGACGTCGGCGCCGGTGGAGGCGATGACCCGGGCGGTGAAGGTGGAGGCGTTCATGCCGTGCTCGGCCGCGGAGGTCCAGTAGGCGTCGATGGCCCTGACGTGCTTGGGATCGGGCTCGCCCCGCCATCGGACCATGAACCGCTCGACGATGCTGTCGGCCTTGTCGACCTGGCTCTGCGAGACCATCGGCAGGCCGAGGCCGCGCGCCGACTGGGCCACGAAACTGAGTGCGGTCACGCTGGCGCGCGCCAGATCGGCGCGGGCCTGGTCCTCGTCGATGTCGTGCAGCTGGCCGAAGCCGTACGCGGGGGCCAGCATGGCCAGTGCGCTCTGCACGTCGACGCGGATGTCACCTGAGTGGACAGGAATGGGGTAAGGCTCGGCCGGGGGGAGCCCCGGCTGGAACTTGTTGTCGACGAGCAGGCCCCACACGTGTCCGTACGAGACACGGCCGACCAGCTCTTCGATGTCGACACCCCGATACCGAAGGGCGCCCCCTTCTTTGTCCGGTTCTGCGATCTCCGTCTCGAAAGCGACTACGCCTTCGAGCCCGGGTTTGAAGTCGGACATTCTCGGCCGCCTCCCTTTCTTGAAGTCAAAGCCTTGATGTCGAGATACCGGCGGGTCTTATTCAACCCCCTGGGTCGCGACGGTGTGCCGCCGGACCCGCCGAAGCGCGATCGCCCCAGGTAGGGGCCGCCGCGTATGTTTTCAGCCGGGCACGGGAGAATACCTTCCCGTGGACGCCACATCGAGACCGCCCTCGCTGGCGGGACTTCGCCGCACCTATCAGGGTCTGCCTCTCCTCGAAGCAGATCTCGCGCCCAACCCCGTGTCACAGTTCGCCGAATGGTTCGGCGACGCCGTGGATGCGGGGCTCCCGGAGCCGAACGCGATGGTGGTCGCGACCAGCTCCGCGGGCGGGCGCCCGACGGCCAGAACCGTGTTGCTCAAGGGCTACGACGAGAACGGGTTCGTCTTCTACACCAACTACGAGTCGCGCAAGGGCCGTGATCTCGCGGAGAATCCGCGGGCCAGTCTGCTGTTCCCCTGGCACTCCATCCGGCGCCAGGTCCGGGTGGAGGGTTCGGTGGTACGGCTGTCGCGCGAGGAGTCGGCCGCCTACTTCAGGTCCCGCCCGTACGGCTCTCAGATCGGGGCGTGGGCGTCACGGCAGTCCGCGGTCGTGCACTCCAGGGAGGAGCTGGACGACCGCTACGCGGAGCTGGCGGAGCGCTGGCCGGAGGACCCGCCCGTGCCGGAGTTCTGGGGCGGATTCCGGGTTGTGCCCACGGAAGTGGAGTTCTGGCAGGGTCAGCTCGACCGGATGCACGACCGTCTCCGCTACCGCCGTTCCGGCACCTACTGGATCATCGAGCGCCTGGCCCCATGACATCTGAACCGCTCTTTTAGTGATATATCCACATATGTCTTATACGTAGGTGGAGGGAGCGGCGTGGGGTTCGGGGAGCTCGTCCGGAGGCATGGGGTGGACACGCGTCCGCTCGGCGTTCTGGCCTACCGGCGGCTCTGGGCCGGCCAGGGTGTGTCGTTCATCGGCTTTCAGCTCACCTCGGTGGCGGTCAGCGCGCAGATCTACGACATCACCAAGTCGTCCTTCTGGGTCGGCATGCTCGGCCCGGCCAACCTGATCCCCCTGATCGTCTTCGGGCTCTGGGGCGGGGCGATCGCCGACGCGGTCGACCGGCGGAGGCTGCTGCTGGTCGGCGCGTTGATCGCCTGGAGCGCGACACTCGCACTCCTGCTCCAGGCGGCCCTGGGGATGACGAACATCGGCCTGCTGATGGCGACCGTGGCCGTGCACGCCACCGGTTTCGCCATCACCGGGCCGACCAGGGGAGCGATCATCCCCAGGCTGATCCCCGTCGACCTCGTGCCGGCGGCCAACACGCTCAACTACCTGGTGAGCGGGGTCGGCAGCGCCCTCGGCCCGCTGATCGCCGGGGTCGTGCTCGCCCAGGGCGGTTTCACCTTCGCCTACCTGATCGACGCGGTGCTGTTCGGCGCGGGTTTCTACGCCGCGGTACGGCTGCCGCAGCTCAAGCCGATCGGCGAGATAACCCGACCCGGCCTGCGGTCGGTCGTGGACGGCCTGCGCTACGTGTCCGGGCACCCGATCGTGATGATGTCGTTCGTCGTGGACATCATCGCCATGGCGTTCGCGCTGCCCAGGGCGCTGTTCCCCGAGGTCGTGGCCGAGCGGTTCGGCGGCTCGCTGATCGCGTTCGGCTGGCTGTCGGCGAGCATGGCCATCGGCTCGGTGCTCGGCGGCCTGATGTCGGGCTGGGTGGGCCGGGTCCAGCGCCAGGGCGTGGCGCTCACCTATGTGATCGCCATCTGGGGGCTCACCGTCGCCGCCGCGGGGCTCGTGGGCCAGTTGTGGCTGATGGTGGCGCTGCTCGCGTTCGGCGGAGCCGCCGACCTGGTCTCCTCGGTGTGGCGGCAGACGATCCTGCAGACCCACGCGCCCGACGACATGCGCGGACGGATGCAGGGTGTGTTCATGGTGGTGGTCGCCGGCGGTCCCCGCCTGGGAGATCTGCGGGCGGGAGGCACGGCCGCCTGGTTCGGGGCCACGGGGGCTTGGGTGGGCGGCGGAATCGCGTGCGCGGTCGTGGTGATCGCCGTCGGGATGAGCGTGCCGACCTTCAGAAAATACCGTCCCGCGGTCCGGAGCCTTTGAGGAGCTTGGGAAGGATTCGGGGGGCCCGGATGTTGCCTTCTTTTGTCATCACAGGTGCTTCTCGCAATAGGGTACGGGGTCCGAGATCTTTCAGTTCAGCGCCGCCCCCTCGGGAACGTCGCGCGATGGACGTAGCATCGAGAGAGGACGGGAGGAACCTTGACCGCACACGGCTTGATAGACACCACCGAGATGTACCTCCGGACGATTTTCGAATTGGAAGAAGAGGGCATCGTCCCCCTGCGAGCACGAATCGCCGAGCGGCTTCAGCAGAGCGGTCCCACCGTCAGTCAGACGGTCGCGCGCATGGAGCGCGACGGCCTGGTCCGGGTCGAGGGTGACAGGCACCTGACCATGACCGATCTGGGACGGACACTCGCGACGCGCGTCATGCGCAAGCACCGCCTCGCCGAATGCCTGCTCACCGACGTGATCGGCCTGCCCTGGGAAGACGTGCACATCGAGGCGTGCCGCTGGGAGCACGTCATGTCCGAATCCGTGGAGGCGAGGCTGGTCAGCCTGCTCAACAATCCCACGGAGGACCCGCACGGCAACCCGATTCCCGGCCTTGAGGAGCTCGGCGTCACGAGCGTTCCCGACGGCCGCTGGGAGACCCTGCCGTCGATGGCGGCCTTGGCCGGACCCAGGGATATACCCGTTGTCGTTCGGCGAATTAGCGAACAAGTGCAAAGTGATCCGGCTGTGATGCTTAAACTCAAGCAAGTTGGGATACAACCCGGACGCGAGGTAATGCTCGCGGCGAGCGACGATGGTGTGCGGGTGACAGGTGACGACAAAGCGGACAACCTTCTTGCGGATCTCCCGCGAGACGTCGCCGCCCATGTCTTCGTCTCCACACGCTGATCCAGGCCCCTCCGCTTGGTTGAATCCCCTGCGGGAGACCCTCCACTCCCCGGCCGAGACTGCAGCAGGAGCAACCGTGGTTCGCTTTGCGCATACCCGCCCGCGAGGGGCGGTCACCGGATGAAGCGGTGGGGGGATCTATCCCAGGACGCCGCCGATCATCTGACGGCTGGTTCTGTCCTGGATCATGCCGAAATGGCGGTGGTTGTCACCGACAGATTCAGCAATCTGCTTTATTGGAATCCGTTCGCCGAGAAGCTGTTCGGCCGCCCCGGCACCTCGGGGCCCCGCGACCAGTCACTCTCCCTGGGCATCATGGAGAAGGATCACCCACTCGCCGTCGAGCTCTCCAAGCACGTGCTCAAGGGCGGCGTCTGGGAGGGCACGTTCGACGTCAGGCGCGGCGACGGGACGATCATCTACGTCCGCGCGCAGGCCGTGCCGCTGCGGCACCCCTCGGGGTCGGTGACGGGCATCGTCATCACCGCCCGTGAGGCGATGCGCAGCAACGAGCGGGAGAAGGACCGGTTCGGTCTGCTGGAGCGGATCGGCGAGCGACTCGCCGGCTCGCTCTACGTCGAGGAGACGCTCAAGCGCGTCGCCGAGATGCTCGTCCCGCAGTTCGCCGATCACTGCTTCATCGAGCTGATGGAGAACGGGCGGCTGTTCCGCAAGGTCTCCACCCACGTCCCGGGCTGGACACCTCCGCCCAACACGTGGGCGCCGATCGGCGCCGAGATCTTCTACCCGACGGGGCACTACGCGGACATCGCGCTGCGCCGCCAGGAGACGATCCTCGTGGAGGACTTCTCCCAGACGAACTATCCCAGCCCCGGCGAGTCCCAGACCCGCCTCTCCGCCGAGATCGGGCTGACCTCGGCCATCGTGGCGCCGCTGTGCGTGCGCGGTGAGACCCTCGGGCTGCTGTATCTGGGACTGTCCAATCTCACCGACCGGCGCAGCCCGCACTACGACGCCTTCGACCGCGACTTCGTCGGAGCCATCGCCACCCGGGTGGCACTGGCCGTGGACAACGCGCTGCTGTTCGAGGAGGAGCGGCACACCGCCGAGTCCTTCCAGAAATATCTGCTGCCCCGCGCGCTCCCGCAGCTCGACGGGCTGGAGATCGCGGTCCGCTACTTTCCCGCCGCACCCCTGGCCAGTCACGGGCAGGGCATCCAGACCCAGGTCGGCGGCGACTGGTACGACGTCATCCCGCTGTCGGCGGGCCGGGTCGGCATCGTCATCGGCGACGTCGAGGGCCGGGGCGCCAAGGCCGCGGCCGTCATGGGGCAGCTCCGCGCCGCCCTGAGGGCCTTCGCCCAGGACGACAAGCCGCCCGCGGAGATCCTCGCCAGGCTCGACGAGTGGACGCGCATCATCGCCACCCCCGAGCAGGACGAGAGCGGTACGGACATCAGCATCCCGCCCATCGTCACCTGCCAGTACCTCGTCTACGACGCGTGGTCGCGGCAGCTGTCGTTCGCCAACGCGGGCCATGCCCCGCCGCTGCTCCTCATCAACGGCGTCTGCACCGAACTCGACATCAAGGAGGTCGGCCAGCCGCTGGGCGTGCGCGCCAAGGGCCTCCACGCCGACCTGGTCTACAAGGAGGAGACGCGGACGCTGCCTCCCGGCGCCGCGCTGCTCCTCTACACCGACGGTCTCGTGGACCGTCGTCCCGTGCGCGACGCCGACGGCAGGCATCCCAACGACGAGGAGACCCTCGCGCTGCTCTGCGGCAAGCTCGTCGAGATCACCGACGCCGCGGCGGGGGACATCTCGGTGGAGGGCATCGCGGACGCCGCGACGACCGCCGTGCCCGGCGAGATCGACGACGACATGGCCATCCTGGTGGTCAGGTCCGCCTCCGACGATCTCCAGGTCGAGGAGCGCACCTTCCCCGCTCAGCCGATCATGGTCGGTGAGGCCCGCCGGATGGCGGCGGAGGCGTTCACGGACTGGGACGTCTCCGAGGAGCGCGCCGAGCTCGCCTGCCTGCTGGTCTCCGAGGTGGTCACGAACGTCGTGCTCCACGCCGCCGCCGCCAGCATCCCGCGCCGGGAGCTGGCGATGGACGGCCCGCCGCTGCCGTTCGAGGAGTCCTGGGACGTCCCGGGCTTCGACGACGAGATCGCCAACGAGAAGGAGTTCACGCTCCGGATCCGCCGGGGCGGGGAGTCCGTCTGGGTGGAGGTCTTCGACCAGGACCTCCGGCTTCCCCGCATCCGCAGCGCGGGGGAGAACGACGAGGGCGGACGAGGCCTCTACCTCGTCGACCAGCTCGCCAAGCGCTGGGGCTCCCGTCCGACCAAGGAGGGCAAGGCCGTCTGGTTCGAGATTCCCACCAAATCGCGCTGAGCCCGGCGCGGCGGGTGGGAAGCCGTCTCCACTGGGTCGCGCTGAGCCCGGCAAGGTCGGAGATCGTCCCCGTCAGGTCGCGCTGAGCCCGGCGCGGCGGGTCGGAAATTGATTTCGTCAGGCCGTGCTGAGCCCGGTGCGGCGGGCCGAAAGTCGTTTTCGCAGCGTTGTGTTGGGTTTGGCGCGGCAGGTGGGAAACCGTCTCCGATAAATCGCGCCGAGCGGGGCGGGACAGGGCTGGAAGCCGTCTCCGATCGGTGCTTGACTCGGTGATATGGAGCTGGCCTTCGAACGACGCGGGATCGGGGCTCCCCTGGTTCTGCTGCACGGCATCGGGCATCACTGGCAGGCATGGCTGCCAGTGCTCGACCGGCTCGCCGCCAAGCGGGACGTGATCGCCGTGGACTTCCCCGGCTTCGGCGTCTCACCACCGCTGCCGCCCGGCACGCCGTACACGGCGGAGAGCCTCGCGGACGCGATCGAGTCCTTCTTCGCCCTGCTCGGCCTGCGCGAACCTCACGTGGCGGGAAACTCCCTGGGCGGCTACGTCGCCCTGGAGCTGGCCTCGCGCGGAGCGGTCCGTACGGCCACCGCCCTGTCTCCCGCCGGGTTCTGGAACCGGACCGAGCTGGCGTACGCCCGAGCCGTCCTCCGGGCGGCCCATGCCTCGACCCGCACGATCACTCCTGAGCAGGCGCTCGCCGCCGCGTCGAACCCGCTGGGCAGGATCGCCTTCTCGGGCCTCCTGGTGGCCCACCCCTCCAAGCTCTCCCCGGAGGCGCTGCTCGCGGCCTGCCAGGCGCTCAGGGACGCCCAGGGATTCGACGACACCCTCGACTCGTTCGACTGGCTGATGCCCCCCGGCCCGCCGAAGGTGCCGATCACGATCGCCTGGGGCGAGCACGACCGCCTGCTGCTCCGGCGGCAGGCCGTACGGGCCGCCAAATGGTCGGGGCAGCGGGCGAAGCTGCTCAAGGGATGCGGGCACGTGCCGATGAGCGACGATCCGGAGCTGGTCGCGAGCGTCCTTCTGGCCGCGTCGGAGTGAGGCGACGCGGACCGGGCCGGGCTTCGGCGGTGGCCTGACGACGCTGGTGACCGCGTGCCGGGCAGGTGCATGTGATCGGGTACCGAGCAGGTATTCGCGATCGGGTGCTGGGTAGATGCTCGTGACCGGATGCCGGGCAGGCGCTTGTGATCGGGTGCCGGGTAGGCGCTCGTGACCGGGTGTCTGGCCGGTGGTCGGCGGCGACCTTCGGCGGCGCTCGGGGGCCATGGGCGGGGCTAAAAGACAGAACGTTCCGTACCCTAGGAACATGACGACGACGCCATCCGCCAGGAAAGTGCCCGCGCGAGCGTCCGAGGCGCGGGCCCGGCTGCTGGCCACCGCGGGGCGGTTGTTCTACGCCGAGGGGATCCGCGCGGTGGGTGTCGACCGGGTGATCGAGGAGGCCAAGGTAACCCGGGCGACCTTCTACCGCCACTTCCCGGGCAAGGAGGACCTGGTGTGCGCCTATCTGGAGGACACGGACCAGTCCATCCGTGCCCGCGTCGCGGCCGGCGCCCAGCAGATCTCCAGCCCCGCGGGCCTGCTGGACCTCCTCGTGGAGGGCATCGGCCAGGAGATGTGCAGTCCCGGGTTCCGAGGCTGTCCGTTCATCAACGCGGCCGCGGAGTATCCCGACAGGGAGAGCCCGGTCCATCAGGCCGTCCTCAGACACCGGGCGTGGTTCCGCGAGACCCTCGCCGAAACGTTCAGGGGCAGCGGGCATCCCGACCCCGAGCAGGCGGCCGACATCATGCTCGCGCTCCGCGACGGGGCCATGGTGGCCGGTTACCTCGGCGACCCCGAGGCGGCCCGCCTCACACTGGCCCGCGCGGTCGGGACCCTCGCCACCGCGCGCTGACCTGCCGCCGGTTCGCAGTTCGACGCCGCCGTGTTAAGCCACGATCTTGGAGGCTTTCCACCTGCCGGTGCGCGGGGTGCCTTGGCCAACGCCACGGTCGCTGGTGGATACCTCGTACAGGCCACCGACCGGCCCCCGGCATCGGCGGTGTCCAAAAACGGCCCCTCCAGTCGTCGTAGCCGTTGAGGAAGTACTGGACATCGCCCTCGCGCACCTTTGAGTCGGCGGGGGTCGAGCCTTCGGCGAATACGCGCCACCTGCCGGTTCCGGGGGGCGAGCAGAGCGAGTGCGCAGGCGGCGAGGCCGGCGGCCGTGAGCGTCCGGCAGGTGGTGAGAGGCACGGGAGCCCCTTCCAAGTGGCTGCTGAGAGTAGCTGTCGATCATGGATCGTGGCTGTTCCCGATGCGGTGTACGCGGAGGCTGCGAACGACACCTTCGGCCTCCTGGCAGCCCTGGCCGAAAAGCTGTCAATGCAGGACCGGCCTTTGGCGATGTCCGGGGTTGAGGAACAGCGGGACAGTTGTCGGCGATGAGAAAGATCTTGTTTCTCGTTGTGGCGGTGCACTGGTCGAATGTGAAAGGGCCAGGCGGTCAGAGTCCGCTGAAGCAAGGGCGCGGCCCCAGAAGACACCGCCCCGACGCCCCGCACAGTCTTCTGCGACCTGAGGCGCAGCGGTTTACCGCCAATGGCCGTCCCACTGTTCCTCAACCCCGGGCACCATGGCGAACCCATCTTTTACCCAGAAATGACATCCGGTGTTTTTCTCCCGCATGTCGGATGACAAGGAACCAAACTGCTGATTAGTAAGGTTGGAGGATATGACGCGTCATCGGTAATGCGCCTGGGCTGAGCCGCACTAAAGGAAAAGAGCAGTTTGATGACAGACGCCGGTGGCCCCCGCCTTGTAACAAAAAATACCGTTCGCTCCTTGTTGGCGTGGGTCCTCACGGTCCTGATCGCGACAGGAAGCATCGCCGTGAAACCTTGTGCCGCGAACGCATTGGCGGTACCGGTCGGGCTGGGCACAGCCGCGGACTTCGCAGTTCTGGGCGGGGCCTCCGTCACGAATACCGGCCCCACCATCGTCACCGGAGATCTGGGGACCAGCCCGGGCTCCGCGGTGAGCGGCTTCCCGCCCGGCATCTTGATCGGGGCTCTCCACGTCGCCGACACCGTCGCCGCACAGGCTCAGACGGATTTGGCCACCGCCTACAACGACGCCGCCTCCCGTATTCCTGACGCCACCATCCCGACACAGCTGGGTGGAACCACCGTGACCCCCGGTGTCTACAACTCCGCCGCGGGCACATTCCAGATCACGGGAAACCTGACCCTCGACGCCCAGGACGACCCCGATGCGGTCTTCATCTTCCAGGCCGCCTCCACCCTCATCACCGCGGCCGCCAGCACGGTGACCCTCACCGGGGGGGCACAGGCATGCAACGTCTTCTGGCAGGTAGGCAGCTCGGCCACGCTGGGAGCCACTACCGACTTCGTCGGCGACATTCTCGCGTTGACCTCGATCACGGTGGTCAGCGGTGTGACCGTGAATGGTCGAACCCTGGCTCGCAACGGCAGCGTCACGCTGGACACGGACACCATCACCCTGTCTACCTGCGCGGGTCCTTCCGGCAGGTCCACCACCACCACGGTGAACTCGTCGTGCGCCATCAGCCAGCAAAGCCCGATCACCTTCACCGCGACGGTGAGGTCTCCGAGCGGGATCGTTCCCACCGGCCCGGTCGAATTCTTCAGCGACGGAGTGAGTCTGGGCACAGCCCCGCTCGATGGCACAGGCCACGCCGAGTTGACCGTCGCCCCCCTCTCCGAAGGCGTACATGAGATCGTCGCCGTCTTCCCCGGCACACTCGAACTGGACGGCAGCACGTCACCGGCCTTCATCCAGGCCGTCGACTCCCAGGGCTTCTGCCTGCTAGAGGAATGCGGACCAACGTGTGGCAGTGAGCCTCCAGCCAAGCTGCTGTCCACGACAGCGGAGCGCATGACCTGCCCGCCGCGCCAACCCTCCGCGAGCGCGATGGCCGCCGACAAGCCCTAAGAGTTCCCGGCATTCATCCGCAAAATGCACAAAACACCTTAACTATGAATTCAATGCCACACAGGCCGAAGATTGCAACATAAAGTCCTTATGTGCATAAATATAAATCTCGACGGGCTGTCCTCCCTCGTTTTCCTATCACATTACTTTTAATTTATGACTTAGTGGTCAGGCCGATGCATTTTAGAATATTTATCGGGTATTCCTTGATCACTATCCATGCGTCACAGAGGCCCCCCTCAGGACCACAAACGACACGGAATGATATGAATTTCACCAGTAGCAGGCGTATCATGATCCTGCGGTCCAGCAGGCGCGCCCGAAATCGAAGCGCCATGGTGATTCTCGTCGGCATTTTTTTAGCCGTATCATTCCAAATGCAGGAAAATGCACTCAAGGAAAAAATGGGCAACATTCTCCTGATTGCACACGTTGAGGAGGGTAAGTCGGCTCTGGCCTGCCCTCCTGGCGACACCTCCCGAAAGCCGCACGTCTATCCAAGGGGCCATTGCCGGAAGAGGTGCTGCAAGCCATGTGGGTGCAGGAACAGGTTTTGTGTATGCCTGCATGGCCCGCGCGGACTGAAAGGTAGGAAAGGATCTAGGGGCACAACGGGTCGAACCGGTCCATACGGCCCTCAGGGTCCAGAAGGCTCCGTAGGCGAGACCGGCGCGACGGGACCGGCCGGCGCGACTGGACCGGCCGGGCCGGCAGGAACTCAGGGGGAGACGGGACCGGCCGGGCCGGCCGGTGCGACCGGACCGGCAGGGGCGACGGGTGCAACTGGCGCGGCAGGGCCGGCAGGGGCGACCGGGCCGGCGGGGGCGACTGGCGCAACCGGCACAACCGGGGCGACCGGCGCGACCGGACCGGCTGGCGCGACGGGCGTAACCGGTGCGGCAGGACCAGCAGGGGCGAACGGCGCGGTAGGACCGGCAGGACCGGTCGGTGCGACCGGACCCGCGGGACCGGTAGGGGCGACGGGCGCAACTGGCGCAACTGGCGCGACGGGCGCGACGGGCGCGACTGGCGCAGCAGGACCGGCCGGGCCGGCTGGTGCGACCGGACCGGCAGGAACTCAGGGGGAGACGGGACCGGCCGGGGCGACCGGTGCAACCGGTGCGACCGGGCCCGCGGGACCGGTAGGGGCGACCGGTGCGGCAGGACCGGCAGGTGCGGCTGGCGCAGCAGGACCAGCAGGGGAGACGGGCGCGACTGGCGCGGCCGGGCCAACCGGTGCGACCGGGGCGGCGGGACCCGCAGGGGCGGCAGGAACTCAGGGGGAGACGGGACCAGCCGGACCAGCCGGACCGGCAGGTGCGACTGGCGCAGCAGGACCGGCAGGGGCGACGGGCGCAACTGGCGCAGCAGGACCGGCAGGTGCGGCTGGACCGGCCGGGGCAAACGGGGCGACCGGACCGGCCGGGGCGACTGGCGCGGCGGGACCGGCTGGACCGGCCGGGGCAAACGGCGCGACCGGGCCAACCGGCGCGACCGGGGCGGCGGGACCCGCAGGGGCG
>NZ_FZOD01000045.1 GCF_900188345.1 Streptosporangium subroseum | reverse complement strand
CGGCGGCCTTGGCCATGGCCTGGCCGCGCTCCCGGACGAGGACCAGGGCCTGCTCGGGAGTGAGCACCCCGGCCAGGGCGGCGGCGGTGAACTCGCCGACGCTGTGTCCGGCGACGATGTCGGGGGAGGCTCCGAGGACCTCGGCGACCGCCAGCCCGGCGGCGACCAGCAGGGGCTGTGCGACGGAGGTGTCACGGATCTCGTCCGCGCCGGCGGTGGTCCCGTAGGCGACCAGATCGAGGCCGACCAGATCGGACCAGGCGGACAGACGGTCCGCCAGACCCGGTAGTTCGAGCCATGGATTCAGGAAACCTGGAGTCTGGGCGCCTTGGCCCGGAGCGACGATGACGAGCACGAAATCTAGCCTGCCCTGTAGAAGTTCAATACACGGGTGAGAATCCGGACGAACTTTGTCCCCACTATTTTGTGGAGACCCTACAACAGGAGTTTCGCTCAGGTTAAGTAAGGACGGTCAGGTTACAGTCGTCTCGGATAGACGGCCGAGGATGAGCCCCACCTGCAGAGTGAAGGCCGAGCGACCCTCGGTCGGCTGGTATCCGGTCAACTCGGTGATCTTACGCAGACGGTAGCGCACCGTGTTCGGATGTACGAAGAGTAACCGGGCCGTGGCCTCCAGGGACGTTCCCTGCTCCAAATATGTCGCCAGCGTGTCGAGAAGCGGCGTGCCGATCAGCGGCAGGTAGACGTTCTCGATCAGCTGGGCCCTGGCGGCGGCGTCGCCGTCGATGGCCCGCTCGGCCAGCAGATCCTCGGCGTGGACCGGCCTGGGAGCGTCCGGCCACCCCGAGGCGGCCCGCAGGCCGGCGATCGCCGCCCGCGCCGAGCTCGCCGCCGCGTGCAGGTCGTTCACCTCCGGCCCGATGACGATCGGACCCGGGCCGAAGCGCGGCACCACGTGCTTGGCCGCCGCGGCGACGTTGTCCGCCCCGCCCACGATCACGATCAGCCGGTCGCCCTGCACCCCCGCCAGCATGTCCAGCCCGGACCTGCGGCCCCGCTCGCGCAGCGCGTCGATCACTTCCTGCGGATCGTCGTCAGGCGTCTGGCCGGCCAGGACCACGACGGGGGAGGAGGTCCAGCCGAGGGCGGCCGCCCAGGAGTGCAGGCCGTCGTCCACTTCGCCCCTGACCAGCGCGTCCACGATCAGCGCCTCCAGCCGCGCGTCCCAGGCGCCGCGCGCCTCGGCCTCCCGCGCGTAGACCTGGGCGGCGGCGAACGCCACGTCGCGGGTGTAGCGGAGCATCGCCTGCTGGAGCTGGTCCTCCCCGCCCGGCGCGGCCAGATCGCCGGTCTGCGCCTCGACCACCTCGACCACGACCCGGACGATGTCGACGGTCTGCTGCAGCGAGATCGACCGCTTCAGCTCCCGGGGCGCGGTGCCGAAGAACTCGATGCTGGGAGTCGGACGGCCCTCCCCGGCGTGCTGGAACCACTCCACGAACGCGGCGATCCCCGCCTGGGCCACCAGCCCGACCCAGGATCTGTCCTCGGCGGACAGGGCACGGAACCACATCAGCCGATCGTCCATCCTGGACATGGCGGCCGTGCCCAGCGTGCCCATGGCACGCTCCAGCCTGCGCGTGGTGTCTTCCCGTGTCCGATCCTGGTCGAGGTCACCCCCGTCGGCCACGCCGTCGCTGTGTGCTTCCGCTCGCTCGCTCCGCTCCCTCACGTCACTAAGAGTGCCAGGTCGCGCGAGATGCGCCAGCCGCGGTATCGGACAGCGTGCGGGCCTTCGTTCTGTACGGTGTCCCGCACGGTGAAGCCCGGCGGGGCGTCGACACCCCGAGAGGCCGGCCCCCCGGGAGAAGGCCGTCTCCCCCGGTCAGATGACGGCGGCGGCGGTGATCAGTCCGATGACCATGTGGGTGACCGCGAGAAGGCGGGTGCCCGGCTGGAGGTTGGGCTCCTTGACCAGCTCGCGGACCGAGATCCCCGCGACCTTGTCGAACGCGACCATCGCCACGGTCTGCACGGCGATGCCGACCAGGCCGAAGACCAGGGTCGCGAGCAGGCCCTCGTGGAGGGCTCCGCCCGAGGACCAGATGGAGACCGAGACGATCAGCCCGACGGCGGCCAGGCCGGAGCCGGTGAGCAGGGTGGCGTTGGGGTTGCGATCCACTTTGATCAGCTGGCTGAGCTTGCCAGGGATGGCCAGGTCGAGCACGTAGAAGCCGATGATCAGCAGGATCACGCCGAGTGCGGCGTAGGCGGCGATGGCGAGCGCGCCGCGGCCGAGGATCTCGGCGAGCGAGGTGGTGTCGACGGGCATGGGGACCTGGACGATCGGGCTCGGCAGGGGGGTGGGGCTCATGGGACTCTCTCTCGGGGCTCAGAGTTCGATGCGGTGCGGGACGAAGGACGACGTGTCGTCGGTGACAAAACCCGCGGTCTCGCGGATGCCGACCCCGGCGGCCTCGTCGTGGATGACCCAGGCACCGAGCACGGGCCGCCAGCCGTCGAAGACGGGCAGTGCCTGGAACTCCTGGTAGACGTAGCCCTCGGCGCCGTAGCCGCCGGAGGTCTCGACGCGGTCGCCGGGGGTGACGATCCGCATGTTCGCGCCCTCGCGGCCGAGGAGCGGTTTGACGATGTAGGAGGACATGTCCCGGGGGCCGTCGAGGTAGGCGGGCAGCAGGTTCGGATGCCCCGGATACAGCTCCCAGAGAACCGCGAGCAGTGCCTTGTTGGACAGCAGCATCTTCCAGAGCGGCTCGATCCAGGTCATCGAGACCTGCTGGCGCACCGCCTGGATCCCGAACGGGTCGGCGATCGCCCATTCCCACGGGTACAGCTTGCAGAGCGAGCGGATCACCCGGCGCTCCATGTCCACGAACCGCAGGTTGAGGTCGTCCCAGCCGATGTCCTCCATGGCCACCGCGACCGTCCTCAGCCCGGCCTGGTCGGCGGTCTCCTGGAGATAGGCGAGGGTCATCGCCTCCTCGCCGCTCTGGTCCATGTTGGTCCAGGCGAAGTGCGCGGGGCCGGTGGGGAGACCCGCCGAGATCTGCTGCCATCGGCCGATCAGCCGCTCGTGGATGGAGTTCCACTGGTCGTCGTCGGGGTAGCGGTCCCGCAGCCAGAACCACTGCACGACGGAACTCTCCAGCAGGCTGGTCGGGGTGTCGGCGTTGTATTCCAGCATCTTGGCCGGACCGGTCCCGTCGTAGCGCAGGTCGAACCGGCCGAACAGGTGTGGATCGCTCCGTTCCCAGGAACGGGCGATCTCCGGCGCCACCCATTCGGGAATGGCGAAGTCGGCGTAGCGGGCGTGCTCTATGACGTGTTCCACCGCGTGGAGGCACATCCGGTGCAGGTCCTCGACCTGATTCTCCAGGTCGAGGACCTCGTCCATGGAGAAGACGTACTGCACGGCCTCGTCCCAGTAGGGGCGCTTGAGGCCGTCGGGATGGGCCGAACGGTGGTAGGCCAGGCCGTGGCCTTCGATGATGCTCTCCCAGTCGTCCCGGGGGAGTGAGGTCTCGCGTCTCATCGGTACCGGCTCAGCTCCCGCTGCCGCTGCGCCCGCCGAAGCCGCCTCGCTGGATCACTGTGCCCTTGCGACTGACGATCTGGACGTCCGAGGGGCGTATGGTGCTGCCCTGCCTGATCCGGTTCCCCGTTCGCAGGCCGCCGTAGTACCAGCCGTAGGCGCCGTGGGACCCGGAGTAGTGGCCGTCGTCGCAGTAGTCGTCGTCCACGTACGTGTAGGAGCCGTCCGGCTGGGGGTTGCTGAGATCGACGCAGTCGGCGCCGACCTCCTCGTAGTCGTTCTGGGCCGAACAGTAACCGACGAGGAGCAGCGAGACGACGCCGATCCCGGTGAGCGCGACGACCTTGGACGCCTTCGACTTCGGAGGGTTCGAGGGCGGCTTGCCCGTGGGGTGCTGCCCTGCGGCCAGGGGGTGTTTCTCTTGTGCGGCCATCGAACTCCAATGAGATGCGTCGCCACAGGTTATCGATGCTGTTTTGTCTGTCAACAGCTGTATGCAATCCTAGCCAGCGACTCTGTCGGTGCCGAGGCGTAGCGTTGAAAATGTGAACCACACCGATCGCCTCTACGCGCTGGTCGAGGAGCTTCGCGCGATCGCGCCCCGGCACCGGTCGGCACGTGAGCTGGCCGCCGGGTTCGAGGTCAGCGTCCGCACGATCGAGCGTGACATCCACGCGCTCCAGCAGTCCGGGGTCCCCATCCAGGCCGGACCCGGCGGACACGGCTACGCCCTCGGCGAGAGCATGTCCCCGTCCCCGCTCACCTTCACCCCGGCCGAGGCCGTGGCGGTCGCCGTGGCGCTCAGCGGTGCGCGGGACACCCCGTTCGCCTTCCAGGCTCGAAGCGCCCTGCGCAAGCTGGCCGCCGCGATGTCGCCGCCCGAGAGCGGCCCCGAGAGCGGTTCCGAGGACGGTTCCGAAGGCGGCGAGCCCGAGAGGCCGGCCGCCCGGGGCCACGCGATCACCGAGCCGGAGCCCTATCCCCGGGCGTCACGGGTGATCGAGCAGGCACTGCTCCACCGGCGGGTGCTGCGTCTCGAATACGAGGACCAGAAGGGGCGGACCACCGTCCGGGAGGTCGAGCCGGCGACCTTCGTGGGCGGCCGCGGCGGCCACTGGTATCTCGTGGGCATGTGCCGGCTCAGGCAGGACGTACGGGCCTTCCGGCTCGACCGGATCGGCTGGGCCGAGGAGACCGGGGAGACCGCGCCCGAGCATCCCCCGGAGTGGTTCTCCCAGCCGGAGGCCGCCGAGGCGTAGCCCCGCGGAAAGCCGTCAGGTCAGTTCCTGTGCGAGGGGCGGGGCCGGTCTCCGAGCGCGAGCAGCACCTCGCGCAGAAGATCGGCCAGGGCTCGTGCGGTGTCCTCGGGGACATCCGAGAGGAGGTCCTTGTGAGCCTCGCCCGTGGCCAGGGCGAGCTCTTCGGCCCGCTGGGCGCCCAGCGCCGTCAGGCATACCCAGGAGCTCCGGCCGTCGGCTGGGTCGGGCTCACGCTCGACGAGCCCGGCGCTCGTGAGTCGTTGCAGGATGTTGCTCGTCCCTCCCGTCGTGAGTGAGGAGCGGGAGGCGAGACGGCTGGGCTTGAGGCGATAGCCCGGCCTGGCCCGGCGCAGCGTGGCCAGGACGTCGAACTCCGCATAGGTGAGGCCGTACTCGCCGAGTACGGACTGGGTGACCTCCTCGACGAGGGCCTTCAGCCTTCCCGCGCGCTTGATGATCTCCAGCTGCACGGTGGCGGCCTCGGGCAGTTCCGCCCGCCATCCCTCCATCATCTCGTCGACGTGGTCGCGCCGCGTCATCTCTCCCGGGGCCATGGAATTGAGGATAGCTCCACCGTTTGATAGCTTTTGGAAAAGCTTTCTTGATTGCTTTGTGGATGAGGAGACTCTCCGTGCGCATGCTCATAACCAACGGAACCGTGATCGACACCGAGCCGGATCGTGAAGCGGGCCGGTCGACTGATCCACGCGGACGTACCCAGGGCCCTCGGCCTCGTGTCCCGCTCGGCGGCGCGGATCGCCGAGGCCGCCGGGGTCGCGGTGGCCGCCGTACGGTAGGCCGGACGAGGGCGCGAAGTCGTCCCGGCCGCGGGAGCGGCGGGCCTAGCCGAGGGCGCGGTCGAGGTTGAACGCGGCGCTGATCAGCGCGAGGTGGGTGAAGGCCTGCGGGAAGTTGCCGAGCTGCTCGCCGGTCTGCCCGATCTCCTCGGCGTACAGACCGAGATGGTTGGCATAGGTGAGCATCTTCTCGAAGGCCAGCCGCGCCTCGTCGAGGCGTCCGGCGCGGGCGAGCGCCTCGACGTACCAGAACGAGCAGATCGAGAACGTGCCCTCCTCTCCCCGCAGCCCATCGGGGCTGGCCGCGGGCTCGTAGCGGTACACCAGGGAGTCGGACACCAGCTTCTTGCCGAGCGCGTCGAGCGTGGACAGCCATTTCGGGTCGGTGGGGGCGATGAACTTGGTCAGCGGCATCATCAGGATCGAGGCGTCCAGGACGTCGTCGTCGAAGTGCTGGATGAAGGCCTGCAGCCGGTCCGACCAGCCGCGCCGCATGATCTGCCGGTAGATCGCGTCGCGGGACCGCTGCCAGCGCGCCGTGTCGGCGGGCAGTCCGCGACGGCGGGCCATCCGCATAGCCCGTTCGATCGCCACCCAGCACATCAGCCGCGAGTAGACGAAGTCCTTGCGCCCCCCGCGCGTCTCCCAGATGCCCTCGTCGGGCTGGTCCCAGTTGCCGCAGACCCAGTCGACCAGGATGTGGATCTGCTCCCAGTAGTCGCTGGAGATCGGCCGGCACATCTTGTCGTAGAGGTAGACGGAGTCGATGAGGGCCCCGTAGACGTCCAGCTGGAGCTGCGTGGCGGCGGCGTTTCCGATGCGTACCGGGGCCGAGCCCTGGTAGCCGTCGAAGTGGGACAGCTCGGTCTCCGGCAGTTCGGTGCGTCCGTCGATGCCGTACATGATCTGCAACGGGCCCGACGCGCCGCTGTTGTCGTGGCTGACGTGCTTGGACAGGAAGCCGATGAACGCCTCCGCCTCCTCGCTGAAGCCCAGTCTGAGCAGCGCGTACACGCAGAACGCGGAGTCACGGATCCAGACGTACCGGTAGTCCCAGTTGCGCTCCCCGCCGATCTGCTCGGGCAGGCTGGTCGTCGCCGCGGCCACGATCCCGCCGGTCGGCGCGTAGGTGAGCAGTTTCAGGGTCAGCGCGGAACGGTGCACCATCTCCCGCCACCGGCCGCGGTAGAGCGACGCGGACAGCCAGCGACGCCAGAACGCGACCGTCGCGGTGAACTCCCGCTCCGCCTCGGCGAGAGGGCACGATCGCAGCGCCGCGCCCTCGCCGTACCTGTCGAGGGCGAACACCGCGGTCTCGCCCTCCTCGAGTTTGAACTCCGACCACACGTCCTGGCCGTCGACCTCGATGGGCATGCTGGCGGTCAGCGCCAGGCTGAGCGACGGTGACTCGAAGATCGCCCTGCCCTTCCGCAGGCTCACGGTGTGCGGCTGCCTCCCATAGTCGAACCGGGGAGCCATTCGCGCCTGGAACGGCAGTGATCCGCGAACGCACATGACCCGCCGGATCAGCCGGTGCCGGCTGCTCTTGTGCGAGCCGTCGACGATCGGCATGAAGTCCTGGATCTCACCGACCCCGTCGGCGGCGTAGAACCGGGTGATCAGCACGTTGGTGTCGGGGAAGTAGAACTGCTTGGTCTTCGCCGGGATACCGGGTGCCAGCTGGAATGATCCACCCTTCTCGGCGTCCAGGATCGAGGCGAACACGCTGGGCGCGTCGAAGCTCGGGCAGCAGTACCAGCTGATCGTGCCGGTCGTGTCCACGAGCGCCACGGTGCGCAGGTCACCGATCAGTCCGTGGTCGGCGATCGGCGGATACGGGGGGACTCCCGCCGGCTCCGGGTGATAAGCGGATTCCGTTGCCGTCATGTCAGCCTTTCCGCCATCCGCAGACTCACACATTACGACCTAAAACTACGCTTTCAGGGTATTTGTATTGGTCTGTCCAATACCAAGGGGCCGGAAGGTTTCGGAATGGAGAGCGTCGCCCGGCTGCGAACGGCGGGCGGACCGAAGACAGGGGAGACCCAGCGGTAGGTTGGCGCTTCCCGGGGTGGGGCCTGCCTCACCCTTTTACGGGATACCTCGCCCATGGAACCGGACGGTTGTGATCTCTACCGTGGTCGTATGACCGACACCGAGGCGATCACTCCCTGGGACAGGATCCGCCCCCACTGGTCGGCGCGGACCTGGCTTCGCACCGTTCACGTGGTGACGGGCGTTCCGCTCGCCCTGCTGGCCTCGCTGACGATCGTGGGTCTGGCCGTCCTGTCGGTGATATTCGTCTGGACCGTCGTGGTCCCGGTGGTCGCCCTGCTGGTGCTCTTCCAGGCCGTGCGGGTGCTCACCTGGTTGCAGCGGTGCCGGTTCTCCGCCTTCCTGGACGTGGACATCCCCGCGGTGCCGCGCCATTCCGAGGGCGGAAGGAACCCGCTGAAACTGCTGTTCCACGCGGCGCGGACGAGGAGCACCTGGCGGCAGATCGGCTACCACCTGCTGTCGTCGCTGATCAGCGGGATCGGTTTTGTCGTGGTCGTCGGGGCCTGGTCGGGAAGTCTGGTCGCGGCCGCTCTCGCCGTACGGCGCTGGACCCTGGAGGGCGCCTGGACGAGCGCGACGTTCGCCCTTCTCGTCCTGCTCTCGCTGGTTCTGTTCGTGGCCGGGCCGTGGGTGGTGAGCGGGGTCACCGCGCTGGACGTGATCGCCGCCGAGGCCATGCTCGGCCCCAGCCTCAGCGACGAGCTGGTCCTGCGGGTGGAGACCCTGAGGGAGAGCCGCGCCGAGGTGGTCGACGCCGCCGACACCGAGCGTCGCCGCATCGAGCGGGACCTGCACGACGGTGCCCAGCAGCGGCTGGTATCGCTCGCGATGAACCTGGGCATGGCACGCGCCACCCTCACCGACATCCCGGATCCCGCCCGGGAGGTGATCGCGCAGGCCCACGAGGAGGCCAAGCAGGCTCTCAAGGAACTGCGCGACCTCGTGCGGGGGCTGCACCCGGCCGTGCTCAACGACGAGGGACTGGACGCGGCGCTGTCGGGCCTCGCCGCGCGGGCTCCGTTCCCGGTACGGCTCCGCGTCGACATGCGCGAACGGGCCTCTCCCACGATCGAGGCGGTGGCCTTTTTTGTCGTGTCCGAGACGCTGACCAACATCGCCAAGCATGCTCGGGCCTCCAGCGCGCAGGTCGCGGTCGACCGCCGGGGCGACCTGCTCCACCTGACCGTCTTCGACGACGGGCGCGGTGGCGCCGACCTCGACGGAGGAACCGGACTGCGCGGCCTGGCCCAGCGGGTCGGGTCCGTGGACGGGGTCCTGCGCATCGACAGCCCCAGTGGCGGCCCGACGACGATCAGAGTGGAGCTGCCATGCGAATAGTGCTCGCGGAGGACTCCGTCCTGCTCAGAGAGGGGCTCATCCGCCTGCTGGGCTCGGCGGGCATGGAGGTCGTGGCGGCGGTTGCCGACGCCGACGAACTGCTGCGCGCCGTGGACGAACACCGTCCCGACCTCGTCGTCACCGACGTGCGGATGCCCCCCTCGCACACCGACGAAGGACTGCGCGCGGCGCTCGTGCTGCGCCGCCAGCGGCCGGACCTCGCGATCCTCGTTCTCTCGCAGTACGTCGAGGAGCGCTACGCCACCCAGCTGCTGTCCACGGCGACCGGCGGCCTCGGTTACCTGCTCAAGGACCGGGTGGCCGACGTCACCGAGTTCCTGGACGCGCTGCGCCGGGTCGCGGGGGGCGGCACGGCCCTGGATCCGGAGGTGGTCGCCCAGCTCCTGCTCCGCAGGCACAGCGACCCGCTGGAGCGGCTGACCCCCAGGGAGCACGAGGTGCTGGCGCTGATCGCGGAAGGCCGCTCCAACAGCGGGATCGCCGAGATCCTGGTGGTCTCCGAGAGCGCGGTCGGCAAGCACATCAACAACATCTTCATGAAACTCGAGCTCTCCGGCGTGGACAAGGACCATCGCCGGGTGCTGGCCGTACTGCGCTTCCTGAAGGTCTGAGAGAGGGACATGCCGATGCGAAGCAACGTCCGGACCGGCTGGATCGCCGTGGGCGGGACGCTCACCGCGCTCGCCGTACTCGGCGTCGCCCTGGCCGTGTGGGTCGAGATCACCCAGCCCCGCACGGTGTACGAGACCGTCACCCGCCCGCCGCACTCGCTCACGTCGTCCAAGGTCGTGGTGGACACGACCGGGCCCGTCAACATCTCGATCGTCGCCGGTGTGACGGGGCAGCTGTCCATGGAGCGGGGGCTTCTCTGGACCGGGGACAGGCCCGGGGTCACGGAGGAGTGGGAGGGCGACACCCTGCGGATCGGCGCCACCTGCCCGGGGAACGGCCACGAGGGCGGGACCGTCTGCCAGGTCGACTACACCCTGACCCTGCCCGCCGCCACCGATGTCGAGGCGAGGACCCCCAAAGGATTGGTGACGGCCACCGGCATCTCGGGGGACCTGCGGCTCTCCACCACCTACGGTGACGTGGTCGTGGACGACGCGCGGGGGACGTTGTGGGCGCGGACCGAGCAGGGGAGCGTGACCGGGAACAACCTGAGGTCCGCCGAGGCCGACGTCGAGATCGGCGGCGGCAACGCCACCCTGAGATTCGCGGGTCCGCCCGACAGCGTCAGGGCCGTGGTGAGGACGGCCGGGGACGTGGAGGTCACGGTGCCGACCGGCGACGGTTATCGGGTGGAGGCCGACGCCAGAAGGAAGAACCTCGACATCCAGCTGGACCCCGAGTCCTCACGAAAGATCACCGCGCTGACCACCGTGGGCGATCTGAACATCTTCTCGTCTGACCGGGCGGGAAGCTGAGGGTCGTTTCATCCCCTCCCGTCAGGCGTGAGGCTTTTACGCCCGTCACTCCAGTGGAGACGGGTGATCTTCGCCGCCCAAGTGTGTAATGTTCAGGCAAAGAGCCGTACGCGAGGGGTCGGCAGTGCCGGAGATCAAACCGTTGCGGCCCGGGGATCCGCCGCGGCTGGGGGATTACTCGCTCATGGGCAGGCTGGGGCAGGGCGGACAGGGCGTCGTCTACCTCGGGGAGTCGGCGACCGGCGAACGCGCGGCCATCAAGCTGCTGCACGTGCGCTTCACCGGTGAGGCCCAGGCGCGGTCCCGCTTCGCACGGGAGCTGGCGGCGGCGCGGAGGGTGGCGGCCTTCTGCACCGCCCGGGTTCTCAGCGCCGATCTCGACGGTGAGACCCCGTACATCGCGAGCGAGCTGATCGAGGGACCCTCGCTGCGCCAGGTCGTCGAGCGCGACGGCCCGCTGACCGGGGAGGCGCTCGAACGGCTCGCCATCGGCACGGCCACCGCGCTGACCGCGATCCACCAGGCGGGCATCGCACACCGCGACTTCAAGCCGGACAACGTCCTGCTCGCCGCGGACGGCCCCCGGGTCGTCGACTTCGGCATCGCGAAAATCATCGACGAGAGCGGGACGATCACCACCCGCGCCGTCGGCACCCCCGCCTACATGGCGCCCGAGCAGATCGCCGGTGAGCGCGTCGGCTTCCCCGCCGACGTGTTCGCCTGGGGCTCGACCATGGTCTTCACCGCCACGGGGAAGGCGCCCTTCGGTGGGGACACGATCGTGGCGACGCTCAACCGCGTCATCAACCACGAGGCCGACCTGAGCGGCCTCCCCGACGATCTGCGTGAGATCGTCGCCGGCTGCCTGAGCAAGGATCAGACGCTCAGGCCCACCGCGGACGGGCTGCTGAAACGCCTGCTCGGCCATCCGGTGGACGAGGTGGAGGCCTCCGAGGAGGTGCTCGCGGAGGGCGCCCAGGCGGCGACCATGGACCTGACACAGGCCGAGGAGCCCGTCCGGACCACCCGGCGCCGGTCCGTGGTCGCCGGTGGGCTCGCGGTCCTCGGCGCGGCCGCCGCTTTCCTGATCTTTCAGTTCGGCTTCACGCCGGACGGGGACATCACGCCCACAGCGGCTGCCACCAGTCCGACCCCCACCCCGACCCCGACCCCGACGCTCTCCACCGGCTCCGCCCTGCTCGACCGGATCAGGGCGACGAGCAGGCTCCGGGTGGGCTACCGCGACGGACTGCCCGGAGTCTCACTGGGCCACCCGCCCCGGGGATTCGAGATCGAGGTCGCCGAGCACATCGCGAAGGCCCTGAAGGTGCCCGAAGGAGGGGTCAGGTTCGTCCCCGTGGGCTACGCCGCCCGGGAGGCGGCGATCGAGGAGGGCAAGGTCGATCTCGTGATCGCCAACTTCTCGATCGACGCCGCCGACCCCGGCCGGGTCGCCTTCGCCGGGCCGTACTACGTGGCCCACCGCGACGTCCTCGTCCGCGCCGGCGCGAAGATCTCCAAGCTTCGGGACCTGCGCGGCAAGAAGATCTGCGTCGCGTCCGGCCTGACCACCGCCGCGATGATCCGCGACAGGGGGGTCGACTTCGTCACCGTCCGGGACGACGACATCTCCAAGTGCGCGAGCCAGGTCGCCGACGGCCGGTCCGACGCCCTGGCCGGGGACGACGTGGTGATCGCGGGCTTCGGGGCCCGCCTGCGTGCGGCCCAGCTCAGGATCGCCGGAATCCAGCTCACCTCGGAGCGGTACGGCGTGGCCCTGAGACGCGGAGACCCCGTGGCGTGCCGTGCGATCAACGACGTGATCGAGTCGATGTACGCGGACGGGACCATGAAAGAACTGCTCCAGCGCCACCTGGGCAGGGTCGATTTCCGCTTCGAGACCAAGCTGCCCCGCCCGGAAGGCTGTTAGGGCCCCGTCCGGAAGGGGCTGTCAGGCCTCGTCCGGACGGTTGCGGGGCCTTGCCGGGCCAGATCCCCTCGCGGAGCTGGCCTGCCGCGAGAGGGGCCGGGCGGGGCGTCTGCCGGACGGTCAGGGCGCGGGGCAGGTGGCCCCCTTCGCCGGGATCTTCCCGTCGAGGAGGTAGTTGTCGACGGTCTTCTTGACGCACGGGTCGCCGGACAGGTAGGAGGCGTGTCCCTGCCCCCTGTAGGTCAGCAGCACACCGGTGCCGAGCTCATTGGCCAGCTTGGGCGCCCACTCGTACGGAGTGGCGGGGTCACCGGTGTTGCCGATCACCAAGATCGGCGCCGAGCCGGCGGCGTTGACCTTCCTGGCCTCGTCACTGCCGGGGACCGGCCACAGGGTGCAGATGCTGCCCAGGCCCGAGCTGCCGAACAGCGGGGAGAGCTTCAGCGACTCGGCCTCGGTCCTGTCCAGCTCCGTTTTGGTCGGACGCTCCGCGGTGTCCGCGCAGCTGATGGCGGGGAAGCTGCTCATGAGAGTCGTGTAGCCGCCGTCGGGCAGGCGGCCGTTGTAGTTGTCGGCCAGGGCCAGCAGGATCCGCCCGTCGCCCTTCAGGCCCTCGGCCACGGCCCGGTCCAGCAGCGGCCAGGTCAGCGGTGAGTACAGGGCGGCGGAGATGGCGGTGCTGGCCAGTCCCTGGGTGAGGGTGCGGTTGCCGACCTTGATCGGCTTGGCCTTCAGGTCATACAGGAGTTTCTCGACGTTCTTGTCGGCGATGGTCGTGTCGGCGCCGATCTCGCACTGCCCGGCTTCCTTGACGCAGTCCTTCAGGAAGGACTCGTAGGCATGCTGGAACCCGGTCGTCTGGGCCAGAGTGCGCTGTTCCAGCGTGGCGCTGGGGTCCAGGGTGCCGTCCAGCACCATCCGGTTCACGTTCTTGGGGAACCTGGTCGCGTAGATCGCGCCGAGCTGCGTGCCGTACGAGATGCCGAAGTAGTTGAGCTTGCTGTCGCCCAGGGCGGCGCGGAGGCGGTCCAGGTCCTGGGCGGCGTTCACGGTGCCGACGTAGGGAAGGAGCTTGGCGGCCGTCCGGCCGCAGGCGTCGACGAAGGCCTTGGTGCCCGCGTCGATCTCGGCCCGTTCGGCCTCGTTGGTGGGCAGGGTGTTCAGCGAGGTGTACTTGTTCATGTCCTCGTCGGTGCCGCACCTGACGCCGGAGCTGCGCTCCACCCCGCGCGGGTCGAAGCTGACCAGGTCGTAGCGGGCGCCCAGGGAGCCGAAGACCTTGGCCGCCTGCGCCAGGGTGTCGACGCCGGAGGCGCCGGGGCCGCCGAAGTTGAAGATCAGGGAGCCGATCCGCGGGCCGGGGCCGGTGGCCCTGGTACGGATGACGGCGATGTCCAGGGACAGGTCGTCGGGTTTGGTGTAGTCGAGCGGGACCGTGAGCCTTCCGCACTGCAACGAGGGGTCGGGCTTGGCGATCTGCCCGTCGGGACGCCTGATGTCGGTGCAGGTGGTCCAGGCGATCGCGCCCGCGGACCCGGCGGTGCTCGGATCGGTGTCCGGTCCCCCCACGAGGGCGGCGCTGTTCCGGCCGATGGTGCCGCTGCAGGCGGCCAGCGCGGTAGAGAGGACCGCGGCTACGGCGGCCGCCCTTAGCGTTCTTCGCATTACATGCTCCCCAGAAGTCATTCGCCCGGGGGAGTGGTTCGTCCCCCGGAGGCCGTTCGCTCGGGGGAAGCGTTTCAACCCTAACCGGGCGAGCTCTCCATAGAAAGGAGAACCCGCCCGGTAGTGATCACAGTCCCATGGACTGGACGTCGTTGCTCTCGGCGCCACCGGCCTCGGTCACGCCGTTCTTCAGGTGATATCTGGCGATCGCGTCGCTCAACACCCCGGCGTTGAGCTCGCCCCGCCTCACCAGCTGGGTGAGCACGGCCAGCGTAATCGAGGCCGCGTCCACGTGGAAATGGCGGCGCAGCGCCGACCGGGTGTCCGACAGGCCGAAGCCGTCGGTGCCGAGCGAGGTCCAGTCACCCGGAATCCACTGGGAGATCTGGTCCTGCACCGCACGCATGTAGTCGCTGACGCCCATGAACGGTCCCTGGGCCGCCGACAGGGCCTGCGTCACGTACGGCACCCGCTGCTCGGCGTCGGGGTTGAGCAGGTTGTGCTCCTCGACGGCGAGCGCCTCGCGGCGCAGCTCCGACCAGGAGGTGGCCGACCAGACCTCGGCCGCCACGCCCCACTCCTCGGCCAGCATCCGCTGAGCCTCCATGGCCCACGGCCCGGCCACGCCGGATACCAGGATGTTGGCCTTCGGACCGGAGACGGCCGGAGCCGGGGCGAACCGGTAAAGGCCCTTGAGCAGGCCCTGGACGTCCAGGCCCTCGGGCTCGGCCGGCTGGGGGTAGGGCTCGTTGTAGATGGTCAGGTAGTAGAAGATGCTCTCCGGCTTGTCGCCGTACATCCTCCGCAGACCGTCCTGGACGATGTGGGCCAGCTCGTAGCCCCACGACGGGTCGTAGGAGACCGCGGCCGGGTTCGTCGAGGCGATCAGCGGGGTGTGACCGTCCTCGTGCTGCAGGCCCTCGCCGTTCAGCGTGGTGCGGCCGGCGGTGGCGCCGAGCAGGAAGCCCCGGCCCATCTGGTCGCCGAGCTGCCACATCTGGTCGGCGGTGCGCTGCCAGCCGAACATCGAGTAGAAGATGTAGAACGGGATCATGTGCTCGCCGTGCGTGGCGTACGCCGTGCCCGCGGCGATCGTCGAGGCCATCGAGCCGGACTCGCTGATGCCCTCGTGCAGGATCTGACCCTCGGTCGACTCCTTGTAGGACAGCAGCAGCTCGCGGTCCACGGCCTGGTAGGTCTGGCCGTGCGGCGAGTAGATCTTGGCGGTCGGGAAGATCGCGTCAAGACCGAAGGTGCGCGCCTCGTCCGGGATGATCGGCACGAAGCGGTGGCCGATCTCCTTGTCGCGCATGAGGTCCTTGAGCAGGCGGACGACGGCCATGGTGGTGGCGACGTTCTGCTTGCCCGAGCCCTTCTTGAGCTGCGCGTAGGCCGCGTCGCCCGGGAGCTTGATCGGCTTGGCGCGAAGCACGCGCTTGGGCAGGAAACCGCCCAGGGCCGCGCGGCGCTCCTTCATGTATTCGATCTCGGGGTCGTTCTCGCCCGGGTGGAAGTAGGGCGGGAGGTCGGCCTCGAGGGCGGAGTCGGGGATCGGCAGGTAGAGCCGGTCGCGGAACTCCTTCAGGTCGGCCTTCGACATCTTCTTCATCTGGTGCGTCGCGTTGCGCGCCTCGAAGTCCTTGCCGAGCGTCCAGCCCTTGATGGTCTGGGCGAGGATGACCGTCGGCTGGCCGACGTGCTCACTGGCCGCCTTGTAGGCCGCGTACACCTTGCGGTAGTCGTGACCGCCGCGCGGCAGCTTGCGGATGTCCTCGTCCGACAGGTGCTCGACCATCTTGCGCAGGCGCGGGTCGCCGCCGAAGAAGTCCTCGCGGATGTATTCGCCGGACTCGACGGAGTACGTCTGGAACTGACCGTCGGGGACCGTGTTCATCTTGTTGACGAGCACGCCGTCGACGTCGGCCGCCAGCAGCGGGTCCCAGTCGCGGCCCCAGACGACCTTGATGACGTTCCAGCCGGCGCCCCGGAAGTAGGACTCCAGCTCCTGCATGATCTTGCCGTTGCCGCGCACCGGGCCGTCGAGACGCTGCAGGTTGCAGTTGATGACGAAGGTGAGGTTGTCGAGCTCCTCGCGGGCGGCCAGGCCGATCGCGCCGAGCGACTCGGGCTCGTCCATCTCGCCGTCGCCGAGGTAGCACCAGACGTGGCTGCGGCTGGTGTCCTTGATCTTCCGGTTCAGCAGGTAACGGTTGAACCGGGCCTGGTAGATGGCTCCGATCGGACCGAGACCCATGGAGACCGTGGGGAACTCCCAGAAGTCGGGCATCAGGCGCGGGTGCGGGTAGGAGGGCAGGCCCTTGAAGCCGTGCGACAGCTCCTGCCGGAAGGCGTCGAGCTGAGCCTCGTTGAGGCGGCCCTCCAGGAATGCGCGGGCGTAGATGCCCGGGGCCGCGTGACCCTGGAAGAAGACCTGGTCTCCGGACTCGCCGTGGTCCTTGCCGCGGAAGAAGTGGTTGAAGCCCACTTCGTAGAGCGACGCGGCCGAGGCGTAGGTGGCGATGTGGCCGCCGACGTTGGTGCGGGCGTTGGCCCGGGTCACCATGACGGCCGCGTTCCAGCGCGTGTAGGCGCGGATGCGGCGTTCGACGTATTCGTCGCCGGGGAACCAGGGCTCGCGTTCCGGGGGGATGGTGTTGATGTAGTCGGTGCTCCGCAGGCCGGGCACGCCGACCTGGTTCTCGCGAGCCCGTTCCAACAGCCGAAGCATCAGGTAACGGGCGCGCGTTCGACCCTCCGTCTTGATGACGTTGTCGAGCGACTCGAGCCACTCCTGGGTCTCGCTGGGGTCGACATCAGGCAGTTGGCTGGGTAGGCCGTCGCTGATGACCGAGAAACGCTGGCGTCCGGAAGCCACTGGGTCTCGCCTTCCGAGGATGGACTTTTGTCTGGTGTAGGTCGTCTTCCATCCTGGTGGCTTACCCCGGAAAGTGCATCTCTACTGACCGGTAACCAGGGTTTCCTGCAGGCAGAGGCACGAAAGTGGCCTAGACCACCGATGGTAGGACGAATTGCCACCAAAGGTTACATGTAGCTCGCTCTTTTTTTACCCTCTCCCGGCTCCGGGAATCCGGCCCCCGCCTTCTCTCTAGATCCTTTCTAGATCCGGCACACCCTCCGCGGGAGATCCTGGACGTTCCCCGCAGGACAGACAGCGTCATCCGCAGGTGCGTGACGCGTTCCGGCGCTCCGATCGCGGCCCTCAAAACATGCAACGTGCGCCCCTCGGACACACCATCTGCTGTTCTCCGTGACGCGGGGTATCGGGCGCGCTCGTCGTCGCAGCTCAGGATGGATCGTAGGATCAGTATGTGAGATCTCAGACGATCGAGGTGGTAACGGGTTCCCGTGAGCGGGTGCACGACATCACCTCCGAGTGCGAGAGCTTCGTCCGGTCATGTGGGGGCGACGGTCTGCTGCATGTTTTCGTGCCCCACGCGACCGCGGGGATCGCGCTGGTCGAGCTGGGCTCGGGTAGCGACGATGACCTGCTCACGGCCTTGAAGGACCTCCTTCCGGCCGATGACAGATGGAAGCACGCGCACGGATCCAGAGGGCATGGACGGTCGCACGTCATGCCGGCCTTCGTTCCTCCGTACGCCACCGTCCCGGTTCTGTCGGGGCGGCTCGCGCTGGGAACCTGGCAATCCATCGCCGTAGTGGATCTCAACATCGACAATCGGGAACGCCAGGTCCGTTTGTCATTTTTGTCGGACTAATTCATACGTAGCACACTCGTTGCCGTGGCGACCGTTGACGACTGAGGGTCACAGCGTGTGGACTGTGCCGAAGCACTTTGAGCACCGTGTGATTGCGGGGCCATTCAAGCAGGAGGGACAAACGTGAGCGCGACCGCGGGTCAGGCGCAAGGCGAACGCGGCCTGGCCGAACGGCTCGGCCTCAAGCCGGGTCAGGTGGTGCAGGAGGTCGGATGGGATGAAGACGCCGACCAGGAACTGCGCGACTCCATCGAGGAGCTGACCGGTAACGAGCTGGTCGATGAAGACTTCGAGGACGTCGTCGACGTCGTGCTGCTGTGGTGGCGCGATGACGACGGTGATCTGTTCGACGCCCTGAGCGAAGTGCTTCCCAACTTGAGTGACGGCGGCCAGATCTGGCTGCTCACTCCCAAGGTTGGCAGGGACGGGCACGTGGAGCCCAGTGATATCGGGGACAACGCCAAGACCGCAGGCCTCTCGGATACCAAAAGCATCAGTGCCGCCCCTGATTGGTCGGGGACGCGGCTGGCCACGCCCAAGACGCGCCGTTGAGGGTCCGTCCTGCCGTGCGGCTCGCGCGAGCCGCACGGCAGGACGATGGGCGGTTGTTATCCGGTGAAAGGACGCAGGGGCATGGCGGTCGAGGTGGGGAGGCAGGCTCCGGACTTTGAGCTGAAGGACCAGTACGGCACTCCGGTCAAGCTTTCGGACCACCGGGGCAAAAAAGTCGTGCTGATCTTCTATCCCCTGGCGTTCAGCGGCGTGTGCAGCGGTGAGCTCAACGCCATCCGCGACGAGTTCGTCGCCACCGTGCCCGAAGACGTCCGGGTGCTCACCGTTTCGGTCGACTCCATGTTCAGTCACCGCGCGTGGGCGGACCGGGAAGGTTACAACTTTCCCCTGCTCTCCGATTTCTGGCCGCATGGGGAGGTCGCGCGGGCGTACGGTGTCTTCGATGAGAAGAAGGGTTTCGCGACCCGGGGCACCTTCATCATCGATGGCGAGGGCGTGGTCCGCTGGAGCGTGGTGAACCCGACCCCGCAGGCGCGCGACATCGCCGAGTACCACAAGGTGCTCGCCGAACTTTCCTAAGCGGTGATCCGGCAGACGCCCGCATGGCGCCCGTCGGTCTCGACCTCTCGGAGGCGATCATGCCCTGCTTCTCCTGCGGGGCCAGGCAGACCGACCCGGTCCGTGGCGCGAGCCCGTGGAAACGCGGGGTGCGCCAGGAAACGCAGGTGCTCATCTGCCCGGACTGCCAGCGCGCACACGATCTCAACCTCGACGCGTGTTCCTCATGTGGCTCCGTCGCGCTCATCTGCCGGCTCGGCGAGGTGGAATGCAAGTCCTGCGGCTCGGTACGGCTCGCGCGAAGTGGCGACCAGCTCGCGGTGTCCCACGCGCCCGGCCTCGCGGACGAGGTGGAGGCGGCACTGAACCGGGTCCTCGGCCGGGTTCACTGAGCTTGTCCGCTGAGCTTTCAGCGCACCGGTGAGCATGATGCTCGTCGATCCGCTTCGAGTGTGCTTATGAGCTCGTTGATGCTTGTTGATTCGCTTCACGTGCACCTATGAACCCGGTGATACTCGTTGATCCGCTTCGAGCGTGCTTATGAGCTCGTTGATGCTTGTTGATCCACTTAGAGTGCATCGAGGAGCCTGTCAACGCTCGTTTCCACTCGAGTGCACCGATGAACCCGGTGATGCTCGTTGATCCACTTCACTGTGCCGATGAACCTGGTGACGCTCGTCAACCTGCTCCACGTCCGCCGATGGGCATAGTGGAGGCGGTCATTTTGGTGTGCGCTAAGGTCATCAGGCTCGGTTCCGCCCCTTCGACCCGCTGGATGCGTGCATGAGCTCCTTCGTTGTGGCCCTTGACGTCGGTGGCACGTCCATGAAGGGCGGCCTCGTCGGTCGTTCGGGCGAGATCATCCTTACCGACCGCCGCGTGACCCCGCGCGACAAGGGCCCCGCCGTCGTTGTCGAAGCCATCCGGTCCTTCATCGACGAGCTCGCCGTCACCGGCGGCGGCACCCCCGCCGGGGTCGGCCTGGCCGTACCCGGCCTGGTCACCGCGGACGCGGCGCTCTACTCCGCCAACATCGGCTGGCGCGACGTTCCCGCGGCGGACTTCGTCCCACTGAATGTGCCCGTCATGCTCGGTCACGACGTGCGTACCGGTGGTCTCGCCGAGAGCGTGCTCGGCGCGGGCCGCGAACTCTCCGACTTCCTGTTCCTGCCCATCGGCACCGGCATCGCGGGCGCGGTGATCCTGAAGGGCGAGCCGTACGGCGGGACCGCCGGTTGGGGCGGGGAGATCGGCCACATCCCGGTCTTTCCCAACGGGGAGACGTGTGCCTGCGGCCAGATCGGCTGCCTGGAGACCTACGCCTCCGCCTCCGCCGTGGGCCGCCGCTACTCCGCTCGCGTCGCCGCCACGCCGGCCACGTCCGGCACGCCCACCTCACTCGCCACGCCCGCTTCCTCCGCCACGCCCGCTTCTGTCGCCTCGCCCGCTCCGCTTGCCGTGCCTGTCACGGCCGAGCAGGTCGCCGCGCTGACAGCGTCCGGTGATCCCGTGGCCAGGGAAGTGTGGGACGACGCGGTCGAGGCCCTGTCCCTCGCCCTCGCCACCTACACGCTGCTCCTCGATCCCTCCGCGATCGTCCTCGGGGGCGGTCTGGCCGAAGCCGGACGCCTTCTGTCCGATCCTCTGGCCGAACGCCTCCAGAGCCGCCTCACCTTCCGCGAGGCCCCTCCCCTCCGCCCGGCGGTCCTGGGCGTTCGCGCCGGCATGCTCGGTGCGGCCCTCCTGGGCTGGCGCGCAGCCGGAGTCCCTGACGCGGGCGCCACGTGGCCGCTCGATGTACTGAAATCCCCTCGGGTGGCGTAGGGTGTTGTCCCGTGTGTCCGACGGGATTTCCCGGGCGCTTAGCTCAGCGGTAGAGCGCTCGCCTTACAAGCGAGATGTCACTGGTTCGAACCCAGTAGTGCCCACCAGCCAAAACGCCCCGTATCCGATCTTCGGAACGGGGCGCGAGTGACTAACTGGGTGACTAACTCCCGAAGATGTCGTCCATGGCCTCCGCTCCCTGCATGAGCACCGGCCGGATCTGCTTCCGATAGACCGTCTCCGTGACCACCGTGTTCCGGTGCCCCACGAGCCGTGAGATGTCCTCGATCGGAACGCCCGAGTCCGACAGCAGCGAGACGAAGCTGTGCCGCATCTCGCGAGGAGTCCAGTCGGTGCCACGGAGTCCCGCCTTCTCAATGATCTTCCGTACATCGCGGCGCACATTCCCCGCGCTCATGGCGGTTCCTTTCAAGGTGGAGAAGACAAGGCCCTCCGTGCCGGAGAGCTTCCCGCCTGTCTTCTCCTGCTCTTCTCGGAGTGCCCGCAGCGCCTCCACGCATCGTCGGGGGAGCTTGAGGGAACGGCGCGACTTGACGGTCTTGGTGTCTCCCTTCTGCCGCACGGACCGCCACACGTAGATCGCGAACTGCTCGTTTTCCCAGCCCGTCTCGGTGACCGGCAGCCACGCCTTGCGCTCTTCGTCGAACGCGACGACATGAGACCACAGGAGCGCGCGCAGTTCCTCCGTACGAGCACCGATCAGCAGCGAGAGCACCACATACGCCCGCATGCGCGGGTTGGCCTGCTCCGCCAGGGCGATGATGGAACCGGCCTGCGCGAGCGTGAGTGCCTTGGAGGTACGGCCCTCGCGCCCATCTGGGATCTCACAGAGATCGACGACGTTCCGCTTCACCTTGTCGCGCCGCATGGCGCTTTTCACCGACCGGTTGAGGATGCCGTGGATCAGCTTGAGCGACCGGGTGCTCAGCTCGTCCGTCTTGCTCGCCAGCCACCGGTCAACATCCTCCACCGACAGGTCACGCAGCTTGCGTGCTCCCACCGCGGGGATCACGTGCTTGTCGGCGTATGTGGTGTACATCTTCACCGTGGTCGCCGAGCGCCCGGCCAGGCCATGTTGCAGCCAGTACTTCACGGCATCGGTCACCGTGTAGTTCGCCGGCGCGATGGCCAGGCCGTCGTCGTAGTCGCGGATGATCTCTTTGAGCTTGTCCTTGGCCTCCGTCTTGCTCTTGCCGCTGGCCTTCTTGACGATGCGCTTCCCGGCCGGGGTGTAGCCGACCGTCACCGAGGCGATCCAGCGTTCGCGGGTCTCGTCCCAGTGCAGGCCGCCGTCTCCCCGGCTGCGTCGTATGGTCATGCTGCTCTCGCTTCCCGTTCGAGGAGATCGATGTAGTCGGAGATGGCCGAGGCCGGGATCAGCCGGGTACGGCCCTGGGTGACGGAGCGCAGACGGCCCGCCCTGATCTGCTCATAGATCACGCTGCGACTCATGCTGAGCAGGTGCATGGCATCGCATATGCGGTAGAGCCGCCGTTCGCCGGGCGGTCCGGGTGCTGTCATCCGTCCTCCCGCTCGGTGGCGATCTTCCGAGCGGTGGCGACTTTCTGGCGGATGTGTTCGGCCATGATCGCCTCACCGGGGGAGTAGCCCGATCCGGCGAACCGCCAGTGGCCGAGAACGAGCGTCGTCTCGTCGCCCAGGAGGGGGAGCCCGTTCCGCTCACGTGCCTTCGTTGCGCGGTGGGTGGCGCGCACCTGCCGGAGATCGCCGAGGGTGGTGGAGTAGCGGCGTGACTTGGATGAGAAGTGGCCGCGAAATCCCAGCATGTGCGACCAAGGCCGTAGCCAGAGCGCGGTGAACTCCGGGCGTGCGCCCAGCTCCCAGCAGGTGCGGATCATCCGCCGGGCATGCGCGGTGACCGGGAGCGCGTCCAGGTGCAGCCCCGGTTTCAAGCCCGTCCCGTGACAGCGCCCGCACGAGGCCATCAGGCGCAGCCGCCCACGACCGCCGCAGGCCGGACACGACAGCCGGTGATCGACGGTGCCGGAGGCTTCAGCACCCTTCGTCGCGTACTTGGCGATGTAGCCGGCCACCGCTCGCTCACTGAGTCCGTCCGCCGTTTGGTCGAGCAGGATAGGCCGGATATCGAGTTGATCCCCCCAGATCAGATCCCATCGGCCGAGATCGCTCGGGGGAGAGGTGACCGTGACTCGCTGGACGGCCGGAGGGATCGCCCGAGTGAGCAGGTCGTGATCGGCCCAGTCCGGAGGGATTTCACTGCTACCGTCCGGACCGTCGAGCCTGACGATGGCGTGGAAGTGCACCAGGCCGCGCCGCTGGTATTCGGCGACCTTGGCGAATGACACCCGGACCCGCTTGGCGAACTCCCGGCGGCTCAGCCCTGCCTCGCTGGCCAGGGTGCGCCGTACTTCCAGGGTGAAGCGGTGCCAGAGAGCACCCGCGTGAGCTTGCCAGAGCACCGCGCCCACATAGTCGTAACAGTCGCCGCAGATGGGTTGCCCGAGCCGTTCGTCTCCCGGCTCGTGGCGAGCATGGCAGCCGACCGGATGGCCGTGCTCACAGACTCTGTCGCGGTTGCGGGGACGGCAGGCCCGCACCGTCCCGTTCTTCTCTCGCCGTGTGCACCGGCCCGAATGAGGGAGCGGTGAGCGTGACGAACACCCGAGGATGTCCGCTCACCTCCTGTGGGACACCCTTGCCGCCAGACAGGCCAGCTCGGATGAGTTGGAAGGTGTCGGCCCGGTAGACCTCCGAGCAGGACGCACACACCGAGGCCCGCCGGTTGCCGCAGGCCACCAGCAGATGCCCGGACGGCTCATCCGTCGTGCGGTAGCTGTGCAGTACCTCACCGCTGGCCGCATTGACGATCAACGACTCGCCCGCCAGGTGCACCGGGTGGGCACATCCTCCGGTCGCCGCGACCATCGAGCGCCACCGGTCGTAGCCCGGATCGTTGATTACCCGGGCGAGATCGACCAGCCATTCCGGCTGCTGGTCGATGGTGCGGTGCTGTGGTTCCTCCGTGCTGTTCATGGCGTCCTCCTTTGCTCGCTCCCGACAGGTGCTTCAACACGTGCTACGTCTTGGCCCATGTGGACATGGTAAACAACACGTGCTACCTCTTGTAAAGAGCAAACGTGGAAGAAGGAGGACATCGGCATGACCGACGACAAGGGCGCAGCCCGGTGGCGAATCATCGCCGACCTCTTGCGCTCCGACGTGGTCCAAGACCACTACCAACCGGGACAGGCACTCCCCGGCGAAGCGTTCCTCGCCAACGAGTACGCCACCTCACGCCCGACGATCCGCAAGGCCATCGCCCAACTCGTCGGCGAAGGACTGCTCACCGTCGCCCACGGCCGCGGCACCTTTGTCCGCCCCACCCCCGATCGCCGCCTGATCCTCATGGGCGGCTCAGCGCGCGAAGACCTGCTTAGCCCCACCTACGACCCCGCCAAGCAGGGATGGGAACACGTCACCGTCGCCAGCGAGGCCGAACGCACCGCAGCCCAGGTCAACCCGAATTCGGCGCTGTTCATGAGCATCGAAGGCAGCAAAGCCGACGTTCTGGGCGTGCGCCGAGGCCGCATGGGCGTCTACCGCTACGCATACTGGCAGCACACCAAGACCCGCGCCCGCATCCACCTGTACTCCTATCTCCTGGCCGACCAGGTCGCCATGATTACCGGCGAAGGCAGAGGTATGGAGATCGACTCTGAGATCGAGCCCGAGGACTACTACGCCCATCTGGAGCGCACCCATGGGCCGCTGCGCTGGATCACCTCGGTCCACAGCCAGATGCCCTACGGCGAGACCTACGAAGACCTCAACATGGAGCCCATCGGTACTCCCTTGTTGCTGGTCCGCCGGCTGATGCTCAGCAGGGACGGCCGCCCGCTGGAGTTCACCGAGATCGAAGCCCCTGGCGATCGCTTCGAAGCCGCAGCAGCCAGGGAGCATGACCAGGCCGGATCGGATGGACAGGTCTCACTCAGGGTGTAGTGGGCTCAAAGTTTCTTTACTGGTTCAAGGCGGCAGCGCTCCGCGCCGCCGCGGGCGGCCCTGCGCTCGCCCGCCAGCCGGGCATGCGGCTCTGGCGGCCGGTCCCGGCTGGCAGCAGCTCCGCCCCGCCCCACCGCACCGAGCACCCACCGAACCGAACACACTCGCGGCCTCTGATGCGCGCTGCCGCCTGCCACTTCGCCGCCGGCCCAACCGCTTCGGGCCTCCTCAGGTTGTCTCCGGCATTGCGCTGGCTGTCTGCGCTCTGGTCGATCCATGGTTGCGCGGTCCAGGAGACCTAGAGAGTTTGTCGGCGTTGACATGTGGCAAAAGCCGCGAAGTGCTACGTAACTCAGTGTGACCAGCAGGTTCTTGACGCTATCGCTACCTTGCTGTGAGACAGAGAGACCCTTGCGTTATATAAAGCAGGAGGTAGGGTCGGCCTACAACTACCCTATAGTTTCCTAGCGATTCGGAGGATCAGTGCCTATCTCGCTCCCCGCACCGGACCGCCGACGTCTTGCTACACCAGCGCTCCCGCTCGTCGTCTGCCAGGTCCGCATCGACAACCAAGATCGCTTGGCTGAAAGTGGTGCAGGCCGAAAGATCTATGAGGCACTGGGCGGGCGAAGCGGAAGCTATCCGAAGCTCACCCAGCTTCAAGCCAGCCGAGTTACGGTCACACCTGGTGCTGCCTTACCGGCGGAGCAGGTTCAGCATGCTTCTGAGCGAGGATGGCGTTTCACGTCTGATCCGGAGAATAAATGGACGCTTTCGGTATTGCCAGATAGCTTGGCTATCGAGACAAGCGAATTTCCCGGATGGGATGATATGCGTGTCAGGTTCCGTTCGTTACTAGAAGCCGTGGCCAAAGTTGAATGTCCTGCAGTTGAGCAGCGACTTGGATTGCGATTCGTTAACCTATTCACTTTTGGTGCCGGCGAAACGATGGAAGCATGGTCTAAATACATCCACCCCGAAGCGCTGGGACTTGCGTTACATCCCACGCTTGGGCCTGGAGTAATCGCAGCTCAGCAGCATTCAGTGATGCAGATTTCGGATGAAATTACGTGCACTGTAAGGATAGGTCCAGTTCGTCAAGATTCGGGCGAACTAGGATTTCTTGTGGACTTGGATTCTTATCGTGAGGCTGCAGCCCCCTTCGATATTGAATCCATCATTAGCGCGGCAGATGTCCTAAATGATACGAGCGTTTCCGTATTTCATCAGCTAGTTACGGCAGACCTGCTTGAAAAACTAGGGCAATCTGAGTAGAAGGACTAAACGCATGACGGCTCTTCAGGACCGGCCTACGGACTCCCTCACACTTGCAGAGCAAACAATCCACACGGCTTTGCAGCGTTCGCTCCGTTCTTGCCAGTTCTTCGAGGGACCTGCTACTGGCGATGAATATCACCCTGCAGCGTTTTCTTCTGGGCATCCTCCTCAGATTCTAATCGTCGAGCCGCCCGTTGAAAGAGTTTCCTCCGCTATCCAGGCTGCTAGAAAGATGGTGGAGGGCTTCCTAGTCCTCTTCTCGTCGCGGACAATTTTTGATGCACCCCTGCAACGTGAAATGTCATTCACTCTAATAAGTGAAACCGGAACTCTGGGTGCAATTAATGTCGCTCCGATTGACTTAAGTCAGGCGGAAGTCAAGGAGAATTCAGGTGCGTTTAAGCCGAATATTCACATCGGCGTTCGCGCCATGGATGAGCTGAGGGACTGGCTTACTTTAAGCGTTGAAGAGGTTTCGCAAATTGCGGACCTAGGTGCATCTACTTATTACTACTGGCAAAATAATCCTAATTCCACACCGCGCTCGTCCAAAATTGATCCTCTGTTACGGCTGCATGCGCTTATTGCAGTTCTGGTGACAGAAATTGGTGATCTCCGGACTCGCGACTGGTTGCAGTACGGGCAACCTTCTCGGAAAGAGCGGCTGCTGGCAGGTGGGCCCGGTGTGTTGGAAAGCTTGGAAGAGGAGGGGTATCAGATCATCGAAGACAGCGCTGCTGCCCTCCTCGCTCGTGCTCCGAAGGTGGTTCCTACGGCGGCCCAGTATGCTGAGGAGCTAGAGCTCATTAATGATGCTGAGAGATCGGCGTATGATGAGCTCCGCCCCGGGATTCCGACGTTGGATCCGATGGATCCGACCTGGGAGGACGCCACAAACTTTGGGACCTCCGACTAGAGCCTCTACCCCCTTCCCCTGGGATGACGCCGACCCCAGCACTCGTGACCGAATTGTCCGGAATTTCGAGATTGTCCGCCAGGACGTGTTTTTGTCTGCTCGGCGACGCGATCCAGTGTCTCTAGATCTTGTGCGTGCCTGGTACAGCAAATCCCTCGATGGTGTTCGTCTTGCAGACCCAGAGATCGTCGGTAAGTTCCGTGGGGAAGGTGTCGGCGAGATCAGTGTCTCCAGGGTCCAAGTTGGGGGACGTGAAGCTTGTCAGCCGCATGAGATCGCAAGCGAGTTATCTCTCTTTGAAAAAAAACTTGGTGAATATATAAAGCAACTAGATGCGGAACTTCCCTCGGGGGAGGAGCCGCCAGCTGATACCGATATGGCGATAATAGAGGCTTGCGCTTTTGCTCACGGCGAGTGGGTGCGCATTCATCCTTTCCCCAATAGCAACGGAACTACTGCTCGGCTTTGGGCGAATTGGGTTGTGATTCGGTATGGCCTGCCGGCCTTCGTTCGCGTAAAGCCCCGACCGGATTCCGTCAAGACTGCGGTTAAGGGTCCGGACGGAGAGTTCTTGTCCGCGTACGGGCTGGCTGGAAATATGTCGATGATCGGACGGCACGCCTATCTTAAAAAAGTGCTAGTTGAAATGTTGATTGAAGAACGATACCGCTTGTCTAAGCAGAACAATTAACGTCTCAATGTGCAAGGTGGAGGCAGTCTCTCCCGTCCCCGCTGCCTGAAGTGTTCGTGTGCCTCAATCGGCGTCAACTCCGTCTGTGCACGTTGGGTGTGATCAACGGTGCACGTAGCGGGTCAAGGGGCACGCGAAGTCGGAATTGACCCCTCAATCGGGCCACGAGGTCGGCAGCTATTGGGGACGGAGGAGGGATGGGCCTGGAATCACCCGGCTGACTCCTGGCACCTCGGAAGGCGTGGCGACATCGTCCCTCCAAATCCACGCCGTCACGCCTGTCCTATCGGACTCCTCCGGACAGCAGCGCCATCCAAGTCGCCCGAGCTTTGCTAATCGACCAGATGGAGGTCTCGTGGACCTGATGGCCGTCATCGAGTTGCAAGGTTCGACGGAGGAACGCCCGACCGGCACCCTCATAAAGTTCATAGACCGTTGCACGGCACCAACAGGTCCAGGCCACTGAGCGTGCCCGCTCAAGTGCCAAGTACGGCGGTTGCCAGTTCAATCGAATGTGATCTCGCTGCGGCATTGGCACATGTGGGCTCAGGCACTCGTCGAGCAGAATCACGACGTGCGCTCCGCGAGGCCCTCGAACCGACAGGACGCTTTGCGAAGTTCTTCGTACCGCTGAGCGACACAGTGGGCGACGGTGGCCGGGTTATCTACGCCGTAAACTCTGTACAGGCGGCGGCCCGTCTTCGGTGAGATCTTTCCCGTCCACCAGCGGTAGGCAAGCCCGTCCGTCCAGACCACGAGATTGGTCCAGATGGAGACCAGGGCGACGCTGTGGCCTTCGCGGACATCGGCTGCGACGCCGCAGTGTTCGAGGCCGATCCGCAGATGTTCAGCAGCCAGGGCTGCCGGACATCGCTGAGCCGGCGCTTTCCTGCCTGTGGCATTCATGACTCCAGCCCCTCCTGGTCACGGAGTCGCTGGGCGAGTTCGGCAACATCGTCGGCATCGATTGTCTGGTAGAGGCCACGATTCACCTCTTCATCGGTAAGGTGCCGACCGTTCCGGGTGGCCCATAAACGACCCGCAGAACTACGCCAAATGCACCATCCGGGAAAAGCCGCCTGGAGGTCTTCCAGAATTACGGGGGTTGACATGGAGTAAGCGTCATTCCATTTGGGCGACGAACCCACCGCGTTCCAGAGACGTCCAGGACGTTTCAAAGTTAGAGTCGAAAACGTCCCTGACGTCCTCACACCCTGAGGTGCACCGTGGCCAACGTCCCCTTACGCCGCGCCATGCTCGATGCGAAGCTGAGCAATCAAAAGCTGGCAGACCGATGCGGGGTGGATGTTAAGACGGTGGAACGCTGGTTACAGGATGAGGCACGAGTCCCGCACCTTCGGCACCAGCTGACCGCCGCCGAGGCATTAGGAGTTGATACGTCCATGTTGTGGCCAGAGGCTATCCGTAACACCGTGAAGACCGGGCCGGACCGGGAAGTCCTGACCGTCTACCCCTACCGGTCGGCGTGCCCCAAGTCGATCTGGCGCAACCTGATCAGCTCGGCCCGCAACGAGATCGTGTTCGCCGGATACACCAACTACTTCCTGTGGCTGGAGCACCCCAACCTCGCCAAGGTCCTCAAGCGCAAGGCCGAGCAGGGATGCAAGATCCGCTTCCTGATCGGCGACCCGGACGGCGAGGTCACCCGCCGGCGCGAAGAGGTGGAGAACGTCCCGCTGACCGTCTCCACTCGCATCAGGATCACCCTCTCGGAGATCGAGCAGGTTCGGAACGTGCCCGGCATCGAGGCGCGCTTCGGAGACGAGCACATCGCGATGAGCGTCTTCCGCTTCGACTCCGAGATGCTTGTGACGCCGCACCTGGCCAAGCTGGTCGGCCACGACTCGCCGATGATGCACCTGCGCCGCTATCAGGACGACGGGTTGTTCGACCGGTTCGGCTACCACGCCTCAGAGCTGTGGAGCAACGGCCGGGACGTCTGGGCGGAGGAGCCGCGCAAGCCTGCGGAGAGCGCCAGTTCTGGGTGATTAACTGGGTGAGGACGACCCCGGAAGGGGGCGGACAACGGTGGACATTCGTGGACCGTAAGCCCAGGTTAGCGCCGGTATCGGTTCTGGCCATGCCCCTGTTGGGATCGTCTAAGAGGCGAGCAGGTCGAAGTGGAAGCCGATCAGGAGCAGCCCCACAGATACCCACCGTGCCACCGAGGCGAAATTAGGATGCTGTAACGCGAAGCCGATAATAAACACCAGGAAGGCTGCCGTGCCGCCGCCCGCCACCGCGAGCCAGGCCCGCGCCTGTGAGTTCCCCATTGGCTCAGTAACCCCGATGATGAGTAGCGAGGCGATTGTTCCCGCGGCAAAGCCAGCACCGACGGGCCTCAAAACGGGTTGGGCAGTCATTAACCGCACTAGGCGGTCACCGTAGCGAGAGAGCTTCTCTGGCCCGACCAGGTCGATGAGGACTACGGCGCCGGCTACAAACGTGAGGATCTTCCCAGCGCGCCCCCACCACAACATCGGCACACCGAGCATGTCGTTCCCAATGGTGGGCTTTCCCTGGAGCCACATCTGCCACGCTTCGAGATAGCTGATGTCCGCCATGGACGGAGCGTAAAAGCGGCACAGGTCGCTGGCAATCCCCTGAAATCATGGAGACATCTCTATGCTGCGATGGCCTGAGAAGGAGTTTCGCTCGGTTCCGGAGCCGAGCCTGCCAAGGAGGTCTGTCGAGCGGGAACTTCCGTTCTTCGCTTCCTTCGAGATCGATAATGACTTCGCTGAAGAAGACGGCGTGGGTGAGTGACCAACTGGGTGACAACGACCCCGGACGGGGGCGGACGACGGTGGACGGTCGTGGACCGTACGCCCAGGTCAGCGCTGGTATCGGCCCTGGTCGTGTCCCTGCTCGGATCGCCTTACAAGCGAGATGTCACTGGTTCGAACCCAGTATGCCCACCAGCCAAAACAGCCCCATCCAAGCTTTCTGGATGGGGTTTCGTACTATCACCGTGTGATTGGTCTTAGCTGCGTATCCGGGGCGGCATGGTGAGCGATCCTGTATGCCGCAGAGGGAGCCGCCTCAGATGAGCCCGGCTCGTCTTCAGGCGACCTTGACGGAGTGCGGGCCGACGCTGATCGTCACCTCGACGTGCCCGCCCAGCGCGGCCGCGTAGGCCCGGAGAGTCTCCAGCTCCATGGCGTCGGGGTCACCGTTTTCGATCTGGGAGACCCGTGACTGGGAGATGCCGAGCGCGGCGGCGACCTCGGCTTGGGTTTTGCCCAGTGACTTACGCAGCTCTTTCAGGTGATAGCCCGCCACGTATGCATCCAGTTCGGCTTCGGCGGCAGCCTGACGCTCGGGAGCGGCCAGCTCGGGATGGAGCCGGTGGGCCTCAGCCTTGACCTCCTGCCAGCGGCGCGCAGGGCTCATCGCCTGTCCTCCTTCGTCTTCTCGGCCTTCTTCTCCGCGCGGTACTCCATGTAGCGAGACTTGGCCAGCGGGATCGCCTCGTCATACCAGCGCGACCACTTGCCTGCCTTGTCTCCGGCTACGAGAAAGACCGCTTCTCTGTCGGGTCGAAGATGAAGATGATTCTAATCTCTGATCGCCCTCGCGAGCCTGGACGGAGCTCCTTGAGGTTGTTCAGGTCGTCGTCCTCCAACGTGTCCACCAAGGGGCGACCAAGGGTGGGGCCGACCTCGGCGAGCCGGTCGATCGCCTTCTCGACGAGGATCGCCGAGTCTGGATCACTCTCACAGAGCTTCAGGAACCAGGACTCTACGTGGTCCAGTAGGACGATCTCCCAGGTCATCTCTAGAATATAACTTCTGGCTCATATCTGGGCCGGAGATTCGGCCAGGTCGAAGAGGTTCGCTCGACAAGGCTGGCAAATCTCCTTACGCCAGGGATGCGGAGACGAATCGCCGATGACGCACCTGCGCTGCTACATACAGGACGACGGGCTGCTTGACCGGTTCGGCCACCCATGCTTTCGAGTTGTGACGCAACGGGCGGGACGTGTGGGCGGAGGAGTCGCGGAAGCCTGTGCACTCCGGGTGGGACGATCGTGTTGCTCACGGCTTTCCGTAAGACCAAGCAGCACGATCAGCGACAGATTGACAGGGCGGTCCGGGCGCAGAAGATCTGCGAACGCGACCATCATGGGCCGGTGGCTGAGATTTATGAGGCAGGCGTGATGACTGGGTATCACACCCGCTGGGTGCGACCTGAACCCCAGGCCGAAGATCCCGAACGGATCATGATCCGGGAGGCATTGGCCTTCGGTAAGGCGTTGTATGACCGGCGTAGCGCACTTGGGTTGACCGTGGCAGAGCTGGCCGAGCGTGCCGGCATGACCGAGGATGAGGTCGAGTGCATTGAGGAAGGTGGAACCGCGCCGACGATCGCTTTGCTGCGACATCTGGCTGCGGCGCTGAACGCCGACGTCCGTCTTACTTCCGGTCATGATCTGGGCTCGGTCTGGTTCGAGCCGCACGCGGCCTGATCGACGGACACCGGTCACCTGGCGCGCAGGAAATCCCGCTCGCTGCCGAGGTGCTGTGGGGGTGTCACCAAAATCAGCGTCGATAGGAAGCGCAGAGAGCGCAAGTTCTGGGTGACGGGATCTACTTCCGATGAACCGTCTTCGTGACCAACCGGGTGACAACGTCCCCGAACGCCTGCGGACACTGACGGACGATCCCGGCAGGAAGAGCGTGGTCCCAAGCCACATTGAACCGGTACAGCGATTGCTTCGGGACCAAGAGGCCATGAATTTGCCGAATTGGGCTGTTGGTAATCAAGGGAAACGCTAACCGACTCTCGGGCTTAAGCGCCTTTGGGGAGCTCGGGGCATTCTTCGGCGACGATGCGGGCCAGTTCGGCACGGGATGCGATATCGAGTTTGCCGAACATACGGCGAAGATGAGTGGACACCGTGTGAGGCGAGAGGAACATACGCGCGGCGGCCTGGCGGTTGGTCATCCCCCGGGCGATCAGGCCGGCCACCGCGCGTTCCGTGTCGGTGAGGCTGTCCCATCCGAAAGACGGCCGCTGAGATTGCGCCCAGTGACGGCGCCGCACACCCAGGGCCCGCAGCCGGGCTCGCACCCGGGCCACGTCCCAGAGCGCACCGATGCGCTCGTAGCCTTCGAGTGCCTGGTCCAGGCTGTCGACGGCCTTCGCCGGGGCATCGGCGCCGGAAGCACCGGCCCACAAGACGCCAAGATCTTCGGCGACCAAGGCGCGTGCCCACGGTTCGGGCTGATCGGCGGCGGCGGCCAACGCGCCGGGATCCTGATGGAAAATGCCGCGGGCGTGGGCGAACGTGGTGGCGAAGACGGGGAAGTCCGGGTTGTTTCGGGCCAGGTACTCAGCCGTGTCAACCATGGCCTGCGCATACGGACGGTTCGCCGCGGCCAGCGCCAGCCGGGTCATCCAGGCGGCCGTGAGAGGCGTCGTGAGGAGTGTCCAGCGCCGCTCCTCCTCGTCGGTGTAAATGGTGTGGAGTACCTCGATCGCCCGTCCGATATCACCTTGGGCCTCGGCCACCGCCGCCATCACCCACCTTTCCCACACCGACCCGAACAACATCTCGGGCGCGGCGAGTATGGACTGGAAGCGTTCGATGTGCCCGACCGCGGCGTCGATGTCGCCCCGCCGCAGGGCAAGGACAGCGAGTATGGACAGCCCGACGCGGATGAATCCGTGTGTGCCCAGCTCCTCGGCGATCGTTTTCCCGGCTTGGGCCTCGGCGGCGGCGTCGTCAAGTCGGCCGGCGCCCAGATTCAGAACGGAGCGGAACAGCGCCGGTTGTGCGGCGAGCACGGTCAGCCCAAGATCTTTGATCTCCTCCTCGGCGGCCTGGATGGCGATGTCAGCCTCATCGAACTGACGCACGGCTCTGTAGTGGAGGCTCAGTATCAGGCGCGTATACGGGCGCTGGATGGCTTCGACGGTGCCGGTGTCGGTGATGTGCAGGGCTTCGCAAAGATGCGCGAACGAGTCGGCGATCCGCCCATCGACCATGGCGAACCGGGCGAGCAGCAGGAGCGCTCCGACCACGGCGGCATCGGTGTGCTGCTCGCGATCGGCCAGCACGGCTTCCGCCTGTTGCCGTCCTGTCCGGAAGTCGTTCAGCCAGGTAAGCCCCCAGAACATCGTCCATTCGGCGATGCCGCGGAGGTCATCGGGGATGTCCTGCTGGGCGAGCAGGCTTTCGGCCTCGGATATCGCATCTTCCGGTCGGCCGCTCAGCAGCAGGATGTGCGCCAGCGCGCATCGCAGGCGAGGGGCGTGGCGGGGCGGGGCCCTGCCCAGTGCGGTACGGGCGAGATCGGCTGCCTGGGACAGCCGTCCGATGACCGTCAGGGCATCGACCGCCGTGGTGGCGCGACCGAACCAGTCGGGGTCGGTGGAGTCGCTGAGTTCGAGCGCCCGTAGGGCGAGGTCGGCGGCGGTCTGAGGTGAGGACCGCAGTACTTCCCGCGCGGCTTGGTCCAGTCCGAGGAGTGCGGACGTATCACCGCGACCGACGCTGTGAATGAGGTGTGCGGCGGCGGGAACGGCCGACCCGCCTCGGTTGAGCAGCATCTCTGCTGCGTTGTGGTGCAGGGCCCGGCGTATGGGGGTGGGGATGGTCCCGACCACCGCCTGCCACAGCAGGTCGTGCCGGAAGGTGAGCTCGTCCCCGGCGGATTCGACGATGCCGGCCGACATCGCCTCCTCCAGCATCGGCAACAGGCCGCTGGTCGATTCGCCGAATATTTCGGTCAGATCTCTCACCGAGAATGAACGGCCCAGGATTCCGGCGCCCTGCAGCATGTGCCTGGTCGGTGCGGACAACTCCGCCAGGCGTTCCTGGGTGATCGCCTGAGCGTGCGGCAGCCGTGCCGAGACCATCCGCGCGTGGCCATCGGCGATCTGGAAGACGCCCTCGCCGTTGAATTTCTCCAGGAGATCGACGAGCAGGAAGGGGTTGCCGTCCGCGATGTCGGCCAGGGCCAGCACGTCCGGGTCGGGCGCTGCCCCGAGGACGTCGGTGATGACGTCGGTCACTGCTCGCTCGTCCAGCGCCTCCAGCGTGATCCGGTTCGCGCCGTCACGTTCCAGCACGTCGAACAGACAATTGAGGCGGGGGTCATCGCCGCTGCCGCTGGTGCGAGACAGCATCCAGACAAGCGGGTAGGAGGCGAGCTCTCTGGTCATCGACCGCAGCGCCAGCAGGGTTATCGGGTCGGCCCAGTGCAGGTCGTCCAGGGTGAGGAGCAGCGGTCCTTGAGCCACTCGCTGCTCCAGCGGTCCTTGCAGTCGCTCCACCAGCAGCAACCGCTGATCGGCCGGACCGCAGACGGTCAGGCGATCGTCGGCGGGAAGCGCGCGGCCCGATTGTCCGAGCGCTGAGGTCAGCGGGGCCAGCGGTATCAGTTGGGTCAGTTCGTCCGCGGTGCCCTGGGCGACTGCCAGTCCGGCTTTTGCTGACGCGGTGGCGGTTATGCCGAGCAGGCGGCTTTTTCCGACGCCGGATCGGCCCTCAACCAATAAGACCCCACCCCGGCCGACCTTGGTCGCCTGCAGCAGTCCGGCGACAAGCTCCCACTCCCGGGCGCGGCCACGCCAACCGGGCCATGACGATCGGCAGAAATCGGGCTCACTAGTGGCTTCATGTCCACGGCGGGATGAATCCCCCATAAATCCATGAACTACCCAAGTATCAGCCGCGCCAAGCACGAGATAGGAAGGAGGTCTGCGGTTTCTCCGTCTTCGTGGCGTCACCTTCAGGGGGAAGGCCGTCGCCCGCTTGAGAATGCGAGGCCTTTACTTGGATTCATCCTCCTCGCGCCCTCCATCATGTGGCATCCTCCCAAGATCCAATATTTGATCTCAAATGTCCGTCAAAACAGGATTAAGCCCGGATCTACAGGCGGCGGGGACTGCCTTCTGTGGCTCACCCATCCCGATGCCAGGAAGTGGAGGATCACGATCACAGACGGAATGACGTGGCGGAATCATCAGCGAGGTGGCTACTCTGGCCGCTTACGTGACGGCGCTCGGAGGTCAGTTCAAGACCGTGGCCGACTTCGGTGACTCGGTCATGGTGCTTGACGCACCTCGCCGGCGCCGTACGGGGTGATCGCGTTCGTGATGTATGCGTTCTTCTAGGTACCGGTTAGGCCGTCTCCGGGCCTACTCGGTGAAGCCTGCGTCTCGCCCCCATATAGGCGTTCACGTTGCTGCCAGGCCGTCTGGCCGCATGCCGTACCTGAGTGACCAACTGGGTGACAACGATCACGGACGGGCCCAGACGCCGGTGGATCGCCGTGGGTTTCAGCTCCAGATCAGGGCTTATGTCGGCCCTGGTCAGGCACGTGCTCGGATCGCCTTACAGGCGAGATGTCACTGGTTCGAACCCAGTAGTGTCCACCAGGAAAAACGTCCTCGCTCTCACCTTGAGCACAGAGCGAGAGTGACTACTGGGTGACTAATTCCTGAAGGCTCCGTCTAACGCCTCCGCGCATGTAGGTGCGCCGGGCGAATCCAAGGCCTGTTTCAAAAGCAAGGTTGGATGGGTGCGCGCCCCCTCCGGGACGGGCGGTGAGGGTGCCGTCCCGGAGGGGTTTCGGTCAGAGCCTCCGGTAGTAGACGGCGACGGAGTAGTTGTCGAGCCGGTGGCGGCGTTCCTGCGGGAGCTACAGGCCCAAGACCGGTCGGAGTCGACATTGCGGTCCTACGGCAATGATCTGCTGCTGTGGTGGCGATGGCTGGCGGCAGTCGGGGCGCAGCGGAACCAGGTGACCCTGCTGAAGGGCGGGACTTCGCACGGTGGATGCAGATCACGGACAAGCCGCCGCGGAAGCACTGGCGGCGCCGTGACGGCCAACCTGACGGCGCTAAGAGGCGCGGACCGGGTTCGGCGTATGGCGAAGGCATCCACGAGCACGTCGGCGATGTCCACCTCCTCACCCAGCACCTCACGCAATCGGTCCGCACGGATGTGGACGACCAGACCGGATTCCCGGACCCGGGCGGTGAGGAAGACGGTCTGTCCAGTGAGGATGCTCAGCTCACCGGTGAAGTCGCCTGCGCACCGCGAGTAGACGACTCGCTCGGGCTCGGTAGCCGTGGCGTCGCAGACGACGTCGATTGCCGTCGACTCGACGAGGAACCGGCCCCGCCGCGCTCAGGTCGAGAACCTATGAGTGCCCGGTGGACGAAGAGCGGAGAGATCCTGGACCGCCGCGCCCATGGGCGTCTCGCCGCCCAATTCGGCAAGGAACCGGTCGGCGCGTTGCACGAAGAGATGTGCCCCCTGCCGAAGCGCCACGGTGCGGGCCTGGTCGGCAAGGCGTACGGCGGCGCGGTCGTCGCCGGCGGCGTGCTCCAACTGCGCGCGGACGAGGACGAGCAGCGCCTCCGCGGAACGTTGGCCGTAGCGCTCGAGATACTCCTCGGCGCTGTCGAGCGCTGCCGCGGCCTTGTCCAGCGAGCCCGCGGCGATGCGCATCTCACCCAGCAGGGCGTACCAGGTCGAGACGCAGGTACGGGCGGGGCTGGCGAGGTTGGTGCGAATGAGTCGTTCGGCTTCGTCCGCGGCGGCCGCAGGGTCCTGTCCGGTCGTCGCCAGCGCCCAGCACCGGGCCAGGCGCAGGTAGGTGCCGAGGGAGGCGAAGGAGAAGTGCGGGTCGGCGGCGATCCCGCGCTCTGCTGCACGCAGAGCCCAGTCGGGGTCGCCGACCACCGAGGCGGTCCGGGCCTCGAAGGAGGTCGCGGCGGTGACCGCGTACGGGTCATCACCTGCCGCCTTCGACAGGGTGTCGAGCACTGCGCGCGCCTGGGCCGTCTGTCCGTGGTAGCCCGCGATCTCAGCGAACATCCCAGCGGCCATCAGCTGCACGCCGTCCCGCACGGAATCGCGGTGTTCTTCATCGTGGTCGGAGAGGAGGTCGAGGCTCAGCGCGCTCAGCCGCTGGAAGGACTCACCGATGTTCCCCAGGCACCACTCGTGGATGCCCGCCGCGGCCCTGCCGTAGCACCGGACGACCGGGTCCTCGGAGGTCCTGCCCAACTCCTCGAGCCGGCGGGCGAGAGGACTGCTGCGGTCCAGGTCGAGGGCCTGGCCGTGCGCGGTCCAGCGGGAGAACAGAAACCCAGCCGCCTCGCGATCGCGCCCGAGGCGCTGCGCGATCTGCTCTGCTCGCTCCAGCAGGCTGACGGAGGCCGTGCCGTACATCGAGCGCATCCCGACGACCGCGATCAGCTGCGAGAGCGCCCTGAGCTCCAGTTCGAGAAGTGACGCCCTGCGCGCCAGCTCTACCGCCGACCCGAGGTGGCGCTCGGCTGCCGCCAACGCCGTCTTCGCCTTGGCTCGAGCGCCGGCGCGGACCAGGGCCGCAACGGTACGAGCCGGGTCTGCCACGGGCCCCGCGGACCACAGGTGGTGTGCCACCCGCTCAGCGACGGACTCGTCGCTCAGTCCGACCTCCTCGATGGCGTCCGCGATGGAGCCGTGCAGCGCGGTCGCGCGACCTGGCGGGATCGCCTCTGACACAGCTTGGCGCACCAGGTCGTGGGTGAAGCGATAGGAGAACGGGTCGCCGGGCGTCGGGCCGACCAGACCGAGGCTGCGGACGGGTTCCAAGCGATCGAGGCAGGAACCCACGTCGAGGGACGCCATCCGGGCGAGCAGGGCGAGCTCGACGCTCTGGCCGACAAGCGCTGCGATCTCCAGCAGTTCCTGTGCGTCGCCGTCGAGCACGGCGAGGCGGTCGCGTACGACGTCGCGCACTGTCATCGGGACGGTGCCGCGCAGCACCGTCTCCGTGGTGAGCTCGCTGCCGGCGCCCCACAGCCGGCCCAGTTCCTGGACGAAGAACGGGTTGCCGGCCGTGCGGGTGTGCACTGAGGTGGCCACGTCAGGGGCGAGCCGGACGCCGGTCTCGAGGTGAATGAGCTCGGCCACCTCAGCGGGGCTCATGGGGCCGACCAGGAGCCGCCGGTGACCGGTCGCGCGACTGGCGGCGGCGAGCGTCCGGACCAGCTCCAAGCTGGGCGAAGGGCCCCGGTTGCGAAGCGCGCCGACGACAGCTGTGCCGGCAGGAAGGCGGGAGATGACATGATCCAGGAGCTGTAGCGAGCTCGTGTCGGCCCACTGCAGATCGTCGATCATCATCACGACCGGCCGCTCGCCGGCCGCCTCGGCGATCAGGCCGACGACCTGTTCCAGCAGGCGGAACCGGGCGTTGCCGTCGGGGATCGTCGGTGCCTCTGACCTCTCCACACGGGAGCCGACGAGGTGACCGAGATCGCGAGCCAACCACTGCTCGCACCGTGCCTCTGGCATGACGTCGAGCAGGCTGGACACCGTCTCGACCCACGGCCACATCGTCGGCGTGCCCTCGCCCTCGAGGCAGTGACCCCACACCACGAGGGCGCCACGATCCTCGGCGTGGCTGGCGATCTCCTCCATGAGCCGGCTCTTCCCGGCCCCGGGCTCGCCCTCGAGCAGCACGACTGCCGTGCTGCTCTCCAGGGCCGGCTCGACAGCACGTCGCAGCACCGCGATCTCGTCCGACCGGCCGACCAGTCGGTTGACGTCGCCCGACGGGGGCGTCGGCGAGGCCGGCGGCAGAGACGGTGCCGGCGCGCCCGAGGGCTCGGTGACCGGGGTCTGGGCGGCTGACGCCTGGGTCGCGGGGGTCTGGGTGAGCACCCGCTGGTGGGCGGCCTTGAGGGCCTTCCCGGGGTCGATTCCGAGATCCTCGGTGAGGCGTCTGCGCACCGCGTTGAACACGGCCAAGGCCTCCGCCTGCTGACCCGCGCCGCCCAACAGGGTGATGAGACTGGCCTGCACCGGTTCGTGCAGGGGGGCCATCGCGGCGGCCAGGTGCAGGGCCGGCAGCACTCGCGTGGGCTGTCCGAGCATCAGTGCGACGGAGGCCGCCTCGATGCAGGCCTGGAAGTACTCGTCGTTGAGGCCGGCGAAGATCGGTGCGGCTGCAGGTCCGTGCACCCACCCATCGCCGGCCGGTCCACTCCACAGACGGAGTGCGTAGAGGTAGTGATCCAGTGCCGCTGAGTCGTGCCCCTCCGCCCGCGCTGTCCGGGCGGCGCCGGACTGCTGCCGGAACCTCGTGAGGTCGAGAAGGTCTGCTCCGGCTGCGCACAGGTAGCCGTTGCCCCGCTTCAGCAGGTAGGCGCCCGTTCCTCGAGGGGGCAGGTCGGGCTCCAGCAGGCGTCGTAGCAAGCCGACATACTTGTGGATCACATTCAGGGCGCTGGCGGGCGCGTCCTCACCCCAGATCAGATCGATCAGCTCGCCGGTGCCGGTCGGTCGGCCTCCGCGAGCGAGGAGCAGCGCCAGCAGGTACGCCTGCTGGCGTGGCCCGGCCTCGAGCTCGCTCTCGCCCCGCCACACCCGCAACGGGCCGAGAACCTGCAGGCGCAGGGGGCCCTCGAGCGGAACTCCCCTCATCGCGTCTGTGCTTTCGGGAATGACGAGCGTTGCTGTCATGTCTGACCCCTTCGGTGGCCGGCCCCGATCCTGCCGTTCGCTGTGCGCCGGGTCGGAGTTGTACTAGTGTGAGTGTACGCACACTCTAAACGCTGGAGTGCCACTCTAGCCAGACTCGAATTTCCAACCAGGGGAGGCGCGGTGACGGACGGGGGCGTGCGACTGGCCGCACGGTTGATCGGGTTCACCGACACGTCTTTGCGGTCCTCGGCCAGGTGCCCGGCCCCGACGACGCACGCGAGCTGGACGCGATCCGGATCCGCGTCTCGGCCGTCCTGAGGCGCGACGCGTTCGAGTGCGCGACCGATGCCGCCTGGACCTCCATGAGAGCATTCGGACGCACCTGGGCCGGAGATACCGGTCACTACTGGGATGGGGAGCGAGACATTGTCAGACCAAGCACCAAGTCGCCGTGACGAGTACGCCGAGATGACTCGGCAAGAGGTCATCAAGGCCGCGCGGAAGCTGTACGCCGCGCCCGGCTACGCGCAGACCACGGTCGACAAGATCGCACGCGAGGCGCGTGTCTCCCCTGCCACCGTCTACGCCCAGTGTGGAGGCAAGGAGGGTCTGCTCCGGACCTTGATGGACATATGGACGACGAGCCCGACGGTGGGACGGATCATCACCGACTCGGCGGCCGCTCCCACAGGCCGGACCAAGCTGGAGGTCCTGGCTGCGGGCTACGCCGCGCACGCCGCGGAGGCCGGCGACATCATGCGCATCGTCGAGCGCGCCGCACCCAGCTCCCCAGCCGCCCAGGCATTCCTCGACGTCGCCGACCAACGCCACATCGAGGCGCTGGAGATGATCGTCGAGGGCATCGCCGGCAACGGCGACCTGGCCGAGGGACTCTCGGTCGAGGACGCAGCGAAGATCATCTTCTTCCACTTCCGCAACCCTCAACTGGTTCTCGCCGTGGAGACGTTCGGGTGGGGCGTCGACCGGGGGACACGGTGGCTTGTGGATCGGGTCGCGGCCGCAATCCTCAAGGACTGACGGGGGCGGACGCGTCACTCCGTCGCGACTCCACAATTCGTCCACAGCGCGTCAATACGTTTCGGTGAGCACCCCAAGACAACGGGAACACCGGGCGAAGGCGGCACACAACATGGTCACGATCCATCACCGGTACGCCATGGTCGATGGCTACCAGATCTTCTACCGAGAAGCCGGGCCGAGAGACCGGCCCACCCTGGTGCTTCTTCACGGCTTCCCCGCCAGCTCTCTGATGTTCCGGCACCTCCTCCCACGGCTGGCGGACCGTTGGCACCTCGTGGCACCTGACCATGTCGGTTTCGGACTCTCCGACGCACCGACGGTTGACGAGTTCACGTACTCCTTCGACTCGCTCACCGATATCACGGGAGCTCTTCTTACGCAGCTCGGCATCGAGCGGTACTGCCTGTTCGTCCACGACCACGGCGCGCCGATCGGGTGGCGGCTTGCCCTGAGGGCACCGGATGTGGTCACGGCGATCATCACCCAGAACGGCAACGCGTACGCCGAGGGATTGCAGCCGGAGTTCTTCATCACGGTGTGCGACTACTGGAGAGAGCAGACCCCCCAGACCGAGGCCGGGGTTCGTCAGGCGCTCACCCTTGAGCTGACCCGCTGGCGGTACCTCGCGGGCGTGACAGACGAGACCTTGGTGGACCCCACTACCTGGACTCACGATCACGACCTACTGTCGCGGCCTGGCAACGACCAGGTGCAGCTCGCGCTGTTCCTGGACTACGCCACCAACCTGACGTTGTACCCCAAGGTGCACCGATACTTCCGTGAGCGGCAGGTTCCGCTGCTCGCCGTCTGGGGGAAGGGCGACCCGATATTCGGACCCGCCGGGGCGCTCGCCTTCGCCACCGACCTGCCGGACGCCGAGGTCCGCTTGGTGGCCGGCGGCCACTTCCTGCTCGAGAGCGCTCTCGACGAGGTCGTGCCTCTCATCCGGGCATTTCTGGGCAAACACCTCTGACGCGCCCACTCCGGCCGGCGCGGTCCACAGATCGGTCACTAGTCGTCCACCGCGCCTCCCTACCGTTGGAAGCGATGGCAGGAGCTCCCGAGGAGCAACCAACATCTCACGGACGCGCCGGACGGCGCGTTCCCACTGCCGTCACCGGCGGTTCACCGAAGGAGAAGTCATGTCCAACACGCCCACCGTGGTCCTGGTCCACGGAGCTTTCGCCGATGCGTCCAGCTTCGCCCGCGTCGTCACCGAACTGCTCGCCGACGGCACCCAGGTGTTGGTTCCCGCCGTACCCAACCGCAGCCTCGCCGGCGACGCGGCGTACGTCGCCTCCGTCGTCCGGCAGATCGAGGGACCCGTCCTCCTTGTCGGTCACTCCTACGGCGGCGCAGTGATCACCGTCGCCGGTCGTGAGGACAACGTGGTGGGGTTGGTGTACCTGGCTGCCTACGTCCTCGACGAGGGCGAGAGCCTCGGGGAACTGCAGAGCCGCTTCCCCGACTCGCCGCTGGCCGGGGCCCTCGTTTACACGCCCTTCCCCGTCGAGGGCTCCGACGAGCCGGGCACCGATGTGTCGGTGGACATCTCCAGGTTCCCGGAGATCTTCGCCGCGGATGTGGACACCGTGCTCACGCGCGCCCTGGCCGTTTCACAGCGACCGCTCGCCGGGGCCGCCTTCGGCGAGCCGGCAAGCACGGCCGCTTGGAAGGACCGGCCTGTGTGGGGGATCGTCGCGTCCTCCGACCAGGCCATCAACCCCGACGTCCAGCGGTTCGGCTACGAGCGCGCCCAGGCCAAGGTCACCGAGGTCGACTCCTCGCATCTGGTGATGCACGCCCACCCGGCGGAGGTCGTCCAGGTGATCCGCGAGGCACTCGCTTCCGTGACCGTGTGACGACGCCGGCACCCGATCGAGCGTGACCCACCAGGAGGAGCCCAGGGCGGCGTCGCAGGCCCGACCGGTCATGCTGATCCACGACAGGTGGCTCCACGAGGCGATGCCCCCCGTTGGTGCGCCGGGTCGCCGGACGCGGCCACTCCCTCGTCGTCGACGACGGTTGGCTGGATGTCGCGCATGCCGTCGTCTCCTGGCTGAACGACGTCGACCCCCACCCGGACCCGGATCGAGGGTCGGCAGCGACGCTCCCGATGTCGCCATCGAGACGGACGACCCGTCACCAACACTTCCTTGGATATCGAGATGAGAGGCAGGTAGGTCATGCAGTTTGGGATCTTCTCCGTCGGTGACGTGACGACGGACCCCACCACCGGGCGCACCCCGTCCGAGCACGAGCGCATCAAGGCGCAGGTGGAGATCGCGAAGAAGGCCGAGGAGGTCGGCCTCGACGTCGTCGCGGTCGGCCAGCACCACAACCCGCCGTTCGTCGCGTCCTCCCCGACCACGACGATGGCCTACATCGCCGCGCAGACCGAGCGGATCATCCTCTCGACGGCCACGACGCTGATCACGACGACCGATCCGGTCCGGATCGCCGAGGACTACGGCACCCTCCAGCACCTCACCGACGGCCGGATGGACCTGATGCTGGGCCGCGGCAACACCGGCCCGGTCTACCCGTGGTTCGGCAAGGACATCCGCGAGGGGATCAACCTGGCCGTCGAGAACTACGCATTGCTGCATCGGCTGTGGCGAGAGGACGTCGTGGACTGGCAGGGCCGGTTCCGGACGCCGCTACAGAGCTTCACCGCCACCCCGCGGCCGCTCGACGGTGTGCCGCCGTTCGTGTGGCACGGCTCGATCCGCAGCCCCGAGGTCGCGGAGCAGGCGGCTTACTACGGCGACGGCTTCTTCTCCAACCACATCTTCTGGCCGGCCTCGCACACCCGGCAGATGGTCGCGCTGTACCGACGCCGCTTCGAGCACTACGGTCATGGCACCGCCGACCAGGCGATCGTCGGTCTCGGCGGCCAGTTCTTCATGCGGAGGAACAGCCAGGACGCCGTGGCCGAGTTCCGCCGGTACTTCGACAACGCTCCGGTCTACGGCCACGGGCCCTCACTGGAGGACTTCGCCGCGCAGACTCCGCTGACCGTGGGCTCACCGCAGGAGGTGCTCGAACGCACGCTGGCCTTCCGGGAGTACGTCGGCGACTACCAGCGCCAGCTGTTCCTCATCGACCATGCCGGCCTGCCGCTGAAGACGGTGCTCGAGCAGCTGGACCTGCTCGGCGAGCTGCTGCCGGACCTGCGCGCCGGCTTCGCCGAGGGCCGACCGGCGCACGTGCCCGACGCGCCGACCCACGCCTCCCTCGTGGCGGCCGCGAACGGCCCGCATGACACGACCCTCCACGCCGTCGACGACGTGACGGGCACGACGGACCGCGACGAGGTCTTGGCGTGACGTCGCTCGTCGTCGTCTCGGCCGGGCTCTCGAACCCGTCCTCGACGCGGTTGCTGGCCGACCGGCTGGCTACGGCGACCGTTGAGACGTTCGGGGAGCTCGACGTCACCCACGTCGAGCTCCGCGGCCTCGCGCACCAGCTGACCGATCAGCTCCTGACCGGGTTCCCGGCGCCGGAGCCGGCGGCGGCGGAGCAGGCGGTCCGGGAGGCCGACGGGCTGATCGTCGTCACGCCGGTGTTCTCGGCGTCGTACTCGGGCCTGTTCAAGACCTTCTTCGACGTTCTGGAGACCGGCGCCCTCGACGGGACGCCGGTGCTGCTGGCCGCCACGGCCGGCACGGCTTGGCACTCGCTGGTGATCGAGCACGCCCTGCGGCCGCTGTTCGCCTACCTGCACGCCGTCACGGTGCCGACCGGTGTCTTCGCCGCGACCTCCGACTTCGCCGGCACCGACCTCGGCTCCCGCGTGCTCCGCGCGGCCGGCGAGCTCGCCGTCCTGATGGGCAAGACCGGCGGATCGTCGGGCGTGGTCGCCGAGCGCCGGCATGTCGACACAGACCTCGCCGCAGCGACACCTTTCGAGCAGCTCCTCCGCCAGGCCGGCGCTCCCTCAAGCGCACGGACCGACCCGACTGTGTAGACCTGCTACCCAGGACATCAACGGGCTCGCGAACCCGACGGGCCTCACCGCACGGTGGTGGCCGGACCGACGGTGTTGGCATGCCACGAGCCCGCGACCGCGTCGCGACGTCTGGCATCGGTCGACGGATGCGCGTCGTGCCCGTCCGCCGTGATGACTCGGACAGCTGCTCTTCCCCTGGCGCCTTCCTCCGCTCCGAGAGCACCAGCGGCACTCGAACCTCGCGACACCCGGGGACCGCGATTGCCTGCGTCTGGCAAGGAGGACAGGAGACCGTCGTCAGGTCATTCCCACTCAACCGGTCATGCACAAGAACGTCAGTCTCTTCGCTCCGGCTTCCTAGACATACCGCTTGATCCCATCAACTCATCAGGAGTCACAATGAAGATCTTCCGGGCACGACGGCTGCACGCGGTCAGCGTTCTCACCCTCATCGGGATGCTGCCCCTGACCGGTGTCTCCGCAACTCAGGTGATCGGCAACGCGGGCGGTCGACAGTCGGTGACGAGCACGGCGCCTTCAGGTGAGTCGGAGCCCAAGCCCACGGTGGTGCTCGTCCACGGGGCCTGGGCGGACTCCTCGGGATGGGCGAAGGTCACCAGTGACCTGCAAGCCCAGGGCTACCAGGTCCTCGCGCCGCCGACTCCGCTGCGTGGGCTACGCGAAGACTCGGAGTACCTCGCCGCATTCCTCCGTGACCGAACCACCGGCCCGGTCGTCCTGGTCGGCCACTCGTACGGAGGAGCCGTCATCACAAACGCCGCCAGGTCGGACAAGGACGTCGAGGCCCTCGTCTACATCAACGCGTTCGTTCCCGACGCAGGTGACAGCATCCTTGGGTTGCTGGACCCGAACCACGAGCTCGACCCGGCTGATCTCTTCGACTTCGTGCAGTACCCGGGCGCTCCGGACGGCGACTACGACCTCTACCTGAAGCAGAGTGCCTTCCCGGACGCCATCGCGAACGGGATCCCGGCGCGGGCCGCGGCTGCGATGGCTGTGGCCCAGCGGCCCGTCACCCTCAGCGCGCTCACGGCTGAGTCCGGCGCGCCGGCCTGGAAGTCGCTGCCGAGCTTCTACCTGCTCGGGACCCAGGACCACATCGTCCCCGTCGCCTTGCAGAGCGCGATGGCCAAGAACGCAGGGGCCAAGATCACCAGGGTCAAGGCTGGGCACCTCCCGATGATCACCAACCCGCACGCCGTCGAGGCACTGATCGTCGAGGCCGATCGGTCGACGCCGACCAGGTAGGCAACGCGATCTCGAGCCACCGGGCCGTCCGCGTCCTGCGCGGACGGCCCGGTGAAGTGCGCGGCCGAACCTGCCGGACCTTGCCCGGCTCGTCTGAGGCTGTTCGAACGGAGACGCCCTCTGAGTGGTCATGGGGCGTCTCATCCCAGCAGTCGGCGCTGCCGGCTCGGCGCAATGGTGCACAGGGTCTTCACTCTTCCTCCACTGCACCCACGTAGCTTCGGCGACCTGGCCGCCCAGTCGCGGCTTTTCCTGTATCGCAACAGACAAGCAGACCGCGAGCATGAGGCTCGCTCCGACGAGGGGGACAGATGAGCCGCAACTACCATTCGATCGCATTCACCGAGCCGGTCCTGGACGCGCAGGGCCGGTACGGAAGCCGGACCGCTGTCCACCGCACGGACCGGCATCTCGCCGGCCCGAGGCCTTCGAGCATCGGGGCGGCAGACGGGACGGGCTCAGCTCCGAACACCGAGGCTGCGGAGACCGATGAACTCGATCAGATCAAGGATCCATTGGGCCGCACCGAACGAGACTTCATCGCCGGGCGGGACGGCTTCTATCTGGCGACGGTCGCCACCAGCGGTTGGCCGTACGTCCAGTTCCGCGGCGGCCCACCAGGATTCGTGACAGTCCCCGACGAGCACACGCTGGCTTGGGCCGACTTCCGAGGCAATCGTCAGTACATCAGCACCGGCAACGTGGCGCACGACCCGCGCGTATCCATCATCTTCATGGACTACGCCCGCCGGCTGCGCCTCAAGATCTTCGGAGTCGCGACCATCAACGACGTACGCCACCGAGGACCGTCGTCAAGTGCGTCCGCGGTCCCGGGGTACCGGGCGATCGTCGAACGTGAGGTGCGCGTCGAGGTCAAAGCGTTCGACTGGAACTGCCCTCAGCACATCACTCCGCGCTACACGGCCGAGGAGGTGGCGCCCTTGCTGCAACCGCTTCGGCGCCGCATTGACGCCCTAGAGGCCGAGAACGACCTTCTTCGCGTCCGGGTCGCATCATTCCTGTCGGACCCCGAGACACGTCTATCCCAGCCACAACAACCGGAGGAGAGCCGGTGAACGACGACAACATCCTGGACCGGATCACCGCACTGGTCGATCGTGAGCACAAGTTGCGCAGTCATCGGGCAGACGGCTCCCTGGACGAACGGACCGAACACCACGAGCTGCACGCGGTTGAGGCGGAACTCGATCAGTGCTGGGACCTTCTCCGCCAACGTCGCGCGAAGCGGGACTTCGGTGGAGACCCTGATGAGGCCGTCCCCAGGTCCGCTTCAGTGGTCGAGAGCTACTGGCAGTAGGTCGGGGGCAGGGCTCGAACTGGGCTCTGCTGCCTGCAAGTAGCCCGAAGGCGACCGAGCCTGCAACTTCGCGAAGCAGGCTCTCATGAGCCGCACCAACGTCCACAGGCTGAGGTGACGTTCCTCAAGTCCTTCGGCGATAACGGCTTTCACGGGGCCGAGTTGGAGGACGAGGACTTGCCGCGCATGGCGCAGCTCGTCGAGACCTACCTCGATCTGCCGCTGGGGCTCGTCGACTCGGCAGACACTCTTGCTGATCGCTGCGGCCTTGGACCGGGTCGCCGAGGAAGGTCCCGGTTTGGGACGGCCCTTGGTGGACACGCTTCAAGGGTCCACTATCCGTAACCTCAAGGAGCTGAGGCCTGGATCCAGCGGGCGGAGCGAAGTGCGGCTGCTCTTCGTTTTCGACCCTTGGCGTCAAGCTGTGTTCCTGGTCGCCGGAGACAAGTCGGGTGACTGGAGCGGTTGGTATGACGTGGCGATCAAGGCAGCAGAGGTGCGTTTTGCCCGGTACCTCAAGGAGAGGGAACAATGAGCGATCAGGCGGTGACATGGGAGGAGCTGCGTGCTGAGCTTGTCCAGCCCAGCGATGAGGAGGAGGTTGCCCAACTCCGCGATGGGCTCGTAGCTCGCCAGCGCGCTTACCAACTCGCTGAAGCCAGGCGCAAGCTTGGCCTGCGGCAGGAGGATGTCGCTCAGGCGATGGGCGTGTCACAGGCCCGCGTCTCACAGATAGAGAGTGGAGCGATCAGCGAAGTGGCCACCCTGGCCGCTTATGTAACGGCGCTCGGAGGTCAGCTCAAGATCGTGGCAGATTTCGGCGACTCGGCCATGGTGCTCGATACGCCTCGCGGTCGCCGTACTGGGTGATCGTGTTCATGACGGATGCTGTGGTTCCCGCGTTCTTCTCTCCTTGAGGGCTTTCGCGTTGCTGCCGCGCGTCTGGCAGCGTTTCGTACTTGAGTGACCAACTGGGTGACAACGAGGTGGGACGGGGCCGGACACCGGTGGACGGGCGTGGACCGTACGCCCAGGTCAGCGCCAGTATCGACCCTGGTCGTGCCCCTGCTCGGATCGCCTTACAAGCGAGATGTCACTGGTTCGAACCCAGTAGTGCCCACCAGCAAATGGGCGGAACGGTGCCCATGTGGCGCTGGATCGGAGATGGAGCGACGACGTTCAGCTACTGACAGGACGCACTCGCCTCCGCCGTCCGTCGCATCGCGTGAGCTACAGACATTGAGTCCGTCCAGCAAGCCCGAATCCACACTGTGCGCTGTCAAGCGTGTCCTAGGGCTGAAGGGCCAAGCGTGTCCCGGGACGCGACACACCGTGAAGACCGGGCCGGATCGGGAAGCCCTGACCGTCTTCCGCTCCGACTCCGAGATGCTCGTGACCCCGCATCTGACCAAGCCCGTCGGCCATGACGCACCTGCGCCGCTACCAGGACGACGGGCTGTTCGACCGGTTCGGCTACCACGCCTCCGAGCTGTGGATCAACGGCCGGGACGTCTGGGTGGAGGAGTGAAGAGAGCGCACGGAGAACACGAATTCTCCAGCTCGGTAACCCTCTATGCGAAGCAAGCGATCAAAGGGAGAGCAGGTTCGTACGAGGGGAACAACGTGCGTGTTGAGGACTTGTCCGACGCTGAGCGCCGAGTATGGGAGGCATTCCCGCACGGGGAAGAGGTCGATTTCACAACGGGGAAGCCGGATGAGGACGACCCGGCGGTGGGTGCGGTCTGGGGGATGGAGCGGACGGTTCGCGCTCGGGTGATCGCCGCGCTGTTGATGAGCGAGGAAGTGCCACGATCGCACCGGATCCCAGCTATCAGGATCAAGGGTGCCCGAATCACCGAACGGATGAATCTGGCCTATTCCACCATCTGCCACTCGGCGCGGTTCCTCTCCTGCTTCTTTGAGCAGGCGCCAGGTCTGTACTGGGCGCGATGCCAGCAGATGAGCTTCAAGGGCTCTCACCTGCCGGGTCTGTCGGCCTCCAACGTGCACATGGACGGGCACCTGCGACTGGACGGTTGCGTGGCCACCGGCCTGCTGGAACTGCGCGGAGCCCAGCTTGCGGGAAGCCTCACGATGAACCGTGCGCGGATCTTCACACTTGGCATGGCGATCGACTGTGATCGGATCCAGACCGGCCGAGGCCTGTCCGCGAAAGGTCTCCACGCCACAGGCCAGGTTCGACTGTCCAGCGCTCGGGTGATCGGCGCGATGGTCCTGGACGGGGCCCGCCTCACCGATACAAGGGGGTTGCCGCTCGACCTGGACGGGCTGGTCGCCGACGGGAGCGTCCTCTGCCGGGGGATGGCCGTCACCGGGATGGTGAGCTTGCGCAACGCCCGGGTGACCGGACCGTTCAGCTTCACCGGAACCACGATCGACCATCCGGGCCAGATGGCTTTTCGCGGTTCCCGGATCACCGCCGAGGGTGGCCTGTACCTGGGTGACGGGTTCACCGCGACCGGCACAGTACGGCTGGCCGACTCGCGGATCGACCGGGAGCTCAGCCTGAAAGGTGCCCACCTGACCCATCCCGACGGTCACGCGCTCCAGGCCGCGGAGCTACAGGTCGAGGGAAGTATCGACGCACGCGGGCTCACCTCCGAGGGGCGGGTGAACCTCTCCCAGGCCCGCATCGCGGGATCGCTGGACCTCACCGACGCGACCCTGTCCGCACCGGGCGGTCAGGCATTGGCCGCCCGGCAACTGGAGGCCCGCGAGCTGTACCTGCGCCCGAAGCAGACGCCCGAAGGCGACGTCGATCTGCGGCACGCCCGGATCGGCGTCCTCTATGACGCCCCCGGCACCTGGTCGCCGCGCTGTCAGAACGGTCTTGTCTACGACGCGCTGGATCCGATGCTGTCCGTCACCCAACGCTTGACCTGGCTGAAGGACGACCTCGACGGATACGTGCCGCAGCCGTACGAACAACTCGCCGCCGTCTATCGGAGACTGGGGCACGACGTCGATGCCCGCACCGTCCTACTGGTCAAGCAGCGGCGGCAGCGTACCAAGCTCCCGTGGCACGCCCGCGCCTGGGGATGGCTACAGGACATCACCGTCGGGTACGGCTACCGTCCCATTCGCGCCGGCCTGTGGTTCCTGATCCTGCTCATCACCGGTGCCGTCGTTTTCACCCTGAACAATCCGCCCCGTGCCGAACTTGGCAAGGGCCCCACTTTCAACGCCTTTGTCTACGCTCTGGATCTGCTGTTCCCACTGATCGACTTTGGGCAGGAGAAGGCATACCAACCCACCGGCGGCGGCCAGTGGGTCGCCTACGGTCTTGTCATCGCGGGCTGGGTGCTGGCCACCACCATCGCCACCGGCATCACTCGCGCTCTCTCCCGTCAGTGACCCCGAGACGACCCGCCTGGTATCAGAACGACGGGCTGTTCAACCGGTTTGTCCACTACAGCTCAGAGCTGTGGAGCAATGGCCGGGACGTCTGGGCGGAGGGGCCAAAAACCCGGCTTTCGGCGCTCAGAAACCCGGGTTCGGACAGTGGGTGACCGGCAGCGGAAGAGTCGGTGAATTGGGTCGTCTCGAGTTGCCGGGTGTGGAGCGAGCGCTGCAGGGTTGGGTAACGACAGCCATTACCCCCCACGATGGAAGTGCTTTCCTGTGCGTCTATTGGCCTTCCTCGCCGCCCTTGTTGTCGTGCTCCTCGTCGCCGCTCCGGCGCAGGCGCACGTCCGCGCGACCTCGGTAGCGGTCGACCTGCGTAGCCAGGACGACGGCGTCGCCGCCGTCGTCGACGTGGAGTACGACGTCCTTGCCCGGCTGCTGAGTCTCGACGGGGTCCTGAGCCCGGACGCGGTCGGCGCGGACGCCGAGGTTCCGACCGAGGTGCGGCGCCGTTCGCTGGACGCGCACGTGAGCGACGTGGCGGCGTACGTCGGCGGGCGGCTGCGGCTGAGCCGCGGCTTGATCGGCTGCACCGCTGAGGACGACGCCCGCGTCGAGCTCGCCGACTCCGGCGCGGTGCAGGTCGCGCTCGCCTACGACTGCCCGGCGTCCGGCGCGCTCACCGTCCGCAGCGACATCTTCCGCGCCTCCGACGGCGTGGTCGACGAGACCACCACGATGGTGGTCTACGACATCGATGGCCGCCGCGGTTCGACGTTGCTCGACACCGCCCGCACCAGCGTCACGGTGGGGCGCACCGACCTGCTCAGCGAGATCCCGCGGTTCGTCCGGCTCGGGGCGGAGCACCTGCTCTTCGGGCTCGACCACGTGCTGTTCCTGCTGGCGCTCCTGCTGGGAGCGAAGCGGCTGCGCGACGTCGTCGAGGTCGCCACGGCCTTCACGGTCGCGCACTCGGTGACCCTGGTGCTGGCCGCGATCGGCTGGGTCAGCGTGCCCGGGTGGATCGTCGAGCCGCTCATCGCGCTGTCGATCGCGTTCGTCGCGCTCGACAACCTGCTCTCGCCGAGGACGAGCCACCGGCTGCCCGTGGTCTTCGGCTTCGGGCTGCTGCACGGGCTCGGCTTCGCGGGCACGCTCAGCGTCGACGGGCCGCTGTCGGCCTCGACGCTGGCCAACCTGCTCTCCTTCAACGTCGGCATCGAACTCGTCCAGTTGACGATCATCGCGCTCACCTTCCCGGCGCTGCTGTTCCTGCGCAGGGCCGCGACCACGCCGGTCGCCACTCGCGCCCTCATGCTCGGCACCGTCGCGGCGACCGTCGCCGTCGCCGGTGCCGGTCTGGTCTGGTTCGTGGAACGCTCCCCGCTCCTGACCTGACACCTCCCTCCCTCATCCCGAAGGATCCCGATGTCCGCGTTAACCTGGACACGCGCGCGCTCGCGCGTCGTCCTGTACGCCACCACGCTGGGGCTCGCCGCCAGTGTCGTGGCGGGCCCGCTCGTGTCATACGCGGCGGCCGCCATCGACCCGCCGGAGGCCACCGTCGGCGGCGTCGTGTACGTCGACGCCAACGGCGACGGCCAGCGCAACCCCGGCGAGGCCGGCCTGGCCGGCGTGCGCGTCTCCGACGGCAAGGTCGCCACCATGACCGCCGCCGACGGCGCCTACTCACTGACGATTTCCACCGACCGTCGCAAGACGGACATCGTGTGGGCCGGCCAGCCGCGGGGCTACCGGTTCGGCCTGGACCAGTACAAGGAGCCGAGGTTCTGGGCGAACCTTGGCCAGCTCGCCGACGACGCCACGCCGACCGCGGACTTCGCGCTCGTCCGTGACGACCTCTCAGACGGCGACACCTTCTCCTGGGCCAACATCGCCGACCCGCACGTCAACGCACAGCTGCCCGACCAGATCCGCGAGATCAACTCCACCGGCACCGACCTGCGCTTCATCGCGGTCAGCGGTGACCTCACCAACGACGCCAGCCAGGGGCAGTTCGACACGTATCGTCGCGGCGCCCAGCAGTCGGCCGTCGGCGTGTGGCCGGCCGTCGGCAACCACGAGTACGCGAGCGGGTCGGTGTACGCGGACAGGATCGACAACTATCGCAAGAACGTCGGTCCGGAGTGGTACTCGTTCAACTACGGCAACCGGCACTTCGTGGTGCTCGAGAACAACGGCTCTGCACCGTTCGAGGAGGAGATCGACTGGCTCAAGGACGACCTCGCCGCGAGCGTTCCGCTCGACGACGACCCGAAAAACGACATCGAGCTCGTCGTCCTCACCCACCAGCCGATGAACGTCCCGTTCGGCTCGCCATCGGAGTACGACGCCTTCGGTGACGTGCTCGAGAAATACAAGGCGCAGCTGATCCTGGTCGGCCACGAGCACTCCAACCACGTCGAGAACAAATCGGCGTTCGCCTCGACCGCCAAGCACATCCAGACCGTGTCGAGCTCGTACACGATCGACAACGCGCCCCGCGGCTTCCGCTACATCCACATGGCGGGCCCGGGCTTCGACAACCCGTTCCGGATGTACGGCGAGAACGAGCACCTCACCATCGTCAACCCCGCGCCGGGCTCGAAGGTGCCGGCCGCGGGGATGCCGGACGTCCAGATCAACGCCTACGACACCGGCGACGAGGTCGTCTCGGCGCGCTTCCAGATCGCCGGCGACAAGAACTGGAGGCCGCTGTACCGCAGCGGTGAGTTCACCTGGCGGGGCAACCTGCCCAACAGCCAGCAGAAGCCCGGTGCGCACAGGATCGACGTGCAGGTGGTCGACGCGGCGGGCAAGACCTGGACCAAGTCGGCGGACTTCACCCTCACCGACGAGCCGGAGCTCAAGCCGGTCGCCGGTGGCGACTGGGACCAGCACCACGGCGACCAGTCCCACTCCGGTGTCGCGCCGGCGCAGGAGGCGGGCCGCCGCCTCGCCTGGAGCTTCCGCACCGAAGGCACCTTCCTCACCGGGTCGCCGATCATCCACGACGGCGTCGTCTACGCGGGCACCCGCGACGAGAACGGCGACGGCAACAGCCGGATCCACGCCGTCCGGCTCAAAAACGGCAGGGAGCTGTGGAACGCCGAGGTGCCGCAGTCGATCCACGGCAGCCTCGCCTACGGTGACGGCCTGGTCTTCGCGCCGACCCTCGGCTCGGAGCTTTACGCCGTCGACGCGGAGACCGGCAAGCTGCGCTGGAAGGCCGTGCCCGAGCAGGCGCCGGCCCCGAACAACCAGCGCACCTACGGCTACTACTCGCCGGCCGTCTCCGGCCACACGGTGCTCTGGCCCTACCAGACCCGCTTCGGCATCGGCAGCCAGGGAGTCCTCAAGGCGCTCGACACCCGCACCGGGAAGCAGATCTGGGCCTCTCCGATGTCCGGCGCGACCATGAGTGACGGCACGCCCGCCGTCATGGACGGCACCGTGTACGTCGGCAACGAGACCGCCGACCGCGTGCTCGCCTACGACCTGGCCACCGGCGCCCGCAAGTGGACCGGAACCGAGTCGCTCGGCAGCTGGCAGGACGGCGTGCCGACCGCGGCCGAGGGCAAGGTCTTCATCGGCGCCAACAACGGCATGATCGCGCGTGACGCCAAGACCGGCGCGACGCTGTGGACGTACACCAGTTCGCGCTCCTCGCTCGTCTCGAGTGGCTCGACCCCGAGCGCCGCGGCCGTCAAGCAGGGCGTCGTCTACATGGGCTTCCCGAGCGGTGCCGTCGTCGCCCTCGACGCCAAGACCGGCAACGTCATCTGGGAGCGGGCGCTGCCCGGCGACATCTACCACGGTGGCGTCATGTCCAGCCCGGTCGTGGCCGGCGACACGCTCTTCGTCGGCGCCAACAACGGCAAGTTCTACGCGCTGGCCTCCGACACCGGCCAGATCCTGTGGAGCCACGAGATCGGCACCTGGGTGGGCGCCGGACCGGCCGTCAGCGGCAACACCGTCGTGGCGGGCGCCTGGGACGGCAACCTCTACGCCTACGTGCCCGGCGGCGAGTCCGCACCGCGCTGGGCGACCGTGACCGGTACGGTCAGCGACCCGGAGACGGGCGCTGAGATCGCCGGCGCGAAGGTCACCGCCGTCGCCGACGGTCAGGACACCGTGGTGACCAGCACCGACGCCCAGGGTCACTACCGGATCGGCCTGCCGGCGTCGACCTGGACCGTCACGGCGGCCAAGCGCGGCCTGATCGCCGACGACCGCTCGGCGGTCAGCGTCACGGTCGGCACCACCGGCAACGCGACGGCCGACCTGAAGCTGATCAAGGTGGTCCACCCGACCGCCGGCAAGTCGACGTACGCGCCGGACTACGGCAACGGCAGCACGCGCACGGACGTCGTCACCGGCAAGGAGTACTACTACCTGGCCAACGACAAGATCCGGGCGTCCGTGACGCCGTACGCCGCCGGCGACAACGGCGTCGGCGGTAACAACCTCGCCGGTGGTCTGGGCCAGGGCGCGCTGTCGGACATCATGCTCAACGACGCCAACGGCGCCGAGACCATCGACTGGGGCGAGATGCTGCTGCGTCCGAGCCTCACGCCGCCCGACTCGTGGGACCGGCCGAACGACCAGCTCGACCTGCCCGACCTCGCGGTCGACGGCGCCGCCGTGGTCGGCAACGGTCAGTACCGGGCGAACCCGGCCATCAAGGCGCAGGTCCGCTACGAGACCCTGCCCGACGCTCCGATCGTGAAGATGACGGTCAAGCTGACCAACACCGGCACGACGGGCTACCAGGGCTACTTCAACTACATGATCGACCCCGACAGCTCGCTCGACAACGGCCGGATCCCCGGGGTCAGCGGCGTCAACCCGGGTCTGAAGACCTCGGGCTGGACCGGGAACTACGTCTACGTCGGCGCGGACGCGGCCACCACGAACGGCCAGGCCGCCCACGGTCTCGCGTGGGCACTGGACACGCCGGCCGCGGTCGGTGCGTACGGCTACGTCGAGGGTCTCTACTACGACGCCACGATGGCGCCCGGTGCCACCAAGCAGTTCAGCTTCTACCACCTGACCGACTACGCGACCGCCGGCGGCGACCCCACCGGCAACATCGCGAAATGGGCCGACGAGATCGACCTGCACGACGCGGCCGTCCCGGACGCCGCTCGCGCGGCCGGCACGATCACCGCGGGCGGCGCCGCCGTCTCCGGCGCCCGGGTCGCCCTCGAGCAGGCCGGCAAGGCGGTCGCGACCGCGAGCACCGACGCCCAGGGCAAGTACCTCGTCAAGGCCCCGGCCGGTCAGTACGACGTCCGGGTGTCCAAGCTGGGCTACCAGACGGCCACCGGCACGGTCACCGTGCCGGCGGCGGGCAGCGGCGTCGCCGACGTCGCACTGAGCCCGGTCACGGTCGAGGCGGGCTACGGCAAGCAGATCGGCTCGGGTCTGGTCGAGGCGGGCTACGGCGACGTCATGCTCGAGAACAACAAGCTCTCGATGGCGATCGCCGACGCCTACAACGACTCGCAGCTCTCCGGTAGCACCCGCGGCAAGCCGGTCGACATCGCCGTCCGCGGCATGGCCGACCAGTTCGACTGGATCAACCTGCCCTACGTCTCGGCGACCCAGCCGACCGGCACCAGCGCGTGGGACATCCGCTCGGTGGCGGCGACCGACGTCCAGATCGTCCAGGCGACCGGCGACAAGGCCGTCGTCCGGGTAGCCGGGCCGGTCAAGGGCTTCACGGGTCTGACGGCGGCGACGACGTACACGTTGAAGCCGGGCGACGACTTCGCCACGGTCTCGACGGAGCTGAGCAACTCCGGCTCGGCTCCGCTCAGCGTGTGGACCGGTGACGCGATGGACCACGACGCGGCCGGCCAGGCCAGTGTCATCCCGGGCGCCGGCGTCGTGGCGCCGGGTGCGACGACGGTCTACACCCCGACCAAGCCGTACATCGGCATGACCGGGACCGACCCGCAGGTCTTCGGTCTCGTCTACGGCACGCCGGCCGGCGCCTTCGACGTCTACGCCGCGGGCAACTGGGTGATGAGCCGGTTCAACGTCGACGTGCCGGCGGGTGGCTCCTACACCCTCACCCGCAAGCTCGTCGTCACCCCGGGCACCGACGCGGTGGGCATCCTCGACGGCGTCCCCGCGCCGTAACGCACGCCCACCCCGCCACACGGGGCCGGCCCGGACTCCAACCGGGCCGGCCCCGTGCGCCGAGCCGCCAGAACTCCGATCGCCTGACACGGAAGAGGTCCCAGGTTCGAGTCCTGGTAGCCTCACCCGGTTTGACCAGGCAAGAAGGCCGCTATCCGATCTTCGGAGAGCGGCCTTCTTGCTGTCCGCGTGTCTGAGCCTTGTATGCCACTGGCAAATTGGTTATATGCGGACAAGGCGCCGAGGTGGTGGTTCTCGCATGATCTGGGAGGTCCGCGGATGGCTCTTTCCCCCGCCGCGCACCGGCGTCCAGGTCCGCCGTGGCGTCAGGAGACCGTCACCGAGGTGAAGCGGGTCTCGAACCCCTCGCCCCTGGGGGCCGCGCACATGACGCCCGCGAGTGCCGGGACCTCCGGAGGGAAGTAGGCGAAGCGGAGCATGGTGACCGGCGCCGCGCCGTTGAGCCCGTACCTCACGGTCACGGCGTCACCCTTGCGCTCCAGTTCCAAGGTCACCGACTCCACCGGCTCGGACACCGTGAGCATCGACCAGTCGGAGAAGTCCCTAGTCACCACGGCGCTCAGGTTGATCTTCCTGTCGACGTACTCGACGCCCGCCTTGATCCAGTTCTTCTCGTCGATCCGGAGTACGGCACCGGCCTGGTCGTACCGGTCGGCGTAGGAGGCCTGGAAGGTCGTGGTCACCCGCAGGTCGCCCGGCAGTGTCCTGCCGAAGATGTGGGCGGTGTCGTAGATGTATCCGTAGTGGGTGATCCGCCACAGATCGGTGCGCGCCTCGGCGGTGATCCGGAGGTCCTCACCCGCCGCCCATTTTGCGGGCTCGTTGATCCACTGCCACTCACTGAAATCCTGGATCGTCACGCGGTCATTTTACCGATCGCCTCTGAGAGATCCACTGCCACTCATCGGGATGATTTCAGTGAGTTTCGCGTCGGGTAGCCATGTTCAAAATGGGTGAGAACAAGCGCGGCTTTGACGACGTCTCCGATTCCGCTGGGGCCGGCGGTAACGTGCCGATCGGATCGTCATCTCACAGGCGCGGGGACACGCCGAGCCGGACTTACGCCTCCGTCGCCGGCCTGCTGCCGCTTCGGCGGGATTGACGGTGGAAGGGATGGACAGAGGGGGGAGCCGCCTGCTCAGTCCAGGAGCTCCCGGACGAGAGCCCGAGCCAGCCAGTCCTGAAACGCCTCGTAGGTCCAGCCTCGGGCGCCTACCAAGTGGTGGTAGATGCCGGGGTCGTTGTAGACCGTGATCACGTCTGCGGCATGGTCGGCATCGAGATGTTTCGACAAGGCATCCGCAGAAACCAGGAGGGCGACGATCTGATCGGCTCCGGCTCTCCGTTGCCGCTGGATGTCCTGCCAGAGGGCGGCAACGTCCGGATCCGCGTCGGACGCCATCCGTACGACGTGGTAAAGGGCCGACACGCGTGCCACTGCGCCGGCCAGGATGGCAGCGTAGACGGCGATGATCTCGGCGCCGTCTGAGAGGGACTGCATCGCACGCGATTCGGGCCGTTCCGCAAGGCTCTCGGGGCGATCGTCACCCACGATCGCCTGGTCGTAGGCGGTTTTGAGGAGCCATGGCTTACCGCCCGCTGCCGTGAAGACGGTGGAGCGGCTGACTCCCGCGGCCTCGGCGATGGCATCCACGGAGGTCGCGGCATAACCGCGTGTGGTGAACAGCTCCGCCGCGGCTTTGAGGACCGCACTGCGCGTGTTCGCGGCTTGTTGAGCCCTGATGCCCGAGCGGTACGGCGCCCTGCTCCCTAACCTCTCCGGCACGTTGCTCCATTCTCCCGGTCATCCTGCGGCAGGAAGCCTCCGTGGAGGGCCACCTGCTCCTGTGAGCGCAGTGGCTCCGGGTCGCCATTGTCCACCCTCGGCCAGGCTCGGCTCCACTCGGGTGAGGCCCGATGGGGCTACGCCAGGTGCGGTGACAGATTTTCATCAGACTCTGAGTATGATAATTTATATTTCAACAAACTCTTGATCGTGCCCAGAAAGGCATGCGCATGTACATTCCAATCACCCCTGTCCCTGGAGAGTTCGCCGGGCGGCGAGCGCTCGTCACCGGTGGTTCGCGAGGAGTCGGGGCCGCTGTCGCACAGCGTCTGATCAGCGGTGGTGCCACCGTCGTCACCAGTGCCAGAAGCTGGAACGACGAGACTCCGAAGGGCTCCACGTTCATCAGCGCGGACATCCGGACAGCCGAAAGCGCGCGCCGGTTGGTCGACGCCGCACTTGAGGCGCTTGGCGGACTGGACATCCTGGTGAACAACGCGGGGGCCGCTCGTGCGCACTTCGGTGGGATTCCCGACGAGGAGTGGGAGGACTCCCTCGCCATCAACTTCCTGTCCGCGGTGCGCGTGACAAACGCGGCCCTACCGGCGCTGCAGCAGGCCGGCCGAGCCTCCATCGTCAACATCTCGTCGGGCGTCGCGGCCAATCCGCCCGCGCCCATGCTCCATTACGGTGCGGCCAAGGCCGCACTGGCCAGTTGGTCGAAGGGCCTGGCCGCTCAGCTTGCCCCGATCGGCGTCCGAGTCAACACCGTCACGCTCGGCATGGTTGAGACGCCCGGCGGGACCGAGCTGCTGCAGTCGGTGATGGAGGCGATGGGAGGCAGCACGCAACACGCGTACTCTGCCATTCCTCTGGGGCGCGTAGGCGACCCCCGGGACGTGGCCGAGGCCGTTGCGTTCCTCGTTTCCGAACGAGCGCAGTGGATCGCCGGGGCCGACCTCCATGCAAACGGAGGAGCCTGATCCTCAGCGCCTCCCTGGGCCTTGCCGACAGCGCTCCCCAGGCCCCCGGGGCGCGGCAGCCCCGAGGCACGGCTCCTCGGGGCTGCCCGGCCCAGAACTCGCTCCCGCACACTCACCTCGGCCACCGTCCACCACCTTCTGGCCGCGCGTCCGGCACCCGACGAGGCCGCCGATTACCGCGCCGGCGGCAGAAGGAGCCAGTGATCTTCGTGACGCTGCAGACCGTACCGCCGAGGCATGCCTCGCCCGAGATCGTCGTGTCCGGGCTCGCGTCTCTGAAGGACGCCGTCGCGGCGGAATGGCTCAAGCTCCGGACCGTGCGCTCCACGTGGGCGGTCTGGGCCGGAGCAGCCGTGTCCACCCTGATCGGCCTGGTCATCCTCATGATCCATGTCGGCTCCTATGATCAGGCCTCACCGGCGGAGCGGGCGTCTTTCGAGAGCGCCGATCCAGCCGTCCTCGTCATGCCGGTCGTGGCATGCTTCATCGGTTGTCTCGGTGCTCTGGCCGTCACCACCGAGTTCTCGACCGGCTCCCTCGGTCCCAGCCTGGTCGCGGTCCCTCAGCGGCGGATGCTGATGGCCGCCAAGACCGTGGTGGTCACCTGCGTCGCATTCGCCGGCGGCGTGCTGTTCGCGGGCCTGTCACAGATCGTCGCCATACTCATCCTGGGCGACCGATCCGCGCCGCTCAATCCCTGGGCTCACTGGTGGGACGCGATCCCTTCCGCGGCCGGTACGGCCATCACGACCCTTGTCACCGGTCTCGTGGCGCTGGGGCTCGGGGCGGTCCTGCGGTCGACGGCCGCGACGGTGACGGTGATCGTGGCGCTCACCTTGGTGGTGCCGAGTTTCGCGCATTTCCTGCCGGCGTCCCTCCATCTGCGGGTGGCCTCGGTGCTGATTCCCAACCTGGCTCCCCAGATCGTGGGCGCCGAGTCGGCGTATCTACTGTCACCTCCCGCGGCTATGGCGGTCCTGGCGTTCTACGTGGTCGTAGCGCTGGGGGCGGGAGGTCTCGGTTTCTCCCGCCGCGACTCGTGATTCACCTGCCCCGGGACGGGGAGGTGCGGATGTCGGAAACCGGGTCGCGGCCATCGAAGGGACGGGAGGCGAGCCGGACACGGCCGGGCCGGATGCCTCCTCGCGGTTTCGCGCAGACCTGAGGACATCACCCGGCGCGCCCGCGTGGTTCTGACGCGGCTCAAGCCCTACATGGACGCCCTCCAGGCGCACGAGCCGCTGACTCGCTTCGCCATGAGCGCCTGAGCCCACCGACAGCCCGGTCACCGTGCGGATCTGCCCGCTCAGTCCTCAAGGGGTTCTGCGCCGACGAACCGCAGCTTCAGCATCTCTGGGGAGAAGGGGAGACCGGTGATCCTGCTCGCCAGGGCGAACGAACGCTCCATCGGGAAGTCGATGTGCGAGTCGTCATCGTCGATGTCGTATTCGGGGTCCAGGCCGGCTTCGCGCATCTCCTCGACGAAGCGGTCCGGGTCGCTGCCCGACCGCGCGTCCGGGAGCATCGGGTCGAACCAGACGACCGGCTCGCCGCCGACGAGGTAGGCGAAGGTGTCCGAGGCGTACTCGTGGCAGCACACCGACACGACCTCGGTTCCCCGCGAAACCCGGCCGCCGATCTCGGAGTCGCCGGCGATCTGCCATCCCCCCGGTTCGATGACCAGGGTCCAGTCACCGATCTTCGCGGCGCCGATGTAACCGGCCGCGTCGTCCCTCATACTCTCCACCGAGCGCTCTTCCAGCTCGTTGAACGCCACCTCCTCCAGGGTGCCCTCGTCCACGCCGAACCGGCGGAGGACTTCGTCCGGCGAGAGACCCCGGACGAAGGACACGCAGTAGATCTCACCCAGTGGGTCGCTGTCGGAGAGCCAGCGGAACTCCTCGGGACGCTCTGTCATCATCGCTCCTTTGATCACGTGAGCAGCATGATCGCAGTCGTCGCCGACAAAAGGGATTCAGAACTCCGAATTGGTGAAGGAGGGACGGGGGGCGATCCTGACCACGGGGATGTCCTCTGGACGCCGGCCCGGGAACCGCCTGCGCCGGCTGCCGGACGCAGATCACCCGGACGTCGTGCTGGGCCGGCGGGGGCGGACCAGGGCCCGTCGGAGGTCGCAGAGTTCGACGTCGAAGTTGTCGGCCGTGGCGCGCAGCCGGGAGAACATCGCGTCCGGGCCGGCGACCCAGAGCCGGTCGACGCCCAGCTCGCGCAGCGACCGGACGGCCTCGATCCAGCGGATCGGGCGGACGAACCCGTCGAGCAGGCTGGTCCGCAGCGCCTGCGGGTCGGTCAGCACCGCGCCGTCCTGGTAGGAGACGATCGGCATCCGCGGCGCCGACAGGGTGTACTGCGCGCACACCTGCTCCATCTGCGCGCGAACCCCGGTGAACAGGGACGCGTGCGCGGGCGGACGCATGGTGTACATCGAATACCCGCCGACCGCGCTGATCGCCGCCTTGAAGCCGGCCAGCTCCGCCTCGCGCAGCGACACCATGTGGAAGTCGGCGTCCAGCCGGCCGGAGATCTCGTGCCACTCCAGATCGGCCAGCAGCGCGTCCAGCCGCTCCGCGGGCACCCGGACGAACGAGTGGGTGACGATGTCACGATGCTCGGTGGCGAAGTAGCGCCGCTCGACCCGGGCGATCTCGTCCACCAGCCGGACCGCGTCGGCGAAGGGCAGCGCGCCGGTGTAGGCCAGCGCGGCCCGCTCCCCGAAGCTCGGGCCGACGCAGTACTCCGGGGCGGCGCCGAGCCGCTCCTCGGCCCACTCCGCCAGCGCCAGGCACGCGACGAACACCGCGACCTGGACCGGTTCGGCGTAGTCGTCGTCGGGCGGCGCGTCGGCCAGCGCGTCGGCGAGGTGGTAGCCCAGCGCGTCGTCGGCCTCGGCGAGCCGCCGGCGCGCGAACGGGTGGATCATCAGGAACGTGCCGAGGTCATTGCGGCGGACCGGCGAGAGCGCCGGGAAGACGATCGCGGCGGTCATACGGACACCTCGGCCGGCTTCTCGGCGACCGGCCCGGCCGCCAGCTGCTCCAGCGCCTTCCGGTCGGGTTTGCCGTTGCGGTTGAGCGGCAGCCGGTCCAGGACGACGACCTGGTTGGGCTGCTCGTAAGCCGGCAGCACCGCGCAGATCCGCTCCCGCCAGTACGCGGAGTCCGCACCGGTCTCGTCCTCGACGAAGAACACCAGCGAGCTGCCGCGCCGGTCGTCCGGGACCGCGATCACCTTCGCCGAGCAGCCGGCCTCGGCGATCCGGACCTCGATCTGCTCGGGGTAGAGCGTGTAGCCCATCCGGTGCACGGCCAGCTTGCGGCCGAGGATGAACAGGTTGCCGTACTCGTCCAGCCGGCCGAAGTCGCCGGTGCGCCGCCAGCCCCGGGCGACCGGGGCCAGGGCTCCGGTCGGATCGAGGTAGCCCTCCATGAGGTCCGGCGAGTCGACCTCGATCTCGCCGATCTCGTTCGGGCCGAGCACCATGCCCGCGTCGTCGGCGATCCGCACGCCCATTCCCTCGACCGGCCGGCCGGTGGCCACCGGGTTGTCCGCGGTCGCGAAGGCGACGTTGCCCAGCTCCGTGCTGCCGTAACTGTCCAGCAGGGGCTTGCCGCACAGCTCGACGTACCGGTCGACCAGGGTGGGGTCCAGCGGGGCGGCGCCGCTGCAGAACAGCCGCACGCCGCGCAGGTCGGCCATCGGGTCGGGACGCCGGGTGACGATGTTCCAGATGCTGCGGTAGGTGGCCGGGGTCGCGTCGAGCACGGTGGCGCCGGTCTCGCCGGCCATGCGCAGCGCCCGGTCGACCCGGCGGTACGGGGCGACCACCAGGGAACACCGCACCAGCCAGGCGATGAACACCATGGACAGCCCGTACTGGTGGGAGAACGGCAGCAGCGGCAGCAGGACGTCGTCCGGGCGGTGGCCGATCTGGTCGGCGTTGCGCTCCAGGTTCTTCAGGAACCGCGCGCCGGTCTTCACCACGCCCTTCGGGACGCCGGTCGACCCGGAGGACCACATGATCAGCCCGTCCGGCAGCCCGCGCCAGACGTCCAGGTCCAAGGGGCCGTCCAGCACGGGCGAGGGCCGGGACGCGGCGGCGGCCAGCAGCTGGTGGACGGAGACCGTCTCACCCTCGGCCGGCGGCAGCGCGTCGTCGTCCACGATCGACAGCGCGGCCCGGGTCAGCCGGTGGATGCGCGTGGTCTCCTCGGCCTTGTCCTGGTGGTCGACGAACACGATCGACGCTCCGGCGTGGGCCAGGCCGAGCAGCACCGTGACCCAGGCGATCGAGTTGTCCGCCTTGAACAGCACGCGGGTTCCCTGGCGGACGCCGAGGTCGGCCAGGACCCCGGCGACGCCGGCGGCCGACCGCTCCAGTTCGGCCAGGGGCTGGGCGGAGTCGGGTGCGAACACAGTGGCGGTCATCGGCGGATGCCGTCCTTCCGCGGGTGGAGGTGCGAACGGAGTCAGGTCAGCGGGAACTTCAGCTGGCCGGAGGCGATCGGGTTGACGTAGTCGGTGCTGACCATCCCGGCCTTCCTCATCGCCAGGCCGGTCAGGCCCTCGAAGATGGCCCGGCGGGCGTTCATCGTGGTCGAGTAGCCCGGGTCCAGGTGCGGCGCGACCTCCACGACGTCCATCCCGATGACGTTGGTCTCCGCGCACAGCCGCCGGAACGCCGGGAACAGCTCGCGCGGGGTCAGCCCGCCCGGCTCCGGCGTGCCGGTGCCGGGGGCGTACGCGGGGTCGAGAACATCGATGTCGAGCGACAGGTAGATGAACTCGGGCCCGTCGAGGGCCTCCTCGATGACCTTGTCGAGCACCGCGTTGAAGCCCAGCCGCTCGACCTCCACCATGAAGTGGGTCCGCAGGCCGGCGCGGCGCATCCAGTTGAACAGCGAGTCGTCCGGACCGGTCGGCGTGCGCAGTCCCACCTGGATGAAGTTCTTGCCCGGGATCTTCTTCTCCTCGATCAGCCGCCAGATCGGGGTGCCGTGGGTGATCCGATGGCCGAAGATGTGCTCGTGGCAGTCGGGGTGGGCGTCGAAGTGGACGACGCCTATCTTGTCCGGTCCGTACATGTCGGCCAGCGCGCCGACACTGGCGATCATGAGCGAGTGGTCGCCGCCCAGGATCACCGGCACGGCCCCGACCTCCGCGACCTCGCGGACGGTCGCGGCGATGGACGGCAGCGACTTCTCGACGCTGAAGATGTCGACCGCCGCGTCCCCGTAGTCGACCACTTTGAGCAGGTTGAACGGGCTTATCCGGGTGCTGGCGTTGACCAGTAGTTCGGGGGTGTTGAACAGATAGCGTTCGTCGGAGCGGAGGGCGCGCGGGCCGTAGGCGGCGCCCCGGTGGCCGGATGAGGAGTCCAGCGGCACGCCGAACACCGCGACGTCGACGGCGCCGGCGCGCAGGTCCTCCTGGTCGAGGCAGACGGGCACTCCCATGAACGTGGGGATGCCGCTGTAGGCCGCCTGCAGGAAGTTGCGCCGCAGGTCGATCGGCCCGGGCTCGCGCGCCGGGGCCTGCGAGCGGTCGATCGGAATTCGCCAAACCTCTTCGGCCCCGTTTTCCGTCACGCCACTTCCTTACTATAAACGCGACTGTAAACGCGTTGTCCGGCAACTACTCAACGCCAGCGGCACGTTACTGAGCAGCGTTTAGTGAGCCAACCCCAGCAGATCCCCTATCTTCTGAAAGCTAAAGGCGGGGAAAAAAGAACCACCCCTAGAGCACCCCTGTTCACGCCCCGGATGCGATCGTGTCAATTCCGTGAATACCTGGGGAGCCCCGGACCGGGCCCGCCGGGGCGGCTCCTGCGAGGCGTGGTCATCCGACCCCTGCCGATCCTTACGGAGCCTGGGCCGCCGGGTCTGGAAGCACCGGAAGGCCTGTCCGGCCGGTGCTGCCGTCACCGGTCCACAGTGCGACCTGCCCACCGGCGCCGGCACGCCCACGCCGAGGCCAGGTCATGATCGCTGTTCACGCAGCTGACTTGCTCGCGTCAACTTCCGATCAATTTCCGACTGACATACTGTCGCCGCCGCCCAAGGAATCCAAAAGCATTTCCTCCTGCGACGGCGGCGAAATGTATCGAGCACTACGTCGAGCCGACCGAATACCGCACAACCTATTTTCGGTGCGGTGAAAGGCGGCATGGCATTAGCAGGCCCCGGATAACGGGTGTGACCTCGGGGAGGAACCACGCATGGTGGTTGTCGAACGGCAGGAGCAGTTGGTGGTCGTCGAACGGCAGGAGCAGCTCGCCGGTTTCACGACCGCGCTCGCGGAGTGCCAGGCCGGCAACGGCCGGCTCCTGGCGGTCAGCGGCTCATTGGCCAGCGGGAAGACCACACTGCTGCGCGTGTTCACCGAGCGCGCCGCCGCCGCGGGGTTCCACGTCCTGTGGGCCACCGGAGCCCGGACCGAGCGGGAGCTGCCGCTCAGCCTGATCAACCAGTTCTGCCGCGACTTCCCGGTCGTGATCGGCCACGCCGACTGCGCCAACCAGGCCGAGCTGATCCGTGTGGTGCCCAGCGCGGCCGCCGCGTTGCTGACCGCCAGCGAGCAGACGCCGGTGCTTCTGGCGGTCGACGACCTGCACCACGTCGACGCGCTCTCCCTGCACTCCCTGATCTACCTGATCCGGCGCATCCACAGCGCACGGATCCTGGTGGTGGTCAGCGGCGGCGACCTGGTGGAGCCGACCGATCCGCAGCTGTACGCCGAGCTGATGGAGCTGGCATCCGGCAACCACCTCACGCTGCCACCGCTGTCCCGGCGCGGGGTCGGCGAGTTGCTCGCCGAAGCCCTGGGCGACCAGCCGACCGACGCGCTGGTGGACGCCTGCACGCGGGCGTCCGGCGGCAATCCGCTGCTGACCCGGACGCTGATCGCGGACCTCCGGAACTCCGGCGGGCCCAGCTTGGACCGGGACGGGCAGGTCCTGCCCGGTCCCGCCTACACCGCCGCGATCCGCCGGTATGTGGAGAGTTGCGACCCGGTGACCCGGCGGGTCCTGGCCGCCACCGCGCTGTTCGACAGGCGCCCGCCGGCCGGCCCGCTCACGCTCGCCCGCCTGGCCGAGGTCGACACCGCGGCCGCCCGCCGGGCGCTGTCCGGCCTGGAGAGCGCCGGCCTGGTCAGCGACGGCTGGCTCCCACACCCGGGAACCCGCCAGGCGATGCTCGAACAGCTGCCGCCCGTGGCCCTGACCGACCTGCACCTGCGGGCGGCCCGGCTCCTCTACGAGGAAGGGTCGGCACCGCTCGCGGTCGCCCGGCACCTGCTGGCGGCCGGGCGGACCCCGGACTGGGCAGGCCCGGTGCTCAGCGTCGCCGCCGAGGAACTGCTCGGCGCCGGCGACACCGAGCTGGCCGTCGCCCTGCTGCGGCTGGCGCACGACGGCGCGACGGACGACGTGGAACGGGCCGGGCTCAAGGTCGCGTTGCTCCAGGCGGAGTGGCGCACCGACCCGGCCGCCGCCGGGCACCGGCTGGGGCAGCTCGCGGCCGCCGCCCGGGCCGGCCAGCTGAGCGTGGCCGCGCGCGTGGCCACCGCGCACTGCCTCCTCTGGCTGGGGCGTACGGCCGAGGCGGTCGAGGTGCTCGACAAACTCGCGGCGCTGGAGGCCGACGCGGAACAGAGCGCCGAGATCCGGTTCCTCACCGTGTGGGCCCGGTTCACCCATCCCGGCCTGCTCGACGACGAGCAGATGGAGCCCAGGGCGTCCCGGCGCGGCGCCGAGGGCGTGGTCAGCACCCGGGACGCATTGGCACACGCCCTGGAGACCGTACTGGCCAAGGGCCCGAACAGCGCGGCGGTGGTCACGGCCGAACAGGCCCTTCCGCGCTCCCCGCTCCGCGGCGACGCGATGGCCTCGCTGGCCACGGCGCTGATCATCCTCATCTACTCCGACCATCTCGAGACCGCGACCCTCTGGACCGACCGCCTGCTGGCCCAGGCCGGCGAGCGCGGCGCGCCGTCCTGGCGGGGCATGCTGATGGCGGTCCGCGCCGACATCGCGCTCCGCTCCGGCCAGCTGGCCGACGCGCAGCGCTACGCCGAGGTCGCGCTCGGCATGATGTCCCGCGAGAGCTGGTCGACCGCGGTCGGCGTCCCGCTGGGCACCGTGCTACTGGCACAGACCGCGCGCGGCCGGCTGGCCGAGGCCGGCCGGCAGCTCGACCAGCCGGTGCCGGACGCGATGTTCCAGACGGTCTGGGGCCTGTACTACCTGCGGGCACGCGGTGGCTACTACCTGGCGACCGGCCGGGCGGAGGCCGCCCTGGACGACTTCACCACCTGCGGGGACCTGATGGCCCGCTGGAACCTCGACCTGCCCGCTCTCGTGCCCTGGCGCATCTACGCGGCCCACGCCTACCTGGTGCTCAACCAGCCGGAACAGGCCCGCGCGCTGGCCGAGATCCAGCTCACGCAGCTGGGCCAGGAGCCGAGCCGGACCAAGGCGGCCGCGCTGCGCGTGCTGGCCGCGGTCGCCCCGCTCTCGCAGCGCCCGACGCTGCTGCGTGAGGCCGCCGAGATGCTCCGCGCCTGCGGGGACCGCCTGGAGCTGGCCCACACGCTGGCCGACCTCAGCCAGGCGCAGCGCTCGCTCGGCGACTTCCACCGCGCCCGGATGACCGTCCGGCGGGCCTACGACCTGGCCGGCGACTGCCAGGCGGACGCGCTGCGCCAGCGGCTGCTCCCCGACGTCGACGACGCGGTGCTGGAGGCGGCCGACGAGCCTGACGCGGAGGCTCTCAGCTCGCTCAGCGACGCCGAGCGGCGGGTCGCCGCGCTGGCCGCCCAGGGCAGCACCAACCGGCAGATCGCCAACAAGCTGTTCGTCACGGTGAGCACCGTCGAGCAGCACCTGACCAAGGTCTACCGCAAGCTCAACGTGACCCGGCGGGTCGACCTCCTGGTCAAGCTCGGGCCGCGGATCAGCAACATCGCGTGAGCGCCGGCGGCGGGTGAGCACACCGGCCGCCGGCCCAGCGGAGCACCCGGCGGGAGCGAGCACGTCCGCCGCCGGCTCAGCCGAGCACCCGGCGGGAGCGAGCGCACCCGCCCATCGGTTCAGCCGGGCACCCGGCGTTCAGCCGAGCACCGGCGTTTAGCCGAGCACCCGGCGGAGCGTCCCCGGCGGCGTGCTCCGCCGACGCCACTCGCGCGGGTAGCCGACCGACACCTCCTCGAAGCGGACGCCGTCGTACCAGGTGGTCCGGGGAATGTGCAGGTGCCCGTAGACGGCGACCGCGGCCCGGTACCGCAGGTGCCAGTCGGCGGTCTGGTCGGTGCCGCACCACTGGGCGAACTCCGGGTAGTGCAGGATCCGGGTGGGCTCGCGGACCAGCGGGAAGTGGTTGACCAGCACGGTCCGCAGGTCGGGGTCGACGTCCGCCAGCCGCCGCTCGGTCTCCGCCAGCCGGGCCCGGCACCACGCCTCCCGGCTGGGGTACGGGTCGGGGTGGAGCAGGATCTCGTCGGTGCACACCACGCCCACCTCGTAGGCGTGCGCCAGCGACGCCTCCTTGGTGGCCATGCCCGGCATCCGGAACGAGTAGTCGTAGAGCAGGAACAGTGGCGCGACCGCGACCGGGCCGCCCCGCCCGGTCCACACCGGATACTCGTCCTCCGGGGTGACGACGCCGAGTTTCCGGCAGACCTCCACCAGGCTGCGGTACCGGGCCTCGCCGCGGAGCTGGATCGGGTCCTCCCGGGGCGTCCACAGCTCGTGGTTGCCCGGCGCCCAGATCACCTTGGCGAACCGCCCGGCGAGCAGGCCCAGGGCCCACTCCACGTCGGCGAAGATCTCCCCGACGTCACCGGCGACGATCAGCCAGTCGCCGTCGTGCGCGGGCCGGATTCCTTCGACGATCTCACGGTTCTCCGCGTAGGCGATGTGCAGGTCGCTGATCGCGAACAGCGTTGGGTCTTCCACCGCCGAAGGCTATGTACGGCGCTCACCGGGCCCAACCCCTACCGCACCCCGGCGGGGCGGTGTCCACCGATGTCCACCCCGCTGCCCGCCGCTGTCAACCGATCGATGGACAGCTGTCCGTCCGCCGGTCGTCGCGGTCCGTCGGCCCGGCGGCCAAGGATGGAAGCGTGACAGACGCGGTGCAAGTACACGGCCTACACAAGAGCTACCACGGGGCTCCCGCCGTCGACGGTGTCGACCTGACCATCGCCGACGGCGAGATCTTCGCGCTGCTGGGCCCCAACGGAGCCGGCAAGACGACGACCGTCGAGATCCTCGAAGGGTTCCGCAAGCGCGACTCCGGCGAGGTCCGGGTGCTCGGCGAGGACCCGCAGCGGGCGCCCCGGCGCTGGCGGTACGGCATCGGCCTGGTGCTGCAGAACGCCTCGGACATGGCCGACATGACCGTCGTGGAGACCGTGCGGCACTTCGCCGGGTACTACCCCGACCCCCGCCCGGTCGACGAGGTGCTCGAACTGGTCGGCCTGACCGAGAAGGCCGACAAGAAGGTACGGACGCTCTCCGGCGGCCAGCGCCGGCGGGTCGACGTCGCGATCGGCGTGGTCGGGCGACCCCGGCTGCTGTTCCTGGACGAGCCGACGACCGGGTTCGACCCGGAGGCGCGCCGCCAGTTCTGGGCGCTGATCCGCCAGCTGTCCGAGCAGGACGCCACCACGATCCTGCTGACCACCCACTACCTGGACGAGGCCGAAGCGCTGGCACACCGGGTCGGTGTGATCTCCGCCGGACGGATCCTCGCCGTCGACACCCCGGCCAACCTGGGGGGCCGCGCGTCGGCCGAGGCCACGGTGAGCTGGATCGAGAACGGTGAGCCCCGGCACCTGCGGACCGACGACCCCACCGGGGCCACGCTCAAGCTGGCCGCCCGGTTCGACGGCCAGATCCCCGGCCTGGCCATCACCCGGCCATCCCTGGAAGACATCTACCTCGACCTGATCGGAAGCCCGCGATGACCGCCCTGACCACCGAGACCCCCGAAAACCCGACATCGACCCCGCGCACCGTCCGGGAGCCGTCGGTCTGGCGGTTGTGCCTGTCCCGCGGCGGGGTCGAGCTGCGCCAGTTCTTCCGCGAGCGCACCGCCGTGATCTTCACCTTCGCGCTGCCGGTCGTGCTGCTGATCCTGCTCGGCGCGATCTTCGACAAGCAGATGGCCGCCACCGGCATCCCGTCCAGCCAGCTGCTGGCCGCCGGCATGATCGCCGCCGGGATCGGCTCGACCTGCTTCGTCAACCTCGCCACCAGCATCACCAGCGACCGGGAGGACGGCACGCTCAAGCGGCTGCGCGGCGTGCCGATGCCGCCGATCGCCTACTTCGTCGGGAAAATCATCCTGGTCCTGGTGACCGCGGTGGTCGAGGTGGCGATCGTCCTGGCCATCGCCACGATCTTCTACGACCTGCCGCTGCCCACCGACGTCGGGCGCTGGGTGACCTTCGCCTGGGTCTTCCTGCTGGGGGTGACCGGGTGCTCGCTGCTGGGCACGGCGATGAGCAGCGTTCCGCGATCGGTGCGCGCCGCGGCACCCATTGTCAACCTGCCGTTCCTCATCCTGCAGTTCGTCTCGGGTATCTTCATCGTGCCGATCACCACGCTGCCGCAGGTGCTGCAGCAGATCGGCGCCGTCTTCCCGCTGAAATGGATGGCGCAGGGCTTCCGCTCCGTGTTCCTCCCCGACGCGGTGGCCGGCATGGAACCGGCCGGCGTCTGGGAACACGGCCGCATCGCGCTGGTCCTGGCGGCCTGGTGCCTTGGAGGTCTGATCCTGTGCCTGACGACGTTCCGCTGGCAGGGACGGAAGGACGGTTGAGCCGCACGCCGGACGAGTGGCTGCGCTGGCAGCCGGTCTGGGACGCGTACTTCGTCCTGGTCAGCGCCGCGGGCCTGGGTGGAGTCCTGCTCACCGGCGGGGTCGATCCCGTGCGGCGGGCCGGCGCCGCCGGGCTGCTGGTGCTGCTGGTCGCCGCCCACCTGCTGCTCGGCCGGCGGCTGATCCGCTTCGACCGGGGCACCCGGCGGGCACTGCTGTACCAGTTGGGGGTGGTGCTGGTGTTCGCCGCCGCCGTCGGGCTGGTGACCAGCAGCGCGTTCATGCTGTTCGCGCTGTGCGCCCCGGCGTTCATGACCGTCGGCCCGGTCGCCGGCGGGCTGATCGTGCTGGTCCTGAACCTGGTGTGGCTCGGGGTGGCGGCGGCCGGCGAGACGTTCCTGGGCTCCGGCTCGCTGCTGGGCGTCGCCGGGGTGACGGGAGCGGCGCTCTCGATCGTGCTGGGCGTCTGGGTGAGCCAGATCATCCGGCAGAGCACCGGGCGGGCCTCGCTGATCCGGGAGCTGGAGGCCACCCGGGCCGAGCTGGGCCGGCTGTCCTACGAGGCGGGGCGCGCCGCCGAGCGCGAGCAGTTCGCCGACGCCATCCACGACACGCTCGCCCAGGGCCTGTCCAGCACGATCATGCTGTTGCAGGCCACCGGCTCGGCGCTGGCGACCGACAGCGAGCGGGCCCGCCGCTATCTGGAGCTGGCCGAGACCACCACCCGCGACAACCTGGCCGACGCCCGGGCGCTGATCACCACGCGCCCCCTGCCCGAGGCCACCTCCGCCTCCCTGGCCGACGCGCTCCGCCGGGAGGTCGACCGGCTCCGGGACGTGCACGGCGTCAACGCCTCCCTGCGGGTGGACGGCGCCCCCGACCCCGCCGACACCGCGCTCAACGTCGACCTGCTCCGGCTCGCGCAGGAGGCGCTGAACAACGTCCGCAAGCACGCCGACGCCGGCCGGGTCGAGGTCGTCCTCTCCGTCGACGCCGACTGCGTACGACTGGAGGTGCGCGACGACGGCCGCGGGTTCGCCACCGACGCCACCCCGCCCGGGCACGGCCTTCCGCTGATGCGCAGGCGGCTGAGCCAGGCCGGCGGGGTGCTGCAGGTCGACTCGGCGCCCGGCAAGGGCACCTCCGTACTGATCCGGGTGCCCACGTGACGATCACCGTGCTGCTGGTCGACGATCACCCGGTGATCCGGGCCGGCATCCGCGCCATGCTCTACGACGCACCTGAGCTGACCATCGTCGGCGAAGCGGCGTCCGGCTCCGCCGCGCTGACCGCCGCCCGCGACCTGACGCCCGACGTCATCCTGATGGACCTGCGGCTGCCGGACGGCGACGGGGTCAGCGCCACGGCGGCGATCCGCGCCGAGCTGCCGGGGATCCGCGTGGTGATCCTGACGACCTACGAGACCGACGGCGACATCCTCCGCGCGGTCGAGGCGGGCGCCGTCGGCTACCTGCTGAAGGACACCTCGCCGGCCGACCTCGCCCAGGCCGTCCGGGCCGCCGCGCGCGGCGAGACCGTTCTCTCCCCTTCGATCGCGGCCAAGCTCCTCGACCGGGTGCGTCAACCCCGCCCGGAGACGCTGTCCCGCCGCGAGGTCGAGGTGCTGCAACTGGTCGCCCAGGGGCTGACCAACGCCGACATCGGACGCGCCCTGTTCATCACCGAGGCCACCGTGAAGACCTACGTCGTACGGATCTTCGCCAAACTGGACGTATCCGACCGCACCGCCGCCGTCATGGCGGCGATGCAGGCCGGAATCCTCAGCTGACCACGGCGCCGTCAGCCGGCCGGGCGCTCAGTAGGGCAGCTCGATCGGCGCGATGGAGGGGAAGGCGTCACCGGGGCCGGGGTTGGCGGCGGGCGTCCGGCCGCCGAGGTGGTGCAGAACGCCCCAGACCGCGTTGAGCGCGGTGGTCACCGCCCCCTCGGCGAACCCGCCGGTCCACGACACGTCGTCGCCGGCGAGGAAGACCCCGCGCTGGTGTTCGGGGAGCGCGTCCTGCATGAAATGCGTGAACAGGCGCCGCTGGTAGCGGTACTGGCCGGGCAGGTTGCCCTTGAACGCGCCCATGAAGTGCGGCTCGGTCTCCCACGTCACGGCGATCGGCGGTGCGATGATCCGGCGGCGGACGTCCACGTCCGGATAGATCCGGCGCAGGTGGCGGAGCATGACGTCCAGCCGCTCGTCGGCCGGCAGCGCGGCGGCCTTCAGCGAGTCGTCGTTCCAGGTGTACGACAGGCACATCACGCCCGGCGCGTCCGGGCCGTCGTCGAACAGGTAGACCCCCCGCGGCGCCCGGTCGGTGAGCGTCATGCCCATCACCGGACGCCCGGTCCGCTCGTCGAGGTCCCGCCAGAAGGGCCGGTCGACCAGCGTGAACAGCTTCGAGCCGCCCATGTAGTGGGTGCGTTCGACCGCGGTCCAGACGTCGACGGGGAACAGGTCCTCGTCCGTGTCGATCCGGGAGAGCAGCAACCGCACCTGCGGTGTGAGCACCGCCGCGGCGAACTCGGCGGCCCCGTCGGCGGTCTCCACCCGGATCCGCCCGCGGGCCCGGGAGATCCGGGTGACCGCCGGCCGCCAGCCGCCGGAGTGCAGGGACGCCAGCGAGGTGCCGGCCGGCCAGTGCGCCATCCGGTCCGGCGCGTGCTCCCAGAGCCGCAGGGGGAGTCGCTGGGCCCCACCGGTCAACGCCCGGTGCCGGTCGTCGGCTCCGGTGTAGACGACCCGGAGGATCTCCAGCATCGAGTTGGGGAAGTCGGTGTCCCAGCCGCCGGAGCCGAAGCCGACCTGGCCGAAGATCTCCCGGTGCCGGAACGAGGCGAAGGCGGGCGAGGACGCCAGGAAGCCGTAGAAGGACTGGTCGTCCAGGAGCGGTACCAGCCGGTTCCAGAACGCCTTGATCGTGACGGTGTCCCGGCGGCGGATCGCGGCGTCCATCGTGGTGAAGTCGGCGCCCTCCTCCAGCACCTTGGTCCAGGCGTCGTAGACCTCCTGGTACACCGTCGGCAGGTCCTCGGTCACCCGGGCGAAGTGCCGGGCGCCGTTGACGTCGACGACGGTGTGCGGGGTCGCCGGGGCCAGCGGGTTCGCGAACGGCCGGGTCTCCAGCCCCACCAGGTCGACGTAGTGAAACAGCGTGGTGGCCGAGGGCGGGAAGCGCATCGCGCCCAGCTCGGCGACCGTACCGGGGTGCCCGGGGAAACTCGCGGTCCGCATCCGGCCGCCGAGTTGCTCGGCCTCGAACACCACCGGGCGCAGGCCCAGGCGCATCAGCTCGTACGCGGCGACCAACCCGGAGATCCCGCCGCCGACCACCGCGACCGGCGTGCCGAGCCGCTCGGGGGGGACCGAGCCCAGGCCGTCGGCGTGGCGCACCCACCGGTCGTAGTCGAAGGGGAAGTCGGGGCCGAACATGGTGATCGGTGGTGCGGACAGGTCCGCCGCGAGCGCGGTCATCTCGCGCGCACGCCGTCGGCCGGAGCTCCGCCGACCGGCGCGGTGGCGCGCGCCGGGCCCAGGTGGTGGCCGGTCACCGGCGTCCCCGGTGTGATCGGCGGCGTCGCGACGCCGTCCGCCCCGGACGCGGTCCGGGCCGGTCGGCCCGGGAATCCGTCGCGATGCGAACGGCCGGCGACCGATTCGAGGTGCCGGCGTGCGAAGCGTGTCGCATCCGCTGTTTCCAAAATATTCATCGGTTGTTCGTCCCGCAATTCGAGCAGGCGTTGTGATGTGACGGATAAATTGCTGTGCCCCGCTGTTTCCGGAGCATTCATCGGTTGTTCGTCCCGCAATTCGAGCGGGCGATATGGCGTGACGGGGAAATTGCTATCGGCGCCCGCCGCGGCCGACAACCCCTAGGTGACTCGGATACCCCAGTCCTTCCGGATGTGTGTATTCCGTGAATGCGCCGGTACTTACAATGGCGAGGTGTCCGGCAACGAACCACTGAAACTTCGCCGTCCCCGTCATCGGCTCGAACGCCGCGCCCTGGGCTGGTGGAGCGTGCAGGCCTTCGTCGTCGCGCTGCCTCCGGTCGCGGTGCTGGCACTGCTGACCGCGCTGATCCCGCCGGCCCGCACCTGGCTCGGGCTCAGCCTCGGAATCGTCGCCGCGGTCGGGCTGGCGTACGTGCTGGCGATGCCGATCTGGCGGTACCGCGTCCACCGCTGGGAGACGACCGACGACGCGGTCTACGCGGTGTCCGGCTGGTTCTGGCAGCGAGCACGGATCGCGCCGATGGCCCGGATCCAGACCGTCGACACCACCAGCGGGCCGATCCAGCGGATGTTCAGGCTGGCGGGGCTGGTGGTGACCACCGCATCGGCGGCCGGCCCGGTCCGGATCCAGGGCCTGGACCGCCAGGTCGCGGCCGATCTGGCCGAGTCCCTGGCCGCCCGTGCCCAGGCCATGCCCGGAGACGGCCAGTGACAGCGGCGGACTGGCAGCGTCTGGACCCGCGGATGCTGGCGATCAGCCTCACCTGGCTGGTCCCGCCGCTCTGCTCGACCCTGCTGACCCTGTCGATCACCGGCGGCGACCTCGACCTGGCCGCGGTGATCACGCTGGGCTCCATCGGCCTGACCTTCCTGATCATCGCGGTGGCGTTCGGCCTCCGGCTGCTGACCACCCGGTTCCGGATCACCGACGACCAGGTGGAGCTGCGCACCGGCGCGCTCTTCCGGCAGTACCGCACGGTGCCCCGCGACCGGATTCGCAGCGTCGACGTCACGGCGAACCCGTTCCACCGGGCCCTGGGGCTGCGCGTGGTCCGGATCAGCACCGGTGAGCACGTGGCGGCCGACAGAAGGCAACTCACCCTCGACGGCGTGTCCCGGGACCACGCCGAGCGGTTGCGGCGGCGGCTGGCACCGGACGGAACGGCGCCGGACACCGCGCTGGCCGTCCTGCGCTGGCGCTGGCTGCGGTATGCGCCGCTGACCCTCTGGGGCGTGGCGGGGGTCGGGTTTGTCGTCGGCGGGTTCGCCCGGTTGCTCGACTCGCTGAAGATAAACCCGGCAGAGGTCGGGTTTCTCCGCGCGGCCTGGTCCGGGCTGACCGGCCTGCCGCTCTGGGTCGCGATCACCGTGCCGGTCCTGGGCGTCGTGCTGCTGGGCGCGCTCACCTCTCTGGTGACGTTTGTCGAGACGTGGTGGGACTACCGGCTGGAAGCGGTCGGCGACGGCGCGCTCCAGTTGCGCCGCGGCCTGTTCAGCACCCGGTCGGTCTGGCTGGAGCGCCGCCGGCTGCGCGGCGTCCAGATCGCCGAGCCGCTGCTGTTGCGCCTGGCCCGGGGCGCCCAGCTCAACGCGATCGCCACCGGGCTGGGCAAATCCGACGACCGGTCGACGTCGACCAAGAGCGCGCTGCTGCCGCCGGCTTCGCGGCTGGAGGCGGACCGGGTGGCCACCGCCGTCCTCGGCGAGAAGCCGGGGTTTCTGGCCGGCCTGGAACTGGCCAGGCCGCCCCGGGCGGCGCTGCGCCGCCGGGTCACCTGGGGTCTGGCGGCGGTCGCACTGTTCGAGGCGCCCCTGGTGATCCTCGGTGTGCTCCTGACCGAGGTGCTGCTCCACATCGCCTGGATTTCGAGCCTCGTGCTGGTACCGCTGGCGCTGGCCGCCGCGGTCGACGCCTACCGCAACCTCGGCTCCGGCCTGCTCGGCCGATATCTGGTCACCCGCTACGGCACCTACGCCCGGCGCACCGTCCTGCTCGACCGGTCGGGAATCATCGCCTGGAGCGTCAACCAGTCCGCGTCCCAGCGCCGGGCCGGCGTGGCCACCCTGGTCGCGATGGTCGCCGCCGGCCGGGGCGGCTACAAGATCCGCGACGTGGCCCTCGCCGACGGGCTCGCACTCGTCCGCGAGGCGACTCCCGGGATGTTCGAGGAATTCCTCGAATCGACTCCGGACAATTGTTCTGAACCCATCGAGAAAAGCGTTCCCGCTCTGCCTGTCCAGCGCCAAACGCCCTGATCAACCCGCGGGCGGAGTAAGCGCCACCGGTACTCGTCCGGCCGATTAACCGCTCGGCCGATGGATAAAGCACCGGCTGAGTCGCCGGTCACGCCACGTCACGGGCGCCTACCCCACGAAGTGGCCGTGAATATCACGGCCACTAGGGGTGCGGTAGGAGCTGTGGTGAAAAGTTCAGCTGGATAGCCTCGCCAAGCGGTATGGGCTATTCCTGTTCTTTTCGCCGAAGGTGGGCGCTAGATGATGAGTTCGTCCGGGGATTTCGGAGCACCTACGCCGACCGGTGACGGAGCGGGTACCGCGGCGGGATCCGAGCTGCGGCGGCGCCTGGCAGGCCTGCCGGCGCCGGAGGCGCAGCGGATGCTCACCGGCCTGGTGACCGAGCTCGCCGCGGCCGCGCTGCGCCGCCCGCCCGGCGAGCCGGTCGCGGCCGACGGCACGTTCTTCGAGACCGGGTTCGACTCGCTGACCGCCGTGGAGCTGCACAGCCGACTGGTCGCCGCGACCGGACTGGCGCTCCCGGTGACGCTGGCGTTCGACTACCCGACGCCGGCCGCGCTCGCCCGCCACCTCCACGCAGAACTCCTCGGCCTCGCCCCGGAGCGGATCGACATCGACGCCGCCGTCGGGCACGCCGACGAGCTGATCGCGATCGTCGGCATGGCCTGCCGGTTCCCCGGCGGCGTCCGCTCGTCCGAGGCGCTCTGGCGCCTCGTGGAGTCCGAGGCCGACGCGATCGGGGAGTTCCCCGCCGACCGGGGCTGGGACCTCGACGCGCTCTACTCCGCCGACCCCGACCAGCCGGGCACCAGCTACACCCGCCACGGCGGGTTCCTCTACGACGCGGCGGAGTTCGACGCCGACTTCTTCGGGATCAACCCGCGCGAAGCCCTGGCCATGGACGCCCAGCAACGCCTGGTCCTCGAGACCTCCTGGGAGGCACTGGAGCGGGCCGGCATCCCGCCGGAGACGCTGCGCGAGCAGCGCGTCGGCGTTTTCGTCGGCGCGGAGACCCAGGAGTACGGACCGCGGCTTCAGGACGCCGACGGCCTGGAGGGCTACCTGCTCACCGGCAACGCGGCGAGCGTCGCGTCCGGCCGGGTCTCGTACACGCTCGGCCTGCAGGGCCCGGCACTCACCATCGACACGGCCTGCTCGTCGTCGCTGGTCGCCCTCCACCTGGCCGCACAGGCGCTGCGCCAGGGCGAGTGCGAGATGGCGCTGGCCGGTGGCGTCGCCGTCATGGCCAGCCCGGCGTCGTTCGTGGCGTTCTCCCGGCAGCGTGGGCTCGCCGCCGACGGCCGGTGCAAGCCGTTCGCGGCCGCGGCCGACGGCACCGGCTGGGCCGAGGGCGTCGGCATGCTGCTGGTCGAGCGGCTCTCCTCGGCACAGGCCGCCGGCCGGCGGATCCTCGCCGTGATCCGCGGCTCGGCGGTCAACCAGGACGGCGCGTCCAACGGCCTGACCGCGCCGAACGGTCCGTCGCAGCAGCGGGTGATCCGGCAGGCCCTGGCCAACGCGCGGCTGGAGGCGGCGGACGTCGACGCGGTCGAGGCGCACGGCACCGGCACGATGCTCGGCGACCCGGTCGAGGCGCAGGCGCTGCTTGCCACCTACGGGCGCGACCGCGCCGGCACCCCGCTCTGGCTCGGCTCGCTGAAGTCGAACATCGGGCACGCCCAGGCCGCGGCCGGGGTCGGTGGCGTCATCAAGATGGTGCAGGCGATCCAGCACGGCCTGCTGCCGAAGACCCTGCACGTGGACGAGCCGACGCCGCACGTCGACTGGAGCGCGGGCACCGTACGGCTGCTCACCGAGGCCCAGCCCTGGCCCGAGACCGACCGGCCGCGGCGGGCGGCGGTCTCCTCGTTCGGCATGAGCGGCACCAACGTCCACCTCATCCTCGAAGCGCCGCCGACGGGAGAACCCGCCGCGGCGGCTCCGGAGCCGGGTACGCCGGCGGCCGGGGTGTTCGCGCTGCCGGTTTCCGGACGGACGCCGGAGGCGCTCGCCGGGCAGGCGGCGAACCTGCTGGGCCGGCTGGACGAGCCGGACGCCGACCTGGCCGATCTGGGCTTCTCGCTGGCCACGACGCGCACCCACTTCGCCCACCGTGCCGTCGTGTTCGGCGCGGACCGCGAGCAGGTGGCTCGGGGTCTGGCCGCGCTCGCCGCCGGGGACCCCTCCGCGCAGGTCGTCACCGGGGCCGTGGCCCCGGGCCGGACCGCCTTCCTGTTCACCGGCCAGGGTTCGCAGCGGGTGGCGATGGGCCGCGAACTGTACGCCACCCAGCCGGTCTTCGCCACGGCCTTCGACGAGGCCGGCTGGTATCTCGACCTGCAACTCGACCGACCGCTGGCCGACGCCCTCGCCGACGAAGAGCTGCTCGGCCGGACCGAGTACGCGCAGCCGACGATCTTCGCGGTGGAAGTGGCGCTGCTTGCGCTGGTCCGGCACTGGGGACTCACCCCGGACGTCCTGGTCGGACACTCGATCGGCGAGATCGCGGTCGCCTATGCCGCCGGGGTGCTGTCGCTCGCCGACGCAGCGGCCCTGGTCGGCGCGCGCGGCCGGTTGATGCAGGCGCTGCCGGCCGGCGGCGCGATGCTCGCCGTCCAGGCAGGCGAGTCCGACGTGCACGCGGCGTTTCCGGACGTCGACATCGCGGCGGTCAACGGGCCGGACGCCGTCGTGGTCTCGGGAAGTGAGGCCGAGATCGGACGGGTCGCGGCGGTGGCGGCCGAGCGGGGCTGGAAGACCACCCGGCTGCGGACCAGCCACGCCTTCCACTCGCGGCTGATGGAACCGATGCTCGCCGAGTTCCGTCGCGTACTGCGCTTCCTGACCTTCCGCGAGCCGAAACTGCCGATCGTCTCGACGGTGACCGGGCGTTTGGTGGAGTCGGGGCAGTGGTCGGATCCGGAGTACTGGGTCGAGCAGGTCCGCAGCCCGGTCCGGTTCGCCGACGCGCTGGCCGCGCTGGACGGCGTCACGAACTACGTGGAACTCGGGCCGGACGCCGTGTTGACCGCACTGGCCCGGCAGGCGGCCCCGGAGGCGGTCTGCGTGCCGCTGCTGCGGCGCGACCGTGACGAAGCCGCCACCGCGATCGCGGCGCTGGCCGCGCTGCACGTCCACGGGGCGACGGTGGACTGGCCGGCCCTGTTCCCCCATGCCCGCGTGGTGGACCTGCCGACCTACGAATTCCAGCGACAGCACTTCTGGCTGGAGAACGGCCCGGCACGGCCGGGCGCGTCCGACCCGGGCGACGCCGGCTTCTGGGCCGCGGTCGACCGCGCCGACCTGCCCGCGCTCGCCGCGGAGCTGGGGGTCGACACCGCGGCCGTGGCCGGCGTGCTGCCGGCGCTGGTGTCCTGGCGGACCCGCAGCCGGGAGCGGTCGCTGATCGACGGGTGGCGGTACCGGATCACCTGGAAGCCCGTCACCGATCTGGCCGAGGCGGTGCCCCGTGGGACCTGGGCGCTCGTCGGTGATGACGCGCTGGGGCTTGCCGAGGCGCTGACGGGGATGGGCGCCGAGGTTGTGGTCGTGCCGGTTGGAGACCGTGCTGACCTGGCCGTGCGTCTGGGTGAGTTGGCGCCGGCCGGGGTTCTGGTGCTTCCGTCGGCTGCTCTCGCCGGTGTGCTGGCCGTTGTCCAGGCGTTGGCGGACATTGAGAGCGGCGCGCCGTTGTGGTTGGTGACCCGGGGTGCGGTGGCCGCGGGGCGGGCGGACGGTGCGCCGGATGTCGCGCAGGCCGCGAAGTGGGGTCTGGGCCGGGTGATCGGTCTGGAGCACCCGGAGCGCTGGGGCGGCCTGCTGGACCTGCCGGAAACTCTCGACGCCCGGGCGGTCACGCGGCTCGGGGCGGTGCTGGCCGGTGGGCTCGGCGTTGAGGACCAGGTCGTGGTCCGCAGCGGTGGGGTTCTGGTTCGTCGGTTGGGGCATGCTCCGGCGAGTGTGGCTCCGGCCTGGCGGCCTCGTGGCACGGTGCTGGTTACCGGTGGTACCGGTGGGCTGGGTGCTGAGGTGGCGCGGTGGGCGGCGGCCAATGGGGCCGAGCGGCTGGTGCTGGTCTCGCGGCGTGGTGTGGATGCGCCCGGGGCGGAGGCGCTGTTGGCCGAGTTGCCGAATGCCGAGGTGCACGCGTGTGATCTGGCTGATCGGTCTGCGGTCGAGGCTCTTCTGGCCGTGGTCGGTACGGTCGACGCCGTGGTGCACGCGGCCGGTGTCGGCGAGGATGCCGAGCTGGCCGACGCCGATGCCGCGCACCTGAACCGGGTGCTGTCCGGCAAGGTCGACGGGGCGTTGCATCTGGACGCGCTGGTCGGTGACGTCGATGCGTTTGTGGTGTTCTCGTCGATCTCCGGAGCCTGGGGCAGCCGTGGCCAGGCCGCCTACGGCGCCGCGAACGCCGCCCTGGACGCCCTCGTCGAGCGCCGTCGCGCGGCCGGCCGGCCCGGTACGGCGATCGCCTGGGGGCCGTGGGCACGGATCGGGATGGCCGCCGACCAGGGCGAGACCGAGCTGCTGCGGCGGCAGGGCCTTCCCCCGCTGGCACCGGCTCAGGCGATCGCAGCCCTGGCCGGCGCGGTCGGTGCCGGGGACAGCACGATCACCGTCGCCGATGTTCGCTGGGCGGAGTTCGTGCCGCTGTTCGCCGCCGCTCGGGCGCGTCCGCTCTTCGATGATCTGGTCGAGGCAGAGGTTCCGGCCGTTGCCGGGACGGTGTTTTCCACATTCGGGCAGCGGTTGGCCGGTCTGGCGGTGGGTGATCGGGAGCGGCTGGTTGTCGAGGTGGTGCGGACGCATGTCGCGGCGGTGCTGGGTCATGCCTCCAGTGAGGCGGTGGC
>NZ_FZOD01000162.1 GCF_900188345.1 Streptosporangium subroseum | reverse complement strand
CTAGAAGCGCACTGAAGATGTTGGGGGTCTGGCTCCGCCGCGAATGATGGTGGGGTCAGACTGGATGTTATGCAAGGTCACTGGACTGGGGAGCCGGTCGGGCCGGATGTATGGGCCACCTGCCGGGAGCTGATCCCGGCGGGCAGCGTGTTCGCGTTCCTGGCCGAGCACCGCGAGGAGTTGTTTCCCGGCGACATGTTCGCCGACATGTATCCCTCCCCGAACGGGCGCCCGAGTATGCCGCCACAGGTGCTGGCCGCGGCGGTGGTGTTGCAGACGCTGCAGGGGGTCTCCGACTTCGACGCGGTTCAGCAGTTGCGTTGTGACCTGCGCTGGAAGGCCGCCTGCGGGCTGGGCTTGTATGACACCGCGTTCGATCCGTCGCTGTTGACCTATTTCCGGCGCCGACTGGCCCGCTCGGCCGATCCGGACCGGACCTTCACCCGGGTCAAGGAGGTCGTCGCCGCGACCGGGGTGCTCCAGGGCAAACAGCGGCGGGCGCTGGATTCGGCGGTCCTGGATGACGCGGTGGCCACCCAGGACACCGTCACCCAGCTGATCGCCGCGATCCGCGCGGTGATCCGTGAGGTCCCCGGCGCCGCACCGGTCGCTGCCGCGCAGTGCACCGCTCACGACTACCGCGATGCGGGCAAGCCGCGCATCGCCTGGAACGATGAGCAGGCCCGCGCCGACCTGGTGGACGCGCTGGTGACCGATGCGATCGCTCTGCTGGCCAACCTGCCCGAGCAGGCGCTCGGGGACCAGGCCGCAGGCGCGGTTGGTCTGCTGGCTCTGGTCGCCTACCAGGATGTGGAGCCGGCCGAGGACTCCGACGGCCGCGATGGGCGCTGGCGCATCGCCCGGCGCACCGCCCCCGACCGGATCATCTCCACCGTCGATCCCGAATCCCGGCATGTGCACAAAACCCGCACCCACCGCCAGGACGGCTTCAAGGCGCACCTGGCCATCGAGCCCGAGACCGGCCTGTTCACCGCCGTTGCCCTGCGGCCCGGCTGCGGGCCGGCCCACCACGAAGCCGCCGTGGCCGCCGATCTGCTGGCCGGCGAGCAGGCACCCGTGGAGCTTTTCGCCGATACCGCCTACGACACCGGGCCTGCCCGCTATCGCCTGCACCAGGCCGGACACCGGCTGGTGATCAAGCCCGCCCCGCTGCGACCGGCCATCCCCGGCGGGTTCACCCTGGACGACTTCGCCATCGACACCAGCGCCGCCACCGTGACCTGCCCCGCCGGGCACACCGTCCCATTGTCGTCTCCGGGCGGGCAGCACCATCAGCGTAAGGCCTTCTTCGGCGATAGGTGCGTGTGCTGCCCGTTGCGCGAGCGATGCACCACGGCCAAGGCCGGGCGCCTGCTGACCATCCGCCCGCACCATGGCCTGATGGCCGCCGCCCGCCACCAGGCCGCCACCGATGCGCCCTGGCAGGCCGACTACCGGCGCTGGCGAGCACCCGTCGAACGCGCCGTCGCCTGGGTCGTGGCCCGCGGCAACCGCCGCCTGCGCTACCTCGGCGCCATCAAAAACGACGCCTGGCTGCACACCCGCGCCGCCGCCCTCAATCTCCGCACCCTGATCAGCCTCGGACTGACCCGCACCAACGGCACCTGGGCGATCGGCCCTTCCAGCGCATAGCGATGAGGGGCATCCCGGCTCGAGACACCCCTCTACCAGCAAGATTTTCAGTGCGCTTCTAG
>NZ_FZOD01000080.1 GCF_900188345.1 Streptosporangium subroseum | reverse complement strand
CGGGTGGCCGTGTTGCCGTCCACCGCGTTGGCCACCACGTTGGCCCCCGCCTCCACCGAGGACGCCGTCACCGGCCTGCCCTGCGACAACAACGACGACCCCGACGAAACCGGCGTACCGAAAACATTGAGATCAAACAGCGAATACCCCCACGCCGTCGCCCGCTGGGTGCCGTTGACCCGCACGTAGCGGCCGGTGCCGGTCAGCGTCACATCGTCGACCCCGCCGTCACCGGCGGTCGTGGAGTAGACGTTCGTCCAGGTGTTGCCGTCGGGTGAGGTCTGGATCTGATAGGCCCTGCCGTAGGCCGTCTCCCAGTTCAACCGCACCCGGTTCAGGGCATACGACGCCCCCAGATCCACCCGAATCCACTGCGGATCGGTGTACGCGCTGGACCAGCGGGTGGTGGCGTTGCCGTCGACCGCCAGGTTCGCGGTCCGCGTCGGATCGTCGGTCGACGAGGCCGTCACCGGCTTGCCGAGCGCCAGGTCTCCCTGTCCCGAGCCACCGCCGGTGAAGGTGAGGTTGTCCACGTTGAACAGTCCGCCGGCCCCGCCCTTGAAGACCAGGAACAGGGTGCCGGTCCCGTTCGGCGGGGTGATCGAGCCGGTGACGGTGACCCAGTTCTCCCAGCCGCCGGTGCCGGCTATCGCGACGGATCCGGCGAGGGGGCCGGTGACCGAGCCGGTACGGAACTCCAGCGTGCCTCCCGCGTTGGCCGACGAGACCCGCGCGGTGACGCCGGTGACACCGGTCAGGTTGTACGGGGTGAACGACAGCCAGTCCCCGTTCTCGATGGCGCCGACGTAGGTGCCCTCGGTGTTGGGGCTGGTGTACACGGTGACGTTGCCGCTGGAGTTGCCGAAGTGCTCGGCCTGGCGGTGCGCCGGCTGCAGGATGATCTGGGAGTTGCCGATCAGGCCGCTGTTGTCGGTGTAGGTCGCGTCGATGACGCCGAAGATGTTGTCGCTCTGGCTGTGCTCGCTGTTGGCCGTGGTCTGCAGGACACCGGTGCAGCCGGTCGCGCTGGTTATCGGGTGACCGTGCTGGTCGTGCCCGAGGATGAAGTTGACCTTCACCTTCGAGCAGTCGATCGTGCCGTCCTCGGGATCGGTCACCGTCACCCGGTAGGGCACCGCGTCGCCGAACTGGAAGATCGCACCGTTCGACGGGCCGTTGAGCGTGACCGTCGGGGCGGTGTTGCCGACCGTGACGGTGACCGTCGCGCTGCCGAGGTTGCCCGCCGGGTCCCTGACCGTCAGCTTCGCCTGGTAGGAACCGTTGCCGGTGTAGGTGTGCGACGGGTTGGCCGCCGTCGACGTGCCGCCGTCACCGAAGGTCCAGGCGTAGGTGAGGGCGCCGCCCTCGGGATCCCTGGAACCGGCCGAACTGAACGTCACCGCCAGGGGCGCCTGCCCTGAGATCTTGTTGGCCGTGGCGACCGCGGTCGGCGCCTGGTTGCCGGTGGGGGTGCTCTCCACGCGGTACAGCGCGGAGTTCTCGTCACCGTTGAACCAGCCGGCGCCGTAGTCGAGGACGTAGAGCGCGCCCTCCGGGCCCATCGCCATGTCCATGATGTGCGTGTGGGTCCAGGGGAACGCCGCGATGGTGCCGGCGCTGCCGTCCCCGGTGGCGGTGATCGTCTTGATCCAGTTCTGGGTGAACTCACCGGCGAAGAACTTGCCGTCGTAGCTCTGTGGCAGCTTGGTCGGGGAGTTCAGGGCCGCGTCGTAGTGGTAGACCGGACCGGCCATGGGGCCGCCACCGGAGCCCAGTTGCGAGGGCGCGCCGCCGTCGTAGGCGATCCAGGCGGGCTTGGCCGCCGGCAGGGTGGTCAGGCCGGTGTTATGCGGGGAGTTGTTGACCGGCGCGGCGCAGTTGAACTTCGGCCCGGAGGTGTTGGTGGCGAAGTCGAAGTCGTTGTACGGGCTGTTGTAGCCCTGGCAGTACGGCCAGCCGTGGTTGCCGGGGCCGGTGATCCGCTCGAACTCCTGGCGGCCGCCCTCTCCCCTGTTGGGGTCGGCGATGTCGGAGTCGGCGGCGTAGTTGCCGACGTAGACGACGCCGGTGGTCTTGTCGACCGACATCCGGAAGGGGTTGCGGAAGCCCATCGCGTAGATCTCGGGGCGGGTCTTGGCCGTGCCCGGGGCGAAGAGGTTGCCGCTCGGGATGGTGTAGGTCCCGTCGGGCTGGGGCTTGATCCGCAGGAGCTTGCCGCGCAGGTCGTTGGTGTTGCCCGAGGTGCGCTGGGCGTCGAAGTCCCAGCTGAAGCCGGGCCTCTCGTCGATCGGCGTGTAGCCGCTCGACGACCACGGCTGCGTGTCGTCGCCGGTGGTCATGTAGAGGTTGCCCTGGGCGTCGAAGTCGATGTCCCCGCCGACGTGGCAGCACATCCCTCGGTCCGTGGCGACCTGCAGCAGCTTCTTCTCGCTGGCCAGGTCCACCGTGCCGTTGGCCCTGACGGTGAAGCGGGACAGCTGGTTGTGGCCCTGCCAGCGGGCGAAGTCCGCGTCGGTGCCGTTGGAGGGCGCGTCGCCGGCCGGCGTCGAGAGCACCGGCGCGTAGTACAGGTAGATCCAGCGGTTGGCGGTGAAGTCGGGGTCCGCGGCGATGCCCTGCAGCCCCTCCTCGTCGTGGGTGTAGACGGGGATGGTGCCGGCCACGCTGGTGTTGCCCGAGGCGTCGGTGGAGAAGATCCGCCCGTCCCGCGAGGTGTGCAACACGGTGCGGTCCGGCAGGACCGCCAGTGACATCGGCTCGCCCATGGCCGTCGGGCCCTTGGCGAGGGTGACCTCCTGCAGCACGTCAGCGGCCACCGCGGGGTGCGGGACGGCAACGAGCCCAGTGATCATGAGAACGGCGCTGGTGGCAAACGCGAGTACGCGTCTACGCATGCGTGCTCCTTCCAATAAACCGGGAGAAGAGGAGCGCGCCGCCGCACCTTTTGACTAACAGTCAGCGTAAGCCGCCGAGCTTTCGCTGTCGTCGATGGAACTTTGCCCGCCTGGTACAAAAGTGTCAATGCCTCGACGCGAATGTTTCCGTCTTGTCACGACGCCCCCTCGCAACCCCCCGAAAAAATTCGCACAAGAGATCAAATAGAACGATTGGCCATAAAACGGACGCTGGACATTTCACTTCGTAATAGCAGTCGTCGTGCGACAAGGCTTGACAGGGCTTGCCCTCAATGCAAATATCGCAAAAATCTTACAAATAAATGAAAATAGATTCGAGTAACTCGAATGAAGAGCGGAAGAAAGTCATCCAGCGTTGATAAGGCATTCGAGCTGATTAATGCGGTATCCGAGTCCGGCAGGGCCGGTATCACATTGGGTGAGCTCGCCAATCGCGCGGGCGTAGCCGTCAGCACAGCTCATCGATATGTCACCTCACTCCTCGAACTCGGTGTCCTCGACCGTGACGCGGCGGGGGCCTTCCACCTTGGCGTCACCCTCATCACCCTCGCCGGGCAGTACCTCGAAGAGGACAACCTTCGCGCCGCGGCCCGGCCGTACCTGCTGGAGCTGGTCGAGCTGAGCGGCGAGACCGTGCACCTCGGGATCCCCGTCGGCGACCACATCGTCTACGTGGACAAGGTCGAGAGCGCCAAGTCCATCCGGCTGGTCTCACGGATCGGCAGCCGTGCCCCCATGCACTGCACGGCGATGGGCAAGGCCGTGCTCGCGCTCCTGGAGGAGCGGCGCAGCGCCGAGATCCTCGCGCGCTCGCACGACCGGCACACGCCCCGGACGCTCATCGGCGACACGTTGCTCGCCGAGCTCGCCACCGTACGGGCTCAGGGCTTCGCGATCGACGACGAGGAGAACGAGGAGGGCGTGCGCTGCGTCGGGCTGCCGATCATGAACACCTCGGGCCAGCCGGTCGGAGCGCTGAGCGTCTCCGCGCCGGCCAACCGGTTCAGCGTCGAGGACTGCCGGCGCCTGGCGCCGACCGCGCTCGCGATGGCGGCCGACATCGGCCGCAGGATCGGCTACACCGCGCCCAGGAACGGAGAGTTCGTCCCGCACTGAGCCGCGAACACATGCCAGCGCAGCAGTCGAATCACCCAAGGAGTGGGAACGGATGTCCGTCACATCGCCAGTAGGTTCCATCATCACCGTCCACAACCCCGGCACCGGGGAGTTGCTCGGGGAGGTCGAAGCCGCCACCGCCGAGCAGGTCGCCGCAGCCGTCGCCGACGCGCAGGAGGGCCAGCGGGCGATGGCCGCCCTGGCCGCCCACGAGCGCGCGGACCTGTTGCGACGCGTGTCCGACCTCATCGAGGCCGAGCAGGAGAGCCTCGCCCTGCTGCTCGCGGCCGAGAACGGCAAGCCGCTGCCGCAGACCCGCGGCGAGGTCGCGGCCGCGATCCGCATCTTCCGGGGGTACGCGGGCGAGACCACCCGGCTCTTCGGCCGGCAGATCCCGCTCGACGCCGTACCGGGCCTGGAACGCCACCTCGCGGTGACGATGCGCGAGCCGCTCGGCGTCGTGGCGGCGCTGGTCCCCTTCAACTACCCGGTCGAGCTGTACGCCCACAAGGCCGCCGCGGCCCTCGCCGCGGGTAACGCCGTCATCGTGCAACCGCCCGCGCGCTGCCCGCTCGCGCTCGTCCGGGTCGCGGAGCTCGTCGAGCAGGCGGGCGCGCCGCGCCACGCCCACCAGCTCGTCACCGGCGGTCTCCAGGTGTCCCAGGCACTGGCCGAGCTGCCCGGGATCGCCGCGGTGAGCCTCACCGGCAGCACCGCGGCGGGGCGTGAGATCGCCCGCCTCGGGTCGCAGACCCTGAAGAAGGTCCTCCTGGAGCTCGGCGGAAACGACGCGCTCATCGTGTGCGACGACGCCGACGTCGACGACGCCGCCCGCGCGGTCGTGCTCGGCCGCCTCGCACGGGGCAACGGGCAGATCTGCTGCGCGGTCAAGCGGGTCTACGTGCAGGACGGCGTGCACGCCGCCTTCGTCGAGTCGCTGCTGGAGCAGACCGCCAAGCTCACCGTCGGCGACCAGCTGCGGGAGTCCACCGACGTGGGTCCCCTCATCGCCGAGCGGGCCGCGGAACAGGTCGTGGCCGCCATCGGCCGGCTCGTCGAGGACGGCGCCCGGCTGGTCGCCGGCGGCGAGCGGCGCGGGGCGTTCGTCGACCCCGCCGTGCTCGTGGACGTCCCCACCGCCAGCGCGGCCTTCGCGGAGGAGATCTTCGGCCCGGTGGCCCCGGTCGCCCGGTTCTCCGACCCGCTGGAGGCGGTGCGGATGGCCAACGAGTCCCCGTACGGCCTGCAGGCCGCGGTCTTCACGCGGGACATCTCACGGGCCTTCGCCATCGCCCAGCGCCTCGACGTCGGCGGAGTGATCATCAACGGCTCGACCGCGCTGCGCGCCGAGAACCTGCCGTTCGGCGGCACCAAGGACACCGGCGGATACCGGGAGGGCCTGCACGAGACCGTCCTGGACCTCACCCGCCAGAAGACGATCGTGGTGATGGAGGCGTTCGGATGAGCCTTGAGCTGCGCGGCGTCCACAAGGACTTCGGCGGTGTCGAGGTGCTGCACGGAGTGGACCTCGCGGGGCGTCCCGGCGAGGTCCTCGCCGTGGTCGGCGCGAACGGGGCGGGCAAGTCGACCCTGATCAAGATTCTCTCCGGCGCGCTGTCCATGAGCGCGGGCGAGATGTGGATGGACGGCGAGCGGGTCGGCCTGCGCTCGCCGCACGACGCCCATGCCCGGGGCATCCGCACCGTCTATCAGGAGCTAACGCTGGTGGCCCAGCTCTCGGTCACCGAGAACCTGCTGATGGGTAACTTCCCGCGTCGCGCCGGCCTCATCGACTGGCCGGCGGCGCACCGGCGTGCCGGGGAGCTGCTGGAGGAGGCCGGCTTCGGCGCGATCGACCCGCGCACCCTCGCGGGCCGTCTCTCGGTGGCCCGGCAGCAGATGGTGGAGATCGCGAAAGCGCTGGTGAGCCGCCCGCGCGTCCTCATCCTCGACGAGCCCTCGGCCGTGCTGGCCGGAAGCGACCTCGACGCGCTGTTCGCGCTGATCAGGCGGCTGCAGGAGCAGGGTGTGTTGATCATCTACGTCTCCCACCGGCTCGCCGAGGTCCTCGACCTGGCCACCTCGATCGTCGTGATCAAGGACGGACGGGTGATCGAGACCACCGAGCCGGCCCGCACCGGCGAGGACGAGCTGATCCGCCTCATGGCGGGCCGCAGGCTCGAACAGATCTATCCCGGCCGGCGCACGGAACGCGGCGAGGCCAGCCTCACGGTGACCGGGCTCACCCGCGAGGGCGAGTTCGAGGACGTCTCGTTCACCCTGCACGCGGGGGAGATCGTCGGGCTGTTCGGCCTGGTGGGCTCCGGCCGCAGCGAGCTCGCCCGATGCGTCTTCGGAGCCGAGCCCGCAGGCGCGGGCGAGGTGCGCCTGCCGGGAGGCGCCGGCGACTTCCGCACGCCGGGCGAGGCCATCGCGGCCGGGCTCGCGCTCGTCACCGAGGATCGCAAACGCAGCGGACTGGTGCTCGGCATGACGGTGCGGGACAACATCGCGCTCACCACGCTGCACTCGACCAGGCGGGGCCCGTTGATCGACGCGGCCCGCCAGCGCCGTGACGTCACCGAGATGATCGACCGGCTGAACATCCAGCCCGCGCACTGCGCCTCGATGGCCGTGGTCAACCTCAGCGGAGGCAACCAGCAGAAGGCCGTCCTGGCCAAGTGGCTGCTGGTCGGCCCGCGCGTCCTCATCCTCGACGAGCCGACCCGCGGCGTGGACATGGCCACCAGGGTCGACATCTACCGCATGATCGACGAACTCGCGCGCGAAGGACTCAGCGTCCTGCTCATCTCCTCGGATCTCACCGAGGTGCTCGGCGCCACCGACCGGGTGCTGGTGATGAACCAGGGCCGGATCAGCGGTGAGCTCCGCTCGGACCAGACCACGGAGGACGAGATCCTCGCCTACTCGATTGGACTCACCGTATGACCGGGCAGCTCACCAACACCAGACGGTACCCCCGGCTGGTGCTGGGCGGTCGCGACCTCACGGTCGAGGTCGTGTTCGTCACGCTCGTCGTGCTGCTCGTCGCCGTGGCGGCGTCGACCTCGGACACGTTCCTCACCCAGACCAACCTCACCAACCTGCTCAAGCAGATGGTCACCACGGGTCTGCTGGCCTTCGGCATGCTCGTGGTCATCCTCACCGGCGGCATCGACCTCTCGGTCGGGTCGGTGGTGGCCTTCTCCGGAATCCTCAGCGCGGGCCTGGTCTCCGGCCTTCCGCTTCCGGTGGCGATCGTGGCGGGCCTGGCTGCGGGCATCGTGTTCGGCCTGATCAACGGCACGCTGGTGGCCCGGTTCGGGCTGGCGCCGTTCGTGGTGACCCTGGCGGCGCTGACCACCATCAGGGGGCTGGCGTTCGTCTACTCCGAGGTGCCCATCTCCCCGGAGAACGAGTCGTTCCTCACGCTCGGCTCGGCCATGGTCGGCCCCATTCCGCTGAGCACGGTGATCATGCTGGCCGTCTTCCTGGTGGGCGGGGTCTTCCTGACCCGGACCCCGGCGGGCCGCTCGATCGTCGCGATCGGCGGTAACGCCGAGACCGTACGGCTCGCGGGCATCAACGTGCGCAAGCACGTGATCCTCGCCTACGCGATCAGCGGCGCGTGCGCCGGTCTGGCCGGCGTCATCCTCGCCAGCCGGGTGGGCATCGCCCAGCCCAGCGTCGGCGTGGCGTTCGAACTCGACGCGATCGCCGCGTGCGTGATCGGCGGGGCGAGCCTGGCGGGCGGGCGCGGATCCGCGAAGGCCACCTTCGGCGGGGTGCTCGTGCTCGTCCTGATCAACAACCTGCTCAACCTGTACGGCGTGCAGAGCTTCTGGCAACAGGTGCTCAAAGGGCTGATCATCATCGCCGTCATCCTCGTCCAGCGCACCAACCGGGCCCGCACATGACGCGCCCGTCAGGCCGTACACCGGTGTCCGTCACCCGTACCGGGCGGGCCCGCACATGACACGCCCGCCGAACCGTACGCCGGTGTCCGTCACTCGCCCGCACGTGACGTGCCCGAGTCGTACGCCGGTGTCCATCACTGCCGTCACCCCCCTGGGAGATCTTTTATGAACGCGAAAAAGCTCGGCATCCTGCTGGTCGCCGGCGCCCTCGCCGCCGGCCTGAACGCCTGCTCGTCCGCCTCGGAAGCGCCCACCGGCACCACCGGCGCCACCGCCTCCGGCGACGGCTCCTACACGATCGGCGTCGCGAACTTCACGCTGGGCGGCCCCTACTTCAGCGGCATGGACAAGGCGATCGCCGCCCAGGCCAAGAAGAAGGGCAACGTCGAGATCATCAGCACCGACGCGAACGGCGACGCGGCCAAGCTCGCCTCCAACGTCGAGGACCTGCTGAGCAAGAACGTCGACGCCGTCATCATCTCCGGCGGCCCGCTCGAGTCCGCGCCCGCGGCGCTCAACTCGATCAAGACGGCGGGCAAGCCGGTGGTCCTCGTCGACCGCAAGTTCCAGACCGGGGAGTACACCAGCTGGATCGGCCCGGACAACAAGGCGATCGGCGTGCAGGACGGCCAGTTCCTCGCGGAGAAGCTGCCCGACGGAGGCAAGGTCGCCATCATCAAGGGCGGCCCCGCCGACAACAGCATCGGCCTGGCCCGCACCGACGGCGTGAAGTCGGTGCTCGGCAGCGCCAAGGGCATCACGCTCGTCGAGGCCCCCGACTTCGGCAACTGGGGCTCCGACGGCGGGCTGACCGTGATGGAGAGCCTGCTGGCGACCAACCCCGACCTCGCCGCCGTGTTCTGCGAGAACGACGCGATGTGCCTGGGCGCGCAGAGGGCCATCGCCGACGCGGGGAAGGCGAAGCAGATCATCATCGCCGGCGTCGACGGGCAGGCCGAAGCGCTCAAGGCGATCCTCGACGGCACCAACTACGTGGTCACCGGCCTGAACGACGCGGACATCATCGGCAGCCTCGGGCTGGACCGGGCCGTCGAGATCCTCGGCGGCGCCCAGGTCGAGAAGGACACCGTGGTGCCCTCCCCGCAGGTCACCAAGGACAACGCGGCCAAGTATCTCGACCCGAACGGCGGGTTCTGAGCCTCCTGGAGTACGGCCGGTTCGGACGGCGGCCGGGTGGCGGTCGGCGACGCCACCCATGGTCGCCCGATATCAGAGGGGAGGTTCACACACCCGCGGGGGACGCGGGGCGCGTTCAGGCACGAGCAATGCCTTACTCGTCGAGTGAAGGGCACTTACCCATGCGAAGAAACGTCAGAGGGGTCGCCCGCAAGGCGGCCCTCGCCACCGTCACCGTGACCGTCGCGGGACTCGCCTCGTTCGGGGTCGGCACCCCCGCAACGGGCGACACCGCCGCGTCGGCCGGCGTCCGTACTCCCACCCCGAGCACCCCGAGCAGTCCCAGCGCATCAAGCACGTCGGGTACGTCGGGTACGTCGACCAAGCAGGGCACGCCGGCCAAGCCAGGCACGGCGACCACATCGGGTACGGCGGCCACGTCGGGTGCGGCGAGCAGCGCCGCCGCCGCCGGCTGGACCCTGCTGCACTCCGAGAACTTCTCGGCCCCCATCAACACGGGCAACGCGCCGTGGGTCAAGGAGAACTACACCGCCCCGTTCGACACGATCATGGACGACGCCGGCCAGTGGTACCGCAACGACTACGGGCCCGCCTGGACCACCGCGTTCAACTCCTTCGCCACCTACCGCAAGGAGTTCCAGGTCGGCCAGGGTGGCTGGCTGACGGCGTCGCTCTCGGCCCGCGACTGGAACAAGGACGGCGTCATCGAGTCGCCGCCGTCGATCACCACCGCGACGGTGGGCGGCGCGCCCGCGGCGGTGCTGAACGTGCCCGACCACACCGGTGGGGCGATCTTCCGGCCCACGAACAAGCTGCCCGACCAGTACCGCGTCGAGTACAAGCTCAAGACCATCGACTTCGGCGGCAAGCGGAACGGCTCGATCGAGTACAACGGCAAGGTCAACGGCTACAGCACCCAGGGATGCAAGACTCAGCACCCCTGGGGCGAGGGTTCCAGGAGCCCCGGCTGGAGCGGCAACGCCGCCGCGCCCTACTGCGAGTGGCAGGACGTGCGGTCGGGACCGTACGGCTACAACGGCTTCCACTTCATGTCGATCGTGGACTTCGCCAACCCCGCCCCCCGGAACAACCATTTCTGGCACTACCGCCGCAAGGTCCTGATGGACTCCTTCTCCCAGCACCCCGACCGGGTCGGCACGGGCACCGGCGGACGGGTCTGCAACTCCAACACCAACCAGTACTACAACTACCGTGACGGCAACTTCAACACGGTCAACATGTGGATCAGCGGCCTGCCCAACTGGACGCCGGGACCCGGCGGCCTCGCGGGCAACTCCCAGTGGTTCATGACAAGCTGCTCCGGCGGCGTCGCCGAGCAGCAGCTCTCGTCCGCGGCGGAGATCCAGCCCGAGCTGATGCCCAACCAGGACTACACCTTCGCGATCGAGCGCGACGCCACCGGCTACGTGCTCGAGGCCAGCGGCAACTTCGCCCGCGTCGGGCAGAAGACGCTCCGCTTCCACCGCGACTTCATCGTCAACAACGCGCCGATCTGGCACTACAACGTCAAGCCCGGCGAGTATGACGGCCGTTACAACGCCACCCTCGTCCAGAACGACATCAACGGCAGCACGTCCTGGCCGAACCAGTGGCCGGCCGACTCCCAGTATCCCGACTACTTCGTGATCGGCGACCTCTACACCAATGTGTACGAGGGCAGCGCGAGCCTGACGGACATCCGCCTCTACGTGCCCGAGACGACGCAGCCGAGCGTCAACCTCGCGCTGAACAAGCCGGCCACCGCCAGCAACCAGTGCGCGGCGAACGAAGCACCCGCCAAGGCCGTCAACGGCAGCTGGACGGGCGGCAACTCCGACAAGTGGTGCGCTCTGGGCTCCAACAAGTGGCTCCAGGTCGACCTGCAGTCGAACGCGCAGGTCGGGCGCTTCGTGGTCCGTCACTCCGGGGCGGGCGGCGAGAAGGCGAGCTGGAACACCCGCGACTTCGACATCCAGGTCAGTACCAACGGCACCACCTGGACGAACGTCGTGAGCGCCCGCGGCAACACCGCCAACGTCACCACCCATGCCATCACCCCCGTCAGCGCCCGGTACGTGCGCGTCAACGTGCTCACCCCGACCAGCGACAGCGACACCGCCGCACGGATCTTCGAACTGGAGGCCTACCCAAGCTGAGCCGGTCGCCGACGCGGACCACACACCGAGTGATCGTCTGGATCCCTCCCCGGCTTCAGCCCCGGGGAGGGATCCGGCGAACTCGCGATTCGTCCCGCGCCCTCCCCCGCTACCGCAAGACCGCGAGGGAACTCACAAGGCACCGGCGGCTCATCATCGCCGGTGTTCGAGCGCGTGGCGTGCGGCTGCGCGCCCGGGGGGCGGTGGCGCGGATGGAATGGGCCGTCCGCCCGGCGGCTACTCCCCGGTGAGCCCGTCCACCGACTCCCGGAGGAGGTCGGCGTGGCCGTTGTGCCGCGCGTACTCCTCGATCAGGTGGAACAGGATCCATCGCAGGCTGGGTGCCCGGCCGTCGGGCCAGGTGCGCCGGGCCGGCCGCTCCAGGCCGCCGTCCGCCAGTGCCTCCGCGACCAGGGAGCGGGAGCGGGCCACGGCGTCCTGCCAGAGCGCATGGAGCTGCTCGGGGGTGTCCTCGGCGGCCGAGTTCCAGTCCCAGTCGGGGTCGGTTCTCCAGTCCACCGTGTCCCACGGGGGCAGCCGGTCTTGCCCGTGCAACCACCGAGAACACCAGTCGTTCTCGACGTAGGCCAGGTGCTTGAGCATCCCGCCGAGGGTCATCGACGAGGCCGCGACGGTCGCCCTCAGGCCGGCCGCGTCCAGTCCCGCGCACTTCCACGCCAGGGTGGCGCGCTGGTAGTCCAGGAAGCCCAGCAGGGTGGCGATCTCGTCGCCCGCGAGGGGAGGCTCCGGACGACCCTCCTCGTCAAAGTCGATCATGGATGGTGAGTCTACCGGCGGGACCACCGCCGGGCCATGGCCTTTCCCCGCACGGTCGAAGGGCTCAGAACACGGCATACGGAAGGGCCCCGAAGATATGCTCTGAATGTTTCAGAGATTGGCCGAAATATTCGGGCGCGATCCGGTAATATCTACCTGGACAAATAACCGAACCCCAGGTGACAGGTGCGAAGTCGTTATCGCCTCAGGTTGTGTGGAACGGTCCGCCCATGTTAGAAAATCGATTAGTTGCTCTTCAAAATAAATAAAGGCCGGTGACCGCGTGACGCAGGGGGAGGAAAATTTCACCCGTCTGACGAGGGGCGGTGTCCAACCGGCGGGCCATTCCTCGCTGCGACGGGCGAATCTCTCCCTGGTACTGCGGCATCTGCGCAACCACGGCTCCAGCTCCCGCGCCGACATCGCGGAGGCGACGGGCCTGCACCGTGCCACCGTCTCCAACCTGATGGCCGAGCTTCTCGACCGGAGGCTGGTGCGCGAGGTCGGCATCGAGCACGCGGGGGCGGTCGGCCGTCCCCGGCGGGCGGTGGCGCTGGACGGCTCCCACATCGGGGTCCTCGGCCTGGAGATCAACGTGGACTATGTCGCCGTCCACGGCACCGATCTCGGCGGGCGCGTCCTGGTGGAGCGTCGTGTGGGCTTCGACGCGATGGGCAGCGGCCCCAACCAGTCGCTGCGCGAGCTCGGCCGGGTGGCCCGCACCGCCATCGACGAGCTCGTCCTGGCCGGGACCCGCCCCGCCGGCATCGGGGTGGGCGTGCCCGGGCTGGTGGACGTCGGCCACGGTGTGGTCGCGCTCGCGCCGAACCTCGGCTGGCACGACGTGCCCCTCGCCTCGTGGCTGTCCATCGCGCTCGGCAACCTGGGCGTGCCGGTGACGGTGGACAACGACGCCAATCTCGCCGCGCTGGCCGAATACACCGCGGGCGTCGCCGCGGGGACCCCCGACATGGTCTACCTGACCGGCGAGGTCGGCGTCGGCGGCGGCATCATCGTCGACGGCCGCCTGCTGCGCGGCGCCGACGGCTTCTCCGGCGAGGTCGGGCATCTCCCGGTCGATCCGGGTGGTCACCGGTGCGGCTGCGGGCGCAACGGCTGCTGGGAGACCAAGGTCGGGCTCGCGGCGCTGGTGCGCATGGCGACGCCCGACCAGGCGTACGGACTGGGCGCCGTACCGGTGCTCGGTCCCGAGGAGCGGGTAGCGGAGATCGCCTGCGGGCTGGCCGAGGGCGATCCGCTGATGATCGCGGCCGTGGCGGAGGTCGGCCGGTGGCTCGGACTCGGCGGCTCCATCCTGGTCAACCTCTTCAACCCGCGGGTCATCGTCGTCGGCGGTTACTTCGCCACGCTGGCCCAGTGGCTCCTCCCCTTCGCCCAGGCGGAGCTGGAGCACCTGGTCGTCGCCGGCCCCGCCGCCCGGTGCCGCTTCGTCGCCTCCGACCTCGGTTTCGGCGCCGCGTCCCTGGGCGCCGCGAACGTCGTGATCAACCAGCTCATCGACGACCCCCTCGCGATCGGCTCGGCGCCGAGCGTCAGGCCCGCGCACTCCTCACCCGGGCCCGACCGGCCCCTGATCGACCCGGACCTGATCAGCCCTTGATCGCGCCGACGAGCCCGTTGACAAAATAACGCTGCAGGAAGAGGAAGAGCGCGATGACCGGGAGCACGAGGATCAGCGACGCGGCCATCACCTCGTTGTAGCGCGGGACCTCACTCGAGATCAGGGACTCCAGCCCGAGCGGCAGCGTGTAGAGGGACGCGTCACTGATCGACACGCGGGTCAGGACATACTCGTTCCACGTCGGCACCGCGGTCAGCACGGCGATCGTGATGTGCGCGGGCCTGGCCAGCGGCAGGTAGATCGACCAGAAGATGCGCGGCTCACCGGCGCCGTCGGCGCGGGCCGCCTCGCGCATCTCCCGGGGGATCGAGCTGTAGCTGTTGGTCAGCAGCAGGACGGTCAGCGGGGCGGTGCCGTTGATGAACGGCAGCACCAGTCCGAGGTGCGTGCCGAGCACGCCCAGTTCCTTCTCCAGGATCACCACGGGCAGCAGCACGGTGATGCCGGGGACGAACAGCAGCGACACGAAGAACCAGAACAGCACCTTGCGCCCGGGGAAGTTCAGCACGGCGAAGGCGTAGGAGGCCAGGCTGTAGACGACCAGGACGCCGATGACGGTCGAGCCGGTGACGATGAGGCTGTTGCCGAAGTACTGGACGAAGTTCAGCCGGCTCCAGGTGTCCACCAGCGTGTCCAGCGTGGGGTGCTGCGGGATGAGATGGCCGCCCTGGAGGATCTCGGTGCGGCTTTTGAAGGCTCCCGACACCATCCACAGGAACGGATACACGCTGATCGCCGCGTAGACGGCCAGCGCCACGTACGCGGCGATCCTGGCCGCACGGGACCTGCTCATCGAATTCTCCTCAGCATGCGCGCGTTCACCAGCGTGAGCAGCAGGGCCGCGGCGAAGAGCAGCCAGCCCAGCGCGCTGGCCACTCCCAGCGTCTGCGCGAGGCCCTTGAAGAAGGAGAGCCGGTAGGTCATCAGCCCGAGCACGTCGGTGTGCCCGCCGGGACCGCCCCCCGTCATGATCAGGAAGATCTGGAAGCCGTGCAGCGCGTCGCGCACGCCGAGCAGCACGATGGCCGCGGTGATGGGCCGCAGCAGCGGCCAGATGATGCGGCGCAGCACGTGCCGGGGAGCGGCTCCGTCGATCTGCGCGGCCTCGATCATGTTCGGGTCGATGGCCTGCAGCCCGCTCAGGTAGAGCAGGGTGGCGACGGGGACGCTCGACCAGACCAGGATCAGGATCAGCGTGGGCAGCGCGGTGCTCGGGTTGCCCAGGAAACCCTGCGGCTGGGAGAGGCTGCCGAGCCCGAGCGCCCGCAGCAGCAGGTTGACCGAGCCCTCGGGCTCCAGCACGTAGCGCCAGGCGTAGTAGACGGCGATCCCGCTGGTGACGTAGGGCAGGAAGTACACCGAGCGCAGCAGGGAGCGCAGCCGCCTGATGGAGTTGAGCGTGACCGCGAGCGGCAGGGCGATCGCCACGGTGAGCGCCGGAACAGCGATCATGACCTGCAGGGTGTTCCACGCGGCCCGGCGCATCTCGGGGGCGAGCGACGGATCCGCGTAGAGCAGGTCCTTGTAGTTCTGGATCCCGACCCAGAGCCATTCGGGGGTGAAGCCGTTCCACTTGGCGAAGCTCAGCGCGAAGCCGCTGCCGATCGTGTAGAGCCCCATCACCAGGAAGAGCGCCACCGCCGGGAGGACAAACGCCCATCCGGTCAGGATCTCCTTCCACCGCCCCCTGGGGCGCCCGCCACGGGGCGGCTCCTCCCGGAGCCGCCCCGCGCGGTCCTTCACAGTGAGCGTGGTCACTGCGTGGACTTCCACATGGCGCCCATGACCTTGTCCATCTCGGTGCCGGTCTGCTCCGGGGTGGCCTCCTTCAGCGGGGTCAGTCTCACCATCACGTCGCCCGGCTTGACCTGGTCGTAATCGGAGGGGAAGAAGGTGACGTCAGCGGCGTCGTAGGCGCTCTCCGGCGCACCGGTGAAGTATTTCTGCAGGGCGGCCAGATCGGCGCCGAGCAGCGACTCGGCCTCGGCGCCCAGATCGGTCGCCGGCAGGTCGAGCGAGGACTTGGCCACGACCCCCGCGCCCTTGGGCGAGGTCACCCAGTCCAGCCACTTGAGCGCGGCCTCCCTGTTCTTGGTGGTCGACGTGATGCCGAGCGAGGTCAGCGCCAGCGGAGACATCGAGATCTCCTTGTTCTGCCCCTCGGCCGGCGGCGGGATCGGGAAGGTGAGCACCTTGTCCGGGCTCAGCCCGTTCTGCGCGAGGAAGGCCAGGGTGAAGGTGCCGCCGACGTCGAACGCCGACTTGCCCTGGGCGAAGGCGATGTCGGCCTCGTCGATGCCGAGCGTCGTCGTCCCCGGCATCCAGTACGGCGTGAGCCTGCTGTACAGCTCCAGCGACTTGACGCCGTCGGGAGAGCCGAAGCCCTGCGCGGCACCCTTGGCGAACAGCGCCTGGAACTTCTCCTTGCCCAGGTAGGAGTGGGCCATCGGCTGGTAGACCCAGTTGAACCCGGTCTGGGACGTCTTCAGGCCGAGGGAGAGACCACCCTGCTGCGGGTCCTTGGCCGTGGTGGCCTTCAGAGCGTCGAGGAACTCCTCCCACGTCTTCGGGGGCGTGTCTGCGCTCAGCCCCGCCGCCTTCAGTTTCTCCTTGTTGGCGTAGACGATGCCGAAGGCGCCCGCGGTGAACGGCACGCTGAACCTCGTGCCCGGCTTGACCTGCTTGAACGGCGAGTCATTGGCCACGATGTCGATCCGCTGCTGCGTCATCACCCCGGTCTCGCGGGTGGTGGGCAGCAGTCGCTGCTTCCAGGCGTCGTTCACGTCCGCCGAGAGGTCGCTCAGCAGTCCCGACGCGCCCATCTCGAGGTCCTCGCCGCCCGCGTGCAGCTCCAGCACGTCCGGCAGGCCGTTCGTCTGCGCGGCGCCCTGCACCTTGCTGACGAACACGTCGTCGGGGGTGACCGCCTCGATGGTGACGGCGATGCCCGTCTCGCTCTTGAACTGCGCGGCCGCCTTGTTCAGCGCGTCGGCGTGGGACCGCTTGAAGGTCCACATCTTCAGTGTCTGGCCTGCCGCCGGTGTGCCGGCTTTTTCATCGCCGGACCCGCCGCAGGCGGCAGCGGTGAGCCCCACCGCGAGCGTCACCGCGACGGCCAGGATCCGTGTCCGTTTCCGTGCCGCCGTCATCTCGCGCCTTCCCGGATCGTCGTCATGATGGCGGGCAGCGGAATCGCGATGATCGTAGAGTTGCGACGTTTTGCACCAGTTGTCATCGGGATCCTCCTTCCTTAGGGGATGAGGGTTCCTTGGGGGTGAGGGTTCACTGAACGTGAATCCAGGCTCTCGCCGTGCCGCGGGCGGGATCCAGATCACAAGGTGGCGCTGCATGCAAATCGTTAAGACTGGTTCCGAAATCTACACGTAACCCAGCGAGTGTCAAGGGACAAGGTCAGCGGAATCGGGCATGGAGGTGAGCCGCTCAGGCTGATCGACCGCGGACCGGCCGCGGTGAGGCGGCCATCTCACCGTACGGCTCCCCGGCCCTGCCGGACGGTCCCTCAGGCCGGCCGGACGTGCCGGGAACGACCGTCCCCGCGGCCGGGCCTGATGGTCGCTCAGGCCGACTGGCGGCGGACCAGCCGGGCCGGAATGACCACCTCGCCGGATGACGCCGCGGCCACGCCGGACAGTCGTTCGAGCAGGCGCCGGGCGCAGGCCTGGCCGATCTCCCGCGCCGGGTTGGCCATGGTGGTCAGCCGGGGCGAGACCAGGGTCGCCGCCTCTATGTCGTCGAACCCCATGACCGCCAGGTCCGCGGGAACGCGCAGCCCTCGCTCGTCGGCCGTGTCGAGGGCGCCGATGGCCATGATGTCGTTGGCGCACAGCACCGCGTCCGGAGGTTCGGGCAGGTCGAGCAGGCGCGCGGTGCCCGAGGCCCCGCCCGCCCGGCTGAAGTGCGTGTGCGCCACAAGACTCGGATCGACGGCCATTCCGGCGGCCCTCAGCGCGGAGCGGTAGCCCGCCACACGCTCGGCCGCGGGGCCCTCGGCGTGCGGACCGCAGACGAAACCGACCCTGCGGTAGCCGCGCTCCAGCAGGTAGCGCGTCGCCTCGGCGGAGCCTCCCTCGTCGTCGCTGTGCACCACGTCGACGCCGTCCTGGACCAGGCGTCCGCCGAGCCGCACCACCGAGATGCCCGCCTCGATGGCGGGCAGCAGGTCCTCCGGATGGGTGTGGAACACCGCGAAGGCCAGGCCGTCCACCTGACGGGCGATCATCTGCTCTATCGCGGCGCGCTCCAGCCGCCGCTCGCCGTCGGTGTTGCTGATGATCTGGTCGTAGCCCGCCGGTCCGAGCACGTCCTGGAGCCCGCGCGCCAGCGCCGGGTAGAAGGGGTTGGTGATGTCCGGGATGACCAGCCCGATCGTCTGGCTCCTGCTCGTACGGAGACCGCGGGCGAGGGCGTTGGGCCGGTAGCCGAGCCGCTCGATCGCCTCCAGCACGCGTCTTCGTGTGTCGTCGGCCACCGGCCGCCGCCCGTTCAGCGCGTGCGACACCGTCGTCGCGCTCACCCCCGCGAGCTGCGCGACCCTCGTGATGCTCGGGCGGTCGCCCCGAGCCGGCCCCCGCGGCCGCGCGGGCACCGGCTCCGCGCCGCCGTCGCCCTCCCCCGGACCCGTGAGGCCTCCCCGACCGGGAAGATCTCCCCGGTCGGGGAGGTCTTCCCGGGGCGCGAGGCCTCCCGGCGTCGCGAGATCTCCAGGAGCCGCGAGGTCTTCCCCGGTCGTCAGGTCCCCAGGAGTTCCGAGCTCTCCCGGCGTCGCGAGGTCCCCGGAAGTCGCGAGACCCGCGCGCGAGGAGCCCGGCAGCCCCCGCGCCAGCAGGTCGAACGCCGCGTCGAGATCCTGCCGCCCCTGTTCGGCGGCCTCGTCGAAAGCCGCGCCCTCGGCGATCCGGAGCAGGGTCGCCTCCCACACCTCACGGACGGGCGCCAGGAGGATGGCCGCCATGATGCCCGGCTCGGGCCCGTCCTCGGCCTCGATCACCTCGCGCAGCGCACGCTCGTGCCCGGCGAACATCTCGCGCGCGTAGGCCCGCAGCGCGGGGCTGTCGCGATAGATCCGCGCGTGGACGGCGACCGCCTCGGCGTCGAACACCTCCGAGGCGGCCATGCCGGCACCCGTTCTCGCCTCCGTGGAGAACGGGCCCGCGTCCCGCGTCGCCGCAGGCGGAGCCGCTCCCGGCCCCTCCTCCGAGGGACCGGCGCCCGCGTCCGTTCCTCCGCCCGGAGGAACGGCACCCGCGTCCGGCCCCTTGCCCGAAGGAGCCGGGGCGCGGGACAGGACGCGGCGGACCGCGTCCATGACCGGCTCCCCCGCCGCTCGCTCCCGGACGACCTGCGCCGGGGTCCTCCACATGAGCGGGTCGTGCTCGAAGTGGAGCTGTTCCTTGGCCGGGAAGTGGTTGAAGACGGTCTTGGAGGAGACGTCGGCCAGCGCCGCGATCTCGGCCACCGTCACGACCTCGAAACCGCGCTCGGCGAACAGGCGTCGCGCGGCGTGGGCGATGGCCCGCCGCGTCTCCGCCTTCTTCCGCTCACGCCGTGCGGGAGACCGCTCCGAAGAGGGTGACGAGGCCATGGGTCGATCTTACATCGACACACTCCTTATACTCACTGAACGTTTCAAGGACCTCGGAGCGCCTCGATATCGCTCGTCCACGGACCTCGGGACGTCTCGATACCACCGGACATCCCTCAAGGCGCCTCGATACCGCCGTTCACGGGCCTCAGGGCGCCTCGATGCCGCCGTCTGGACGGCGTACGCGTGCCGCCCAGCGTTCGTGGAGGTGAGCCGTCGGCGGATACTTCGCCGCCAGATCCTCGTCCAGATCGATCCCCCAGCCGGGCTCCTGATTCGGGTACAGGTATCCGTTCACCGGGCTGATCGTGCCGGGGAAGACCTCGTGGACCGCCTCGGCGTACAGGTGACCCTCCTGGATCTGGAAGGCGGCGGTGGTCACGTCCAGCGCCACGTTGGCGGCGGCGCCCACCGGCGAGACGTCCGCCGGCGAGTGCCAGGCCGTGCCCACGCCGGTCAGCTCGCAGAGCGCGACCAGCTTGCGGGCGGGGGTGAGCCCGCCCACCGAGGACACGTGCAGCCGGAGCAGGTCGACGCCCCCGTCGCGGACCAGCCTGACCGCGTCGGTGACGGAGCTGATCTGCTCCCCCGCCGCGATGGGCATCGGCGAGGCCTCGCGCACCTCGGGCAGCCGGTCGTAGAACTCCGGCGCGATCGGGTCCTCCAGGAAGAGGAGCCGGTACGGCTCCAGCGCCCTGGCCAGGACGATCGCCTGTTTGGGGGTGAGCCGCGAGTGCACGTCGTGCATCAGGCCCGGCTCCTCCCCCAGCTCACGGCGGGCCCGCTCGAAGAGCCCGGGGGTGTCGCGCAGGTAGCGCTGCACGTCCCAGCCGTCGGGGTACGGCGAGCCGGGGTAGCCGCCGGGTGAGCCGGGCGAGCCGTAGTGCCCGAGGCCGGGCGCGCCCACCTGGAGGCGGACGTTGCGGTATCCCGAGGCCAGGATCGCCTGGGCCTCCTCGATCGTCTCCTCGACGGTCGCCGCGCCCGCGTGCAGGTAGGTGTCGGCCGCGGCTCTCACGCGCCCGCCCATGAGCTCGTAGACGGGCATTCCCGCCCGCTTGCCCGCGATGTCCCACAGTGCCTGGTCCACCCCCGACAGGGCGCTGTTCAGGACCGGACCGCCCCTCCAGTAGGAGGAGAAGTGCACCATCCGGGTGATGTCCTCGATGTCGGCCGGGTGACGGCCGATCAGCAGGGGTCCGACGTGCTGCTCCACCGCGGCCGCCACCGCGTGGAAGCGCTGGGTGAAGGTCGCGCAGCCCAGGCCGTACAGACCGGGCTCGCTGGTGTCGACCCGGACGACCACCAGGGGCACGCCCTCGGGGGCGGTGACGATCGGCCGGACCGCGGTGATGCGCAGGGCGTCCCTGGCGGGCCAGGGTGCCTGGGTCTCGGGGAGGGGAAGAAGGCTCACGTCGGCTCCGTGGCGTCGGGATGGGGGTGTTCGATGGTGAGGCCGAGCAACCGGTCGGCCTCACCGAGATCGATCGGCACCGTACGGCCCGGCAGCGGGGCCCGCCTCTCGACCTCCGGATGGAACCGGTCGAGGAGTTCCTCGGTGGGCTGCGGGGCCAGTGTGTCCCGGGCCGTCACGAAGATGGCGTGGTAGCCCTCGATCGGCAGGGCGACGGCTCGCCAGCAGGCCAGGGCCGCGTCGCGGGTGTCGAGATAGCTCCACAGCTCCTTGGCGCCCGACCCGGGGTCGTCGGCGTATCGGGCGGCGGTCTTGTCGAACTTGTCGCCGGGCCCGCCGAGCAGGGGAAAGCGCAGCGCGACGACGGTCATGCCGTGGCGGCGTGCCATCATCGCCCCCGTCGCCTCGTCGGCCTGCTTGGACAGTCCGTAGGGGTCCTCGATCTGCAGCGGCAGCGCCTCGTCGACGGGCACGTACGCCGGGTGCAGCGGGCGCGCCGCCCAGGGCAGGCCGAGCACAGAGAAGCTGCTGGCGATGGCGGCCCGGCGCACTCCCGCCTGACCCGCCTCCTCCAGCACCACGAAGGTCGCGCGGGTGTTGCCGCAGAAGACCTCCTCCGGCGTGCCCAGGACGGGGGCGGGGATCGCGGCGAGGTGGATGACCGCGTCCACCCCGTCGAGCGCGTCGCGCACCGCCGCCGAGTCTCCCGCGTTCCCCGTGACGACCCGGTCGGCCGCCAGCCCGCCCGGGTCATGGAGATCGAGCGCGGTCGCGGGCACGCCCAGGCGCGCGAGCAGATCGAGCGTCATACGCCCCAACCTGCCCGCCGCCCCGGTCACCAGAACCCGGCGGGGGACATCGCTCATGCATTCACCACCGACAGGAGGAAACGGTACGGCTCGGGCCAGCACGATCGCAAAACGATTTGTGCAGCGCGAGCAGCTTGCCTCCCTCACCGCTCATTGTCAATGATGACTTGACTTCACTCACTATAAAGAGGCTCTCGTCTTCGGCGAAGCCGGTGTCGGGCGCCGATCGATCACCACGAACTGCTGGTCCACCGTCAACATGCCCTCGGCGAAGTCAGCGCACAACACCGCCTCGACCAGCTCATCCCGCCGGGTGGTCAGTAGGCGGAGACCTCCTGCCGGAAATCGGCCGGCTCCATCCAGGCGTTCTGTCTCTGGCCGTCCTCACCCGGATCCTGGACACCCGCGCTGCGCGTGCCGGCATGAATGAAACAGCCACCGCCTCCACTTCTTTCCGACTGACAACTCGAAGATGGAGACGGTGGCTGACCCGACTTACGGCGACACCATGTCCCAGGGACACAATTCGCCATGACAGAAAGGGTGTCCTGGGCGGCGAGAAGACCAAGACCATCCCAGGCAACTGGGCGGCCCCCATGGGCACCGACCCGAACAAGGTAGAGCCGGGCGATCCCCTCACCAAGGACAAAGCCGGTAACCAGTCGAAGAACCGGAACGTCTTCAGCAGGTCCTTCCAAGTGGATGGCACGAGCTACAGCAGTTACTGCCAGTACTACTTCCCGGAGAACTATAAACAGCCGCTACTGTCGTTGCTCGATCCGGTGTACGGCAGGGCCGAGTGTGACGAGTATCCATTCGCCTCGACCAAGAACGGAGCCGGCTACGCGGCGGACAACGGTATGAAGAACCACTACTCTCTCCGCGCGGTCGGAAAGAGTCATAACAGCTCCCATCGCGGTAGCCACGGAAAGGCCCTGGGAGCCTTCTACAACGACAACCGGGTCCTACCCGACGACAAGTTCTGGGTCTGGATAGTCAACTGATCCCAGGACCGCACTGATCTGCGAACGCCGTGTTCGGGGCGCCGCCTGGGCGGCGCCCCGAACACGGGTGAACCCCGAGCAACTGGAAACGATGAGATGACCGATATCCGAACCGCATCGCCAGAACATGATCAGTACGGACTGCTGGCGGCGCACGGGTTCGACGATGAATTCTTCGGACTCTGGGTGGAACGGGACGACCTCGACGAACTCGCCGGAATCCTGCGCCTGGATCCGCAGTCCAGGCGTGACGTGCGCCTGATCGAGGAAGCGCCCACGATGACGGACCGGTCCGTGGAAGACGGCCTCTGGATCGGACCCCACGGTCCTGGCTGGTCGGTAGTGATCAGCACCAGCGGCCCCGGCACGGGAGTGCTGCAGCTCAGCTCCGGAAACCGAGGAATGCTCATGGTCAGTTGGGACCGGGAGATCGATGGCCTCTCCGACCTCGTCTATTACCGAGATGGAAACGTGGTCGCAGAAAGTCCAGGGATGCCATCGGGCGAATTGCTGCCTTCGCAGCTGCTCGATCCCTATGCCCAAGGGCTTCCCCGGGATGGTTATCCCATCGAGGGCGAAGAACGGCTGGCGCACGCCTTTCTGACCATTGTGGGACGGATCACGGGCCGTTTCCTCGACGAGGACTGGCTCAGCACCCCCGGTCGCGCCTATGGATTTCCGCTGGTCGACACGCACGGATAGTCAGCGGGTCGGGGTCCGGGGGCGATTCCACCAGAGGGAGAGGGACAGGGCCGCGGTGATGAGGATGGCGCCGCCGGCGGCGAAGGCGGCGGCCGTGTCGATCCGCTGGTGGATGACGGTGAAGCTGCCGGGGAGGGCGGCGAGGGCGCCTTGGAGCTGGTCGGCGTTCTCAGCGCGGTGGTAGGAGCCGCCGGTGGTCTGGGCTATCCGTTTGAGTGCGGGCTCGTCGATGGTGCGGGGGCTGCGACCCCTGTCGAACCCGCCGCGACCGCCGCCGAATCCCCCGCCCCCGCCGCCGAAGCCGCGGCCGTCGAACTGCGAGCTGTCGCACACCATCGGGGCCGGGTTCGTGGTGCCGAAGCCGATGGGGAAGACGCGGACGCGGCGCAGGGCCGCCTCCTGGGCGGCGAGCTGTGGGTCGACGCCCTGGGTGTTGGCGCCGTCGGTGAGCACGACGATCGCGGCACCCGCGTAGCCTGACCCGCCCTCGCCGGGGTTCGCCCCGGTGGAGGCGACCGACGGGTCGACCTCCGCGATCGCGTCGATCGAGGTGAGCACGGCCTGCCCGATCGCGGTGCCGAAGGACACGGTGAGGCCGTCCAGCGCCTCGATCAGCGCGTCGGTGTCGTCGGTGGGAGGGACGAGCAGACCCGCGGTTCCCGCGAAGGTGACCAGGCCGATGCGCGGTCCACCCCGCTGCGACTCGATGAACTCCGCGGCGGCCTTCCTCGCGGCGGTGATGCGGTTGGGGTCGACGTCCGTGGCGCACATGGAGCCGGAGGTGTCGAGCGCGAGCAGGATCGTCACCGACGTCTGCGGCACCGGGACCGACGCCTGCGGCCGCGCGGCCCCGACCGCGAGCAGTGCGAGTCCGGCGGTGAACAGTGCCGCCGGGATCTTCCGCGTCCAGCGCGTACGGCCGGGCAGGGCGCTGCGTACGAGCGCGATCGAGGTGACGCGTACGACGGCCCGCCGGCGACGGCGCCGCGCCCACTCGCGGATGGCGAAGATCAGCGGGAGGACCAGGATGGACAGCAGCGCCCACGGCCATGAGAACGACATTCAGATCACCCGTCCAGACCGGAGCACGGTGAGCGCCGCTCCCGCGGTGAGCAGCGCGAGGGCGAGCCCGATCAGCCCGCCGGCGAGAGGCAGCGGCTCGTCGGAGACGGTGAGCCGCAGATCGATCGTGTCGGCGATCCCGTCGAGCCGCGCGGCGTCGGAGGCGGGATGGTAGTCGCCGCCGGTGGTCTGCGCGATCAAGGTGAGGGTGTCCTCCTCGAGCGAGGTCTGCAGATGGTAGCCGTCGACCTTCACCGTCGCCCCGGCCGTGGTGCCGACCCCGACGGTGTGGACGTGGACGCCCGCCCGCTGGGCCACGGCCGCGGCCTGTTCGACGTCCGCGCCCTGGTTCTGGCCGTCGGAGAACATCACGATCGTCGCCGACGGCCAGTAACCGATGTCGGGCGCGGTGCCGTCGCGGCTGACGGCCACCCGCTTGCCGGTGATCGCCGACAGGGAGGCCGTGATGGCCGTTCCCAGCGAGGTGCCACCGGCGATCTTCAGCCGGCCGATGGCCGCGAGCGCGACGGAGTGGTCGGCGTCGGGCCGTGCGGTGGTGAGCGCGCCCCGCTCGAACGCGACGACTCCGATGTCGACGCTGTCGGGCTGCGCCGCCACGAACGCGCGGGCCGCCCGCTGCGCGGCCGCCAGCCGGGTGGGCGCGACGTCGTCGGCACCCATGCTGTTGGAGACGTCGACGGCGAGGATGACGGTGCCCGCGGTCCGCGGGACCGGCACCGTGGCCGTCGGCCCGGCGGCGGCGATCGCGAGTACCCCGACGCCGGCGATCGTCAGGCCGATTCCGAGGTACGCCCGGCGGCCGCCCGGCACGGCGACCCCGGCCGCGGTGAGGGCGGCGGTCCGGCGGCGCGCCGAGACGACGGCCGCCCAGGCGAGCGCCGCCGTGACGAGCAGCCCGACGGCCAGCACCAGCGAGGAGGACAGGGTCATGAGGCCTCCTTCGCCGGCCGCATGTGTCCATCGACGGCCTCGGCAAGCTCCGTCATGGCGACCGGTCCCGGGTTCGGGCGACGACCTCGACGAGCGCCTCGGCCAGGTCACGATCGGTGTCGATGCGGTGGACGGGCACCCCGGCCCGGCGCATGCCCGCCGTGAGCCGGGCGTCGCGGGCGTCGACGGCGGCGCGGAAGCGGACCCGCAACAGTGGGTCGGCGGAGTCGACGACGAGCTGCTCGCCGGTCTCGGCGTCCTCGACCACGATCAGCCCGGCTTCGGGCAGCACGTCGTCGGCCGTGTCCACGATCCGCAGGGCGACCACCTCGTGCCGCCGGGCCAGGCGCTGGAGCGAGCGCTCCCAGTCGCCGTCGCCGATGAAGTCCGACAGCACGACGATGAGTGCGCGGCGGCGCGCGAGCCGTCCGGCCGCATCGAGCATCTCCGCCAGGTCGGTGGTGGTGCCGCCGCGCGTCTTGGAGATGCGTTCCTGGCCGGTGGTGCCGCGCGCCTGGGAGGTGCGCTCCCGGCCGGTGCCGCGCGCCTGGGAGGTGCGTTCCAGCTCGGCTCCGATTCGCAGCGCGTGCCGCCGGGTGGTGCCGGGCGGCACGACGCGCGGCCTCCCGGTGTCGAACAGCAGGGCGCCGACGCGGTTGCCGCTCCGGCCGAACAGCCGGGCGAGGACAAGCGCGAGGTCGGCGAGCACGTCGTGCTTGCCGCGCCCCGGCCGGCCGGCCGCCATCGACGCCGAGCGGTCGAGGACGAGCCACACCGTCAGCTCGCGGTCCTCGGTGAACACTCGCAGGTGCGGCTCGTCCAGCCGTGCGGTCACGTTCCAGTCGATGTGCCGGGCGTCGTCGCCGTCGCCGTAGGGGCGTAACCCGGTGAAGTCGATCCCGGAGCCGCGGTGTGCGGTGCGGTGGGCGCCCTGGAGCCGGCCGTCGAGCCTGCGGACGACCTTCCACTCCAGGCGGAGCAGGAGCCTTTCGGGGGCGGTGGCCATGGCAGCTCAGCGTTTCTGCAGGACGACGTCGGGCGCCCGGACGGCCCCGAGCACCCCGGTGATGATCGTGTCGGCGTCGACGTCGTCCGCGAGGGCCTCGTAGGACAGCACGAGGCGGTGGCGCAGCACGTCGAGCGCGAGCTCGGACAGGTCGTGCGGCAGGACGTAGTCGCGGCCGCGCAGGAACGCCATCGCCCGGGCACCCGTGACGAGCGCGATGGACGCCCGCGGGCTCGCCCCGTAGGTGACATACCGTTCCAGCTCACCGAGCCCAGCCGTCGCGGGGGAACGCGTCACGGATACCAGCCGTACCGCGTAGTCGACGATCGCCGGATCGACGTACACCTGCTGAGCGCGGGCCCGCATCGCGATCAGCTCCTCGGCCGTCACCATCGGCTGCGGCGGTTCGGGCGGACGCAGCGCTCGTCGGACGATCGCCTGCTCTTCGGCCTGCGTCGGATAGTCGACGACCACCTTCATCATGAAACGGTCGACCTGCGCTTCGGGCAGCGGGTAGGTGCCCTCCGACTCGATCGGGTTCTCCGTCGCCATGACCAGGAACGGCTCGGGCACCCGGAACGTCTCACGGCCGATCGTCACCTGATGCTCCTGCATCACCTCCAGCAGGGCGCTCTGCACCTTGGCGGGGGCGCGGTTGATCTCGTCGGCCAGCAGCAGGTTCGCGAACACCGGGCCGAGCTCGGTTTTGAACTCCCCGGAGTGCTGGTGGTAGACCCGCGTGCCCACGAGGTCGGCCGGCACCAGGTCGGGGGTGAACTGGACGCGCTGGAAACTCCCGGCGATCGCGGCGGCCAGCGACCTCACCGCGAGCGTCTTGGCCAGGCCCGGCACGCCCTCGACGAGCAGATGGCCGTCGGCGATCAGCGCGACGGCCATGCGCTCCAGCAGGACGTCCTGCCCGACGATCGTGCGTTTGACCTCGAACAGCACATGTTCGAGCGGATGGGCCGACGCGGAGAAGTTGGTCGAGGTCATATGGTCTTCCTTCTCGTGACGCTTCGGTCAGATCTGGGGCCCGTCGCCCGGCGGCCCGTCGCCTTCGCCGCCGCCCAGGGCCGCGCCGATCGGCACCGCGAACGCGATGCCGGCGAACGACTCGTCGCCTCCCGGGTCGGCGATCGAGACGACGATCCCGATGACCAGGCCGCGAGCGTCCAGGAGGGGACCGCCGGAGCTGCCCGGGTTCACGGAGGCGTCGAACTGGATGAGCCCGTTCAGGTCGCCGTCTTTGGCGGTCCGGTCGGCGGTCCGGTTCAGGCCCGACACGACGCCGGTGGAGACGCTGTAGGTCAGGCCCAGTGGATTGCCGATCGCCACGACGGGCGCGCCCACGGTCGCGGCGCCGCCGAGCGTCGCCGGGACGACGATCTCCGGCAGCTTCGCGGGTTTGAGGGTCGCGACGTCGCGCTTGGGGTTCGACGACGCGACGACGGCCTTCGCCTTGGTGCCGTCGGCGAACGTCACGGTGACGTCCTCGGCGTCTCTGTTCGAAGTGCCTTTGACGACGTGGTGCGCCGTCAGGATCGTCCCGTCCTCGGCCGCGATCACCCCGGTTCCGAGTGACTTCCCGGCCTGGATGACCACCACCGACGGCCCGACCCTCTTGAAGACGTCGGGCACCGTGAGCGTCGCACTGGGCGTCGGCGTCGCGCTCGGCCTGGGCGCGGCCTCTTCGCCGTTCCCACCGCTGCTTCCCAGCCAGTACGCGAGCAGCGCCACGACGACAAGTGCGCCACCCCCGACGACAAACCGCCGGGCTCTCCCGGCCACGGCTCCCTGAGCCGCGGCCGCATCGGCCTCCTGCGGCGCGCGCTCCATTTCCCCATACTCATAAATTTCAGTTGAAAGTGCTACAAACTCTTCCTGGGAACTCCATAAGAACCGGTCCCCGCAGCCCCACGCGCGCAGCACGGAGACGAGAATGGCGGCGCCAACTGCTCTGTCTAAGTGGTCGGCTCCGGAAGTCCTTCGGGGGGTGATGTGGCATCGTCGAGTACGGCAGGCTGATGGCCGCAGTCATCGTGCTGCTGGAGGTTCGGCTCCTTCTGTTCGTGTCGCTCGATCTGGGTTAGCAGGTCGCCGGGGTGAACGTCCATCTGAATGGCCGGACGGCCAGGTAGGCCAGCGCGCCGCCGCGGTCGTATTCGTGGTTGAGGCGCATCGTGCGGGCCGTACCCGGCGCGAGCGTGGGGTGGCAGCGCGCCTGAATGCTGGTCTTCTCGTCGCTGGAGATGACGTACTCATCCTTGTCGAGGGGGACGCCGTCGAAGATACGTGCGTACAGGTCCAGGACGCGGGTGGTCTTGGTGGCGAAGTTCGGGTCGCGGATGTCGATCCGATCGAGGTCTGTCGCCTTGCCTTGCCTACCCCCACGGTCATCGTGAGATCCACGAAGGCCGACCGACGTCATCGTTTCGTAAGGTTTATGGCTCCAAAGAGTCCCTACCCTTTGCATCGTAATGACCCACTAACCGACAGGTGGGCCTAAAAGGGACATGAGGTCGCTACGTGGCATCGAGGAAAATTCTTCTAAACGGCAAGCGTGTGGCTGCTGAATATCAGGCGATCGGCTCGGGGGATTCGGAGACCTCGGAAGCCCTGCTGTACTGGCTGCGCGAGCGGTTCGGACAGCAGGGGCCCAGATTCGGGTGCGGTGTCTCCCAGTGCGGGGCCTGCACGGTGCTCCTCGACGACGTTCCCATCCGGTCGTGCACCCGCCAGTTGCACACGGTTGACGACAACGCGGAGATACGCACGCTCGATGGCCTGTCCGGTAAACGACCTCATCCTCTTCAGCGTGAGTTCGTGGAACTGCAGGCCGGCCAGTGCGCTTTCTGCGCCAACGGCATGATCATGGGGTCGCTGGGCTGGATCGAGGGCCGTATCACGGCGGGCAACCACGAGGTGCCCTCCGAGGCGGAGATCGAAGACTTCCTGTCGGGTGCGACGCCCAACGGACAAGGGAACTACATCTGCCGTTGCGGCACCCACACGCGTATCGTCGCCGCCATCCGCTCGGCCGCCAAGGAGATGGTTCGATGAGCGTGCAGACATCCCGGCGGCAGTTCCTCGTCGGCAGCGGCGCCCTTGCCATCGGCTTCACACTGGCAGGACCCGCGACGTCGGCTGCCGCAGCTGCCGCTGCCTCGAACGGCCTGGTGCGCGTGGAGGCGGTGGGGGCGCCGGCGAACACGACGCAGTCGTGGCTGGTCCTCACCAAGAAGGGGATCACGGTCTACAGCGGCAAGGTTGAGCTGGGTACGGGCGTCCAGACCGCGTTGGCCCAGATGGTCGTGGAGGAGCTGCGCCTTGGCGTGGCGGACGTCGACTGGGTCCAGGGCGACACCTTGCTCAGTGTCAGTCAGGGCGGCACGACCGGATCCAAGAGCATCCAGAATGGCGGTATCCAGCTCCAGCAGGCGGCGGCGACCGCCTTCCAGGAACTGTCGCACCGGGCTGCCGCACATTTCAAGGTCACTCCGGACCAACTGGTGGCCCAGGACGGCCGCTTCTCCCTCGCCACCCGTTCTGGTCACTCATCCGGGCACACCGTGACGTACAAGGATCTCCTCAAGAGCGGGGTCACGGTCCTCCCGCTCGACCAGACCGTACCGCTCATGGCGGCCAATAAATACGTGGTCGTCGGGACCAACGTGCCGCGGGTCGACCTTCCGGCCAAGATGGATGCGACCTTCCGGTTCCTGCACGACGTCACGGTTCCGGGAATGCTGCACGGGCGGGTCGTACGGCCCACGGGTCGCAACTCGACGCAGCCCGTCATCAGCAATCTTGACCGGGCCAAGGCGATCGAGGGCTTCGTCGACGTCGTACAGCACGACCGATTCATCGGCGTGGTGGCTACATCGGAGTGGGCGGCGTCCGTCGCGGCCTCGCCAAAGAGCGGTATATCGGTCAGCTGGACCACCGGGCCCAAGATGATCGCTCAGGCCGACCTTCCAGCGGCGGTCCGCGACCCAGCCAACCACTACCGTTCGGTAGTCGAGATCGATGACGGCGTCGCCCCGATCCTCGCGACCGCCGACCAGGTCCTGAACTCCCAGTACTTCTCACCGTTCCATATGCACGGAGGGATGGGCGCCTCCACCGCGGTCGCCGACGTTCGTCGAGCACCCGACCCGGCGACCGGCATCCAGGCGACGATCTGGTCCGGGACCCAGAACGTCACCGCGCTCGCCGGCGCGATCGCTCCGCTGCTCGGGCTCGCCCCTGCCGCGGTCCGGGTGATCTACGTGGAGGCCTCCGGCTGCTACGGCCACAACGGTGCTGACGACTGCGCCGCCGATGCCGCTGTGCTGTCCCAGGCAGTCGGCAAGCCGGTGCGCGTGCAGTGGACCCGGCAGGACGAGCACGCCTGGGAGCCGCTCGGCGGAGCGCAGGCGCACGACATGCAGGGTGCCGTCGGCCCCGACGGCATCATCGCCTGGTCGCACCTGAACTACGCGCCGACCGCGAACAGCAGGCCGGTCGACGGCACTCCGGGCACGCTGCTGGCGGGCACGCTCATGGGCAAGTTGCCCGCTCCGCTGCCGAGCAGCTCGGTGGATTCGTCGGGACGCAACGCGCCCGTGACGTACGACTTCCCGCAGCGGGTCGAGGCCCGCCTGCTCAAGAGTTTCGTGACGACCGGTCCGACGTCTGCCGCACCGGCGAGTCCGCTGACGTACTTGATCCCGCGCACGACAGCGCTCCGATCGCTCGGTGGCTTCTCCAACAGCTTCGCCAACGAGTCGTTCTTCGACGAACTGGCCCACGCTGGCGGTCATGACCCCCTGGAACTGCGGATCGCCTCGCTGCCCGATCCGCGGGCGGTCGCGGTCTGCGAGGCACTTCGTGACGTCTGGCGCACACGGCCGCCCGGTGGCGATGGCACGGGTGCCGGCGTCGCGTTCCATCAGTACGAAGTCGTCAACGCGTATGTGGCTACCTACGCCGAGGTGCGGGTCGACCCTGACACCGGCAAGGTGACCGTCACGCGGGTGGTCGTCGCTCACGACTGCGGGCTCATCGTCAATCCCGACGGTCTGCGCAACCAGATCGAAGGCAACGTTGTCCAAGGTGTCGGACGAACCCTCAAGGAGGAGGTGTTCTACACCGACGACCGCGTCACCTCGGTGGCCTGGCAGACGAGCTCCTTCAACCCCGGGCCGCAGTACGAGGTGTTGCGGTTCAACGAGGTGCCGGCCATCGAAACGATCCTCATCAACCACACGGACAAACCGCCGCTGGGTGCCGGCGAGCCGGCGATCGGCACCATCGGCGGGGCGATCGGCAACGCGATCTTCGCAGCCATCGGCAAGCGCATCCGGACTCTGCCGTTCACCCCCGATCGGGTCAAGGCGGCACTCACCGGATGACCACATATCCGTGGCATCGCGGTTACCAGGCGCGCGTGTTCGGGCATTGCTCGCCAAGACCGGATCATCCCGTTCATGGACCTGGTCGAGCGCGTCATGACGACCGAGCCGTACGCCTCAGCCAAACGGGTGTTCTGGATCGTCGACAACGGCTCCTCCCACCGCGGCAAGAAGGCTGCCGACCGCCTGGCCCAACGTTTCCCCAACGCGGTCATGGTGCACCTGCCTGTCCACGCCTCCTGGATGCATCAGATAGAGATCTTCTTTTCCATCGTGCAGCGCAAGGTCGTCACACCTAACGAATTCACCAGCCCTGACCAGGTCGAAGACCGGCTCATCGCCTTCGAGCGACGCTACAACCAGGCCGCCCGGCCATTCAGATGGACGTTCACCCCGGCGACCTGCTAACCCAGATCGAGCGACACGAACAGAAGGAGCCGAACCTCCAGCAGCACGATGACTGCGGCCATCGGCCTGCTGTACTCGACGATGCCACATCACCCCCCGAAGGACTTCCGGAGCCGACCGCTAAGCTTCGCTTTTAACCCGGTGACGGGTGATTCTCGACGTGGAACGGCCACCACGCGATGCTCCGAGTACGACCAGGTGCCCGGAGATGTGTGGTGGCCGTCGTTTCGAGTGCGCTCCTACCGAACCCATCTCGCCAAGGGCCGGCCGGTTCGGCGACGTTCCGGCAGGAGCCGACGGGCTGCTTCACCCGTCGCCCGGATGCGTTGTCCGAACTCACCGATGCCGGGCCGGCGGCCTCATCGGAAGAAGTCCGTACGGAACCTATGTATTCGTCGTGGCCAGCCCGAGCAGCAACTCCTTGACCTCGACGGCCTCGACATGTTCCCTGGCCGGAGCAGGGTCGGAGCAGAGCAGCACCGGGGCGTCGCGCGGATCGTCCGGCAGCCGCCCGTGCGAGCCCCGTACGGCCTGCGCCCCGGCGTCGAGCCCGACCACGGTCATCATGTAGCGCATGCCGAGCTTCTTGCGCAGCAGCGCCACCCCGGCCCTGCGCTTGGCCGCGCCCGGCCCGGAGGGGTCGAAGAAGAGCTCCGCCGGGTCGTAGCCGGGCTTGCGGTGGATGTCGACCAGGCGGGCGAAGTCGGGCGCGCGGGCGTCGTCGAGCCAGTAGTAGTAGGTGAACCAGGCGTCGGGGTCGGCGACCAGGACCAGTTCCCCCGAGCGCGGGTGGTCCAGCCCGAACCGGGCCTTGCCCTCGTCGTCGAGCACCTCCGCCACCCCCGGCAGGGTGGCGCAGAGCTTGGCGACGGCCGGCACGTCGGCCGGGTCACGCACGTAGACGTGGGCCACCTGGTGGTCGGCGACGGCGAACGCCCGCGACGTCCACGGGTCCAGATACTCCATGCCCGCCTGGGTGTAGACCTCCAGCAGACCCTCGGACCGCAGGAGCCGGTTGATGGCGACCGGACGCGAGACATCCGTGATCCCGTACTCCGACAGCGCCACGACCGTGGTCCCGCGCGCCGCGGCCGCGTCCAGCAGCGGCGTCAGCACCCGGTCCAGCTCCACGGCGGCCGCGGCCGCCTGGGGAGCGGAGGGCCCGTATCGCTGCAGGTCGTAGTCGAGGTGTGGCACGTAGGCGAGGGTCAGGTCGGGATCGTGCTCCGCCATGATCTGCTCGGTGGCCCGGCAGATCCACTCCGACGAGGCGATCCCCGCCAGCGCCCCCCAGTAGTTGAAGAGCGGGAACTCACCCAGCCGGGTGGTGAGCGCGTCGTGCAGCTCCGGAGGGGCGGTGTAGCAGTCGGGGTCCTTACGCCCGTCGGCGTGGTAGATCGGCCGGGGGGTGACGGTCCAGTCGACGTCGGCGCCCATGGCGTACCACCAGCACACGTTGGCCACCGTGTAGCCGGGACGGGCCCGCCGGGCGGCGTCCCAGAGCTTGTCCCCGCCGACCAGCGCGTTGTGCTGGCGCCACAGCAGCACCTCGCCCACATCGCGGAAGTACCAGCCGTTGCCCACGATGCCGTGCTCGGTGGGGAGCTCGCCGGTGAGGAAGGTCGACTGGACCGAGCAGGTCACCGCGGGCAGCACCGTACCGAGCGACGCCTGGAAGCCGCCGTCGGCGACAGCGCGCAGCCGGGGCATGTGCTCCAAAATTCGTGGGGTCAACCCCACCACGTCGAGGACCAGGAGTGATGTCATGCGTTCATCCCTTTAAGCAGTTCGTCGTGTGCGAAGGCCATTTCGGCGGCGATGCCGTCGGCGAGCTGGCCGGCGTTCTGGGGGCGTTGCTCGGGCGGCAGCACGCCCCAGGTGTAGGTCTCGACGTCGAAGTGGTCGCACACGGCGTCGGGGCCGCCGACCAGCTCGCCGATCGCCGCGCGCAGCAGTGGCGTGGTGGTGACCAGCGGCGCGGACGGGCGGGAGTGCAGCGGCACGTGGTAGTGCACCCGCCAGGGGCCGGGCAACTCGGTCTCGAATGCCTCGTCGAGGTCGTCGACGGAGCCCCCTGCGGGGTTGCGCGTCTGATGGAGGAACCGCGGCTCGACGTACTCGCGCAGCGCCTCGGGCTCGCCGGCCTCCATCGCGGCCGACAGCTGGACCTTCATGACGGAGATGCCCGCCTCCCTCAGCGCGCGCAGCGCGTCGGCCGGCTGCTCCCAGGCGCACGCGAGGTGCGCGAGGTCCAGGCAGACGCCGAGCCGGTCGGTGTCCACGCCGGAGAGCATCGCGACGGCCTGGGCGGTGGTCTCGATCACGCACCCGGGCTCCGGCTCGAACGCCACCTGGATGATCCTCCCGGTCCGGGTCTCGATGTCGGCGAGTCCGGCGGCGAGCAGGTCCAGCATCTGCATGGAGGTGGCGGCGCGGGCGTCGTCCCAGGGGTGCCGCCACGCCAGCGGCAGCGTGGAGACCGACCCCCGGGCCGCGTCGTCCGGGAGCAGGTCGGCCAGGACCCGCGCCAGGTCGAGGGTGTAGCGCAGGCGCTCGGGGGTGGTCCAGTCGGGGTGGTAGACCGCCTGCTTGACCACGGGGTTCTGGAAGGAACGGTAGGGGAAGCCGTTGAGCGTCACCACCTCCAGGCCGCGCACGTCCAGCTCGCGGCGGAAGCCCTTACGGGCCTCGGCGTCGATGGCGAGCGCCGCCGCGACCGGCGCGGCCAGCCAGAGCCCGAGCCCGAGCACGTCGCTGCCGAGGCGCTCGCGGATCGGCAGGGCGTACTCGTCGAGCTGCCCGACGATGCCCTCCAGGTTCTCGGCCGGGTGCACGTTGGTGCAGTAGCTCAGGTGCAGGAGGCGTCCCGCCGGATGGAGCAGGCGCATCAGCCGCCTCCGCGCAGGATCGAGCTGCCCTCGAAGGTGGGCTCGGCGCCGCGGGCACCGGCGTCGTCGAGGTCGGACAGGTCGAGCCGTCCCGACTGGCTGTAGAACTCCACCGGGTTGCGCCACAGCACCCGGTCGACGTCGTCCTCGGTGTAGCCGGCGGCGAGCATCGCCTCGGCGGTCTCCTTGGTCAGCAGCGGGTCCGAGACGCCCCAGTCGGCGGCCGAGTTGATCAGCATCCGCTCCAGCCCGTGGGTCTTCAGGATCTCCACCATGCGGGGCGGCGACATCTTGGTGTCGGGGTAGATGGAGAAGCCCATCCAGCAGCCGGAGTCGCGTACGAGGTCCACGGTGACCTCGTTGAGGTGGTCGATCGCGACGTGGCCGGGCGCGATGCCCGACTCCTTGACGACGTCGAGGCTGCGCTGCGTGCCGCGGGCCTTGTCCCGGTGCGGGGTGTGCACCAGGGCGGGCAGGCCGTGCTCGACGGCCATCGCGAGCTGCGCGGAGAACGCCTCGTCCTCCTCGGGGATCATCGAGTCGTAGCCGATCTCGCCGACCGCGACGACGCCGTCCTTGTCGAGGTAGCGCGGCAGCAGGTCGAGCACCGGCAGGCAGCGCCGGTCGCCCGCCTCCTTGGGGTTCAGCGCGATCGTGGCGTGGTGGCGGATGCCGAACTTCGCGGCCCGGTACGGCTCCCAGCCGATCAGCGAGTCGAAGTAGTCGGCGAAGGAACCGGGGTTGGTGCGGGGCTGGCCCAGCCAGAAGGCCGGTTCGACGATGGCGCGCACTCCGGCCGCCGCCATCCTCGCGTAGTCATCGGTGGTGCGCGAGGTCATGTGGATGTGGGGGTCGAATATGCGCATCATGCGTCCTTCTTCTCGCCGGTGAGCGTGGTGAGCAGTGCGACGGCGTCGTCGGGGATCGAGCGTCCGGCCGCGGCGCGCTCTTCGGCCAGCGCGGCCAGCATCGTGGCCAGCTCGGCGTCGGCTCGCTCGGCCAGCCCGTCCACCGTCGCCAGCGACACGTCCATGAACACGCACTTGAGCACCGCCTGCCGCCACATCGCCTGGTCGAGGTGGCCGGCGTACGGCCCGAGCGCGGCGGTCACCAGGCGGGCGTCGTTGCTGCGGATCGCGTCGTGCAGCAGGGGTACGGCCGCCGCGCCCACCGGCAGCGCCGGCAGGGCCTTGAGCACCGCGCGTTTCTCGTTCGCGTCGCCGTACCGATAGAGGGCGGCGGCCTCGTCCGCGACCCGGTCCGGTGGCAGTGCGGCCAGCAGCAGCGCCCTGGCGGCCTCGTCCGCCGTCCAGTCGGGCGCGTCCGCCAGCGGGGCCCGTCCAACGGTGCGCCCCGCGGCGGCGAAGGACCTCCCGACGGTCTCCGGCCGTTCCACGATCCGCGCGAGCGCGTCGGCCAGCCATTCCCGGGCCCGTACGTCATGCCCGGGTTCGGCCGCCAGTGCGGCCCGCAGTCGCTCCGATTCCGTCACGGTCGCCTCCCTTCCACGGTTTCCCTCACGTCTACGGTTTCCCTCTCGGCCGCGGCTTCCCTCTCCTCCACGGTTCCGATCTCGGTCACGGTTTCCTTCTCGGTGGCTTCCCTCTCGCCCGCGGTCCCGCGCCCGGCCGCGGCTTCCCGTTCGGCCTCGCGCAGGAAGTCGATCGAGCGGGCGGCCACGGAGGGGGCGGCGTGGGAGTGGCGGGGCAGCTCGACCGCGACCAGCCCGCGGTACCCGGCGTCACCGAGCGCGCGGAGCACCGGCGGGAAGTCGATCTCCCCTTCCCCGAACTCCAGGTGCTCGTGCACGCCCCGGCGCATGTCGTCGATCTGCACGTTGACCACGTGGTCCGCCACGGCCGTCACGCAGGAGGGCACCGGATCCGGCTCAAGGCAGCGGCAGTGGCCGATGTCGAGTGTCAGGCCGAAGGCGGCCGGTGCGCCGAGCGCCTCCCGCAGCCGCCGCCATCCGGCGATCGACTCGACGAGCATTCCCGGCTCGGGCTCGAACCCGAGCGGTACCCCCGCGGCCTCGGCGGGGGCGACAAGCTGGGCGCAGCCGTCCACCAGGCGCTCCCAGGCGACGTCCTCGCCCACCCCATCCGGACGCACGCCCGCCCAGAAGGACACCGCCTCGGCGCCCAGGTCCTCGCCTATCGCGATCGCCCGGCGCAGGAAGTCCAGCCGGGTTTCCCGCTCGTCGTGCAACAGCGTGGGGGCGTGCTTGTGCCAGGGGTCCAGCAGGTAGCGCGCGCCGGTCTCGATGACCACCCCGAGCCCGAGATCGCGCAGCCGGTCGGCCAGCTCCGCCGTCCGCCGTGCCAGCCCGGGGGCGTAGGGGTCCAGGTGGTCGTGGTCGAGGGTCAGGGCCACGCCGGTGTAACCGAGGCCCGCGATGATCTCGCAGGCGTCGGTCAGCCGGTGGTTGGCGAACCCGTTGGTCCCGTAGCCGAATCTGAGGGCGCCGCCCGCCGCGGCGCTCATATCAGCACCGTGCCGGGGTTCACGCCGATGTCCGTTCCGGTGTCAGGGATGGCAGTCATGCCGGGACGCATGCCAGAACTCATGGTGGTGTTCCTGTCGGGCTCCGTGATGACACTCGTGCCGGTGCCGGGGATGACGGTCATGCCGATGCTCGTTCCGGTCTCCGTGATGACACGCGTGCCGGTGCGCTTACCAGAACTCATGCCGGTGCTCATGTCGGGGAGATTTTCCTGGCGAGCCGGCGGCCGAGCGGGGCGGCCAGCGCCACGGCCAGTCCCGCGGGGACCGCGCCGGCGTGAACCGTGAGCGCACCCTGCAGCGCGGGCAGCACGGTGATGCCGGTTCCCACGGCCTCGCGGATCCGGGGCGCGGAAGGCTCGTCGACGGCGCGGGCCTGGGCCGCGCCGAACCGCGCGAGATACCAGGAGGCGAGCGTCGCCTGAACGGCCGCCCCCGGCCCCGCGCCACGTCTGCTCCCCGCCACGGTGACCCCCGCGGCCAGCGCCGCCGTACCCGCCATGGTGGTGGCGGGTACGCGGCGGTCCGCGCCCGAGACCTCCCTGCGCGACAGCTCGGTGATCATGTAGGTGTGGGCGGCGACCGCGAGGGCCGAGGGCAGCGCGTCGGCGAACGTCCGGGACGGCGAGCCCGCCCCTGCCGTTCCCGGCGGCGCGCCCGTACGGCCTCCGCCGAGGCCCGGGCTCGCACCGAGCAGCACGTCCAGGGCGCGGCAGGCGGCCATCACCGCCGGACCCGCGGACGTGTTCTTCGCGCGCAGGTCGTATGCCCACACGGCCGCCGCGAGCGGTGCGGCGACGGCGAGGCCCCGGCGACCGGCGGCGAGCCCGGCGGCCGCGAGACCCGCGCCGGTGAGGCCCAGAGCCGTGGCCAGCGCCAGGTTCGCCGAGATCCGCCCTGACGGTATCGGCCGCTCCGGGCGTTCCACCTTGTCCAGGCGGCGGTCGGCCCAGTCGTTGGCCGCCATTCCCGCCCAGTAGAGGCAGACCGAGGCGCACGCCAGGGCCGGGGTCCGGCGGCCGAGCGCCCCGGCGGCGGCTCCGCCCGCCACGACGTCGCCCGGTACGGAGAGCGCCGCGGGTGCGCGTACCAGATCCATGAAGTCGCGCAACGACGCCATCAGACCTGGTCTCCCGCGCCGAGCCCGGCGACGAAGCCGCGTAGCACCCGCCACTGCTCGGCCAGAGCGTGCGGCTCGGACCCGAACGGATCCTTGAAGAAGAAGGCGAGTTCGGAGAGCGGGCCGGAGCGCCCGGCCCGGTGCGCCGCCGCGGTGAGCCGCGCCAGGTCCAGGACCAAGGGCGCGGCGAGGGCGGAGTCGCAGCCGTGCCAGGTGAACTCCATGCGCATCGGCACCCCGAGGAAGCCCTCGAAGGTCACGAGATCCCAGGCGGTCTTGAAGTCGCCGATGTCCTCGAGATAGTCGATGCGCGTGGTGCCCTGGGGGACGTAGCCGAGTGTCTCGGCCAGCACCCGCTGCTTGCTGGCGGTCTTCGCCGCGTTGGCGGCCGGCTCGGCGAGGTTGGCGCCGTCGCCTCCGCCCAGGAGGTTGATCCCGGACCACGTTCGCACGCGCAGGTTACGCATGGCGAACATCGGCGCGAGCACCGACTTGACGAGCGTCTCGCCGGTCTTGCCGTCGTGCCCGCTGTACGGCAGGCGCTGCCGCCTGGCGAGCTGGTCCAGGGCGGGCAGTCGCGCGCCCGTAGAGGGGGTGAAGTCCACGTACGGGCAGCCCGCGCGGAAAGCCGCGTACGCGAAGAGCGAGCTCGGGGGCAGCAGGGTCCGCGAGGTCGCCAGCTCGGCCTCCAGCGCCCCCAGGTCGGCGTGGGCCGGGTGCGGTTCGGGCACGGCCTCGGTGGTCGAGACATTGATCACGACGACCCTGTCCAGGTCGTTCCGCCGCTGGAAGTCGATCAGGTCGGCACCGATGAGGTCGGCCGTGGCGGCCTGGTTTCCGGCTTCGGGCACCGGCCGTAGTTCCTTCTCGACCGCCGACAGCTCATCGGAGAGGGCCCTGACCAACCAGCCCGGGACGATGCCCGCGGCGGCCAGCGTGTCGGCCTTCTTCGCCAGCGGGTTCGAGGAGATGTCGTGCCCGCCGAAGACGAGGTCTCCGAGGCCGGGTATCTCGGGGCTGTGTAGTTCGGGTAACTCGGTGACGCAACCGGTCGGATCGGTGAGACCCGCCCGCAGTGCGAGCGCTCCGATCACGCTGGTGGCGGCGACCGACCCCCGCGCTCCTATCAGCCACACTCCCGTACGCATCGGGCCTCCTGCTCAAACAGACGTTTCCTGGGATGTCGGGTCTTGGGAAATGACGGGCGGCGGCTCACCTGACAGGCCGCCGCCCGGGGTCGGCGGGCGGGACTAGTCGGCGGAGAGGGCGGGCGACATGATCGCCTTGCCCTTCGCCATACCCACCTGAAGGACCGCTGTCACGACTCGAATCCGAGCGGCAGGTACTTGTCGACGTTGTCCTTGGTGATGGTCTCCGAGGCCAGCGTGATCGACTGAGGCACCTGGTTCTCCACCAGATCACTCATGCCCTTGCCCTGCGCGATCAGCCGAGCAAGCTTGATCGCCGAAGAGGCCATGGTCGGGCTGTAGGTGACAGTGGCCTCCAGCACGCTGTTACCCGCCTGGATGTCGCGCATCGCGTTGGCCGAACCCGCGCCGCCGACCATGAAGAACTCGCTGCGGTTGGCCTCCTTGATCGCGGCCAGCACGCCGATGCCCTGGTCGTCGTCGTG
>NZ_FZOD01000024.1 GCF_900188345.1 Streptosporangium subroseum | reverse complement strand
GCCCAGCGTCTGGGCCACCCGGTCCTGGCGGTGGTGCGGGGTAGTGCGATCAACCAGGACGGCGCGTCCAACGGTCTGACCGCCCCGAACGGCCCGTCGCAGCAGCGGGTGATCCGCCAGGCGCTGGAGTCTGCCGGTCTGACGTCGCAGGACGTGGACGTCGTCGAGGCACACGGCACCGGTACCTCGCTCGGGGATCCGATCGAGGCGCAGGCATTGCTGGCCACGTACGGTCAGGATCGGGAGACGCCGCTCTGGCTGGGGTCGATCAAGTCCAACCTGGGGCACACCCAGGCCGCCGCCGGCGTGGCCGGGATCATCAAGATGGTCCAGGCCATGCGGCACGGCATGTTGCCCAAGACGCTGCACGTGGACGCTCCCACCTCCCAGGTGGACTGGTCGGCCGGTTCGGTCGAGCTGCTGGCCGAGGCGCGGGCCTGGCCGGAGGTCGACCGGCCGCGCCGGGCGGCGGTGTCCTCGTTCGGGATCAGCGGCACCAACGCCCACATCGTCCTCGAAGCGGCACCCGCTGCCCCGGCCGTCGCGCCGAGCGAGGGCCTGCCGGTCACCCCGATCGTGTTCAGCGCGGCCGATCCGGACGCGCTGCACGCCTACGCCACCCGCCTGCACACCGCGATCGCGTCGGACCTGCCGCTGGACCAGATCGGCCGGGCGCTGGTCGGCCGTGCGGCGCTGCGACACCGCGCGGTGCTCCTCGCCACCGACCGCCCCGCGCTCGACCGCGCGCTGGCCGGCTTCGACGAGGCCGACGAGTCCCGGCCCGAGGTACGGCGCGGGGAAGCGCACCGCGCCGGACTGGCCACCGTGTTCACCGGGCAGGGCGCGCAGCGGGTCGGCATGGGCCGCGAGCTGTACCAGACCTTCCCGGCGTTCGCGGCGGCCTTCGACGACGTGTGCCAGGCTCTGGATCTTCCGCTGCGCGAGGTGCTGGACGACGAATCCCGGCTGAACCAGACCGGCTGGGCGCAGCCGGCCATCTTCGCGGTCGAGGTGGCGCTGCTGGCGCTCGTGCGGTCCTGGGGCATGGAGCCGGACGCCGTCGCCGGGCACTCGATCGGCGAGATCACCGCCGCCTACGCCGCCGGGGTCCTCACCCTGGCCGACGCCGCCACGCTGGTCGCGGCCCGGGGTCGGTTGATGCAGGCGCTGCCGGTCGGCGGCGCGATGCTGGCGATCGGCGCCTCCGAGAGCGAGGTGCGCGCGCTGCTGACCGACCGGTTCGAGGGTGCGGGCACTGACGGTGGCCTCGTGGTCGACATCGCGGCGGACGCGGTGGTGGTGGCCGACGGCGGGTCGAACGGCGGTGGCTTGGCCGTTGATGTCGCGGCGGTGAACGGTCCGGCGTCGGTGGTGGTGTCCGGGATTGAGGACGACATCGAGCGGATCGCCGAGCTGGCTGTGGAGCGCGGCTGGAAGACGAACCGGTTGCGGACCAGTCATGCGTTCCATTCGCGGTTGATGGAGCCGATGCTGGCCGAGTTCCGCGCGGTTGTGGAGACGCTGAGTTTCGCCGAGCCGGTGATCCCGGCCGTGTCCACGGTGACCGGCCGGCCCGTCGAGCCCGGTCAGTGGATCGACCCCGGCTACTGGGTCGACCAGGTCCGCCGGCCCGTGCGGTTCGCCGACGCGGTCACGGCCCTCGACGCCGGCCGGGTGCTGGAGTTGGGCCCGGACGGCGTGCTCACCGCTCTGGTCGGCGACCTCCGCCCGGAGCTGACCGTGGTCGCCGCGCTCCGTCGCGGGCGCGCCGAGGTCGAGACGCTGCTCACCGCGGTCGGGACGCTGTTCGTCGAGGGCCAGGACGTCGACTGGGCCGCGGTGCTCGGCACCGGCTCCCGCGCCGACCTGCCCACCTACGCCTTCCAGCACCGCCGGTACTGGCCGAGCCCGCGCACCGGCCCCACCGGTGACGCCGCCGGCCTCGGCCTCGTCGGCACCGGGCACCCGCTTGTCGGCGCCGCGGTCGCACTGCCGTCCGGCGACAGCGTCTTCACCGGGAAGCTCTCCGTCCGCACCCACCCGTGGCTGCGCGACCACACGATCTCCGGCCGCACCGTCGTCCCGGGCACCGCGCTGGTCGAGATGGTGCTCGCCGCCGGGGACCAGGTCGGTCTGCCGGTCCTGGACGAGCTGCTGCTGCAGGCCCCGCTGACCCTCGGGGAGCAGGGCGGGGTCCAGGTCCGGGTCACCCTGGCCGCGCCCGACGCGGGCCGCAGCGCCGTGACGATCCACTCCCGGTCCGAGGAGGACGAGACGTGGGTGCTCAACGCCGGCGGTCTGCTGACCGGCGACGCCGAGCCGCTCCCGGACACCGCCGCGTCGGCGGTCTGGCCTCCGGCGGACGCGGACGAGATCGACGTCACCGGCTTCTACCCGATGGCGGCCTCCGCCGGGCTGGACTACGGGCCGGCGTTCCAGGGACTGCGGCGGGTCTGGCGGCGCGGTGAGACGGTGTTCGCCGAGGTCGAAATCGAGGGCTCGGTCACTGGCTACGCGCTGCACCCGGCGCTGTTCGACGCGGCACTGCACGCCATCGGCGCGGGGGGTGCGCTCCCGGCCGACGGCGGCGTCCGGCTGCCGTTCGGCTTCACCGGAGTACGGGTCACGGGGCTGGCCGGGACCGGCCTCCGGGTCGAGATCGCTCCCGCGCCCGGCACCGACACCGTCCGGCTCTCGCTGGCCGACCTGTCGGGCAGCCCGGTGGCGACGGTGGAGAGCCTCGCCCTGCGGCCGGTCACGCCCACCCAGTTCGGCGGCATCGCCGACCGCTTGTTGTTCGGTGTGGAGTGGGCGCCGCAGGAGGTCGTGCCCGCGGCGGAAGAGCGGATTGCGATCACGCTGGGTGATCCGCTGCCGGCCGTACCTGTTTCGGTGATGATGGTGGACGCCACGGCGCCGGGGGCCGCCCGGGATCGGGCCGCCGCTCTGCTGACGTTCTTGCAGACCTGGCTGGCCGAGCCGGTGTGGGCGGACTCGCGGCTGGTGGTCCGTACGCGGGGTGCGGTGGGTGAGAAGGTCACCGACCCGGACGCCGCCGCGCTGTGGGGTCTGGTCCGGTCGGCGCAGTCGGAGCACCCGGACCGGATCCATCTGCTGGACGGTTCCGAGGATGTGTTCTATCCCGTGCCGGAGGCGCTGGTGCGTGACGGTGTGGTCAATGTTCCCCGCCTGGTGCGGTTGAAGGCGTCCGGTGCGGTGGAGTTCGGGGACGGGGCGGTGGTGGTCACCGGTGCGACGGGCACGCTGGGGCGGTTGGTAGCCCGGCACCTGGTGCGGGCCCATGGCGTCCGCAGGTTGCTTCTGCTCTCGCGGTCGGGTGCGACCGCCGACCTCGAAGGTCAGCTCGCGCCGGCGGAGGTGCGTTCGATCGCCTGCGACGTGGCCGACGCCGACGCGGTTGCCGAAGCCCTGCGGGACGAGTCGGTGAGTGCCGTGATCCATGCCGCGGGTGTGCTGGATGACGCCCTGCTGGCCGACCTGACTCCCGAGCGGTTGCAGACGGTGTTCCGGGCCAAGGTCGACGCCGCCCGCAACCTCGCCGCGGCCACGGCCGATCAGCCCCTGGCGGCGTTTGTGCTGTACTCCTCGGCGGCCGGACTGTTCGGTAACGCCGGGCAGGCCAACTACGCCGCCGCGAACGCGTTCCTGGACGCCTACGCCACCCAGTTGCGGGCGCAGGGTGTGCCGGCGACGTCGCTGGCCTGGGGTCTGTGGGACGCGGGCATGGGTGAGACGCTCACCGATGCCGACCGGGACCGGATGCGTCGCGGTGGTGTTCTGCCGCTCACCGCGGAGCAGGGGCTGGCCGCGTTCGACGCGGCTCTCGGTACCGGAACGGCGCTGGTCGCCCCGCTCGCCCTCGACCCGGCCGCGCTCGGGCAGGCCGCCGAGTTCGGCCTGCTGCCTCCGCTGCTGGCGGGCCTGGTCCGCGCGCCGCGCAGCCGCCGGGCCGCCCCCGCCGGGCCGACGCTGGGCCGGCGCCTGGACGGGCTGTCCCCCGAGGACCAGGACCGGCTCGTGCTCGAAGCCGTACAGGCGCAGGTCGCGGCCGTGCTGGGGCACGACTCCGGCGCCGCCGTCCCGGCCGGGCGGGCCTTCACCGAGCTGGGCTTCGACTCGCTCACCGCGGTCGAACTGCGCAACCGGCTGATGGCCGCGACCGAACTGAGGCTGCCCTCGACGCTGGTCTTCGACTACCCGAACGCCGGTGCGCTCGCCGCGCACCTCGCCGAGCGGCTCCGGCCCGCGGTGGTGTCCCCGGTCGTGGCGCTGCTGGCCGAGCTCGACCAGCTCGAGCAGGGCCTGCGCGCGGCGACGGCCGACGACGAGGAGCGGTCCCGGGTGACCGCCCGGCTGAACAGCCTGCTCGCAGGCTGGCAGGGCGCGGCGTCGACCGGCGGCGCGGTACTGGCCGAAGAGCTGGAGACCGCCACCGACGACGAGATGTTCGACCTGCTCGGCAAGGAATTCGGCATCTCCTGACCTGCCGCAGCGAAGAGAGGCAACAGCACATGAGCGAGCCAGGCCAGGTCCCCGAGGATCGGCTGCGGTACTTCCTCAAGCGGGTCACCGCTGAGCTCCACGACACCCGGGAGCGGCTGCGCGAGGCCGAGCAGGCCGCGTCCGAGCCGATCGCGATCGTCGGGATGGCCTGCCGGTTCCCCGGCGAGGTCGGCTCACCGGAGGACCTCTGGGAGCTGGTGGCCGCCGGCCGGGACGCGATCGGGTCGTTCCCGACCGACCGGGGCTGGGACGTGGAGAACCTCTACCACCCCGACCCCGACCACCCCGGCACGACCTACTCCCGCGACGGCGGCTTCCTGGCCCGCGCTGCGGACTTCGACCCGGGCCTGTTCGGGATCTCGCCGCGTGAGGCGCTGGCGATGGACCCGCAGCACCGGCTGCTGCTGGAGTCCTCCTGGGAGGCGTTCGAACGCGCCGGGATCGACCCGCAGGGGCTGCGCGGTTCGCGGACCGGGGTGTTCGTCGGCATCATGTACAACGACTACGCGCTGGTGGTGGGCGAGTCCGCGGACGCGGCCGAGGGCTTCATGGGCACCGGCGGCAGCATCGCGTCCGGGCGGGTCGCCTACACCTTCGGCCTGGAGGGGCCGACCGTCACCGTCGACACCGCCTGCTCCTCGTCGCTGGTTGCGCTGCACCTGGCCATCCAGGCGCTGCGGAACCGGGAGTGCGAGCTGGCGCTGGCCGGCGGGGTCACCGTGATGGCCACCCCGAACACGTTCATCGGGTTCTCCCGCCAGCGCGGCCTGGCGCCCGACGGGCGGTGCAAGTCCTTCGCCGAGGGCGCGGACGGCACCGGCTGGGGTGAGGGCGTCGGCATGCTGCTGGTCGAGCGGCTCTCGGACGCCCAGCGCCTCGGCCACCCGATCCTCGCCGTGGTGCGGGGCAGCGCCGTGAACTCCGACGGCGCCTCCAACGGATTGACCGCCCCGAACGGGCCGTCCCAGCAGCGGGTCATCCGCCAGGCGCTGGCCAACGCCCGGCTCGAACCCGGTGACGTGGACGCCGTCGAGGCGCACGGCACCGGCACGCCGCTGGGCGACCCGATCGAGGCCCAGGCATTGCTGGCCACCTACGGGCAGCGCGGGAGCGAACCGCTCTGGCTCGGTTCGGTGAAGTCGAACCTTGGGCACACCCAGGCGGCGGCCGGCGTGGCCGGGATCATCAAGATGGTGCAGGCGATGCGGCACGGCACGCTGCCGGCCACGCTGCACGTGGACGCGCCGACCTCCGAGGTGGACTGGTCGGCCGGGTCGGTGGAGTTGCTGACCGAGGCGCGGGCCTGGCCGGAGGTCGACCGACCGAGGCGGGCGGCGGTGTCCTCGTTCGGGATCAGCGGCACCAACGCCCACGTCATCCTCGAAGCCCCGCCCACCGAACCCGCCGCGTCCACCACCGAACCCGTCGCGCTCGAACCGGCCGGGCCGCAGCCGCCGCTCACGCCGCTGGTGCTCGCGGCGGCCGACGACGACGCACTGGACGCCCAGGTCACCCGGCTGGCCGAGTACCTCACCGACCGCGCGGACGTGCCGCTGCACGAGGTCGCCCGCACGCTCGCCGGCCGGAACCGGTTGCCGCACCGGGCCGTCGCGCTCGGCCTCGACCGGGCCGAACTGGCGACCGCACTGGCCGAGGGCGGCACCGTACGGGGCACCGCGCGCCACGGCCGGCTCGCCGTCGTCTTCACCGGCCAGGGCGCCCAGCGGATCGGCATGGGCCGCGAACTGTACGACGCGTTCCCGGCGTACGCGGCCGCGTACGACGCGGTGTGCGCCGCCCTCGACCTGCCGCCGCACGACCTGCTCGACGACGAGGAGCGGATCCACCAGACCGGAACGGCGCAGCCCGCGCTCTTCGCCGTCGAGGTCGCGCTGCTGGCCCTGCTGGAGCGGTGGGGCCTCACGCCGGACGTGGTCGCCGGACACTCGATCGGCGAGATCACCGCCGCCTACGCCGCCGGCGTCCTGAACCTGGCCGACGCGGCGGCGCTGGTCGCCGCCCGCGGCCGGCTCATGCAGGCGCTGCCGACCGGCGGCGGGATGCTCGCGGTCCGCGCCGCCGAGGCCGACGTCCGGGCGGCGTTCCCGGACATCGACGTGGCGGCCGTCAACGGACCGCACGCGGTCGTCGTCTCCGGGCCGGACGCCGCGATCGAACGGGTCGCGGCGGACGCCGCCGAGCGCGGCTGGAAGACCAGCCGCCTGCACACCAGCCACGCCTTCCACTCCCGGCTCATGGAGCCCATGCTCGCCGACTTCGCCAAGGTCGCCGCCGAGCTGACGTTCGCGGAGCCGAAGCTGGCCGCGGTCTCCACCGTGACCGGGGCGCCGGTGACCCCGGGCGAGTGGACCGACCCGGAGTACTGGGTCGAGCAGGTCCGCCGGCCGATCCGGTTCGCCGACGCCGTCCACACCCTCGCCGCCCAGGGCGTCACCCGCGTTCTGGAGGTGGGTCCGGACGCGGTGCTCACCACACTGGTCCAGGACGCCGACGCCGATCTGCTGGCCGTGCCGGCGCTGCGCCGCGGGCGCGCGGAGACGCGGACCCTGCTGACCTCGGTCGCCACCCTGTTCGTCGACGGCGCCGACGTCGACTGGCCGGCCGTCGCCGGCGGAACCGGCCACGCGGACCTGCCGACGTACCCGTTCACCCATCGCCGGCTCTGGCCCCGCCCGCGCCCCGGCGGCGTCGGCGACGCGTACGGCCTCGGCCTGGACCCGATCGGCCATCCGCTGCTCGGCGCCGCGATCGAGATCCCGGACGCCTCCACGCTGGTCCTCACCGGGACGCTCACGGCGGCCACCCAGCCCTGGCTGGCCGAGCACACCGTGATGGGCCGCGCCGTGCTGCCGGGCACCGCGCTGGTCGAGCTGGCCCTGGCCGCCGGCGAGCAGGCCGGCACGCCGGCGCTGGACGAGCTGCTGCTGCAGGCACCGCTCACGCTGCCTGCGCGCGGCACGGTCGCGGTCCGGCTCACCGTGACCGAGGCGGACGGACTGCGCCCGATCACCATCCACTCCCGCGCCGACGACGGCGAGCCCTGGGTCCTGCACGCCACCGGCGTGCTCTCCGCCGCCGAACCCGCCGACGTCGGCGCCGACCTGGTCAGCTGGCCGCCGTCCGGCGCCGAGGAACTGCCGCTGGCCGGGCTCTACGAGACGTTCGCCGACGCCGGCCTGGCCTACGGGCCCGCGTTCCAGGGCCTGCGGCGGTTGTGGAGGCGCGGCGAGGAGGTGTTCGCCGAGGTGCGGACTGATGCTCCGGCCGACGGGTTCGGGCTGCACCCGGCGCTGTTCGACACGGTCCTGCATGCGATCGGCCCGGCGGCGCTGCTGCCCGGCGACGGGTTGCGGCTGCCGTTCGCGTTCTCCGGGGTGCACCGGTTCGCCCCGGCCGGAACCGAGCTGCGGGTGCGGCTGACGGCCCAGAGCGGGGTCGACACGGTGCGGCTCGATCTGGCCGACCCGACCGGGCTGCCGGTCGCCCAGGTCGAACGGCTCACGCTGCGGCCGGTCACGGCCGACCAGCTGGGTGGGGGAGCGGCGGACCGCCTGCTCTACGGCGTCGAGTGGGCCCCGCAGGAGGCGTCGGGCGCGGCGCCGGACGCGGTGATCCCGCTCGGTGCCCCGCTGCCGGCCCCCGCCGCGGTGCTGCTCGTGGACGCCACCGCGCCCGGCGCGGCCCGCGATCGCGCCGCCGCCCTGCTCACCCTCCTGCAGGCCTGGCTGGCCGACCCCGCCTGGTCCGACTCCCGCCTGGTGATCCGGACCTTCGGCGCGGCAGGCGAGGAGATCACCGACCCGGACGGCGCCGCGCTGTGGGGCCTGGCCCGATCCGCCCAGGCCGAGTACCCCGGCCGCGTCCACCTGCTGGACGCGCCCGAGGACACGGTGTTCCCGCTGCCGCAGGCACTGGTGCGCGACGGAGCGGTCACGGTGCCACGCCTGACCCGGCTGCGGGGCGCCGACGCGGTCGACTTCGGTGACGGGTCCGTGGTGGTCACCGGGGCCACCGGGACGCTCGGCAAGCTTGTCGCCCGGCACCTGGTCGAAGCCCACGATGTCCGCGACCTCGTACTGATCTCTCGCTCGGGCGGGAACGCCGATCTCGAACGCGAGCTCGCTCCGGCGAGGGTGCGGTCCGTCGCCTGCGATGTGGCCGACGCCGACGCGGTCGCCGCGGCGCTGCGGGACGAGCCGGTGACCGCGGTGATCCACGCCGCCGGGGTCCTCGACGACGGCCTGCTCACCGACCTGACCCCCGAGCGGCTCGACACCGTCTTCCGCGCCAAGATCGACGCCGCCCGCAACCTCGCCGCCGCGACCAAGGACAGGCCGCTGAGCGCGTTTGTCCTCTACTCCTCGGTGGCCGGGATCTTCGGCAACCCCGGCCAGGCCAACTACGCCGCGGCCAACGCCTTCCTCGACGCCTACGCCGCGCAGCTGCGGGCCGCGGGCGTCCCGGCGACCTCGCTCGCCTGGGGCCTGTGGGACGCCGGCATGGCCGGCACGCTCACCGACGCCGAGCACCGGCGGCTGCGCCAGGGCGGAATCGTCCCGCTCACCGCCGAGCAGGGCCTCGCCGCCTTCGACGCCGCGCTGGCCACCGGGCGCCCACTCGTCGCCCCGGTGGCCCTGGACGTGTCCGGGCTCCGCGCCGCCGAGGCCGCCGGAGCGCTCCCGCCGATCCTCGCCGGGCTCGTCCCGGCCGGCAGGCCCGGCGCGGGCGCGCCGGACCAGCAGGCGCTTGCCGCCTTCCAGCGCCGGCTGGCCCAGCTGCCCGCCGACGAGCGCCGGGCGGCACTGGCCGACCTGGTCGGCCGGCAGGCCGCGGTCGTCCTCGGCCACGCCCAGCCCGACGCCCTCGACCTGCACCGGCCGTTCCTGGAGGCAGGCTTCGACTCGCTCACCTCGGTGGAGCTGCGCAACAGGCTGAGCGCGGCCACCGGGCTGCGGCTGCCGACCACGCTGCTGTTCGACCACCCCACCGCCGACGCCCTCGTGGCCCACCTCACCGACCAGTTCACGTCCGGGGACCAGCCCGCGCCGCAGGAAGCCGCGGGCACGCTCGGCGCGATGTTCCGGGAAGCCTCGGCCGGCGGGCGCAGCGGCGAGTTCTTCGGCGTCCTGGTCGCCGCGTCGGCGTTCCGCCCGGCCTTCCGCACCAGCCGCGAGCTGCCCAAGCCGGTCGCGGTCATGCGCCTGGCCGCCGGCGCGGACGGGCCCGGCCTGGTCTGCCTGCCCTCCATCCTGGCCATCTCCGGCCCGCACCAGTACGTCCGGTTCGCCGGTGCGCTGCGCGGCCGGCGGAACGTCGCCGCGGTCGCCGCGCCCGGATTCGGCCGCGGCGAACCGCTGCCGGCCACGGTGGAGGCGGTGGTCTCCGCCCAGGCGGAAGCGATCCTCGCGCACACCGACGGGGCACCGTTCGCGCTGGTCGGGCACTCCTCCGGCGGCATGCTCGCGCACGCGGTCGCCGCCGAGCTCGAACGCGCCGGCGTCGCCGTGGACGCGCTGGTGCTCATCGACATCTACTCCCACGACGTCGAAGCGCTCGCCGGCATCCAGCCGGTGCTCAGCGCCGGCATGATCGAGCGGGAGGACGGCTACGTCCCGATGGACGACACCCGGCTGACCGCGATGGGCGGCTACGTCCGGCTCTTCCACGGTTGGCAGCCGGCCCCGATCCAGGCTCCCACGCTGCTCGTCCGAGCCACCGAGCCGATGTTCGGCTGGTCGCGCGACGGCGACTGGCGCTCGTCCTGGACGCTGCCGCACAGTGCCGTGGACACCCCCGGCAGCCACTTCTCGGTCATGGAGGAGCATGCCGCCACCACGGCGCGAGTCGTCGACGAGTGGCTGTCCGCCTCCCCTTCTTCCCCCGCAGTCCTCCCCCTCGAATCGAAAGCGACGACCCGATGAGCAACTCCGCCGACGACAACCTGTGGATCCGCCGGTTCCACCACGAGCCGAACACCCGGGTCACCCTGGTCTGCTTCCCGCACGCCGGCGGCTCGGCCAGCTTCTTCTACCCGGTCTCCGACGCCATGCAGTCCACCATGCAGGTGGTGGCGCTGCAGTACCCGGGCCGGCAGGACCGGCGTGAGGAGCGGCCGCTGACCACGATCGCCGAGCTGGCCGACGCGTCGTTCGCCGCGCTGCGCCCGCTGATGGACCGGCCACTGGCCTTCTTCGGGCACAGCATGGGCGCCACCGTGGCCTTCGAGGTCGCCGTACGGATGAAGCGTGAGCTGGCCGGCGCCCCGGTCACGCTGTTCGCCTCCGGCCGCCGCGCCCCCTCCCGGCACCGGGTGGAGACCGTGCACCAGCTCGACGACGAGGGCATCGTCACCGAGCTGAAGAAGCTCAGTGGCACCGACGCCCGCATCCTCGGCGACCTGGAGCTGCTGCGGATGATCCTGCCGGCGATCCGCAGCGACTACACCGCCGCCGAGCTCTACCGGTACCTGCCCGGCCCGACGCTGGACTGCCCGATCGTCGCGCTGACCGGGGAGAGCGACCCGAAGGTGACCCTGGAGGAGGCCCAGGCCTGGGCCGACCACACCACCGGCGGGTTCGAGCTGCGCACGTTCGGCGGTGGTCACTTCTACCTCGCCCAGCACCAGCGCGAAGTGATCAACCTGATCAGCGACCAGCTGCTCTCCCTGACGCTCCAAGGACGGATATGACTCCGACGTTCGTGATCAGTACCGGCCGGTGCGGGTCCACGCTGGTCTCCCAGATGCTGCGCGTCCACTCCGAGGTGCTCAGCCTCAGCGAGCTGTTCAGCACCGTGCGCAACCGCGGCTACCTCGACGGCGCTCCGGACGGCGCGCGGTTCTGGCGGATGCTCAGCGAGCCCGACCCGGCCATGGACGTCATGGTCGCCGAGGGCCTCAAGGTCTCCGAGCTGATCTACCCGTACGGGACCGGACGTTTCGACCCCGCCAAGGGCGTCCCGGCGATCTGCCACATGACGCTGCCGATGCTCACCGACGATCCGGACGCGCTCTACGACGAGCTGGCCGCGGAGGTGCCCGGCTGGCCGGCGCGCCCGATCGCCGACCAGTACCGGGCGCTCTTCGCCTACCTGGCCGAACGGTTCGACCGGCCGGTGGTCGTGGAGCGGTCTGGCGCGTCGCTGGAGATGGTGCCGCTGCTGCGGGAGCGGTTTCCCGAAGCCCGGTTCATCTACCTCACCCGGGACGGCGCCGACTCGGCGCTGTCGATGAGCCGGCACGCCGGATTCCGGCTGAGGCTGCTGGGCCGTGAGGCCTCCCGGATCGCCGGGGTCACCTCCCCTGACCAGCTGGGGTCCGAGCAGTTCCGGCTGCTCCCGGCGGAGCTGGGCCGGCTGCTGACGACCCCGTCGGAGCTGCCCCAGCTGATGCGGCGGGACATCCCGGTGACCGCGTTCGGCGCGCTGTGGTCGGGGATGACCTGCGAGGGAGCCGACGAACTGCTTCGACTGCCCACCGAGACGTGGATGATGACCTCCTACGAGGCCCTGGTCGCCGACGCCCCGGCGGAACTGACCCGGCTGGCCGGCTTCCTCGGCGTGCCGGCGACCGCCTCATGGCTGGACAAGGCCGCCCGCCTGGTCGACCCGGATCGGCGGGCGGCCTCGGCCCGCCTGGACGCGCGGCTGCTGGCCGCCCTGCGCCGCTCCTGCGCGCCCGGTTCGGCCGTCGACGCGATGCTCGCGGCGGCCGGCTTCATGCTCACGCTCGCGTGATGAACGGCCTGCTGTCGACGACCGGACTGCTCGCGCGGGTCCTGCCGGCGGAAGCCGAGACCGCCGAGACGTACGCCGACCCGCCCGGCCTCCCGCTGTTCCCGGCCGAGGAGGCGGTGATCGCGCGGGCGGTGGACAAACGCCGCCGCGAGTTCACCACCGTCCGGCACTGCGCCCGCGCCGCGCTGGAACGGCTCGGGGCGCTGCCCGGGCCGATCCTGCCCGGGGAGCGCGGCGCGCCCGCCTGGCCTGAGGGCGTCGTGGGCAGCATGACCCACTGCGCCGGCTTCCGCGGCTGCGCGGTCGCCCACGCAGGCGACCTGCGCACGATCGGCCTCGACGCCGAGCCGGCCGCGCCGCTGCCCGACGGCGTCCTGGACGCGATCGCGCTGCCGGAGGAGCGGGCCGCCCTCCGGCGCCTGGGAGCGGGGGTCCCCTGGGACCGGCTGCTGTTCAGCGCCAAGGAATCGGTCTACAAGGCGTGGTTCCCGCTCACCCGCCGGTTCCTGGAGTTCCACCAGGCCCGGATCGAGCTGGACCCGGACGGCGGGTTCACCGCGACGCTGCTGGTGGCGCCGCCGAGCACCGTCACCGGCCCGCTGACCGGGTTCACCGGCCGCTGGATCCACCGCGACGGCCTGGTGATCACCGCGATCGCCGTACCCGTCTAGGGATATCGGCCGCCGGGTCCACCGCGACGGCCTGGTGATCACCGCGTTCGCCTAGGGGTGACGCTGGGGTGTGGACCAGCGCGGACGGCACCGAGGATCGGCACAGGACGACCTGCACGGCAACGGGTTGGAGAGCTTGATGCACACGCTTACCGGGATGGCGACGCCCCCCCAGCGGCTCGGCGCCGGTGGCGCGCTGTACGTGCGCAACCGGTCCACCGGTGAGCTGTTCGGCTATCCGCACCGCCCCGGCGCCATCGACCCCGGCAGCTACGGCGCCCCGGTCCGGATCGGCACCGGCTTCCTCCCCGGCGTGGCCCCGGTGCTGGCCGCCGGGGACTTCCGCGGCGACGGCGGCCTGGAACTGCTCTGCGGCCTGCCCGACGGCCGCGAGGTCCTGCTGTCCCCGACGGAGTCGTTCACCGCGGCCGACCTGCCGCCCGCGGCGTCGGAGCGGGCACCGGCCACGCAGGCCGTCGTGGTGCGCTCAGGAAAGGGCCGCCCCGAGCAGGTGCTGCGCGCCGCGCCCGACGGCACGGTCCGCCTGTCCGCGGCGTCCGCCCCCGGCGAGGGGGAGCCGCTGACCACGATCGACCCGGGCGCGGTCCTGCTCGGGATGGGAGACGTCACCGGTACCGGCCGGCCGGACCTGCTGCTGCGCCGCCCCGACGGCGGGGTCAGCGCGTGGGAGTACCCCGGCACCTCGAGTGGCGGACTCTGGCACGACCTGGGCGCAAGATTCGACGACGCCGTGGTGGTCGCCGCGACCGACGTCAGCGGTGACGGCCTGGTCGACCTGCTCGCGGTCGGCGGTGACGGCGAGCTGCTGGTCTTCCCGCACAGCGGCGTCTTCTGGCCGCAGGACCCGGCAGTCACGTTCTTCTTCCCGGTTCCGGTCGCCGTCGGCGTCGACGCGTTCGACGTCATCGGCTGACCGCACATCCGATCGCGATCGCGAGGACTTTCATGGATACCTTGGCCGAAGCGGTGCTCTCCGGCGCAACGCCGGAAGAACTCAGCGGGCTCCCGCTCCCGGAGCAGTTCCTCGCGGCGCACCTGCGGGCCTCCGACGTCGGAATCTTCGACGGCGAGACCGACAAGGACGTCCGGCGGTCGCTGCACGTCGGGCCGGTGCCGATGCCCCGGCTGGCCCCGGACGAGGTGGTCGTCGCGGTGATGGCCAGCTCGATCAACTACAACACGGTGTGGTCGGCGATGTTCGAGCCGATCTCGACGTTCACGACGCTGCGCCGGTTCGCCCGGCAGGGCGGCTACGCGGCCCGCCACGACCTGCCCCACCAGGTCGTCGGCTCGGACGCCGCCGGCGTGGTGGTCCGGGTCGGCGACGGCGTACGGCACTGGAACGTCGGCGATCACGCCATGGTCAGCCCGGCCTACGTCGACGACCAGGATCCGGGCTCGCACGCCGACGGCATGATGGGCACCGAAGGGCGGGCCTGGGGGTACGAGACCAACTTCGGCGGCCTGGCCCACTACACGATCGTGCGGGCCAGCCAGCTGGTGCCCAAGCCGCCGCACCTGACCTGGGAGGAAGCCGCCTCGATCACACTGTGCGCGGGCACCGCCTACCGCATGCTGGTCAGCGACCGCGGCGCGCAGATCAAGCAGGGCGACGTCGTCCTGGTCTGGGGCGCCACCGGCGGCCTGGGCGGGCTGGCCGTCCAGATGGTCAAGAACGGCGGCGGCATCGCGGTCGGGGTGGTCAGCTCCGACCAGAAGGCGCAGATCCTCCGCGAGCAGGGCTGCGACGTGGTCATCGACCGGCGCGAGATCGGCATGGGCGACGGCGCCGACGGTACGGCGGACGCGATCGAGTACGGCAAGCGCCTCGGCAGCAAGATCAGGGCTGAGCTCGGCGAGGACCCGCGGGTGGCCTTCGACTACGTCGGCCGGGCCACGTTCGGCACGTCGGTGCACGTCGTGCGGCGCGGCGGCGTGGTCGTCACCTGCGGGTCGAGCACCGGCTATCAGCACCAGTACGACAACCGCTACCTGTGGATGAACCTCAAGCGGGTGATCGGCAGCCACATCGCCAACCTGCAGGAGCAGTGGGACACCGCCCGGCTGTTCCGGCAGGGCGGCCTGGTGCCGATCCTCACCGACGTCTACCCACTGGCGGAGACCGGTGAGGCGCTGCGGCTGGTGCAGACCAACCGGCACGTCGGCAAGGTCGGCGTGCTCTGCCTCGCCCCCACCGAGGGGCTGGGGGTCACCGATCCGGAGGCCCGGGAACGGATCGGCGTCGAACGGCTCACCTCGTGGCGCCGGTACGCGTCGACGGCGCGGGTGTGACGATGAGCGCGATCGGAATTCTGGCCACCGGATCCTACGTCCCCAAGCAGATCGTGACCGGCGCGGACGTCGCCGGGCCGGCCGGCGTCACTCCGGAGTGGATCGAGCGCAAGACGCAGATCGTCACCCGCCGCTACGCCGCACCGCACCAGGCCACCTCCGACCTGGCGGTCGAGGCCGCGAAGCAGGCGCTTGAGCAGGCGGGGCTGCCGGCCGAGGCGCTGCGATACCTCATCGTCTCCACCTCCACCCCTGACTCGCCGCAGCCGCCCACCTCCTACCTGGTGCAGGACGCCCTCGGCGCGCACCGCGCCGCGTGCTTCGACCTCAATGTCGTCTGCAGCGGCTTCGTCTACGGCCTGGCACTGGCCCGGGCGCTGGTCGCCCAGGAGCCGGACGCGTACGCGCTGGTGATCGCCGCCGACGTGTACTCGCGGATCCTGGACGTCACCGACCGCAAGACCGTGGTGCTGCTCGGCGACGGCGCCGGGGCGGCGCTGGTCGGCGCCGTGCCGTCGGGCGGGTTCCTCGACGTCGAGCTGGCCAGCCATGGATCCGCGCACGGGTTGATCCGGGTGAAGGGCGGCGGCAGCCGGATGCCGACCACACACGAGATCGTCGACAACGGTGAGCACTTCTTCCGGATGGACGGCCGGGGCGTGCGGGACTTCGTCATGGAGAACGTCCCCGGCGCGGTCAAGGCGCTGGTCGAGCGGACCGGTCACCGGCTGGCCGACGTCGACCACTTCGTGCCGCACCAGGCCAACGGCGTACTGCTCAGCGAACTGGTGACCCTCGCCGGTCTGGATCACGCGCACACCCACCGGACGCTGGAGCGGTACGGCAACACCGGCAGCGCGTCGGTCGCGCTCGCGCTCGACGCCGCCCACCGGGGCGGGCACCTCCGCGACGGCGACCTGGTGCTGCTCGCCGCGTTCGGCGGCGGCATGTCGCTCGGCGCGGCCCTGCTGCGGTGGACGGCCGCGCGATGAACACCGCGGCGGGGAGCACGGGAGTGGGAAGCATCGCGGTGGAGAGCGGCGCGGCCGGGAGCACCGGAGCGGGCATCACCCGGGTGGGCGTCGTCGGCTGCGGCACGATGGGCGCCGGCATCGCCGAACTCTGCGCCAAGGCCGGCCTGGACGTGCGGGTCGCGGTCTCCTCGGCGGGCTCGGCGGAGGCCGGTCGTCGGCGGATCGCCCAGTCGCTGGGCCGGGCCGTCACCCGGGGCAAGCTCACCGCCGAAGCCCGCGAACGGGCCCTCGCCGCGATCTCGTTCACCGACGCGCTGCCCGACCTCGCCGACCGGCAGCTGGTGATCGAGTCGATCACCGAGGACGAGAAGCTCAAGCGACGCGTGTTCACCGCGCTCGACGCCGCGCTCACCGACCCCGGCGCGATCCTGGCGTCGAACACCTCCTCGCTGCGGATCGCCACCCTGGCCGAGTGCACCGAGCGCCCCGAGCGCGTGGTGGGGATGCACTTCTTCAACCCGGCACAGGTGCTCCCGCTGGTCGAGGTGGTGTCCGCGGAGCGGACCGCCGAACGTGTCGTGGCCGTCGCCGAGGCCTTCGCCGCGGACGTGCTCGGCAAGCAGGTGATCCGCTCCGCCGACCGCTGTGGTTTTGTCGTCAACGCGCTGCTCATCCCGTTCGTGCTCGCGGCGGTGCGGATGGTCGAGGTGGGGCACGCCACCCCGGCCGACATCGACCGGGGCATGAAGCTGGGCTGCTCGCACCCGCTCGGCCCGCTGGAACTGGCCGACCTGATCGGCCTGGACACCGTCGCGTCGGTCGCCGAGGCGATGCACGCGGAGTTCGGCGAGCCGCTGTACGCGCCGCCGCCGCTGCTGCGGGAACTGGTCACCGCCGGCCGGCTGGGCCGCAAGACCGGCTCCGGCTTCTTCGACCACCCGCGGTAGACGCCGGCCGTACCGGAGCGCGGGGAAGGCGCGGGGTGCGGATCCACGCGGAGATCGACTCATGCACCACTGGACGCGACCGGTCCGTACATGAGCATGCGCTTACGTCGGTGAAAGAAATCGGTTTCCCGTCCACAGGGGTTTCAGTACACTCGCCACGAACCATGAACCACGCGCTGCCACGACTCGCGGCGCGCGCCTTGACGAGTGAGGGGAGCCTGCCGTGCGCTACCGCACCGCTGTTGTCGTTCCCCGGTCACGGTACGAGGTGATCCTGGTGTCTTCGTTGGTGCCCGATGCCGGCTGCGCGGCCGGCACCGGACGCCCTTGACGAACGCCTGACCCCTGATCCGCCGGTGCTGAGCCGACCGGTCAAGCATGTCCCGACGCGGTCGCGCCGCCTCAGGGGTTTCCGCATGGCCTGACCTCAGGCCATTTCGTCCGGGAAACGCGCTGTCCTCTTTGGATCGTCCTGAAGGGCATGGGCCGTGCGTACCAACCTGCACCGTCATCTCACCAACCCGCTGATCGGCGTCCGCAATCTGGGCATCCTCGCCCATGTTGACGCGGGCAAGACCACCATCACCGAAAGGATCCTGTACGTCACCGGCGCCACCTACAAACGTGGCGAGGTGCACAACGGCACGACCGTCACCGACTTCGACTCCCAGGAGCGCGATCGGGGGATCACCATCTTCGCCGCGGCGGTGAGCTGCGCCTGGGACGACCACCGGATCAATCTGATCGACACCCCGGGCCACGTCGACTTCTCCGACGAGGTGGAGCGCTCGCTGCGGGTGCTCGACGGCGCGATCGCCGTGTTCGACGGCGTCGCGGGCGTCGAACCGCAGAGCGAGTCGGTGTGGCGGCAGGCCGACCGGTACGGTGTGCCGCGGATCGCCTTCGTCAACAAGCTGGATCGCGCCGGCGCCGACCTCGACACGGCGGTCGCGTCGATCCGGGGGCGGCTGCGGGTGACCCCGCTGGTCGTCCAGCTGCCGATCGGGCAGGAGGACGGGTTCACCGGAGTGGTGGATCTGCTGCGTATGCGATCGCTGGTCTGGGCCGACGACCGCGACACGTTCAGGGAGGGTCCGGTGCCGGACGCCCTGCGGGAGGAGGCGCACCGGCGCCGCCGGCTCCTTGAGGAGGCGGTGGCCGAGCTGCACCCGATCGCGTTGGAGGAGTTCTGCACGGAGTCGGCGATCTCCGCACAGACCCTCGCCGTCGCGCTGCGCGACCTGACCCGTACGGGTGAGGGCGTGGTGGTGCTGTGTGGATCGGCCTACCGCAACCGCGGGATCGAGCCGCTGCTGGACGCCGTCGTGGCCTACCTGCCCTCGCCGCTGGACGTACCGCCGGTACGCGGCACCCAGGGCGGCACGGTGCAGGAGCGGGCCGCCGACCCGGCGGCGCCGTTCGCCGCGCTGGTCTTCAAGGTGAATTCGACCGCCACCGGGCGGCTGACCTACCTGCGTGTTTATTCGGGGACGATCGAGAGGGGAGACGCGGTGCTGGACGCCGGCGCACGGCGCACCGAGCGGATCGGCCGGATCCTGCGGGTCCAGGCCGACCGGCACACGGAGGTGGACCGGGCGGTGGCCGGGGACATCGTCGCGGTGGTCGGGCTGAAGACGGTCCGCACCGGGGCCACCCTGTGCGCCCCCGCGGCGCCGCTGGTCCTCGAACCGCCTGCCGTGGTCGACCCGGTGGTCTCCATGGCGGTCGAGGTCCGCAGGAGCACCGACACCGACCGGTTCGCGTCGGCACTGGCCCGGCTGGTCGAGGAGGATCCCTCGCTGGTGGTCCGGACGGACCCCGAGACCGGTCAGACGGTGCTGTCGGGAATGGGCGAGCTGCATCTGGAGGTCGCGGTGGAGAAGATCCGTCGCGCCCACGGGCTCGAGGTCAATGTCGGCCGGCCGCAGGTGGCCTACCGGGAGACGGTCGCCCGCGGGGTGTCCGGGTTGCTGTACCGGCACGTCAAGCAGGACGGAGGCGCCGGTCAGTTCGCCCACGTGGTCCTCGACGTGGAGCCGCTGGACGCCGCCGGTGACGACGGCGGCACGGCGGGCTTCGTGTTCCGCTCGACCGTCGTCGGCGGGCGGGTGCCGCGGGAGTACGTCCGGGCGGTGGAGGCGGGTTGCCGGGACGCCCTGGCCGAGGGGCCCCTCGGCGGTCATCCGGTGACCGGCCTGCGGGTCACGCTGACCGACGGAGCCACCCATCCCAAGGACTCCTCGGAGATGGCGTTCCAGACGGCCGGCCGGTTCGCGCTGCGGGAGGCACTGCGCGCCAGCGTGATGGTGCTGCTGGAACCGCTGGTCGAGGTCACGGTCACCGTGCCCGACGACGCCATCGGCGGGGTGCTGGGGGACCTGGCGGCACGGCGCGGCCGGGTCTCGGGCTCGACCGCGCGGGCGGGCACGGTGGTGATCACCGCGACCGTGCCGCTGGCCGAGCTGTTCGGCTACGCGACCCGGCTGCGTAGCCGTACCCAGGGCAGGGGAACCTTCACCACCCGGGCCATCGGGTACGCCCCGGTGTCAGGCGCGGTGTCCAACGGGACGCCGTCCCGGTAGAACTCCCGACGATGGCCCCGCCCGTACGAGGGCGGGGCCACCGTCGGGCCTGTTTTGCCTCCCGGAGGGTAGAGGTGCCCCATGAAAAAATTCTTCAAGGTCGTGGTGGCGCGCTGGCTGGCACGTACGCCGATCGGCCTGGCGATCCTGGGGCTGGGCTGGTTACTGGGACGACGACGCAAGGAGCGCGCCCAGAGCGAGGGTGAGCGGGGCGGACGGGGGAGGAATCGCCTCCAGGGTCAGGGCAGGCGGGGCGGACCGCGGAGGTAGGGCGGGCGGGGCGGACGGCGGAGGTAGGGCTCACACGGGTGGGTCCGGGCGCGTGACCGGAGAGGCCGGGTTGTTAGGTTGAGGCTTGCCCGAAATATCGCCAAAGGGACGCATCGATGCCGGCAAGATCCTCACTTCCCCCTTCCCTCACACGTCTGCTGGAGCGACCCGCTCCGCCCGGCACCCTCGCCGATCTCAAGCACGTCGTTTTTGTCATGCAGGAGAACCGGTCGTTCGACCACTACTTCGGCCGCATGCGCGGCGTGCGCGGCTACGGGGACCGCAACGCGGTGTCCACCCGGGCCTGGAGGCCGGCCTTCGAGCAGGACGGGGTGCTGCCCTTCCCCGTACGGGAGGCCGCCGAGCGCGCGGGGACCGACCCGATGCTGCTCGACACCCACGACCACACCTGGCTCGGCACGCAGAACGCCTGGGCGATGGGCTGGAACGACGCCTGGGTCCCCAACAAGGGCCCTTCCACCATGGCGTACTACGACCGCCGGGACCTCCCGCTCCACTACGAGCTGGCGGACACGTTCACGATCTGCGACGCCTACCACTGCTCGCTGCTGACCTCCACGACGCCGAACCGCAACTACCACATCTCCGGATACACGGGCTACGAGCCGGGCACCGAGCAGCGGGTCGTCGACAACGGCGCCTGCGAGGAGGACGGGCACCCGGGCTACTCCTGGATCACGGTGCCCGAACTGCTGACCCAGGCCGGGCAGAGCTGGCAGGTGTACCAGGAATGGGACAACTACCAGTGCAACAACCTTGAGTTCTTCGCCGCCTTCAAGGCGGTCATGGCGAAGCTGGGGCAGACCAGCATGCACTCCTTCTACGAGAAGGTCCGCGCGTCCGAGGACCCCGCGCCGATGCTCGCCGAGCTGGAGGAGAAGGCGGCGCGTCTCGATCCGGCCGACCGCGAGCTCTACGACCGGGCGCTCCGCCGTACCGGGACGGGAGGGCTGGGGGAGTGGTTCGCCGCCGACGTGGCGGCGGGACGCCTTCCGGCGGTCTCCTACGTCGTGACCTCGCTCGCCGACTCCGAACACCCGGAGGGGTCCTCGGCCGTCGAGAGCGGGAAGGTCATCTATCAGGTTCTCGACGCCCTGGCGTCGCGTCCCGAGGTGTGGGCGAACACGGCGGTCTTCATCACCTACGACGAGAACGATGGTTTTTTCGACCACGTCCCCCCGCCCGTGCCGCCGGACGGCACCCCGGGGGAGTTCGTCGCCGGACGGCCCCTCGGGCTGGGCATGCGCGTCCCGATGACCGTCGTGTCACCGTGGAGCGTGGGCGGCTATGTCTGCTCCCAGACGTTCGACCACAGCTCGACCGTCCGCTTCCTGGAGACCTGGCTCGGAATCAAGGCCCCTGACATCAGCGCCTGGCGGCGGACCGTCGCCGGCGATCTCACCTCCGCCTTCGACTTCGCCGCCCCGCGGGCGCGCCCTGCGGTGGAGACGCCTGTCTCCGGCGCCTCGAAGAGCGCCTCCGTCGGCCGCTGGTATCCCGACGTCCCCGCCGAGCAGCGGATGCCCGACCAGGAACCGGGCACCAAACCCGCACGCGCGCTGCCGTACCGGCCTGACGCCTCGGCGCGGATCCGCGGGCGCTCCGTCGAGATCACGATGAGCAACACCGGTACGGAGAGCGCACATCTGGCGCTGTACGGCTACATGGGGGAGCTCGTCCGGCCTCTCCACTTCGACGTGCTCGGCCACGCCCGTGAGGTGATCTACTTCCCGTGCCCCACGTACGCCCTCGTTCTCACCGGGCCGAACGGTTTCCGCCGGGAGTTCCGGGGTGGGACGGACGACCCGATAGAGCTGACCAGCGTCATCGACGCGGCCACGCGGACGATCGAGATCACCGTCGTCAACGGCGGTGAGTCGCCGGTCGACGTCACGATCTCACCCCTGGCGTACGGCGGAGCGCCACGGACCCTCCGGCTCGCGGCCCGGGGCAGCGCCCGGGTGCCGTGGCAGACCGCGATCGGATGGTACGACCTGCTGGTCACCGTCGCCGGGGACACCGGAGATACTTCCTTCGCCCGCCGCCTGATGGGACACATCGAGAACGGCAAGCCCAATATCACGGGCTGAGGAGCAGGGTCGATCCAGGTGTTGCCGAACGCTGACCGCGTCGGCGACGAGGTCGAGGCGATCCGGTCGATAACGACAAAGGTATGGCGTTGCGCTGGTTTCGGTCTGGAACGGCCTCCTGATCGGGCGATTTCTTTCCCCGAGACCAGCTCAGCGGTCGAACTCTCCGGACTGGATCCCGCCGACGAATGCTCTCCACTCGGCAGGGGTGAAAAGCAGCTTGGGACCATTGGGATCCTTGCTGTCACGGAGGACGACCACCCCGGGCAGGTTGGCGGCGACCTCGACGCATTGGCCACCGTTTCCTGAAGATCGCGACGACTTCCGCCAGATGGCGGCGCTTAGGTCCATTCGCGTTTCACTTCCTCGATCGGTGATAATTAATTCAGCCTGGGCAGACAAGCGGCTGTCATCATCCGATCTGGCTTGGATTGCCGATCCGCTGGTCTCTCCACTACCGGTAAGGCAGTCTAGGTACAGAAATCCTCTTCCTGGCAGTTGGACAAAGAAAGCAGTTCATCATCTTCCCGGCCGGAGACGGGCCAGGCGGTGCATGAATGCGATAGCACTCTCTAATATCTCGGTCATAAAATTAGAAAGCACTCGGAATGCGAAACGGTGGTGGTGGAAACTTCGCCGGTCGGGCAGGTCGCGGACACGGTCCGCGAGGACATACCCAAGGTCGACGGTGACGGGTGGAGTCTGGCGATCGACGCTAAGGCGGCCCTCATTGACGAACGGATATGGGAAGGGTGTGGCGAAGGCGGGCCGAGTGGGTAAGGATTGGGTGCGTCCCGGTCTCAGCCATCCCCCGGAGGTACTGAATGCGTTTCGCCCGGCTAACGGTCATCGGTTTGGCGCTGGTGATGGCAGCATCGGGATGTACTTCAGGGCCTTCGCTGAAGGAGGCGGCAGCGGAGCTACAGAGGGATACGCAGCGACTGGAGACCAATGGAGTCTTCAAGAATCCACTCAAGAAACTGCGTATCCTGCAGCGTCCAGACAAGGACGTCCCCTGTGACAAAGAAAAGTTTAGACGAGTATTGCGAGCTACGGCCGATTATGAACGCATCAACGAACCGATGGACTCTCATCTAGGTCGATCCCAAGCGCTGATGGAGAACGTCCTTGTCCAAGACTTCGGATATAAGTTGGAGCATGAATACAGCCAGATGGATACCGATGAAGGACGGTTCATCCACGGTGTGAAGAAGGGCCTAGGTATCACGGTGACCGTATATGTGGCTCCTGAGGCTCCCACTTGGCGACTGGATGCAATGACTCCCTGCTTGCCGCGATGAGGAAACCAGCTCAGTTCCAGACTCGTAGCTGCTCTTTGGCTTGGTCGCTGGTTTGAAAATGTGAGGCATCTTCGATCTTGGTGTCTAAAACATTATTGCTGTCCATCCAACGTTCATAGGGTGTCAGTTTCTCTCGCAGTACCTGCTCCCACTTCTTGTCATCGTTGGCTTCCTGTTCTGCCTCGGCCAGGAGTTCGTCATAGGTCTTGAGGTCGCCGGTGCTCTTGCTGATGAGCTCGGCAGGAGGCTCGCTCGCCGGGTAACCGGCCTCATGAAGGAGGTAAGCCATGTCGTACTTCTGGCGCAGGACGAAATCTGACCGGGCACCGGTGACCTCCTCGACTCGTGTCTCGATGCTGTCGGCTACGCCGTCGAGGGCGGCGCTGATTACGTACGCCTTAGTCAGTTCCCATCCCGTTCCCACAATGGGCAGTTGGTCGATCCCGAGGGCAAAGGTGTTCTTGGTGATGTCGAGGATCAAGTCGTTGGTGGCGTCCTGCTCGCCACGCACATCTAATGTCGCTTTGAACTCCACGCCGGCGAGATCGCCGAACATCCTCGCTGTGTCCTCGAAGTGTCTGGTTCCGTCTTGTGCGTCCAGACGCGCCGCCGCCACCAGCGTGTCATGGCGGAATTGCGCTGCGGTCTTGTCGAAGTCGTTGGTGAGTTGCTTGTCCCCGACAAAGGTCTTGAAGAAGCGATGAGTGTCCCCCGGGCTGAGATAGAACGCCGGGGTCACCCCGGGAAGGGCGATCCAGTTGGCAGGGATCCCCATCCCAGAGGTTCGATCCAGGGCCTTGTCGAAGCGGGCACCGGAGGCCAGTTCGTGGATGTAGGACTTCGCGATGGTGACCATGGAGTCCTTGGCGACCGTCGGCAGATCATCGCCGAAGGAGCCCGCAGCCCGCATCGCGTCTAGGGCGAAGGCGGCGGCGGCCGGGCTGTGCTGTCCTGCCTTCTCAGTCGTGGCTTCGGTGCCCGCCTCCATCACCCGGCCGAAGGCGTTGGCCACCTCGTCCCCGGTGCCCGTCCCCTTGGCGTAGTCGAGGAACCGCTTCATCTTCTCGACCTGGCTCAGCTTGACGTCCGTACCGCCCATTGTGGCGAACGCGTCCCGCGCCGCCGTACCGTCCCCGGCGAGCACCTCCAGCCCCAGCGCGACCACATCCGAGGGCAGGCCGTACGCCCTCACCTCGGTGGGGCCGGCCGCGCGCCAGTCCTGTTGAGGCTTCTTCATGAACTCGTCCAGGACCAGGGCGCGGGCCGCCGCGCTGCGCACGCTGGAAGGGGCGTTCGCGCCCTTGAGCAGCGCGAGCCGATTCCACGCGGCGACCTTGCTGCCGGTCGGTCTCACCAAGTCACTCCTGACCTTGGCGAAGGCCGGGACGAGGGCGGGGGCGCGCAGGGCTGCGCCGAGGGCGGTGCTGAAGGCGGCCAGGTCCTGCTTGGCGGTCGTGCTGCCGGTGCTTGCGATGAGACCCGGCAGGCTGTCGCGGACCGTTGGAGACAGCAGGGCGAAGAAGGCGGCGGCGGCCTGGGGGTTCTTCGCGAGCTTCGCGACCTCGTCGGCGTGTTCGTGAATGAGCGCGGCCTGGAGCTCGCCGCCGCGGTTGACGAGGATGTCGTTGCCGTACATGTTCGCCAGGCCTCGGGCGGTCTCGAAGCCTTCCAGCTCGTCGGGGAGGCGGACGATCCCCTGCCCGCTCGCCGCCATCGAGGCTGCGCCGCCCGCCCCACCCAACTCCGGGGCGCCCTTGCTCAGGGTGTTGATCAGGTCGATCCGGCTGTGGAGCATGGAGACCTGCGTGCCGCCCCAGTCGGCGATGTCAGCGATCTCCCGCAGCGCGGGGGTGCTGATCCCGTGCTGCCGGAGCTTCCCCTCGAATTCCTTGCTGAACGCGGTCAGCCGGTCCGCCGCGCCGCGCAGGGAGGTGGCGAGCTGTCCCATCTCCTCGGGATCGATGCCGCAGAATTCGGCGGTGGGTGCCATGGAGCCTTCCCTTCGCGGTCACGACGGTCATGTGCGCCCGGCCATCTCCCGGCGTGTGGCGTTCGCCTGGGACTCGGTCACCAGCGGAGGGTGGCGGCGCAGCTCCTCCTCGATCGCGTCCACCACGCGCTGCGCCAGCCGGCCCAGCCGCTGGTGCCGGTCTTCCAGCTCGGTGGTCCACGTGGTGGCCGTCGGCCCCGTCCAGACCTTTCCCGACCGCATCGCCGAGGAGGCGCGCTGGTAGGCCTGCCGTACCTCCTGTGCCCTGTCCTGGGCCTCCGTGAGGAGACGTTGCAGCTTCGCGTGCCGGGGATTGGGCACCATCGGCTCGGCCACGCCGCCCCCGTCCTCTCCAGGACCCCGCCATGAAAGAGAAAAATTAATACCACAGTAGATATAGATCGTCTACACCGACAAGTCCCGGACACCGCTGATATCGCATCTCCGTCCCGGAACTACGGGCGAGAGAATGGGCAGATCCGATATTTCGGCCATTCCATCCATGTCGGAACGATTGCTCCACTCGACAGCGTCGAGGTAACGGATATCCCTGTTCGAAGAACACGTCGACACGATGGAAATCGCCGCCAAGACCGCCGCATGGCTGTGTTTCATCGCCATTTTCGCGCTGGTCCTCACCGGCCATGTGGATACGCCCCTGGCCATCGCGGTCATCGTCATCTGGATGTCCCGCGTCCCCCTCCACCAGATCAAGGAGACCCGGGCACGCTGGGACCAGAAGGACGCCGAAGAACGGGAGCTCCGTCGCGAGCGGCGGCACGAGAACCGTGAACGAGAGCTGCGTCTCCAGATTCAGCGACCACAGCGGCCGGGCCGTTGGTCACGCACTGCTGTATATGCCTGTCGATCTGGGCCGGCTCCAGCCGGCCCAGATCGAAATGATCAAGGTGCTCTCTCAGTCGCAGGTGATCTTCGCGTCCGCGAAGTCGGCGTGGTCCCAGTACGCGTTGTCGACGCCGTTGGTGGCGACCAGGCGGATGTACGTCGCCCCCTTCACCGAGGCGGTGACCTTCTTCGCGGGCTGGTCGCCCGTGACCACGCCGGACCGGGCGGCGAGTTCGCCATCCGTCCAGACCTGGAACTCCACCGATCCGTGCTTGATCGTCGGCTCGTCGACCTCGTCGTCGACCCCGCCGAGGAACTCGACCGTGGAGCACCGGCCGCCCACGTAGAACTCGACGTCCGCGGGGGCATGGCCGCCGAGGCCCTTGGCGTACACCGTGCCCTCGACGGTGAGGGGGCGGCCGTCGGCGGCGCCGCCGTCGCCGTTGCTCCGGTCCCGTTCGACGGACCCGAGGTGGTTGGTCATCACGGTCCACGGCAGGTCGCTCAGGTACGTCGTACCCGAGGCGGGGGCCTTGCCCGCCAGGACGTCGGCGCCGGAGGTGATCTCGGGCCCGCCCTTCCAGGTGACCTTGCCGCCGATCTGGTAGGTGGTCAGCTGCCCGTCGGCGGGCGGAGTGACCTCCCAGGTCGTCTCGAAGGCGTCACCGGCCGCGAGGTTCTTCGAGGTGGCGGGGGTGGCCGCCTTCGCCTTCCATCCGTCGGGCAGGGTCAGCGAGACGGCGGCCTTGTTGATCTTGTCGGTGTCACCGGTGTTGGTGACCCTGGTGATGATCCGGTTGGCCCTGCCGGGTTCGAGGATCGTCGGCCGGTTGTTCCCGAGGAACGAGGACGGGTCGACTTCGAACGTCACCGCGGGCGGGGCACTAACCCGTCCGCCATCGCTGATCCGGTACATCACCACGCCGTGCGGGGGCACGGCCGCGCCGATGTCCCCCCTGGTCAGGGAGACGGCGCCGGTCCACAGGTCCTCGACCCGGTACTCGGGAGCGGCGGGCAGCCTGAGCCGTCCGGCCGTCGCGGTGATGGTCGCGTAGCGGTTGCTCTCGTTGAACAGCACCACCGCGTGGTCGCCGTTCCGGAGCGGTTTGTCGACGACGTGGTACCAGCCGTCAGTGCTGGTGTAGTGGCCCTGCACCCCCAGAGGGTCCTGGTCGACGGCGATCACCTTGGCGTTGCCGATGATGTCGCCGTTCAGCTTGGCCACGTCGGCCTGGGCGATCAGCGGGGACGCCATGACGGCCCAGAGGCTGAACTGGGTCTGGTACTCCCTGGCCGACATGCCGCCCCGGCCGGCCTGGAGCAGGTCCGGGTCGTTCCAGCTGCCCGGCCCGGCGTACTCACCGCGCAGCATGTTGTTCTCCCAGGCGGTCACCATGCTCCCGTAGGAGTCGGCCAGCGGGGAGGTCACGACGTTGGTACGCCAGGTGGTGGCGACCTGCCTGCCCCAGAGCCACGGGACGGTGCTGCCGTCCTCGTTGTTCATCGCGAACGCGACCGAGTCGCCGAGCGCGTCGCGCATCGGCGGGTAGAGCGTCTGGGCGATCTGCTGGACGTTCTGGCCGGGGAAGTCCGCGGTCGGGATCGAGCACCAGTCGTCCTTGAGGTAGTCGACGCCCCAGCTCGCGATCTGCGCCCCGTCGGCCGCCTCGTGCCTGTAGGCGCCAGGACCGCCGCCGGAGCAGGCGGTGGTGCCGGCCGAGTGGCTGAGCCCGAGTTTGAGGCCTTTGCCGTGGATGTAGTCGGCGAGCGCCTTGATCCCGCCGGGGAAACGGGCGGGGTCGGCGACGAGGCCGCCCTGCTGGTCCCGCTGCTTGGCGAGCCAGCACCCATCGATGATCACGTGTCTGTAGCCCGCCGCGGCCAGGCCGTTGCCGGTCAGTGTGTCGGCGGCGTTCTTGATCGCCGCCTCGGAGACGTTGCAGGCGAGCAGGCGGCTGTTCCAGCCCATGGGCGGGGCGCTGATGGATGGGGGCACGGTCCGGGCCTGAGCCGTGGAGGCGACCGGGACGGCGAGCGCGGCGAGGAGGACCGCCAGGGCGGCGGCCGTTCTGCGATACATGGGGGAGGGCTCTCCGTCAGGCGGGGTTCAGGGTGGGATTGCCGGGCTCGATGGCGAAGGAACCGGAGGTGTACGCCGGGGCGTACGGCTCGGAGACGTAACCGAGAGAGCGGAAGTCGACCTTCATCTCCTGCTCGGAGAGAACGGTCCGCACGTAGCCGCGGCGGCCGTTGAAGAACTTCACGTGCGGGTTCTCGGTCAGGAGGGTCTGGGTGTTGGCGGCCGCGTCGGCGCCGTCGCCCTCGGAGGTGACCGAGGTGGAGACCAGCTCGACGGCGACGGACGGCGACTCGGGGTCGGCGTAGTCACGCTTCACCTCGCCCGCCCAGTGGGCGTGAACGTCTCCGGTGAGGACCACGCCGTTGCGCCTGTTGTCGGCGATGGCCGCCGTCACCCGGTTGCGGCTGGCGACGTAGCCGTCCCAGCCCTCGTTGGAGTAGCCGTGCGCCGGGCCGTTCGTCCAGTCCATCTGCATGAAGAAGACCTGCTGGCCGAGCAGGTCCCAGACGGCCTGGGAATCGCGAAGCCGACCGCTCAGCCAGGCCTCCTGGTCGGCGCCGAGAATGGTGCGGTTCTGGTCGAACCGGTCGGTGCAGTCGTCGCCGACGGTGCCGGACTTGCCGGTGCACGCGTAGAGGTCGCGATACTGCCGGGTGTCGAGCATATGCATGTTGGCGAGAGAGCCCCAGCGCAGCGTGTGGTACAGCGACATCTGGGGGCCTTTCGGCCTCTGCGACCGGCGCATCGGCATGTTCTCCCAGAATGCCTGGAAGGCGGCGGCCCTGCGTCCCGGGAACGGCGGATCGGGCTGCTCGGGGACGTCACCGGCCCAGGCGTTGTCGACGTCGTGGTCGTCGAAGACCACGGTCCACGGTGCGATCGCGTGGGCCATCTGCAGGTCGAGGTCGGCCTTGTGCTGGGCGTGCCGCAGCCGGTAACCGGCCAGGTCGAAACACTCCCCGCCGGCCTGGTCGCGGACGGGGTACTTGTAGTCGCCGTACTCGTAGATGTAGTCGCCGAGAAAGGCGATCAGATCGGGGTGGTCCTCCGCCATGCGGCGGTAGGGCGTGAACCAGCCCTTCTGGTAGTCGGCGCAGGAGGTGAAAGACAGGTGCAGGTCGCGCTTCCTGGTCCCGGGCGCGGGAGCGGTGAGGGTACGGCCCGCGGGCGACAGCTCCTTCTCCACCTTGAACCGGTAGAAGTACTCGGCGCCGGAGTCCAGACCGTCCAGCTCGACGTGGACGCTGTGCGCCTCCTCGGGCCTCGCGTCCTCGACCCCCCGCCGTACGATCTTCTTGAACCGCTCGTCCTTGGCGACCTCCCAGTGGACCGGCACCTGCCGGTTGGGCATGCCGCCGAGGCCGTCGGGGGAGACGGGATCCATGGCGAGGCGGGTCCACAGGACGACTCCCCGCGAGTCCGGTTCACCGGAGGCCACGCCCAGCCGGAACACGTCGGTCAGTGGGGTGGGGCGGCTGCCCGTGGATCGGATTCCCGCGCGCACGGGCGAGTTGAGCGCGACGGCGAGGCCCAGAGCGGCACCGCCGGCCATGAGGGAACGTCGGGTGATTCCCCTGGAGGTGGGGGGCATGCGGAGCGTTCTCCTTACAGAGAGGTCAACCGGATTCGCGCCGGGAGGTCCGGCCAGGCATGGACGGAGAGGGATACGGCGCGGGTTTCCTTGTCCTGCGGATGCGGCCTGCTGTGGGACAGCCGCTCTGCCGGTGGCCGGCAGGGGAGGGTCACTTGAGCGACGCGCGGCCCCCTGGACGGTCTGGACGGTGACCCAGGGCGACGGCTTGTCCCTGATCGAGGTTGGAGACGGGGGCAGAGTACTCGCAGGCGGCCTCACTGACGTCTGTGAAATCCACTCGCGACATCAGCTCGTCCTCCCAGGAACCGCGAAAAAGTCCGTCATCCGACCAGAAGCGGGGCCGGTGACCGTTTCGTAGAGACGACCTTGTCTATCGGTGCTCCCCGAACATCTGGTGAGCACCGGCGTAATCAGGCCCGACGGGGAGGCTTACATTGGGGCATCCGGATCGAGGTCTCCACCGGACGACGGTGATCTCTCACGGCTACGGCAGCCCCGCGCCGGCCGCGTACTCGAGGAGTTCGATCGGTGCACCGGGTCTTCCGCTGATCGGCTCGCTGACGGCTCTCGGCCTCCTGCTCCTGTACGCGGTGAGGTTTCCCGGTTTCGGTCCTCTTCGGGCGCTGCCCGTCCTGATGGACCGCCCGTAGGTTCCAGCCCCAAAAAACACCGAGCAGTTGATCCAGCGGGCTTCTACAGGTCGAGCTTGTGTACCTGGTCCGTCACGGCTGTCAGGAGGGCGGTCAGTGCGGGAGTGGGTGGAGTGTCTCGGGTGACGGCGACCAGGCGGCGTTTGAGGGTGGTTTCGGCGATGTCTCGGATCGCGAGGGCGGGGTCGTCGCTGGGCAGGGTCAGGGCCGGCAGGAGGGCGACGGCGGTCGCGGCGCGGACGAGTTCGAGTTGGACGTCGGCGTCGTTGGAGCGGTGCCGGAGGTCGGGCTCGTAGCCTCCGAGGGCGCGGCAGGTCCCGACGACCATGGCGTGCTGGCCGGTGCCCTCGGCGGAGGCGGCCCAGATGTCGGATCGCAGGTCGGTGACCGCCACGGGTCTCCCGGGCCGGGCGAGTGGATGCGCGGCCGGCAGCACGATCTTCAGGTGCTCTTCGAGCAGAAGCATGAAGCGGAGTCCGGCCGGGCGAGGGCGGGGATGGCTGTCGTACTCGTCGCCGATAACGAGGTCGACCGCGCCCAGGCGTAGACCTGGCAGGGACTGTTCGAGTTCCAGCTCGAAGATCTCCACGCGAACCTGCGGGTGGTCTGCCTTCATGCGGGCCACCGCCGGGATGAGGAGGCGGCGGGCCGCCGATTGCAGGCCGCCGGCGCGGACAGTGCCCCGGATGTCGCCGCTGAGGGCGGCAAGGTCGGCTTCTGCCGCCTCGGCGGCTGACAGCAACACCCGCGCGTGCTGAGCGAGCAGGTGTCCGGCGTCGGTAAGCCGCACACCGCGCCCGGCCTTGTCGAGCAGCCGGGCGCCGACTTCCTTCTCCAGCAGGGCGAGCTGCTGGGAGATCGTGGAAGGGCTGTAGCCCAGAGCCGCGGCGACTGCGGCCAGGGTGCCTCGTTCCTCGAACTCCCGCAGAAAGCGCAGCCGTCGAAGGTCCAGCTCGATCATGCGGGAATCCTAACCAGTCACCTCCAGAAATCATCGCTAGACCCGATGGGTCAAGTGTCCAATCCTTGGGTGCATGGGTGCAGCACTGTGTCTTTTGTCCGCGGCCGGCTTCGGCGCTATGGCGATCTTCGGCAAGCTCGCCTACGACGCCGGCGTCTCCCCCGGGGCGCTGCTGCTGGTGCGCTTCACCCTGGCCGCCGTCCTGCTCGGGATCGCCTTGCTGGTGCGGCCGGGGCTGCGCCGCGCCGCCTCCGGTTCTCCCCGGGGTGAGGCGGCCGGTCGGTCGGCGATGACGCGCGGCCGGGTGCTGGCCATCGCCATCGGCCTGGGTGCCATCGGGTACGCCACGCAGGCGAGTCTGTTCTTCTCCGCGCTGCAGCTGATGGACGCATCCCTGCTGGCTTTGATCCTCTACACCTACCCGGTCATGGTCACCGTGGTGGCGGTGCTGCTCGGCCGTGACCGGCTCACCCCCGCGCGCGGAGCCGCGCTGGCGGCCGCCTCGGGCGGAACGCTGCTGGTCCTGCTCGGCGCCGGCGGCGTGAGCTTCCACCCGCTCGGGGCGCTGCTGGCCTTCACCTCCGCGATCACCTACACCGTCTACATCCTCGTCGCCGACACCGTCGTGCACCGGCTGGCACCGGTAGTGCTGTCCGCGCTGGTGATGACCGGCGCGGCCGGCACCCTCGGCGCCCGCGCCCTGCTCACCAGCGGCGTCGATCTCGGCTTCGGGGGGTCGGGATGGCTCTGGCTGGCCTGCATCGCCGTGGTCTCCACCGTCATGGCGATGCTGACCTTCTTCGCCGGACTCAAGCGCACCGGCCCGTCGACCGCCGCCATCCTGTCCACCTTCGAGCCCGTCGTCACCGCCGCACTGGCCGCGCTCATCCTCGGCGAGTCCCTGACCCCGGTGCAGCTCGCCGGCGGAGCGCTGGTGCTGTCGTCCGTGGCCGTCCTCCAGCTCCGACGCACCGGCACCCGCCGCCAGGACCAGAGCTTGCGTCCGGCGTCCGGCCAACCCGACCCCGGGACCCACCAGACGTTCGGGCACGGCTTTCGCCGGTCCGGGCGCGGACGAGCGGCGGGGTGGTTCAGGCGGGCAGGGAGGCGAGCCAGCCGGTCAGGATCTGGTTGACCTCATGGGCGCGTTCTTGCTGGATCCAGTGACCGCAACCGTCGAGGAGATGAGAGGAGGCGAGTCCGGGCAGGGTGACGGGGTAGGCGTCGATCGCGTCGGTCATCCAGGTGGTGGAGGCGTCCAGGGCGCCGCCGATGAACACCGACGGTTGAACGATGGGGGCCGCGTCCCACGGAGCGAGGTCCTCCCAGTCCCGGTCCATGTTCCGGTAACGGTTGAGCGCCGCGCTCATGCCGGTGCGTTCGAACTCTCCGGCGTAGACGTCCAGGTCGTCCTGGTCGAGCCAGAACGGCAGCGGGCCGGTGGGGAACCGCTCGCGGAGCGTGCCGCCGCGGGTGGCGAAATGAGGGTCGGGCATGCCGGGGACGGGCATGGTGTCGCCGGAGAGCGCGGCGTAGAACCCGGCCAGCCAGCCGCGGACGTCCGGTTCGATCTCGGCCTCGGCCCGGCCGGGCTTCTGGAAGTAGCTGACATAGAACTCTTCCTCGCCGCCCATCCGGGCGAAGACCTCGCTGGGCCGGGGCCCGCCCCGCGGTGCGTAGGGGACGCTCAGCAGCCCGACCGCGGTGAACACCTCCGGCCGGACCAGGGCGCTGCCGGCGGCGATGCCCGAACCCCAGTCGTGACCGATGATGATCGCGGTCTCCTCGCCGAGGGCGCGCACCACCGCGACGTTGTCCTCGATCAGTTCGAGCATCCGGTAGGCCGCCACCCCGTCCGGCTTGGACGAACGGCCGTATCCGCGCACGTCCACGGCCACCGCCCGGTATCCGGCCGCGGCCAATGCCGCCAGCTGGTGGCGCCAGGAGTACCAGGACTCCGGAAACCCGTGCACCAACAGCACCAGCGGCCCGGTGCCCCGCTCCACCAGATGGGTCCGGCCCGCCGGGGAAGGAACCAGACGGTGCGTTTCCCCTGCCTGAACTGCCCGCGACATAAATCCCCCCGAATCGAAGCGCTCCTCTGGCGCGCCTCCCCATCATGGGATGGTGGCCGAGAAGCCCGCGAATCCTGTTGCCGCTTCAGCAACAATCTTCGGCTCACCCGTCCCCACCGGGGTCGATTCTTGTCCCGGTGACTACGACAGACGTCTCAGCCGAGGTTGTGTTCGGCGCGAAGCGGTAGAAGCCGGTGCCGGTTTCGATGTTCGCTCCGTTGCGGGTGAGGCGGTCGACGACGGCCGGTGAGCGCCTTGGTCCAGTCTCCGAACGGACCGGGTGGAAACCTATTAATCTACATTGTAAAGCGAGGCGCTCGCGAGATGGTCGCGAGGCCCACGCCTTCGTCTCAAGCCGTCATGTCCAGTACGACGCGGAACCGAGCCTGGCCGGACAGCATGTGCTCGTAGGCCTTGGCCGCGTCCGCCATCGGCAGGACCTCGGTCATCGGGTGGATGCCCCGGGCCAGGCTGAACCGGAGGTTGTCCTCGTTGTCGATCGAGCTGCCGGTCAGGCTTCCGCTGAGCGTCCGCGTCCCGAAAATCAGCTCCGTGGTCTGCACCGAGATCGGATCCGGCGCCGCCCCCACCACCATCATCCGGCCACGAGGCGTCAGCCCGGCGATCAGCGGCGACATCGACGCGCCACTGGCCGCGGTCGCGATGATCGCGGCGGCGCCGCCGAGCTTCTGCAACGCCGCTCCAGGGTCCTCGCCGGCGCTGTCATCGGCGCGGACGGGTCCGCGCGCAGTCCTTCGACGGCCAGGACATCGGAGTGGCAGACACCGGAGGTCTCCACCCGCAGCCGCACCTGCCCCGGCAGCGGCTCGCTCAGTTCACGTTCCACCAGGGTGAAATTGCGTGATCCCGTCAGTTCGAATGCGCGATACGTAGACATCAATCTTCCTCATCGGTACGTGGTTTTCCCGGCCGGTCGGAACCGGCCGGCGAAGGATGCCCGGCGAGCGACCGATCGATCGGCCGCTCGCCGGTGAGGTGCCGGGGCCTGACTCCGGGCGGATGGCCGGCGTGACCGGAGTCAGGGCCCCGGGGTCTCTCAGGCGCTCGCGGACGTGAGGGCGAAGAGCACCTTGCCCGCGCGCCCGGGGGTGCGGGCGTGGGCGAAGGCCTCCCTGTACTGATCGAGGGCGTAGGTGGCCTCGACCGGAACGGTGAGTACGCCCCGGGCGACGAGGTCGGCGAGTTCGGAGTAGGTCTTCTCGATCTCGGCGCGGGGGGCGTTGCGGATCCAGTTGATCAGCCAGAATCCGCGCAGGGTGATCTCGCGGTAGATGAGGTCGCCGAGCGAAAGAGGGGAGGATTCACCGGTGGTGGAGGAGTAGCTGACGACGGTGCCGCCGAACTCCAGCGCGCCGGCCAGGGCGCCCGGGGTGGTTCCGCCCGCTCCGTCGAGAACGAGTCGCAGACGCGCGCCGCCGAGGGCTTCGGCGATCCGCTCGCCGAGGTCGTCGCCGTCGACGAGGACGACGTCGGCGCCCAGCGCCCGCAGTCGCTCGGCGGCCTCCTCGCGGCGCACGACGCTGAGGGTTCTGACGCCGGCGAGCCTGGCCAGGGCGATCACGATCTGGCCGACGGCGGAGTTGCCGAGGTTCTGGCCGATCCAATCGCCCGGCTTGAGGTCGACGTAGCGGTTGAGCAGGATGTGCGCGGTCGCCGGGTTGATCGCCAGCATGGACAGCTGCAGCGCGTCGGCGTCCTCGGGCACGACGACGACGTTGCGGGCGGGGACGACGACCCGGTCCGACCAGGTGCCCTGCTCGTAGGTCGGCAGGATGACGACCCGCTTTCCGACGAGCTCCCGGTTGGAGACGGATCCGGCCTCGAGCACCCGGCCGACGCCCTCGGACCCGAGAGTGCTCGGGATCTCCGGCTGCACGCCGTACCAGCCGTTGGCGAGCAGGAAGTCGGTGGGGTTCACCGGCGCGGCCTCGATCGCGACGAGCAGGTCGCCGGCATCGATGGTCAGATCGGGGTTCTTCTCGAGACGGACGTTGTCGTCGACGTCGCCGATGCCGGTGAGGATGATCTGGCTCATGATTGTTCTCTCTCAGTACCTAGCCGTGCCGTAAGCGGCTTCGTTCGTTTGACAATTACAGTTGTAGCACCTCCGGGCGAACTGCGTAAAGCTCGTTGCTGAATAGACCATGTCGTCATAGGATGTCGGCATGTCAACGACCACGACACGCACAGACCAGGAGGCGAGTGTTCCCGCACCCGCGGCGGCGCTCGTGGACCTCCTGAACTCGCGTGCCTACGCGATCCACGCGGACAAGCTCGACAATCCCGAGCTGGTCATGGATCTTCTGCGTCCCTTCGGACAGGAGGACGGCGAGCCCTCGCCGCGGCGGCTCGATCTCGTCCGCGCGCTACGTGCGGATCTCATGGACCTGGTCGCCGCGGGTGACCCCGCCGACGCGGCACAGGACTGGGCCGCCTTCACCGGGCGCACCTCGTCCATCACGTTCCAGCAGGACTTCTCCACGCCCGGGCACGTACGGCTGCGCCAGGTCTCCGGCGACCCCGTCGTCGGCGGGATCACGCTCGACGTCGCGGCGCTGGTCACCGCGGGCACCTGGTCCCGCCTCCGGATCTGCGCCAACGACGTGTGCCGCAGGGTCTTCTACGACACCACCCGCAGCCGTACCCGCCGCTGGCACTCCTACGAAATCTGCGGCAACCGCAGCAACGTCGCCGCATACCGCGCACGCACGGCAAGGTCGAGCGCCACGCCCGATGCTCAGCACTGACCCGAATGCCACCGGGCCGAGCCGGAGCCGGTTTCATGAACTTCGAATACGCCGAGGTGACCAGGCTTTAGGCCGGTTCAACGCCGGGCGTACCGATCAATGGCCTGCCGTGAGCGAACCTCCGGCAGGGGTGAAGACGTCAAGCATCTCCACTCCTGCCGGAGGTTCTCCCATCTCACGACCAGCCCGACGTCATCGACGTCGTGGCCGGGTACGGCTAGGGGGTGACGTCGAAACGGTCGACGAGCATGTAGGTGCCCGATCGTTTGACGCCGCGCAGGGTGTGGGTTCCCTGCGGCAGCCCGCGGGCGCTGTAGATGACCTGCTGGGTCAGGCGGGTGCCGTTGGTGGTGTCGACGGTGGCCCGGAGCACACCGTCGAGATACACGTCCACGAGACCCTGGTCGGAATTGCGTTCCGACAGGTAGTCGATGCCGGTGCCGGTGAAGGTGTAGGTGAACGACGCGCCGTTGGTGGTCGTGTACCGCACGTCGTCGTTGTAGTCACCGAAACCCCGGGCGCTGCTGGTCGACCAGCCGGTGCTGTAGGTGGCCACGTTGTCGTTGAACCGCTGGATCGTCCCTACGGTGGGATACAGCTGCGACTGCGGCACGATCTGGGCCGGTGTGCTGGGACTGGCCCAGGCGAGCTTCATGAACGCCTCGCTGCCGCGTTCGGTCTGCTCCAGCCGGATGTCGTGGCGGCGGCCGGCGACGAGGGTCACACTGCCCTGATCGACGGCCGCCGTGTGCGGGGTGGTGTTGTCGATGATCAGCTGCCCGTCGACCCACAGCCGCACGGTGTCGTCGGAGGCGGTGGTGAAGGTGTAGCGCTCGGAGTAACGCGGCTCGACCGATCCGGTCCAGCGGCCGGAGAAGTTGTCGACGCCGATCGACGACGCCGGAGAGCCGCCGAAACGCCATGCGTAGTTGACGGTCGGATCCGTCCGGGTGACCGCCGGGGTGCCGGTGAACGTGGTGTTGTTCCAGAACTCCGCCTTGAGCCCGGAACCGGTGCCGGCCGCCGTGGGCGCGGGGGTGGTGATGTCGGCCTCGATGACGGTGGCGATGGCGTTGGTGGTGCCGCCGCCGGGCAGGAAGTCGTAGCCGTCTCCGGCGGCCCGCACGGTCACGGGTGAGGTGCTGCCGAGCACCCGCGCGCCGGTGACCGTGAACGGCGAGCGCCGGCTGAGATGCAGGGTGCCGGCCCAGGAGTTGACGATCAGATAGAGCTTGTTGCCCTTACGCGTGACGCGGCCCCAGGCCGGCTGGGTGACCAGGCCCGTATGGCCCGCGCCGGTGATGGCCGCCCCGTTGACGGCCATCCACGTTCCGATGCCGCGCAGGCCGTCGGCCTGCCCGGCGGTGACCGCCCCGGTGTCGGTGGGGCCGATGTTGAGCAGCAGGTTGGCGCCGTTGCTCGTCAGGGTCGCCAGGTCGCGCACCATCGTGGTCGGTGACTTGAAGTTGGTGTCCCAGGCCGCATATCCCCACGTGTTGTTGATCGTCATGCAGGATTCCTGCAGCTGGATCGAGGGCGGGGAACCGGCGAGCGCCTGCTCGGGGGTGCCGAAGTCACCATCGACGGCGCGGCGCTTGCCCACCCGGTTGTTGATGACGACCTGCGGCGAGATGCCATGGACGAACCGCTCCAGATCCTCGCCGTTCTGAGCCGACCACGGGTTGGTGGGGTTGGTCTCGGCCCATTCGCCGTCGAACCACAGCACGGCGGGGTCGTAGCCGGTCACCAGCTCCTGGAGCTGCGCCTTCATCTTGGTGACGTAGGCCGGGAAGTTGCCGACGAAGTCCGGGTCGTGCCAGTCCCAGATCGAGTAGTAGAAGCCGAGTTTGATGCCGTTGGCGGTCGCTGCGGTCTTGAGCTCGCGCAGGAGGTCGCGGGAGAAGCCGGAGTGGTCGCGGAGGTTCCACCGGTTGACGGCGGTGGGCCACATGGCGAATCCGTCGTGGTGCTTGGCGGTGATGACGATGTACTTCTGGCCGGCCTGCTTGGCCAGCTGCACGATGGCGTTCGCGTCGAACGAGGCGGGGTTGAAGGTGGCGGCCTTCGCCTCGTACTCGCTCCACGGGATGTTGCACTGCCGTTTGATCCACTCGACCTCGCGACACGCGTTGTACTGGCCCTTGTACATGGCGTACGTGCCGAAATGGATGAACATGCCGAAGCGCGCCTCGTCGAACCAGCGGGTGCGCGATGAGCTCAGCGCGTCATCGGCGACGTAGTTGTCGCCGGGCGCGGCGCCCGCCGGCGACGGCGGCATGATGATCGTCGCCGTCAGTGCGAGGAGCAGAGACAGAGCTGCTCGTAGGAATGTCGACCGCATGGAGTCCTCTCTGGTGCCTGGATGCGATCAGTTCGCCGCCGCGTGCACGCCGCTACAGGCCGAGGCGAACCAGACGAAAATTTCGGTGCCTATTGATCTCCCGAAACATCCGATCTGTCAAGCGAAAAATCGAGGTTGTTAGGGAGGAATGTCAACGCTCGCGCTCGACTTGGCAGGTCATGGCCTAGATCGACCCTGACCGTGCTGCGCATACATGGGATGCCTCTGGGATGGCTTCCGAGGATCGCAGGGATGGTCATCTGATTCCGGGTCATCCGCGTCGTGAGTTTCGTCAAAATCTGTGCGCCAGGCGTGTCGGGCGGCCACGGACGGTGCCCGGTCGTGGTGTCATGCCTTGCTTCGGCGTCCGGCGGTCACCGCCGATGCCGGAAAATTTGACAAGCCGAGTCGTGATCTTCATTCGTTCACCGAGCGGCCATGATGCAATCCGCTCTCCGCCATGCCGCCGTATCGACACGTATATACGTTTCGTTGGCCCCCAAGACAACCTCCATCGCAAAGTATGGGAGGGCTTCGACAATGTTCAGGCGCAAGATCGCTATCGCGATCGCCCTCGTCGCCGCCAGTGTGACCACCGTGGGCGTCGTCGGCGTGTTCGGCGATGCCTCGGTCGCATATGCGGCAACCACCACCTTGACACCTGTCGCGGACACCTACACCGACAACAGCCTCGCCACGACCAACTACGGCACCTCCGGCCAGCTCGGCGTGGACAACTCGCCGATCAAGCGGATGTACCTGAGGTTCAACGTCTCCGGCCTGACGGCGGTCAGCGGCGCGAAGCTCCGCATCCACACCGACGACGTCTCCGGTGCGGAGAGCAACAGCGGTGGCACCTTCACCTCGATGAGCAACACCACCTGGTCGGAGACCGGCGTGATCTGGAACAACCAGCCCGCCGTCGACGGCACGACCCTCGGCTCGCTCGGCGCGGTCGTCCGGAACGCCTGGTACGAGATCGACGTGAGCTCGTACGTCAAGGGCAACGGCGTCTTCAGCATCGGCGTCACCTCCTCCAGCACCGACGGCGCCGACTACGACTCGCGCGAGAGCGGATCCACCGCCCCGCAGCTGGTGATCACGACCGGCACGTCTCCCACACCCACCCCCACGCCCACGGCGCCGGCGGGCGACCCGGTGCTGGTCGGCGCGGGCGACATCGCCAGCTCCGGCACCGGAGACACCGCGACCGCCGCCCTGCTGGACGGCATCCCCGGCACGGTGTTCACCGCGGGCGACGAGGCCTACCCGGACGGCTCGGCCTCGAACTTCTCCTCCTACTACGCTCCCACCTGGGGACGCTTCAAGTCGCGCACCCGTCCGGTCGCCGGCAACCACGAATACGTCACACCGGGCGCCTCGGCCCACTACAACTACTTCGGCTCCGCCGCGGGTGACCCGGCCAAGGGCTACTACTCCTACAACCTCGGCAGCTGGCACGTGGTGGCGCTCAACTCCAACTGCTCATCGGTGGGTGGCTGCAACGCGGGCTCGGCGCAGGAGAAGTGGCTCCGTTCCGACCTCGCGGCCAACGCCAAGGCGTGCACGTTCGCCTACTGGCACCACCCGCGCTTCACCTCCGGCTCCAACCACGCCCCCGACCCCTCGGTGGGGCCGCTGGTGCAGGCGCTGTACGACAACAACGCCGACGTGATCGTCACGGGCCACAACCATCAGTACGAACGGTTCGCCCCGATGAACCCCAGCGGACAGCTCGACAACGCGCGCGGCCTCCGGCACTTCGTCATCGGAACGGGCGGAGCCGGCCTCTACAGCTTCGGCACGATCCTGCCCAACAGCGAGGTCCGTAACAACAACACCTTCGGAGTGGTGAAGTTCACCCTCCACTCCAACAGCTACACGTGGCAGTTCGTGCCCCAGGCCGGCAAGACCTTCACCGACAGCGGCACCACCGCCTGTCACTGATCGCTCTCCGTCTGCCGCACGACGTCGTGCCCGGTGTGCCCCCGCACGCCGGGCGCGGCATCCGCAACCCCGGGAAGGTGTGCACGCCCGTGTATCTGTCCACGATCCGCCGTCCGAAGCCGGACACCGGCACAGGCGAGGCCGGCCGGCGCCGCTGGGAGGCGGTCGGCACGAATGTCTTCGCGCTCGGCACGGTCAGCCTGGTCACCGACATCTCCTCCGAGATGGTCACCGCGATCCTGCCGCTCTATCTCATCATCGGCCTTCAGCTCAGCCCCGCCGCCTACGGCGTGGTCGACGGCGCCTACACGGGTGCCACGGTGCTGCTGCGACTCGTCGGCGGTTACCTCGCCGACCGGGTGCGCCGGCGTAAGGCCGTGGCCGGCTTCGGCTACGGCCTCTCCGCGGTCGCCAAGCTCGGCTTGCTCGCCGCGGGCGGATCGGTCGGCGCGATCGGCCTGGCGATCACCGCGGACCGCGCGGGCAAGGGTCTGCGCACCGCCCCCCGCGACGCGCTGATCACCCTGTCCACCCCTCCCGCGCAGCTGGGCAGGGCTTTCGGGGTGCACCGGACGATGGACAGCGTGGGCGCCTTCCTCGGTCCGCTGGTCGCGCTGGCCGTGCTCGCGGTGGCCGGCCAGCGTTACGACGCGGTGTTCGTCACCAGCTTCTGCGTCGCGGCGTTCGGGGTGGTGATCCTCGTGCTGTTCGTCCGGGACCGGCGCGGCCCGGTGCCCCCGGCGGGAGCGGTCTCGCCGCGCCAGGCGGCGGGCCTGCTGCGCATCGCCGGCGTGAGAAGGATCCTGCTCGCCGCCGGGCTGCTCGGGCTGGCCACCATCGGTGACGGCTTCGTGTATCTCCTGTTGAGGGACCGCGAAGACCTGGCCACCGTCTGGTTCCCGTTGATGGCCGTGGGCACCAGCCTGGCATATCTGCTGCTCGCCGCCCCCCTGGGAGCGCTGGCCGACCGCATCGGCCGGCTCCCGGTGACCCTCGGAGGCTACGGCGCGCTGGTCCTGGTGTATCTGGCGATCCTCGGCCCGGTCGGCGGGTGGCCGCTCATCGTCGCGGTGCTCGCGCTCTACGGAATCTTCTACGCCGCCACCGACGGGGTGCTGATGGCACTGGCGGCGCCGCTCATGCCCGAACGCCTGCGCACGACCGGGCTCGCCCTGGTGCAGACCGGCCAGGCGGTGACCTACGTCGGCTCCTCCGTCCTCTTCGGCGCCGCGTGGCAGTTCTGGGGTCCCACCGCCGCGTGCGCGCTCGCCGCACTCGCCGGGGTCATCGCGATCATCGCGACGGCGGCCCTCCTGTACGGCGTCAACCGGCCGGCCGGTGCCGTGGAGGCGACGTCATGAGCGGGCAGAGCGGGCTGAGCCTGCGCGCGCGGGGCGCGATCGCCGGTTCCGCGGCCGTCCTGCTGGCCGTCGTGGCCGTCGGCTACACCGTCCGCGCCCGTCCCGGCCCGGCTGTCACGACCTCGGGCACGGCGGAGGCCGGTACGGCTTCGAGCACGGCGGAGGCCGGTGCGGCTCGCGGTGACGGCCCTCGGCTCCGGGTGCTCAGCAACGGTGTGCTGTCCACCGTCTCCCTCCAGGACCCGGGTGGTCCGCGGACCCTCACCTCCCAGCGGTGCGACCGCGCTTTCGCCGCCGCGGACACCATCGCCTGCCTGCGCCCGGTGAATCCGCTCGGCGCCACACAGCTCGCGATCCTCGGCCACGATCTCCGGGAGCGGCGGTCGATCCCGCTGACCGGGTTCCCCAACCGCCTCCGCGTGTCCGCCAGCGGCCGGATGGTCGCCTGGACGCTGTTCATCGACGGCCATTCCTACGCCTCCGGGGGCGGGTTCTCCACGCGCGCCGGAATTCTCGACACCCGCACCGGCACGCTGGTCGACTCGGTGGAGACGTTCGCGGCCACCGTCGACGGCCGGCCGTACCGGGCGGCGGACATGAACGTGTGGGGTGTCACCTTCACCGGCGACGACAACCGGTTCTACGCCACGATGTCCTCCGGCGGGCACCGCTACCTGGTCGAGGGCGACTTCGCCGCCAGGACGTTCCGGACGGTGACGGACGGGGTCGAGTGCCCCTCCCTCTCCCCGGACGGCACCCGCATCGCGTTCAAGGCCGCCATCGGCGGGGATCCCGCCCGGGGCTGGCGGCTGTCCGTACTGGACCTCGCCACGAAGAAGACGGTCGCCCTGGCCGAGAGCCACAGCGTCGACGACCAGGCGATCTGGCTGGACGACCGGACCGTCGCCTACGGGCTGCAGCGCAGCGACGGCACCAACGACGTGTGGGCCGTCCCCGCCGACGGAACCGGCGGTCCCCGGCTGTTCGTCTCCGGGGCCAACTCCCCCTCGGTGGACGGCTCCGGCGCCTGACCCGGTCAGGACGGGGGCCGCGAGGCCGACCGGCTCCCGTCCGCCGTCGCCCGGAGGATAAATGTCGGAGCGCTCTGATACATGTGGGCCATGGGTGTGAGTATTGGTGAGTTCCTGAAGATGCTGGACGAACTGCCCGAGGTCGAGCAGGGCCACGGCGACAGCTGGATCTCGTTGAAGGTGCGGGGCAAGGGCTTCGGCTACCTGTGGGAGAAGACCGCGACCGTTGGGCTCAAGGCGACGATCGAGGAGCAGATCGCGATGGTGGCGGAGCGCCCGGAGGTGTTCGAGGTCCAGTTCACCGCCGGCCGGTTCGGCTGGGTCGTGGTGCACCTCGGGAAGATCGATTCAGAGGAGCTTTTCGAGCTGGTCACCGAGGCCTGGTGCCTGACGGCGCCCAGACAGCTGGTCGACGCGCACGAGGCCGGTTAGACGCGACGCGGGCGGAGCCGGGTCCGGCCGGGCCGATCGTGGGTGTCGCAACGGCGCCGGTGGCCGCTGGGCCGAGGTAGGGGCGCCGCCTGGCGAGTTCGGCCTTGCGGGCGGCGCTCCAGTCCTCCATGGGGCACTCAGAGTGCCTGTTCCTTGAGCCAGCTCAGGGAGGTGTCGGCGACCTCGCGCCAGCCGCTGTCGATGGTCAGGGAGTGCGCCTTGTCGGGGAAGTCCTTGATGTCGGTGACCGCGTGGGAGTGGCGGTACTGCTTCAGGGTGGCCCTGGTGACGGCCTCGGGTACGGTGTGGTCCTTGCCGCCCATGATCAGTAGCAGCGGGCCGCGCATCTCGTTGTCGGTGGCGACCTTGGCGGGGGAGTGCGGGTTGAAGTTGGCGGCGGCGGCCTCGAACAGCGGCTTGCCCGGCGCCGGGATCGCCCAGCGCTCGAACAGGGCGTCGGACTCCTCCTCGGAGACGGCGTTGCCGAAGGCGTAGCGGAACTGCTCGGCGGTCAGCGAGACGGCCCGGTGGTTGTTGGCGGGGTTTTTGAACACCGGCAGGGTGGAGCGCAGCGCCGACAGCGGCAGCGGCAGCACGCCCTTGATCTGGGCGGCGTCGATGGCGACGGCGGCGGCCGCGAGGTCCTGTCCGAGGAGTTTCTGGGCGATCATGCCGCCGAAGGAGTGCCCGATCAGGATGGGCTTGACGGCGAGGCCGTTGATGATTTTGGTGTAGTGCTCGACCACGTCGTCGATGCCGTGGTCGGCGATGCTGTCGGGGTTGGCGCGAGATGCCTCGACGGTGTCGGAGTCACCGGGCCAGCCCGGTGCCAGGGGCTCGTAGCCGGCCTCGCGGAAGAGCTCGACCCAGGGGTTCCAGGAGGTGGCGTGCAGCCACAGTCCATGGATGAAGATGACCGGGGTAGGGGTCGTCATGATCGCCTTTCGGGTCGGGCCCGGAGCACTGTCCGTGGCCCTTGTGGTCATGGACTAGGGCAAAACGGTCACATGTCCCCTCGTCGGGGATGGAGCGTCGTGCTCTAGGAGAGGCGGCGTGCCCTACGATCTGCCGTCCGTATCGACCGCTGTCTGCTCATGGCAGACCATATGGAACCTGCCGCGCGCTTCGCGAGCGTCATGTGACGGTGTTACCGAGCGTCACGTGACTGTGCGGCGCCGCCCGCCGCCGCCCGGCGAGGTCAGGCCGGTGAGCGAAGGACAGCGCTCGGCCCGGACCATGAGGTGATCCCCAAGCCCGTGGAGGACCCGATGAGGGTGCGGTCCGGCGGTCCGATACGAGCGGTCGGCGGCGCGGGAGCCGTTTGCCGTCGGGCATCGCGGCCCCCGTCGGCGAACGGCTAGGATCCCGGCCATGGCGGGTATCAGGCTCATGCCGGCCGGTTTCGGTGCCGTCGCACCGGTGCCGGCCCTCGGTGTCGTCTCCGCCGAGGGCCGTGCCATCTTCCCCGGCGAGGCCGTCCTCACTGGGAAGGACAAGGCCGTCTTCACCGGGGAGAGCGTGGGCTCTGCCGCCCGCGGTTCCCGGCCCTTCGCCGGGTGCTTCGAGCCGGTCGGGCGGTGGTAGCGGTGGACGGGTTCGGTGAGCGCGTCGAGGAGCACCGGCGAGAGCTGCACGTGCACTGCTACCGGATGCTCGGCTCCTTCGACGAGGCCGAGGACCTGGTGCAGGAGACGTTCCTGCGTGCCTGGCGGCGGCGCGACACCCTGCGGAGCGAAGCCGGTCTGCGCGCCTGGCTGTACCGGATCGCCACCAACGCCTGCCTGGACCACCTCAGGGCGCACCCCCGGCAGCCGCAGCCGCGCTCGGCGCCGGCCGCCTCCGATCCCGGGCTCGACCCGCCGGCCTCGGGCGCGGTTCCATGGCTCCAGCCGTACCCCGACGCGCTGCTGGACGCGGCCGACATGGTGATCGATCGCGAGACGATCGAGCTGGCCTTCCTGGTGGCGATCCAGCACCTGCCGCCCAGGCAGCGCGCGGTGCTGATCCTGCGCGACGTGCTCGGCTGGTCGGCGGAGGAGACCGCCGGGTCCCTGGAGCTGACCGTCGCCGCGGTGAAGAGCGCCCTGCAGCGCGCCAGGCCGACGCTCAAGGAGCACCTGCCCGCGCAGCGGCTGGAGTGGGCTCCGTCCGCCGAGCCCACCCCGCAGGAGCGCACCGTCCTGCAGCGCTACATCGACGCCATCGAGCAGGCGGACCCGTCCGTCCTGGCCGGAGTGCTGCGGGCCGACGTGTGGCAGACGATGCCGCCGGCGCCGATCTGGCTGCTGGGGCGCGAGACCTTCCTGGCGTCGTGGACTCCCGCGATGGTGGGCCCCGAGGCCTGGGGCGACTGGCGAATGCTCGGCACCTGGGCCAACCGGCAGCCCGCGGCGGCCGCGTATCTGCGCAAAGCCGGCCAATCCGACTTCCTGCCCTCATGGCTCGGGGTCCTGCGGGTGGAGGACGGGCTGGTGACCCAGGTCACCACGTACGGGGAGGAGACGTTCTCCCGGTTCGGCCTTCCGCCCTCGCTCTGAGGCTCTTGAGGCGGACCGGCTCCCTCTCCCGGGGCCTCCGGGACGCGGTCTTTCTACAGTCCTTACACCGGGACGGGCCTGGTTTTTCTACGGCCCTTGCTCCGGGACGGATCTGGTCCTGCTCCCGTCCCCGTTCCGGGGCCTCTGAGGCGGACCGGCTCCCTCTCCTGCCCTCGCTCCGCGGCGGATCCGTCGCCTCTCCCAGCTCGGTTCCGGGACCTTCGAGGCGGACCGATTCCTTTTTCGCGTCCCTCTCGTCTTACGGGGGAGCTTTCGAGAGAGGAACCATAATGACCGACCTTCAGAAGAACGTGCAGGCCGCCATCGACGAGCTCGTCGAGTCGGGAGCCGAGCGTGGCGTACAGGTCGCCGTCTACCGGCGTGGCGAACTCCTGGTCGACGCGGTGGCGGGCATCGCCGATCCGGAGACGGGCCGTCCCTTCACGTCCGACACCCCGGTCTACAGCACCTCGACCGGGAAGGGCGTGACCGCGACCGTCGTCCATGTGCTGGCCGAGCGTGGGGCACTCGGCTACGAGACCCCGATCGCGGAGGTGTGGCCGGAGTTCGCCGCACACGGCAAGGAGAAGGCGACCGTACGGCACGCGCTGACACATGCTGTCGGCGTGCCCGGCGTGCCGGTCGGCACCACGCCCGAGGACCTGTGCGACTGGGACAGGATGTGCCACGCGATCGCCGACGCCACGCCGTGGTGGGAGCCGGGAACCCGCTTCGGCTATCACCCGCAGACCTACGGCTACATCCTCGGCGAGGTCGTGCGCCGGGTGACCGGGAAGCGTATCTCGCAGGTGCTCCGCGAGGAGGTGGCAGGGCCGCTCGGCGTGGCCGACGAGCTCTTCTTCGGGGTGCCCGAGTCCGAGCTCGGCCGGCTGGCCAGGATCGAGGAGGCCGGGCCCGCGATGGAGATGCCCGCCGAGATGCTGGCCGCGATCCCGTTCTTCCGGGTGGTCGACGGTTACACGGCCGCACCCATGGCGGCGATGCCGGATGCCGCGTTCAGCAACCGCCCCGACGTGCTGAGCTCCGACATCCCGGCGGGCGCCACGATGACCGCCCGCGCGGTGGCGCGCATGTACGACGCGCTGCTCGGTGGGGCGCTCGTCTCTCCCGACCGGCTGCGCGAACTGTCCTCCGCCGCGACGACGGGCACGGACGAGGTCACGGGCGGCCCCGCCACCTGGGGGCTGGGTTACACGGTCGGCCTGACCGGGGCGCTCAACAGCCCCACCCTGTTCGGGATGGCCGGCAGCGGGGGCACCGCGGCCTTCGCGGACACCGCCACCGGGATCAGCGTCGGCCTGACGAAGAACCGGGCCTCGTCCGGTGAGTTCGGTGTTGTCGACCGGATCGGCCAGATCGTGCTTCAGGCGGACTAGTCACCCTGGGCCGTCAGCGGAGGCTCTGATCCATGTTTCCAGGTCAGAGCCTCCGGGGGGACGAGCAGGTGAGGGGTTTTGACACCCACTTCCAAGCTAATCCTGAGGTAGCTTCGCTAGCGTCCCTGCCATGGGTTGGAAAAGCAAGGTCAACGTTGCCCTGGAAGAGGCGACCGGATACCGGTTCAAGAAGATGACAAGCCAGGAGCCCCCTCCGCCTCCCGCCCCGGAGATCCGGCCACCGGCCGACCCGGGGGCGGACCGCCTGCTCACAGCGCCGATCTTCGTGCTGTCTCCGCCGCGTTCGGGGTCGACCCTGCTCCGGGTCCTGCTCAACAGCCACTCTCAGCTCCACGCACCGCACGAGATGCACATCCGCCGGCTCACGGTGAATCTGACCACCGACCCCGTGCAGCAGGCGATGGAGGCGCTCGGCCACAACCAGAGTGACATCGAGCACATCCTCTGGGATCGGATGCTCCACCGGGAGTTGGTGAGGAGCGGAAAACCGTTCATCGTCGACAAGACGCCGAGCAACTCGTTCGCCTGGAAACGCATCGCCACCTGCTGGCCCGACGCCCGCTTCGTCTTTCTCCTGCGGCATCCGGCCTCCGTCGCCCGCTCCTGGCACGAGGGTGATCCGGATGAGCGGCCGATGGAGGAGGCGGTGCGCCACACCCTCCGCTTCATGCGGGCCGTCGAGGACGCCCGGAAGGCGTTCGACGGGCTCACCCTGACCTACGAAAACCTGACCGGGTCGCCGGAGGAGACGCTGCGACGCGTGTGCGACTTCCTCGATGTGCCCTGGGAGCCGAGCATGCTCTCCTACGGGGACCACGAGCACGGCGGGTTTGTCAAGGGCATCGGTGACTGGAAGGACAAGATCCGGACGGGGAGCGTGCAGTCAGGCCGTCCCCTTCCGCGACCGGACGAGGTGCCGCACGACCTCCTGCCGATCTCTGAGGCCTGGGGATATGTGAACCGTTGAACGGAGGAACCCGAGCGCGTCACGGAGCCGAGGCCGCGGCCACGATGGTCCTCGCCGTGTCCGACTCCGTCTTCGTGGACGTCATCGCTCAGGGCCACGGCGACCTGGGTCCCGCGGAGTGCCGGCCGGTCACCGCCAAGCTGCCGGAGAAGAGCTTCGAGGAGACCGCCTGGATCCTGGTCCCCCGGCCGATCAGGAAGCGCGAAGACCCCGAGCCGCCGCGCTGACCCATGCGCTCGCCCCGAGGAGGCATCGGGAGACACCCGATAAATACGGGTTTGGAGGGCGTCCGGTATCCGAATCGGTGGAAGCGCCCCTCGGGGCGGGCGCGAGGCGACCGAGCGGATTCCGTACGTGCGCCTGCCGGTGCGAGGCGACGTGATGCTGTTGATGCCGTGAAACGTTCATGGCCCGCCGCTCACCGCGAAGTGCGGTGCCTTCGATGCCGCCCGGTGAGTTCCACCAGGTCACTTCCACGATTGCCCCGGGCGGTGCCGGTCATGATCGTGAATGACGGACGTGATCGGCGTGGATTCGGCGGGAGCCTTGTTGACCGGGCATGCCGGCGTGGCTACCATCCGGTTAATTTGATTGCCTCCCGAAATTTTCGGTAACGAGTAGAAACTTTCATTCAGCAGTAATCCATCCCCCCATGGAGATCGCGAAATGAGAAGGTTCGCCATCGGTTTACCGGCCTCCGCACCCACGGTGCGGCAAGCACCCTCGCGGTTCCTGAGGCTCCTGCTCTCGCTGACGGTCGTGGTCGCCGCGACCGCCCTCGCCACCCCCACGGCCTGGGGCGCGGAAAAAGATCCCGGATCCGCCGATGACGCGAGGAAGGGGAGCCTCGTCCACGGCGAGTCGGCCGATCCGGACACGTACATCTCCACCACCGCGGGCCCCGGGCGCTTCCCACTCGTGGCGGTCGGCAGAGCCGCGCCTCTCGTGGTCGGCGCGGATGACTATCCGGGGGTGATCCGGGTGGTGAACGATCTCCAAGCCGACATCAAGCGGGTCACCGGCGTCCAGCCCGCGGTCTCCTCCGGCCGGATCCCGTCGCAGAACGACGTGGTGCTCATCGGAACCATCGGAAAGAGCCCGCTCATCGACAACCTCGTGACCGCGGGGAAGCTGGATGCGACCGCGATCGCGGGCAAGTGGGAGACGTCCCTCCAGCAGGTGGTGCAGAACCCCCTGCCGGGCGTCCGCCGTGCGTTCGTGATCGCCGGCAGTGACCAGCGCGGGACGATCTACGGTGCGTACGAGGTCTCGAAGCAGATCGGCGTGTCCCCCTGGTCCTGGTGGGACGACGTTCCCGCGCGTCACCAGGACGCGCTCTACGTGCTGCCCGGGCGCCACAGCCAGGGCACGCCGAAGGTGAAATATCGCGGCTTCTTCATCAACGACGAGAACCCCTCCCTGGGCACCTGGGCACCCCGCTTCTTCGGCCCCGGCCTGGCCCCGGGCTACGAGGGCGGCTTCAACAGCAAGTTCTACGCCAAGGTCTTCGAGGTCATGCTCCGGCTCAAGGCCAACTACCTCTGGCCGGCGGTCTGGGGCCGGGCGTTCGCCGAGGACGACCCGGCCAACCACCGGACCGCCACCCAGTACGGCGTCGTGATGGGCACCTCGCACGAGGCGCCGATGATGCGGGGCATCGAGGAGTGGAACCGGCACGCCGTGGCCGCGGTGCGCGACAGCCAGGGCAACATCACCAAGCCGGGCAGTGACCCGTTCGGCGGCACCGGTGAGTGGAGCTTCCGCCGCAACGGCGAGGCCATCAAGAAGTACTGGGCCGAGGGCATCCGGCGGATGAAGGAGCAGAACTACGAGGGCGTGGTCACCCTCGGCATGCGCGGCAACGGTGACGTGAGCCTGCCCGACGGCGACGGCATCGAGCTGATGGAGAGCATCCTCGCGAGCCAGCGGGAGATCCTGGCCGCGGAGAGCGGCGAGGACCTGGAGACGATCCCGCAGGTCCAGACCCTCTACAAGGAGGTCCAGCGATACTGGGACCAGGGTCTGCGCCCGCCCGACGACGTGACCGTCGTCTTCTGCGACGACAACTGGGGCAACATGCGCAAGCTGCCCAACCCGCAGCTCGCCGAGCGCAGCGGCGGCTACGGCATGTACTACCACTTCGACTACGTCGGAGGCGGACGGAACTACAAGTGGGCCGACACCGTCAACCTCGCCAACACCTGGGAGCAGCTGAGCACCAGCTACACCTACGGCGTGGACCGGCTCTGGGTCGTCAACGTGGGCGACATGAAAAACGAGGAGCTCCCGCTCCAGTTCTTCCTCGACTACGCGTGGGATCCCGACCGCTGGCCGCTGGAGCGCCTCGATGAGTGGGAACGGCAGTACGCGGCGCAGAACTTCGGGCCCAAGCAGGCCGAGGAGATCGCCGAGGTCCTGAGCACCTACGGACACCTGCAGTCCCGCCGCAAGCCGGAGCTGCTGAACCGCCGGATCAGCCTCGATCCCGCCAAGAACCCCGCCACGGATTCCTCCGCCGTGGTCTACGACGACAAGGACACCCCCTTCAGCCTGACCGCCTACCAGGAGATGGACCGGGTCACCGCGGAGTGGCAGCGCCTCGCGGCGAAGGCCGGCAAGATCCGCGACGCCCTGCCGAAAGGCTATGACGACGCCTACTACCAGCTCGTCTACTACCAGGTGAAGGCGACGGCCAACCTGTACGCGCTGCGCAACGCGCAGTTCACCAACATCCTCTACGCCAGGCAGGGCCGTGCCGCCACCAACGACCTCGCCGACCTCGCCCAGGCCCGGTTCGACGAGGACCAGGCGATGTCCGTCTACTACAACACCACGCTGGCGGGCGGGAAGTGGAACGGCTTCCAGCTCCAGCCGAAGATCGGCTACGGGGATGTGGAGCGATACGGGCCGAACGCGCCCTGGCAGCAGCCCGAACTGAACAATGTGGCCCTGCCCGACGCCTTCTACCCGTACCTTCAGCGGATCGAGGTCCCGGGCGGCTCGGATCTGGGCGTCGCCGTCGACGGGTCCGACAAGTGGTGGCCGGCGGAGCAGACTCCAGCGGTGCTGCCCGCCTTCAGCCCGTACCAGAGCCGGCCGGAGCAGTACATCGAGGTGTTCAACCGCGGCACGAAGGCGTTCGACTACACCGTCAGGCCGTCCGTGCCGTGGGTGAGCGTCACGCCGAAGGCGGGCCGCGTCGGCAAGCAGGTGCGTGCCACCGTGCGCGTCGACTGGTCGCGCGCCCCGAAGGGGAGGACCGAGGTGCCCATCACGGTCTCCGGGCCGAACGGCACGAGCGTGGTCGTCAAGGCCGTCGTGGACAACCCGTCCATGCCGGGCAAGCAGGTCAAGGGCTTCGTGGAGGCAGGCGGTTACGTCTCGATCGAGGCCGACCACTACACGAAGGCCGTGACCGCCCCCGGGGTCGGCTGGAAGCTCATCCCGGGCATCGGGCGGACCGGGAACGGCATGACGCCCTCCCCGGTCACCGCGCGGAGCCGGACCCCGGGCGGCGACGGCCCGCGTCTGGAGTACGCGATGACGACGTTCACCACCGGGCCCGTCAAGGTCTCGGCGTTCCTGTCACCCAGGAACAACGTCCTGCCGACGGACGGGCTCAAGTACGCCGTCTCGATCGACGACCAGGCGCCGCAGATCGTGAACATCACGACCACCACCGGCGCCAACGACACGACCATGAACAGGCAGTGGGAGCGGAACACGTCTGACAACGTCAACGTGACCACCACCACTCACACGATCGCCACGCCGGGCGCCCACGTCCTGAAGATCTGGATGGTCGACCCGACCGTGGTGGTGCAGCGGCTCGTGGTGGACACGGGCGGCGTCGTGCCCAGTTACCTGGGACCGCCGGAGAGCATGAGAGCCGGACGGTAGCCAGTGTGATCATCGGGGCGGTCCTCCACGCCGCCCCGATGATCACCTCTGGTCGCGCCGCAGGGGGTGGTCGCCGGGGATCTCGACGACGACGATGCGCACGCCGTCCGGATCCTCGATCCACGTCTCGACGAGCCCCCACGGTTCTTTCCGCGGCGCCCGCGTCACCCGGACCCCGGAGGCGACCAGCCGGTCGTGTTCGGCGTGGACGTCGCGGACCTGGAGCCAGATCTCGAGCGCCCGTCCGCGCGTGTCGTCGGAACGTCCGTCGTCGGAACGCCCGGAGACCTCCAGAAACCCCTGGCCGAGGAAGAACACCACGCCCGGATCGTCGGGCGGCCCGAACTCGCGGTAGACCGCCAGGCCGATCACGTCACGGTAGAACCGGCGACTGCGGTCCAGATCGGCGGGACGCAGGAGGATCCGGCTGCTGAGCACTTCCATGCTCCAATCCTGCCCGCGGCCCGGAATCATCACCGCGACCTCCGCGCTCAACCTCAAGCCGGAGATTCTTCCGCAGATGCCGATATATGCGCTTACATGGTCGTCGCGTGCCGGGCGGGTTTCCCCCGCTCACCGTCGCGGGCAGCATGATCTCGTACAATGACCCGATGACCTCCCCCGCGAACGAGCCCGAGGTGAGCGACGCGTCGCGCGTGCTGCACCGCGTCTTCGGCTACACCTCGTTCCGGGAAGGCCAGCAGGAGATCATCGAGCATGTCGTCTCCGGCCGTGACGCGCTCGTGCTCATGCCGACCGGCGGCGGAAAGTCGCTCTGCTACCAGATTCCCGCGCTCGTGCGGGAGGGCGTCGGCGTTGTCGTCTCACCGCTCATCGCGCTCATGCAGGACCAGGTCGACGCCCTGACGGCGCTCGGCGTGCGGGCGGGGTTCCTCAACTCCACGCAGGATCACGAGGAGCGGCGCCGGGTCGAGTCGGCCTTCCTCGCCGGTGAGCTGGACCTGCTCTACCTCGCACCGGAACGCCTGCGGGTCGAGTCGACGCTGAGGCTGCTCGATCGCGGCGAAATCTCACTGTTCGCCATCGATGAGGCACACTGCGTAGCCCAGTGGGGGCATGACTTCCGGCCCGACTACCTGGCGTTGTCCACGCTGCACGAGCGCTGGCCCTCCGTGCCGCGCATCGCGCTGACCGCGACCGCCACCGAGGCCACCCACGCCGAGATCGCATCCCGGCTGAACCTGGGAGAGGCCCGCCATTTTGTGGCGAGCTTCGACCGCCCGAACATCCAGTACCGCATCGAACCGAAGAACGAGCCCAAGCGGCAGCTCCTGAAACTGCTGCGCACCGAGCACCCCGAGGACGCGGGCATCGTCTACTGCCTGTCGCGGGCCTCCGTCGAGAAGACCGCCGCGTTCCTGGTGGAGAACGGATTCCAGGCGCTGCCCTACCACGCGGGGCTCGACGCGCGGGTCCGAGCCGAGAACCAGTCGCGCTTCCTGCGTGAGGACGGCGTCATCATGGTCGCCACCATCGCGTTCGGCATGGGCATCGACAAACCCGACGTGCGGTTCGTCGCCCATCTCGACCTGCCCAAGTCCGTCGAGGGCTACTACCAGGAAACCGGCAGGGCCGGGCGTGACGGCCTCCCCTCCACCGCCTGGCTGGCCTACGGTCTCCAGGACGTCGTGCAGCAGCGCAAGATGATCGACACCTCCGAGGGCGACGCGGCCCACCAGCGCCGCCTGGGCAGCCATCTCGACGCCATGCTGGCCCTCTGCGAGGCGGTCGAGTGCCGCCGCGTGCAGCTGCTCGCCTACTTCGGCCAGCGGAGCACCGCCTGCGGCAACTGCGACACGTGCCTGTCGCCACCCGAGTCCTGGGACGGTACGGTCGCCGCCCAGAAACTCCTGTCGACCGTGCTCCGGCTCCAGCGTGAGCGGCGCCAGAAGTTCGGCGCGGGTCAGATCATCGACATCCTGCTCGGGAAGAAGACCCCGAAGGTCATCCAGCATGATCACGCGTCCCTGACGGTCTTCGGCGTCGGCACGGAGCTGAGCGAGACCGAGTGGCGCGGGGTGGTGCGCCAGTTGCTGGCCCAGGGCCTGCTGACCGTCGAGGGCGACTACGGCACGCTGGTGCTCACCGACACGAGCGCCGAGGTGCTGGGCAGGCAGCGGCAGGTCCCGCTGCGGCGCGAGCCCGAGCGGGCGGCACGAGCCGCCAAGCCCGCCAAGGCCGCTCGGGTCGCCCCCGCCGACCTGCCGGAAGAGGCAATGCCGATCTTCGAGCTACTCCGCGCCTGGCGTGCCGCCACCGCGAAGGAGCAGGGAGTGCCCGCGTACGTGATCTTCCATGACGCGACCCTGCGCGAGATCGCGACCGGGCTTCCGTCGTCCCTGGCCGAGCTGGCCATGATCAGCGGTGTCGGCGAGAACAAGCTCGCGAAGTACGGGCAGGAGATCCTGGACACCCTCGCCGCCTGATCCGGCGCACCGGCGCGGAACCGTCGTCCGCGCCCTCGCCGGACGGGTCAGGTCGTGATCAGGGATCGGTCAGGTCGTGACCGGGATGGCCGGGCGGGCCCGGCCGACCGCTTTCAGGGCCCAGCGCATCCGGGCTTCGTACGCTTCTGGATGGTCGCCGGCCTCCTGGGCGACGAGAGCCGCGCAACGGGCGGGGTCGGCGTGGCAGAGGCGGATCTGGTCTTCGATGATCATGCGCACCTGATCCGGCGACGGATCTTCCGATGCCTGCAGGGCGGAGGCATAGAGAACCCGCGCCAGGTCGGACACGCTCATCATGGTTTTTTCCATCGCATGTCTCTTCCCCGGGGGCTTCCAAGTCTGACGGACCTTTGGCTACCCCCGCTACTGATTTAACACGTATTCACCTCCTCATCATCTCGCCGGGCACTGACATTTTCCGGTGATTCGGCGGCCGGACGGGGTGCACGGCCGCAGTGGGCGTTTCCGGAAGCGACCGCTCAAGGAAGACGGTTCGGGACGGAATTCCGGGGGCATGGCGGACCGCGACCCGACGCGTCACCGGAACGATCCCCTCCGCCGTGTTCAACGGCTCGGCCGGACGGCGTGTCCCCGCTCCATCGTCGCCAGAACGGCGGTGGAGAGGGGAACGGGCACGGCTCGGCTCACGGGCTGACGGGATCGTCCCGCCCGCTCGCTCATCGGTTCGTATTCGCCCATGCCGAGATGACCGGCGCCCACCCGGGGTGGCGGCCGTCTCGGGGGATCACCCGGTCTGCGTCGTAAGGCGATCGAAGAGCGCGAGCGCGGCCTGCCGTACCTCGTCGGGAGAGACGCCGTCGAGGGCGTCCCGGGCCTCGGCGAGGTCGCGCGTGGTCGCGCAGGTGATGGCCACCGACTTGGCTGCGGTGCGGTCGAGCAATCCGGCCAACTCGTTGTCCGCCAGCTCCTGAGCCTTCGCGGCGAGATCGAGATTGTCGTGCGTATGCGGGTTGGTCAACGGGTTCTCCTCAAGTGCTGGCGGTTCGGTCAGTGTTGATCACTCATGCCGACCCGGATGTCGAGAGTGACACATAGCTCACAAGACCAGGAGTAGCGACACGAAACCGCGCGTGACGGCGAACTCCCGTGCGATCCGCTCTTCCTCACCGGCGAACCGGAGTGAAAAAACGCCAATCCAGTCACAATGGCAGCATCCGTTTCGCGAACAAGCTGCCGACATTCTGGAAGGATCGCGTAGATATCCTGTCGGACATCGAGACTGACGGACAGTGACTGATGCCCCCCATCGATCAAATCACCACCTTCATATCGGACCAGCCAGTCGGAACGATCATCATTTGCGTGTTCGCCCTGATCCTTCTGGTTCTGGCCTTTTTTGTGTTCCGCGCGGCCTACCGCGCGGGAACCCGGTTCTTCCACCGCTTCGTCGCACCCCGTCCGGTGGAGGACATCCTCACCATCGTCGCAGCCAGCATCGCGACGGGAGTATCCGCCCAGGGTATGTGGCGTTTCTCCGGCGACGTGCTGGGGTTCGACGGGCCGCTGAGGTTCCTGCTCTTCGCCTTCATCGAGGTCGCCGTCATCACCAGCGCGGTGCGGGCGCGCCGCAACATGAGGGAGAACTACTCCGCGGGCATCGACGGCGTCGCCGTATGGGCACTCACCTGCCTGACCGCGGTCCTGTCGAGCATGGACGCCCGCAGCCTCGCCGAGGCCATCTTCCGGCTCGCCGCCCCACTGGTGGCGGCCTGGCTGTGGGAGCGCGGCATGGCGATCGAGCGGCACCGCATCACCGGGCGTTCTCGCATCAACTGGCGGATCACCCCCGAACGCGCACTGGTCCGCATCGGCCTGGCCGAGGTCAGCGACCGCACCGCGAGCGAGGTGGACGCGCACCGCAGGCTGACCCGCGTCGCGCTGGCCGCCAAGCGCGCCCGTGCGCTCCGCGAGGCCGGGGCGTCCAACCGGAAGATGCGGGCGGCCCTCCTCAAACTGGACCGTGCCATGGACCGCGCGGTGGAGCACAGCGGCCTGGCCGTCGACTCCGCCCGGCAGGAGGCGCTGCTCTCCCAGATCGGGGCGCTCTACAACACCGCCGCCCTGATCGACCTGACCCCGCCCGTCCCGTGGAGCCACGAGGCCCAGGAACCGATCGCGCGCCCGGCGGTGTCGGCGGCGCCGGTGATCCTGCTGGCCGATGACGACGACGAGGAGCTCCAACTGCTGGACGCGCCCTCGCCGGTCGTCGACACGGCGCAGCGTGCGGCCCAGATGCGTGCCGCGCGGGAATATTGGGACAACCAGATCGAGCGGAAGTTCGTCCCCCGCGCGACCGACATCGCCCATGAGACCGGCATCGCCGTGGCCACCGCCCGCGAGTATCGCGCCCTGTGGAAGCTGGAGCCCCGAGCCCACGCGCTGCTGGAGGCCGCGTACAACGAGCACGGGATCATCGACACGGGGACCTTCCCCGCCATCGAGACGGAGCACGTCCTGACGGTGAACGGCTCGTCCCCCAACCGCTGACCCGCCGCCGGGAGATCGGAGATCCGGTCTCCCGGAACCAATCGACGCCGGTCGGACCCGAACCGGACAGAGGGCAGCCGGACAACGGGCACCCCGGCAGCGGACAGCCGGCAGGCCGCCGGGGCTTCGGCGCCGAACCGGCTAGGTGGACTCGCGGACGATGAGAGTCGTCGGCAGTATCACCGGGTCCACGTGCTCGGCTCCGTCGATGAGGGCGAGCAGCAGGCGGACCGTCTCCTCGGCGACCCGTTCCAGGGGCTGCCGGATGGTCGTGAGCGGGGGGTGCGTGGAGAGCGCCACCGCCGAGTCGTCGAACCCGCCCACCGCGACGTCCTCGGGCACCCGCCGTCCGGCCGCGCGCAGGGCCGACAGCGCGCCCGCGGCCATCAGATCCGAGGCGACGAACACCGCGTCGAGGTCGGGGGCGCGCTCCAGCAGCCGGGCCATGGCGCTCTCCCCGCCCAGCTGGGTGTAGTCGCCATGCTCGATCAGCTTCTTGGACGCCTTCCTGCCGAGGATGTCGGCGAAGCCCTCCAGCCGCAACGCGCCACCGGGGGTGTCGAGCGGGCCGGTGATGGTGGCGATCCGCCTGCGGCCCCGCTCCACCAGGTAACGCGTCATCTGCCGGGCGCCCTCGCGGTCGTCGGCCGCCGCGTAGGGAATCACGTTCTCCCGCCCGATGACCGCGCCTTGGGCGACGGCGGCCACCGGGATGTCCACCAGCGCGTCGACCAGCTTGTCGCCGGCGTGGGTGGAGACCAGGAAGGCCCCGTCGGCGTGGCCGCCGCGCAGGTAGCGGACCACCCGGTCGCGGTCGCCGTCGTTCCCGGCGATCATCATCACCAGCGACACGTCCCGCTCGGCGAGCCTCCGGGTGGCGGTCCGCAGGAGCACGCTGTAGTTGGGATCCTCGAACAGCTTCTCCTGAGGTTCAGACAGGACCATCACCACCGAGCCGGTCCGCTGGGTGACCAGGCTGCGGGCGGCCCGGTTGAGCACGTAGCCCGTCTCGGCGATGGCCCGCTTGACGGCGGCGTGCGAGGCGGGACTGACGTACCGGTCGTCGTTGAGCACCCGGGAGACCGTTCCCCGGGAGACCCCCGCCGCCGCCGCGACGTCGTGAATGGTCGGACGCTTCGCCATGCTGCCATTGTCCCCTCGGCCGGTGGCCCGCCGACCGCCGTTTCGTCCGATCACTAGCTTTTCACGGCTCCGCCGGCCAGGTCGGTCCGCCAGTAGCGCTGCATCGTGAGGAACAGCGCGATCAGCGGGATGATCGAGATCAGTGTGCCCGTGAGGATCAGGTTGTACAGCGACGGCTGGTTGGCCCCCGCCGCGAGCAGCGTGTAGAGCCCGACCGTCAGCGGAAACTTCTGGTCGTCGCCCAGCATGATGAAGGGCAGCAGGAAGTTGTTCCAGATCGCCACGAACTGGAACAGGAAGATGGTCACCATGCCGGGAAGCATCAGGGGCAGGGCCACCCGGCGGAGCAGCAGCAGGTGTCCGGCGCCGTCGATGCGCCCGGCCTCCAGCAGGGCGTCGGGAATGGCGGCGGTGGCGTAGATGCGCGCCAGGTAGATGCTGTACGGGTGCAGGATCTGCGGCAGCAGGACCGACCAGTAGGTGTCCGCGAGCCCGATCTTCGAAAACAGCAGGTACTGGGGGACGGCCAGCACCACGGCGGGCACCAGGATGCCGCCGATCAGCAGGTTGAAGATCAGGTTCCGGCCGCGGAAGCTGTACTTCGCCAGCGCGTAACCGGAGACCGCCGAGACCGCCGTGGACAGCAGCGCGCCGCCGCCCGCGTAGAGCAGCGTGTTCAGCATCCACAGCCAGAACACGCCGCCGCGATAGTCCGCCAGGTCGGAGATGTTGGACAGCAGCCCGGTGCCGGGGGTGAAGGTCGAGGTGGAGAAGAGTTCCGCCTTCGACTTGGTGGCGGCGATCAGCACCCAGCTGACCGGCAGCAGGCAGTAGAGCGCGCCGAGCAGCAGGATCGCGGTCGGTGCGATCCCGTACGGCCTGCGCGCTCTCGCCCGAGGTCCTGCTCCGGCAAGGGTTGTGGTGGCCATCAGCCCTCCCCGAAGGCGCGGTTGCGGACGACGCGCAGGAAACCGAAAGAAAGGACAAGGGAGATCGCCGCGATGACGATCGAGGTGGCGGCGGCCGAGTAGAGGTCGCCGGTGACGAACGCGTCCCGATACACCTTCATCAGCGGGCTCCAGGTCGAGCTGATCGTGTTGGTCAGCGGCCGCAGGGTGGTCGGCTCGGTGAACACCTGGATGGTGGCGATGATGGAGAACACCGTGGTCAGGATGATCGCGGGCATCATGATCGGAATCTTGATCCGCAGGGCGATCTGGATCTCGCCCGCCCCGTCGATCCTGGCCGCCTCGTAGTAGGTCCTGGGAACGGCCCGCAGGTTGGTGTAGAGCACCAGCATGTTGAAGCCGACCCCGCCCCAGACGGCCACATTGGCCATGGAGAAGGTGACGGCGCCCGTGCCGAGCAGGTCGATGTCGAGGACCTGCCGGATCGGGCTGAGGCTCGGCAGGTAGAGGAAGCCCCAGAGCAGGCTGGCGGCCACGCCGGGCACCGCGTACGGCAGGAAGACGGCGATCCTGGAGAAGCGCGCGAGCCGTACGTGCGCCGAGTCCAGCAGCAGGGCGAACAGCAGGGCGAGGCCGAGCATGACCGCCAGCACCAGCAGGCCGTAGCCGAGGACCCGGAGCCAGCCGGCCCACAGCTCACCGTCGGTGATCGCCGCCGAGTAGTTGTCGAGGCCGACGAAGATCTCGGTGCGGGAGTTTTTGCCCAGGCCCAGTCCGGAGACCTTCGTGCGCCGCAGGCTGAGATACGCCGTGTAGACGATGGGAACGGCCATGAAGAGCGTGAACAGCACCATGGCCGGCGCGAGGAAGAGGTAGGGGACGGCGCCCGCGTCGCGGGCGCCGCCACTGCGGCGTCTTGTCATTGGGTGAGCTGGAATCCGGACTTCTGCATGTCGGCGACCGTCGTCTCCTGCATCGTCTGGACGGCGTCGGAGAAGACGGACTTGTCATGGACGGCCTTGTCGAAGGCGTCCTTGAAGGCGTTGTAGGTCACGTTGACGTTCGGCCCGAAGGTGAAGCCCCGGGCGCCGGCGGAGATGGCCGCGGCCTGCTCCCAGAAGTCGGGCTGGTTGGAGAAGTAGTCGGGCGCCTCACCGAGGAGACCACCGCCCTTGGTGGAGGCCGGGTAGACCGCGCCCTCCTTGACCAGCAGGCCGAGCGCCTGCGGGTCGGTGTTGAGCCAGGTCGCGAACTGCGTGGCGGCGGCCTTGTTGGGAGACTTCTCGGCGATCGCGGTGGACGAGCCGCCCCAGAAACCACTGAGGCTCTCGCCCGCGTTCCACTGCGGCAGCGGCGCGATCGCCCACTTGCCCTTGCCGTTCGGCGCGTTGCCGGACAGCACGCCCGGACCCCAAACCGCCGACGGCCAGGTCAGCAGCTTGCCGTCGTTGAGCGCCTTGTTCCATTCGGGGGTGAAGTACGGCTGACCGTCGATGGCGCCTTCCTTGACGAGGCCGCCCCAGTAGTCGGCGACCTTCTTGGTGGGCTCGTCGTTGATCCCGACCTTCCACGACTGGCCGCTGATCGACCACCACTGGGCGCCGGCCTGCTGGGCCAGGCCGACGAACGCGCCGGGGTCCTTGCTGGAGAACGTGCCGAGGAAGACCTTGGGATCCTTCTTCCGCACGGTGCGGGCGGCCTCGGCGTACTCGTCCCACGTCTTGGGAACCTCGATGCCGTACTTCTTGAACAGGTCCTGGCGGTAGTACAGCATCATCGGGCCGCTGTCCTGGGGGATCGCGTAGACCGCGTCGGTCCCCAGCGTGACCAGGCCCCAGATCCCCTCGCTGAACTCGGCCTTCGTCTGGCTCATGTCGTTCTTGATGTCGGCCAGCGCGTCGGCGGCGACGAAGGACGGCAGCATCTGGTACTCGGCCTGGACCAGGTCCGGCGGGTTGCCCGCCTTGGCCGCGGTCAGGAACTTGGCGGCGGCGTCGTCACCCCCGGCCTGCTTGCTGATCGTGACCTGGATGTCCGGGTGCGCCTCGTTCCAGACCGCCGCGATCTTGTCCATGTTGGGAACCCAGGACCAGTAGGTGAGCTTGACCGGCCCCGCGGGAGCCGAACTCTGCGCGGCGGGGGCCGGCTCCTGGGACGCGCCGGAACATCCGGCGACCAGGGTGGCCAGGGCCGCGCCCACTGCCACTGCGAGCCGGTTTCTGTGCATGCGTTCCTCCGTGTCGGGGGGTGGGAGGTATCGGGACCTGATCGTATCCGAGCTTCTGTGAACGTTCACAGACTGAAATCCAGTACGTATCGCTGTCAATGCCTGTTACGTTCTCGTTAACTACGAGGTAGGACTAGATGTCGTACGGCGACTCTTCCCCGGATGACGGCTTTGGATTACTGTGCACGTTCACAGAAATAATTCGAGGGGGAGCTGTTGCCTGGATATCCCGTCCTGCCCGAGGGCATCGCATACGGCGGGGACTACAACCCCGAGCAGTGGCCGGAGGAGGTCTGGCACGACGATGTCCGGCTGATGCGCGAGGCCGGGGTGAACCTGGTCAGTCTCGGCATCTTCAACTGGAGCCTGCTGGAGCCCGCCGAAGGCGTGTACGACTTCGGCAGGCTGGACAGGATCATCGACCTGCTGGACGCGTCCGGCGTCAAGGTCGACCTGGCGACCCCGACCTCCTCGCCGCCCGTGTGGTTCAGGAAGGCCCATCCGGACAGCCGCCTCGTCGACAGGGAGGGCCACGTGATCGCGGGCGGCTCCCGGCACAGCTTCTGCCCGAGCTCCCCGCACTACGCCACGGCCGCGGGGCGGATCGCCGAGCGGATCGCCTCCCGGTACGCGAGCCATCCCGCGGTGGTCATGTGGCACGTTCACAACGAGTACGGCTGGGCGAACGCGCAGTGCTACTGCGAGACCTCGGCCGAGGCGTTCCGCGACTGGCTGCGTGAGCGGCACGGGGACGTGGGCGCGCTGAACGTGGCGTGGGGGACCACGTTCTGGGGGCTGACCTACGGCTCGTTCGAGGAGGTGGAGCCGCCCCGGGTCGCGCCGGTCGGCCAGCTGACGGGCCTGCAGCTTGACTTCGCGCGGTTCTGCGTCGACGCCCACATCGCCAACTTCTGCCGCGAACGCGACGTCATCCGCCGCTTCAGCGACCTGCCGGTCACCACCAACTTCATGATTCCCAACTGCAGGCCGATGGACTACTGGCGGTGGGCGGGCGAGGTGGACGTCGTCTCCAACGACCACTATCTCGACGCCGCGCGGGCCGACGGCCACATCGAGCTCGCGCTGGCCGCCGACCTCACCCGCTCGGTGGCGGGCGGCAGGCCGTGGATGCTCATGGAGCACTCGACCGGCGCCGTCAACTGGCAACCGCGCAACCTCGCCAAGCGGCCGGGGGAGATGCGGCGCAACAGCCTGGCCCATGTCGCCCGGGGGTCGGACTCGGTGCTGTTCTTCCAGTGGCGGGCCTCCCGCTACGGTGCGGAGAAGTTCCACTCGGCGATGCTGCCGCACGCGGGGACCGGCTCCGAACTCTGGAACGACGTGGTCGCCCTGGGGGCGGAGCTCGGCAAACTCGGCAAGGTCCGCGGCTCCCGGGTCGAGGCCGAGGTCGCGCTCGTGTGGGACTGGGAGTCGTACTGGGCGCTCGAACTGGAGTGGCGTCCCACGGCGGACCTGAACTTCCGCGAGCGGGTGGAAGCCTTCTACGAGGCGCTCTGGCGGGAGCACGTGACGGTTGACTTCGTCCACCCTTCCGCCGATATTTCGGGATACAAGCTGGTTGTCGCGCCGAGCTCCTACCTGCTCACCGAGGCCTCCGCCAAGAACCTCCACCGCTACGTCGAGGCCGGCGGGCACCTGGTCGTCTCCTACTTCTCCGGCATCGTCGACGAGAACGACACCATCCATTCCGGCCCCTATCCCGGAGTCCTGCGTGAGGTGCTCGGCCTGTCGGTGGAGGAGTTCCATCCGCTGCGCGAGAACGAGACGGTCGCGCTCGGCGACCACGGCCTGACCGGGCGGATCTGGTCCGAGCGCGTCCGCCTCGCGGGTGCGCACGCCGTACAGGATTTCACCGAGGGTCCCGACGCGGGCCATCCCGCGGTGACCTGCCACGAACTGGGCGCGGGGGCGGCGTGGTACATCGCGACGGCCCTCGACCCGTCCCGCGACGGCGACGACGGAGACGACGGCGACACAACCCTTGACCCGGCTCGCGACGGCGACACGGTCCCCGATCCGGCTCGTGACGGAGAGACGGCTTACGACGGCGACGTGGCGGAGGGCCGCGATTCGCACGGGCTTCCCGGCGCGATTCACGACGGCGGTGTGGAAGGCGGCCGTGAGCTGCGCGGGGTTCTTCGCGCGGTCCTCGACCGGGCGGGTGTGTCCCGGCCTCGCGGCCTGCCCGACACCCTTGAGTTCGTACGGCGAGGCGACCACGTCTTCCTCATCAACCACGGCGACGAGCCCGTCACGGTCCGCGGGGTGAGCGGGACCGGGGTGTTCGACGGCGCCGAGCACCCGGGGTCCGTGACCGTGCCGCCCGGTGGCGTCACGGTCGTCGAGCGGGCCGGGGGCGCATGATCTCCCTCGGTGCCGCACCGGTCACCTGGCCGTGACGCGTCATCGAGGGTCTTCGGGGGTGTCCGCATCACTCCTCTCCAGAGCGAGGAACCATGAAAAAGACCCTGGTGGCGCCGGTCCGGCGCGCCGCCGCAGCCCTCACGTCCTTACCCGCACCGACCCGGTTCGCCCACTCGTGACGGCGAACACCATCCGTCCTCTCCTGACCGGAGGAACCATGCGAAGGATCTTCGCGGCGCTGTTGTTGTGCGCCGCCGTACTCACGGCCGGGCAACCGGCGCACGCGGGCACCGGCCCGGACCATGACGGGCTTCCGATCAGGGGCGCCGACGTCTCCAGCCTGGCCAAGTCGGAGGCGTTCGGCGGGATCTACCGCTCCTCGAACGGCAAACGCGGAGACGCGCTGGCCATCCTGCACTCCGCCGGGCTCAACTACGTCCGGCTGAAGGTCTGGGTGAACCCGGTCGACGGCTACAACAGCAAAACCCAGGTGCTCCGCCTCGCCAAGCGGGCCAAGGCCCTCGGCATGGGGCTGCTGGTCGACTTCCACTACTCCGACAGCTGGGCCGACCCCGGCAAGCAGAACAAGCCGGCGGCCTGGAGCGCCCTGCCGTTCGACGCGCTCAAGAAGGCTCTCCACGACCACACCTACGACGTGCTGAACGCGCTGAAGAGGCAGGGCACCAAGGCCGACATGGTGCAGATCGGCAACGAGCTGAACGGCGGGCTGCTCTGGCCGGACGGCAACTGGGAGAACTGGCCGAACCTGGCCGCGCTGCTCAACGCCGGCTACGACGCGGCCAAGGCGGTGTCCCGCTCGACGAAGGTGGTGCTCCACCTGGCCGACGGCGCCGACAACGGCCTGTACCGCTGGTGGTTCGACACCGCCGCCACCTACGGCGTCCGTTACGACGTGATCGGCCTGTCCTATTACTCCTATTGGCACGGGACGCTCGAGGCGTTCCAGGCCAACCTGAACGACGTGGCGTCACGGTACGGCAAGCCGGTCGTGCTGGTGGAGACGGCCTATCCCTTCACCGCCGCCGATGACGACGGCCTGGAGAACATCATCACCTCCACCGAGCCCTATCCGGGCTATCCGGCCACCCCGGAGGGGCAGGCGGCGATGATGCGGGCGGTGACGGAGGTGGTCCGCTCGGTTCCCGGAGGCCGTGGCCTCGGCGTCTTCTACTGGGAGGCCACCTGGACGGGAGTGCCCGGCAACGGCTGGGATCCCGCCGACCCCTCATCCGGCAACGGCTGGGAGAACCAGGCCCTGTTCGGGTTCGACGACCGCCTGCTTCCGACGGTGAAGGGGTTCCTCCGCCGGTGAGGCCCGCGGGGCTCCCGTGATCGCCATCACGATCGCGGGAGCCCCAGCCTGCTTGATGCCCGATGTCTGGTGCCTGATATCTCTGGTGCTTGGTGCTTGGTGCTTGGTGCTTGGTGCTTGGTGTCGGGTGATCGGCGCGGGGAGGGTCACCGGCCGCTGAGCACCGTCCAGCCGTGGGCCGGAACCAGAGCCGGGTCTCCAGGATGGGACGTCGCGGAGGTCTCCTCGACGGTCAGCCCCTCGGTCTCCACCGGGAAGCGGTACGGCTCGTCGCCGATGTTGAGCAGGGTGACGATCCTGGGCCCGCCACTCTCACCGCCGCCGTTCGCGGCCTTGTTGTTCCCCGCCTCGCCGTTCCCCGCCCAGTCGTCTCCGGCCTCGCCGTTCCCCGCCCAGTCGTCTCCGGCCTCGCCGTTTCCCGCCCCGTCGTTTCCGGCGGTGGAGGTCAGGGCGACGGTGAGGTTGGTCAGGTGCTCAGAGGTGGTCCGGGCCCGGAGGAGCCAGGGGTGGCGGCGGCGTAGCGCGATCAGGCGCTGGTGCAGCCGGTAGGTGGGCAGCCCGTGGGGAGCGAGGTCGTCCGGCCGGGCGGGGAAGGCGGGGCGGATCTCGTCGTCCCCTCCGACACGGTCCTCCTTGATCCCGCGGAAGGCCTGCTCGTCACCGTAGTAGACGCTGGGAACGCCGCCGACCGTGAACAGCACGGCGAGCGCGTGGCCGAGGTGCCGCTCGTCGGCGAGACGGCTGGCCAGTCTGGTCACGTCGTGGTTGCCGACGAAGGTCAGGGGCGTGAAGTCGCCGAGCAGATCGTCGTGCCGCTTCAGGGTCCAGGCGAGCTCGAAGAAGTTGCCGTCGTTGAGCGAGCTCCAGATCGCCTTCCACAGCTCGTACTCGGTGACCGAGTCCAGGCCGCTCTCGGCGACGTATGCGGCGTACTCGCCGTGGATCATCTCCCCGACGAACCAGGCGTCGGGGTGGCGGGGCCGTACCAGCGCCAGGACGTCGTGCCAGAAGCGGGCGGGCATCGCGTAGGCGGCGTCGAGGCGCCAGCCGGAGACGCCCCGATCCAGCCAGTGAATCATGACCTTGGCGACGTGGTCGAGCACCGCGGGTTCCTCGTGGTTGAGTGCCACGAGCCGGTGATGGCCCTCAAAAGTCGCGTAGTCCGGTTCCATGGAGCCCGTGACGCCTTCCTCCGCCCCGTCTGCGGCTCCGCCGGCGGCGTCGTTCGCGGGCAGGCGCCGGAACCAGCGGGCCGCGTCCGGGTCGGGGTTCGGGCCGGTCGCCCGCGCGAACACCGGGAACCCCCGTCCCACGTGATTGAACACGCCGTCCAGGACGATTCGCAGGCCCCGATCGCGTGCCGCCGCGATGAAACGGTCGAAGTCCTCGTCGTCGCCGAGCCGCGGATCGATCCTGAAGTGGTCGACGGTGTCGTAGCCGTGTGTCTCCGAGGCGAAGACGGGCCCCAGCATCAGTCCCGAGCATCCCAGCTCCAGGACGTAGTCCAGCCAGGGTTCGAGCTGCCGCAGGCGGTGCCGTACCGGCGCGTCGTGAGGCTGCGCCGTGCTCTCGGCACCGGTGAAACCGAGCGGGTAAACGTGCCACCAGATCGCGTGATCCACCCACGATGCCATGATCACTCCTTAGTGAGGGACACCCGGCAACATTAGTGAACGGAGCTTCCACTCCCGGCCTTGGGGGAGCCCGTCGCGGGCCGTCGCGGCGACATCCTCTGACGTACGGGGCCCCGGGGTGAAGGGGAGACGAGGGGAAGGCGCGATCGGACGGGCCTGACCGAGCGGTGACCGCGGATCGAAAGGCTCCGTCTTACCCTTCGCGTCCGGCGGTCGGCACAGAGCGTTGTGACCGGGCTCCGTGGGGGAGCCCGGTCACGCTCAGGGATCGGTGCCGCTTGAGGATCGGTGCTTCGACGGGATCAGACGGAGATCCGTCCGGCGCCGGCGCCGCCGGTCACGATCGACTTGACGTTGGCCGCGGTGTCGAGCGAGTAGGAGTAGGGGATGGAGGCCACGCTGCCTCCGGTCTGACCACTACCGGAGTTGACGAAGAAGTTGTTGCGGGCGACCAGGCTGCCCGGGCCCGAGTCTCCCTCGCCGAGGTGGTAGGGGTCTTCGGTGTTCTCGAAGTAGTTGCCCTCGACCAGGACCCCGGCACCCTCGGTGGACGCCACGCCGTAGCTGCCGACGCCGCCGTAGTAGTTGTTGTAGACGTGGACCGGGTTGCCGAACCGCACGCGCGGGTGGCGCTGGTTGGTGCCGTCGAACCAGTTGTGGTGGTAGGACACCCGGAGGTGGCCGATGTCCTCGCTGCCGTTGCCGTCGTCGTGGCCGAGCAACATGGTCTTGTCGTGATCGGTGACCTTGTTCCAGGAGATGGTGACGTAGTCGCTGCCCCGCTTGACGTCCACGGCGCCGTCATAGCCGTTGCCGAAGGTGTTGTGGTCGATCCACACGCGGGTGGAGTACTGGACGTTGATGCCGTCGTCGTTCCAGTCGCGGAAGTTCAGATTGCGGACGATGACGTTGGACGCCTCGGAGATGTTGAGGCCGCAGCCGGCGATGGTGGCTCCGGAGTTGCCGAGGATCGTCTTGTTCGAGGCGACCTTGAGCATGCCGGAGCAGGAGATCGTGCCTGACACCCGGATCACCGCCGAGCCGCCGGCGGCGAGCGCGCTGGTCAGCGCGGAGGCGCTGGTGACCGTGGTCGCCGAGGCACTACCGCCGCCGGTGGTGCCGCCGCCCTGGGTCGCCCAGCCGACCAGGCCGGTCTGAGGCTGCGTCGGCGGCTGTGTCGGGGGGTTGGTGGGCGGGTTGGTCGGGGGGTTGGTCGGAGGAGTGGAGCCCGCCGGGGTCAGCCTCCACTGCTTGGTCGCCACGGAGTCACAGGAGTTCTGCTGGACGAGGGCGCCCGCGGACGTCGAGTTGTCCTTGGTGTTGAGGCACTTGCCGCCGCCTGCGTTGACCACCCGGTAGTTCGACCCGGATGCGGTCAGCTGCCAGACCTGGGATGTCGCCCCCGAGCAGCTTTCCTGCTGTACGGCCTTGCCGGCGGAGGTGCTCGCGCCCTGGACGCCCGCGCATTTGCCGCTGTGCGCGGCCTTGAGCAGGTAGGAGCTGCCCGATGTGGTGACGTTCCAGATCTGGCCGGCCGCGTTGTTGCAGCTGTTCTGGACGAGCTGCACGCCATCGGAGGTGCTGCTTCCGGGAACGCTGAGGCACAGGCCGCTCCCGTTGTTCACCAGGGTGTATGCCCCGGCAGCCGGTGCGGCTGCGGCGGCCGTTGCTCCGACCACCAGCCCTGACAGGGCGACCGTACAGGCGAAGGCCGCGGCGGCGGCGGTCTTCCCGTTGATTCTGCGTTTCACGGTTGAGCTCCTTGCTGGTCCGGCAGGCCGGTATGGCCTGCGATGCGGGTTCCCCCCAGCGAGCACTCGCCGTTCACATATGTGATCCGTGTACATGTGAGCGAACAATCACAAGTTAGGAAAGCGTTTTCCCGATGTCAACCAGCGGTGAAACTTTCATGACAGCCGTTGTTATGTCGCAGGCCGGTTCGCCTGATTCGGTCCCGTCCGGCTCGGAGCCCGGACCCGCCGGCGGAGGGAGGCGAGTCCGGGAAAGGCCTTCGCGGGCGAAGGTCCGGGCGGGGTGAGAGGGCCGGGGACGAGCCCCGGCGCTCGGTTCTCACCTGCGGAAAGCCCGCCCGGGCCGTCGAGTGGGCAAGCGCGTGCCGAGCCGGACCCCATCCGCATACCGTCGGGTACGCACTCTGGGCAGGTGACGTGCGTGCCGTCGGTATCTGACGTCAGAGGGTGACGACGGCGCGTGGGAAGCCGCTAGTCGACCTCGGCACTGCCGTTGACGCGGAGCTTGCGGCGGGCGCGCTCGTAGAAGGTCTTGTCACCGAGCCGGACGACCCACGCGGCGGCGCGAAGAGCGGTGACGGTGAGATCGTCTCCGGGGCAGAGATGGGCACCCACCGCGCCGTCGACCTCCACGGCCAGACGACCGCTCGTCGGAAGCAGCTCAAGGGTGACCCTCTCGTCGGCGGACAGCACCAGGGCCCGGTTGAACGCCGAATGAGCCGCCGCGGGCACGACGAGGAATCCCTCGACCCTCGGGGACACGATGGGGCCGCCCGCGGAGAAGCTGTAGGCGGTCGATCCGGTTGAGGTCGCCACGATGACGGCGTCGGCGGCATAGCGGACGAAGGGATGGCCCTCCACGGAGACCGCCACCGCCGACAGGCCGTCGCCGGGGATCCGGACCAGGGCGATGTCGTTGAACGCGGTCACCGCCGTCCCGTCGGGCAGGACGGCCTTCACCGCCATCCGGGACTCCACCGTGTATTCGTGGTTGTCGATGGCGGACAGCGCCGGAGGGAGCTCGTCGACGTCGATCTCGGCGAGGAACCCGAGGCGGCCGAGATTGACACCGAGAATGGGTGTGGAACGTCCGGCGATGAGCCGCATGGTGCGCAGCATCGTGCCGTCGCCGCCCAGGCTGACGAGCAGGTCGGCGCGGTCCACCAGGGTGTCGTCGTCGACCGGGACCGCGCTGCAGTCGATGCGTCCGACCTCGTCGGCCAGCCCGAGCACCGTGCGGTTCCGGGCGCGGGCCCACTCTACGATCGTGTCAATGGCCACCTTCGAATCGCGCTGCGGATGCAGGACCAGTCCTACGGTTTCGACCATCCCCATGACGCCACTGTACGGGGACCTCCGAGGGTTCGTGTCCAGGGAGGCGGGCTACCCGCGAAGCCCGGGAGATCCGGCGGGCACCGCAGGCCCGGGAAGGCGAGCACGACCGGCGATCTCCGCCTGCTCGGAGGGCTGAACACGTTCGAGCAGACAGGATGGCTTGAAGGGTCCGAAGCTCACGAGACCCGATCACGGCTCATGTCTGGCGTTGTTCTTTCATCCGTGCCTCGTGAAGATGGCGGCGCCCTCCGGCGAGCTCATCCCTGATCCGCTTTTCGAGGTCGGCGAAGAAGCGGTAGTAGCCGTCTTCGTACTCCTCTACGACCTGGAAGGTCCACCGGCCGGGCAGGACGTTGCGGCCGATCAGCTCGTTGACCACGATGTCGGCGTACTCCGGGTGGCCGGAGGCGCGCAGCAACTCCACGACCTGGTCGAGTTGGAGGTCGGCATGACCGGTGAGCTGGTGAAAGGAGTAGAGGTGCCCCCTGGCCCTCTCGGTCGTCTCCAGAGCCTCGGAGAGCTTGCCCAGCGCCTCCACGGTCGTGTCGTCGATGTCGGCGGGATCGACGGCGGGATTCGCGCCGGCAGGACCGGTGGCGGCGGGACCGACGCCGGTGGGGTCGGCGGGATGGGGATCAACGCCGACGGGTTCGGCGGCGGTTCTCGCGCCGACGGGATCGGCGGAGGTGGGCTCGGTGACGGGGCCGATGCCGGCAGAATCGGTGGGAGAGGGATTCATGCCAACGGGATCGGCGCCAGGAGCGGTGGAACCGGAAGATAGGCGGATACCGGAAGATGGGCGCCTTTCCGGCTTTTCCTCATTAATCACTTCGTCTCCTCGCCAAAAGCGCCGACGCGTCTGGGACGGCGAAGTGGTCTCGTCGATCGCGCGCCGGGCGACCGGACCCCGTCCTGTCGCGTCCCGTCGTCGTCCGAGCCCGGTCGTCGTCGCCCGTTCGGCGCCCTGAGCTGCTTGGTTGCTTGAGCGGTGGAACCTGTCCCTACCCCGGCCGATGGCGGTGAATCAGCGGGGTGCCCCCCGGGAGGACGTGCTGCGGTCAGGGGCGAGGGCTTCTGAAAGCGCCGGAAATATTGCGTCCCTTTTTATGTGTTACCCGTCTTTTCTCGGGCATACGGCTGGCAGCCAAGCAAGTGGGAGCGTGAACCATGGATATCACTGGCATTATCTCCGCCATCGTCATTGGAATCATCATCGGGGCCCTGGGCCGTCTGGTCGTACCGGGCAAGCAGAACATCCCGATCTGGCTGACCATCGTGATCGGTATCGTCGCCGCTCTCATCGGCACCGCGATCGCCTCCGCGCTGGGAGTCGCCAGCACCGGGGGGATCGACTGGATCGAGCTGATCATCCAGATCGTCCTGGCGGCCGCCGGCGTCATCGCGATTACCGGCATGTACGGCAGGCGAGGCGTTCGATAGCCGATCCGGACCGACCGCCGGATGCCATGTCCGCGAGAAGTCCGGGAGACGTCTACCCGCTTCGCCGGTGGTCCCGGCCCGCGATCGTGGGCCGGGACCACCGCTGTCTGTGCCGCCGCCCGCGCGGGACTCCCGTGCTGAGGGCATCCCCTCCACGCTGGGGCCGCCGTCGCCGCCCGCGAGGGGCTCATGCGGGCGGTGCTCAATGATTTTCGTGCCGTATGTCTCACACATCCCGCATGTTCCACACATCTCGCGTGAATCACATGTCCCACATATCCCGAATTAACCATATGAATCTTGTGAATCGCGTGAACCGCGTATTTCACGATTGAGGTTAAATTTGGTTCTCTCCCCGCCCCGAAAATCCACGGAGGCGTTCGGGAGTGTCCAGGCGGAGTGTGAGCTTTCGAGGGCGAGAAGGTATCCGACTGGCTAAAGTCGACGCGCGTGAGCTGGAGTTATCCGCAGGATGAAACGCGGTGCACGTGATGACCGCGCGGCCGGATGTAATGAAGATTCGCTACATGCTTCTGCATGCCTACGGCATGGGCGGCACGATTCGGACGGTGATCAGTCAGGCGAACGCCATGGCGGCCGCGGGGCACGACGTCGAGATCGTCAGCGTGGTGCGACGGCGAGACAGGCCGCAGTTCCCCATCGACGAACGCGTCCGTCTCCATGCGCTGGCGGACCAGCGAGAGGGCAGGCGCGCGGACTCGGTGGGACGCCGGATCTGGCGGAGGTTCCGGGGCAAGATCGTGCCCGCGGGGGAGTCCGCGGGGTCCAGCTTCACCGAACGGGTGGAGAGGGCCGTCATCGACTACGTCTCCACCCTGGACGACGGCGTCCTGGTCACCACCCGGCCCGCGCTGAATCTCATCTCCGCCCGCCGTACGCCGGTGGGCGTCGTGCGGGTCGCCCAGGAGCACCTGAACCTGGCCACTCACCCGGCCGGCGTCCGGTCGGCGATCGCCCGCCACTACGGCCGGCTGGACACGGTCGCCGTGCTCACCGAAGCCGACAGGAAGGACTATCAGAGCTTCCTGCCGGACACTCCGATCGTGTGCATCCCCAACGCCGTGCAGGCCGTCGACCAGACGCTTCCGTGGCAGGAGGACAGGCTCGTGGTCGCGGCCGGACGGCTGGTCCCGCAGAAGGGTTTCGACCTGCTGATTCCGGCGTTCGAGCAGGTTGTGCGCCGGCACCCGGACTGGCGGCTGCGGATCTACGGCTCGGGCCCCCAGAAGGGCGCGCTGCGCGAACTCCTCAAGAAGCACAGACTGCGTGACAACGTCACGCTGATGGGACGCACCGGCCGGCTCGGCGACGAGTTGGCCAAGGCCTCCTTCCACGTGCTCAGCTCGCGGTTCGAGGGGCTGCCGATGGTGATGATCGAGGCGATGGCCCACGCGTTGCCGGTTGTCGCCTTCGACTGCCCGACCGGTCCGCGCGACGTGCTCACCGACGAGATCGACGGTCTGCTCGTCCCCTCCCAGGACGTCGACGCGCTGGCCGGGGCGATGATCCGGCTCATCGAGGACCGGGAGCTACGGCACCGGATGGGGGCCTCCGCCGTTGTCACCGCCCGTCACTACGCCCCCGAAACGATCATGCCGCTCTGGGAGAACCTGTTCGCCGAACTGCTCGGCCGGAGTCATGCGCCAATGAGCTGAGACGGATTCAGCGGAGACCAAGGGGCGAATGTCGCGTTTCCATCAGGCGGTGAGTGCGTGAAACGCGCCCCAGAGCCACTCATTCCGGCGTAGGAGCAGGTAACCGCCGATTCATATCTCTTTTCTCACCTCGCAAAGCACGCTAAAAGCCCGGTGTGACCGCCTTCGTATGACGCGTGAACGTGCTTTCCATCCTTATTCGGGATTGCGATCCGATGGAGGAGGTCCGATCCGGAAACGGGCTCCCGCCATGACGTGCTCTCACCACGGCGGCCCTCGCGGCGACGCGCTCTCACCGCGGCGGATTCGCAGGCCGAGGTTTCGGCCCTGCCTCAGCCCGTCTCCAGCCCATCCCGGCAGCCCGCTCCAGCCGGTCGCCGGCCCGCTCCGGCCCACCTGCCGATGACAGGTCCTCGCAATTCACGAAACTGATCCTATGAACTCAGTTGCATGTCCAAATAAGACATTTAAACTTATTGTGACATTAGCCATAATATCGAATCCGTCCTTGGCGGGATCATATTCAATGCTTGACAAGCCATTTAAGCGCGTCCCAAGATTGGCTCGTCGGCGATGACGAGCTGTGTCCGGGTCTTCGCGCCGGAGGCGGACAAGCTTGTCAATTATGTCTCCCGTAATCGGTGACCCCTCATTTTCTGATTCACGCCTTCGGTTTCTCCCTGTCGGTACGAGTACGGATCGGTGGTGTGTGTTGTGACAGAGCTCGATGTTGTCCAGTCGCAGCTGAATGGTGCCCAGTCGCAGTTGAGCCTGGGTACGGCTGCCGCACGAAACCTGGCGACGACGACCAAGTCGACGCCCCAGATGCAGGAGATCACCTCGCGGTGGCTGCTGCGAATGCTGCCGTGGGTGCAGGTGTCGGGCGGCACCTACCGCGTCAACCGGCGGCTGAGCTACATGATCGGCGACGGGCAGGTGAGTTTCACCACCGTGGGGTCGCAGGTGTCGGTGGTGCCGGCGGAGCTGTGCGAGCTGCCCCTGCTCCGGGGCTTCGGGGATCTGGAGACCCTGGAGGCCATGGCGGGACAGTTCGTCCAGCGCGACTTCCAGCCCGGAGACGTGCTACTGGAGGCGGGAAGCTCGGCCGACGAGGTCGTGCTCATCGCGTACGGCAAGGTCCAGAAGGTCAGGACCGGCCCGTACGGTGACAGCCAGACGCTGGGAGTGCTGGCGGGGGGTTCCCACTTCGGGGACGACACGCTGATCGGCCCGGACACCGAGTGGGATTTCACCGTCAAGGCGGTGACCAGCGGCACGGCGATGATCCTTTCCCGTCGGGCGTTCACGGAGCTGGTCGAGCGGTCCGAGGAGCTGCGGGACCATCTTCAGGCCGCGCAGCTGAACGGTTCGAGAGGACCGCAGAACAAGTACGGCGAGGCCGCCGTCGAGGTGGCCGCCGGGCATGCCGGGGAGGCCACCCTGCCGGGGACGTTCGTCGACTACGAGGTCGCGCCCCGCGAGTATCAGCTGAGCGTCGCGCAGACGGTGCTGCGGATGCACAGCCGGGTGGCCGACCTCTACAACGACCCGATGAACCAGACCGAGCAGCAGCTCAAACTGACGATCGAGGTGCTACGTGAGCGGCAGGAGCACGAGCTCATCAACAACCGCGACTTCGGACTGCTGCACAACGCCGACCTGAAGCAGCGGATCCACACGCGCACCGGGCCGCCCACCCCGGACGACCTCGACGAGCTGCTCAGCCGCCGGAGAAGCACGAGCTTCTTCCTGGCCCACCCCCAGGCCATCGCGGCCTTCGGCCGGGAGTGCAGCAGCCGCGGCCTCTATCCCCAGGGCGTCGACGTCGGCGGCGCCGGGGTGCCCGCCTGGCGAGGCGTCCCCATCTTCTCCTGCAGCAAGATTCCCATCACCGACACTCGCACCACGTCCATCCTCGCGATGCGGGTCGGTGAGGACAACCAGGGGGTCATCGGCCTGCACCAGACCGGCATCCCGGACGAGTACGAGCCCAGCCTGTCGGTCCGGTTCATGGGCATCAGCGAGAAGGCGATCCTCTCCTACTTGGTCAGCGCCTACTACTCCGCCGCGGTCCTGGTCCCGGACGCGCTCGGCATCCTCGAAGACGTCGAGCTCGGTCACTGATCGGACCCGGCCGCCGGGCGATGGGAAGGAAGAGGGAAGAACATGACCACGGTTGAGGTGACGGCCGAAGGACGGTCCGCGCGTGAGGTGCTGGCCTGGAGCCGGGAGATGGTCGAGGCGGCCCTCCGACCGGCCGCCGACACGCTGCCCGCGTCGATGCGTCACATCGCCGGATATCACTTCGGCTGGTGGGACGAGCACGGCCGCCCCGTCGCGACCAGCGGTGGCAAGGCGATCCGTCCCGCGCTGGTCCTGCTGTCGGCCGAGGCCGTCGGAGGCAGCGCCGACGCGGCGCTGCGTCCGGCGGTCGCCGTCGAGCTGGCGCATGACTTCTCCCTCATCCACGATGACGTGATGGACGGTGACCGGGTCCGCCGCCACCGTCCCACGGCCTGGGCCGTCTTCGGCGTCAGCCCGGCGATCCTGGCCGGTGACGCGCTGCTGACGCTGGCCTTCGAGGTGCTCGCCGCGGGCGAGCACCCGATCGCCGCGGAGGCGACCCGGGCCTTCGGCGCCTCGATCCAGGAGCTTCTGGAGGGCCAGAGCGCCGACGTGGCCTTCGAGGGCCGCCGGGATGTCGTGCTGGCCGAATGCCTGGCCATGGCGGTGGGCAAGACCGGTGCTCTGCTGGGGTGTGCCTGCGGCCTCGGCGCCCTGTTCGGCGGTGGCAGTCCCGAGCAGGTCGAGCACCTGCGTGCCTTCGGCAAGGACCTGGGGCTGGCGTTCCAGCTCGTCGACGATCTCCTGGGCATCTGGGGGGATCCCGTTGTAACCGGCAAACCGGTCTATTCAGATCTGCGGAGCCGTAAGAAGTCTCTCCCGGTTGTCGCCGCACTGACCTCGGGCACCCCGGCCGGACGAGAGCTGGCCGGCCTCTACCACCGGGAGCAGCCCCTGTCCGATGCCGACCTGGTCCAGGCTGCCGAGCTCGTCGAAGCCGCGGGCGGGCGTTCCTGGAGCCAGGCTCAGGCCGATGAGCTGCTCGCGCGGGCGCTACAGCGCCTGCGTCTGGCCGGTCCGGCGTCGCGATCGATCGTCGAGCTCGGCGCGCTCGCACGCCTCGCCACCCGCCGTGATCACTGAACGACCCTGACGGCAGGGATCACCACTACCTCACCCGCCGTCATCGCCGCAGCTCTTCTCGGGTCGGTGCGCCCGCTCATCCGCCCACGGGCCAACCGGTGAGCCTTTTTACAGGCCGGAGGCCTGGCGCAGCTCCCCGGCGAGGTCGAGCAGGTGGCGGGGGCCCTGCGCGGTGTGCTGGAGGTCGAGGAAGATCTCGTGCACACCGCTCTCCGCGGCGGCGCTCAGGTGGTCGGCGATCTGCCGTACGGTCCCGCTTCGCGGGAGGGCGGCATCGGCGGGAGAGTCAACGATGATCGGATTGGCCCGCATGACGATGCGCAGGGCGTCCGGGTCGCGTCCCTTCCGTTCGGCGGCCTCTTTGACGATCTTCCACATGCCGGTCAGTACGGAGATCGGCATGGACGCCGCGAGCCAGCCGTCGGCGCGGCGGCCGATGCGGTCCAGGGCCGGGGGCGCGAAACCCGCGAGATAGACGGGTGGTCGGGGGAGCTGTGCCGGTTTGGGGAAGATATGGCTCGGCGGGATGGTCCACCGCTCGCCGGTGAGGGCGACGGGGTCGTCATGCCAGATGGTCTCAAGGGCGTCGAGCGTGGCGTCCAGCCGTGCGGCCCGGCCCTGCCAGGACGCGCCCACCGCCGCATACTCCTCCGACGACCAGCCGAGCCCCAGTCCCACATCCAGGCGGCCCCCGCTCAGCTGGTCGATCGTGGCGAGCGAGCGTGCCAGCAGCGCCGGGGCGTACCAGTTCGCGTTGAGCGCGCTGCTTCCGAGCCGGATCCGCGTGGTGACGGCGGCCGCGGTGGCCATGACCGCGAAGGGGTCCAGGAACGTGCGGTGCGCCGGAGGAATCGTGCCGTCTCCCCCGGGATAGCGGTCTTTGGGGGCGAGCGGTGTCATCAGCCGGTCGCCGACCCACAGGCTGTCGAAGCCCTCGGCCTCCGCCTCCCTGGCGACGGTGACGAGCGCCCACGCGCCGGCGAACCGGCCGAACTGCGGCAGCGCCAGACCGAGGCGAACGGGTGCCGGCATGGTCATGCCTTCTTTCCCACTCCGCACAGAAGCAGGGATCGCGAGGGGGCCCCGTGCGTGACGGAGCCCCTCTCCGGCCGCCACTCGGGCAGCCAGACCAGTCCCGGATCCACCATCTCGAACCCGTCGAACAGCTCCTGGATCTCCGGACGTGAGCGGAGGACGAGCGGTGAGGTGGCCCGCCGGTAGACCTGCGTGCCCTTGTCCACGGCCGCGGCCCGGGAGTCTCGCGTGCCGTGGGAGAGGACCAGGTAGCTACCGGACGGCAGGGCGTCGCGCAGCGTGGCCACGATCCGCCGCGGGTCGTCGGCCTCGGTGATGAAATGCATGATCGCCATCAGGAGCAGGCCCACGGGCCTGGAGAAGTCGAGATGTTCCTGGATCGCCGGGTTCTTGAGGATCTCCTCGGGCTGTCGCAGATCACCCGGGGCGACGATGACCTCGTCTCCCGCTCCGCCCAAGAGTGCCCTGGCATGTACGAGGACGATCGGATCGTTGTCGACGTAGGCCACCCGTGCCCCCGGTGTGACCTTCCGCACCACCTGGTGGACGTTTCCTTGCGTGGGCAGGCCGGCGCCGATGTCCAGGAACTGGGTGATCCCGGCGTCTGCGAGGAAGCCGACGGTCCTGAAGAGGCAGGCCCGGTTCTCCCTGGCCGCCAGGCGGACCTCGGGGGCCACCGTGAGGATCTCCTCGGCCGCGGCGCGATCTGCGGCGAAGTTGTCCTTCCCGCCCAGATAGTAGTCGTAGAGCCGGGCGACGCTTGGAGTGCTGACGTCTATGCCTCGTTGCGTCCAGTCATCGTCCGTCACGCTTCTCCCCTCGGATCCTGACCCGGTGAAGATCTTTCAGTCAGAGCGTAATGCCCTTTCTGTCGGGATAGGCGTTATTTTCAGAAGAAGATCATTGACGGCTACCCTGTGTTAACCCGCCGTCGGACCCGCGGCCAAAGGCTCCGCACCCGTCTACGGACCCACCCGTCCACGGGCTCGTTCGTCCACTGGCCCGCCCGTCCACGGGCCCGTCCGGGCCCTCGTCGCCGCCCGGAAACGGCGGAAGCCCGGGTCGCCCCGGGCTTCCGTGTCATTCAGTTGGTGCGGTTCATGCGATCGCTCGCACGGGACCCGACCTAGCGGTGGGTGTAGACCCGCACGTAGTCGGACCGGCTGGAGCTGTCGCCGAGCCTGCGGTCACCGTCGAAGCGCGCGCGGTACTCGCCGCTCTTGGAGGCGCGACCCTTGGCCTGGAACTTGCCGTTCCAGTCGGTGCGGTCAGAGGTCACGTACTTCCAGGCGCTGGAGCCGCGGGTGCGGAAGTAGATCTCGACCTTCTCGTTCTTCACGCCCTTCCAGCGGTGGTCGTCGACCTGCAGGCGGCCGGTGAAGTAGACCGAGCGGCCCTTGCGGACGGAGCTCGGGCTGGCGGAGAACCCGTACACACGGGTGTCCGCCTTCCTGACCTCCGCGTGCTTGACGGAGAAGTTGACCTCGTCGGTCACCTTCTTGCCGTCCTTGTCGTACGCATCGGCGGTCGCGAGCCAGCGACCCTCGAAGTCGTCCTCGTCGAAGCTGGTGGTGAAGCGCCACAGGTCACCCTCGTGGATGAGCTTGGGCTCCTCCGCACTCTGCGTGCGGAGCTGGTCGGTGACCGGCTTGAGGCGGAGCTCGACGCGGGTCGCCTCGGTGGTACGAACCTCGACCGTGACCCTCGTGTCATGGCCGTCCCTCACCACAACCGGGTTCGGGTTGACGTTGTCGATACGCACGCTGAGAGCGACGCGCTCGGCGGAAGCCGTACCGGCGGTCATGAGCATCGAGCCGCTCACGACCGCGGACAGCAGACCGACGGCGATTCGTTTCATCAAGACGCTTTCCTCTTCCTATCCCCGTAGATGTAAGCGATCAGGAGCGATCGCCTCCACCTATATAAGACGGTATTGGAGAGGCAAGTGTTGCCTTAAGTTTTAAAAAAGAGCGATTAAAGCTGTTGCAAGACCACGTTCTATCGCAATCCCCCAGGTCAACCGCAGGTCTTCTCGGTGTAATTTTTTTGGACATCCTAGTAAAATGTGTCCGATTTGTCGGGAATAGGGATGGGGTGATCTCCGGCGCCCCGTGCCGGTGTCCCGGCCGGGGGCCGAGGAGAGCCGGGGCCCGGGGGAGACGAGGAAGGCCGGGGCACCGACGATCACTGACAATCACCGGCGATGAGGCCGCGACGCCGGTTGGCGGATAGCGTTCCCCCATGAGTGCCACCATCGTCGCCAAGGATCTCGCCGCCGGACACGGCGACCGTGCGCTGTTCTCCGGACTGAACCTGGTCGTCGCCCCCGGCGACGTGATCGGTCTGGTCGGCGTGAACGGGGCCGGAAAGTCCACCCTGATGCGGATCCTCGCCGGGCTGACGCCCCCGGAGCAGGGCACCGTACGGCTCAGCCCACCCTCGGCGGTGGTCGGGTACCTGCCGCAGGAGAGGGAGCGCCGAGTGGGAGAGACGATCGCGGACTTCCTGGCCAGGAGGACCGGGGTGGCCGCCGCGCAACGCGCGCTCGACGTCGCGACCGAGGGGCTGGTCGAGGGCCGTCCCGGCGCCGACGACGACTATGCCGTCAGCCTGGAGCGGTGGCTGGCTCTGGGAGGTGCGGACCTGGAGGACAGGGCCGAGGGGGTCGTCGCGGAGCTCGGCCTGGCGGTGGAGCTGGACCGGCCCATGACGGCGCTCTCCGGCGGCCAGGCCGCGCGGGCGGGAATGGCCTCCCTGCTGCTCAGCCGCTACGACGTCTTCCTGCTGGACGAGCCCACCAATGACCTCGACCTGGAGGGACTGGAACGGCTCGAACGCTTCGTCACCGGGCTGCGCGCCGGGACCGTTCTTGTCAGCCATGACCGCGAGTTCCTGGTCAGGACCGTGAACCGGGTCGTCGAGATCGACCTCGCCCAGCAACTGATCCGTGCCTACGGCGGCGGCTACGAGGCCTACCTCACCGAGCGGGAGGTCGCCCGCCAGCACGCCCGCGACGAGTACGAGGAGTATGCCGACACGGTCAGCTCGCTCAAGCAGCGGGCGGGCATGCAGCGGGCCTGGATGGAGAAGGGCGTCAAGAACGCGCGGCGCAAGGCCCCCGACAACGACAAGGTCGGCCGGAACTTCCGTACCGAGGCGACGGAGAAGCAGGCCGCGAAGGCCCGCCAGACCGAGCGGATGATCGAGCGGCTCGATGAGGTCGAGGAGCCCCGCAAGGAGTGGGAGCTCCGGATGGAGATCGCGGTGGCCCCTAGGGCCGGGGCGATCGTCGCGACCCTGCGCGGCGCCGTGGCTCGCCGCGGCGCGTTCACCCTCGGCCCGGTGGACCTGCAGATCGGCTGGGCCGAGCGGGTGGCGGTCACCGGGGCCAACGGTTCGGGCAAGTCCACGCTGCTCGCCGCGCTCCTCGGCCGGATCCCGCTGGAGGAGGGGAACGCCTCGCTCGGTCCCGGCGTGGTCGTCGGCGAGGTGGACCAGGCCCGGGAGCTGTTCCTCGGCGACGAGCCGCTGGTGGACGCGTTCGGCGCCGCCGTACCGGACATGACCCCCGCCGACCTGCGCACGCTGCTCGCCAAGTTCGGGTTGCGCGCGGCGCACGTGCCGCGCCCGGCCGCCACCCTGTCGCCCGGGGAGCGGACGCGGGCCGCGCTGGCGCTGCTCCAGGCCCGGGGGGTGAACCTGCTGGTCCTCGACGAGCCGACCAACCATCTGGACCTGGTCGCGATCGAGCAGCTGGAGTCGGCGCTCGCCTCCTATCCCGGTACGCTCCTGCTGGTCACCCACGACCGGCGAATGCTGGACGCCGTGCACACCACCAGGCACATCCACGTCGACGGCGGCCGGATCACGGAGAGCTGAGCCGGTCGGAGACGATCCGGGAGCCGGCGGGAAGGCCGCAGGGGAGCGCGAGGACACGGGGAGGGCCCCCGGACAATCGCATCGTCCCAGGTCGCGACGGGTCACGGCGGACGCCGGACCGGTCATCGGACCGTCGGCGAGTCCCTGGGTCGTCTCCGTAGATGTAAACCCTCCAGAACGTTGAGGTAACTTTCGCAAGCAGCCGCAAATAATTACTTCCCTTGCCTTATAGTTTCGCCATGACGCGACGGCTTGCAGAGGTGGCCAAGAAGGTCGGGATGAGCGAGGCGACGGTGAGTCGCGTGCTCAACGGGAAACCCGGGGTGTCCGAGGCCACCCGCGAGGCCGTGCTCACAGCGCTCGACGTGCTCGGTTACGAGCGGCCGACCCAGTTGCGGGGCGACAGGGCGCGGCTGGTGGGGCTCGTGCTCCCCGAGCTGCAGAACCCGATCTTCCCGGCGTTCGCCGAGGTGGTCGGGGGCGCGCTGGCCCAGCAGGGATTCACCTCCGTGCTGTGCACCAGGACGCTGGGCGGGGTCTCCGAGGCGGAGTACGTCGCCCTGCTCCTGCAGCAGCAGGTGTCCGGCGTGGTGTTCGCCGGAGGACTGTTCGCCCAGGCCGACGCCTCGCACGAGCACTACGAGCTGCTGCTGGAGCGCCGGTTGCCGACCGTGCTGGTGAACGCCGCGGTGGAGCATCTCGCCTTCCCCCAGGTCTCCTGTGACGACGTGGCGGCGGCCGAGATGGCGCTCGGACATCTGCGCTCGCTCGGGCACGAGCAGATCGGCATGGTGCTGGGGCCGCCCGACCACGTGCCCTCCCAGCGCAAGCTGGCGGCGGCGAGGCTGGACGAGGAGTTCGTCGAGCACACCATGTTCTCCCTGGAGGGAGGGCACGCGGCGGCCTCCCGGCTGATCCGGCGAGGCGTGACGGCCATCATCTGCGCCAGCGACCTGATGGCCCTGGGCGCGATAAGAGCGGCCCGCAGGGCGGGGCTCTCCGTGCCCGGCGACATCTCGGTGATCGGCTACGACGACTCGGCCCTGATGAACTGCACGGACCCGCCGCTCACGACGCTGCGCCAGCCGATCGACGCGATGGGCCGCGCGGTCGTCGATCTCCTCGCCGCCCAGATCGACAAGGCCCTGGTCCCGGCCGACGAGCTGCTCTTCGAGCCGGAGCTCGTGGTCAGGGCCTCGACGGGACCCGTGAAGCGCTAGGGCCCTTCGGCGGAGGACCCCGATGTTCTATTTGGACAGGTAGATGACCTTCCAGGCGCCCGCGTAGAGGCAGGTGTTCGACGGCTTGGAGCTCTTCCCACTCTCCGAGCAGACCTTCAGCTCGACCTCGTAGACGTTGCGGTAGGAGAACGCGAAGCTCTTCGGCGTGCCGTACGAGCAGTCGCGGACGGTGTGGTGTTTGAACGGCAGGTTCCCGCCTGAGGTGCGGTAGGTGATGCGGAAGACCGCCAAGCCGCAGGTCGAGGACTTGCGGGTCAGGTCGTACACCTTGCCGGAGATCCTGGCGGTCGCGGCGGCGGGGATGTCCTCGTGGTCCTCACCGGTGACCCTCAGGGAGCCGAGTGCCTTGGCCCCGCGGCCGGGGGCGTAGTAGGCGCCCCACGACGCGGTGGCCGCCGCGTCCGTGGTGGCCTGTCCCGGGAGACCGGTCGCGGCGTGCGCCACCGCCGGAGTGATCGAGACGAGCACGGTGGCTAGGGCGAGGCCGGCGAGGGTTCGAGTGATCGTCATTGGAGCGGTTCCTTTCATACTGTTGTGTCCGCAGTGTGTTGTGGGCCGCTTTCACCTGGGTTGACCGCTCGCTGCAAACGAGTATCAGCCGCCTTTCAGGGGGAAGAAGGTCGAACAGGAGGTAGCTGTCATGGAAGTGCTGGGAATCGATATCGGTGGCTCGGGGATCAAGGGTGCTCCGGTGGATGTCGCCAAGGCCGAGTTGACGCAGGAGCGGTTGCGCATCCCCACGCCCGTGCCTTCCACACCCGGAGCGGTCGCCGAGGTGGTCGGGCAGATCGCCAAGCACTTCGCCTGGAAGGGACTGGTCGGGGTGACCTACCCCGGCGTTGTCGTCGACGGGGTCACGAAGTCGGCGGCCAACGTGGACAAGGAGTGGATCGGCACGGACGCGCGAGGACTGTTCGCCGAGGCGACGGGCCTCTCGGTGACGGTGCTCAACGACGCCGACGCCGCCGGACTGGCGGAGGTGGCGGCGGGCGCGGCCCGGGGCAAGTCCGGGGTGGTGATAATGCTGACCTTCGGCACCGGGATAGGCAGCGCCCTGCTGATCGACGGCCAGCTGGTGCCCAACACCGAGCTCGGCCACCTGGAGATCAGGGGCAAGGAGGCGGAGAAGCGCGCCTCGGACCACGCGCGGGAGGCTCACGACCTAAGCTGGGACGAATGGGCGGACAAGGTGGAGGAGTATATGAAGCACCTTGAGGCGCTGTTCTCCCCGTCACTGTTTGTCATCGGTGGCGGCGTCAGCAAGAAGTCCGAGAAGTTTCTGCCCCGGGTGAAGCTGGACACCCCGGTCGTCGTCGCGACCCTGCAGAACGAGGCCGGCATCGTGGGCGCGGCCATGGCCGCCGCGAAATCGTAGGACCCCGTACGTCACCGCCGTCCCTCCACTGCCGCAGACACGGGGGGACGGCGGGCGGCCGGGGAGGTGATGACGCGCCAGGCAGACCGCCGGCGGGCGCTGCGCACCGTCCGATCCCGGACACGGAGAGGGGCCTGAAACTTTCATCGGGCACAAAAGCCGTTCGGTGAGGTCAGGGGCGAGAAGGGCCCTGGCGGTGGGTGGACAAAGTGCAACATGCTGTACACATCCGTGAAACATCCGGACTATGGGAGCGCTCCCACACACGTCCTGGAGATGATCACGAATGACAGTAAATCCGCGCCGCCACGCCTGGCGTAACCGGGCGGCGACAACGGTGGCATTGCTGGTGGCCGCCGCCGGCCTTGCCACCGGGCAAGCCGCCACGGCGCACGCCGCAGTCGCCTGCGACGTCGCCTACTCCACCAATGACTGGCAGGGTGGATTCACCGCCAACGTCACCCTCAAGAACCTCGGCGATCCCCTGACCAACTGGACCCTCGGGTTCAATTTCTCCGCGGGACAGCAGCTCCAGCAGGGCTGGTCGGCCACCTGGGCACAGAGCGGCACCGCCGTCACCGCCAAGAACCTGAGCTGGAACGGCGCGCTCGCCACCGGAGCCTCCACCAGCATCGGCTTCAACGGATCGTCGACCGGGAGCAACCCCAAGCCCACCGCCTTCACGGTCAACGGCACCACCTGCGGCGGGACCACTCCCGTCAACCAGGCGCCCACGGTCAGCCTGACCGGCCCGTCCTCCGGCGCCAACTTCGCGACGGGCGCCGCCGTGCCGCTCGCGGCGACGGCCAGTGACGACGGCTCGGTCAGCAAGGTCGAGTTCTACGTCGACGGCACGCTGGTCAACAGCGACACCACCGCCCCCTACGCCTTCTCCGCCACGGGGCTGGCCGCGGGCTCGCACACCGCCAGCGCCAGGGCCTACGACAACGCCAGCCCGGCCCTGACGACGCAGACCGCCGCGGTTCCCTTCACCGTGGGCGGCGGGACCACCACCCCGTCGATCATCGCCTCCGCGACCTCGGTCAGCGTTCCCGAGGGCGCCAGCAGGACCGTCGGGTTCAGGCTCAGCGCCGCGCCCACCGGCAACGTCACGGTCAACCTGACCAAGACCGGCGACACGAACATCACCATCGCGCCCTCGACGCTCACCTTCACCACCGCCAACTGGAACACGGCGCAGAACGTGACGGTCTCGGCCGCCCAGGACACCGACCAGACCAACGGCACCGCCACCATCGCGGCCGCGGCCACCGGGCACACCGGAGTCTCCGTCACCGCGACGGAGGCCGATGACGACGGCACCCCGCCGCCGACCGGCGAGCACGTCGCGAACCCCTACGCCGGGGCGACCGGCTACGTGAACCCCAACTGGTCGTCCAAGGCGGCGGCCGAGCCGGGCGGCGCCGCGGTGGCCAACATCTCGACCGGCGTGTGGCTGGACCGCATCGCCGCCATCGCGGGCACCTCCTCGGCCATGGGCCTCCGCGCCCACCTGGATGAGGCCCTCGTGCAGGACGCGGCCAACGGCAGCACCCCGCTGACGATCCAGTTCGTCATCTACAACCTGCCGAACCGTGACTGCTCGGCGCTCGCCTCCAACGGTGAGCTGCTCATCGCCAACAACGGCCTGAGCCGCTACAAGACCGAGTACATCGACCCGATCGCCGCGATCATGGCCGAGTCGAAGTACGCCGCGCTCCGCATCTCGACGATCATCGAGATCGACTCGCTGCCGAACCTGATCACGAACCTCAACGTGGCGAAGTGCCAGGAGGCCCAGAGCTCCGGCGCCTACGTCGACGGCGTCCGCTACGCCCTGAACAAGCTGCACGCGATCAACAACGTCTACACCTACATCGACGCCGGGCACCACGGCTGGCTGGGCTGGGACACGAACTTCGGTCCCTCGGCCGACCTGTTCGCGAGCACCGTCTCCGGCACCACGGCCGGTTTCGCCAGCGTCGACGGCTTCATCACCAACACCGCCAACTACTCGGCCCTGCGGGAGCCGCACTTCACCATCAACAGCTCCGTCAACGGCACCTCGGTCCGCCAGTCCACCTGGGTCGACTGGAACTTCTACGTCGACGAGCTGTCGTACGCCCAGGCGTTCCGGACCCTGCTCATCCAGAAGGGCTTCCAGTCGGGGCTCGGCATGCTGATCGACACCTCCCGCAACGGCTGGGGCGGCACGGCCCGCCCGACCGCTCCCAGCACCTCCACCAACGTGAACGACTTCGTCAACCAGTCGCGGGTGGACCGTCGCATTCACGCCGGCAACTGGTGCAACCAGAGCGGCGCCGGCCTCGGCGAGCGCCCGCAGGCCAGCCCCGCCACCGGTCTGGACGCCTACGTCTGGATCAAGCCTCCGGGTGAGTCCGACGGCGCCAGCTCCCTCATCCCCAACGACGAGGGCAAGGGCTTCGACCGGATGTGCGACCCGACCTACCTGGGCAACGAGCGCAACGGCAACAGCGCGACCGGCGCCCTGCCGAACTCCCCGCTCTCCGGCGCCTGGTTCTCCGCTCAGTTCCGCCAGCTGCTCCAGAACGCCTACCCGCCCCTCTCATGACCCGCTGACCCCCGGCCCCCGCTCCGGCGGGGGCCACCCGGGATCCCGTGAAGGACGACCAGGGCCTTGCCGTTCCCCGAGGGGGCGGCAAGGCCTTTTCCTGTGCGTTCGAGGGCCGATGCGTGCCGAGATGCCATCCCGAGCGGGCTCATGCGGCCGGCCACGAGCGGGCCTTCGAGGCGAGCACGCCGCATGAGCCTGAGAGCGTGCCGAGGCATCACCCGGGCAGGCCCGTATGGTTGCCACGAGCCGGTCTTCGAGGTGAGCACGCCGCATGAGCTCGGGCGGCCTTTTCCGGGGCCCGCGCATGCCGCGTACGGCGTGCGCGGGGCCGCGTGCCATACGGGTGAATATTGGGATGCGGCGGCGCGCACGCTCGGGCACCATGGACTGTTGGCTCCTGTTGTGCGGGCCGAAAGTATCCTGGGCTCAGTATGGGAACACCTCCTTTGACATCTCCGCTCGCCGACCTGCACGCGCGGCTGCCCGAGCTCACGCTACGTGACCAGGGGCGGCTCCGCCGACGGCTCGACGGGGCGCGCAGGATCAGAAACCGCGCCGCTCAACAGAAGATCGCCGCGGAAATCACCTCCGACATCGAGAAGGCCGAGCGCCGGGTCGCCACACGCCGCGCCGGCGTGCCCACGGTGACCTATCCGGAGGCGCTGCCGGTCAGCCAGCGCAAGGACGACATCCTGGAGGTGATCCGCGACCATCAGGTCGTGATCGTGGCCGGGGAGACCGGTTCGGGCAAGACCACCCAGCTGCCGAAGATCTGCCTGGAGCTGGGCAGAGGCGTCAGGGGCCTGATCGGGCACACCCAGCCCCGCCGGATCGCCGCCAGGACCGTGGCCGAGCGCGTGGCCGAGGAGCTGGACACCCAGCTCGGCGACGCCGTGGGGTACAAGGTGCGCTTCACCGACCAGGTGGGCGCCGGCACGCTCGTCAAGGTCATGACGGACGGCATCCTGCTGGCCGAGTTGCAGACCGACCGCGAGCTCCTCCAGTACGACACGTTGATCATCGACGAGGCGCACGAGCGCAGCCTCAACATCGACTTCATCCTGGGCTACCTCAAGCAGCTCCTCCCTCGCAGGCCCGACCTGAAGATCATCATCACCTCGGCGACGATCGACCCCGAGCGCTTCTCCAAGCACTTCGGCGACGCGCCGATCGTGGAGGTCTCCGGGCGGACCTACCCCGTCGAGGTGCGCTACCGGCCGATCGCCGAGGACGACGACCAGATCCAGGCGATCGGCAAGGCCGTCGACGAGCTCTGCGCTCAGGGCCCCGGTGACATCCTGGTCTTCCTCAGCGGCGAGCGGGAGATCCGCGACACCGCCGAAGCGCTCTCCAAGCGCAAGGACGCCGAGATCCTCCCGCTGTACGCCCGCCTGTCGGCCGCCGAACAGCACAGGGTCTTCCAGCGGCACAGCAACCGCCGGGTCGTGCTGGCCACCAACGTCGCCGAGACCTCGCTGACCGTGCCGGGCATCAAATACGTGGTCGATCCGGGATTCGCCCGCATCTCCCGATACAGCCATCGCACCAAGGTCCAGCGGCTGCCCATCGAGGCGATCTCCCAGGCCTCGGCCAACCAGCGCAAGGGACGCTGCGGACGTGTCTCCGAGGGCATCTGCATCCGGCTGTACGAGGAGGACGACTTCCTCACCAGGGCGGAGTTCACCGACCCGGAGATCCTGCGCACCAATCTCGCCTCGGTCATCCTGCAGATGACCTCGATCGGCCTGGGCGACATCGGGGCCTTCCCGTTCGTCGAGCCGCCGGACCAGCGCCAGGTGAAGGACGGCTACGACCTGCTGCTGGAGCTGGGCGCGTTCGACCAGGCCAGGCAGATGACCCCGCTCGGCCGCAAGCTGGCCGGCCTTCCCGTCGACCCGCGCCTGGCCCGCATGGTGCTGGAGGCCGACGGCAACGGCTGCGTCAGCGAGGTCATGGTGATCGCCTCCGCGCTGTCCATCCAGGACCCGCGCGAGCGCCCGGCAGAAAAGCAGCAGGTCGCCGACGAGAAGCACCGCCGCTTCGCCGACAAGGAGTCGGACTTCGTCTCCTACCTGAACCTGTGGAACTACCTCCAGGAGCAGCAGAAGGAGCTGTCGTCCAGCGCGTTCCGGCGCCTATGCAAGGCCGAGTTCCTCAACTACCTGCGGGTGCGCGAGTGGCAGGACGTCTACGGCCAGCTCCGCCAGATGGCGAAGTCCCTCGGCCTCACGCCCAACAGCACCCCCGGCGACGAACAGAAGATCCACGTCTCCCTGCTGTCGGGCCTGCTGTCCCACATCGGGGTCAAGGACGTCGTCGAGAAGAAGGCCACGGGCGACGGCGCCCGCCGTCCCGCGACCGAGCCGCGCAGGCCGTTCACCGAATACATCGGCGCCCGCAACGCCCGCTTCGCCATCTTCCCCGGCTCCGCGCTGGCCAAGAAACAACCGCTCTGGGTGATGTCCGCCGAGCTGGTGGAGACCTCCAGGCTCTGGGCGCGGGTCAACGCCAAGATCGAGCCCGAGTGGGTCGAGCCGATCGCCCAGCACCTGATCAAGCGCACCTACTCCGAGCCGCACTGGGAGAAGAAACAGGGTTCGGTGATGGCCTACGAGAAGGTCACGCTGTACGGCGTGCCGCTCGTGGTGCAGCGCAAGGTCAACTACGGCCGCATCGACCCCGAGCTGAGCCGGGAGCTGTTCATCCGGTACGCCCTGGTCGAGGGCGACTGGGAGACCCATCACGCCTTCTTCGCCGAGAACCGCAAGCTCCTGGAGGAGGTCGAGGAGCTGGAGGAGCGGGCCCGGCGTCGCGACATCCTGGTGGACGACGAGACGCTGTTCGACTTCTACGACCAGCGCGTCCCCGCAGACGTCGTCTCCGGCCGCCACTTCGACTCCTGGTGGAAGAAGACCAAGGCCGACCAGCCCGACCTGCTCAGCTTCGAGAAGTCGATGCTGATCAGCGAGTCGGCGGGCGATGTCAGCCAGCGTGACTACCCCGACGTGTGGCGCCAGGGCGACCTGCGCTTCCCACTGACCTACCAGTTCGAGCCCGGCACCGACGCGGACGGCGTCACCGCGCACATCCCTCTCGCCCTGCTCAACCAGGTCAACGCCGACGGCTTCGACTGGCAGATTCCCGGTCTGCGCGAGGAGTTGCTCACCGCGCTCATCCGGGCCCTGCCCAAGCCCGTCCGGCGTAACTTCGTCCCCGCTCCCAACTACGCCAAGAAGGTCCTGGAGCGGGCGAAGCCCACCCAGGAGCCGCTGCTCGCGGTGCTGGAGCGGGAGCTGCTGAACCTGACCGGCATCCAGGTGCCACGCGAGACCTGGCAGCCCGACCTGGTCCCCGACCACCTGAAGATCACCTTCCGGGTGATCGACGGGCGCAAGCAGAAGCTGGCGGAGAGCAAGGACCTGGCCGACCTCAAACGGAGGCTCGCGCCCAAGCTCCGCCAGACCCTCTCCAAGGCCTCCGGCGGGCTGGAGAAGTCCGGCCTGACCACCTGGAACATGGGGGCGCTGCCCAAGACGTTCGAGCAGCGCCGGATGAAGGCCTACCCGGCGCTGGCCGACGAAGGCGCCACCGTGGCCGTGCGGATGTTCGAGACCGAGACCGAGCAGCGGGAGGCCATGTGGGTGGGCACCCGCAGGCTGTTGCTGCTCAACACCCCGTCCCCGGCCAAGGGAGTGCTCGGCCGCCTGAGCAACCAGGCCAAGCTCGCGCTCAGCCGTAGCCCGCACGCGGGCGCCATCGCCCTGTTCGACGACTGCATCGCCTGCGCCGCCGACAAGCTCATGAGCGAGTACGGCGGGCCGGTGTGGGACCAGTCCGCCTTCACCGTCCTGCACGACAAGGTCCGCGCCGAGCTGTACGACACCACCGTCGACGTGGTCACCAAGGTCGAGGCCATCCTCAAGATCTGGCACACGGTCTCCGGCCTCCTGCCCGCGGCACGCTCCACCCCCTCGATCGAGGACATCCGCGACCAGGTGGCCGGCCTGATCTACCCGGGCTTCGTCACCGACACCGGCTACAAACGCCTGCCCGACCTGCTCCGCTACCTCAAGGCGGCCGAGCGGCGGCTGGAGAAGCTCCCCGACGACCCCTTCCGCGACCAGGAGCGGATGCACAAGGTCCACGATCTTGAGGACGACTATCACGAGCTGGTCGAGAAGCTTCCCCCGGCCCGCCGCGCAGGCGACGATGTCCGCCAGATCCGCTGGATGATCGAGGAGCTCAGGGTCAGCTACTTCGCCCAGACCCTCGGCACCCCGTACTCGATCTCAGAAAAGCGCATCCGCAAGGCCATGGAGCAGCTCTGAGAGCGGAATCTCACCCGGTCCGGCGGCGGGCCGGAGCCGCGTACGGCGGGCGCCGTCACGTGTTCCAGGGGCGTGGGTAGGCGCTCTCGCGGGCGGCGAGGTCGAAGGTCGTCATCCGTCGAAGGGCGTCATCTGAAGGACGCGGATCGTCGCCCGGTTCACCTGGGACTACAGGAAGATCGAGGTGTCGAGGTCGAAGTCGACGGGGGAGGGGAGCCGAACCGGCTTTCCCATCTGAACGCGCGTGACAATCTGGTAAGCGCCGTCCTGAGGGTCGCTGAGGACTGTGACTGCCGGGGAGGCGGCGATCGGGTCGACGAGCAGCATGATCGGCACTCCGCCCGCTGCGTAGATGCGAGGCTTGTCATCGCGATCGACCCGGGCACTACCCGGGGAGACGACCTCGGTGACCAAGATCAATCCTGAGGAGAGCAGCTCCAAAGTGCCCCAGCGCGGGCAGTCGGCGGGCGCGAGCACGAAGTCGGGGATGAGGCTGTCTCGGGGTCCGTCGATGCAGACGTTCACCCCACCCACGTGGGCGCGCCACTTTCGCTCCATGACAACCGGCTGTAGCGCATAGGAGAGAAGCGTCGCGCTCCAGCTGTGCTCGGGGGTGCCCACGGGGCTCATGATCAGATTCCCGTCGATGACCTCGGCGCGGAAGCCGGGAGTAGGGGGCAGCGTTTCGAAGAGATCCCGTGCCGTGCGAGCGGGCGACGTGTCTTCCGGGGAGGTATGCCCGGGGGGTCTCCCTCGTGTTGTCATCGCCATCGACCCATCCCCCTTCGTATCCGAACAGGCACTCTAAGTGTCGCATGGGGCTTGCCTGGGTGCGGGAAATATGCGCTGTGGTTATGGGTCGGTTGAGAAGGCTCGGTTTCCGCCGTCGCGGCGCGGTCCCGCATGTCCCTTCGCGGTGGCGCGGAAGTCGAGAGGGTCACAGGAAGGTCGAGGTGTCGAGGTCGAGGTCGAAGTCGACGGGGGAGGGAAGTCGGACCGGTTTGCCCAGCTGGGTATGGCTCATGGCTCGGTAGGTGCCTTTTTCCGGGTCGCTGAGAACGGTGATCGTCGGGGGCGAGGCGATGGGATCGATGATCAACATGATGGGAATCCCTCCTTCCGCGTAGATCCTCGGCTTGGTGGCGCGGTCCGTTTCCATGCTTCCGGTCGAGACGATCTCGGCGACCATGATCAGCGCCGAGGAGAGCAGCTCACGGTCGCCCCAGAGCGGGGCGTTCACGGGCGCCAGGCAGTAGTCGGGGACCAGGGTGTCGCGCGGACCCTCGATGAACACGTCGACATCGCCGGAGAAACTCTCCCAGTCGTTTTTGTCTTCAACGGGGATCAAGGCACGGCTGAGGCGTCTGGCGGTACGGGCGTGTTGGAGGGGCCCGGAAGGACTCATCCTCAGGTTTCCGTCGATGATCTCGGCGCGAAGGGAGAAGGTGGGGGGAAGGGATTCGAAGAACTCTCTCGGCGTACGAGGAGTGGGCTGCTCTTCGGCAGGGGCGTGCTGATCGGATCGTTTTGGGGCTGTCATAACCATCAACCCATATCTCTTCGTGTCCGAACGGGAACCCTGAGTGTTCCATGGGGTTCCCTCCGGTGCGAAAGGTATTAGGATCGGCGGGCTGATCGAAGGGGGAGCCGTGGTCCGGGTAGTGGTGTTCGACGTCGGGGAGACGCTGATCGACGAGACGCGGATCTGGTCGCGCTGGGCCGACCGGCTCGGTGTCACCCGGTTCACGATGCTCGGGGTGCTGGGCGGCATGGCGGCGCTCGGCCAGTCCTTCGACGAGGCGTTCCGGATCATCAAGCCCGGCTTCGATCTCGAGGCCGAGCAGGAGGCGTGGCGACGGGAGGACCCTGACGGGCTCCGGGTGAACTTCGACGCCGAGGACCTCTATCCGGACGTACGGCCCGGCTTGGCCGCGCTGCGCGACCTCGGGTACGAGCTGATCATCGCGGGCAACCAGCCGCCGCAGGCCTACGACGCGCTGACCGCGATGGAGCTTGCCGTCGACGCCGTTCACACCTCGGACGGCTGGGGCGTGTCCAAGCCCGACCCCGGTTTCTTCGCCAAGGTCGTCGCGGTGTCGGGGCGGGAGCCCGGCGAGATCCTCTACGTGGGCGACCGGCTCGACAACGACGTCCTCCCCGCCCGTACGGCGGGCATGCGGACCGCCCTGATCCGCCGGGGCCCCTGGGGCTACCTGCACGCCACCCGCCCCGAGGCCGCCGAGGCCGACCACGTCATCGACGACCTGCACGCCCTGGTCGCGGTCCTCGCTCGCTGACCATCACCGGCCGGCGCCGGGGGCCGCATCCCGCAGGACGGCTTGGAGCTCACCCTCGGTGGTCAGCACGGTGTCGGGCACCACGCGTCACCGCTTTCCGTTCAGGAGCCAGCGGCGGGCCACGGCCCAGGCGAGCGGCAGCGGCACCGTGCCCGCGCCGAGCCCCACGTCGACAAGGAGATCGAACACCTCCTTGCGCTGGGCGGCGGTGCCGATCGCGGCGTCGATGAAGCCGGATGACTGGGCGGCCCACGCGAGCACGTCGGTGGTGCGCAGGTGCCGTCCAAGGGCCTTTCTCAGTCCGCGCCGGTAGGCGGGAAGGGGGTCGCCGGCCGTCTGGACGGCGGCCTCCCCGGCGAGCCGACCGGAGACCAGCGCGTAGTAGATGCCCTCGCCGGTGAGCGGGTTGATGAGACCGGCGGCGTCGCCGACGAGCATCACCCGCCCGACGCCGGGCCTGGGCCGGCCGGGAGACAGGGGCAGGTGGTGGGCGCGCAGGTCGCGGGCGGGCAGGTGGGGCAGCAGCTCGGCGAGCCGGCCGTGGAGCACCTCGCGACCGGGCAGGCCGGTGGCGTGCAGCCGGGGCAGAAGCATCCCGAAGCCGACGTTGGCGGTGCCGTCGCCGATGGGGAACGACCACGCGTACGCGGGCCATCCGTCCTCCTGCATGGCGATGAGCTGGGCATCGTCGTCGTCGGCGGCGGGTAGGTCGGCATAACCGCGGACGGCGATCGCGGTGTGCTTCTCGGGGGTCGCGGGGATGCCGATGAGGCGCCGTACGGTGGAGTTGGCGCCGTCGGCGGCGACGACGGCGCGGGCGGCGACGGTGCCGTCGATGACGATGTGATCGTCGTGGGCGTCGAGCGTGCGGACACGGTGGCGGCGGACCTCGACGCCGCGGGCCCGGGCGGCGTCGACGAGGCGGGCGTCGAAGACCGTGCGGGGCACGACGTGGTTGGGCCGGGCAACGGTGGCGGAGACGCGCACACCGCCGGGGGAGACCACCGTCAGGCGCTGCACCGGCCGGTAGTCGGCGATGAGGTCAGGGAGCCCGAGCAGGGCGAGTTCCTCGCGGCAGTGAGCGGCGATGCCGTCGCCGCAGGCCTTGTCACGGGGAAAGTCGGCCTTGTCGAGCAGGAGCACCCGCGCGTCCGGCCGGAGTTGCTTCGCGCGCAGGGCCGCCGCGGAGCCCGCGGGACCACCGCCGATGATCGCCAGATCCCACATGTCATCCACGTTGGTGAGCCTGCCACGTTACGTCCCGATGAAAACGTCGCAGTCCTAGGCGTTTCTGCCGTGTCCCAAACAATCGGCCAGATCGGTCTCACCGACATGGCCCGGGCGCGACGCGGCATCACCCGTTCCCGTCGCGCGCGGGCGCGCTCTCAGAGGTCGCGGTACTCGATGTCGGGCTCGATGTGGATGGCACGTTCTTCGGCGGACAGGTCGCCGTCGTCGGAGCCGACGTCGGAGGCGTACTCCTCGGATGTCTCGTCCGGGCCCGTCCCCTCATCCGGTGCTACCAGGCGCATGTCCTCGCGCGGAGCCCGCTCGCGCTCCGGGGCCTCGCGCCAGAGGCGTTCGTCGAGGGTGTCCTGGTGCTCGTCGTCGTGTTCGACGATCTCATGGTTGAGGCCGAGGTCGTCGTTCCATTCCTCGACCTCAACCGCCTGGTCGTCATCCAGGCCGCCACGGTCTTGGGGTATTTCGGTCATATCCTCGCCTTACCCGTCTTATCGCCGAAAACCACCAGCCTAGACCCTCGGTACTCACCGAGGGTCGAGCCCGCCTGATCGGGCAGCTCGAAGCTTCCCGGCCTGATCAGGCCGGGAAGCTTCGAACCGCCCTCGTCGGAGACCGGTCCCGTCAGAGACCGGCCGCGGCTCCGATGATCGAACGAGGGTCGGCCGCTCCGGCCAGGACACCCGAGGGAAGCACGTCGATCAGGTGGGCGTGGCCGAAGGAGGAGCCGTACGGCATGGCGCCGACGGGGTGGCCTCGCTCGCGGAGACCCTCGCTCCACGGGCCCCCCTCCTCGACCTCGACCACCACCTGGTCGGGGGCCCGCCAGGTGTCGAATCCCGTGCCCTGGCCGGCCAGCCGCCAGCGGGGGGCACCGACGGCCTCGCCGGGCGTCCGGTTGTGGACGAGCAGGCGGGTGAGAACCTGGAGCAGGACCTGCGGCTGGGCGTCGCCGCCCATGGTGCCCACGACCGAGCGCAGCGACCCGTCGGGGCGGGTGACCAGCGCGGGGACGAGGGTGTGCGGAGGACGGCGGCGGGGCCCGTACTCGGCGGGGTGACCCGGGACCAGCGAGAACCCGATGCCCCGGTTGTGCAGGTTGATGCCGGTGCTGGGTTCGAAGATCAGGCTGCCGAAACCGGAGGCGTTGGACTGGATCAGCGAGACGCCCATGCCGTCGCCGTCCACCGCGCACAGATAGGTGGTGTCACCGTCGGCGGCGAGGTCGCGCACCGTGGCCCGCGCGGACGGGTCGATCAGGGCCCGGCGGGCGTCGGCCGAGTCCAGTACGGCGTCGACGGAGGCGCCCTCGAACAGCACGTCCAGCCGGTCGTGCCCGGCCATCCGCGCCGCCTCCACCAGCAGGTGCGCCCAGAGCGGGTCCGCCGGGTCGGCGGGCAGGTCGAGTCCCTCGGCGATGCCGAGCGCGAGCAGCAGCAGATACCCCTGCGAGTTGGGCGGCATGGTCCACACGTCGTGTCCGAAGGCCCGCACCCGCAGCGGATCCACCCACTCCGCGTTGCCGGCGGCCAGGTCGTCCTCGGTGTACTCGCCTCCGCCGATCGCGAGCAGTCCCTTGCCGAACTCGCCGAGGTAGAAGCCGTCCCGGCCGTCGGCCAGGGCCTCCAGCGCCCGCGCCACCCCGGGCCGCCGGATCAGGTCACCGGCGCTCCGGGCCGTCGCGAAGTCCTCACAGAGCGGGCCGACGGTGGCCAGCCCCGGCACCATCAGCGGAGAGGCGGGGAACCCGTCGCGGGCGTGCCCGATCGCCGGGGCCAGTACCTGGGTCAGAGGCAGCCTGCCGTACCGGCCGTGCAACGCCAGCCAGCCGTCCGCGCAGCCGGGCACCGGGACCGAACGGATGTCGTGGTGGTGCGGCATACGGTCGTGCCCCTCGGCCCGGAGCCGCTCGGGGTCGGCGCCCGATCCCGAGCGCCCGGAGGCGTTGAGCGCCGCCGGCGCGCCGGTCCCGTCGTGGACCAGCGCGAACAGGTCCCCGCCCAGCCCGCACAGGTGCGGCGAGGTCACCGCCAGTACGGCGTTCGCCGCCACCGCCGCGTCGGCCGCCGATCCACCTCGCTCCAGCATGGCCACACCCGCGCCGGAAGCGAGGTGATCGACCGTACAAACCATTCCGGAGCGCGCATATCGGGTGTTTTGCATGCCCAGAGCGTACGGCTCCGCCGCCCGCCGGTGGATCCGGCCCCCTCCCCGATTTCCCCGGCGCGTCCGGCGTCTCGGACCTCTGGCCGATCGGGGCCGGATGCGCCGGGGAGAGGGGTTTCTCAGCCGCCGACCATCCCGGGTTCGCCGGGCAGATAAACGGGACGCCTGCTCTCCCGGGCGTGACGCGCCGCGGGGAGGCGCGCCGCGATGTTCACCGGAAGCAGGGTGGCGGCGATGTCCCAGGGGAAGAACGACGCCTCGTCGAGCTCTTCGACCTGCAGTCGGATGCGGCCGGGGTCGCTCAGGACGCCGCCGTCGAACATGAAGTTGATCATTGCGCGAGGGCGTTCTCCCGATGGCGGCAACCAGTGGATCACGAGGAGCTCGTCCGCCTTGACCGAGACGCCGAGCTCCTCGGCGGTCTCCCGCATGGCGCAGTCGTGGGGAGCCTCACCCGCCTCGGTGATCCCACCGGGGAAGCCCCAGCCGGGCCGGTAGTTCGGCTTGACCAGCAGGACCTGGTCCTTGGTGTCGGTGAGCAGCATGCAGGCCGAGGTGAACACACTGGGCAGGCTGGCATACCACTCGGTGGGTTCAAGGTAGGGCGTGGTCATTCGGTTCACATTACTCCCGAGGATTCCGTACGGCCCCGTGACCTGGCCGCGCTCCGCCCCCGACGAGCAAACGACAGGCGCGCGCGGGGGTCGCGAGATCCGGACGGGGGCCACGGATGGCTCGTGGGTGACATCACATCCACACCCATACAGCTCCGACGGCATCTACAAGGTCATCGACCACGCCCGGCCACCCGATGCCGGGTGGCCGGGTTGGCGTGGCCGGTGGTCGGCTATGGCTCCGGGGGTGCCGAAAAGCTGACATAGGGCGAGATCTGACCTGCCGCGTTCGGCTCCGTGGAGGGCCGATTCCCCACATCGCGTTGCGCTCTCGCTCGCACCGGTAAAGACAGGTGCCGCTCCAGGTAAAACTCGGAATTCATCCGTGGCGCCCCAATCAGTGGCCGCTGTTTGGGCATGTGCAGAGAGGTAGGGCCGACTACACCGATCAGGGGGTGGCGGCTATGTCAGACCGCCTGTTTCAGGATCGGCGGGACGCCGGTCGCGCTCTTGTGGGACGCCTGGAGCGCTATCGGGACACGCCGGATGTCATCGTCGTGGGGCTACCCCGAGGCGGCGTGCCGGTGGCATACGAGATCGCGGTGGCCCTCAACGCTCCCCTCGACACCTTCCTGGTGCGCAAGCTGGGTGCCCCCGGCAGGGAGGAGCTGGCGATGGGGGCGATCGCCAGCGGTGGGGTCATCGTGCTCAACGAGGACGTCATCCAGGGGATGAAGATCCCACCGGAGGTCATCCAGGAGACGGCCGAACGGGAGGGCCGCGAACTCCTCAGGAGAGAAAAGGCCTATCGGGAGGGACGTCCCCCGCCGGATTTCACCGGCAGGACCGTCATCGTGGCGGACGACGGGCTGGCGACGGGCGCGAGCATGCGCGCCGCCGTCGAGGCCCTCCGCCGTCACCGGCCGGCCGCGATCGTCGTCGCGGTTCCCGCCGCGCCCGAGTCCACCTGTCGCGAGATCGGTGCCATGGCCGATGAAATGGTCTGCGCCACCACACCGTCGCCTTTTCTGGCGGTCGGACGGTCCTACTGGGACTTCGACCAGACGACCGACGAGGAAGTGCAGGATCTGCTGCGTACCGCGTCGAGATCACGACAGGCCGGAACGGGGTCGCGGGGTTCCACGGAGGTGGCCGCCGTCCGCCTGGAGGCTCTCCCCACCGAGGAGGGCGTGCCGCGCGAGGAGGACCTCTTCGAACTGGTCGGTGACGCGCGTTTCGTACTGATCGGGGAGGCCTCGCACGGCACCCATGAGTTCTACGAGGCCCGTGCGCGCATGACGCGGCGGCTCATCGAGGAGAAGGGCTTCTGCGCGGTGGCGGTGGAGGCCGACTGGCCCGACGCCTACAGGGTGAACCGGTATGTCCACGGACGCGGCGACGACGCGACCGCCGAGGAGGCGCTGCGCGGCTTCGAGCGTTTCCCGACGTGGATGTGGCGCAACACGGTGGTGCTGGACTTCGTCGCGTGGCTGCGTGAGCACAACGATCGGGCGGGCAGGGAGGAGCGGGCCAAGGCGGGTTTCTACGGACTGGACCTCTACAGCCTGCACCGGTCCATCCACGAGGTCGTCGCCTTCCTGGAACGGGTCGACCCGCGGGCCGCGGCACGCGCCCGGGAGCGCTACGCCTGCTTCGACCACCACGCGGGCGGCGACGGCCGGTCGTACGGCTTCGCCGCCGCGTTCGGGGCCGGCGAGCCGTGCGAGCGGCAGGTGGTCGATCAGCTGGCCGACCTGCAGCGTCACGCGCTGGAGTACGTCCGGCGGGACGGGATCCTCACCCAGGACGAGCTCTTCCACGCGGAGCAGAGCGCGCGGACCGTGAAAGCCGCCGAGGGGTACTACCGCATGATGTTCAGCGAGAAGGTCTCCTCCTGGAACCTGCGCGGCCGCCACATGGCCGGCACCCTGGACGCCCTCGCCGAACATCTCACCCGCCGGCGGGGCAGGCCGCCGAGGATCGTCGTATGGGCGCACAACTCACACGTCGGTGACGCCCGGGTGACGGAGGCCGCCGCTCGCGGCGAGGTCAACCTCGGCCGGCTGGCGCGCGAACGGTACCCCGGCGAGTGCCGCCTCATCGGGTTCACCACCTACGCCGGCGCCGTGACGGCGGCCGAGGACTGGGGCGGTCCGGCCGGGCGCGTGCGGGTGAGGCCGGCGCTCTCCGGGTCGATCGAGGCGCTGCTCCACGAGGCCGGCAACAAGGAGTTCCTGCTCTCATTCGGCCTCGCGCCCCAGGCGGCCGAAGCGCTGCGCCCGCCGCGGCTGGAACGGGCGATCGGCGTCGTCTACCGCCCGCGGACCGAACGGCAGAGCCACTACCTCCACGCGCGCGTGGCGGACCAGTTCGACGCGGTGATCCACATCGACGAGACGAGGGCGGTCGAGCCGCTGGAGCGAACGGCCGGCTGGGAGGAGGGAGAAGTCCCCGAGACCTACCCGACCGGTGTATGACCCGTCAGGCCGCGTACGCACTCGAGAAGGAGAGGCGGCTCGATCCTCCCGGCCCCGGAGAGAGCCGTCCTTTCCGCCCGAAGGGGGAATGCCATGAACGCCGTCCGGATGAACCTGGAGCGCCTGGAGATCCCGGCCGTGGACGTCGTGCTGGAGGCCGATGTCGCGGTGCCACGGCAGGCACAGGGAATGGTGCTCTTCGCGCACGGCAGCGGCAGCAGCCGCCACAGCCCGCGCAATCGATACGTGGCGGGTGAGCTCCAGAGGGCGGGCCTCGCCACGATCCTCGCCGACCTGCTCACGCCGGCGGAGGAGCGGGTCGACATCCAGACGGGCGAGTTCCGTTTCGACATCGGCCGGCTCGCCATACGGCTGGCGGCACTGGCCGACTGGCTGGTGGAACACCGGCCCACCGCCGATCTCCGCGTCGGGCTCTTCGGTGCCAGCACGGGCGCGGCGGCCGCGCTCGTCGCCGCCGCGGCCCGCCCCGCCCTCATGAAGACGGTCGTCTCCCGCGGCGGGCGGCCGGACCTCGCCGGTACGGCGCTCCAGTCGGTTCACCAGCCCACGCTGCTGATCGTCGGAGAGCGCGATCCCGCCGTCCTCAATCTCAATCGTGAGGCGATGAGGGAGCTGCGTGGCGAGACACGCCTGGAGATCGTCCCCGGGGCCTCTCACCTCTTCGAGGAGCCCGGGACGCTGGAACAGGTGGCCCACCTGGCCGGAGAGTGGTTCCTCCGCCATCTGCCGCAGACGCCGGGCCGGGAGGGCGACGCCGCTGAAAGCCTCTGATCGAAACCTCGGGGCGGCCTGGACCTACGCATCCTGGGGCGGCCTGGACCGACGTTGAATTCGAGCGGCCGTATCGCGGAAGCGGGCTCGATGGGGTCAGGCGGCGATGGTCAGGGGCTGGTCGCGGCTGACGAGGGCGGAGTAGGGGCCGTCGGCGGTGAGAAGCTCGGCGTGGGTTCCGCGTTCGACGATGCGGCCGTGGGCCAGGACCACGATCTGGTCGGCGTCGATGATGGTGGACAGGCGGTGGGCGATCGTGATGGTGGTACGGCCGTGCGACAGGGTGTCCAGCGCTTCCTGGACGGCACGCTCGGTCTGGGTGTCCAGGGAGCTGGTGGCCTCGTCGAGGATCAGCACGGGCGGGTTGCGCAGCAGCGTCCGGGCGATGGCCAGGCGCTGCTTCTCGCCACCGGAGAACCGGTAGCCGCGCTCGCCGACCATGGTGTCGTACCCGTCGGGCAACGACATGATGTGGTCGTGGATCCGTGCCGCACGCGCGGCCTCGACCATCTCCTCGTCCGTCGCGGACGGCTTGGCGAAGCGGAGATTGTCAGCGATCGAGGAATGGAACAGGTAGGTCTCCTGGGAGACCACGCCGACCGTCTCGGCCAGCGTTTCGAAGGTCAGATCGCGTACGTCCACGCCGTCGACGGTGACCCGGCCGCCGGTCACGTCGTAGAGACGGGGGAGGAGGTAGCTCAGCGTGGTCTTCCCCGAGCCGGTCTCGCCGACCACGGCCAGGGTCGTGCCCGCGGGGACGGTGAGGTTCACGTCCGACAGCGTCGTGTCCTCGCCGTACTCACCCTCGGACTCGCCGGCGTCACCGGAGGGGTTCTGTTCTCCGTGCTCGCCGGAGGAGTCGCGGGAGGCGTAGGAGAAGTCCACGTGCTCGAAGCGGATCTCCCCGCGCACGTTCGTCAGCGTCCGGGTGCCGGGGTGGATGTCTACGGGCAGATCGAGATACTCGAAGATCCGGCCGAACAGAGACAGGGAGCTCTGCACGTCGACGCCGAGGCGCAACAGTGACACGGTGGGCCGGAACAGGTTCATCTGGAGCGTGGTGAAGGCGACGACGGTGCCGATGGAGACGACCGAGGTCAGCCCGGTGGCCCAGTAGATCATCGCGGGCATGGCCGCCATGATGATCTGGATGGTGGACTGCCGCCAGCGCCCGGCCATGCTTGAGCGCACCTCCAGATCGGCCAGCTCGTCGGAGGCCGTGGAGAAACGCCGGGTGAGCTCGGGAGAACGGCCCATCGTCCGGCCCAGCAGGATGCCGCTGATCGACAGAGACTCCTGGACCATCGACGACATGGCGGCCAGCTTCCGCTGCCGCTCGGAGGTGATCTTCCTGCGCTCCCGGCCGACCTTGCGGCTGATCCCGACGAAGACGGGGAGCAGCAGCAGCGACACTATGGTCAGCCGCCAGTCCAGCACGAGCATCGCGATGATCGTCGCGATCACGGTGGTCAGGTTCGAGACGATCGAGGCGGCCGTGGCGGTGACCACCGACTGCATGCCCCCGATGTCGTTGGCGATGCGTGACTGCACCTCGCCGGTGCGGGTGCGGGTGAAGAAGGCCAGGGACATGCGCTGCAGGTGGCCGTAGACACCGGTGCGCAGGTCGTGCATGACGCGCTGACCGACTCCGGTGGAGATCAGCGTCTGGACGACGTCGAGCACGCTGGTGGTGACGGCGACCGCGATCATCCCCAGTGCCAGCAGCGTCAGCAGGCCGGTCCTGCCGTGGGGGATGGCGTCGTCCAGCACCTCGCGCAGCATGAACGGCGAGGCCAGCGAGACGAGCGAGGACAGCCCGATAAGCCCGCCGACCAGGGCCAACCGGCCGCGGTAGGGGCGGAACAGGGCGACGATGCGCCGCAAGGGCGCGCGGGGTTCGTCATTCACGAAGGGTTCGCGGTCCATGTGCGTTCCTTCGTGCTGGACGGCCCCCTGGGTTCGTACGGCCATGAAACTCCTCTCTGAGGTTTACTCAAACAGAGGCTAGCTCATAGTCATTCCCGTAAACAATGAGATAAGTTCATGGCCGTGGAGACGGAACTGGCCGAGTTGGTGCATGGAGTCGGACATCGACTGCGTCGGGGGTACGGCGAGCAGCTCGGCCCACTCGGGATGAGCCCCGGCCAGGCCCGGGCGCTGAGGATGATCATCGACTCCGAGTCGCCGCTCAAGATGGTGCAGCTCGCCGAGAGGCTGAAGATCGTGCCGCGTTCGGTGACCTCGGTGGTCGACGCACTGGAGGAGGCGGGCCTGGTTCGCCGCGAGGTCGATCCGGCGAGCCGCCGTTCCACCCTGCTGGTGACGACCCCCGAGGGCCGCGCGAGATACGAACAGGTGCGCGAGGCCCGCAGGCGAGCGGCCGAGGAGCTGTTCTCCGTGCTCACTCCCGAGCAGCAGGACCAGCTCAGAGAGCTGCTGAGCGTCGTGGACCGTCAACCCGGCTGAAGGGATCCGCTCCATGCCGTGCGGTGTCACGGCGTGATCCACGTCAGGTCTCCTATGGTGTCGCCGCGCCATGTCGTACGGCGCCACGAAGGGCCCGCGTCATGGCGGGCGATGCCCGAAGAGGCCGGCGTCACGCCCTGTGACGGGCCGTCACCGAACACGCTCGTGGTTTCGGACGGGTATGTTTTCGCGGCTCCTCGGCGTTACTGACACATCGAAAGTCAGGGACGGCATGTCTGGCGGAGCCTCCTCCGGGTTGCCTCCGCCGGGCCGCCGGTGGGTGAACGCGCTCGCCCGCTCCCCGCCTGGACCCGTGTCACCCGATCCCCAGTATCACGCGCCAAGGAGCGTCCACCCCTATGCCCAAGCTGCATGTCATCATCGCCAGCACCCGTCCCGGCAGGATCGGTCTGCCCGTGGCCCGGTGGTTCACCGACTGGGCGGTCAAACACGGTGGCTTCGAGGTCAACGTGGTCGACCTGGCCGAGTTGAACCTGCCGCTCATGGACGAGCCCAACCACCCCCGGCTGCGCCGCTACGAACACCAGCACACCAAGGACTGGAGCGCCACGGCCGACGCCGCGGACGCGTTTGTCATCGTGATGCCCGAGTACAACCACGGATACACCGCGCCGCTGAAGAACGCCCTCGACTACCTGAACAACGAGTGGGCGTACAAGCCCGTGGGGCTGGTCAGCTACGGCGGCGTCTCCGGCGGCCTGCGCGCCGTTCAGGGGATCAAGCCGATTCTCACCTCGTTGAAGATGGTGCCCCTGCTCGAAGGGCTGCCCATCTCCTTCGCCATGCGGCTCCTCAACGACGAGGGCGAGATCCAGGCCGATGAGGCCATGGAGAACACCGCCACCCTCATGCTGGACGAGCTGCTGCGCTGGACCGGCGCACTGGCGCCCCTGCGCGGCACCACCACCGCTTAGCCGCGGGCTCAGGCCAGACGCCTGGTCTCGACGTCCTGGGTTTTGTCGAGGCGCCAGTGGGGCCGGCCGCCGATGATCGTGGCTACGCACCGGCCCGGTCCCTCGTGGAGCAGGGCGGTGTAGGCGGTCCGCTCGTCGGCCTTCACGGCGAAGACGGCGAAGTCGGCTCGGCTGCCCGGTCCCAGGCAGCCCAGGCGACCGGCGCCCTCGGCCAGGCCCAGCGCTCGCGCCCCGCCCAGCGTCACCGCCTCGACCAGGAGCCGGGCGCGGCCGGGGTCGCGGTCGAGGTCGGGATTCCGGTCGAGCATGCGGGCGGCGGCCAGCGGGTCGCCGCCGAGGTGGGTGCCGAAGGCGATCACGTTCTCGCCGTCCAGCAGGCCGTCGGCGGCGAACGGCGACGAGATCGCCACCGCCGTACCGCGGATCCGGAGAAGCTTGCGGTCGGCCTCGTCGAGCGGTCCGGAGATCGCCACGTGGCAGCCGGGGCCGAGGACTCCCACCTCGTCCAGGAACCCGACCGGATGGCGGCCCAGGTCGACGTGGAGCCGGAGGCCGAAGGTCCGGGACAGGACGGCCAGGTCCTCCATGACCATGGGATCGGGGGAGTGCGCGGCGATTCCGATGATCCCCGGGTGGTCCACCTCGCCGATCGCGGTGATCAGCCGATCACGCCCGTCGGCCTCCCACCGGGCCTCGTCCTCGCAACGGGTCTCAAGGTAGGTCACGCCCCCGAGTCCGGCCTCACCGAGCGTGGACGCGGCGTCCAGGTCGGCGGCCACGCCCCCGACGGCGGTGACACCGTGGGCGAACACCGGCGGGAAGGCGGTCCTGTCGAGCCGGAGATGCGCGTCGACCAGGCCCGGCACGATCATGCCCGGCCAGCGGACCGGAGTGAGATCGGGATAGGCGGCCTCGATCTTCGTGCGAGGCCCGACCTTGAGCACGCGGTCACCCCTGACGAGGACGGAGCCGTCCTCGACCGGTGGGGCGCAGACCGGCAGGACCAGCGGTGCGCTGTGGATGGAGACGGGTGCCCGCGCGCGCGTGCCGATGGTCTGGTCGGCCCGCGTCGGCATAGGCACTCCTGTGGTTTCGTCCCTTTCCCAGGTTACGTTGATCAGCCTGTCGATCTCAAACGCCCCCACGGAGAAAACGCTCAGATGACCCAGCTTCTTTACAAATGGTGTTGATCTCTACGAAACTGATCTATACCGTCGTTTATCGTGACTCGCCCCCCTTGGTCGCTGAAAGCACTGATCGCAGCCGTGGTGCTGCTTCCGATCGGCTTCGCTTCCCTCCCCGCGTCCGCTGATCCCTCTCCCGACCCCGAACAGCCCTGGCGTCTTGACCAGTGGCCCCAGACGCAGCCCTGGCAGTTGGACGCCCCCGCCGAGGGCTCTCCCGAGGCCAGGTTGCGCACCCAGCCGGACGGTCCCGCCCCGATCGACCCGCAGAACTGGAAGAACCCGGACCACATGACGTGGTCCGACTACACCAAGCCTCCGGGCACGAAGTGGGCCGACCCCAAGGCCACAGGATCCAAGCGCACCTTCCGCGGCGCGCTCGTCCTGCTCGACTATCCCAACCAGCCCTTCGTGGTCACCCAGCCCAAGGGTTCGACCGTCTTCAAGAACCCCAGCGCCGAGGCCCACGACATCCCCCGTGACCAGGTCGCCACGTTCTACAAGAACTTCCTGAACACCCCGAACGAACTCAACCGGGGCCACACCATCCACGAATACTGGATGGAGGACTCCGGCGGTCGTTACGGCGTGGATCTGACCGCCTTCGGTCCATACCAGATGCCCGGAAAGTCACACGAGTACGCCATGGAGTTCCAGGAGGGCACCGCCTGCCCGGCCGGGGACAACTGCAACAGGAACATCAGGACCGACGGGCGGGCCGCGTGGGACAGCGCGGTCGGCCCGGAGGTCCCCGCGGGGTTCGACTTCGTCTTCTACCTGAGCGCGGGCCAGGACGAGTCGGCCACCTGGCAGGAGTTCGGGTCGATGAAGTTCCCGACCAAGGAGGCGGTGACCGACGAATTCGGCCCGCCTGACTCGGCCCTGACCAACTGGGCCAGGACCCGCTACGTGGACTGGACCTCCTGGGCCTCGGCCTCCACCATCTGGCCCAACGCCGGGGGCGGCTCGTCCACCCAGGCGGAGAGCTCCGGGCAGGGCGTCTACGCCCACGAGTTCAGCCACATCCTCGGCATCGGCGACAACTACAACAACCCGTTCGGGGTGCCGGCTCGCCGGGACTACACCGGCATGTGGGAGATGCTCAGCCGGGGCAGCTTCAACGGACCCGGTGGCCCGCACAGCCGATGGACGATCCCTCCCACCGGCGGTGGCTCCATGGGCGCCCAGCACATGCTCCGCAACAAGATCAAGCTTGAGATGGTGGACGAGAACAACGTGCTGCGCCTGTCCCGCGCGGCGCTGGCCGAGTCGGGTCTCGTCGTGGCCAACGTCACCGCCCGGGTGAACCAGCCGGGACCGACGGGCCTGTCCGGGGTCAACATCGCCTTCGGCGACGGCGACCGCAGCCCGGCCTGCAACGTGAACACCGACCCCTTCTGCGACGGCGGCGGCTACAACAACTACACCGTCGAGGTCGTCGACAGGATGGGGGCCGACTCCTTCACCGCCGACTCCGGAGTGCTGCTGGCCAAGACCAAGGACCAGGACCGGGCGCCGTTCGAGTGGGTGATCGACGCCAACCCGCAGGACATCGGCATGACCGACTACGTCCTGCCGGACGGCACCGCCGTGCCCATCACGCTCGGCGACTACCGCCAGCTGTCGGACGCGCTGTTCCACGCCGGCACCAACTCGGGATCGGAGTTCGAGTACGTGGACGAGGCCAACCGCCTCCACTTCTACGTCCTCGACCTCAAGCGCGACCGCAAGGGCATCCTGTCCTACACGGTGGCCATCCGCTCCCTGGACGGCGCCGGCCCGAACAAGCGCGGCGTGAAGCTGCTCCCGGCCGTCGGCATCCCCGGCGCCAAGGGTCTGTCGAACTGCAGCTTCCCGCTGTTCAACACCGGCAAGGCCGCCCCGGCCCAGGGGCAGCACCCGGAGGACGTGAGCGCCTACCTCAAGGGCGACGTCTACCGGCTGTCGGCGACCGTCGAGGGCAAGGGCTGGACCGTCTCACTGCCCAACGAGCTCGTGACCGCGGACTCGGGCAAGAACACGAAGGTCGCCGTCAACGCCCAGCGCGCGAAGGGCGGCAGTCTGCTCGGCAAGGTCACCCTGACCGCCACCTCGGAGAGCGACCCGTCCAAGAAGGCCAAGGCGACCTGCCACGCGATCGGCCTGTAGCGGCCCGTAGAAATCTGTAGCGGCCCGTAGAAACCTGTAGCGGCCCGTAGAAACCTGTAGGAGCCCGCAGAAGGACAGAGCCGGTCCGTGAGGCACAGCGCACGGCCCGGCTGTGGAAGACCTGTGGGAGATCCGCGGAAGAACGACGGCGGGGGTACGGCATGCATGCCGTACCCCCGCCTCGTGGGAGTCCCCGTGAACCGGACGGCCGGACACCGCCGGACGGGGGCGACGCCGGCGAGCATCCGGGCGCCCCACGCGGAGTGTGCGGTTCATGAAAAGTGTGCGTACCAACCGGTTGGCACCCCCGAGATCTGTGGTCACCGGTCCGGTATCTGGTTCAATGAATCTTGAGAGAACGCGTCGGCTGGGGCGGGGGCCGCGGACGTGCCGTGGTCTTCTCCGAGGGGCGTGGATGGATGGCCGGGCCGTCAAACGTGCCTGATCAGCGTGTTCCCAGACCACCAAGGCGGCGAATCTCACTGGCGGCGCCCGCCGCGGCCGGGATCGCCGCGGCGATGGCCAGTATCCTGGCGACCTCGCTGGATGTCTGGGATCTGCCCGTCGGGGCCAAGGTCGGCATCACCGCGGTCGCCGGACTCCTGGTCGGCGTGCTCACCTGGGCGACCGCCGGCACGCGGGACGGGGAGCAGGTCGGCGGCGACGAGAGGTCATGGCGTCCGCCGGACCAGTGGCCGCCGGTGTCCGCGCACTTCACCGGCCGCACCGAGTCGCTGGCCGAGTTGCGCGAGGTCTTCGCCGAGCGCCGCTCCCGGGGGCACGCGGCGAGCGCCTCACCGCTGGTCGTCTCGGTGTACGGCAGGGGCGGGGTTGGCAAGTCCGTGCTCATCGCCCGGTTCGGGCACGAGATCGCCGGGCACTTTCCCGACGGCCGCCTCTACGCCGACCTGCGCGGCGCGGTGGAGGCCCCGATCAGCCCCGAGGAGGTGCTGATCGGCTTCCTGCGTGCGCTCGGCGTACGGCTCACCACCGATCCCGGCGGTCCGGCCGAGCTGCGCAAGCTCTGGCTGACCTGGACCAAGGGCAAGCGCATCCTGATCTGCCTGGACAACGCCCGCGACGGCGACCAGGTCAAGGATCTGATCCCGGCCGAGCCCGGCTGCGCGGTCATGGTGACCTCGCGGCAGCCGCTCTTCCTGCTCAACACCTACGACAAGCAGCTGTCGGTGTTCAGCGAGGCGCAGGGCGTGGAGCTGCTGGCACGGCTGGCCGGAGACGACCGGGTCGTCGCCGACCTGGAGTCGGCCCAGGAGATCGTCAGGATGTGCGACCGCCTGCCGCTGGCCCTCAGCATCTGCGGCGGACGCCTGGCCACCCGGGAGAACTGGACCCTGCGCGAGCTCGCCGACCGGTTGAAGGACGAGCGCCGCCGCCTCGACCACCTCCAGCTCGCCCCCAGGCTCGACAAGAGCGTGCGCGCCTCCCTCCAGCTGAGCTACGACGACTGCACCGGCCTCCAGCGCCGCCTGCTGCGCCTGCTCAGTCTGATCAGCGCCCCCGACGTGCCCGGCTGGGTGGCGGGAGAGCTGCTCGCCACCTCCGAGCCGGACGGCGCCGACCAGCTGGAGGTGCTCATCGACGCCCAGCTCGCCGAGTGCTCGGGCATCGACTTCGCCGGGGTGATGCGCTACCGGCTGCACGACCTCGTCCGGATCTTCGCCCGTGAGCTGGCCCTCTCCGACGATGACGACGGCCACCGCCGGGCGGCCGTCGAGCGGGTCTTCTCCGGCTACCGCCGCCGCGCCGAGTCCGCGGCCGTGGCCCGCTGGCCGCAGGATTGGGGGCGCAGGGCCAAGCCCGTGGACCCGAGGTCCGCGGCGCAGATCCAGAGCTCGGCGGCCGACTGGCTCAACGCCGAACGGCTGACCCTGGTCGCCGCGATCAGCCAGGCCAGAAGCCTGGAGATGTGGGAGCTGGCCTGGGGCCTGGGCCGGGCCTTCTGCTCGCTCTGCCACTCCCTGAGGGCCTACTGGTCCGACTGGCGGACGGTCGCCGACATCTTGTGCGAGGCCGCGCTCCGCATGGGCGACCAGCGGGCGCTGGGCATCGCGTTGCTGGACCGGGCGGCGGTGACGGGCGGGCAGGGCAACCACCGGTCCGCCGTGGCGGACGCCGAGCGGGCACTGGAGATCTTCACCGACCTCGGCGAGTCCTGGTGGGCGGCGCGGGCGATGCGCACGGTCGGCATGACCCTGTTCAGCGACGGCAACCTCGACCGCGGGCAGAACTACCTGATCGGCGCCATCGCCGACTTCAAGGGTGAGGAGGACCGCTGGTGGGCGGCCAGGACCCAGCGGAACCTCGCCGAACTCCGGCTCGCCCAGCGCAGGCCCAAGGAGGCCAGGGAACTGCTGGAGGAGGCCCTGGAGGTGTTCAAATACGACCGTAACCGCTACTCCGAGGCGCAGACGCTGCGCGCCTACGGCGAGGTCCTCGCCGCGACGGCCAGGGGGCTGCACGCCGACGGTGACGGCGGCGCCGCGGAGGCCTTCACGAGGGCGGGCTTCAGCCTGGACCGGGCCGCGGAGATGTTCAGGCTCCGCGGTGAGCTCTGGGAGGAGGCCAGGTGCCTGCGCGCGGCCGGGGAGGTCGGCAACCCGGCCGACGGGCTCCGCGAGCTCGTCTACGTGCGCCGGGCCGCCGAGATGCTGACCGCGCTCGGCGACTCGTGGGGCGTGGCCAGGGCCGAGCTGTCCGCCGGACGCGCCCACGGGCGGCTGGGCCGTACGCAGGAGGCGCAGGAGTCACTCCGGCAGGCCGTGCGCGACTTCGAGGAGCTGGGCGACCGCTGGTGGATGGCCAGGTCGCTGCGTTACCTGGGGGAGACGCACCTGGAGGCGGGCGACCGGCAGGCGGCGGTCTCCGTACTCCGGCAGGCCCTGGACATCTACCGCAGCCTCGGCAATCAGTCCGGGGTGGGGCGCACCCTGGAGCTCCTGCGTCGTGCGGGAGGCTGAATGGTCAGGACCCGCGGGCCTTTCTCATCGCATGAATGTGGCGCATCGATCGGGCCGGGATGGTCGCACCCCGGAGTTCCCGCGCGGGAGGCTTAAATCGGCCGGGGCGGCGGTCAGTCTCATCTCATTGCCATGAATGTGGCACATTTACGGACTTGCCGAGAGGGCACCGCTATTTCTGGCAACGGGCGTCCAACGTTAACTGCTTGCTCATATTTCCGCGTATAAGCTGGTGAGCGATGAACGACTTGACGCGATGGATTGATCTTGAAGGTGCCGTCAACGTGCGCGACCTCGGCGGGCTCGCGACGGTGGACGGCGGGACTACGCGTTTCGGCCGGATATATCGGTCGGACAATCTGCAGGGGCTGACCGAGCGTGACGTCGAACTGCTCGTCGGGGAGCTCAAACTCCGCCACGTCATCGACCTGCGATCCACCCCCGAGGTAAGCCTCGAGGGACCCGGTCCGCTCACCACCGTGCCGGAGGTGAGCATCCACCATCTCACCCTGTTCGCCGAAGGCGGCAGGCACACCGACGTCGAGGCCGACACGATCGAGGCCGACAAGGTGCTGCCCTGGCAGGAGCGGGCCGACGAGGATCTCGCCGAGCTGAGGGTGACCGGCTTCTACTACGGCTATCTCCGTGAGCGCCCCGACTCGGTCCTGGCCGCCCTGCGCACCCTGGCCAATGACGACGGCGCCGCGATCATCCACTGTGCGGCGGGCAAGGACCGCACCGGCGTGGTCAGCGCCCTCGCGCTGGAGATCGCCGGGGTCACCCGCGAGGCGATCGTCGCCGACTACGTCGCCACGGGCGACCGCCTGGAGGGCATCCTGGCCCGGCTGCGCTCCAGCCTCACCTACCGCGACGACCTCGACACCCGCCCGGCCGACGAGCACCGGCCGCGCCCCGAATACATCGAGCAGTTCCTGCGCGTCCTCGACGACCGCTTCGGCGGTCCCATGGCGTGGCTCACCGCACACGGCTGGACCGAGGCCGACTCCCAGGCCGTCCGCTCCCGTCTGCGCGACTGACCGACCCGGGAGCCGCCGGTGGACCGGCGGCCCCCGGATCCCCGAAGTCTTGGAGACCTCGGGGAGAACCGGGCCGGAGTTGTTCCAGCGGGAGCTCAGCGGGCACCCGGCCGGAGGCGCCGTGTCTCGGTGAGGGATTCCGGTCGGGGACCTCAGCAGGTTTCAGTGAGGGGCGCCGACGGGGACCTGGCAGGTCTCAGATCCTCGGCAGGTCTCAGAGGGAGACGATCAGGCGCTCGGTGGCCGAACGGCGGGCGGCCTCCAGAACGGTGAGGCTCTCGACCACCTCTTCCGGGTCGACCGGAGGCGGAGTGCCCTCGCGCAGGCTCGCCGCCACGGCCCCGTAGAAGTCGGCATAGGCGCCCGGCTCCGTGGGGACGGGGTGGTTGTCGTCGTCGATGCCGACGGTGCCCCACCGATCCTGCGGTTCGTCGCCGAAGCCGGGGGAGTCCGGGCCGAGACCGGCGCGCAGGCGCTCTTCCTGAACGTCCAGGCCGTACTTCACGTAACCCGCCCGCGAGCCCAGGACCCGGAAGCGGGGGGCGAGCCGGGGGGTGACCGCGCCGGCCCACAGGTGGGAGCGGGCTCCGCTCGCGTGTGTGAGCGCGATGAACACGTCGTCGTCGGCGGTGACCCCGGGGCGGCGGATGTCGAGCTCGGCGTAGACCTCGGTGGCCGGGCCGAGCAGTCGCAGTGCCTGGTCCACCAGGTGGCTGCCGAGGTCGTAGAGGAGGCCGCCGATCTCGTCGGCGCCGCCGACCTCACGCCAGCCGCCCTTGGGCGTGGGGCGCCAGCGGTCGAACCGGGACTCCAGCCGGTTCACGGTGCCGAGCTCTCCCGCGGAGAGCAGCCGCCTGATCGTCAGGAAGTCGCCGTCCCAGCGCCGGTTCTGGAACACGGTCAGCATCAGGCCGCGATCGCGCGCCAGCCGTATCAGGCCGCGTGCCTCCTCCGCGGTCGCCGCCAGCGGCTTGTCGACCACGACGGGCAGACCCGCGTTCAGGGCGGCCGTCGCCAGCGGGACGTGGGTGCGGTTGGGGGAGGCGACCACGACCAGGTCGCTGGAGTCCCACAGGTCGGAGGCGTCGCCGACCGCACGCGCGTCGTACTTCTCGCTCACCTCGGCTGCCCGCTCGGGATTTCCGGTCACCACGGCGGACAGCCGCAGCCCCGGAGTCGCGGCGATCAGCGGGGCGTGGAAGAACGCCCCCGCCACGCCGTACCCGATGAGACCGACGCGGAGGTCAGTCACCCCGCTGCTCGTCACGCTCGGCGAGAAAGGCCTCGAACTGGGCGGCGAGCTCGTCGCCGGTGGGCATCTCCGAGCTCTCGGCCATCAGGCTCTCGCGCGCGGAGCCGGTGGCGAACGCGTCGTACTGCTGCTCCAGGCCGGTGATGGCGGTGGACAGCTCTTCGGAGGCCTGGATCTGCTCGGCGATCTCGACGTTGGTCTTGTCGGAGGCCTCCCGCAGGCTCTCCAGCGGGAACACCAGCCCGGTGCCCTTCGTGACCGCCTCCAGGGCGGTCACCGCGGCCGACGGGTATTCGGCCTGGGCGAGGTAGTGCGGGACGTGCACGGCGTAGCCCATGACGTCGTGTCCCTTGGCGCCGAGCCTGAACTCGATCAGCGCCGCCACGCTGCCCGGCACCTGCACCTTGCCGAAGGAGCTGGTCTGGCCGGTGATGAGCTCGGGACGGCTGGCGTGACCGGTGATGCCCAGCGCGCGGGTGTGCGGGACGGCCATCGGGATGCCGTGAACGGTCACCAGCTTGCTGACGTTCAGCCGGGTGGCCAGTGTGTCGAGGGCGGCGGTGAACAGCTCCCACTCGCGGTCCGGCTCGGGGCCGGTGAGCACCAGGAACGGTGTGCCCGTGGTGTCGTGGGCGAGATGCAGGATGAGCCCGGGGCTGTCCACATCCACCCACCGGTCGGTGTCGAAAGTCATGATCGGTCGCCGGGACCGGTAGTCGAGCAGGCGATCCACGTCAAACGTCGCGACGACCCGGTGCTCCAGCTCGTCGAGCAGGTGACCGATGGCGAGCCGTCCGGCACCGCCCGCGTCCACGAACCCATCGAATTGGTAGAGCAGCACCGGATCGGTCAGCTCAGGGATGTCTCCGCTGAGCCGGTAGAGATCCGTCGGGTCGAACACCGTTTTCCAGCCTTTCGTCGGTCGTCTCTCAGATCAACCCGTGGGGCGTCCGTTGAATTCCGCCTACCTGTGCCGATCACAGGGCACCCTATCGGGGCAGAATGGATCCCATGCAGCCTGACCCGGAGCTCGAGGAGTTCGCGACCCGTCTGTTCGACCTGGCGAGGACCGGGGAGACCGATCAGCTCCGCGCATATGTCGAGGCCGGGGTTCCGGCCAACCTGAGCAACGACAAGGGCGACACCCTGTTGATGCTCGCCGCCTACCACGGGCACGCGGAGACCGTCCGGGTGCTCGCCGAACTGGGAGCCGACGCGGGCAGAGCCAATGATCGCGGACAGACGCCGCTCGCGGGCGCGGTTTTCAAGAAGGAGCCGGAGGTGATCCGGGCGCTCCTCGACGCGGGCGCGGATCCGGACGCGGGGGCTCCGTCGGCGACGGATACGGCGCGGATGTTCGGGTACGAGGAGTTCCTCCGCTGGTTTGGCGGGCCGGCCGGTTCGTGAGTCAATGCCTCGCGCCTCAGTCGATCAGTTCCCGGTGGAAGCTGGAGACCTGGCCGGGGAGCACGAGGTCGGAGAAGCGCCGGGACTCCAGCGCCCAGTCCAGGTAGCCGCGCATCCAGTGCTCCAGCCCAGCGACGCAACGCCGAGTCGCCCACCGCACTTCCTCGTCCACACCCAGGATGTCGAACCTGACCTCCAGCGCCTCCTTGGCGGCGAGGTACTTGTCGACCCGTTCTGAGATCGTCCGCTCGACCTGGTCGACGGCCTCCTGGAGCGTGCAACCCTGCGCGTTCTTGAGCACGACGACGAGGTTGTGGAACTCACCCTGCGCGAGCTCGCGGCGTAGCCCAACGACGTCATTGGTGCACACGACCACATGGCCTGCCTCGTGCTGGAGCGTGGTGTACTCCGAAGAGAAGCGGATGGCGGCCGGTATCTCGAAGTGCTCGATCAGCTCGATGAGGTCGAACGACGGCGGAACATAGGCGATATCCAGCTTGTGGTCCACGTAGGACACCGGGTCGGGGATCTTCCCGGTTGCCCGGTTTTCCACTTCCCACATCGCGGCGTTGAAGCACTGCCGCAGGTTTCGGGAGAACCTCTCCCACCACGCGTCCCCGGCTCGGGTCTGCATCCGCTCGCGGAGAACCACCAGGCCGCGCAGGACGGGGCCCGCAGTAGGTCCGGGTGGGTCGCCCCGGAGCAGGGACTCGGTTCGCTCGGCGAGCCTGCGGGCCAGGACGGGATCGCGGCCCACCTCGGCCAGCTCGAACTGATCGTCGTAAACGTGGAACCAGCTGTTCAGGTCGGCGGCCAGCTCCAAGTCGGGCAGGGACGCCTCAGGATAGAGCCGAGCCACCAGGCGGGCATAGGACTCACCCACGAAGCGGGACTCCTCGGCCTCCTCCGTAATGAGGCCGTACTTCCGGGCCCACTCGGTGGTGTGTGCTGCGGCCGCCGCCTCGAAGGGGTTGATGCGGGACGGGAATGGGATGCGCAACACCGGCAGAGTGACATCTTCCATGTGTGCGACCTTCCCATAACCTAATCCTAGATAATGTGCTCCACATTTCCCCAAATTTACTGATAGGGCAAGCACCTTGGACGAGAATTATGGGATTAAATGATTGTTAAATAGTAGCAAGACTGGCAAATGGGGCAATTCCGGCAAAGCGTAATTATCCCCCCGAATGATGTCATATTAGGGCTACTTGCGGAACGGCCCGGGCGTCGTGCCGTCGTCAAGTGCGAGCGTTGTCGCCTCCTCCAATGAGAGCTGGAAGCCCTCCTGGAAGTGGATCTGGTAGGCACTGTCGCCGATCATCCGCTTGCACTCCTTGACGCCCTGTTTGTGGCCCTCCTCGAAGAACGGAGAGCCGAACAGAGGCAGCCCGAACAACCGCCAGTTGCCCTCGGAGGCACCGTGCAACCGGGCAGCGTGTACGGCCTGCTCCTCGGCGACGGCGATGCGCGCCATCGCCTCCAGGCACATCAGGGTGCCGATCACATCATGGAAGTGCAGCTTGATGCGCAGTCCTTCACGGGCGTTGGTGGCAGCCTCGGTGATGTGGCCGGACTTCAGCTGCGCCTCCGACATGGCCCAGTACACGTATGAGCGCAGCCACAACTCACCTCGTTGCAGGCAGACGTTGAGGCAGTCCTGGAGGAGTTGCTCGGCCTCGGCCGTCTCGTTCTGCGCGGTGAGCACGAACGACAACTCGACGATCGCCGGCAGCAGGCCCGGATTGAGCTCGCCCCCACCGCGGTGGAACTCGATGGCGACGCCCAGCAACGCAGTGGCCTTCCGCAGATCGCCCTGGAGTGAGGCCGCGGTGCCGAGCATCTTGGTGGCCAGGATCACGGCGGCGGAGTCGCCTACCTGCAGGGCCTCGCTACTGCACTTTTCGGCGTGTTGTATCGCGCCGTGCGTGTCGTCCTGATGGCTGCATATATACGAAATCACCCACAGCGCCTTGCAGCGCTCCTTGCTCGGCTTGGGGTTCGCCGCCAGCGCCCGCTCCAGATACAGCTTGCCCTCGCGGGAGAATCCGCAGGCCACCCACATGAACCAGAGCGATGACAGCAGGTCGAGGGCGATCTTCGCCTCGCCCGGTGTGGATAAGCAGTAGTTGATGGCTGAGCGGAGGTTGTTCTGCTCCAGACGCGTGCGCATGAACCAGTACACCTGCCGCGGCCCCGACCAGGCCTGCTCGCCGCGCTCGGCCAACTGCAGGTAGTAATCCCGATGCCGCTTCTGTATCCGATCGGTGTCTTCCAGCTTCTCCAGCCACTCCTCGCCGTATTTACGCAGGGTGTCGATCAGCCGGTAGCGGTGGCCGGAGGGCGTGCCGTCACTCAGCAGGATGGACTTTTCCACGAGGCTGGAGATGAGATCCAGAATGTTTTCGGCGGGAAGGTTGTCCCCGGAGCAGACGTAACGGGCGGCATCGAGTTCGAAGTCGCCGGCGAAGACCGACAGCCGCGCCCAGAGGAGCCGCTCGGCGGGCTCACACAGCTCATGGCTCCAGCCGATCGCGGCGCGCAGCGTCTGGTGTCGCGGCAACGCCGTACGGCTCGCGCCGGATAGCAGACTGAACCGGTCGGCCAGCAACGTCAGGATCTGCACCACTGACAGCGCCCGCAGCCGCACCGCGGCGAGCTCGATGGCCAGCGGGATGCCGTCGAGCCGCTGGCACAGCTCGGCCACCGAGCCGATGGTCTGCTCGTCGAGCACGAAGTCGGGTACGACCGCCCTGGCCCGCGCGGTGAACAGCTGGATCGACTCGTTGGAGAACAGGCTCTCGGTGGGATCGTCGCCGGGCACCGCGAGCGGCGGCACGTTCACGACCTGCTCGTACGGCAGTTGCATGGACTGTCGGCTGGTTGCGAGGATGCGCAGGTTGGGGGCGCGATCCAGCAGCACGTCGATCAGGCTGGTGCAGGCCTCCAGCAGGTGCTCGCACGTGTCGATGATGAGCAGAATGTGCCGCTCGCCTACCCAGTCGGTGAGCGTGTCGCTCTCCGAGCGTGAGGACTGGTCGGCGATCCCGAGCGCCGAGGCGATCGTGTGCCGGACCATCCCCGCGTCCTGCAGCCGGGCCAGGTCGGCGAACCATACGCCGTCCTTGAACTGGTTCTGCTCAAGGTGCGCGATGCGCAGCGCCGTACGGGACTTGCCGACACCTCCGACACCGGTCAGGGTGACCAGCCGCGTCTCAGGATTTCGAAGCCGTTGCTGGAGCGTGATCAGTAACTTGGTGCGTCCCACGAAACTGTTTAGCTCGTTGGGGAGATTGCCGTCTCGCCGCCATCCTGATGGCGTTGCCATGGCCGCCTCACGGGGGGTAGCTGACAGAGGGGGTAGATCACATCTGCCTTTGCATCGTACCGTCTGTACCTCCGGCTGTCCTTTGCGTTGTTCTTTGTGCCGTGGTCATAGGGCGAAGAGCGTTCTCCTCAAAGGAGATGAGCTTTCCCCCGGGGCGGAGATGATTCCCTCGCCGGGGTAGCTAGCATGGACGGGTGACATCGCATGAACCTGATGATCTGCGCCCTGTCGACCTCTCCGATGACGGTCTGCCGATCCTGCCCGATCAGACCGGTGACGACACCGACCTCGGGTGGAGCGAGTGGCGCGAGACGGACGACGACGCCCGGCTGATCGAGGATCGCCCGCCCCACTGGTGACACCCACCGGGCCTCCCATCGGGAGCCCTGGCCGGAACGGTCGAGATCAGCTGGAGCCCGGCCCGGTTGGATCCGACCTGGATCGGCTGGGGCTGAGCCGGACCCGATCGGCGCCGGTCAGACCCCGGCCGGGACCGGTCCGACCCGACCTGCATCGGCTGGGACAGGTCGGATCCGATCGATGCCGGCCAGACGTGGCCGATATCGGCCAGGTTCGGCCGGGCTCGGCTAGGAGACGATGTCCTTGCGCCGGAACCGGCGGAAGGCGAACGCGACCAGGATCGCCGAATAGGTGACCGAGACGGCCACGCCCTTGATCATGCCGCCGTATTCGGGCTGCGGAGCCAGGGCGTCCAGCCAGGCCGTGTTCCAGAAGGTCGGAAGAAACTCCCGGAGCGAGCCGAGCGCCTCGACCGCCTGGAGGATGTTGCTCACGATCACCAGGCCGACCGCTCCGCCGACCGCCCCGAGCGGGGAGTCGGTGCTCACCGAGAGCAGGAAGGCCAGCGCCGCGACCACGAACTGACTGACCAGCGCGTAGCCGATCACGACGCCGAACCTGGGCAGCACCTCCAGTGCGGCGATGGTCTCGCCGGTGCCGGGCACCCGGACGTCGTTCCAGCCGAAGGCCAGGGTCCCGGCCAGCAGGGCCATCAACGGCAGGCAGATCACCGCCGCCGCCGAGTAGCCCATCGCGACGACCAGCTTCTGCCGCAGCAGCCGGTCGCGGGGGATCGGGGCGGCCAGCAGGTAGCGCAGCGAGGACCAGTTGGCCTCGCTCGCCACGGTGTCGCCGCAGAACAGCGCCACGGCGACGACCAGCAGGAAACCCGCCGACACCGACAGGGCGAACGCGGCGAAGTTCAGGGCGCCCTCGGTGGCCAGGTCGGAGATGCGCAGCGTGTTGGTCGGCTGGCTCGATCCGGCGCCGACCTTGAAGGCGATCACCAGGATCCACGGCAGCGCGAGCAGCAGGCCGAACATCGCCAGCGTGCGGCGCCGCTTGAACTGGCGGACGATCTCCACGGCGAGCGGCAGCGTGCGCCCCGGCGCGTATCCGGGTGCCGAGCCGCTCTCCGCGAGCCCGCCCCCGGCGACGGCCGTACTCGAGCCGTTGGCGTCGCTCATGCGTTCTCTCCGATCAGGTCCAGGAACACGTCCTCAAGGCGGGGGCCCGCGCCGTTGACCGGGGTGCGGCTGCGGAGCAGCTCGCTCACGGTGCCGGCCGTGATGAGTCTCCCGCGGTGCATGACCACCACGTGGCTGCAGGTCTGCTCCACCTCGGCCAGCAGGTGGCTGGAGACGATGACGGTACGGCCCTGCGCGGCGTAGCGGATCAGGACCTCGCGCATCTCACGGATCTGGGGTGGGTCGAGCCCGTTGGTGGGTTCGTCGAGGACCAGCAGGTCGGGCAGGCCGAGCATGGCCTGGGCGATGGCCAGGCGCTGGCGCATGCCCTGGGAGTAGGTCCGCACGGCCCGTTCCAGCGCCTTGCCGAGCCCGGCGATCTCCAGGGCCTCGGCGAAGTGGGCGTCCTCGGTGGGACGGCCGGTCGCCTTCCAGTAGAGCTCCAGGTTGTCCCGGCCGCTCAGGTGCGGCAGGAAGCCGGGGCCCTCGACGAACGAGCCCAGCCTGGACAGGACCGGAGCGCCGGGGACGACCCGGTGGCCGAAGATCCGGACCTCTCCCGCGTCGGGGTGGATCAGACCCATCAGCATCCGCAGGGTGGTGGTCTTGCCCGCCCCGTTGGGGCCGAGCAGACCGAGCACCTGGCCGTGCTCTACGGTGAACGACAGGTCGTTCACCGCCAGCTCGCCGTTGCCGTAGGCCTTGGTCAGGCCGTTGATCCGCAGGGGTACGGAGTCCAGGGCGGGGTCGTGGTCGTCTCTCATGCGGCGGCGCCCGGCGAGCAGCAGGACGGCCGCGGCGACGAGGGAGACCAGCGGCAGCACCCAGGTCCACCACGCGGGTGCGGTGGAGGGCGTGCGCAGGGCGGCGTAGGTGGGAACGGTCACCGCGGGGGAGGCCAGGCCGATCTTGTAGACGGCCGGGGCGGCGGGGGTGCTGTAGCCGAGGTCGGTGGTGGTGAACGCGACCCGCAGCCGGTGCCCGACGTCGAAGCCGTGGTCGATGGCGGGCAGGGTCACCGTCGCCTCGGCCGAGCCGCCCTCGGGGACGGTGATCTTGACCGGGGCGACGAGCCCCTCCGGCAGGATCGGTGCCTGAGCGTCGCCCGCCACGTCGTAGAGCTTGGCGAACAGCGTCACGTCGCGCTGCCCGGCCTTGCCGTCCCCGCTCCCGCCGGCGATGGTGTCACTCCCGCCTCCGGCGTCCCCGCTCCCGCCGGCGGTGGTCTCACTCCCGCCTCCGGCGTCCTCGCTCCCGGCGGCGGTGGTGGTCTCGCTCCCGCCCCCGGCGGCGCCGGTCGTGTCGGCGGGCGAGGATCCTCCGGGCTCCACGCTCACCCGCACCTTCACGGTGGAGCTGCCGGTGACCTGGAGCGGGGCGGTGAGCGGCGCGGAGTCGAAGCCCGCGCTCTGCCCGGCCATGTCCACGGAGAGGTTGAGGGTGGCGGAGCCGCCCGCGAGGCCGCCGAAACCGGGGACCGCGGAGATCGAGGAGGGAGACCCGCCCGGCGGGCTGGCCACCTGCTGCTCGGGGCCGCTGATCGGCACCGGGGTCTGGCCGGTGCCCGACAGGCCTGCGTAGCGTGCGGCGGTGGCGTGCAGCTGGACCGGGCGGCGGGTGCCGGGGTCCCGGCCGCCGTCGCGGGTGACGGTGAACGCGCTGTTCGCCTGTCCGGTTCCGGCGCTCTTCTTCAGGTAGTGGTCGAACCAGCCGAGGGTCTCCTCGTGGATCCAGTCGACCTCGCCGTTGCCGCCGTCGTGACCGCCGTCGAACCAGGCGACGTCGACCGGGGCGCCGGTGGCGGCGATGGCCTTGGCGTTGGCGTCCGCCTGGCCCAGGGGGAACAGCGAGTCCCGCTGCCCCTGGAGCAGCAGCGTCGGAATCTTGATCTTTCCGGGTACGGAGATCGGACTCGACCTGCGCAGGGTCTCCACCGCGCTCGCGGTCGCCTGGCCGGTCTCCGCCACCTGCTGGTACATGTCACAGATCTCCGGCAGGAACCGGCCGCAGCGGACCTCCTCCGCGGTGAGCGGCACCGCGGGCCGCGCGGCGCGGTCGCCGGGAGAGGCCGGGCCGGAGCCCGGGTCTGCGGCGGTGCCGGTCACCGCGCCGATCGCCGGGCCGGCCGAGGTCGGGCCGCCCCGGCTGAAGAACAGTCCCGCCCACATGCGCTTGAACACCCCGCTCTGGGGTCCCTGTCCGGTGGCGTTGGGGAACAGCGCGTCGGCCAGGTCGTACCAGGTGATCTGCGGCACGATCGCGTCGATCCTGCTGTCGTGCGCGGCGGCCATCAGAGCGATGGCCCCGCCGTACGAGCCGCCCGCGATGCCCACCCTCGGGTCGCCGCTCGCGTCGAGCTGGACCTCGGGCCGCCTGGCGACCCAGTCGACGAGCTGGCGGACGTCCTTGACCTCGTAGTCGGGGGAGTTCAGGGCGATCTGCCCGGTGGAGCGGCCGAATCCCCGCGCCGACCAGGTCAGCACGGCGTAGCCCTCCTGCGCCAGCCGCAGGGCCGGCTCCCTGACGCTCTGCTTGCTGCCGCCGAAGCCGTGCGCGAGCAGCACCACCGGCGCCCTGCCGCCACCGGCCGGCGGGAAGAAACTCGCGTCCAGCGTCACCCGCTGGTCGTCGCCAGGCCCGTCGAGCACCTGGATCATCTGATCCTGAGCCCGCACCTGTGGCGCGGACGGCCAGAGCAGCCAGGTCGCGACACCGATGACAAGCACGGCGGCCACCGCTATCCAGGTGGTCGGCCTTCCCGCAAGCTTCATGCCGAGAGCCTACTGATCTCGGCTGAGAAGCCGCTGAGACGGCTCTCAGCTGTCACGGCCGCCGGCGGTGACGACCGGCTGCGGCAGGGGGCGAAGAGAGGTCCGGCAGGGGGTGAGGAGAGGTCCGGTGAGGGGTGAGGAGGGGTCCGGTGAGGGGCGAGGAGGGGCTCGGTGAGCAGGCCGGGACGATCATTCAGGCAGGAGGGGACAAGACCCACGTATGTCTAAGGGATATCCCCGATTGCGGAGCAAGGTAAGGGCGGGCATCATTTCGACGCGTGAAGCCAGTTGAGAGCCTCAGAAGAAGAGCCACCCCAGCCCTGGAATGGGCCATGCCCTACTGGACCCGAGGGAAGGCCGGCAGGGAGACACCCGAGGATCTGTTCCGTCTGCTTTACCTCGGGTGGTTGGTGGCCTTTTCCTTCAAGGTGCTCGGAGCGTCCTGGGACGTCTCCTGGCACTTCAAGTGGCTCCGCGACGACCTGGCCCCGCCGCACCTGCTCAACAGCGTCGGCACCGCCATCGCCCTCGCGCTCACGATCATCCACGTCTACACCGGTTACGGCGTGGACAAGATGGCGCAGCGCCTCATCGCCTGGGGAACGGGCGTCTTCCTGGTCGCGGTGCCGCTGGACTTGATCAACCACCGGATCAACGGGCTCGACATCACCTCGTGGAGCCCCTCTCACCTGATGCTCTACATCGGCACATTTTTCATGATCTGCGGGGTGATCCGCGGCTGGTTCGTCCGGGCACGTCCCGGACGGATGCGGACGATGGTGCTCGGCGGGCTCTTTGTGTTCCTGTTTGAGAACGTCTGGTTCCCGGCCCAGCACCAGGAGTACGGCGTGTACAGCATCGCCGCCTGGGACCGTGGCCAGCCGGAGGCCGAGCCGATCCTGATCAAGTTCGCCGCCGACCAGATCGGCCTGCCGGTGGACGACAGGGCCGTGGCGCTCCACTTCGCGCTGCCCGTGCCCGATCAGCTCTACCCGCTCTACGCCGTGATCGCCGCCGTGCTGGTGGCCGTCTACGCCCGCGCGATGATCGGCCGGATGTTCTCCGCCACCGCGGTGGTCGCCGTCTACGTCGCCTTCCGCACCCTGATCTGGCCCCTCCTGGCCCTCGCCGGCTTCCCGCACTCGGCGGTGCCGGTCTTCCTGATCGTCGGGGCCCTCGCCGTCGACCTGTCGTTCCTGATCAGAATTCCGGCGCTCCGGGTGCTGGTCGGCTCGCTCGCGGCCACCGTCCTCCTGGACCAGGCGCTCCGCTTCCAGCACGCGACGTTCATCGCGCCGCCGCTGGTGACGCCCATGACCATGGTGATCGGCTGGGCCGGGCTCGCGGTCCTGTGGGCGGCCGCCGAGTGGTCTTTCAGTCGTCACACGCTCCGGGCTCAGGAGAGGGAGGCCGTGGTCAGCGCCACCGCCACGCCGTAGGCGACACCCATCACGGTGATCTCCGCCGTCGCCCACGCGATGACCGTCGTCGCCTGCCGTTCCGCGATCCGCGACAGCAGGCGGAACCGGATGTGGGCGGCAAGCGGGACGAGCAACGCCACGCATGCGGCCTTGGCGACCAGGAGAGGTCCGTACTCGCCGGTCAGCAGCGCTCCGGGCAGCTCGACGCCCGGGGTGAGGAGCATCGTGGCCAGGCCGTTCACCACACCGGAGAGGCCGACCACGATCAAGGCCAGTGTCGCCATCTTGGAGAATCCCGGCAGGACCCGCGCCAGCAGCTCCCGATCGCGGGCGACCAGCAGGGTGATCACGACCAGGCCGCCGGTCCAGGCCGCCGCGCCCATCACGTGCAGCTCCATCGAGATCATGATGGGGTCGTGCCAGACCGAGGACACCGCGTGTCCGGTGACCGGGATCGGGAGCAGGCCGAAGAAGGCGATCACGATCCGGAGCTCGGCCGGGACCTTCTCGCCGAACCGCACGGCCAGCAGCCCGATTCCGGCGTAGGACAGCGCGCAGGCGGCGCTGAAGAGCATGCCCTGGCCCGCGCCGACGCTGTTGACATACTCGACGATCATGCCGGGGGTCGGGATCAACCCGGGGTTCAGCTCGGCGGTCTGGAAGACGATGACGACCAGTGCCAGCACCGCCCACGCCCACGCGAACGCCACCGCCATCGGCCGTGCCCGGCGCATCACCGGCTCGGTCCGCTCGGGGTCGTCGAACCCCAGCAGTTTGGGCAGCAGGCTCAGCCCGACCACGGCCACCGCGGCCAGGTCCAGCAGCACGCGCAGCACCGGCAGGCCGTACTCCACCAGCGGGCCGGGTATCGCGATTCCCGGCACCGCCTCCTGGGCGGTGAACGCCGACGCGACCAGCACGGCCAGCACGGCTGCCGAGACGAACCCGCCGGCCAGCAGCCTCCTGACCGTGTCCGCCTGGGGGGCGCGCTCGACGGTCACGGTCATCACGCGCTCTCCCGCTCTTTTGTACGGCGCAGCGCCACGACGGTGGCGCAGCCCAGAAGAAGGATGGATCCGACGATCCAGAGCACGGCCATCCCCGCCCCGCCGTTCTGCGCGGCCTCGGCGGCCTGGGCGCCCAGACCGGGTGCCTGGGCCTGCGCCTGCGGCCCGGCGGACGAAAGGCCCGGGGCCGGCTGGGACGCGGTGCCCGTGCCGGGGGTGGTCAGGGTGAAGGCCGTCTTGCTCGCGACCGGGTGGCCGTCGGAGGACAGGATCCGGTAGCCCACGATGTACTCGCCCGCCGGGCCCAGCGGGTTGACGCCGACGCTGACCTTGTGGTTGTCGACGGTCGTCTTGCCGTTCTCCCAGCGGGTTCCGTCCGGGCCGGTCACGCTGATTTGCGCGAAGCCCTGCCGTACGGGCTGGTCGAAGGTGAGTGTGATCTTGTCCGGGCCGGTGGCGAGCTGCGCGCCGTCCTTGGGGTCGCTGCCGATCAGTATGTTGTGGGCCTGCGCCGGCGCGACCGCGCCGAACAGCACGGCACACGCGAGCAGCAGGACCGTGAGTAGCCGCCTCACCGATCATGGCCTTCCGTTGGGTTTGTCATGACCCGGCCATGCTCCCACCCCTGCCTTCCGCCCGGGGAATCGAGTGACAGGCGCTTGAGGACTCTCGGCCGGGGATCTCCGGCGCTTCGAGAGCGGTGCAGGAGGCGACCGGGGAACACGCTCGGGCCGCCGGGGGGCTTCAAGGATCAGGGCAATATGGGAGCGCTCCCAATAAGGAGGTGAAGTCGAGGGGGCGGCTGTCGACCGGCGGATGGACGGCGGGGTTCAGGGAAATCGTGGATAAGGGGTCCCATCTGCGCGGGGACCCTAACGGCGGGTTTGTTTCGGTTTGCCGTACTCGAAAACGGCCGCGAAACCTTGACGAATTTGGCGCGTGATCTCTAGCCTCATGCGTGGGAGCGTTCCCATATCACCGCACTCCACAAGAGCATGAGGTGTGCTCGGGCGGGCGCCCATGCCCTGCAGGTGTATTCCCCGACCTTGGGCCGGAGAGATTCCGCGCCGCGCCAAGGCGTGTCCACGGCTTCTCACCACGAGGAGGATCCGCGGACACGTCCTGACCCTCACGTCACCGGGTCGACCGACCTCCGGACGGGCGGGTTCGGCCGACCTTCATGGAAGCGCCCGCGAGGGTGATCCCGTTCTCCACCGCCCGGAACGCATGTGGTTCCCCTCCCGCCGGTAGGGAGGTGCAGTGACGTCCTCCTCGAACTCCAAGGCCGAAGATCTCCGGCCGAAGCCGGGTGGTACCCGGTCGACGTCCCCGGCGACCCGGCCGGGTTCGAGTCTCCGCGGAGCCGCGTTCGCCCGAGGAACCGTACGAAAGATGAGGTCCGGACATGAGTTTCCCGGTGGTGCTCAACAACGAGGAGCGGTACTCGCTCTGCTCCGCGGGCGGGGAGCCGCCCGCGGGCTTCGAGGGGCCGAAGGAGGACCGCCCCACCCGCATCGACCGGGTGCGGACGGACCTGCGCCCGCTCGGCGTGCGACAGGCACCGGCATGACCGGGCCGCTGGCGACCAGGATCGCGGGAATGATCTCCACCGCGTGTGAGGGGCGGCTCGCCCCCGAGGAGATCCTCGGTTCGGACGGCTCCCTGTCCGCGCTCGGCGTCACCTCGCTCGCGGTGCTCCGGCTGATCGACGCCGTCGAGGAGAGGTTCGACGTACTCCTCGATCTGGGCGGCAGCGCGGCGTATCTCGACAGCTTCCCGCTGCTGGTCGGCTACGTGGACGCGATGCTCGCCTCCCGCGTCGTCGCCGTCGAGATCGCCCGATCACGATGACGGGCGATCTCACGTGGCAGCGGGCGGAGCCGGTGGAGTTCACCGGCACGCGGGGTGGCGAGTCCTCGCTCACCTGGGGCCAGCAGGCGTTCTGGCGGCTGACCCGGTGGCTGGACGACGGCGACCCCTACTTCAACCTTCCCTGGACGCTGCCCGTCTACGGCAGGCGAGACCTCGGCGCCGTCCTGCTGGCCCTGCGCCGGCTCGTCGAGCGGCACGAGACGCTCAGGACGACCTACGAGGAGATTCCCGGCGGCCCGGTCCAGCGCGTGGCGCGTGAGGGCCGGTTCACGGTCGAGGTGTTCGAGGCGGGAGAGGCCAGACCGCTCGTCGTGGCGAGGGAGCTCTCCGCCGAGCTGGCCGCCAAAGGGTTCGACTACGCGACCGAGCTGCCGTTCCGATGTGCCGTCGTGACCCGCGACGGACGGCCGCGGGCGGTGGCCTTCGCCCTGACCCACCTGGCGGTGGACGGGTGGTCGCTGAACATCCTGGCGACCGACTGGAGGAGCCTGCTCGCCGGAGACGAGCTGCCGGTTCCGGCCTGGCAGCCGCTGGACCAGGCCGCCTTCGAGCGGGAGGGCGCGGGCGCCGCACGCGGGGAGCGGGCGTTCCGCCACTGGCGCGCGGTGTTGGGAAGGGTGCCCAGGTCCCTGTTCGACTTCCCCGGCGAGACACCGGAGGAGCAGCGGTTCGTCCGGGTCGGTATGGAGTCGGCCGCGGTCGCCGCCGCGGCCGAGGTCCTGGCGGAACGCTGGTCGGTCAGTACGGCCAGCGTGCTGACCACCGCGAGCGCCGTGCTGCTGGCCACGCTGACGGGACACCGTGAGGTGGCCATGCAGCTCATCGTGGCCAACCGGCACGGCTCCCAGATCGAGGCCATGGTGGGCGCCGTCGTGCAGGACGGGCTCTTTGTCCTCGATCTGCCCGAAGGGACGTTCGCCGACGCCGTCCGTGCCGGACACGGGCAGGCGCTGACCACCTACCGGCACGCGCAGTACGACCCGTTGGGGATGATGGCACTCCGCGAGGAGGTCGGCCGCGAGCGCGGTGGCGCCATCGACCTGTCGGCCTACTTCAACGACACGCGGACCATCGGTCACTGGCCGGACCTGCCCGGGGTGGAACCGGCGGGCGACCCCGCCGCGATAGCCGCCCTCACCGAACAGACCAGGACCTTCTTCGTCGGCGCGTGGCCGAAGGTGGACGCGACGGCCTTCTTCGCCACCGGTCCCGCCACGAACACCTGCCAGCTCTATCTGCTGACCGACACCGCACGCCTGCCACGGTCCACGGCATACGCGCTGCTGCGCGGACTGGAGACGCTGCTGGTCGGCAGCGTGGCCGGGGAGGTGCCCCTCGACGAGGTCGCCGAACGGTGCGGCATCACCCCGATCGAACGGCCCGGCGACTGGGTGATGACGGGCCCCGACTGGTCCGGCCCGTCGGAAGCCGGTCCGTCCTCGCCGCTCGCCGGCGCCGAATCGTTTTGATGGCCGATATCGGCCAGTGCTGCAAGAATCGCTGCGAAAAATGATAAAGGCGGTCGCGATAACAACGGGACTCGGCTCGTGAGTCCTGTCGCCATGATCGTAGTCAAGGCGCCGGTGAAGGACGGAGGCGGGTTTGGCGGTTAACCGCCGAAGGGTCCGCTCCAGCCAATAAACCAGACGGAAATCCTCGGACATCGGTCCGGCCGCCAAGGCGTGACGCTTTCCGCTGTTCGAAGTCGTACCGCACATTCGCGAGACGCGAACTTTACTCATTTAAAATGGGAGATTCGAAAAGGTGTGGCTGCCGGAAGGCAACCCGATATGAGTCCGGCAACCATCCGGCGGCAGGGGGGCGGCGAGGTCCGCAGACCGGCCTCCACGGCGGTCGCCACCCATCAGGGCCCGACCCGGGCG
>NZ_FZOD01000025.1 GCF_900188345.1 Streptosporangium subroseum | reverse complement strand
CACGGCGACTTCATGTGGCGGCAGTTCTACAACATGGTCAGAGTCGGCGCGGCCGGCATCTACATTTCCATGTTCGATGAGTTCAATGAGGGCAACCAGATCGCCAAGACCGCCGAAACCCTGGCCGGTGTCCCGGCCAATTCCGGGATGCGGGCGCTGGATGCCGACGGCACCGCGTGTTCGTCGGATTATTATCTGCGGCTGACCGGTGATGGCGGGCGGATGCTCAAGGGGCAGATCCCGCTGACGGCGACCCGCCCCACCCCACCCACTCTCGGAGGAGGAGACGGTGGCACCGGCAACCTGGCGCGGGGCAAGGCGACCTCGGCGAGCAGCCAGAACGCGAACTTCCTCCCGTCGAACGCGGTGGACGGCGACGCCAGCAGCTACTGGGAGAGTGCCGGTGGTACGTTCCCGCAGTGGGTGCAGGTGGATCTCGGTTCGGCGGCGGCGATCGGCCGGATCGTGCTGAAGTTGCCGCCGTCGTCGGCGTGGGGTGCTCGTACGCAGACGGTGTCGGTGCAGGGCAGCACCAACGGGTCGTCGTTTTCGACGATCACCGGTCCGGCCGGCTACACGTTCAACCCGGCGTCGGGTAACACGGTGACGATCACGTTCGCCCAGACCTCCGCCCGTTACGTCCGGCTGAACATCACCGGCAACACCGGCTGGCCCGCCGCCCAGCTCTCCGAGTTCGAGGTGTACGGAGTCTCCGGCAACGAGGACACGCAGGCGCCGGCCGCACCGGGCGGCCTCACCGTGACGGCGAAGACGGCCACCAGCGTGTCGCTCTCGTGGTCGGCCGCCACCGACAACACCGGAGTGAGCGGCTACCAGGTGCGCCAGGGTGGCACGGTCGTGGCCTCCACGCCGGGCACCTCCTACACGGTCACCGGACTGAGTCCCGCGATGGCGTACAGCTTCACCGTCACCGCGCAGGACGCGGCCGGCAACACCTCGCCCGCGTCGAGCGCCGTGACCGTGACCACGAACGCGGCGGCGAACACCAACCTGGCGCGGGGCAGGGCGACGTCGGAGAGCAGCCATGTGCAGAGCTACGGATCGTCGAACGTGGTGGACGGCGACGCCAACAGCTACTGGGAGAGCGCCGGTGGCGCGTTCCCGCAGTGGGTGCAGGTGGATCTCGGTTCGGCGGCGGCGATCGGCCGGATCGTGCTGAAGTTGCCGCCGTCGTCGGCGTGGGGTGCTCGTACGCAGACGGTGTCGGTGCAGGGCAGCACCAACGGGTCGTCGTTTTCGACGATCACCGGTCCGGCCGGTCAGACGTTCAATCCCGCGTCGGGCAACACGGTGACGATCACGTTCGCCCAGACCTCCGCCCGCTACGTCCGGCTCAACTTCACCGGCAACACCGGCTGGCCCGCCGGCCAGCTCTCCGAGTTCGAGGTCTACACGGCCTAGCGCCTCGATCCGGATCCGGATCTCGCCGCTCCGAAGGGCGCGTTCCTAGCGAAGGAGCTTGTCGAGGGTGATCGGCAGATCGCGTACGCGGATGCCGGTGGCGTGGCACACGGCGTTGGCGATGGCCGCGGCCGTGCCGACGATGCACACCTCTCCGGCTCCCTTGGAACCCATCGGGTTGACGTAGGGGTCTCGTTCCTCCAGGCAGTGCACCTCGATCGAGCCCACGTCGGCGTTGGCCGCGAAGTGGTACCCGCCGAGATCGTTGTTCACCACGTGCCCGTAACGGGGGTCGATCGCGGCCGCCTCGTGCAGGGCCATCGACAGACCCTGGGTCATTCCACCGAGCAACTGCGAGCGAGCCGTCTTCGGGTTGATGACCCGGCCCACGTCGAACACGCCGAGCAAGCGCGGCACCCGCACCTCGCCGGTGTCCTCGTGCACCCGGACCTCGGCGAACTGGGCGCCGAAGCTGTACATCGCGTACTGCGCTATGTACGGGTTGTCGGGGATGTCGGTGGTGACCTCAAGGCCCTCGTCGGGCACCGCGCCGCCGTTCTCGTTCAGGGCCGCGCGCAACTCGCCCGCCGCCGCGTGGATCGTCGTACCCCAGCAGTTGATGCCCGAGGAGAAGCCGGCGCTCGAAGCGAGGGGGTGGTCGGTGTCACCGATCTGCAGGGTCACGTCCTCGACGGCGACGTCCAGCGCCTCCGCGGCGATCTGGGCGAGCGTCGTCCAGGTGCCGGTACCGATGTCGGCGGCGGCGATCCGCACGGTGTGGCGCCCGTCGGCGCCGACACGGATGGTCGCGGTGTTCCCCGGCAGGCGAGGGGACGGGTAGGTCGAGGAGGCCACGCCGGTCCCGATCAGCCAGCCGTTCTCGCTCCGCGCCGGCGTGGCCGGGGCGCGGTGCTCCCAGCCGAACCTGCGGGAGCCCTCCCGCAGGCAGGTCACCAGGTGGCGGCTGGAGAACGGCAACCCGGACTCGGGATGGACCGCGGGCTCGTTGAGGACGCGGAACTCGATCGGGTCCATCCCCATCGAGACGGCGAACTCGTCCATCGCCGACTCCAGCGCGAACATGCCCGTCGCCTCACCGGGACCCCGCATGATCGTCGGCACCGGGAGATCCAGGGTGGCGATCCGGGTGGTCGTACGCCGGTGGGGCGCGGCGTACATCAACCGGCTCGCCGCCACGGTCTGCTCGGCGTACTGCTTGGCCCTGGCCGTCTCCTGGACGACATCGTGCCCGAGTGCGACGAGCCTGCCGTCGGCGTCGGCGCCGAGCCGGATCCGCTGGATGGTGGCGGGGCGGTGGCCGACCAGCGTGAACATCTGCTGGCGGGTGAGCGCGAACTTCACCGGGCGGCCGGGGACCAGCTGCGCGCCCATGAACGCCAGGGTGGCCCAGGTGACGGGGAACACCTTCGAGCCGAACGCGCCGCCGACGTGCGGGGAGATGACGCGGATCCGCGACGCGTCGATGCCGAACGCGTTCGCCAGCAGCGTCCGGTGCAGGTGGACGCCCTGCGAGGAGCAGTAGAGCGTGATCTCGTCGTCGGTCCAGACGGCGATGGCGGTGTGCGGCTCCAACGGGTGATGGTGCTGGATCGGCGTGCTGTACGTCGCGTCGAGCGTGTGGATCGCCGAGTCCATGCCGGCCTCGAAGTCCCCCACGGCCGAGTCGGCGGACGAGCCGTCCTGGAGGTCTCCCGGCTGGGAGCCGAATATGGCCGCGTGCTGGGGCTTGAGGAGATCGTCGCGGTCGGCCCGCATGTCGACGTCGACCGGCCGCTTCTCGTACTCCAACGTGACCAGGCCGGCCGCATAGCGGGCGATCTCGATGCTCTCGGCGACGACGGCGCCGACGAACTGGCCGTGGAAGGCGACCTCGCCGGATTGCAGGGCCGCCACCTCGGGGTCGTTCGGCCACGCCAGCTTGGGGGCGTTCAGGTGGGTGAGCACGCCCAGCACGCCGGGTTCGGCCGTCGCGGCGCTCGCGTCGACACCGGTGACGCGTCCGGAGGCGATCGTCGACAGCAGCGGATACAGGTAGGCGGGGTTCTCGACCGGCCACTCGTTGGCGTAGGTGGCCGCCCCCCGTACCTTCAGGTGCCCTTCCACGCGGTCCAGGGGCGCGCCCACCGCGCCGCGGCCGCTCATCGTGCCTCCTCGGTCAGGGCACGCAGCATGCCGACGACGGTGTTGCGGGCCAGCGGCACCTTGAACGCGTTGCCCGGCAGCGGCCATGCCGCGGCCAGCTCGGCCTCGGCGGCGGCACGGAAACTCTCCTCGGTCGCAGGCATGCCGAACAGTTCCCGCTCGGCCGTGGTCGCCCGCCAGGGTCTGTGCGCCACGCCACCCAGGGCGATGCGCACACCGCTCACGGCCCCGTCGCCGACCTCGATCGCGGCGGCGACCGAGACGAGCGCGAACGCGTACGACGCGCGGTCACGTACCTTGCGATAGCGCGACCTGGCGGCGATCGGCGCCGCCGGGATCTCGACGGCGGTGATCAGCTCGCCCCGATCGAGGACGGTGTCGCGCTCGGGCCCGTCGGACGGGGACCGGTACAACCTGTTCACCGGGACCGTCCGCTCGCCCGCGGGCCCGACGGTGTGGACCACCGCGTCGAGTGCGGCCATGGCCACCGCCATATCGGACGGGTGCGTGGCGACGCACAACTTCGAGGCGCCGAGGATCGCCAGGTCACGCTGCTGGCCGTCCCGGGCCGAGCAGCCCGTTCCCGGCTCCCGCTTGTTGCAGGGCATGGTGACGTCGCGGAAGTACATGCAGCGGGTGCGCTGCAGGAAGTTGCCGCCGACCGTGGCGAGATTGCGCAGCTGGTACGAGGCGCCCGCGAGGATCGCCTGGGACAGCATCGGGTAACCGCGGCGGACCCGCCGGTCGGCGGCCAGCTCGCTGTTGGACACGCCCGCGCCGATCCGCAGGCCGCCCCCGGGGAGGTCCTGGATCTGGTGGGAGACGAGATGCCTGACGTCGACCAGCAGTTCGGGAGTCAGCACCTCCATCTTCATCAGGTCCACCAGGTTCGTCCCGCCGGCGAGGAAGCTCGCCTCCGGCCGCTCGGCCACGGTGGCGACGGCGGACGACATGTCGCCGGCGCGCTGATAGGTGAAGGGCTTCATGACCGCGCCACCTCCGCGATGGCGGGCACGATGTTGGCGTAGGCCGCGCAACGGCACAGGTTGCCGCTCATCCGCTCGGCGATCTCCCCGTGGTCGAGCACGACCTCGTCGGCGTCGAGGTCCTCGCTCACCACACTCGGCCAGCCCGCCTCCGCCTCGCGCAGCATCGCCACCGCGGAGACGATCTGGCCGGGGGTGCAGTAACCGCACTGGAAGGCGTCGTGGGAGATGAACGATCGCTGCATGGGGTGCAGCTCGTCGCCGTCGGCTAGACCCGCGGCCGTGACGACCTCCGCTCCGGCGTTGGCCACCGCGAGCACGAGACAGCTGTTCGCGCGCCGGCCGTCGAGCAGGACGGTACAGGCCCCGCACTGTCCGTGATCGCATCCCTTCTTGGCGCTGGTGATGCCGAGCCGCTCACGCAGCGCGTCCAGCAGAGTCGTACGGGTGTCGACGGTGAGCGTGTGCTCCTTCCCGTCCACTCGCAGAGTGATTTCCTGATCCATGGTCTTTTTCCTTCCCTGTGCCCGCTAGACGCGAATGGTCATGCGGGACACCCGGTCTCCTCTGATACGGAAGAAGAAATGGCTCGGGCCGTTGAACCCGGTGCCGCCGACCCGGGCGGTGACGATGATCTCGCCGCTCCTCAGCTCCACGTTCCTGACGCCGATGATCGCCCGCGCGCCGATGAGCTCCGCGTCGCTCCAGGCCCGGATCCGGGCCGTACCGTGAAACTCCCTGCCCCAGTCATCCACCACGCCGTCTTCGGTGAAGCACCCGAGGAATGCGTCGACGTCGCCGTTGTTGACGCCGTCGAGCAGGGCTTGGACAGCCGGATGTGTCTGCTGTGTCATGTGGTCTTGTTTCCTGTCGTTCCCGTGGCCACCGGCCAGCGTCTCCAGATCGCCACATGGAGGATCACGCTCATGCCGAGCGCGTTCAGTACCGCGTACCCGATCCAGTCGTCCGGGTTCTCATGCGACCAGCGCGTGTGCTGGGCGACGGCCGACAGCACGCCGTACAGCACGCCCGTGAGCACCAGCGCCGTGATCAGTACGGAGAGACGGCCGGGCAGCGGGGAGAACAACCGGGTCCACGGCCACGCCTCGAACAACATCGCTACCACCAGGATCGCGGCGATGACCGAACCGCAGACCGCGAAGACCCGGTTCGGGGTCCAGTCGAGCCCGTGGCGCAGGATCAGGTAGGTCACCCATCCGCAGGCGATCACCGCGACGTTGCCGGCCAGCAGGCGAGGGGCGCGTCGGCGGATGCCGGAGAAGGGCCGGCCCCGCAGCGCGAGGAAGAACACCAGCTGCCAGGCGCCCACCGAGGTCAGCCAGGCGCCGTACGCCCCCGGCGCCACGGGCCCACTGAGCTCGTGCAGACCGCCCGGCGCCGCCGCCGGTTCGCCGTGCACGTCGAGCAGGGTGAAGTAGAGTGCCGCTCCGATCACCCAGCTGATCAGCAGTGCCACGATGCCCGAGCGGACCCGGCCGAGCCCGCGCAGCGGCCAGCCTTCCGTCACCAGGGTCAGTTGCAGGATCACCGTGAAGGCTCCGGCGGCCAGGGGCATCGTGTGCGGGAACATCGCCACGTGACCGGCGCCGAACAGCGCGGGCAGGTCGACCTCCGCCACGACGGCCTGCCCTACGACGCTGAGGACCAGCGCGGCGACCACGAGGAGGAGCGTGTCGGTCAGCCCGGCCCAGCCCGCCCGCAGCGAGCTTCCCGGCCAGTCCTCCCAGTAGAACGCGACCATCGCGATGGGGGGCAGCGCGAACGTGGTCACCGGCGCGAGTATCTGCAGGGATCTTTCCGGGCCGCCCGCTCCGAAGGCGAGCAGGACGAACAACGGCACGATGAGGATCAGGCCACTCAGGGCGAGCCGCGGCTGGTTCGGCCCCAGCCTGGCCGGCGGTTCGGCCGGCGCGTCGGGGGCGCTGATCCCTGGGCGTTCGGGCAGCGGGGGCATCGTGCGGTACCCGCGGAGCCGCTTGGACCCACCCGTGGCACCGCCGGAGGATACGGTCAGTCCGGCCTCGGTCATGGCGCTTCGATGGAAACGTCGGGACAAATATGGACAATTCGCTCATATATGGACAAAAGCACGGTATCCAAGAATGCCGGTCCTGCCCTCCGGTGACTCTCCGAGGATTGCCCCGTATTGGCCCCGGATTGCGTTACAGGAACGACAACGGTTCCGGGTCTGCCGCGCGATCCCCCTGGAACCGCCTGCGGAACTCGGTCGGTGAGGCCCCGAACCGGCGGCGGAAGGCGGCCGTGAACTGCCCCGGGCTGCGGTAACCGCACGCCGCGGAGATCTGGAGAACCGGCTGACCGGTGTCCCGGAGCAGGTCGGCGGCCCGGCGCATGCGCAGGCGAACCAGGTAGCGGTACGGGGTGAACCCCGTCGCCTTCGCGAAGGAGCGCAGGAGGTGATACTTGCTGATGTTCGTCTGGGCGGCGAGGTCGTCGAGGCTCACCTCCTCATGCAGGTGCTCATGCATGTAAGCGGTGATGCGCCGCATCGCGGTGTCGCCGAGCGCGGAGGGATGGACGTCCTCCCTCATGCTCGCCGCTGACCCGTATAGCCCGTACAGCAGATGCGTGGCGAGCAACTGCGCGATCGAGTCCGCGTACAGGGGTGGGGCGCCAAGCCGCAGCGCCCTGCAGACGGCCCGGCCCGCCGCCGTGAGGAGAGGGTCCTCCAGCAGCAGCGCGTCCGGCAGCCGGCGCGACCATGGGCCCTTCCCGCCGAGAGCCTCGCAGGACTCGTCGATGAGGTCCGCGGACAGATGGATGTGCAGAGACTCCAGTTGCTGACCGGGATCGGCGCGCCAGCGCAGCATGCTGATGTTCCCGGGTGCGGTCACGCCGATTGACCCGGGATGGTAGTTCGCCTTCTGCCAGAATCGCCCTTTGCGGCTTTCGATCGTGTACGCCCCGCTGGTGATGAGCACGACCAGCAGGTCGGGAGACTGCGCGGTGGCGAACTGCGCGGCCTCGATGGGATCGCGATAGATGCGGGCGAGGATGGTCTGCCAGCCCAGCTTGCCGCTGCACAGCTCCCGGCGTGCGGGGAGAGCACGCTCCGCCAGGAGGCTGCGCGCGAAGATCTCGGCCGGACGGCGCATCGGTGATGGCTGCCGGGTCATGGCAGATCCGTCGATATCATCGGTCTCGATGCTATGACATCACCGATAATGGCAGGTCAGCTGGGTATCACCGGCGTCACCTCACGAGAGGCCGTCCTGGAAACGCTTGTGCAGGGAGGCCAGGCCGGGCTCGAAGACGCCGCGGGTGAGGATCTTGTTGAGCTTCGCCTCGTCGTCGGCCTCGAAGGTGGCCTGCCACTCGATGAACGCCTGGCCGCTGTCGGTGACGGGGGCGACCCGATAGGTGGCCCGGTAGTTCGTGACCGCCAGCGGGGACTCCAGGATCTCGTAGGTCGCGGAGCGGGCGTCGTCGTCGAGGACGAGCAGCCGCTCCCTGAAGCTCCCGCCCGGTCCCTCCATCCTGCGCACCGCTCCCGGTTGCGTGGCCACGCCCTCCTCGACCTCGCAGGAGGTCATCCCGGGCAGCCACTCGGCCAGGTTGCCGAAGTCCCTCAGGTAGCTCCACACCTCGTCGGCGGGGGTGTTGACCACGGTGCTGGCGTAGACGGACATCGACCACTCCCTTGTGCTCGCTCAGATCTGCTCAATGGTCTTTCCCCGCGGCGCGCGTGGCAACCGGCTCAGAAACTTCTGGGCAGTCCGAGCACCTGGGTGGCGAGATGGTTCAGCAGGAGTTCCTCGGTGACGGGGGCGACCCTGCCGATGCGGGCGTCGGCCAGCAGGCGGGCGACCGGATACTCCAGGGAGTAGGCCATGCCGCCGTAGGTCTGGAACGCGTGGTCGGCCGCCTCCCAGGCGGCCTGGGAGGCGGTCAGCTTGGCGATGTTGGCCTCGGTGCCGCACGGCCGCTGCCGGTCGAACAGCCACGCGGCCTTGTAGAGCATCAGCCTGGCCAGCTCGATCTTGGCCTTGACCTGGGCGAGCGGGAAGGCGATGGCCTGGTTGGCGCCGATCGGGCGGCCGAAGACCTCGCGCTCCTTGGCGTACTGCACGGCCACTCTCAAGGCGACCTCGGCGCCGCCCAGCGCGGAGGCGGCCAGCAGGATCCGTTCGGGATTGAGGATGTCCCACAGCACCCGCGCGCCCTGGTCGACCTCGCCCACCACGTTCGCCGCGGGCACCCGCAGTTCGTCGATGAAGACCGTGTTGGACGGGGTGGTGTTGGCGCCCATCTTCGGGATCGGCTGGAAGGTGAGCCGCCCGGCGGCGACCGCCTCGGGGACGTTCACCAGCAGGACCGTCAGGCCGTTGCTGCGGGGTTTGGCCTCGGCGGCCGGGATGGTCCGGGTGACCAGGAGCATCCAGGTGGCGCGCTGCACGCCGGTGATCCAGACCTTCTGACCCTTGACCACGAACTCCTCACCGTCGCGGCGGGCGAAGGTGGAGATGCCCAGGGCGTTGGATCCGGCGTCCGGCTCGGTCAGGGCGAAGCAGGTCTCCAGCTCGCCGGTGGCGAGCTTGGGCAGCAGCTCGCCGCGCTGCCGAGGGCTGCCGTGCCTGGCCAGGGTCAGGGCGCCGAAACCGGGGGTGAGCACGTAGGTGAACGCCGAACCGCCGGCCGAGCCGGACGCGGACAGGGTCTCGGTGGCCACGGCCAGCTCCAGGAGACCCTGCCCGCCCCCGCCGTACTCCTCGGGCACGGCCAAGCCGAGCCAGCCCCCCTTGGCCAGCTCCGCCCAGACCTCCTCCGGCCAGCGTTTCTCGGTCTCGCACCGCTGCCAGTAGTCCAGGTCGTAGCGCGCGCAGATGTCGGCGATGCCGCGCTGGACGGCGAGCGCGCTCTCGGGAAGGGTGAAATCCACCGTGATCAACTCCATTCTGATTGCGGGCGCAATCGTAGAACGAAGTTCGATCAAGCTCTACCGTCTCGCGGGGCCGATCAGGCCGGGGCGCCCGCGTGCCCGTGAGGCCTGCGCGCGTGATAGACGAAGGCCGGCGGCACGTTGCCCCACACGGTCCGGCCCAGGACGACCTCCTCGAAGGTGTCGGTCAGGCGCTTCTTGAAGCGCCGCGCGGGCGGCAGGCGCTTGGCGAAGCTGTAGGCGAAAGTGGTGAAGGCCGTCTGGGGACCCATGATCGCGATGACGGCGTTCAGCAGGTTGGTCTGCGTCTCGGAGGAGAACGCCGCCCAGGGGAGCCCGCTGACGATCACGTCGGCCTTGCCGAGACCGCGCTCCTGGAGCAGCTGCGGCAGCCGCACCGCGTCGTCGACCACGACGTCCACCTTCGGGTTCCGGGCGGAGAGGAACTCGGCCAGCTTCGGGTTGATCTCGACGGCCAGGTGGTGCCCCCGGCCGTCCAGCCGGCGCTGGATCTCAGCCGTGAACGCGCCCGTGCCGGGGCCGAGCTCGACGATCACAGGATCGCCCCGGTGCGGGACCGGTGCCGTCACCGCCTCCGCCAGCCGTCGCGAACTCGGCGCCACCGCTCCGACGGTCCCCGGGGAGCGCAGCCACTGGCCCAGGAAGAGCGTGGTGTCATTGGTCATGATGTGAAGGGTAGAGGGTGCGCGGGGCGGGACGGCACGGCCGCCCGCCCCACGCCTCGTCAGGCGTCCTCAGAGGCTCTCGACGGGCAGATAGACCCGGCCGCCCTCACGGGAGAACTCCTCGGACTTCTCTCTCATCCCGGCCTCCAGGGCCTCGGCATCGGTCAGGCCGCGTTCCTCGGCGAACCTGCGCACGTCATGGCTGATCTTCATGGAGCAGAATTTCGGGCCGCACATCGAGCAGAAGTGCGCGGTCTTGGCGGGGGCGGCGGGCAGCGTCTCGTCGTGGAAGGACCGGGCGGTCCCGGGATCCAGGGAGAGGTCGAACTGGTCCTCCCAGCGAAACTCGAACCGGGCGTCGGACAGGGCGTCGTCCCAGGCCTGCGCTCCCGGATGGCCCTTGGCGAGGTCGGCCGCGTGCACGCAGGCGCGGCAGGCCGCGGGTGATGTCGGTGGTGTGGGAGGGGTCGGTGTAGGGGCCCGAGGTGTCGTACAGCGTGACCGTCTCCCCGTTGGTCAGGCGCACCTCGCGCATGGGGACGCGCAGGTCGCCCTGATAGATCTTGAAGCTGGAAATACGCGCGGAAGTCATCGCGCAAACTCCCTTCGCCGGCATTACCCGGAGCAGGTTCTGGCGGTCGGCGGCCGCAGTAGCCGTCCTCTCAGCCCGGTCATCCGGGCTCCCGCGTTGGTTGATCAAAACCATAGACGCTCACCTGTGCGCCCGCCATCCCCCCGGTCGCAGCCGACGCAGTAGTCTCACCATCAGGTACGGGGAGGGAGACATATCGGTGAATCCGGAAGCATCGGGAGCCGAAGATCGAATTTGGACGGTTCCCAACGCGTTGAGCTTGGCGAGGCTTCTCGGCGTACCGGTCTTCCTCTGGCTGGTACTGGGCCCGAAGGCCGATGGCTGGGCCGTCGCGTTGCTGATGCTGGCGGGGTTCTCCGACTGGCTCGACGGCAAGATCGCACGGGCCTGGAACCAGACCAGCAGGCTCGGCCGCCTGCTCGATCCGCTGGCCGACCGGCTCTACATCCTGGCCACGCTGTTCGGCCTGGCCATGCGCGGGATCATCCCCTGGTGGCTCGCGCTGGCGATCCCGCTGCGGGACGTCATGCTTCTGGGCATCCCCCTCATCCTGCGCCGCCTCGGGTACGGCCCGGCACTGCCGGTGCACTTCCTCGGCAAGGCGGCCACCGCCAATCTGCTCTACGCCTTCCCACTGCTCTTCCTCGCCCACTACGACGCCTGGTACGCAGATCCGGCCCAATTCGTCGGCTGGTCGCTCGCGATCTGGGGAACAGGTCTGTACTGGTGGTCGGGGGTGCTGTATTGGGTACAGGTGCGTCAGCTCATGAGCGAGGCCAAACGCCTTAAGAGGTGATCTGTGAAGGCCGTTGTGATGGCGGGCGGGGAGGGAACTCGGCTCCGGCCGATGACCGCGAACCAGCCCAAACCTCTATTACCTGTGATCAACCGGCCGATCATGGAGCATGTGCTGCGGCTGCTGAAACGGCACGGGTTCACCGAGACCGTGGTGACCGTGCAGTTTCTGGCCGCCCTGGTCCGAAACTACTTCGGCGACGGCGACGAGCTCGGCATGAGCCTGTACTACGCCACCGAGGACACGCCGCTCGGCACCGCCGGCAGCGTCAAGAACGCCGCGGACAAGCTCCGTGACGAGCGCTTCCTGGTCATCTCCGGCGACGCGCTGACCGACATCGACCTGACCGACATGGTCAGGTTCCACCGTGAGAACGGCGCGATGGTCACCATCGGGCTCAAGCGCGTCCCCAACCCGCTGGAGTTCGGCATCGTCATCGTGGACGACCAGGGCCGGGTGGAGCGCTTCCTGGAGAAGCCCACCTGGGGCCAGGTCTTCTCCGACACCGTCAACACCGGCATCTACGTGATGGAGCCGGAGGTCCTCGACGAGATCGCCGCCGGCGAGTCCGTCGACTGGTCGGGCGACGTGTTCCCGAAGCTGCTGGAGCGCGGCGCCCCCCTGTACGGTTACGTCGCCGACGGCTACTGGGAGGACGTCGGCACCCACGAGAGCTACCTCAAGGCCCAGGCCGACGTGCTCTCGGGCCGCGTCAAGGTGGACATCGACGCCTTCGAGGTCTCCCCGGGCATCTGGGTGGCCGAGGGCGCTTCGGTGGACGCCGACGCCATCCTCAAGGGTCCCCTCTACATCGGCGACTACGCCAAGGTCGAGGCCGGGGCCGAGCTGCGCGAATACTCCGTGCTGGGCAGCAACGCCGTGGTCCGCGAGGGCGCCTTCCTGCATCGCGCGGCCGTTCACGACAACGTCTACGTGGGGCCGAGCGCCCACCTGCGCGGCTGCGTCATCGGCAAGAACACCGACCTGATGACCGGCGCCCGGGTCGAGGAGGGCGCCGTCGTCGGCGACGAGTGCATCATCGAGGCCGAGGCGTACATCTCCTCCGGCGTCAAAATCTACCCGTTCAAGACCATCGAGGCCGGGGCGGTGATCAACAACAGCGTCATCTGGGAGCCGAGGGGCCAGCGCAACCTGTTCGGCCCGCGAGGGGTGTCCGGGCTGGTCAACGTGGAGATCACCCCCGAGCTGTGCGTCCGGCTGGCCAGCGCCTACGCCACCACCCTGAAGAAGGGCGCCTCGGTCATCACCTCCCGTGACTCCTCCCGCGCCGCGCGGGCGTTCAAGCGGGCCGCGATCAGCGCCCTGAACGCCAGCGCGATCAACGTGCTCGACCTGGAGGCCGCCGCGCTTCCCGTCGCCCGCTTCCACACCGCCAGGGAGAAGGCCGTCGGTGGCATCGCGCTGCGCACCACCCCCGGCGACCCCCAGAGCGTGGACATCGTCTTCATGGACGAGCACGGCGCCGACCTGTCCCCGGCGGCCCAGCGCAAGCTGGACCGGGTCTTCGCCCGGCAGGAGTTCCGCAGGGCCTTCCCCGGCGAGATCGCCGAGCTCAGCTTCCCCGCGAGGGCCGTGGAGGACTACACCCACGAGCTGTTGCGCTGCGTGGACATCACCGGCGTCCGCGACGCCGACATGAAGGTCGTGGTCGACTGCGCGGGCGGCACCTCCTCGCTGGTGTTGCCCAGCCTCCTCGGCAGGGTCGGGGTGGACGTGCTCACCGTCAACAACCGGCTGGACGACGCCTCGCCCACCGAGACCTTCGCCGAGCGCCGCCGCGACCTCCAGCGCCTCGCGGAGCTCGTCAGCTCCTCCAGGGCGGCCTTCGGGGTGCGGTTCGACCCGGTGGGGGAGCGGGTCGCGCTCGTGGACGAGATGGGCCAGCTGATCAGCGAGGAGCGGGCCCTGCTGGTGGTGCTGGACCTGGTCGCGGCCGAGCGGCGCGGCGGCCGGGTGGCGCTGCCGGTCACCACCACCCGGGTGGCCGAGCAGGTCTGCCGGTTCCACGGGGTGCAGGCGGAGTGGACCTCCACCGCGATCGACGCGCTCACCGCGGCCGCCAGAAGGCCGGAGATGGTCTTCGCGGCCGACGGGCGGGGCGGCTTCATCGTGCCCGAGTTCGGGCCCACGGTGGACGGCCTGGCGGTGTTCCTGCGCCTGCTCGGCCTGGTGGCCAGGACCCGGCTGTCGCTCAGCCAGATCGACGCCAGGATCCCCGAGGCCAAGCTGCTGCGCCGGACGGTGCCGACCCCGTGGGCGGCCAAGGGCGCGGTGATGCGCTCGGTCATCGAGGCCGCCGAGCACTACCGCATCGACACCACCGACGGGGTGCGGGTCGTCGCCGAGGACGGGAGCTGGGCCCTGGTGCTGCCCGACCCGGCCGAGGCCGTCACCCACCTGTGGGCCGAGGGGTTCGACGTCGACTCCGCGCAGGTCATGATCGAGCACTGGGCGCGGGTGGTGGAGGAGGCCGCCGGCGGCTGAGGGGCACTCGTCCGATCCCGGTGAACACGGTGAACACGGTGAACACGGAGCGCACGGCATGCACACAGTAAACGGCGTGTACGGCACGCACGGTAAACACAGTGGAACCACACGGATGCGGCAGCACACATCAACACGCGGAAGACACGGTAAACACAGCGAATCCAGCGCGGCGGCATGGACCGGAGGCAGTACCGGCTGTAACTTTGTCACCGACCGAACCCGCGGTCCAGCGTCAGCCTTGACCTTCGACTCTCATCACTGTAGGTTGCGACATTCGCAGTCTGAACAAATACTTGAGAAGCGAAGAAGCGAGGCGCGCATCCTGAGCACCGTTGCCGCGTCTTCGCGGTAGGAGGCCGAGCCGATCGATGCCGAGCGTCTACTGCACGCAGTGCGGTCATGCCAACCCTGAGGATGCCCGTTTCTGTTCACACTGCGGGTCGCCGCTGAGTAGGGTCGAAGCACCCGAAGTCAGCACGTCGACCATTTCCCTCTCCAGGATCGAGACCTACGAGCCGGAGATCGGAGAGGCGCCTCTCGCCGACCGACAGGACGTGGATCGGCTGCCTCCGGGCACCGCCCTGCTGGTCGCCAGGCACGGTCCCAACGCGGGCAGCCGCTTCCTGCTGGACAGCGACCTCACCACCGTGGGCCGCCATCCCGCGAGCGACATCTTCCTCGACGACGTCACCGTCTCGCGCCGTCACGTGGAGTTCCGCCGGCACGGTGGCGGGGTGTTCACCGTCTGCGACGTCGGCAGCCTGAACGGCACCTATGTCAACCGTGAGCGGATCGAGGAGGTCCCCCTGTACGGCGGGGACGAAGTGCAGATCGGCAAGTTCCGCCTGGTCTTCCTCACCCGTGGCGCCGCTGGAGGATGATGAGCTCGCAGGCCGCTCGTGCGCACATGAGCATCGGGGAGGTGCTCGCTCTCCTGCAGAGCGAGTTCCCCGACGTCAGCATCTCCAAGATTCGTTTCCTGGAGGGCGAGGGGCTGATCGAGCCGGAGCGCAGTCCTTCCGGCTACCGCAAGTTCACCTACGCCGACGTCGAGCGTCTGCGCTACATCCTCAGTGAGCAGCGTGACCGCTACCTGCCACTGCGTGTGATCAAGGATCACCTCGAGGCGGCCGACCGCGATGATCGGCCGGCCTCGAAACCGCGGGCCGTCCCCGACGACGCGCCCTCCGAGGTCCGTCTCAGCCGCGAGGAGCTGCTCGCCGCCGCCGAGCTCGACGAGGAGACCCTCACCGAGCTGGAGGACTATGGCCTGCTGGCCGCGGTGGCCCGCTACTACAGCGCCGAGGCACTGGCCGTGGCCCGCAGCGTCGGCGCCCTCGCGGCCTTCGGCCTGCACGCACGTCACCTACGGGCCGTCAAGGCCGCCGCCGAGCGCGAGGCCGGGCTCGTGGAGCAGGCCGTCGCCCCGCTGCTGCACCGCCGCGGGCCGGGCGCGATCGACCAGGCCGACGAGACGGCCAGGGAGATAACGGGCCTGCTGCTGGAATTGCACGCCTCACTTCTGCGTTCGGGCGTTCGTGGGGTCCTGGGCCGGTGAGAACCTGACCAGGCACTCGTACCCCCACGAGTGTTACGTTGAACAAACCGGTCGGAATCCAGCGAAGACGGAGCAGCCCGTGTTGCAGATGGACGTCGTGGGCGTTCGGGTTGAGATGCCCTCCAACCAGCCGATCGTCCTGCTCAAGGAGGCGCAAGGGGAGCGCTATCTACCGATCTGGATTGGTATGACGGAGGCCACGGCGATCGCCATGGCCCAGGCTGAGGAGCCGCCACCCAGGCCGCTCACCCATGACCTTTTCCGTGACGTGCTCGACGGACTCGGGATCCGGTTGAGCACGGTCAACATCGTCGCGCTGCGTGACGGGATCTTCTTTGCCGATCTCGTGTTCTCGAACGGGGTCGAGGTGAGCGCCCGTCCTTCGGACTCGATCGCCTTGGCACTGCGCACCGGCGCACGCATCTTCGCGAGTGAGGAGGTGGTCCGGGAAGCCGGGGTGATCATCCCCGACGACCAGGAGGACGAAGTGGAGAAGTTCAGGGAATTCCTTGACACGATCACACCCGAGGACTTTGGTCGCGCGGGGTAGGTATTTCGGTGCATTTACGCTTCACGACGCGCCGGGTGGGGTCGTTGACTGAGCTTGGCCCCAGTCTTACGGTGCAAGTGAAACCTGCGGCCGTGCGCAAACCCCCAGATCAGGCCGTGGGATGAGAGAAAGCCGGAGGTCCGCGTGGCGGTCAGCAGCGGCGAGGATAGAAACGCCGATCAGGATGACCCGGAACGGCGCCAATCGGCACGTCAGCGCGCGGGTGAAGAAGGTCTGCTGTTCGACGGGCAACCGGTGAAAGTGCCCGCCGACCTCGGATACAAGGGTGCGACGGCCTGTGCCGCGGTCGGCATCACCTACCGGCAACTGGATTACTGGGCACGCACCGGACTGGTCGAGCCCACCGTCCGAGCCGCTCACGGCTCGGGTTCCCAACGGCTGTACGGCTTCCGCGACATCCTGGTGCTCAAGGTCGTCAAACGGTTGCTCGACACCGGCGTCTCCCTCCAGCAGATCCGCATCGCGGTGCAGCACCTGCGCGACCGCGGCGTCAACCACCTCGCCCAGATCACGTTGATGAGCGACGGGGTGAGCGTCTACGAGTGCACCTCGCCCGACGAGGTCATCGACCTGCTCCAGGGAGGTCAGGGCGTCTTCGGCATCGCGCTCGGCCGGGTGTGGCAGGAGGTGGAGGGCTCCCTCGCAGATCTTCCCGGCGAACCCGCGGAGTCGAGCGAGAGCCCTTTAGAAGATCATCACGCCGATGAGCTAGCCCGTCGTCGCAGAGCTCGCAGAACGGGGTAAAGTTGTCTCGCCACTGACACCGTGCGGGAGAGACCCCGACAAGATCGGGGCGCCGAAGGAGCAACCTCCCCGGAATCTCTCAGGCACCATGTACCGCGCGGACGAGGCAACTCTGGAAAGAAGACGCGTCCGCCAGTCGCGTCTCACCGACGGTGAAAGCCTCCCCGGCAGGGGAGGCGAAGCTCTCAGGTCGAGGTGACAGAGGGGGAATCCGGCATAGGCCCGCGCCCTGCGCCGGTCTCCACCGCCTCGGGAGGCTCTCCATGACCGACCTGTCACTGCTCAGCGAGCTCAGCTCTCCGCCGTTCGCGACCCGTCATATCGGACCTGACGACGCAGACCAGACCCGCATGTTGGAAGCGGTCGGATTCGCCTCCACCGCCGACATGATCGCGGTGGCCGTGCCGGAGGCGATCCGCTTCTCCGACCGGCTGAGCCTGCCCCCGGCGGCGAGCGAGCCCGAGGCCATCGCCGAGCTGCGCGCCCTCGCCGAGCGCAACAGCGTGCTCACCTCGATGATCGGCCTCGGCTACCACGACACGATCACCCCGGGCGTCATCCGCCGCAACCTCCTGGAGAACCCGGGCTGGTACACCGCGTACACGCCCTACCAGCCGGAGATCTCCCAGGGCCGGCTGGAGGCCCTGATCAACTTCCAGACGGTCATCTCCGACCTGACCGCGCTCGACGTCGCCGGCGCCTCCCTGCTGGACGAGGCCACCGCCGCGGCCGAGGCCATGACCCTGGCCCGCCGCGCGAGCCGCGGCGCCGCGAACGTGTTCGTGGTCGACGCCGACGCGCTGCCGCAGACCAAGGCGGTGCTGCGGACCCGGGCCGAGCCGATCGGCATCGAGCTGGTCGAGAGTGACTTCACCGGCGAGCTCCCCGAGTGCTTCGGCGTGCTCGTCCAGTACCCGGGCGCCAGCGGCCGGGTCAGGGATTTCCGCGCCATCGCCGCCGCCGCCCACGCGCGCGGCGCCCAGATGGTCGCCGCCGCCGACCTGCTCGCCCTCACCATGCTCGCCGCGCCCGGCGAGCTCGGCGCCGACATCGCGATCGGCTCCTCGCAGCGCTTCGGCGTCCCGCTCGGCTTCGGCGGCCCCCACGCGGCCTACATGGCGGTTCGCGAGGGACTGCAGCGCCAGATGCCCGGCCGCCTGGTCGGAGTCTCCCAGGACGCCGACAGACGCCCCGCCTACCGCCTCGCGCTGCAGACCCGCGAGCAGCACATCCGCAGGGAGAAGGCGACCAGCAACATCTGCACCGCGCAGGTGCTGCTCGCCGTGATCGCGGGCATGTACGCCGTCTACCACGGCCCCGAGGGGCTGCGCCGGATCGGCCGCCGCACCCACCGGCACGCCGTCGTGCTCGCCGAGGGCCTCCGCCAGGGCGGTGTCGAGGTCGTGCACGACACCTTCTTCGACACCGTGCTGGCCAGGGTTCCGGGCCGCGCGGCCGAGATCGTCGCCGCCGCCCGCGACAACGGGATCAACCTGCGCCTGGCCGACGCCGACCACGTGGGCATCACCTGCGACGAGAAGACCGAGCTCATCCACCTGGAGCAGGTCCTGGCGGCCTTCGAGGTCAACGGCGCGGTCCTGGCCGACCTCGACTCCACCGCGCACGACGCCCTGCCCGCCGCCCTGGTGCGCGTGAGCGACTACCTGACCCACCCGGTCTTCCACAGCCACCGCTCCGAGACGGCGCTGCTGCGTTACCTGCGCAAGCTCCAGGACAAGGACATCGCGCTCGACCGGTCGATGATCCCGCTGGGCTCCTGCACCATGAAGCTCAACGCGACCACCGAGATGGAGCCGATCACCTGGCCGGAGTTCGCCGGGCTGCACCCCTACGCTCCGGAGGACCAGGCCAGGGGCTACATCGAGCTGATCAAGGAGCTGGAGGGCTGGCTGGCCGAGGTCACCGGCTACGACGCCGTGTCGATCCAGCCCAACGCGGGCTCCCAGGGCGAGTTCGCCGGCCTCCTGGCGATCCACGCCTACCACAAGGCGCGTGGCGAGGGGAGCCGGGACGTCTGCCTGATCCCGTCCTCCGCGCACGGCACCAACGCCGCCAGCGCCGTCATGGCGGGCATGCGCGTGACCGTCGTCGCCTGCGACGACAACGGCAACGTGGACCTCGCCGACCTCACCGCGAAGATCGAGAAGCACCGTGACCGGCTCGCCGCGATCATGGTGACCTACCCGTCCACGCACGGCGTGTACGAGGAGACGATCGTCCAGATCTGCGAGATGGTGCACGAGGCGGGCGGCCAGGTCTACGTCGACGGCGCCAACCTCAACGCGCTGGTCGGCCTGGCCAAGCTGGGCGAGTTCGGGGCGGACGTCTCCCACCTGAACCTGCACAAGACCTTCTGCATCCCGCACGGCGGCGGCGGCCCCGGCGTGGGCCCGGTCGCGGTCCGCGCGCATCTCGCCGACTACCTGCCCGGTCACCCGCTGCGCGACGACTCCGTGGTCGGCCCGGTCTCGGCGGCGCCGTACGGCTCGGCGGGCATCCTGCCCATCTCCTGGGCGTACATCCGGATGATGGGCGCCGACGGCCTCAAGGCGGCCACCGAGCAGGCCATCCTGTCGGCCAACTACCTGGCCCGCAGGCTCAGCCCGCACTACCCGGTCCTCTACACCGGCCGCGGCGGCCTGGTCGCCCACGAGTGCATCATCGACCTGCGCCAGATCACCAAGGAGACCGGCGTGACCGTGGACGACGTGGCCAAGCGCCTCGTCGACTACGGCTTCCACGCGCCGACCATGTCCTTCCCCGTGGCCGGCACGCTGATGATCGAACCCACCGAGAGCGAGGACCTGGCCGAGCTCGACAGGTTCTGCGAGGCGATGACCGCGATCCGGGGCGAGATCGAGAAGGTCGCCACCGGGGCGTACGACAAGGTCGACAACCCGCTGCGCAACGCTCCGCACACGGCCGACTGCCTGGTCGCCGACGAGTGGGCCCACCCCTACACCCGCACCGAGGCGGCCTACCCGCTGGCCTCCCTGCGCGACGGCAAATACTGGTCGCCGGTCCGCCGCATCGACCAGGCCTACGGCGACCGCAACCTGGTGTGCTCCTGCCCACCGCTGGAGGCCTACGAGGACTGATCCACCCCGTGCGGCGGTCCCCTTCCGCGCGCGGCGGAAGAGCCGCACATCCGTCGCGCATGGAGGGGGACGGACGCGGCCCCGAGTCGTTAGGCTCGGGGTCGTTTCCTTACTCCGGGGAAGGACCTTGCATGCCAGAGGTGGACACGCGTCCCTTGGACACCGCGCGGAAGCTGGCCGAGGCGGGTGATCTCGCCGGCGCCGCCACGATCTTCGCGGAGCTGGCCGCCGATCCGGCGGAGCCGGACCGGGCCCAGGCGGCGGTGGGCCTGGCGGTGGTGCTGGAGGAGAGCGGGGACGTGCCGGGAGCCCGTACGGCCGCGCGCACGGCTCTGGGGACCGGTCATCCGGAGTTCGCCGCGCAGGCCGCCTGCCTGCTCGCGGGGAGCTTCGAGCGGGAGGACCTGACCGACCAGGCCCGAGCGGCCTGGCAGGCCGCGCTCGGCGTCGGCAACCCGGCCTACGTCCCGCTGGCGCACATGGCGCTCGCACGGCTCGCCACGGGGGACCAGGAGGCGGAGGAGGCGCTGCGGGCCGCCCTGGCCACCGCGGACCCGGAGGTCGCCTCTCGGGCGGCTCAGCGGCTGGCCGAGGTGTTTCTGGAGGAGGGCGAGGCGGGCGAGGCCGCCGAGGTGCTTCTGGAGGCGCTCTCGGTGCCGGAGGTGGCCGATGTGCCCAGATTGCGGGTGATGCTCGGCATCGCCCATCTGGAGCTGGCGTGCGCCGAGCTCTCCGCGGCGATCGAGGAGGGCGGCGACGTCGAGACCAGCGCGCTGGCCATCGAGCTTCTGGCGCGCACGCTCCCGCTCAGGGGCCGCGACGAGGACGCCGAGCGGGTGTGGCGTTACGGCCTGGAGAGCACCGACGAGGACCTCGCCGCCGAGGTCCGTCTCCGGCTCGACCGCGACGCCTGAGCCCCGACGAGGGCCCGTCTCCCTCGATCACGAGGCCCGAACCCGGACGGGGGCCCACGCTCCCAACCGGTGAGCGGGGTTTTCCCTCGAACGGACGCCCGAGCCCCGATGAGGGGCTCGCATCCCTCGAATGGACGCCCTGAGTCCCGATGAGGGGATCGCCTCCCTCGAAGGTGACGCCTGGGCCCCGGTGAGGGCTCGCACTCCTGACCGCGACGCTCCGGCCTCTGGCGAAGACTCGCGTCCTCAGTCGCGGCCGCGCAGACGGCCGAGCGCGTGGGCGAGGTTGATCGCCACGATGCCGCCCCAGACCAGGAGCAGTCCCAGAGTCCCCGAGCTCTGCGAGGCGATGGCGGTCAGCGGGATGCCGAGGGCCATCGAGCCCAGTGCGATCGGGATCGAGCCGTTGCCGCCCTTGCGGGGAGGGGCGGAGGGAGGGGAGTAGGGCTGGGCCCCGGTGGCGTGCATCTCGGCTCGCACGCGGTGGGCGATGCTCTGGTCGAGGCGCTCGACGAACGACTCGACCAGGGCGGCCTCGTACTCCGGGCCGAGGTCCCGGCGGGCCTCGATGGTGGCTCGCATGTCCTGGCGAATATCTTGGTAGTCCGGCATTCTCCGATTCTCCACGCGAGCCGGGTCACCGGCATCAGTCGTTAGGACGAGATCTGTGTCCACCTCGAGATCGAACTCCGTGTCCATCCCGGCCGCGGGGCCTCCACCCGAGCCCTGGGCCCCCACGGCGCCCATGGAGATCGTGACCCCGCACGGCCCGGCCGTGGCGGAGATCGACGAAGCCGGCGCGGCGCGCTTCCTGCTGGTGCTCACCCACGGTTCGGCCGGGGGAGTGGACGCCCCGGACCTGCTGGCCGTACGGGACGCCGTGGTGGGGATCGGCGGCGTGGTGGCGCGGGTGCTCCAGCCGTTCCGGCTGCGGGGTGCCCGCGCGCCGGGATCTGCGGTCAAGCAGGACGAGGCCTGGGAGGCGCTGGTGGCCGAGCTCCGCGGGCGCTATCCGGGGCTGCCGCTGGTGCAGGGCGGGCGGAGCAACGGGGCCAGGGTCGCCTGCCGTACGGCTCCGCGGGTCGAGGCCGAGGCGGTCGTCGCGCTGGCGTTCCCGTTGCACCCGCCGGGCAGACCGGAACGGTCCCGCGCCGGGGAGCTGCGCGCGGCGGGCGTGGACGTACTGGTGGTGAGTGGAGACCGGGACCCCTTCGGCGTGCCCGAGGCGGCGGATGCCGCACGCCTGGTGGTGCTGCCGGGGGAGGGTCACGATCTCAAGAAAACCCCCGCCCGGGTCGGCGAGGCCGTCGCGGAGTGGCTCGACGTGAGGATGCGGCCAGGCTCAGCGCGATGATCAAGGCGTGACGATCGGGGCGTGATGATCAGGCGACGCCGGCCAGGGGCCGGTGCGGCTCGATGACGGCGCCGTCGGGCAGGAGCTCGCCGGTGTCCTCGAACAACACCACACCGTTGCAGAGCAGGCTCCATCCCTGCTCGGGGTGGGCTGCCATCGTGCGGGCGGCTTCGCGGTCCAGCGCGTCGGCGGACGGACAGGACGGCTCGTGCGGGCACATCGGCGTGCCTCCGGATCTCTCGTGTCGGCTCGCCGGAGTCGATATCGGGTGGCCGGTGGGTGCCGTCCCGATGGGACCCCGTTTCCACGCATGACGGGGAGACGAGCATCTGATGGTTGACATATGGCCATGCGTGCCTCGAACAAGGTGAGGCCCGCACATCAAGAACAAGTGTGCGATCTGATCCCACCCCGGCGACATAGCCCGTTAGGACTGTTTGCGAACTGCTATCGGGTGAGTCCCTCGGAAGCTTTTCGGGGGGTGTGACCTATCGCACAGCATGCCTCATGGAATGATACCGGGCCAAGCGTGACACGCCGCCAGACGCTTAAACCTCGCTTACAAGTCTCCGACATGACTCAGTGCCTGGTCAACCCCACCAGGAGTGCGTCCAGACCGAGTTCGAAGTCGGCGTCGGCCCCCGGGCTGCCTCCGCCCTTCGAGGGCGGGCGCCATGGCTCATCATGATCATCTGCCGCCTCGGCCCAACCTGACTGCTGCACCTCCACCGCCACCGCGCCGAAGACATAGGCTCGCAGCGCCCGCACGGCCCCCGGCGCGTCGCCGAGCCCCGCCTCGGCCAGCTGGTCGGTCTGCTCCCTGATGGCGATCGCCGTGCGCCCCTTGGGGGGCTTGGTCAGAGCCAGCGCCAGCACCCCCGGATGCTCCCTGAGCGCGGCCCGGCTCGCCCGGCACCACGCCTTCGCGCTCTCCTGCCAGCTCCCGCCGGGCTCGACGTGAACGGCGGTGACGTGCTCGGCGAGCGCGTCCATGAGGGCGTCCTTGCCGCGCGGCAGGTGGTGGTAGATGGCCATCGCCTCCACCTGGAGCGCGTCGCCCAGTCGGCGCATCGTCAGCCGCCGCAGCCCCTGGCTGTCGGCGATGTGCAGGGCCGCGTCGATGATGCGCTCCCTGGAGAGCGGGATGGGTGGTCGCTTGGCAGGCATGGTGGCATCCTGCCACCGTTTACCTTACTGTGTAAAGGCGGACGCGCCGGACAGCTCGATCCCTGAGTACGTGGGGCGGGGAGGAACGGCGTAAGCTACGAGCCGTAACCTGCCGGGAAGGTCCGGCGAACAGGCGAGAGAGGGCAGAAGATGGCGTTTTTCCGACCGCGCGTGAGCCGGGAGGCGGAGGTTCGTCACCACGCTGACCAGGAGGTCGGGAAGAGCTTCCCCGAGCTTCTGGAGAAGGCGCGGGCGGCGGAGGTCGCTCTGCGCCAGGCGCAGGCCTCCCATGCATCCCCGGAGGAGCTCCGGGCCGCCGGTCTGGCCTTTGACAGGGCGCTGACCGAGGCGCTGCGAGGCGCCGAGGCCAGCCAGCGGGCGGCGTTCGGGATCAAGTCCTATGACGACCGGATCCGCCGCCGCAAGGGCAGGGCCACCCCGAAGGGCGCCGAGTGGACCGCCGAGGTCAACCGCCTGCGCACCCTTCGCGAGCAGAACCGCCTGACCGGCATCGTCCGGGTTCCGCGCCTGGTCCCGGCCTCGGAGCGCCCGGAGGCCGCCGCCGCTCCCCTCCGGGTCGCCGGCGCGAGGTGACCGCTTCCCCGCCGTAGTGACGGCGACAACGCAGAACGCCGCCGCGAACTTGAAGTTCGCGGCGGCGTTCTGCGTAGCGGTCAGCTGGCCCAGTCGAGCAGCGGGCGCGTGTTGCTGGGGTGGCGGAGCTTGGAGAGGGACTCCTTCTCCAGCTGGCGGATGCGCTCGCGGGTCAGGCCGAGGTGCTTGCCGATCTCGTCGAGGGTGTGGGGCTTGCCGTCGACGAGGCCGAAGCGCAGGGCCATGATCTTGGCCTCCCGGGGAGAGAGGTTGCCGAGCACGCCGCGCAGCTGCTCTCCGAGCAGCTGGCGATCCACCACCTCGGAGGCCTCGGGGGAGTCGACGTCCTCGATGAGGTCGCCGATGGTGGTCTCGCCGTCCTCGCCGATGGTGGCGTTGAGGCTGATCGGCTGGCGGCTGGTGCGGAGCAGTTCCTCGATCTGGTCGGGGCTCTTGTCCAGCTCGAATCCCAGCTCCTCCGCCGTGGGTTCGCGGCCCAGGCGCTGGTGCATGTCGCGCTCGACGCGCGACAGCTTGGAGAGCATCTCGAGCACGTGGACGGGCAGGCGGATGGTGCGGGCGGAGTCGGCGAAACCCCGCTGGATGGCCTGGCGGATCCACCACATGGCGTAGGTGGAGAACTTGTAGCCCTTGGTGTAGTCGAACTTCTCCACCGCGCGGATCAGGCCGAGGTTGCCCTCCTGGACCACGTCGAGCAGGGCCATGCCGCGGTCGGTGTATTTCTTGGCGACGGAGACGACCAGGCGGAGGTTGGCCTCCAGCATGTGGTCCTTGGCGCGGCGGCCGTCCTCGGCCACCCACTCCAGGTCGTCGCGCATGGCGGCCGACAGGCCCGGCTGGGCCTCCAGCTTGGCCTCGGCGTACAGACCGGCCTCGATGCGCTTGGCGAGCTCGACCTCCTGGGCGGCGGTGAGCAGGGTGCGGCGGCCGATCGACTTCAGGTAGGTGTGCACCGAGTCGCCCATGACCGACGACTGGTCGTCCAGGTCGATGGTGGGCTCGACTTCGACCTCGACGTCGTCGGAGGGGGTCCACTCCTCGTCGTCGATCTCCGTCTCGGCGTCCTTGGGGTTCTTGGGCGCCGCCTCGACCTTGGCGGTCGTCGTCTTCTTCGCGGGCGCGGCCTTGGTCTTGCGCTCGGCGGTCTTGCGGGTGGTGGTCTTGGCCGCGGGCTTCTTCGTGGCGGCGGCGAGAGCCGGCTCGTTCTCGGCCGCCAGGCTGACACCCGCCTCGGTGAGCTCTCGCAGGATCGACCGGCCCTCGGCAGGGCTGATGCCCGCCTCGGCGAAGGCACGGCGCAGCTCCGCGAGAGAAAGGTGGCCCTGGACTCGCCCTCGGTCAAGGAACTGTTCAAGGGTCGTCGGGGCCTCAGATGAGGTCGCCACGGCGGTTTGGGGCATGAGGACACCTCCTCCATCACGGAGTCGTCTACGTACAGTTTGTTGGGTGGGGTGGTCTGGGGGTCCCTCAACGCACCAGTACCAATAACCCCGACCAAGAACTTTCTGTTCCCGGCTTTACCCGGAAAATATGCCGGGCAGGTCCTCGCCTTTGCAATCCGCCCCGGTCAGGGGCGTGTGGCGGGGCCTATTCGGTCGCGTTCACCGGGCCTTCCGGCATGGGCATGGGCTGCGCGCCCTCCAGGCGGGCGTCGGTCCAGTAGTGCCCTGTCTGCCCCGGGTCCGGATTGATCTCCCGGGACACCACGTTGTCGTCCTTCGGGGGAGCGGTCTCCTGTGAGGGGGACGGTTCCTGGGCCGACGGTGTGCCCGGCTGCCGCGGAGGGATGGGCGCGGGCTCGTCGATCTTCTCGATCTTCCGGGTCTCGCCCTCGATCTTCTCGATCCCGCCGTCCGCGGCGGCCGCCGCGACGGACATGCCGCCGATGAGGACCGCGCCGACGATCCCAGCGGAGATCCACGTCTTGCGGGTTACGTTCATCGGGCTCGTCCTTCCTGCTCCGGCTGTCTCTTGGACGTGTGGGAGCACCTTCATGGTTCCCGTTGAAGACCATAACGGAGGGCCGCGAGGTCTGGCTTGCCATTGGGCAAAAGCGGTATTTCGGGCAGGACGACCAGTTCGGCGGGGGCCGCGTAGGCGGGTAGCCGTTCCTTGGCGAAGGCGCGGAGCTCGGCCAGGGACGGGGGCGTGGGGGAGACCACGACGGCCACCACCCGCTCGCCCCACTCGGGATCGGGGCGGCCGACCACGGCGACGTCGACGATCGCGGGATGCTCGGCCACGACGGCCGCCACGGTCGCGGCGACGACCTTCTCGCCGCCGGTGTTGATGACGTCGTCGGCCCGCCCCAGCACGCGCAGCCGTCCGCCGTCCAGGGCGCCGAGGTCGGAGGTGAGGAACCAGCCGCCGTCGCGGGCGGCCCGGGTGAGGTCGGGGCGGAGCCGGTAACCGTGGAACAGCACGGGGCCGGAAATGCGGATCCGGCCGTCGGCGCCGACGGCGAGATCCACCCCGTCCAGAGGGGCGCCGTCGTAGACGCACCCGCCGCAGGTCTCGCTCATGCCGTACGTGGTGACGACCCGGGCGCCGGCCGCCCCGGCCGCCGCGAGCAGCTCCGCCGGAGCGGCGGCGCCGCCGAGCAGGATCGTCCTGAAGACCGACAGATCCGCATGGAGCAGGCGGCGGAGCTGGGTCGGCACCAGCGAGACGTGATCGGCGCCGCTGGCGAGCACCGCCTCGGGGGAGAATCCGTCGTGCACGATCGGCTCGGTCTCGCCCAGCAGCGATCGGACGAGCACCTGAAGGCCGGAGACGTGCGAGGGGGGCAGGCAGCACAGCCACCGCTCGCCCGGGCGGGCGTCCAGGCGGCGCAGGGAGGCCGCCGCGGAGGCCCTCAGGGCATCGGCGGAGAGCTGCACGCCCTTGGGGACGCCGGTCGATCCGCTGGTGGCGATGACCACGGCCACCTCGGGGGAGACCCCCGTGCCGCCGGGGTGCCGTACGCCGTCGACGTGGGTGGGACGCAGCGCGTCGAGCGTCGCCCGCAGCGCGGAGACGGGCAGGTCGGAGGGGAGGGGCAGGACGGCGGGGCCGCTGCCGTCGAGCGCCGCGCCGACGGCCCGGAACAGCTCGGGCCCGGCCGGAGACACGATGGCATGCAGCTCTCGGTCCACGGAAGGCCACTCCCCGTGCATAGGAATGGTCATCACAGTCGTAAGGTTAGTGCCGACAATGCCGGGGAGCGGCCCCGGCACAGCGGAGAGGGCGAGGCGATCGTGAGCACGGAGCCAGTCGAGCCGGGCACGGATGAGCGAGCAGCGAGCGAGGCGACTCCCGAGCCGGCGAGCGCGACCGGAGGCAAGGTCGACTGGAAGGCGGCGGGGCAGTACGAAGACATCATCTACGAGACCGGCGAGGGCATCGCGAAGATCACGATCAACCGCCCCGAACGGCACAACGCCTTCCGCCCGACGACGCTCTTCGAGCTCAAGGACGCCTTCAACCTCGCGCAGGAGGACCCCGAGGTCGGTGTGATCATTTTCACCGGCGCGGGCGACAGGGCCTTCTGCTCGGGCGGCGACCAGAAGATCCGCGGAGACGACGGCTACGTCGACAAGTCGACCCCGCACGTGGGCCGGCTCAACGTGCTGGACCTGCAGGTGCAGATCCGCCGCTGTCCCAAGCCGGTCATCGCGATGATCGCGGGTTACGCCATCGGCGGCGGCCACGTGCTGCACGTCTGCTGCGACCTGTCCATCGCCGCCGACAACGCGGTCTTCGGGCAGACCGGCCCGAAGGTCGGCTCCTTCGACGGCGGCTACGGCTCCTGGCTGCTGGCCGAGACCGTCGGCCTGAAGCGGGCCCGCGAGATCTGGTACCTCTGCCGCCAGTACGACGCGCAGACGGCCCTCAACTGGGGTCTGGTCAACGCCGTCGTCCCCCTCGCCCGACTGGAGGAGGAGACGGTCAGCTGGGCCAGGGAGATGCTGGACAAGTCGCCACTGGCCCTGCGCATGCTCAAGGGCGCGCTGAACGCGGTGACCGACGGCGCCGCGGGGATGCAGCAGTTCGCCGGAGACGCCACCCTGCTCTACTACATGAGCGAGGAGGCGCAGGAGGGCCGCAACGCGTTCAAGGAGAAGCGCGCTCCCGACTTCGGCCAGTTCCCGCGCCGCCCGTAATGGCAGAGGCGATCCGCGCGGGGTACGGTCCTGGGGTGCGTCGTCCAGTGGTGGACGAGACGGCGTCGGCCCGCCGCAAGGCGGGCCCGCCGGTGCGTATGCGAATGCTCAAGGAGGCGCTGCGGTGAACCCCGCGACCGCGCTCGCGACGGTACTGGTCGACGAGCTTGCGCGCTGTGGACTCACGGACGTGGTGCTCGCACCAGGCTCGCGCTCGACCCCCCTGGCCCTGGCCGTGCACGCCGACAGCCGTATCCGGCTGCACGTGCGCGTGGACGAGCGCTCCGCCTCGTTCCTGGCGCTGGGCCTGGCCCGGCGCAGTGAGCGTCCGGTCGCCCTGATCTGCACCTCGGGCACCGCGGCGGCCAACTTCCACCCGGCGGTCATCGAGGCGCACGAGTCGGGGGTGCCGCTGCTGGTGCTCACCGCCGACCGGCCCCCCGAACTGCGCGACACCGGTGCCAGCCAGACCATCGACCAGATCAAGCTGTACGGCGCGGCCGTCCGCTGGTTCAGCGAGGTCGGCGTGCCCGAGGACCGCCCGGGTCAGGTCGCCTACTGGCGTTCCCTGGCCTGCCGCGCCTACCAGCGCTCGCTGGGCCCCTACGACCCGGGGCCGGTCCACCTGAACGTGCCCTTCCGCGAGCCGCTGATCCCGGACGGCGACACCTCCTGGTGCGAGTCGCTGGAGGGAGACGCGGCAGGGCCGTGGGTCCGGGCCAGGGTGGCCTCGCCTCCCGTGGCGCTTCACCTGCAGCCGACCCGGCGGGGTGTGCTGGTCGTCGGTGACGGCGCGTCCAACGTGCGCAGATACGTGGCGGCGGCGGGCATGGCCGGATGGCCGGTCCTGTCGGAGCCCAACGGCGGCGCCCGCTACGGCGACCACGCCATGTCCGCCTACCACTTCCTCCTCGGCACCCCCGAGTTCGCCGACAGGCACCGGCCGGAGGTGGTGGTCACCCTGGGCCGCCCCAGCCTGTCCCGGCCGCTGCTGAACTGGCTCAAGCACGCCGACGAGCACGTCGTGGTCGCCCGCGACATGACCCGCTGGCCCGATCCGACCCGTTCGGCCACCCAGGTGGCCCAGGAGGTGGAGATCCCCATCCCCGCGGGGGACGACGAGTGGCTGCACTCCTGGCGTCGCGCCGACACGGCGGCCAGGGGCGCGATCGACGAGGTGATGGACGGGACCGGGCTCAGCGAGCCGCGCCTGGCCCGTGACCTGGTGGACGCGCTGCCCAACGGATCGCTGCTGTTCTCCGGGTCCTCCATGCCGATCCGCGACCTGGACCAGGCGATGCGTCCCCGCAGGGGCCTGCGGATCCTGGCCAACCGGGGCGCCGCCGGGATCGACGGCGTGGTGTCCACCGCCATGGGCGCGGCGCTGTCCCACAACGGCCCCGCCTACGCCCTGATGGGTGACCTGACCTTCCTGCACGACCAGAACGGGCTGATCCTCGGGCCCCGCGAGCCCCGGCCCGACCTGTGCCTGGTCGTGGTCAACAACGACGGTGGCGGGATCTTCTCGCTGCTGCCCCAGGCCGCGCTGCGTGATCCGTTCGAGCGGATCTTCGGCACCGCGCACGGGGTGGACCTGGGCTACGTGGCCGCCTCCACCGGCACGCCGTACACCTTCGTGAACGAGCCCGGTCAGCTGTCCAAGGCGCTGCGCGGGGACGGGCTGCGGATCGTCGAGGTGCGCACCGACCGGGAGTCCAACGCGGATCTGCACGCCATGATGCGCGACGCGGCCCACGGCGCGATCCGCGACCTCATGTGACCTGGGGCGGCCTCCGTGTCACCCCAGGTCACTGACTGCGTACAGCGTGGAGCCCCGTCCTTCAGGACGGGAGGAACCGCGGAGCGGGCGGACCTGGTGGTCTTCCGGTTTTTGTCGGTGGGGATCGGTAGGTTGCTCGGTGTGTCGCGCTACCGGCTGCAGCCGTCGCCCGCTCAAGAGGCGGCGCTGCTGGAGCACTGCGGACATGCCCGATATGTGTGGAACCTTGCTGTGGAACAACACGCCCACTGGCAGCGCGGACGCGCAACGGCCCCGGGGTTCGCCGAGCAGTGCCGTCAGCTCACCGAGGCGCGCGCCGCCTGCGAGTGGCTGGCCGCGGGATCGATCATCGTCCAGCAGCAGGCGCTGAAGGACTTCCACCAGGCGATGGCGAACTTTTTGGCAAAACCCATAAACGGCCGACCTGGCGTCGGCGCGGCCGAAGCGAGGGTTTCCGGATCGTCGCGGTCAAACCGGGCGATGTGCGCCGTCTGTCGCGCAAGGTGGGTGAGGTGCGGATCCCCAAGGTGGGGTGGGTGCGGTTTCGCTGGTCGCGCCCGGTGGAGCAGGCCAAATCCTTTCGGGTGAGTCGGGATGTGGCGGGGCGTTGGCATGTGGCGTTCGCTGTCATCCCTGCCCCGATCTCCGGACCGGGCACGGGTGCGGCCGTCGGCGTGGACCGGGGCGTTACCGCGTCGGCCGCGCTGTCCACCGGTGAGCTGTTGAATGTGCCGCCCCTGTGGGAGACGGAGAAGAAGCGGTTGCTGCGGTTGCAGCGCCGCCTGGCCCGGGCCAAGCGCGGATCCAAACGGCGCAGCAAAGCCAAAACCGCGATCGCGAAGTTGAAGGCGCGGGAGGGTGATCGGCGTAAGGACTGGGTGGAGAAGACCAGTACCGATCTGGCCCGCCGCTTCGATGTGATCGCGGTCGAGGATCTGAAGATCTCGAACATGACCCGGTCGGCGAAAGGCACCCTGGAGGCGCCGGGCACGAATGTGCGGCAGAAGGCGGGGTTGAATCAGGGCATTCTCGCCAACGGCTGGGGCCAGTTGGTGATCCGGACGGGGCACAAGGCTCCGGGTCGGGTGCAGATGATCGATCCGCGGTATACGTCGCAGACCTGTAACGCCTGTGGGCACATCGCCAGGGAGAGTCGCGAGAGCCAAGCTCTTTTCCTGTGCGTGGCCTGCCAGCATCAGGACAACGCCGACATTAACGCGGCGAAGAACCATCGAGATACCGCCGCAGGGCTTCGCGGTGGCTGCGCGGGGAGGCTTGCCGTTGGGCGGGCCGGTGAACCGCGAACCTCAACGCGACCTCCTCCTTGTGGGGTAGTCGCCGTTGGAATCCTCTGCTCTTCAGGCAGGGGAGGATGTCAACTCCAGGTAGAGCTCTTCAAGGTCGGAGTCGGCTTCGTGGTCATCTCCCTCCTGACTGTCATGGAGGGGGAGCTCTGTGGGGAAACGTTGCGGACCTGATCTATTTGGCATTTCCCGCTTTCCTGACCTGACGGCTTGAAGAGGTTCGGCGGCAGAGCGCGGAGATCGCCGATGCGAGGGCGCGAGAGGCCGTATCCGCCGAGCGGACTCGGTTGGCCAGGGAGGTTGCGGGGTTGGGCGCTGGGGGGTGCAGCGTGTTGCTGCGGGTGCCCGTATGGCGATGGGTGCCCGTACGACAGGGGAGGGGCACCTCGCGCGGGCGTCTCCGCAGGGTCGGCGTCTTTCGCGGCAACGGTGGGGGTGTGTGGCTTCGGGGCTCGTACGGTGTCCGGCCGCAGGAGTGCCCTGGAGACGGTGAGGCCACCCGCCGGATGGGCGGCTCACCCGGACGTTCAGGTGGTGGTCCTGACGACCTACTCCGACGAGTCGGTGTTCGCCGCGCTGGGCGCGGGGGCGCGGGGTTACCTGACGAAGGACACCGACGCCGAGTCCCTGGCCTGCGCCATCGCCACCGTGGTCGGGGGTCAGGCCCAGTTCGACCCCGGGATCCAGCGGCGGCTGGCCGAGGTGGTGACCAGGGTCCGCCACGTGCCCGGCCTGCCCGACGGGCTCACGCCCCGTGAGGGCGAGGTGCTGCGGTTGATCGCGGCGGGCCGGTCGAACGGGGAGATCGCCGGTGAGCTGTTCATCTCCGAGGCGACGGTCAAGACCCACGTCAACAACCTGTTCGCCAAGGCGGGCCTGCGGGACCGCGCCCAGGCGGTGACCTACGCCTTCCGGCACGGGCTGGCGCGGGAGTGAACCGGATTCGGTTACCCCAGCGGGAGTGATCCGGGTCCGGTCATCCCAGCGGGAGTGATCCGGGACTGGGGACTTTCCCCGGGGCGAGCGGGCACCCGGCTGTGGTGTCCTGGAGTATGACCGGACGTGCGCGGGAGGCGCTCCGGCCCGACTCGAGAGGCGACCATGACGACCCCCATCCCCGTCATCTTCATCCATGGGCTGTGGCTGCACGCCGCCTCCTGGGAGCCCTGGGTGAAGCTCTTCGGGGAGGCGGGTCATGCGCCGCTGGCACCGGGCTGGCCCGGTGACCCCGACACGGTCGAGGAATCCCAGGCCAACCCCGAGAGCATCGCCGACCACGGCATCGAGGACTTGACGTCCTCCCCGGTTTGAAAACCGGGGATTCCAGCACCCGACCTATGGGCGATCCCGGCGCCGGGCAAGGTTCTGTGCGAGGCCGGCGCCGCCGGCTTCGACCCGCAGCCGCCCGCCGGGGCCGCCGCCGTCCCCGCGATGCGCGGCCCGTTGCTGCTGATCACGGGCGGCCGCGACCACGCCGTGTCCGAGCTGACGGTCCGGGCCACCCTGAGGCGGTACCGCCACCCGCACGCGGTCACCGACATCAAGAACCTCCCCGACCGGGCCCACTCCTTGACCATCGACGGCGGCTGGAGGATGGTCGCGATATATCGCCCTGTCCTGGTTGAGGGCGCAGGAGTTCTGAACCTTCTCGCAGTGTCTCCCGGCCTCTTCCCGCCTCTCGCCGAACGGCCCGTTGTCCCCGATCCGCCCATGAATGACCTGAGGAGCTCGCGATGGGTTCGTATCCGCCCGGCACCACCGTCCTGAGCACCGGGCGATCTCCCGGCGCTCGTGGAGGTGCGCGGTCGCGTCCGGCCGCGGGTGAGCCGGGTCCGGGGGCCGTTCGCGGGTCGGCGGGTCAGCCGGTGTCCTCGCTGTACGGGCGGGAGTCCGAGACGCGGCTGCTGGGTGATTTCGTGGGGCGCCTGGGCGGGGACGGGTCGGCGATGGTGGTGCGGGGGGAGGCCGGGATCGGCAAGTCCGCACTGCTGAGGGAGTGCGCGGGGGTGGCGGCCGCTCACGGTATGCGGATCCTGAAGGCGGCCGGAGTGGAGTCGGAGACGCACATGCCCTTCGCCGGTCTGCATCAGCTGTTGCTGCCGATCCGTGCGGAGATCGATGCGTTGCCCGGTCCGCAGCGTGACGCGCTGGGGGCGGCGTTCGGGACGACGGACGCGGCGGTGCCGGATCTGTTCCTGGTCGCCCTGGCGGTGCTGAATGTTCTGGGGGAGGCGGCCACCGGCTCGCCGGTGCTGCTTCTCATCGAGGACGCGCACTGGCTGGATCGCCCCAGCGCCGATGTGCTGGCGTTCGTCGCACGGCGGCTGGACGCGGAGCCGGTGGTGATGCTGGCCGCGATCCGGGACGGTTTCTACAGCTCCTTCGACGGGGCGGGGCTGCGGGAGCTGCAGCTCAAACGGCTCGACGACGAGGCCGCGGCGGCGTTGCTGGACGCCCGTAGCCCGGACCTGACGCCGGCGGTGCGCCGCCGGTTGCTGAAGGAGTCGGCGGGCAACCCCCTGGCCCTGGTGGAGTTGCCGCTGGCCTCGGACCGGCAGGCCGGCGAGGGCGCCCTGCTGGCATGGCTTCCGCTGACGACCCGTCTGGAGCGGGCGTTCACCGCCCGGGTGTCGGGATTGCCCTCGGTCACTCGCGCGCTGTTGCTGGTCGCCGCGCTCAACGACGGCGCCTCGCTGAGCGAGACGTTGAACGCCACGTCGACGGTCGTCGGAGGGGCCGTCACCGCGGACGATCTGATGCCGGCGATCGCCGTGGGGCTGGTCGACGCGGACGAGGCGGGGGTGGCGTTCCGGCATCCGCTGATGCGCTCGGCGATCCGTCAGAGTTCGAGCCTGTCGCAGCGTCACATGGCCCATGCCGCGCTGGCCGATGTGCTCGGCGACCGGCCGGAGCGGGGTGTCTGGCATCGGGCGGCCTCCAGCGCCGGGCCCGACGAGGCCATCGCGTCGGAGCTGGAGGAGGCGGCGGCGCGGGCGCACCGCCAGGGCGCGATCATGACGGCCGCCGCGGCGCTGGAGGGTGCCGCCCGGCTCAGCGACGATCCCGCCCACCGGGTCCGGCGGCTGCTGCGGGCCGCCGAGTACGCGGTCGAGCTGGGACGGCAGGACGTGGTCATCCGACTCCTGCGCGACGCCGAACCCCTTGAACCGTCACCACGGCAGCGGGCGCGGATGCTGTGGATCCGGGGAAGCTTCACCGACGGCATCCGCGACGACAGCGCGCAGGCGCTTTCGCTGGCCGAGTTCGCCGAGGGCGTGGCGGTGGACGGGGACATCGATTTCGCGCTGAAGCTCCTGTGGAGCGCGGCCCTGCAGTGCGCCTGGACTCAGATCGATCCCCGAGCCCGGGAGCGCGTCGTCACCGTGGCCGAGAGCCTGCCGATCGACGAGCTGGACGCGGGGCTCCTGGCGATCCTGGCGTACGCCGCCCCGATCGAGCGGGGCGCGGTCGTGATCGAACGCCTCCGCCGCCTGGTCGCGAGCCCGCCGGGTGACGCGCAGACGGCTCGCCTGCTGGGCAGCGCGGCGGTCAGGGTGGGGGCGTTCGATCTCGCGGAGGAGTTGTGCGCCGCCTCGCTCGTCGGCCTGCGTGAGCAGGGCCGGCTCGGGATCCTGGCGCGGGCGCTCGTGGTGCAGGCGCGGAACGCGGTCCATCTCGCCGACCTGAGCGTGGCCATCCCCGCCGTCGAGGAGGCCGTCCGGCTGGTGCGGGAGACGGCCCAGCCGCATCTGCACGCCATCTCACAGGCCCTCGGGGCCATGCTCGCCGCGCTCCGCGGCGACCTGGACGGGGCCGAGGTGCTCGCGGCGGAGGCCGAGCAGGAGATTCTGCCCGTCGGCATACGCCCGGTGCTGGCCACCGTACGGCATGCGCGCGGCCTCGCCGCCCTCGGCGGCGGACGCTACGGCGAAGCGTACGAGCAACTGCGGCGGATGTACGACCCCGCCGACCCGGCCTGCGACGTCTCGCTGCACTGCTGTGCCGTCGGGGACCTCGCCGACGCCGCCGTGCACAGCGGGCAGGGCGCCGCGATCGCGGGCATCGTGGAGGAGATGGAGGCGTTGGCTCTCACAACGCCGTCGCCGTCGCTGCACGCCGGCCTGCGCTACGCCCGGGCGGTGCTGGCCGACGACGCCGAGGCGGAGCCCTTCTTCGAAGCGGCCCTTCGGGCGGACACGGAGCGGTGGTCCTTCGTGCGCGCGCGTGTCCAGCTCGCCTACGGAGAGTGGCTCCGGCGGCAGCGGCGTACGGCCGAATCACGAGTGCCCCTGCGCGCCGCCCGCGAGACGTTCGACGCCCTCGGCGTCATTCCCTGGAGCGAGCGGGCGCGCCAGGAGCTGCGGGCCTCCGGGGAGACGAGCCGCAGCCGGAACAGCGAGGCACGGGACAAGCTCACGCCGCAGGAGCTCCAGATCGTCCAGATGGCCGCCGAGGGCCTGACCAACAGGGAGATCGGCCAGAAGCTGTACCTCTCGCACCGGACCGTCAGCTCTCACCTCTACCGGATCTTCCCGAAGCTGGGGGTCACCTCGCGATCGGAGCTGGGCGCCGCCCTTCGCACCTCCCCCTGACCTCGCCACCGGGATTCGCCGCGGACCGGCCCTGCGCATAAGGGCGAGGACGGTCCGGGCGTCGCAATAAAGTGTCTGTCATGCATGTCGACGCGTGGCTTCAGGCGATATCTCCGTTGTGGATCTGTCTCCTGGTCGGGCTGGTGATCGGGGTGGAGAGTCTCGGCATCCCGCTGCCCGGAGAGATCGTCCTGGTCAGTGCCGCGCTGATGGCGGCGCAGGGAGTGGTCGATCCGTTCTGGGTGGGCGTCTGCGCGAGCGCCGGGGCCATCATCGGCGACTCGATCGGCTACGCCATCGGACGCAAGGGCGGCAAGCCCATGTTCGACCGGCTGGGCCGCAGGTTCCCCAAGCACTTCGGTCCGGACCACATCGACAAGGCCGAGCGTTATTTCCAGCGTTACGGCATGTGGACGGTGTTCTTCGGCCGGTTCATCGCGCTTCTGCGTATCCTGGCCGGTCCGATCGCGGGCGCGGTGCGCATGCCGTACTGGAAGTTCCTGATCGCCAACGTGCTCGGCGGGATCGCCTGGGCGGGCGGGACCACCGCCGTCGTCTACTACCTGGGCAGGGTCGCCGAGAAGTGGCTCAAGGGCTTCTCCTGGGCAGGGCTGGCGGCCGCGGTGCTGTTCGGCGCCGCGACCATGCTGATCGTCAAGCGCAGGGCGGCCAAGATGGCCGCGCAGGAGGCCCTGGAGCCGGTGACCGCGGACTGATTATCAGGTCTGGGGATGTGCAGCCGCGCTGGTGCGGTCACGGTGAGTATGAAGAAGCACTGTGAAGGGAAGCGCCATGCGACCTGATATCACTTTGACCGGGCACGAGCCCATCGCCACCTTCCATACCTACGCCGAGGCCCAGCGGGCCGTGGACCAGCTGTCGGACCAGCGGTTCCCGGTCGAGCACACGATGATCGTCGGAGTGGACCTCCGGCTCATCGAGCAGGTGCTCGGACGGCTGACCCCTCTGCGCGCGGCGGGGATGGGCGCGGCGTCGGGTGCCTGGTTCGGTCTGCTGATCGGCCTGTTCTTTGCGATCTTCGCGAGAGGTTTTCCGATCGTCCTGCCCCTGTGGGGTCTGATCTGGGGCGCGATAGCAGGAGCGATCTTCGGGCTGATCGCCCACGCGTTCAGCGGCGGGAAGCGGGACTTCCTCTCCTCCAGTTCCCTGGTCGCCGATCGTTACGAGGTTCTGGTCACGGCCGATCACGCGGCCGAGGCGCGCAAGCTGCTCGACGCCGGCATGCCTCAGGTGCAGCGGGAGAGCTCCGTCAATCCGGGAGACCTCGCCTGACGGGGCCTCCGCGAAGGGAAGGGTCTCCGGCGGGGGACGGGGGTGCGGGCAGTCCCGCACCCCCGGAGCCGGGGGTTGGGTTTGCCGTTCGCCGCAATCAGATCAAGAGGCTCACACGGATGGGCCGGCGCGGAAGGGTCAGCGCATCGAGGAGGCCAAAATGGCTAAAGCAGTTGGAATCGACCTGGGCACCACCAACTCGGTCATCGCCGCGATGGAAGGCGACAAACCCACGGTGATTCCCAACACCGAGGGGTCGCGCACGACACCGTCGGTCGTGGCGTTCACCGAGCAGGGAGAGCGGCTGGTGGGGCAGCTGGCCCGCCGCCAGGCGATCCTCAATCCCAAGGGAACGATCTATTCGGCCAAGCGCTTCATCGGCCGCCGCTATGACGAGGTCACCAGCGAGATGAACGCCGTGTCGTTCGACGTGGTCTCGGGGCCCGACGGGGCCGTCCGCTTCAAGATCCACGAAAAGTTGTACGCGCCCGAGGAGATCGCCGCCGCGGTCCTGCGCAAGCTCGTGGACGACGCTTCGAAGTTCCTCGGCGAGAAGGTCACCGAGGCCGTCATCACCGTGCCCGCCTACTTCAACGACTCCCAGCGCCAGGCGACCAAGGACGCGGGGAAGATCGCGGGTCTGGAGGTGCTGCGGATCATCAACGAGCCGACCGCGGCGGCCCTCGCCTACGGCCTGGACCGCAAGGAGAACGAGACCGTGCTCGTCTTCGACCTGGGCGGCGGGACCTTCGATGTCAGTGTCCTCACCGTCGGTGAGGGCGTCGTCGAGGTGCTCGCGACCGCGGGCGACGCCCACCTGGGCGGGGACGACTTCGACCGGCGCATCGTCGACAATCTCGCCGACGAGTTCCAGCGGGACAACGGCATCGACCTGCGCGGCGACCCCCAGGCCCTGCAGAGGCTGTTCGAGGCGGCGGAGAAGGCCAAGGTCGAGCTGTCCTCGGTCACCCAGACGCAGATCAGCCTGCCCTTCATCACCGCGGACGCCTCGGGGCCCAAGCACCTGAACACCACGCTCAGGCGGGCGACGTTCGAGGAGATCACCGCCGATCTCGTCGAGCGCTGCAAGGGTCCGGTCCAGCAGGCCATGTCCGACGCCAAGCTCACCGCCGACGACATCGACGAGGTGATCCTGGTGGGCGGCTCGACCAGGATGCCCGCCGTACAGAACCTGGTGCGCCGCATGACGGGCGGAAAGGACCCGAACATGACGGTCAACCCGGACGAGGTCGTGGCGCTGGGCGCCGCGGTGCAGGCGGCCGTCATCAAGGGCGAGGTGAAGGACGTCGTCCTGCTCGACGTGACACCGCTCTCGCTGGGCATCGAGACACTCGGCGGGATCATGACCAAGGTCATCGAGCGGAACACCACGATTCCGGCCCGCCGCTCCGAGGTGTTCAGCACCGCGGAGGACAACCAGACCGCCGTGGACGTCGTGGTGCTGCAGGGCGAGCGCGAGCGCGCCGCCGACAACCGGGTCCTCGGCCGATTCCGGCTGGAGAACATCAGGCCGGCGCCGCGCGGCGTACCCCAGATCGAAGTGACCTTCGACATCGACGCCAACGGGATCCTGAACGTCTCCGCCAAGGACAAGGACACCGGCGCCGAGCAGCGCATCACCATCACCGAGAGCTCGACCCTGGACCAGAGCGAGATCGAGCGGATGGTCGCCGACGCCGAGCGGCACCGCGACGAGGACCAGCGGCTGCGGCAGATGGTCGACGCGCGCAACGAGCTCGACAGCGCCGCCTACCAGGTGGAACGGCGTCTGGCGGAGCTGGGGGACGCGGTGCCCGTCCACGAGAAGGCGCGGGCCGAGATGCTGGTGACCGACGCCCGTGAGGCGATCAAGCAGGAGGCCCCGCTCGACCGGCTCCGGTCTCTCACGACCGACCTGCAGCAGGTCTACCAGAGCCTCGGAACGTCGGCCTCCGGCCCCTCGGGCGGTCCCGGCCAACCGGAAAGCGCTCAGGGCGCTCAGGGCGCTCAGGGCGCTCAGGGCGGGAACGACGACGATGTCATCGACGCGGAGTTCACGACCAATGAATGAGCCATCCGAACGGAAGGGAACCGAGCGCACCGAACGCGCCGTCTCTGACCAGAGCACCGCGCCGGACCAGAGGGCTGGGCCGGACGAGAGCACCGCGCCGGGCGTGGCAGAGCTCCAGGCGCGGATCGAGGAGCTCCAGGCACAGGTCGCCGACTTGGAGGACCGCTGGCGGCGTGCTCTGGCAGACCTGGACAATCTCCGCAAACGCGTCGTCCGGGACGTCGAGCGGGTGCGGGCCGACGAACGCGCGCGGGCGGCCGCCGAATGGCTGCCCGTGCTGGACAACCTGGAACGCGCCCTGGAACACGCGGAGACCGATCCCGCGTCGATCGTCGAGGGGCTGAAGGCGATCCGGGACCAGGCCCAGGACGTGCTCGCCCGTCTCGGCTTCGCCCGCCGTGACGACACCGGAGCGACGTTCGACCCGGCCAGGCACGAGGCGGTGGCCGTACTCGCGCAGGAGGACGCGCCCGACGGGACCGTCCTGCACGTGCTGCGGCCCGCCTACGGAGACGGCGAACAGCAGCTGCGACCCGCGCTGGTCGTGGTGGCCAAGGGGGAATGATGCCCCCCCGCCGTGACTTCTACGAGATCCTCGGGGTGCCGAGAGGCGCGAGCCAGGACGAGATCCAGCGCGCCTACCGGAAGCTGGCGCGCGACAACCACCCCGACGTCAACAAGGACCCGGCCGCCGAGGACCGGTTCAAGGAGGCCTCGGAGGCGTACAGCGTCCTGTCGGATCCGGCCACCCGGCGCCGCTATGACGCGTTCGGCGCCGATTTCCGCCAGGTGCCCGACGACGTGGACCCGGAGACCTGGGCGCGTGCCCGAGGCCGCGGAGCCAGGCAGGGCAGGGCGGGCCAGGCCGGGACCGGGGGCTTCGGCGGCTTCGGCCAGGACGTCGACCTCGACGACCTCCTCGGCGGTATCTTCACCGGCCGAGGGGGCCGGGCGGGCCGCGGCTGGGGGCCGATCCCCGGCGCCGACCAGGAAGCCGAGATCGAGCTGACCGTGGAGGAGGCCTACCACGGCGGCCGGCGTTCGATCACCCTGGGCGACTCGCGCAGGCTGGACGTCGAGATTCCCGCGGGCGTGACCGACGGGCAGCGCATCAGGCTGGCCGGGCAGGGAGGCAGGGGCGGTGACGGGGCTCCCGCCGGGGACCTCTACCTGATCGTCAGGATCGCGCCGCATCCCCGCTACCGGGTCGAGGGCCGCGACATCTACGTCCATCTCCCCGTCACCCCGTGGGAGGCGGCGCTCGGGGCGCCCGTCGTGGTCGAGACCCCGGGGGGCGAGGCCAAGGTCAAGGTGCCCGCGGGCACGTCCAGCGGGCGGCGGCTGCGGCTGCGCGGCAGGGGGATGCCGGGCGCCCGAGGCAAGCCGGGCGACCTGTATGCCGAGGTGCGGATCATGGTTCCGCCACAGCTGTCGGAGGAGGAGCGGCGCCTGTTCGAGCAGCTCGCCGCGGTCTCGACATTCGATCCGAGGAGGCGGTGATGACCTACTCCCTCACCAGGCCCGACCGTCTGAACCTGGAGGCGTTCGCCAGGGCCACCGGGACGCATCCGGAGCTGGTGCGCCGCCTCGTCGTCCTCGGCGTGCTCGAAGCGCAGCATGACGCCGCCGGCCGCCTCTGGTTCCCGGCACCTGAGCTGCAGGTCATGGCGCGGGTCCAGCGCCTGCGCGCGGGGTTCTCCCTCAACTACGCCGCCCTCGGCCTCGTGGTGCATCTGCTGGACCGTATCGCCGAACTGGAGGCCGCCCTGCGCGACCGTTCCCGACTCACAGGAGGCTCTTCGTGGACCTGAACCAGCTGACGCAGAAGTCGCAGGAGGCGCTGCACGACGCCCAGACCAAGGCGCTTCGCTTCGGCCACACCGAGATCGACGGTGAGCATCTGCTGCTGGCGTTGATCGACCAGCCGGAGGGGCTGATCCCCCGGCTGATGCTCGCCGCCGACGCCGACCCCAACCGGCTCAGGGAGGAGCTGGAGGCCGAGCTGAACCGCAGGCCCCGGGTCAGCGGGCCCGGGGTCGAACCCGGCCAGGTCTACGTGACGCAGAGGCTGTCACGCCTGCTGGAGGCGGCCAAGCGCGAGGCCGACCGGCTCAAGGACGAGTATGTCTCGGTCGAGCATCTGCTCATCGCCCTGATCGAGGAGGGGAGCGAGACCGCCGCCGGACGGCTGCTGCACGAGGCGGGCCTGAGCAGGGACACCTTCCTCAAGGCGCTCACCTCGATCCGGGGTAACCAGCGGGTGACGTCGGCGATGCCCGAGGTCGCCTACGAGGCGCTGGAGAAGTACGGGCGCGACCTGGTGGCCGACGCGGTGGCGGGCAAGCTCGACCCGGTCATCGGCCGCGATGCCGAGATCCGCCGCGTCATACAGATCCTGTCCCGCAAGACCAAGAACAACCCCGTCCTGGTCGGCGATCCCGGAGTGGGCAAGACCGCCATCGTGGAGGGCCTCGCCCAGCGGATCGGCAACGGGGACGTGCCCGAGGGGCTCAAGGGCAAGACGGTCTTCAGCCTTGACATGGGCTCGCTCGTGGCCGGCGCCAAATACCGGGGTGAGTTCGAGGAACGGCTGAAGGCGGTGCTCAACGAGGTCAAGGCGGCTGAGGGGCGGATCCTGCTCTTCGTCGACGAGATGCACACGGTGGTGGGCGCCGGCGCGGCGGAGGGCGCCATGGACGCGGGCAACATGCTCAAGCCCATGCTCGCCCGCGGTGAGCTGCACATGATCGGGGCGACGACCCTCGGGGAGTATCGCAAGCACATCGAGAAGGACGCCGCCCTGGAGCGCCGCTTCCAGCCGGTGATGATCGACGAGCCCTCGGTCGAGGACGCCGTTTCGATCCTGCGGGGCCTGCGCGAGCGGCTGGAGGTCTTCCACGGGGTGAAGATCCAGGACAGCGCCCTGGTGGCCGCCGTCGTGCTGAGCCACCGCTACATCTCCGACAGATTCCTTCCCGACAAGGCCATCGACCTGGTGGACGAGGCCTGCGCGATGCTCCGTACGGAGATCGACTCCATGCCCGCCGAGCTCGACGAGCTCACCCGCCGGGTGATGCGGCTGGAGATCGAGGAGACCGCGCTCGCCAAGGAGGAGGACGCCGCGAGCGGGGCCCGCCTGGAGGAGCTGCGCAGGGAGCTCTCCGACCTGCGCGCCGAGGCCGATGCCATGCGCGCGCAGTGGGAGGCCGAACGGCAGGCGCTGCGCACGGTCCAGGCCCTGCGCGTGGAGATCGAGCAGGTGCGGGCCGAGGCCGAGCGGGCCGAGCGCGACTACGACCTCAACCGCGCGGCCGAGCTGCGGCACGGCAGGCTGCCCGAGCTCGAACGGCGACTGCAGACCGAGGAGGAACGCCTGCTCAGCAAGCAGGGCGTCGCACGCCTGCTGCGCGAGGTCGTCACCGACGACGAGATCTCGATGATCGTCTCCAGATGGACGGGCATCCCGGTGAGCCGCCTGCAGGAGGGGGAGCGGGAGAAGCTGCTGCGCCTCGACGAGATCCTGCACGAGCGGGTGGTCGGCCAGGACGAGGCGGTGCAGCTGGTGGCCGACGCGGTCATCCGGGCCCGTTCCGGCATCAAGGACCCGCGCCGCCCGATCGGATCGTTCATCTTCCTGGGTCCGACGGGGGTCGGCAAGACCGAGCTGGCCAGGGCCCTCGCGGAGGCGCTGTTCGACACCGAGGACAACATGGTCCGCATCGACATGAGCGAATACCAGGAGCGGCACACCGTCAGCCGCCTCGTCGGCGCGCCTCCGGGCTACGTCGGGTACGAGGAGGGCGGCCAGCTGACCGAGGCCGTACGGCGCAAGCCCTACTCCGTCGTGCTGTTCGACGAGGTGGAGAAGGCGCACTCCGACGTCTTCAACACGCTGCTGCAGGTGCTGGACGACGGGCGGCTCACCGACGCGCAAGGCAGGACCGTCGACTTCCGCAACACCGTCCTGATCATGACCTCCAACATCGGCTCCGTGTACCTCCTCGAAGGCGTCACGCCGGGCGGCGAGATCAAGCAGGACGCCAAGCAGCAGGTCATGGCGGAGCTGCGCTCCCGCTTCCGTCCGGAGTTCCTCAACCGGGTGGACGACATCGTGATCTTCAAGCCGCTCACCCCCGACGAGATCGAGCGCATCGTCGGCCTCATGCTCGGTGAGCTGCGCGCCCGGCTCGACCAGCGGGGGATCCGGCTGGAGATCACCGAGGACGCGCTCAGGTACATCGCCGAGCAGGGGTATGACCCCGTGTACGGCGCCCGCCCGCTGCGCCGGTTCATCGCCAGGGAGGTCGAGACCCGCATCGGACGTGCGCTGATCACCGGGGAGGCCCAGGAGGGCGCCGTGATCCGGGTCGGCCTCGCCGAGGGAGAGCTCGTCGTCACCTACGAATGAGGAGGACCGGCCATGTCATCGCGCATCGTGCAGTGCGGGAACTGCGGGAAGAAGAACCGCGTGCCCGCGATCGCGGCGGGCGTTCCGCACTGCGGCTCCTGCCATCGGTCGCTGCCGTGGATCGCCGAGGCCGGTGACGACGACTTCGCCGAGGTGGTCGAAGGCTCGACGACCCCGGTGATCGTCGACTTCTGGGCGACGTGGTGCGGGCCCTGCCGGATGGTCAGCCCCGCCCTCGACCAGGTGGCCCAGGACTTCGCCGGCAGGGTGAAGCTCGTCAAGGTGGACATCGACCGGGCGCCGAAGCTCTCCGACCGCTTCACGATCCGCGCCGTGCCGTACCTGATGGTCGTGAGCGGTGGGCGCGTCGTGGCCGAGCGGGCGGGCGCCGCGCCGGTCGCCGAACTGCGCACCTGGGTGGAGGGCGCGCTCGCCTCGGCGGGTGCGGCGACAGGAGGGGAGGGTGGTTGAGATGGACGCGTTCACGGAGACGCCCGACCATCATGGGGCATTTCCTCGGTTGAGCGACGGGCAGATCGACAGGCTCGCACCCTACGGAACCCGCCGGCCCACCCGGGTGGGCGACGTCCTGATCCGGCAGGGCGAGGTCTGCCCGGAATTCTTCGTCATCCTGACGGGGAAGGTGGCCGGCGTCGACGACGAGCAGGTCACCTGGGTGCACGGGCCCGGACGCTTCCTCGGTGAGCTGGGACTGCTCACGGGCCTGAAGTCGTTCTTGACGTCGGTCGTCTGCGAGGCGGGCGAGGTCCTGGCGGTTCCGACCTGGCGCCTGCGGGAGATCGTCGCCCATGACTGCGAGCTGGGGGACCTGATCCTGCGGGCCTACATGGTCCGCCGCTCGTTGCTGATCGTCCAGGGGAGTGGGCTGAGGATCATCGGCTCCCGCTACTCGCCCGGCACCCGGAGGTTGCGCGAGTTCGCCGCCAGAAACCGGTTGCCGCACCGGTGGATCGATCTGGAGGAGGACGAGGACGCGGAGGCGCTGATCCGGAACCTCGGCATCACGTCGGATCAGACCCCGATCGTGATCGTGGGCGGGACCCGGGTTCTGCGCAATCCCGGCAACGCCGAGCTGGCGCGCGCCGTCGGCCTGCCCGCACCGGCCATGCCGGAGAGCGTCGTCGATCTTGTCATCGTGGGAGCGGGCCCGGCGGGCCTGGCGGCCGCGGTGTACGGGGCGTCGGAGGGTCTGAGCACGGTGGTGCTCGACGCGGTCGCGCTCGGCGGCCAGGCGGGCACCTCCTCGTGCATCGAGAACTATCTCGGTTTCCCCACGGGCATCTCCGGCGCCGAGCTCACCGAGCGGGCCGTCATCCAGGCCAGGAAGTTCGGCGCGTCCCTCGGCGTCCCGGCCGAGGCCGCCTCACTGGAGCAGCGGGACGGCCACTACATCATCGGTCTCGGCGAGGGGCGGCCGGTCCACGGCCGCACGGTGATCATCGCCACCGGAGCGCGCTACCGCAAGCTCGATGTGCCGAACCTGGAGGACTTCGAGGGCAACGGCGTGTACTACGCCGCGACCCTGGCCGAGACCGAGTTTTGCAAGGGCGGCCCGGTCGTGGTGGTGGGCGGCGGGAACTCGGCCGGCCAGGCGACGATCTTCCTGTCCGAGCACGCCTCCTCGGTGCGCCTGCTCATCCGCGAGGAGAGCCTCGGGCAGAACATGTCGCACTATCTCACCGACCGGATCGAGAACAACCCCCGGGTGGAGGTGATGCTCCACACCGAGGTGCGCAAACTCGTCGGCACCGATGGCCTGGAGGCCGTCGTCGCCGAGGACAACCAGACCGGGGCGCGGACGCGTCTGCACACCCGGGCGATGTTCGTGCTCATCGGCGCCGATCCGTGCACGAACTGGCTCGCCCCCTCCCTCGCCCTCGACGACAAGGGATTCGTCCTCACCGGTTTCGACGACAGCCTGCCCCTGGAGACCAGCCTGCCGGGCGTCTTCGCGGTGGGCGACGTCAGAAGCCAGTCGGTCAAGCGGGTCGCCTCGGCCGTGGGTGAGGGCGCGATGGCGGTCCGGCTGGTGCACGAGCACGTCGCACGCGTGGTGCCTCAGCCGGTCGGATGAACGCTCTCCTCTCCGGAGCGCCTGGCCAGCTCGACCCGCGAGCGGATGTTCAGCTTGCGGAAGACCTGGCGCAGGTGGAAGGCGACGGTGTGCTCGCTGATGAACATCTGCTCGGCGGTCTGCCGGTTCGTCAGCCCCTGGGCGACCAGATCGCAGACCGCGTGCTCGGTACCGGTCAGGCTGGCCCATCCCGACACGGGGTGATCGGTCCTGACCCAGTGACGGCGGCGCTCGCCCAGCGCCCGCAGCCTGCCCCGCACCCGTGCCGCGTCACGGGTGGCCTCCGCGGTCCCGTAACAGGTGAGCGCGTCGTTGAGACTGTCGACGGCCAGATCGCGGGAGCCGCCGTCCGCGCTGAACAGCACGCCGAGATCCTCCGCCGCCGAGGCCCTGGCCCACGGGTCGGTGTGTTCGGCCGCGGCCCGGCTCAGCGCGTCGGGGTCATGGTCGCGCAGCCCCCGCGCGTGGCAGGCGGCCACCGAGGGGCCGGACAGGGAGGGATTACGCCAGGCGATGCCCTCGGCCGCGTCGACGACGGCGTCGGCCCGCCGCGGGTCGCCGGTCGCCATCGCCACCCGTACCAGCCACGCCGCGGCGGCGGGATCGCCGGTCAGCGCGCCGGTGTGCCTGGGCAGCGCGTCGTAGATGAGGCCGAGCGAGCCCATCGCGGCCGCGGCTCCGCCGAGCGCCTCGCTGATCCGCCCGGCCATCAGCTCCGAGTGGAGCCGCGTGCACGGCGGCACGCCCCGCGCCGACCTGGCCGGATCCCTCTCCAGGTATCTGGCGGCGCCGGGAAGATCGCCCGCTCGCAGTGACGCCGTGCCGAGCACCGAGACGGCCGAGGAGACGAGGGCCGGGGCATCCAGGACACTCGCGGCGGCCAGGCCGGCCTCGGCCTGCTCGATCGCGCTGCCCGGCCGCCCCGCGGCGAGGGCCAGACGGGCGCGGAGGACGGAGATCTCGGCGGCCCACAGGGACTGTCCCTCCCCCTCCTCCGCCTCGGCGCTCGCCGTCATCGCCTCCGCCTCGTCGAGCAGCCAGAGGTCGGTCAGCATCCTCGCCAGGACGGTCCGGGGCCGTGGATGGCACCCGCCTGCCGGGAGTTCCACGGCTTCGCGGGCCAGGTCAAGGCCGCGGGAGAGCCTGCCCTCGTCCCAGGCGAGCAGCGACAGGGCCACCAGCGCCTCGGCCGTGGCATCGTCGGTGTGCCGGTACACGGGGGCCGGACGGGTGGGCGGGTTGCGCTCGATCTGGTGGTGCAACGCCTGCCGTACCGGCACGGGCACCTTCTCGACGACCGACCGCCACAGCAGCTCGTGCCGGAACTCCAGCTCGTCGGAGGTGGCGACGAGCACGCCCGCCGCCAGCGCCTCCCGGAGCGCGGGAAGCAGCGCGACCGGAGTCTCGCCGAGCAGTTCGGCCGCGTACGTCGGCGAGAACGAGCGCCCGAGCACCGCGGTGGCCTCCAGCAGGTGCCGGGTCTTGGTGTCGAGCTCGTCCAGGCGTCGCCGTACGGCGGTGTGGACGCGCCGGGGCAGCGCGGCCCCGGTCGGCCGGGCGACGCCGCCTTCGACGCGGACGTGGTCCTCCTCGTGTAGCCCCCTGAGGAGTTCGGCGAGAAGGAGCGGATTGCCGCCGGCCTGGGCGGCCAGCACGGCCAGCTCCTCCCCGGCGGGCACACCCAGCGCGTCGGCGGACATCTCGGCCACCGCGTCGTCGTCGAGCGGTTGCAGGAGGATCCGGACGGCCCCCTCCTCTTCCAGCAGGTCGAACAGCCGGTCGGCGTCGTCGTGGCCCGAGGCGGTACGGCGGGCCAGGAGCCAGGCCACGGGACGGGACGCCAGTCGCGAGGGCAGGGTTCGCAGGGCCATGAGCGTGGCCGGATCGGCCCACTGGAGATCGTCCAGGGTGACGAGCAGCGGTCCGGAGCCGGTTCTCTCCTCCAGCGAGGTCTGAACCTGTTCGGCCAGCCACAGCAGCAGACCGGACCCCTCGGGAAAGGGGAAGGCGTGCCTGGCGACGGTGATGGGCGCCGGTGACTCCTCCAGGGCGGACAGCAGCGGTCCCAGCGGCATCAGCCGTCCCAGCTGGTCGGCCCGTCCGGTGGCCACCGCGACTCCTCGCGCGGACGCGACGCTCGCGGCTTCGAGGAGAAGAAGACTTTTCCCTATCCCCGGCTCGCCCTCGACGAGCATGACGTTCTGGCTCACGCCCGCGACGGTTCTCAGCAGTTTGAGGACCGCCGACCACTCACGCCTCCGGCCGCGCATCGCCCTGTCCCGGATCTGAGGTCATGGCCAAGCTTCCTCCTCGGTGATCCTAGGTGTCACGTTCCCGGAAGATGAAGCGGTGCACGGAATAACCCCGCACCTCAGAGCTATTTTCCCTGGGTTTGGCCTGGGCGGCCTGATCATGGCGCCGGGTTTGCCGTACCGGGACCGTCCTTTCGGCGAACGGCTCACGGGCACCCGGTGCCGGTGGCGCGCACCGACGATCATGATGTGGAGCCGGGCCGTCGCCGCGTCACCGAGCGGCAGGCCCGCCAGGTCCTGGCGGCGCCGCGGGCACGGATGCCGGAGGCGCCGCCGGTGACGACGGCCTGGCGCGGGCGACGCGTTCAGCGCGTGTTTCCCGGAGCGTGCTCCAACAGGTGCTCCACTCGTGACAGGGTCTCGCGAACGTTGGCCTCCGCCGTCGCCTCCCGGGCCTGCTCCACCGACAGCCACCGCAGCGGTGCGGAGGCGTTCTCCGGCCGCACCGCCTGCGGTGTGCGGGTCTGCAGGACGAAGCGCAGGTCGGCGTGCTCGTGTGAGGGTTCGTGCCCTCCTGCGGCGACCGGCACGATCACCAGATGGATCATGGAGGAATCCGGCCAGGGGGTGAGATCAGAAAGCCCGGTCTCCTCCTCGCTCTCGCGCAACAGGACGCGCAGGGGGTCGGTCTCCCCCGGGTCGGCGTGCCCGCCGACCTGCAGCCAGGCCTGCTGGCGGGCGTGCCAGCGCAACAGCACCCGGCGCGTGGCCCGGTGGACGATCGTCGCCGACACCGTCACGTGCAGAGGTGTCGACCGGCTCCACGGGTCGTCGCCCGCGGCCAGCAGCGCCCGCACCCGGTCCAGATCGGCGGCCTCCACCGCCGAGGACGGCCGATACCGCGTCAACATCTCGGCCAGCAGGCCCACCTCGGCCACCTCGGCGCTCGTCACCAGACCCCCCAAGTCCTTGCATCCCGTATCCGAAAAAGCCGCCGCCGACGGCCCGGCCAACACTTCCACAGCCCCGGACGCCCGGGCAATCCGATTACCTTCCGCCCGCGCACGCTTCTCGCCGGAGCGCGCCGGCCCCGCGTGACCGGCAGCCGGATCCCTGCCTCGGCCGACGCCCCGCGTCGTCGGCGCCGCGATCCCGGGCCGGAGCGTCGGCGATGGATCTCATGTTCCGATCACCACCTTGCCGACATGACGCTTGGCGGCGAAGTGCGTGTAGGCGTCCTTCGCTTCGTCGAACGGGAACACGCTGCCGATGACCGGACGCACCATGTGGTGGGAGATCGCCCGGTTCATCGCCTCGAAGCTCGCGCGGCTGCCGACGTAGAGCCGGCGGATGGTGGTGGGCGCACCCAGCGCCGGCGCGTCGAGGGCGCCGGCCCCGAGGGCGGCGACCAACGCGACGTGCGCGTCGGCTCCGCAACTGGCCAGCGATCTGGGCAGCGTGTCGAGCCCACCGGTCTCGACCACGTGGTCGACGCCGCGACCGTCCGTCGCGTCGCGCACCGCGCGCTCCCAGTCGGGAGACCGGGAGGAGTTCACGACCACGCTCGCGCCGTGTCGCTTGAGCAACTCGGCTTTCGAGTCGTTCGAGGTGACCGCGATGACGCGCGCGCCGAACAGCGTGGCGAACTGTAGCGCGAACAGCGCCACACCCCCGGAACCGATCGTGAGCACGGTCTCCGATGGCAGCACCGGCCGGAGGCCCGTGAGCGCGGACCAGGCCATTACCCCGGCACAGGGCAGCGTCGACGCCTCCTCGTACGAGAGGTGCGCCGGGATCGTGACCAGCGCCTCCTGGTCGGCGACCGTGAACTCGGCCAGCATGCCGTCGCGGGTGCAGCCGAACTGCTCGGCCACCATCTCGACGGCGAAGCGGCCGTCCCGCCAGCGCGGGAAATAGGTGGCGGCGACACGGTCGCCGACGGCGACGCGGGTCACCCCCTCGCCGACGGCCACGACCTCGCCGGCGCCGTCGCTCACCGGCACGACTCCGGCCGTGCCCGGGACCGGATACCGCCTGTGCATGATGAGCAGATCCCGGTAGTTCAGCGACCGGGCGTGAATCCGTACAACGGCCTCGCCAGGGCCGGGCTGCGGCACCTCACGCTCTCGAAGGACGAGACCGTCGAGGCTTTCGAACCGGTCGAGCTGATAGGCCCGCATCGTGTCCTCTTTCTGTTCGTTGGAAGTCCGGGTCACCGGCGCTTGATGACGAGAGACCGCATCGCCTGGCCGAAGCGGACGTCGTCGTCCATGCGTCACACCCTGCAGGCGGCCGGTGAATAGCGGCAATTCCTCACGGGGAATGGTCCGGCGCGGATGGCGGGCGCCACGCCCCATGGGCATGGCTCCGCGAGTCGTGAACGTCCGTCAGACCTCGTCGCCGTCAAGGTGCGGGCCGCCGGATCGGGCCGCGTCCGCCACGCTGATCCGGTTGTCGTACACGGCCTGGAGGGCACTCAGGTCGGTGTGAGCGTGGCGCCGGGTTGCGCGGGAGCCGTCCCGCGGCTGATCCGATCGGGGCTCGGCACTTCGGGGCGGAGCCGGTCGGCGGGTGTCCGAGCCGGTCAGCGCTCGATGAGCGTGACCTCCAGGGAGTAGTGCGAGGCCCGGTAGACGTGTGAGCCGTGCTCCACGGCCCTGCCCTGGTCGTCGTAGGTGGTGCGGAGCAGGGTGAGCAGCGGCGCGCCGCGCCGCTCGTCGAGCAGCCTGGCCTCGGCCGCGGTGGCCGCGCGCGCTCCGATGCGCTGGTTCGCCACGCGCATTCGCACCCCGGCCGCGCGCAGCAGCTCGTAGAGCCCGCGTTCCGAGAGGTTCTCGGCGGTCAGCGGGGCGAGGCCGAGGGGAAGCCAGTTGTGCAGCAGCGCCAGCGGCTCGCCGGAGGCGTAGCGGATCCGCTCCAGGCGCAGCATCTCCGTGCCGATCGTGACCCCGAGGATCGCGGCGACGTCCTCCTGGACCGGCGCGCGCTCCAGGGACAGCACCCGGGTGGCCGGCTCCTGACCGGCCCTGCGCAGGTCGTCGTAGAGGCTGGTGAGCTCCACCGAGCGCTTGACCTGGCCGTGCACCACCTGGGTGCCGACGCCTCGCTTGCGCACCAGCAGGCCCTTGTCGACGAGATACTGGATCGCCTGGCGCACGGTCGGCCGGGACAGGCCGAGCCGGTCGGCGAGCAGGATCTCGTTGTCGAGCCGGGAGCCGGGGGTCAGGTCGCCACGCCGGATGGCCTCGGAGATCTGCTCCGCCACCTGGAAGTACAGGGGGATCGGGCTGGACCGGTCGAGGTCGATGGCGAGCTTCGCTGTCATTCGCCCTCCCGGTACATACGCTCCGTGATCAGGCTAGCGGACATCAGAATGTCATGACAAATAGCCGCTTCTGCTTACGGCGACACGCCCAAGTGGGCGGAGCCCGCCCGCGGCAGTAGGGTCGTTTCATGCGATGTGGCCGGAGGCGGTCGAGCGTGGCCTGCCGGGGGTGGGCAGCGGGTATAACCGGGAGAGTGACGCCGTGCGACGCGGCGAGTATCCTGGGTATCAGAATTACCCATTGATCCTGTAGGAAATGCGGGTAAGGTAATGGTCTCGCCACACGAAGGAGCCGCCATGAGCCCGGAACCGGGGGCCGAGAACCCGCTGGCCACCGCGGTCGGGGCCGCGCGCTGGATCCGGTCGGCGGCCGTGGACGACGAGCGCGGCCGGCACTGGCGAGCCAACCCCGACCCGCGAGGCCGGGCCGCCATGCCCGACCATCCGCTGTCTCTGTACTCCGGGGCGGCGGGGATCGTCCTGTTCTTCCTCGAGCTCGCCGCCGCCACCGGAGACGAGAGCTATCTCGTCGACGCGAGGGCCGGAGCCCGATACCTGGCCGCCACCTGGCGCGAGCAGGCCGATCTCTCCCTCCACCACGGCCTGGCCGGAGTGATGTTCGTGCTCGCCGAGGCCGGATGGGCCACCGGCGACGACTCCTTCGAGATCGAGGCCGGGGCCGTCGCCGACCAGATCGTGCGCAGCGCGCGCCCGATCGACGGAGGCCTGGGCTGGACCGGCGATCCCGCCCAGCGTGGCGACGGCGGGATCATTCTCGGTCTCCTGCACGCCGGGGGCATCCTGGGGGTGCCCGCCTACCAGGAGATCGCCGTCGAGGCCGGCGCCCGTATCGCCACGCTCGTCGTGCCCGGCCACCGCTTCGGCGAGGGCGCCTGCGCGGACCTGCCGCTGGACGCCGTCACGCCGGGCTTCCTGTCCGGCACGGCCGGCACCGCCTTCCTGCTCGCCCGCCTGTACGGCGTGACCGGGGAGAGCCACTTCCTGAGCGCCGCCAGGAGAGGGGCCGACTTCGTCCGGGCGATCAGCACCGTGACCGAACGGTGCGCGATGATCCCGCACCACATTCCCCAGGGTCGTGACCTGCACTATCTGGGCTTTTGCTCGGGCTCCGCCGGGGTCGCGCGGATGTTCTACGAGCTGCACCGGGTGGCGGGCGACGCCGCCGACTTCGACTGGGTCGAGCGGCTGGCCAGGGGGATCGCCGTCAGCGGTGTTCCCGCCCGCCAGACGAACGGCTACTGGAACGCGGCCTGCCAGTGCTGCGGCGCGGCCGGGCTGCTGGAGCTGTTCGTCGGCCTCTGGGCGGCGACCGGCAGCCAGACGCATCTGGAGCTCGCCCAGGCGCTGGGGGCGAATTTGATCGGACGCGCCGCCGGCCACGATGAGCAGGGGTCCCGCTGGTACCAGGCCTACCGGCGGCTGCGGCCCTGGGAGGTCACCGCCGACACCGGCTACATGGTCGGCGCGGCCGGGATCGGGGCCGCGCTCCTCCACCTGGACGCCACCACGCGCCCGGCGGAGGCACGGCGGCTCATCCTGCCGCCCGACAACCCCTTTCCGGCCATCCCCGTGCCCAGCGCGACGCTCCGCCGTTCCTGAGGATCGTGCGACCATGCCGCGGGAGAGCAGAGATCACCCTCACAGGGGACATAGGGGACGCGGGGGGCACAGTGTAACCGCCGTCGATTCCCGCTTCGAGGCACCCCTCACCAGGGGGTACCGTCAAACATCGGGTCCTTCCCCGGGCTCGGCCCCCCGCACCTGCCCCTCGCCATCAAATTCGGCGTGCCGGATCGTGCCACTCCTCCTCAAGGATGGGCGGCGGCCGCCGACGACCCTCGTGCGGAGGCCCTGAGGCGATCAGCCCTAATCGATCGTCAAAGGGTGACCAAACTCGTGACCATGATTGGTGATTCTCTGTGAGTGATGCGCAAGCTTTGCCTACCGTCGGTGCCGTGACTATCGAGGATTTCCTTCCCGACCCCGAGCGTTCGGTGGTCGCGATCGAGCCGGCCGAGTCGGCCGCAGGCCACTGGGCGGGTGCCCCGAGCGCGGTGGCGAGCGACGGGATGATCTATCTCGCGTATCGGCTGCGCCGGCCCATCGGCGAGGGACGCGGTTATGCCGTCGTCGTCGCCCGGTCCTCCGACGGCGTGCGGTTCGAGACCCTGGTCACGATCGGCAGGCAGGAGATGGACACCGAGTCGCTGGAGCGGCCCACCCTGATCCGTACTCCGGAGGGCCGCTGGCGGCTCTATCTGAGCTGCGCCACCTACGGCACCAAGCACTGGCGCGTGGAGGTGCTGGAGGCCGACGACCCGTCCGGTTTCCACCCCGGGCACCGCCAGACCGTGCTGCCCGGCGACCCGAAGACGGGCGTCAAGGACCCGGTGATCGTACGGCAGGGCGGCATGTGGCACCTGTGGGCCTCCTGCCATCCGCTGGCCGAGCCCGATGAGGCCGACCAGATGGTGAGCGACTACGCCACCAGCGCCGACGGGCTCGAATGGATCTGGCAGGGCACGGCGCTCAGCGGCCGTCCCGGCCTCTGGGACGCCCGGGGCGCGCGGATCGCCGCGGTCCGCTTTCTGGACGGGCAGGTGCTGGCCTTCTACGACGGCCGAGCCACCGCGGCGGAGAACTACGAGGAGAAGACCGGCGTGGCCGTCGGAGTCGACCCGGCCGTGCTGACCCCGGTCGGCGTCGTGCCCGCCGCCGCCTCACCGCACGCGGGTGGCGGCCTGCGCTACCTGGACATCGTGGACCTGCCGGAGGGCGGGCGGCGGCTCTACTACGAGTACACCCGCGCCGACGGGGCGCACGATCTCCGTACCGAGCTGCGCTGACGGGCACCCCGCGTCACGTCTGCGGGCGGCCGTTCCGGGCCTGGCGCTGGCCGGCGGGGCGGACGCCCACCAGGCCGCCGGACCGCTCGCGGGGACGCAGCCAGTCGCTGAAGTCCTCGCCGGTCACCTTCTGCAGCAGTGCCACGTCCTCGGCGAAGTAGCCGATCAGCTGCTCCCGCTGATCCCAGGTCAGCGGCTGGCGGGAGCGCGCCCGCTGTTGCAGCCGTTGCTCCAGCGGATCGGTCAGCGCCCCGCTCACTCGCGCCGGCAGGAACCGGCCGACCGCCGATCCGACGCGCAGCGCCCTGGACAGCACGCGGTGCCCGCGTGTCGGCTCCGGGTGCGCGGTCACGTTCTCACGGGGAACCTCGGTGATGACGCCGGTCTCGACCCCGAGGAAGCGGCAGATCCGGTCCAGGGTCTCGGCGGGCCGGTCCACCAGGTCCCGATAGCGGTAGACCAGAACCTGCTCGCGGGGGAACAGGGTGAACAGGTGCGCCAGCTGCTCGCCGTACCTGCCGAGCCCGCGGTAGTGCCAGAACGGCGCCCAGCCCGCCTCGATCCGCCGTTGCTCCTCCTCGCAGGCCCGCAGGATGTCGCCGATCGGCTCCAGCCCGGCAGACCACAGGTGCGTCCAGTTGGAGTGGGCCCGCTCCACCGGGTCACGCAGCACCACGATGAGCCTGGCGTCGGGGATCGCTGCGCGGATGCGCCGCTGCGCGGCCAGGTCGTAGAGGTAGAGCGGGGTGGATTCGCCGGTCAGCGTGCCCGGCGGGGCGGCGTCGAAAAGGGCCTCGTAGTCCTCTCGCCGCCAGATGTGCTCGCGGTATGTCTGGACGTCGCCGGGACCGCCGCGGGTCGGGGGCGGGCCGTCGGTCAGGAAGAACTTCGGTTCCTTCACCGGCGACAGGAAGAGCCCCGGATGCCGGGCCAGCGCCGCGTGCAGTGCGGTGGTCCCAGACTTCGGGGTACCAATCGTGAGGAAATCCGGCATGGGCATCTTATTACCCCTAATTCCTACTGATATTATGGTAAATATAATCTTTTTTGGGGTGAAGGCAAGGGGCCGGCGGCAGAGAGAATCGCCGCATGGCGGGGGATCCGCTGACCGTGGGGAGAGCTTGAGTCGTCGGCGTCGACGCTCAGGTCGTGGAAGCCGGCTACCTCGTTTCAGTTGACGGACGTGACATTGGTGTCCTTCCGGGGAGCCGTAGCCGCAAGGGTGACGTCATCGTCAGAAACCAGGATACCTTCATCGCATTTCGCGTCCGGTTGCACGTCGGGCGGCATTGCTCTACCCACCTCGGCGCCATCAATGCGTACATCCGGAGATTCCGTCAATGCGCCTGGCCGGGGATGTCGTTAATGCGCCCGCCCGGAGATGACACCGCATTTATAAGTCTTAATGTCACGACAAATTATTGACATGCAGGTAATGCGTTGGTTACAAACCAGGGGCGGGGGGATCCGGCGAGGCAACGCACGGAGGTTACCGATGAAGTGGACAACAGGGCTGGTCGTGGCGGCCATGATGGGGTTCTCCGCTCTGACCGGCTGCTCGAGCGGCTCAGGCGGGCAGGACGGCAGAGCGTCGGCGGGTGCGGCGACGGCCCCGGCCCCGGCGGCCGGGGGCGGCACCTTCGCCGTCATCACTCACGCGGGCTCGGGAGACGCCTTCTGGGACGTGGTCAAGAACGGCGCTGAGGCCGCCGGCAGGCAGTACGGGGTCACGGTGAGTTACCAGGGTGACGGGGATCCCGCCCGGCAGTCCCAGCTCATCGACCAGGCCGTGAGCCAGAAGGTCGACGGCATCGTGGTCTCCATGGCCAACCCGGACGCGCTGAAGGAGGCGGTCGGAAAGGCCGTCGCCGCCAAGATCCCGGTGATCACCATCAACTCCGGCGGTGACAGGTCCCGCGAGTTCGGCGCGATCACCCACGTCGGGCAGTCCGAGGACGTGGCGGGGCGCGGCGCGGGGGAGAAGCTCAAGGCCGAGGGGGTCACCAAGTTGCTCTGTGTGATCCACGAGGCCGGGAACGTGGGCCTCGACCAGCGGTGCAACGGTGCGACCGAAGGACTGGGCGCCGCGGTCGAGCGGCTCCAGGTGGACGTGGGCAACCTCGCCGACGCCACCTCCAAGATCAAGGCCAGGCTCCAGTCGGACACCTCCGTCAACGGCGTGCTCACCCTCAACCCGGCCGTGGCGGTGGCCGCCCGTGACGCGATCGCCGACGGCGGCTCCAAGGCCAAGCTCGGTACCTTCGACCTGTCGGCCGACGTGGTCACCGCCATCAAGGACGACGAGATCCTGTTCGCGGTGGACCAGCAGCAGTATCTCCAGGGCTGGCTGCCGATCACCTTCCTGACCCTCTACAAGAACAACCTCAACACCGTCGGCGGCGGCCTGCCGGTCAACACCGGACCCGGTTTTGTCACCAAGGACAACGCCGAGCAGGTCGCCAAGCTGGCTGAGAGCGGCACGCGGTGACGGTGGCGGACGAGCGGCTCGTCCGGACCGGGGTGGCCCGGCGGCTGCTGATCCGGCCGGAGCTCGGCGCGGTGGTCGGCGCGGTCGCGGTCTTCGGGTTCTTCGCGAGCCAGTCGGCCACGTTCCGTTCGATCGAGGGCGTGGCCAACTGGCTGGACCCGGCCTCCACACTCGGGATCATGGCGGTGGCGATCGCGCTGCTGATGATCGGCGGGGAGTTCGACCTGTCGGCCGGGGTGCTCACCGGCACCACCGGCCTCATCATGGTCATCCTCGCCACCCGGTACGGCCTTCCGATCTGGGCGGCGATGCTCGTCGCCCTCGTCGTCGCCCTGCTGATCGGGTTCGTGAACGGGCTGATCGTGGTCCGCACCAAGCTGCCGAGCTTCATCGTCACGCTCGGCACGTTCCTGATGCTCCAGGGCGTCAACCTGGGCGTCACCAAGGCTCTCACCGGGACCGTGCAGGTCAGCGGTCTGCGCAAGGCCGAGGGGTACGAGGAGGCGCGGGCCCTGCTCGCCGGGACGATCCCGGTCGGCGGGACCGACTTCCGGGTGGCCATCCTGTGGTGGATAGGCGTCACCGCCCTGGCCACCTGGGTGCTCACCCGGACCAGGGCCGGAAACTGGATCTTCGCGGTGGGCGGCGACGACCAGGCGGCCCGCGCCGTCGGGGTTCCCGCCGAACGGACGAAGATCGCACTGTTCATGACCACCGCCGTGGCCGCCTGGCTGGTCGGCTCGATCATGGCGCTGCGCTTCACCTCGGTGCAGGCCAACTCCGGCATCGGCCAGGAGTTCATCTACATCATCGCGGCGGTGATCGGCGGCTGCCTGCTGACCGGCGGGTACGGCTCCGCGATCGGGGCGGCCCTCGGCGCCGTGATCTTCGGCATGGCGGACAAGGGCATCGTCTTCGCCGGCTGGGACGCCGACTGGTTCAAGTTCTTCCTGGGCGCGATGCTGCTGCTGGCCACCCTCGCCAACCGGTTCGTCCGCCGCTACGCGGAGGAGGTGAGACATTGACCGCGATCGATGAGAAGACCCCGGCGGGCGCCGCCTCCGCCCTGCTGGAGGTCCGTGCCGCGGGAAAGACGTTCGGCGGTGTGATTGCGCTGAGGGACGTCTCGATGCGGGTGTGCGCCGGGGAGGTGACCTGCGTTCTCGGCGACAACGGAGCGGGCAAGTCCACGCTGATCAAGATCCTCTCGGGCATGCACGCCCCCGACTCCGGTGAGTATCTCGTGGACGGCGTCCCCGCCGCCTTCACCAGCCCCCGGGACGCCCTCGACCGGGGCATCGCCACCCTCTACCAGGATCTGGCGATGATCCCGCTGATGTCGGTCTGGCGGAACTTCTTCCTCGGCTCCGAGCCGAGGCTCGGCTGGGGTCCGTTCCGCCGCTTCGACGTGGCCAGGGCCAAACACGTGGTCCGCGAGGAGCTCCGCTCCATGGGCATCGACATCCGCGACGTCGACCAGCCCGTGGGCACCCTGTCCGGCGGTGAGCGCCAGTCGGTGGCCATCGCCCGCGCGGTCCATTTCGGCGCTCGCGTGCTCATCCTGGACGAGCCCACCTCCGCCCTGGGCGTCAAGCAGGCCGGAGTCGTCCTGCGTTACATCGCCCAGGCCCGTGACCGGGGCCTGGGCGTCGTCTTCATCACCCACAACCCGCACCACGCCTACCCGATCGGTGACCGGTTCCTGCTGCTCAACCGGGGTGCCAGCCTCGGTGAGTACGGCAAGGCGGACATCACCCGCGAGGAGCTGACCTCGCTGATGGCGGGTGGAGCCGAGCTGGAGCAGCTCGCCCACGAGCTGAGCCGGGGAGATCCCGCCGGCTGAAAAGATAGATCCTCGCAATGATTCGCAACATTATGCAATTGGGGGCAAAGGCTGGCGTACCGTCATCAAAAGATATTGACCTGCCGATGACGAGGTGATGGCAGATGGCGACCTCCACAGCCCGAATCAACGAGGCCAAAGGCATCCTCGCCGCACGGCTACGTGCGATCCGCGCCGACGCCGGCCTGACCGGCCGAGCGCTGGCCAGCAAGACCGGTATGGACCACACGAAGATTTCCAAGATCGAGAATGCCGTCCAGATGCCGAACCAGGCAGACATCAAGATGTGGTGCGGGGCGTGCGAGGCCGAGGAGCAGGTGGTTGATCTCATCGCGGCCGCACAGAACATCGAGGCCATGTACACCGAGTGGCGTCGGCTGGAGGAGACCGGACTCCGCCACGTGCAGTCGTCGTTCCTGCCGCTGTACGAGAAGACCCGTCAGTTCCGCGTCTGGCAGCACTCGGCCGTCCCCGGCCTGATCCAGACGCCGGACTACGTGCGCGCGCACCTGCGGGCCATCATCGACTTCCGGGGTATCCCCGACGACATCGACGCCGCGGTGACCGCCCGGCTGAAGCAGCAGGAGATCCTGCGGAGCGGTGGCAAGCGGTTCGCGTTCATCATCGGCGAGCAGGCCCTCCGCACCCCGGTGGTCGAGCCGGGGCCGATGACCGTCCAGCTGGGCCGGCTCGCCGAGCTGACGTCCGGTGTCGCCAATGTCAGCTTCGGCATCGTCCCCTCGGCCTCGCGGCCGCTGATCATGCCGCCGGAGAACTTCTGGATCTACGACGACGACCGCGTCCGCGTCGACACCGTACCCGGTCAGATCCAGCACAAGGCGCCCAGCGACATCGCCGTGTATGAAAAGGCGTTCGAGACGTTGAGCGGTGCCGCCGTATACGGCGAAGATGCTCGTAATCTGCTGGAAACCGCTGCCAACAAATTCCACGCAACATGACGCAACACTGTTGAGAGGGGCGTTATCTGGTATTTAGCGTAATTTGTGTGCCCCCCCACTTTTTCCATAACGGTCCCTCCCGAGACGAGATCATTCGAGTCGCCGAAGCGCTGCAGGGTGAGCTGGCCCTGCGGAACATCCCGGCGGACGTGCACGAGGTCATCCAGGGCCAGGCGCTGGTCTCCGTGTACTACGGGCTCGTGGCCCACACGAACGGCCGGTTCATCTGGTGGATCAGCCCGGAACCCAGTCGCGGCGGCGGCCTGCTGCGCACCTACGCCAGGAGTCCGGCGAGGGCCGCCGCCAGGCTCGCGATCCACCACGAAGTCGTGCAGTCCCGCCCTTTGGCCGAATTGACCGAGCTGCCCCACAGCCGGTCACCCGCGGACCTCGTCGTGGCCCGGCATGCGCTCCGAGTATGACGCCGCGAAGATCGAAGCCGCCGCCCAGGTACAGGCCGGCGCGTACGGATGGTTGGTGATGTGGAGACAGTGGCGGCGCTGTTTCACCGCCTGGGAATGCCGCGACCCTCAGCAGGTCCGGATCATCGAGGCCCCCACAGTCGCCGAGCTGTGCGACCGCATGCAAGAAGTCGAACTGGAGCTCTGGCAGGCTTCCCCTTCCCTGCCCGCGTCATGGTCGCTTCCGTGTGACCTGCCGCTGAGGTCTGCCAGGTAAAACGCCGTGGCCCCGGGACAGATCATCGATCTCCGGGGGACGCACTCAAGGGAGACGTAACGTCTCCCGGGGCCATGGCCACCAACCTCGAGGTCACGTCGAACACCGCGCAGAGATGGCGGCCGGGGCCTGACGGAAGAAACGGCGAGGCCCCCGCCGGGGAAGAGGCGGGGGCCTATCGCGCCATTACGGGGCCCGGTCCCTCTCACCGAGACCGGACACCGCAAACGTGAGACGCCACACAGTGCATAAAGGTTGACAAGTGCGCCAAAACGGGCAGTTGGTGTGTTCCGATTGGCGCGGGGCTACAGGCAGCTCTTGTAGGCGACCCGGGAGCTGTTGTACGAGCAGGAGTCGATGAGCTTGCCGGACGCGTTCCTCACGTACGCCGTGTCCGCGGTCTGGTTCCAGATGTACGCGAACGTCCCCCCGCTCCTGCCCCAGTAGCGGATGGCGGAGGTGTCCGTACCCTTGCCGGTCCGCACGGTGACCGTCTTCCCCGCGCCGAGGGTGAACGCGCCGAACGTGTAGACGTGATCCGCCGCGGACGTCTTGTCGCGAAGGGTCCAGCCCTTGAGGCTGACCGCTTTCCGGGTGGTGTTCTTGATCTGCGCGTACTCGCCGTTCAGGCTGCTGTTCGCGCCGTTGTCCGGTGACCCGGGCGAGTCGTAGTAGACCTTCACGAGCTGGATCGCCGGAAGCGCGGCGGCCTGCGCCGGCACAACGGGGACGAGCACCACGGCCAGAGCGGCAGCCGACAGGGCCAGGGGGAGAACACGCACCTTTGAATCCTCAAGCTGGAAGAGATGGGGCGGTGGTGAGACGGCTGGCCCACGGTGCAGGTTGGCCATGAGCGTCGTTTTGCCAGCACACCGTGACATAACGGCGCCTCCACCCAATCGAGGGTGAGGGTCTTACCGCGCACCCAGGAGCGCCCGGGGATCTCGCAGCCGAGGTGGCCCAGGTCGTCCCAGGGCCGATCGGCCAGGTCACGCGGGACGGGCAGGCGCTTCGCCCCGCCCTTGGTGCGGTTCGCGAACGCGGCCCAGATCTCTTGCTCGGTCGGCAACTTCCTAAATATTGTGCTAGTTTACCTAAAGGTATTAGGAAAATACATAATCGAGTCTGCCGAATGAGGGGGAGGTCATGGCACGCGTAGGACTGACCGCGGAACGCCTGACCCGGGCCGGGGCGGAGCTGGCCGACGAGGTCGGCTTCGACCAGGTGACCGTCTCGGTGCTCGCCAGGCGGTTCGATGTGAAGGTCGCGAGTCTGTACTCGCACCTGAAGAACTCCCAGGACCTCAAGACCAAGATCGCCCTGTTCGCCCTGGAGGAACTCGCCGACCGGGTCGCCGCCGCCCTGGCCGGGCGGGCCGGCAAGGACGCTCTGGCCGCCTTCGCCAACGTCTACCGCGACTACGCCCGGGAGCATCCCGGCCGCTACGCCGCAGCCCAGCTGAGGCTGACTCCGGAGGCGGCGGCCGCCAGCGCCGGCGGCAGACACGCACAGATGACGCGGGCGATCCTGCGCGGCTACGACCTGACGGAACCGGACCAGACGCACGCGGTCCGACTGCTGGGCAGCGTCTTCCACGGCTACGTCAGTCTGGAGATGGGGGGAGGGTTCAGCCACAGCGCCCCCGACACGCAGGAAACCTGGTCACGGGTCCTGGACGCCCTCGACGCCCTGCTGCGGAACTGGCCCGCGCCCTGACCCGGGACCCCCACACCGGCCGGACGCCGCCGACCGTGCGGCGCCTCGGCGAATCCGAACAACCCGAAAACCTCGATCAACAGGATGAGATCATGCACACCAAGCCCGACTGGATCACCGCGCCCGTCATCGCGGACCTCCTGCACGGCGCCCTCGACCTGCAGGAGACCGCACACGGTGTGCTGCCGCACCGGCTGCCCGCCCGTGCCCGCGCTCAGTGCGCCGACGGACAACTCGCCATGGCGGAGGCCCAGCCCTCCGGTGTACGACTGGTCTTCCGCACCCGGGCCACCATCGTCGAACTGGACACGCTGCCCACCAAACGGGTCTACGTCGGTGCCCCGCCCCGCCCGGACGGCGTGTACGACCTGCTCGTCGACGGTCGCCTGGCCGGCCAGGCGACCGTGACCGGTGGAAACACCCTGACCATCGACATGACCACCGGGACCGCCGAGCACCGGCCCGGCCCGGCCGGCACCCTCCGCTTCACCGGCCTGCCCGACCGGGTGAAGGACGTCGAGATCTGGCTGCCGCACGACGAGACCACCGAACTCATCGCCCTGCGCGCCGACGCCCCCATCGAGCCCGCACCGGACCGGGGCCGCAAGGTGTGGCTGCACCACGGCAGTTCGATCAGCCAGGGCTCCGACGCCGCAAGCCCCACCACCACCTGGCCCGCACTCGCCGCCTCCCTCGGCGGCGTGGAACTGATCAACCTGGGCCTGAGCGGCAGCGCCCTGCTCGACCCGTTCACCGCCCGCGCCCTGCGCGACACCCCCGCCGACCTGATCAGCCTCAAGATCGGCATCAACCTGGTCAACACCGACCTGATGCGCCTGCGCGCTTTCGCCCCGGCCGTCCACGGCTTCCTTGACACCATCCGAGAAGGCCACCCCACCACGCCGCTGCTGGTCGCCTCGCCCATCTACTGTCCCATCCACGAAGACACACCCGGCCCCAGCGCCCCGGACTTCACCGACTTCGGCACCGGTCGACTGCGGTTCCGGGCCATGGGCGACCCGGCGGAGCGCGCGAGCGGGAAACTGACCCTGGGCGTCATCCGGGACGAGCTGGCCCGGATCGTGGAGCAACGGGCGGCCGAGGACCCGAACCTGCACTATCTCGACGGCCGCGACCTCTACGGTGAGGCTGACTCCGCCGAGCTGCCGCTGCCAGACGAACTTCACCCCGACGCCGCCACCCACCGCCGCATCGGCGAGCGCTTCGCCAAGCTCGCCTTCACCGCCAACGGTCCCTTCACGGATCACAGCTCCTGAAGAGCCCGGAGTTCACGGCAACGGGATCACTTTGCCGTTGAGCGTGCGGGATTCGGCGAGGGGTCAGCGCCGCGGCCACCTCGTCGAGGGGGAAGCGCGCGGCGATGCCGGGGAGAGCGGGCTCGGCCGGGTTCGGTGACTAGGACGGCCGTTCCTGGTGTTGGCGCGTCCACCTCGTTAATCAATTAGTGACATACCGTGACGAAATGGACGGCCATAATCTCCTCGGTGAGTTCCTGCGCGCTCGGCGTCAGGTCACCACCCCCGAACAGGTGGGGCTGCTGCGCTCCGGTCACTGCCGGACCCCGGGACTACGCCGGGAAGAGGTGGCGAGGCTGGCCGGGGTCAGCGTCGACTACTACATCCGCCTGGAACAGGGACGCGAACGCCATCCGTCCGATCGGGTGGTCGACGCCCTGGTGCGGGCGCTGGATCTCGGCCCCGACGCCACGACGCACCTGTACGAACTCGCCCACCCCGGGTCGCGGCAGCGCGGAACGACCATCTGGCCGGAGCAGGTGAATCCGGACCTGATCCGGCTGATGCACGGCTGGTCGCACACCCCGGCGATGGTGATCAGTCGTTGGATGGACATACTGGCCATGAACCCGCTGAGCGTCGCCCTCCACAGCGACCTGGGATCCATGGAGAACCTGCTCCGGCTGGCCTTCCTGAACCCTGCCGCGCGCGAGTTCCATCGGGACTGGGAGCATGTCGCCCGCTCCCGGGTCGCCCACCTGCGCGCTTTCGCGGGAGCAGACCTCGACGACCCGCGCCTGACCGAGCTGGTCGGTGAACTTTCGCGCGAAAGCACGGACTTCCGCCGGTTGTGGGCCCGCCACGACGTATCCGAGGTAACCCGGCAGGCCAAGCCCCTCCGCCACCGTAAGGTCGGCGATTTGACCCTTACCTGCGAGATGTTCAATGCCGTCGGCGCCTCCGGCCTGCAACTGGTCATCTTGCATGCCGAGCCCGGCAGTCCCTCCGAGCATGCCCTGACCCAACTGGGCAGCCTCGCGGTCACGACGGCCCTCCGCCCGGGTCCGCGCCATCGGTCCCGGGAAGCCGCCGGCCCCGCGAAGTAGGGGAGACGCTTATCGGCGCCGTCTTCGACGAGCAACGGCCGGTACGAGACCACGGCCGGATCAGGATCACAGAGCGACCGGGGAGCGGCCCGCGCTGGATTACGGCGAGTCCGTGGTGATGGGAGCGTTGATGGCGGTGACGCGGAGGAAGTCGCCGAGGATCAGAGGATGCGGTAGTCGGCGTGGTCGAAGTCGGGAGAGCACTCCACCTCGTGCGTACGCCGCGAGGCTTCCGGCGAGCGCGAAGCGGATATCGGCATGCTTGAGCGCCCTGGCGGCTTTCTTCAAGGTCTCCAGGAGTGGGTCCTGCCCGTCCCGTGCCATAGATCGCTTCCACTCTCGCCTTCGGCCCCGACCCCAAGACGGCGAAAAATAGTATAAAGATCACATTGTTGTACTTATCGGGTATTTTGACGGCCAGTCGGCGCGGCAGCCTGCCTTGATCGGACCTGAAACGTGGCGGGATACCGACGGCCCACGGTCAAGGACCGCTAGCTGTGACCGCATAGGTTCACCGGGTTGGTGGTCGTGGCGGTTGGATGTGTGGTGACGTCCGATCCGACCGCTGGAGGTGCGATGGCCGAGCCTGTCCGTGTGCGCGGACTGACCGACCAGGAGGGGCAGCGACTGCAGCAGATTGTGCGCCGCGCCAGCACCAGTTCGGTGCGATACCGGCGCGCGATGATGCTGCCGGCCTCGGCCGGCGGAAACCGCGTCCCGGTGATCGCCCAGCTGGTCCAGGCCGATGAGGACACGGTCCGTGATGTGATCCACCGGTTCAACGAGATATCGGCCTGGCCTGCCTGGACCCTCGCTGGGCGGGAGGCCGTCCCCGCCTGCTCAGTCCTGACGGCGAGGAGTTCACCGTCGCGACGGCCACCACCCGACCGACCAAGCTCGGCCAGCCTTTCACCCACTGGTCGCTGCACAAGCTCGTCGCCTATCTGCGGAAGGTGCACGGGCGCATCATCCGCATCGGCCGCGAGGCCTCACGCTGCCTGCTCGCCCGCCGCGGCGTCACCTTCCAGCGCACCAAGACGTGGAAGGAGTCCCCAGACCCCGACCGGGAGACGAAGCTGGACCGGATCGAGGAGGTCCTGGACCGCTTTGCGGATCGGGTATTCGCCTTTGATGAGTTCGGCCCACTCGGGATCCGGCCCACCGGCGGCTCGGGCTGGGCCGCGCAGGGACACCCCAAGCGGCATCCGGCCACCTACCGCCGCACCCACGGCGTCACCTACTTCCACGGCTCTGAGGAGCCAACATCATCGGCCCCATTCCCCCCGCCTGATAGATGACCAGGGTGAGGGCGGATTGTTCACCGCCCTCACCCTGCTATTTACTGGAGCTTTCACATGATCGAGATCGAGACCGCTTGCTTCACCTGGATCAGGACCGGCGATCTCGACCAGGCGGTCCAAGCATTCGGCGGACACCCCCTCGTGGCGGAACCGGAAACCTTCGACGGCCTGTTCGGCATCGCCCCAGAGGACCTGCCCGACGACGCCACCGGCGTGGCCCTGGTGGCCCGCCACGGGGAGTGGGCCGTGATCGTCGAGCCGTTCGCGTTCCGCGGGCTGAGCGAGACGCTGCTAGGCCAGGTCGCAGCCAAGGGTGAGGCGTTCCGGGTGGCGTGGACCATCAACATGGCCACCTTCGTCAGCTACGTCCGTGACGGCGAGGTCGTCGCCTCGTTTGACGCCCTGGACCTCGACGGCGCTCGTGGCCGGGAGTGGCTCGACGGCCTGCCGGTGAGTGAGGCCGACTGGCGCGCCGACTGGAAGTCCACCGCGTTCGCCGTGGCGGAGCACCTGTCCGGAGTCGTCATCGACGACGACTGGACGGTTCGACCCCACGCCCTCCACTGGTTACGCCCGGTGACCGGCGGCGCGCGCCCGGCCCTCCAAGTCGACGGGCGCATGCGGGCCATCGCGGCCATCGACCCCGCATCGCCCACATCATCGCCGAACCCACACCCGACCGGCTGCCGGAGATCGTCGGCATCGCGACCGGTCTGGCCGTGGCCACGGCGGGCATCGACGGCCCCCTGGTCGAGGAGGCGCTGGGCCTGATCGCGACCGGCGAGTGCTCCGCCGAGCTGGCCGGGCGGCTGGGCGTCTTCCGAGCGGAGTTCGCGCGACGGGCGTCGGAGGCGTTTCAGGCCTCGCCCGACAGCGCCCGGGAGCGGTACCCCTCGCCGGGCCATGACACCGACTATGGCCGATGGATGGTGAAGGGGGCCGCCGCCGAGGCGCTGATGACGGCGGTGAACCCGAACATGGATCTGTTCTGGCGGACCCAGCAGGTCGTCAACCAGTCCGGCGGCACCTACCTCAGCGAGGAGAACAGGGACATCGACCGCCACTACGCGCTTGGAAGGATCGTCACCTTCCTCGACTCTTGAGTATCAGAGCTCCGCGAGGGCGTCCCGCATGTAGTCGGTGAAGTCCCATACATCCGGCACCGTCTCCCGGTCCACGACGATGCCCATGTCCAGGTTAAGGGCATGCCCTCGCCGGTGTACTGGCGCTGCACTCCGGCCGAGCACCGGCCTTTCTTCTCGAAGCCGGTGTCGTCGCCAACCAGCACCCCGTCGGCGGTGCCCAGTGGTCGATCACGTAGTCGCGGACATCGTCACGGACCCTTTCAACGTCCCGTTTAGCGTTGGTCAGCAGCCGTTGCATGCCATCAGGGGTGACCTCTCCGGCGTATTCGGCCAGCGACCAGCCGGTTTTACGCTCCACACCCGACGGCAGCCCCTCGGTGAAGGCTCGGGCGCGTAGGCGTACCTCCCGTCGCCTGAACCGGCCTGCCACATGGGCGAACGCGTCATCCAACCCGGCCTGTAGGCGGGTGGCGCTGAGGTGTTCTACTCCGGCCAACGCGGCCACCGTACGATCTTCAGTTCCATCACACCTGAATGATCACAGCGGTGGCCGTCTGTCGTGGTTGTGGCCCTATCCCCACAGGTTCACAGGCGCACGAACCTGCCCAGCCTCACGATCTGCGGCTGGAGTACTAGCTACCCCACCTGAGGAGCCAGACCTGCCCATCCGCGCCATAGCGGTTCTCCTGCCACGGGTCTGTTCGGGTGGCGCACGCCCCCGTGGAGGAGTCATAGGAAGTGCAGAAATTCCATCCCTCTATGACATCCCAGGCGTTCCAGCCCACTCCGTAATTGGAACCGCTCGTGCAGCCCTCATACACGTAGTTGGGCGCCGAGTTTCCGGCGCAGCTTGTCGAGGTGTGGGTGATGCTGACGCCGTCGCCGCACCATGTGTGGTAGGCGATTCCCGCGCGGGCGGCCGAATCGTAGGTCTCCAGAGACCAGCAGCCTGACGCGAGGCTTTTGTTACTGCTCTTGGAGTTTTCCTGGGTGGGGTCAGGAGGGCTCGCGGCGGATTTGGCCTGGGCGCCGTCGATCAGGGTGGGAGCGGTCTCCTTCTGGCGGGACATGTCGATGTAGTTGTCCAGCCCCCTGTCCCGGATCTCGACGGCTGTCAGAGCCTTGACCTTGGGCTTCGGGGGCGGCTCCGCCGCTCGGGGCTGAGGTGCGGGAGCGATGGCCGGGGTGTTCGGCGGGACGGGAGAGAACCCCCCGAGACCGAACACGGCGGCCGCCGCGAAAGCGAAGCTGACAGCGGTTCGAGCGAATCTTCGCTTCGATGACATATGGCGTGCTCCTATGCATATTTTCGCGCCACGGTGGGATTTGTTGGTGTTTCTTTCTGTGGCGCGACTGATGGCACAGGAAATATATAGACCGTCCTTTCGTGAGGTGAGGGATTTGTTTTCCGGAAGGGTAAACGAAAATTTCCTCGTTTCGGCGGTCAAGAATGTTGCGCGTCTTCGAGGTCTGTGATTCCGGATTCTCCGGTGTTTTTACGGTTTCCGTGCCGATCCGGCGAGCTGAGGGGAGCGCGCCATGCGGCGGACCCGACCGTCGTCGCGAAACATCTTGATGTCAATGCCGATGAGGCCTGCCGTTTTCTCGTATGCGAGATCCGTAAAAAACGGAGATAAACATAAAATTTAAGAAAATTTGCCAATCGATTGAGGATTGATCTACTTTTCAACATTTGCTACACTTTGCGTTTGTATGTCGACCCTGCAAGGTAAGTCCAACTTGTCGGTAAATGTCGACTTGCCTCGGATAGGAACGGTTCGTATTTCGCGATGGCCCGCGGCGTCAAAGGGGTGGCGCCGCTGGAGAAGCCGAGGTCTTCATGACACAGGGTGACGCGCAGGAGCTACAGGCCTTCGACCGGTTGCAGCAGCGGCTCTGGCCCCTGTATACGGCCGTCGGGAGCCAAGGACCGCGGGTTGTCGTCGTGGTTCCCAGCGTGAGCCTGGACGGTGACGAGCTGCGGAAGATTCCGGGCATGATCCACTATGAGGAGCGACTCCTCTTCGCCATGCAGTTGCTCCGCGATCCAGATACGCGGGTCATCTATGTGACCAACAGGCGGCTTCATCCGACGGTCATCGAGTACGCACTCGACACCGTTACCTCTCTGCCCAATTCCCATGCCCGTCGCCGTCTCACCTTTCTGGACTGTGCCGACGGTGATCCGGTGCCCCTCTCCCAGAAGGTTCTGGATCGGCCGGACCTGATCGAGAAGATCAGGCGGGAAGTCTCGGGCTCGTCCCAGGCCTGCCTGGTGACCTACAGCAGCGGGGCACCCGAGCGCACGCTGGCTGTGCGCCTGGGGATACCTCTTTATGCGTGCGATCCGGCCCTGTCGTACCTGGGTTCCAAGAGCGGAGCGCGACGGTTCTTCCGAGCGGCCGGCGTCCCGGTCCTGGAAGGGTACGAGGACCTGAGAGACGAAGGCGACCTGATACAGGCGCTGGCCGAGCTGAAGTCCGTACACCCGAAAGTGCGCGGCGCCGTCATCAAGTTGAACGAGAGCTTCGCCGGTGGCGGGAACGGGCTCTTCTCCTTTGACGGCGCCCCCGATGCCGGCCTGGGGGACTGGGTCAAGCGAGAGCTTCCGCAACGTGTCGTGTTCGGGACGGGCACGGACACCTGGGAAAGCTATATGACCAAGTGGCAGGAGATGGGCGGGATCGTAGAACGTCATGTCGACGCCGCGGAGACTCGGTCCCCGGCCGCGCAGCTCGACATCACCCCGACAGGCGAGGTACGCGTTCTGACGACCCACGACCAGATACTCGGCGGGGCCGCGAAGCAGGTCTTCGTCGCCTCGGCGTTTCCCGCTCACCCGTCGTATCGGATGGATATCCAGGAACTCGCCTTGCGAGCGGGTAAAGCCCTTGCCGACAGGTCCGCTCTCGGACTGCTCAGCATCGACTTCGTGTCAGAGCGCACCCCTGCCGGTTGGAGTCACCACGCACTCGAAACGAATCTGCGCATCGGCGGCGGAACGACGCCCTATTTCCATCTGCACGGCCTGGTCGAGGGTCGCTACAGCCGCGATTCAGCCGAGTATCTCACTCCCGAGGGAGAACCTCGGTGTTACTACGCGAGTGACAGGCTGCAACGCGACGAGTATCGGATGTTCGGCCCCGACGATGTCATCGACATCGCTCTCCGGCATGGGCTGGGCTACAGCAGTGCCACCAGATGCGGCGCGATCTTCTACATGCTCGGAGGAATCGCGCACACGGGGAAGGTCGGGATCATAGCCATTCACGGGACCCCTGAACGTGCCCGCCGGACCTATGACGGCGTCGTCGCGGCTCTGGACGCCGAGGTCTCATCCCGATGATCCGGGGCGGCACGTCACCGGGCGGTGGGAGCCGGGCATGAAATGACGAGCACCAACCGGCCGCTGCGAAGGTGAGGGCATCGGGAGGCGAGAAGGTTCTCCGACACTCTCACTTATATTCGACGTCATTCGGCAATTTTGCCGTTGCGGGGACCGTTGGGAACGGGCCCTTCGATCATTGCGGCCGACGGTGAGCCGGTCACCGCCGTGAAGAACGGCCTCGGCTGAGCGCTCCGGCCGGGGCGGCACTCCCGCTCCGGCCGGGCGCTCCGATATCACGGCGTGCCGCCGGCGGACTCAGCGGACCAGCTCGTCGTGTTCGGCGAGGCGTAGTCTCTCCTCGGCGGTCTGCTCGACGCGGTTCATCGTGAACCGCAGGATCGGCGGGGCCATGAGCGAGGTCACGATGGCGACGAGGACGATGATCGTGTAGGTCTCGTCGTTGAGCACGCCGAGCCGCAGTCCCACCATCGCGACGATGACCTCGACGACCCCGCGCGCGTTCATACCCGCCCCCAGGGCGAGTGCCTCCCAGCGGGTGAGCCGGCTCAGCCTGGCCCCGATGTAGGCGCCGAGGAACTTGCCGGCGACGGCCACGACCAGGACCACCGCGGCGGCGGCGAGCACGGACGGCTCGGTGAGTCTCGTGAGGTCCATCCGCAGGCCGGCGGTGGCGAAGAACAGCGGCGCGAGCACGCTCAGCACGACCGTGTTGAGCGGGGCCAGCCAGGCGGCCTCCACCCGGCCCGAGCGGCCGATGAGGATGCCGCACACGAACGCGCCGAGGATGGCCTCCAGCCCCAGGGCGTGGGTGCCCGCGGCCGAGAGCAGCACCATGACGACGACGGTGACGACGGCGGTCCCGGGTTCGCGCGCGTGCCGCATCACCACGCGGACCAGCGGGCGCCCGACGACGATCGCGAAGACCACGACCAGGAAGAGCAGCGAGAGCGCGATCCCGCTCGCGCGTATGCCGGTGGTGGCCATGCCGGAGACGACCGAGAGCATGAACCAGCCGAAGGCGTCGTCCAGCATGCCGGCGGTCAGGCACAGCTGCCCGACGTTGCGATGCAGCAGGTTCATGTCCATCAACGTTTTGGCGATCACGGGGATCGCGCTGACGCACATGGCGACGCCGAGGAACATCGCGAAGACGGTGACGTCCACGTTGTCGGCGAGCAGTGAGGCGGGCAGCAGGTATCCCGTGGCGATGCCGAACCCCAGTGGTATGACGAGCCCCGCGATGCTGATCTTGGCCGCGGTGGCGCCGCGGCGCCGTACCAGTTTGAAGTCCATCTGGATGCCGGTGAGGCCGACCAGCAACAGCACGCCGATCTGGGCCACCGCGTCCAGCAGATGGAACTGGCCGGCCTCGCGAGGCAGCAGCCAGTCGGAGACTGCGGGGGCGACGTGCGCCAGCAGCGACGGGCCCAGTAGCACGCCCACGGCCAGCTCCCCGACGATCGCGGGCATGCCGAGCCGTACGGCGAGACGTCCGAGGAGGACCGCGAGCATGAGAAGCAGGCCCACCTGAAGCACGAAGATCAGCAACTGGTGGGCGCCGAGAGGCATGACGGGCTGTAGAGCGAGCACTGCGAGATCTCCGATGGGTGGATCGGGCAGGTTGCCGGCGAGTGGGAGTGGACGGCAGTGGCTTCCGGTGGCCTCCGGTGGCTTCCGGTGGTGAGCGCTGGTCGGCGGGGCGTCGGTTTCGGCGATGGAGCGCCGATGGTCTGGCCAATGTTCCCGGCGAGGGGAGCGGTCCGTCTGCTCAATATTGAGTAGACGGGCCGGCGCCGATCGAGAAATGTTCATCGGGAAGCCAATGACAGAGGAGAGATTCCCAATGACGGACGTCTGGTCGTCTCCACGATCGGCCCAGCACCAAACCTCCCTTCCGGCCGACGAACTTCTGCATTCGGGTAACGCCGGGATTATCATTCACCGGGTCGGCATGCTCGAATACGAAATGGCCCGGGAGGGGCGCGACTTCAGCGTAGATCTTCTCGGATACATGAATCGCGCGCAGGCAGGCGTCGCCACCACGTTCTGCTACGAAGAGATCTTCGGAATTCACGACCGCCTGCACTGGCTCGTTCACCTGAAGAGGCCCGACGAATATCGCAGGCTTCTGAAAATGGTCGATCACGACGCAGATTTCCAGGACATCTCGCTGAATGACCGCCTCCCGAAGAAAGGCGGCGGCAACTGGGAGAAGATGTTCGTCCTGCGCAGCTTCCAGGAGACGATCCTGTGCGCGCAGCATGGTTTCACGCACGAACCCGACGACTACGACCCGAGCGACACCTTCGTCCCGCCCGCGATGTATCAGGGGCCGCAGCCACGGGACCAGTAGCTCAACTCGGCCAACGCGGGTGCGGTGATCCTGCGCTCGGCGGACGTCAGGTACGAGTTCCGCGAGGAGGGCCGTCAGTTCGCCTACGACTGGCAGACCCACCTCAACGCGACGTTGCCGGGTCAGGTGACGTCGTACCTCTACGAGCAGACCTGGGGGCGGCAGGACCATCCACTGGCTGATCCACCTACGTGAGCTGGAGGACTACAGGGCCGTCTCCGAGGTGGACCGCGGCGAGGGCATGCAGAAGGAGGTCTACGACCGCGAACGCGCACCGCAGTCCAAGGGCGGCGGCGCCTGGGACCGGTTGTTCATCCCCATCAGCATCAACGACGTCCTGATGGTCCCGCATCTCGTCGACGCCGACGGGTCATAGCCGATGGGCACGGGCGTCGAGTCGATCAACGCCTACGTCGGCAGGGCGTCGGTGGGCGTGCGGGAACTGTTCGAGGACCGCGATCTCGACATGAACCGTTTCGCGAACCTGATGATGGACCAGCGGTCGGTCAACCTGCCCTGCGAGGACCCGGTCACCAACGCGGTCAACGCCGCCAAGCCCATCGTGGACGCGATGAGCCCGGCCGAGCGCGACCGGATCGAACTGCTGATCGTCGGCACCGAGTCGGGCCTGGACTTCGGCAAGCCGATCAGCACCTACGTCCACCACCACCTCGGGCTCAGCCCCCGCTGCCGGTCCTTCGAGGTCAAACACGCCTGCTACGGCGGTACGGCGGCGCTGATGAGCGCCGCGGGGATCGTGGCGTCGAGTCCGGTTCCCGGGATCAAGGCGCTGGCCGTCGCCACCGACGCGGCCAGCGCCACCGCCAAGGCCAGCTACTGGGAACCCTCCGAGGGAGCGGGCGCGGTCGCGATGCTCGTCAGCGACAGGCCCGAGATCCTGGAACTGGACGCCGGCGCCAGCGGATATCACACGTTCGAGGTGATGGACACGCTGCGTCCCCGCCACGACATGGACTCGGTCAATCCCGACCTGTCGCTGCTGTCCTACATGCGCTGCCTGGAGGAGAGCTTCACGGCCTATCGTGACCGGGTCGCCGGAGCGGACATCGTGGACACCTTCGACTACCTGGCCCTGCACACGCCGTTCGCCGGAATGGTCAAGGGCGCGCACCGGATGCTGCTGCGCAAGCAGAAGAGAGCGTCGGCCCGCGACGTCGAGGCCGACTTCGCGTCGCGGATCTCACCGTCGCTCGCCTACGGCGTCCGGATGGGCAACACCTACTCGGCCGCGCTCTACATGGCCCTGTGCTCGCTGATCGACAACGGCCGGTTCGCCGGCCCCAAACGCGTCGGCCTGTTCTCGTACGGATCGGGATGCGCCTCGGAGTTCTTCAGCGGAGTGATCACCCAGGCCGCGCAGGAGAAACTGGCGAAGCGCGGGCTGGGTGCGGCGCTCGACGACCGCAGGCAGCTCACCGTGAAGGAGTTCGACGCCATGGCCGATCTCAACGAGGACCGGGCGTTCGGCGTCCGGGACGCCGTGTTCGACCCCGAGCCCTACGGCGACGTCTTCGGCAGCCACTTCGAGGACCGCGGCCTGCTCGTGCTGGAGCGCATCGCGGACTTCCACCGCGAATACAGGTGGAGCTGACGATGGCGGACTCCATCTGGGTGGACACCGTACGAGACATCGTGCGGCTCACGATCGACGGGCCGGAGCGTCAGAACAGCATCGACGCGGAGGTCATCGAGGAGCTGCACCGCGCGCTCGACGACGCGGAGCGCAGGCCGGACTGCCGGATCGTCCTGCTGGAGGGAGGCGACGGCGTCTTCTGCACCGGGATGGACCTCGGCGAAGCGGCGACCGGACCGGCCGAGGAGGGCGGGGAGGCCTTCTTCGGGCTGCTCAAGCGCTTCACCACGACCTCCCGCGTCATCGTGTCGCGGGCGGCGGTGTCGGGCTCGTCGCGGCGAGCGACTTCGTCTACGCGAGCACGCGCAGCACCTTCGCCCTGCCCGAGGCGCTGTGGGGGCTGCTGCCGTGCTGCGTGCTGCCGTTCCTGATCCGCAGAGTGGGTTTCCAGAAGGCCTACACGATGACGCTGAGCACCCAGCCGGTCAGCGCGGCGGAGGCCGAACGGTTCCACCTGGTCGACGAGCTCACCGACGCGCCAGACCCGGTCATCCGCCGCCTGGCGTTCCGGCTGGCCAAGCTGGATGAGTCGATCATCACCGACATGAAGCGCTACTTCCGCGCGATGTGGATCCTCTCCGACGAGGTCGAGCAGAAGGCGGTTCAGGAGTTCGCCCGGCTGATGTCGTCTCCGACGGTACGGCAACGTCTCACCGACTACGCCACGGAGCAGCGGTTTCCGTGGGAACGCTAGGAGCGTCTGATGGCCGTCGCATGGGTCTTCCCCGGACAGGGTTCGCAACGCAGAGGTATGGGCGCCGAGGTCTTCGACCGATTCCCCGACCTGTGCGCCCAGGCCGACGAGATTCTCGGCTACTCGCTCGCTGAGGCACGTGATGGCCAAGGTCTCCCGGCCGGAGGTGGCCGCCGCGTTCATGCGTCCCCCGGCAGGCGTCCTCCTCGGCAGGCTCGTTCAGGAGGGGGCCCTCAGCCGGGCCGAGGCCGAGATCGCCAGGGAGCTGCCGATCAGCGAGGACATCTGCGTGGAGGCCGACTCGGCCGGTCACACCGACGGCCGATCCGCGTACGCGCTGATGCCCGCGATGCTCAGCCTCCGCGACGAGGAGATGGCCCGGCACGGATACGCCAAGCCGATCCGCGCCGGCGCGTCCGGTGGGTTGGGAGCCCCCGAGGCGGTGGCCGCCGCGTTCGTTCTCGGCGCCGAGTTTGTCATCACCGGCTCGGTCAACCAGTGCTCGCCGGAGGCCGGCACGTCGGACGCGGTCAAGGAGATGCTGGCCGGCCTCGACGTCCAGGACACCGCATACGCCCCGGCGGGGGACATGTTCGAGCTGGGCGCGAAGGTGCAGGTGGCCAGGAAGGGCACGCTGTTCCCGGCCCGCGCCAACAAGCTCTACCAGCTCTACCGCCGGTACGGCTCGCTGGAGGAGATCGACGAGGCGACCCGGCGGATGATCGAGGAGAAGTATTTCGGCCGGTCCTTCGACGAGGTCTGGGCGGAGACCAGGGACTACCTGGCCGAGCGCAAGGCGTACGAGCTGGAGAGGGCGGAGCAGAACCCCAAACACCGCATGGCGCTGATCTTCCGATGGTACTTCGTCCACTCCATCCGGCTGGCGATGCGCGGAGCCCCCGGTCAGGAGGTCGACTACCAGGTCCACTGCGGCCCGGCGATGGGGGCCTTCAACCGCTTCGTCGCCGGGACCGACCTCGCGGACTGGCGCAACCGGCACGTCGACGTGATCGCGGAGCGTCTCATGCGCGGAGCCGCCGACCTGCTCGACGCCAGGTTCCGGGCGATGCTCGCCACCCCGGCGAAGTAGACCTCCTCCGGGCGGCGTGGACCGTCGACACCGCGACCTGGCTCCATCGGCCGTGGACGCACATGGCGCGGACCCGCAGAGGGACGTTCACGCCGTGTCCCGCCTGCCTGGCTGATGATCCGCTGTCACCGTCGTACCGGTGGAGCCGGGTCACGGGACGTCGGCCGTACGGCGTCTGACATCGGTCGTCAGCTTCTTCAGCAACCCGGCCTGTCCGTCGAACGGCTCGGCCGCATGTGCTTGACCGGCCGCATCGGCACCTACCAGACTGCCGATGATCCACGAATTCCCGGACGGCGAAATCCTGCGGCCAAGGACCGAACGTGAACAGCTCCGCCCCCTGCGTGTTCTGCGAGATCACTGACGGAAGCGAACCTTCGGAGACCATCTACGAAGACGACCACTCGATCGCCTTTCTCAACATCGCCCAGGCGACCAGGGGGCACACGCTCGTCGTGCCGCGAAAACACCGAAACGACCTCACGGACATTGAAGTCGATGAGGCGGCAGCGGTCATGCGTGCCACCGTCCAGGTGTCCAGACAACTCACCCGTGCACTTCGGGCACCGGGATCAATCTCTGGCACGCCAGCGGCAAGAGCGCGTGGCAGAGCGTTTTCCACTTCCACATTCACGTTGTCCCGCGCTACACCGGCACCGACCTCACACCGCCCTGGACCGAGTTCGAGCTTCCCCTCGAATCACTGCGTGACCTGGCAGCTCAGATCCGCCGGGTCTCCTGACCTGTTGCGGTTCGAAGCCGCTCCAGGCGCGTACCCGGTCATCCTCCGTGCGAGGTGCCAGGAGGCCGAGACCACCGGTCCCGCCATGTTTCAGACTCAGGCGGGGGCACCGTTCAGGATTTCGACCCGGCCCGTGTCCAGGGAGTAGTAGGCGCTGACCACCGCCAGGTCTCTTTTGCTCACCAACGGCGCGAGGTCCTGATTGCCGCGCAGGGCATCCGCGGTCAGCTTCACCTGGGCTTTTGCCATCGTCTCGACGGGGTCGGCGCCGCCGTCCTTCGCGGCCTGCTCGTATGCCGGGCGCAGGGCCGCCACGATCGCCTGCAGGTTGCCCGGCAGCGGCTTGCCTTCCCGCAGGGACTTGTACGCGGCGGCCACCGCGCCGCACCGCTGGTGACCGAGTACGACGATCAGGGGGGTCTCGCTGGTCATCGGCCCGTACTCGACGGATCCGGTGACTATCGGTCCCACGGCCAGGCCGCCGGTACGCATCACGTACAGATCACCCAGCCCGGTGTCGAAGACAAGCTCGGGCGGGACCCGGGAGTCGATGCACGACAACACCACTCCGTAGGGTTGCTGCTTGGCGGCCAGCAGCTCCCGGCGTGTGGGATCGCGGTCAGGATGTTCAAGTGCGCCGGTCACCCAGCGACTGTTGCCCTTCATCAGCCGTTCGTAGGCAGCCTTTGGCGAGTCTGGAAACGGTCCCGGGGTGGGCGTGGTAGATGCGGGCACCGCCTTGCTCACCACGTCGGCCGCCGAGCAACCGGCAAGCTGCGCCCCCGCAAGGGACACGGCACCTGCCAGCAGCGTTCGCCGCCCCGGACCGTCAGCTGGAACGCTCATGACCTGAATCCTTCCCTCCCCGGGCCAGGCCCCGGCAATGGAAACGTATGGCGAGGATTTAAGAATCGTCCGTCCATGGCCTGCGGTCTCAAGGGCGCTTGACGGCGCATGAACCGCCCCCGGGCCGGTGAGACCTCCGTCTGAGGTGCCTCGAACCTTCCAGACGGCAAGTGCGTATGTGCGAGGGCCGCCGGTCGACGTCGACCGGAAGAGCTGCCGGAACCTGGCGATGAATGAAGCACCTCTCCACCGACCCCGGCCGGTCGTCGGCGCGTGTTGCCCCAAGATCGCTAAGGTGTGCTTCAGCCTGCGAAAGGACCGCCTTGTCGAACTTCCCCCCGTTGTCCAGACCGGCGTTACTGACCTGGATGGTGGCCACGGCCGTCGCCGCCTTCCCGACCTGGGAGGAGTGGCGCTTTCGGCTTCACCCCGGTCCGGTCGAGGCGCATGCATGTATGGGGAATTCCGGGTGGTTGGAGAGGTCGTCGCTGGACCCCCTGCGAGGTGATCTCGACGGGATCATGCAGAACGTGGAGGCATGGGCAGTCCCCGCGCTGCTGGTCCTGGGGGGATTTCTCGCCTGCCTGAGCAGCGGAAATCCACGGAGCGCAGGCCGGCGAACGGCAGGCGCTCTCGTTCTGATCGCGATCATCAAGCCGGCCACCCCCCTCTACGCCTCGGCGGAGGAGTGCGGCGGCCCGATCCCCCTCCTCAGTACCGAATGGTTCGCCACGGTGATGAGCAGCTGGGGAAGCACCCAGCTCTGCCTCCTGAGCGCCGCCGCGCTCGTCCTGCTTATCACCCGGAGGATGAGCGGGGTCACCTCGAACCGGCAGGAGGTCGCCTCGTCGACCGGTGTGACCTGGCGCCGGCCGGTGGCGCTACTGGTCGACTACGCGATCGTCATTTTGGTCCTTATCTTTGTCGTCTCACCCATTCTGGGGCTGACCGGCATCGACAGGTTCTTGCCCTCCATCCACCTGGGCTTTGGGCTCTTGAACGAGGTGACGCTCTCGCTGGACAACGTAGATCCCGGACGGCTACTCGTCCTGTTTGTTGTGTTTCTATACTTCTGGGTGCAGCACAGTCTGTGGGGCCAGACACCAGGCAAGCGCCTGCTGCGCATCCGCCTCATCTCCACCCGGACGACAGTACGGCCGACAGCGGGAAGGACGGCCCTTCGCACGCTGATCTTCCCGCTCCTGGTCTTCATGCCGGTCGCCGGGCCGATCATTCTCATCGCGGATGGGATGTGGGCGTTTCTCGACCCCGAAGGCCGCACGCTTCACGACCGATGGGCGAACACCGACGTCACCCGGAAGGTCTCGCACGTCCAAGCCCAGATGTAGCGGAACCGACAGCCGCCCTCACCTTGGCCCCGGACCTACTCCACTCATCCCCTGGCTTTTCGCCAGCCGAGAAGTTGACCATGTTTCGTATGAGAGCCACAGGGGTTGGCGCACTCGTCATAACCTGGTCGCCGTTCACCGCAGTTCGGTAAGGGAGTCGCTGTGCGTATCGTCATCCCGCTGTTCGACCGGTTCACCGCCCTTGACGCAGTTGGCCCGTACGAGGTGCTCAAGTTCTTGCCGGGCGCCGAGATCGTGTTCGCGGCCACCGAGTCCGGACCGGTGCGAGACGCCCCCACGTCGCTGGCCGTCACCGCCGATGCAACGTTCGCTGACATTGACTCCTGTGACGTATTACTGGTTCCCGGGGGTCCAGGAACGCGGGGACTGGTGCAAAATGACGAACTCCTCGACTGGATCCGGCGCATGCACCAGGGAAGCATTTGGACGACTTCCGTGTGTACAGGATCGTTGCTGCTGGGAGCCGCCGGACTGCTGACGGGACTCTCGGCGACGACCCATTGGGCGGCGATCGATGTGCTGGAGTCATTCGGGGCCACCTATACGGCCGAGCGTGTGGTGTTTCAGGGAAAGATCGTGACCGCTGCCGGAGTCTCTTCCGGCATCGACATGGCGCTCGCGCTGGCAGCGCACATCACCGATCAGACCACCGCCGAGGCGATCCAACTGGCGATCGAGTACGACCCGCAACCACCGTTCGATGCCGGATCTCCCGCGAAAGCATCCCAGGCCGTCAAGGACCTTCTTGCCCGAGGGATTCACTGACGGTACGAGCCCTCAGGCGCAGCTGGCCCACGGGGGCGAACGCCCCGGCTGAACCGCCCTCATTGTCGCCCTCTCTGTAAGGTGGCGCTCCGCGCCGCCGCGCGACCGAGCTCGCGAAGCATGCGCTTGGATCGCATCCCTGATCGGACGTGGCCCCCCGGAAGGACGCCCAATAAGCTCCTGTTCTCGTTCGCCCGATGGAAAAGGCACGGTGAGTATGTCATCCGACCTCGCGCACGAACTCTGCATTGAGATCGGGCGGGCTGTGAAGGCCGGCGCCCCAGACGGCTGGCAATGGGTCGATGTCCATCGCTGCCAGCTCGGCACCTTCAGCACAACCGTGATCACTTATCGGATGGCGGACGATTCCCAGCGGATTCGACATGTCGAGGACCTCGACGACCTTTTCCGCCGGTTGAAGGTGGCCCAGTACAAGCCGGGCGAGGGGACGTGGTTCGTCTGCCGGCTCGATTACAGCCCGCGCGGGAAGTCGTACAACTCCATGATGTCCAACCTTCGACGTGGAGTCGCCCTTCGCCCAGGACATCGAGGTGCCCGCTTGGGCCTATGCGGAGGAACTGACCATATTCCCGCGCAAGCCATCCCTCACATCGCCATGGATGCACGCCGCTTGGCCCGAAGGTTTGCCCCTGCCAGAAGTCGGCTCCACTCCCACCTCGCCGGCAGACAGGGTATCCGGCCCGGCCTGGCCTCCTCTGGGGACCATGGTCGCGCGAACCGTCGGTCGAGACGACGACCCGGGGACGATCATTTTTGGAATGGCCGAACACGAGGACGGCACCGGGAATGCCTTGATCTTTATGATGTCCACCGAGGAACCGGACGAGCAGGAGACCGGGCTGGGCATGGACACGTACTGCGTCGTCCGAGAGGACCAGGCGGGTACCACCTACGGCGGCGTGACTCACTGCGAGATCGCCTCCGGCCGCCTGACACTGCACTTCACCGAGGAGGCCACGAAGGAGCTGCAGGTGGAGCCTATCGTCCGGGTTGATCTCCAGATCGATGACGACGGCGTCGAACTCCTCCGAAGCAGCCTGCGAGAGATCTTGCTGTCTGGCCGTCGCGATCAGCACCCCCACGGCATGCGCCTCTGATCGCCGGGCCGTCAGCCAGGGTGACGAGGGGCCGACCACGGTCACTCACGACCGGCCGAACGCCTACTCCGCCGTCTCACCTCCTTCCCAAGCTGTTGGCTTCAGTTCGCCGGACGTGGCGGCTTCGGGTAGTGCAGGACCTCCACGAACATGATCCGCCCCTCAACAACGTCAAGGATCAGATCTCCTTTCGGTGAAAATGCAGTACCAGCCCGACCTACTCGACGCCTTCATCGTCGAGACCGGCCTGAGCCTGGGACCGTGGTAACTCAGATCTTCTTGATCAGTACGTGCTCGGGGTCGTCGATGGGATGGGATGCCGGCATGACCGGCACTCCGATCTGGTCAGAGCGTGGTAGGAGATCGCGGCGAGGAGCAGACCCAAACCCCACACGGTGTATCCGAGCATTTCCATCAAGATCCGCCATAGTGGAGCTCCGACCGTGTTCCCCTGCCCCAGGAGGACCATCTCCGTCATCCCGGCGACACCGAAGTACCCGGTCAGACCGGCGCCCACGAACAAGGCCGGCCCAAGAACGAGCCATCGCGGCACGTTACGTCCGGCGAACGGCATTACCCACCGCGGCCAGATCCGGCCCCAGCGGTGCACCAACGCGAGCGGCAGCAGGGTGCCGGTGAGGATCAGCAGGACGACGAAGACCGAGAACGACCATCCGAGCGCTCCTGAAAGCGGCCTGCCCGTCATCAGGTAATCGATCACCAATCCGCCTACGCGGACCGCGCAGCCAACGACCGTGGCATATCCCGCGATGTACGCCCATCGGGGAGCAGGGTCACCGCGTCGCGCGGGCGTGTGACTGGGGACACGGCCGCAATAAGGACAAGCATGCCGGGCACGGCGCTGCTCAGCGATGGCGCCGGCCAGTGTCACGACCCCGCCGACCACGCCGCTGCCGCGCGTGAGCAGGGTTACCCAGTCGGCGTCAAGCTCGAATATCAGGGTCACGAGGCTGATGGCGAACATGAATGAGTACAGGAGCATCCCGGCGCCGGCCAACCAGCCGAGAACCACGAGCACCCACCGTGCGGTAGAGCTCCGGCGGCGTTCGGCCCCGGCGCCGATCAGCAGACACACTGTCGCGGACAGCAGGGCAAGCCCCACCGGCGTCCAGGTTCCGGGGAAGTACGATTCGCCGGGCGATGGGAAGGACGGCGGGTGACCGAGCGCCCACCACACGTGGATCACGCCGTAGGCCGCGGTCCACGCAGCCCCCGCGTAGGGCCACCATGCCGTCGATCTGGGAAGTGCTCCAAACATGGCACAACAACATCACCAACGACCTGAGAGGGCACTGAGGATCACTGAGAAAGTCCTGAGAAGGGCAGGGCCCCGGCGTATCGGAGATCTGGCCCGGTCTGGTCGTTTTGAGTCATAGGGCGAACAGGGGCAGTGACATTGAGGTGATCTCAGCGACTTTCACATGAGTCCGCAATGGGGTTCGATGTCGGAGCCCCACAAGGACATACCATCCATGTTTGAATGAGGCCATGGATCTTGATCGCGCGCAGGCGTTCGCCGATGAGTGGGTGGCCGACTGGAACTCCCGGGACGTCGATCGCATCATGAAGCACTACGCCGACGAGGTGGTGTTTCGCTCTCCGCTCGCGGCTCGGCTGCTTGACGGTTCGGACGGGACGGTGCGCGGCAAGGAAGCGCTGCGGGCGTACTGGGCCCAGGGCCTACGGCATAACCCGGATCTGCGTTTCCACGTCCTCGGGGTCTACGCCGGTATCGACTCCGTCGTCATCAACTACCGGAACCAGGCGGGACAGCTGTCCAACGAAGTGTTGATCTTCGATGGTGACCTCATCGTCTCCGGATGGGGCACACACGGGTCGAAACCGAGCTGACTCCTCGCCTGGCGACGACCTTCCGCTCGAATCACTGAGCCATTCCGGGCAACCGATGGGTGACGGTGGGTAACGCCGGTTTCGTGCTCCTACACGTCGAGCACAACCGGACCACGTGACTCATGACCGGACCTCCGCTCTGGTGTTCGCGCAGACCGGCTGAGTGCGGCGCAGGTAAGACCAGGCGACCGCGCTCAGTGCGATGCCGTACGCGGCGAAGGCGCCGAGCCCGAACCAGGTCACCAGCAGGGCGTCGCCAGGGGTGGGGAAATCCCCCCGGGAGATGGTCACCACACCTACCGTGCCGAGCGCGGCATGGACCGTTCCGACCACTCCGTAGGGCGCGAGCGTGGCGGCACCGATCAGCGCGGGGGTGAGCGGCAGCCAACGAGGCACCCGCCTGCCGCGCAGGGCGAGCGTCCACCGATCGCATCCTTTCCCCGCTGTCTTACTACAAGGCATGTGTCTTCTGCGGGCGCGACCATGAGCACGATGAGCCCAACCAGCCAACGCTTCCATGAATCCTTCTGGGACAGGCGGAGGTTCTACGCACATGGTGATCACGGTCAGCGCGCGGGATGGGCGAGGATCACTCGGTCGAGGTCCTCCTGGACGGCCTGAAGGACCTCGGGACGCGGTCCCTTGAGGTAGAAGTGGTCGCCGCCGAACACCCGCTGGGTGAAACCGCCGGTCGTGGCATTCCGCCAGGCGGCGATCTCGTCCGGGTCGACCTCGGGATCGGCGTCGCCGCACAGCGCGGACACCGGGCACGACAGCTCCGGGCCGGGCAGCGGCGTGTGCCGTTCGTTCAGCTCGAAGTCGGCTCGCAGACCTGGCAGGAACAGCTTCAGGAGGTTGCGCTGGCCCATCACCTCCGTGGGGGTGCCGTTCAGCTTGCCCAGCTCGGCCATCAGCTGTTCGTCCGGCAGATCGGAGAAAAGGCGGCGCCGGGTGGGCAGGTGCGGGGCCCTGCGGCCGGAGACGAAAAGAATGATCGGACCATCGGAAGGGCCCGCGGAGAATTTCCGCGCCATTTCCCACGCGACCGCGGCGCCCATGCTGTGACCGAAGAACGCGAACGGCCGATCGACGTGTTCGCGCAATGCCTCGTACAGCGGGCCGACCAGCTGCTCCATCCGGTTGAACGGCATCTCACGAATTCGCGACTCGCGTCCAGGCAGGACCACCGGGCATACGTCCACCTCGGGTGAGAGCAGTTTTTCCCACCCCCGAAACAACGCCGATCCACCGCCCGCGTGCGCGAAACAGAACAACCTGACGGCGGCGTCCTCTCTGTTCGCGTCCCCCACGATCCAATCGCCGGCCAAGGTCGTCCTCCTCCGCGTCAGGGTGAGATCCAAGGTAACGCGATCCCCTACGCCCGCCTGCTCAGTCTTGAGCAGGCATCGGCTTTCCCCGTCATTAGCCTCGCAACGACGGACGGAAAACGACGTGGGGATGGACATGGAGCTGAACGAGCGCGTGACCGAGACGGTCATCCGGCTGCTGGCCGACGTGTTGCCCGGCGGCATGGATCTGACTCCCCAGTCGTCCCTGCGGGAGCACGGGCTTGATTCGATCTCCGCGGTCCGGGTGTGGTTCGAGCTCCAGCGTGAGTTCTCCCTGGACCTTCCCGTCGAGAAGCTGGGTGAGTGTGCCAATCCGGCGCAGCTCGCCGCGTGTGTCATCGAGGAGTTGGACGGTGCGCCGGAGGGCGGGCCGCACGGTGAGCCGCGTGAAGGCCACTCCCAGCCAACGTGATGATCAACTCGGGTCGGTGCCTGCGGATCGCGGCGGCGAGGTCGCGGCGCAGGGCGAGACCGTACTCGATGGTGCCGTCGCCGTAGTCGAGGAACTCGACCTCGTCGACGCCGACGATCCGTGCGCTGGCCCGCTGCTCGTCCTCCCGGATCTTCGTCGCTTCCTCGGGGCGCATGCCGTCGATGCCGGCCTCGCCGCGGCTGACCAGAAGGTAGCTGACTGATTTACCCGCCGCGGTCCAGGCGGCGACGGCGCCGGCGGCGCCGAACTCCATGTCGTCGGGGTGGGCGGCGATGGCCAGCGCGCGGGTCCAATCATCGGGCATTGGCTGTAGCTCTTTTGTCATGGGACTTCCCATGACCGGAACGCTCTATAACAAACCGAATTAGACATGGCTGTCGATATATTTTCGAATTTCAGTACGCATGAGATCATTGTTTTCGCCGCCGGTTCCTCCGGCTGATTCCCCGCGGGATCCGGCGCCCTTTTTGTTGGCCTTCGGATTTCGTTGTTTTCCGAAATCGAGATCGGCCTTTATGGCGTCCTGCCTGCGGGATCGGGAGGCACGGATCCGTATCCGACCATGGAACCCCACCGAGCCGTCACCGCCACGGAGATCGCTCCGCCCGCCGCGGCATCCGCCCGTCACCCCTACCGTGAGGCAGGTCACCCGACGAAGAGGTGCGCGGAGGCGGCGGCGGTGGAACGTGAGATCGTCTGGGCGGTCATCGCGATGTACGACGCCCACCGGCGCGGCGACCGAACCGGAACCGACCGGTCGCACCGGAGGCGACGATCTGGGATTCGGGAGCATCAGGCGCGGCAGGCCGAACGTCCACGCATCGACACTCTCATGTCGCCTGGCACTATGGATCGCCCCCGATCGAGAGAAGACCGTCACCCGTGAACCTCGGAATCATCGGACAGGCGGCCGGCCTGTTCGCCGTCACCAACATCGACGACATCGTGATCCTGGCGCTGTTCTTCGCCCAGGGCGCCGGACACCGCGGCTCGACCGTGCGGATCGTGGGCGGCCAGTATCTCGGCTTCGCCGCCATCTTGGTCGTGGCCGTCGCCGCCGCCTTCGGCGCGACGTTCCTCCCCGAGTCCGCCATCCCCTACCTCGGGTTGCTCCCGCTCGCCCTTGGCGTCAAGGCCGCCTGGCAGGCGTGGAAGAACCACCGTGACGGGGAGGGCGAGGAGGCGGAGGTAAAGCCGGGTGGGCCGGGTCTGCCGGCGGTCGCCGCGGTCACCTTCGCCAACGGCGGCGACAACATCGGCGTCTACGTGCCGGTCTTCGCCACCGCGGGCACCGGCGGGATGAGCGTGTACGTCGCGGTCTTCCTGGTCCTGGTCGCCCTGTGGTGCCTGGCCGGGCGGTTCTTCGCCACCCGCCCGGTCATCGCCAAGGCCCTCGCCCGCTGGGGCCACATCCTGCTGCCCGTGGTTCTGATCGCCATCGGCGCGCTCATCCTCATCGAAGGCGGCGCCTTCGGCGTGTGAGCCGGCAGCCTGCGGGCCCCGGGCATTACCTCATCGCCGGCGGGGCGGGCGCCGTCACCTTCGCCGCGACCTCGCCGAGCAAGATCACCTTCAAGATCACCGGATCGACCGGCGCGCCGAAGGTCGCCGAGTTCGAGACCTACGCCGGATAGCGGACCGGTCCCACCGCCTGCCACCGATCACCCGGAACGAGGGTCGGGGCCGTCGGACCGACGGCCCCGACCTTCGGCATCATGCGGGGGCGCCTCGGCGCACGCCGGTGGATCGGGGCGGGGAGAAGCCACTTGACCTGTGGTTATCCTGAATGGCGGGACATCTTGGGACGGGCCACCTAGCAGAGGCCCGAGGGAGGAGGCTGGGCCTGTGGCGCCGCAATGCCTCACGCCTGTTTCCCGGAGATCGCCGTGATCGCGACCGAAGTCCGGAGGCTGCCGATCGGCGCGGCCTTCGACCGGATGCCGTTCACTCGCAGGCACGTCCTGATCGCGCTGGCGCTGTTCGTCGCGTTTGTCATCGAATCCTGGGAACAGGTCGCCCTCATCTACGTCACCGGGGACTTCAGGAGGGCCTTCGGGATCGACGAGGGCGGGATCGGGATGGTGCTGTCGGCCGTCGCGCTCGGCATGATCCCCGGCACGCTGATCTGGGGTCCGCTCTCGGACCGGATAGGCCGCCGGCCCACCTGCTTCTGGTCCCTGATCGCCTACGGGGTGATCGCGCTCGCCTCGGCGTTCGCGCCGGACATGGTGACGCTGATGGCGCTGCGGGTGGCCTCCGGGTTCGCCCTGGCCGGCGTCTACACCGTCACCTTCCCCTATTTTCTGGAACTGCTGCCCACCAGAAGCCGGGGCAGGGCGGCGGTCTACCTGTCGATCGGCTGGCCGATCGGGGTGCTCGCCGCCATCGCGGCCTCGGTGACCCTGGGCAGCCTGGGCTGGCACGTGGTCACGATCGCCAGCGCGCTGGCCGGACTCTGGGCGTTCGTGATCCGGGCCTGGGTGCCCGAGTCGCCCTACTGGCTGGCCGCACGGGACCGTCAGGACGAGGCAGGGGCGGTGCTGCGGGAGCTGGGCAGCCCCGACTCCGACGCGGTTTTCATCGTCGGCGTCAAGCGGATGGGCCACCCCCTGGATCTGCTCCGGGGGAGGCTGCGCCCGATCACCCTGGTGATGCTGGTGCTGAACTTCGCCTTCAACTGGGGCTACTGGGGCCTGCAGACCTGGCTGCCCACACTCCTGTGGGAGAGAGGCCTGAGCCTGGACGCGAGCCTCGGCTTCGCCGCGCTCAGCGCGCTCGTGACGATCCCCGGATACGTCAGCGCGTCGCTGCTGACCGGCCGGTTCGGCCGCAAGAAGGTCTTCCTGGTCTACGTGGTGGCCGCGGCGCTCGGCGGGTTCTACTTCGCCATCGCGTCCACGATGACCGGCCTGTACGTCGGCAACTTCATCCTGTCGTTCTTCAGCCTGGGCGCCTGGGGCGTGTGGAACACCTGGAACGGCGAGTTCTACCCGACCGCGCTACGCGGCACCGGCTACTCCTGGGCGACCGCCGCCCAGCTCGTCTCCACCACCGTCGCTCCCGCCGCCGTGGGCATGCTGCTCGCACACGCCACCGGATTCACCACGACCATGCTGGTGATCAACGCGTTCATGGTGCTCACCGCCCTGCTGGCCGTCCCGCTGCCGGAGACCGAGGGGCGCGTTCTGGAATGATCATCGGTGTTGATCTCGGACGACATGAGACGGTGACGGTGGCCGTCCATGGTGACGTCCTGACCGAGGTGCAGGTGACGGCCGGGACCTTACCGGTCGTGACGTACCCGGACGGGATGCGACGGGCGCCGTCGATGACGCCCAGGGGCGCGGCGGTGGCGGTGGACCTGGACGGCGTACGGCGGGCGCCGGTGGCGGTGATCCGGGTCTCGAATCCCTGCCCTCCGGGGCTCGGCCCGCTGGTCGGCTGGCCCGAGGACTCGGGGGTGGGGACGGTGGTGCGGGGCGGGCACAGCCTCACCGGCCGGCCGATCACCGAGCTGGACACCGACGCGGTGGCCCGATTCGCGGCGGAGTGCGGCCTGACGGACTTCGCGGTGACCGCGACCGGGTCGCCCATCCTGCCCCACCACGAGCTGGCCGTCGCCGAGATCATCGCGGACGAGGTGCCCGGGGCGCGGATCACCCTGTCGTACGAGTTCGGCCGGGCCGGGCTGCGGGAACGGGAGAACAGCGCGATCCTGAACGCGGCGCTCGGCCCGCATGCGGCCAGGATCGCCGATCGGATGGCCCGCGACCTGCCGGGAGTCTCCGTTTTTTTCGCCAGGAGCGGGGCGGGGCTGGTCTCCGCCCACTACTTCCGCCGCTATCCGCTGATCTGTTATCTGGGTGCCTTCACCTGCGCGCTGCGCGGCGGCGCGGCGCTGGCGGGACGGGGAGAAACCGCGGTGCAGGAGCGGGGGGCCGTGGTGCGCACCGGCCTCGTGACCGGGGGAATGCCCAGGATCGGTGATCGGCGCGACACGCTCGTCCCGCTGAACGTGCGGCTGCCGCTGGTCGTGTCGGCGTCGGAGGGGGTGGCGGTGGGGCCCTACGCCCGGCAGGCGGGTCCGGGCTGGCAGGTGCCGGAGCGGGCCGAGCTGGCGGTGGCCTACGGCGCGGCGCTGGCCAGACCCACGGTCGACGTGGAGCGGATCGTGCAGGCCAAGGGCCGCGCCGAGCTCGACCGCGCGCTCGACGCCACCCGGGACGAGGCACTGACCCGCGCGGTGAGCGCCGGGGCCGCCCCGGGCTCCGCCCGCGTCACCGGCACGATCGTCAACCCGCTGTCCTACCTGCCCGACGGCCTCTTCCGGGTCGAGGTCAAGGCGGAGGGGGCGATCCTGTGAGCCCCACCGTCGAAGGGACGCACCCGAAGATCGACTCGATGTCGCTCGACGCCTTCGCCGCCGGATCACAGCTCTTCGCCACCGGCGCGGCCGAGCTCTCCTTCCACCTCACGCTCGACTGGGCCAGGTCGGTGCTCGGGGACGGGGTGCGGGTGAGCCGCGCCGCCGACCTGCCGCCTCAGACGATCTGCGCCGCGATCTGTCTTGTCGGCTCCAGCACGGCGCTCAGCGAGCGCCTGCCCGGAGGGAACGAGCCCGTGCGAGTGATCCGCGGGCTGGAGCGCCGGCTCGGCCAGAAGATCGGCGCCGTGGTGGCGCTCAACCTCGACGCGGAGAGCGCGCTGCTCCCGGTGATCACCGCGGCGCTGCTGGGGGTGCCGCTGGTGGACGGAGACGGCAGCGGGAGGGTCTTCCCGCTGATCAAGCAGAGCAGCTACACCCTGGGCGGGGTCAGCGCCACGCCACTCGTGATGGCCGGCCCCGCCGATGACGTGGTGGTGCTGGACACCGCGCCGGACCGGGTGGAGGAGCTGATCCGCCCGCTGGTCCTGGCCCTGGGTGGCTGGACGGTGACCGCCTGCTATCCGATGACCGCCGAGGTGCTGGCACGCGTCCTGGTCCCCGGCACGGTCAGCCGCCTGATGGAGGCGGGCGTGCCGGGGGCGCCGCGCTCCGTCGCCGCGCCGTACGGCGTGCGGACCCTGTGCAGGGGCCGGATCGTCGCGGTGGAGAGCAGCACCGGGCACGGCATGGATCTGACGCTGCCGTCGCTGCCGTCCAGCATCGTGGTCGAGGAGCGCGAGGGGCTCGGCAGGCTCATCCGCCTGGAGGCGCACAATGAGATCGTGTTCGCCCTGGCAGACGGGGCGATGGTGGCCATGGCACCCGACCAGATCTGCATGATCTCGACGGTGGACGGCATGGTGGTCGACGTCGACAAGGTGGCCCCGGGACTGGAGGTGGAGGTCATGGTGGTGAGAGCGGCGCCGGTGTGGCACACCGAGGAGGGCATCGCACTGGGCGGGCCGCGGGCGTTCGGGGTGCCGTTGTGACGGCGGGCGGGCCCGGCGTGAGAGGACCGGGGGAGGAGCCGTGATCGAGTCGCGGGGGCGGCGGGACTGGGAGGTCCCGGTCACGGTGGCCGAGCTGGTCAACGGGGGACCGCTGGCCGGGGCCCGGATGTGGGGCACGGGGGAGAATCCGGTGCGCCAGGTCCGGATCGTCGACGATCTGGCGACGCTTGGTTCGGTGCCGCCCCACACGGCGGTGGTGCTGGTCGGCCAGGCCGCCAGCGGCGGCTGGGCGGTGGAGATGGCCATGCGCAGAGCCTGGGAGCAGGCCGCCGCGTGCGTCATCGCGTCGTCGGCCGGAATGAGCGCCGGATCCGGCGCGGGACTGGCCGAGCGGCTCGGCGTGACGTTGATCTTCGTGGATGAGGATCCGCTGGTGACAGCCGTACGGGTGGCGTCGGCGGCGGCCCGCCCCGAGGCGGCCAGGACCCAGCTCGTGGCCCGCTGCGCGACCAGGCTGGCCGAGGCGGGGCCCTCTGCCCGGCGAGTGCTCGGCGTGCTCAACTCCGAACTGCAGGGGAACGCGGTGGCCCTGCTGGACCCGTGGGGTTCGCATCTGGCGGGCCGCCGGGCTCAGGGGCCCTCGCTCGCGGAGGTGGACATCCCCGACGCGAGCGGCGGCACGCTGGCGATCCTCGTGGCCCACGGCTCCTTCCAGTCTCCCGGCTGGCCGTCGGTGGTGAACGCCGTTCTGGCGCTGGCGGTCACCCCGCTGATCGCGTGGGCGGCCATCGAGCGGCTCGCCGCCGAGCGGGATGTCGCCCTGCAGTCGGCTCTCGCCACCCGGCTGCTCACCCTCGCCTCGTCGCGGACGTCGCCCTACGGGCGGATCGGGGACGGCGGGGAAGGGGCGGTGCCGCAGGGAGCGGCGCAGGGAACGCCGCCGGAAGCGGATCTGGAGGCGAGCGGGGACGGAACGCTCGCGCGGGCGGTCGCCCTCCGCTGGCCGGTCGCCGGCCCGCTCACCGCCTACGCCATCCGGCCCCATGACGCCGACCTGGACGACCTGCAGATGATCGGATCGGTCATCGCCGCGACCGTGGGGCCCGGACCCGTGCTGCGCCGGGAGGAGAGCTGGGCGGGATGGTCGGCGCTGCCCCCCGAACGGCTCGCCATCCGCCTGGCCGAGTGCCTCGCCGCCCTGCCGATGCCCTGCGCGGCGGGGGTCGGCGCTCAGGTGCCCGATCTCGGCATCATGGATGAGTCGCTGCTCGGAGCGGAGGCCGCGGCGTTCGTCTCCCCGGCCGGCGTGGTCGCGCGGGCCGACCGGATGGGCCCGGCCAAGCTGCTGGCCGCCCTGCCGGGTGGTGTCCTGCGCGCCCCGGCCCAGATGATCCTGGGCCCGCTGCTGAGCGTGGACCGCGACGGGACGCTGCTGGAGACCCTCACCGCCGTCCTGGACGAGGGCGGGGCCTCCCGCGCCGCCGAGCGTCTCGGCGTCCACCGCAACACCGTCACCACCCGCCTGGAGCGGATCCGCGCCGCGGGCTTCGACGTGGACGACCCGGGGACCCGGCTGGCCCTTCACCTGGCGGCCCACGTCCTCCGGTCCCGGCCCGTCGGGTAGATCCGCATCATGTGAGTCGACGCGGATCAACGGAGCCGGCCCGATCGTCATTTTTGATCGCACACCCTGATGATCAGGAATCCGTTGTCGTCGACCGAGGCCAGGCAGCCGGGGGGGATCACCGTGGTCGCGGTCTCCTCGACCACGATCGCCGGACCGGCGAGCTCGCCGCGCAGGCCGCTGCGGCGCAGCACCGGGGTGGGGTGCACCTCACCGTCGAAGACCACATCCCGTACGACCCGCGCCTCGTCGCACGGCTCGGAGTCGAGGACGGCGGAGACCCCCCGGGGGAAGGTGCCGAAGCCGGTGCCGCGCAGCATCACGAACTCCACCGGCACCTCGGGGGCCGTGTAGCCGTACCGCCTGGTGTACTCCTCGGCGTGACGGGCCGTGATCCGGTCGAGGAAACCGGGGACACAGGGCTCGTCCGCGCTGTCCAGGGGGATGGTCAGCGCGTGGTCCTGGCCCTCGTAGCGCATGTCCACCGCGACCTCGACGCACATCCGGGAGGCCTCCACGCCCTGACCGGTCAGCGCATCGAGGGTCCGGGCCTCCAGCTCCAGGAGCCGGGCCGACATGTCGGCGCAGTTCAGATCCTCGCCCGCGCGGAAGTAGGGGTGGGTGAGGTCGCGGCGGACATCGGCCTCCAGCATGCCCCAGGCGGAGAACGCGCCGGGGAACCGGGGGACGATCACCTCGGAGATGCCGAGCTCGCGGGCGATGAAGACCGCGTGCATCGCGCCCGCGCCGCCGAAGGCGACCAGCGCGAAGTCGCGAGCCTCGACGCCGCGCTCGACGGTGAGGGTCCGGATGGCCTGGGCCATCTTGGCGTTGGCCACGCTGCAGATGCCTTCGGCGATCTGGCGTGTCTCCAGGCGGAGCTCGCGCGCCAGGTTGCAGATCGCCGTACTGGCCGCCCGGGCGTTCAGGGACATCAGCCCACCCGCGAACCAGGCGGGGTCCATCCGGCCGAGCACGACGTTGGCGTCGGTGACGGTCGGCTGGATGCCGCCCTGGCCGTAGCAGGCGGGGCCGGGCACGGCTCCCGCCGACTCGGGGCCGACCCGCAGGGTCCCGGCCTCGGCGTAGGCGATGGAGCCGCCGCCCGCGCCGATCGTGTGGAGGTTCACGATCGGCATCAGCACGGGGAATCCCTCGACGCGGGCCTCGGCGCTGATGTCGGGACGCCCGCCGACCACGAGGGAGACATCGAAGGAGGTGCCGCCCATGTCCATGCAGATGGCGTTCTCGCGGCCCAGGAGCCAGGTCGCCGCGACGCCGCCCATGGCGCCGCCCACCGGGCCCGACAGCAGGGTCTGCAGGGGCCGCCGCATAGCGTAGTCGGCGGTGACCAGGCCACCGGAGGACTGCATGACGTGCACGGGGACCGTCAGGCCGCACTCGGCGGACCGTTCCTCGACCCTGCCCAGGTAGTTGCGGACCGTGGGGCCCGTGTAGGCCTCCAGCACGGCGGAGGAGGTCCGCTCGGCCTCGCGCCATTCGCGGGCGACCTCGTGGGACAGGACGACGAGCACGTCCTCGCCCAGCTCCTCGATGAGGATCTCCCTCACGCGGATCTCGTGGGCCGGGTTGACGTGGCTGAACAGCAGGCAGACCGCGATCGCGTCGAACCGCTCGCTTCTGACCCTCCGGGCGGCCGCGCGGACGGCGTCCTCGTTCAGGGGTATGAGTTCCTCGCCGCGGGTGTCCAGCTGCCCGGCGATCTCCATGACGTCCGACCTGGGCACCAGGGACTCGGGTTTACGGCAGCGCTCGACCGCCTCGGCCCCGTTGCCCCGGGCGATCTGGTAGACGTCCCTGACCCCCTGGCTGCTCAGCAGCAACGTCCGCCCGCCCTTGCGCTCCAGCAGCGCGTTGAGACCCTGGGTGGTGCCGTGGACGAAGTGGGAGATCCCGGACAGGTCATCCACGACCTGCCCGAGCGCGGAGAACACACCCTCGACCAGGTCGCCGGGAGTGCTCGGGACCTTGGAGGCCACCACGGCCCCGGTCCTTTCGTCATAGCGGACCACGTCGGTGAAGGTACCGCCGATGTCCATGGCGACTCGGTAACTCATGTCCTGGACCGTACGCGCAGCGCCCCACCGAGGCCTTGTGCGAGGTGCATGGTGCGGCGTGGCCCACCCGGGCGTTCCGCCCGTGCCGCCCGGGACCGGTTGCGGGCCGGAGAAACGGCCAGTCCGATGGGAATGGGCTAAGGCGCAGGTCAGGAGGGTTTTTTCTCCGCGCGGCTTTCGAGCGGAAGGCCGTCCGGACAGGCCGATAACCTGTCCAAATGGCTGTGCCGTACCTAACACCGGAAGACATCACCGAGCATGAGACCGAGATCAAGCGGTCGCGATTCGTCTGCACCCTGGCGCCGGTGTCCTCCGAGGAGGAGGCGCGCGCCTTTGTCGCCGAGTGCAAGGAGCTCTACGCCGACGCCAGCCACAACTGCTCCGCCTACGTGATCGGCGGGGACCGGCTGGTCCAGCGGGCCGACGACGACGGGGAGCCCGGCGGCACCGCGGGAACCCCGATGCTGGAGACGCTGCTGCGCCGGGGGCTCGGTGACGTGGTGGCGGTGGTGACGCGCTACTTCGGCGGGGTGAAACTCGGCGCCGGAGGCCTGATCCGGGCGTACGGCTCATCGGTCGGCAAGGCGCTGGACCTCGCACCCCTGGTCGAGATGGTGCCCGCGAAGGCCATGACGGTGACCGTGGACCACGTCCAGGCGGGGCGGCTGGAGAACGATCTGCATGCCTCGCGGTACGAGGTCAGGGAGGTCGTCTACGGCGCCGAGGTCGGCTTCCGCGTCGCGGTGCGTGAGTCGGACCTGCCCGTCTTCCCCAGTTGGATCGCCACGCTGACCGCGGGCCGCGCGGTGGTCGAGCCCGGCGAGACGCTCTATCTCCGGAGAACGTGATCCTTCTGGAGGGATCGGCCCATGCCCGGCCGTGCCCGTCGATCGGTCGAACCCCTGGCCCGGCGCCGGTGAGCGGGGACGGACCGCGGGTCCTGCCCCGGCGACGGGTACGCGGGATTCCGCGTACGGCCCGGCCGGGTGCCACCTGATGGTTTCCTCCTGCTCTGGCGGGTACTGGGGTTTTCCACACTCCGGACGCTGGGGTGCGTCCGCGGCAGGCGTGATGTGATCCTCATTCGCGCTATAAGCGGATCTACGTAGCCTTGTGTCCATGAGTTCACTGACTGCCGATGGAATCGCCTTGCGTATGAGTGCACCCCCCGCCGACGGGATCGCCGGATGGGCGATCAACCTCATGGAGACCCTCGGGGCTCCCGGGGCGGGATTGGCCATCGCGCTGGAGAACCTGTTCCCGCCCCTGCCGAGCGAAGTGATCCTCCCGCTCGCCGGGTTCACCGCGAGCAAGGGGAGCATGAGCCTGTTCGACGCGGTGCTCTGGACCACCCTGGGGTCGGTGATCGGCGCACTGGTGCTCTACGGGCTGGGAGCGCTGCTGGGCCGGGACAGGGTGGTGGCCATCGCGGCGAAGCTACCGCTGGTCAAGGTCTCCGACATCGAGAAAACCGAGGCCTGGTTCGCCAAACACGGCAGGAAGACCGTCTTCTTCGGCCGGATGATCCCCATCTTCCGGAGCCTCATCTCGATCCCGGCCGGGGTCGAGCGCATGCCGATCATGACGTTCACCCTCCTCACCACGCTGGGCAGCCTCATCTGGAACACGGCCTTCGTGATGGCCGGATACATGCTCGGGGAGAACTGGTCGCTGGTCGAGAACTACATGGGGATCGTGTCCAAGGTCGTACTGGGCATCGTCGTGCTCGCCGTGGTGGCCTTCGTGGTGATACGGCTGAGGGACCAGCGCAAGGGAAAGTACCACGCGCGGTCGTGAGCGTCGTGATCAGGGCCTGCCGGGCGCTGGCCGGACACGTGCTCGGGGTTCCGGCGGCCCTGGCCGAGCTGGCCTTCCTGATCCTCGCGGGCCCCTTCCTGCTCGTTCCCCGGGCGCGCCCGGGCGTGCTGGCCGGGGCCGTACGGCTGGTGGACGCCGAGGTCGTACGGCTGAGGCTGTTCGGCGGGGTGGAGGTGTCCGGCTACGACGGGCGACGGGCGCTGCGCTACCTGGCGAGGCGCTGGCCGATCGGAGTGCTGGGCGGCCTGGTGCTCACGCTCCTGGTCTTCGGGGCCGGACTCGGTGTCCAGCTCGCCTGGCAGTGGGGCCGGGGCAGGCCGTTCGACGACATGGAGCCGACCGCGTTCCTGGTGCTCTACATCCTGGTCGGCGGGCTGGTCCTGCTCTTCCTGGAGATCATGGGATTCATCGGGCTCGTGGCCCTGGAGCGGCGGGTCGCCCGGCTGGCACTCGGGCCGAGCCCCACCGAGCTGCTCGAACACCGCATCACCGAGCTGGCCGAGACCCGCGCGGGCATCGTGGCGGCCGTCGACCAGGAGCGCAGGCGCATCGAACGCGATCTCCATGACGGCGTGCAGCAGCGTCTGGTCGCGCTGGCCATGCTGATCGGCCGCGCACGCAGGGGCCGCTCGCCGGAACTCCTCGGTGAGTTGCTCCGCCAGGCCCACGACGAGGCCCAGGAGGCGCTGGGCGACCTGCGGGACGTGGCCTGGCGGGTCTACCCGACCGGCCTGGACTCCCTCGGCCTCAGGGACGCCCTCGCCACCGTCGCGGAACGGGCCGGGGTGCCGGTGACGGTCCGTTACGGCCTGGGGGAGCGTCCCGCCACGCAGGTGGAGACCGCGGTCTACTTCGTGGTCTGCGAGGCCGTCACGAACGCCGCCAAGCACGCGGGGGCCCGAGCGGTCACCGTTGAGATCCTCAAGGAAGGCGCAGTGATCATTGTGCGGACGCGGGACGACGGGTGCGGGGGCGCCGACCCCGCGGGCGGCGGTCTGTCCGGCCTGGCCCGCAGGGTGGCCGCCCTGGACGGCCGGTTCCGGGTGGACAGCCCGACCGGCGGGCCCACCACGATCACCGCGGAGCTCCCGTGCGGGTGATCCTGGCGGAGGACTCCACGCTGCTGCGCGAGGGGCTGATCCGGCTGCTGGTCGAGGAGGGGCACGACGTCCCGGCCGCGGTCGGCGACGGCGAGGCGCTGCTCGACGCGGTGGCCGAGCACCGGCCCGACATCGTGGTCGCCGACGTCCGGATGCCGCCGACCCACACCGACGAGGGGCTGCGAGCGGCACTGGAGATCCGGCGCCGCTGGCCGGGAACGCGCGTGCTGGTCCTGTCGCAGTATGTCGAGAAGCACTACGCCACCGAGCTGATGAGCGGTGACGTGGACGGGGTGGGCTATCTGCTCAAGGACCGGGTGGCCCAGGTCGCCGACTTCCTCGACGCGCTCGACCGGGTCGGCGCCGGGGGAGCGGCCTTCGACCCCGAGGTGGTGCGGCAGCTCCTCGCCCGCACCACCCACGTCGACCCGCTGAGCCGCCTCACTCCCCGGGAGCGCGACGTGCTCGACCACATGGCGCAGGGCTGCACCAACGCCTCCGTGGCCGAGCGGCTCCACGTCTCCCAGAGTGCCGTCGAGAAGCACGTCAACGCCATCTTCGACAAACTCGGGCTCCTGCACGTCACCGGCTACAGCCGGCGGGTCCTGGCCGTGCTGCGTTACCTCGGCTCCTGACGGCTCCCGGCCGGCGGTTCCCGGTCGAAAGCCTCCAGCTGACGATTCGTGACGGTTCCCGGCCGAAAGCATCTGGCCGGCGGTCCGTGACGGTTCCCGACCGAAAGTTTCCGGTCGGCGGTTGGTGACGGCTTCCGGCCGGCGAAGTGTCGGCCGGAAGCTTCCCATCGGCGGTTCCTGACGGCTTCCGATGGTGGTTCCGACAGCTCCGACAGCTCCGACAGCTCCGAGGTCTTCGAGGTCTTCGAGGTCAGAGCTTGAGCGTGTCGGCCGCTTCGGCGGCGGTGAGGTCGCTGGGCCAGAGCCGGTAGACGTTGAGATGGGTCTCGTAGTACTTGTCCGTCTCGCCCACCCACTGCATGCCGATGCGTTTGGCCGTGCCGGCGCCGCGCTCGTTGTTCACCCGGACGACCGCGACGAGCTCGTGGGCGCCGATGGAGAACGCCCACCCGGCCAGGGCCCGGGCGGCCTCGGTGGCGTAGCCGTTCCCCCAGGCGCCGGGGGCGAGCTGCCAGCCGATCTCGATGTCCTCCTCGTCCGGCGGCAGGTATCTCAGGGAGAGACCGCCGACGACCTGTTGGTCGGAGGTGCGGACGATCGCCCAGCGGCCCAGCGGGGGGATCAGGGCGTCGCGGAGGCCCAGCCACGACTCGAGCGTGGTCCGCATCGCCTGTTCGTCATTGATCTGTGTCATCGCCGGGGACAGCCACCGGGTGACCTCTGGCGCGCCGTAGACGGTCAGGGCCTCGGTGGCGTCGTCGGGACTCCAGTCGCGCACCGTGAGGCGGGCGGTGGTCAGTAAGGCCATGATCTTCCTCTCCCTGGCAAGCGGGCCGGCTGCGCGGCGACGAAAGAAAGAACGTCGAGCAGAAGAAAGTTTTGATTTTCTTGCGGGAAATGTCCGATGTATTGCCCTTGCGAGGGTACGCCCATGTGCCGGGTGACCAACAGCCGCGGGTAGGGATTCGGGCATTTGCCCCGGTCGGCGCGGTCCTTGTGAAGGTCGGCCTTCCAGGGCATGTCGCGACTGTCACATCACGGGAAGGCCGTCCTTCAGGACGACTACGTCCGCGCGAAACCGGCCCCGGGGCGTGCCGCGTCATGCGAGGCCGGCCCCAAGGCATGCCGCGTCACGCGAGGCCGGACCCAGGGTGTGCCGCGTCACACGAAGTCAGCCCCGGGCATGCCGCGTCACGCGGAGGTCAGCCTTCCAGGGCGTACTGCATCACGCGGAGCTTGGCCTGGGCCTCGGCGAGCTCGGAGGCCGGATCGGAGTCGCCCATGATGCCGCAGCCGGCGAACAGCCGGGCCCGGGGACCCTCGATCTGGGCGCAGCGCAGCGCGATGCCCCACTCGCCGTCGCCCCGGGCGTCGATCCAGCCGACCGGACCGGCGTAACCGGCGCGGTCCATGCCCTCCAGTTCGCGGATGACGTCGAGCGCGGCCTCGGTGGGCGTGCCGCCGACGGCGGCGGTCGGGTGCATGGCCGCCACCACGTCCAGGACCGAGGCCCCGGCGGAGAGCCGCCCGGTCACGGGGCTGGCCAGATGCTGGACGTTCGGCAGCATCAGGAGCTCGGGCTCCTCGGGGATCTTCAGCTCGGAGCAGAGCGGGCTCAGCGCCTCGCGCACCGACTCCACCGCGCAGGTGTGCTCGTAACGATCCTTCGCCGAGGCGAACAGAGCCGCGCCGCGCGCCATGTCGTCGGCCCGGCTGGTGCCCCTGGGGGTCGTGCCGGCCAGGACCAGGGACTCGATCATCTCCCCGGTGTGCCGTACCAGCAGCTCGGGGGTGGCGCCGATCAGGCCGGCGCAGGAGAAGGTGTAGCAGTCGGGGTAGCGGCGGGCCAGGCGGGTCAGCAGCAGACGGACGTCGATCGTCCGCTCCGCGGTGGCGGTCAGGTCGCGGGCGAGCACGGTCTTCTCCAGGCGGCCCGACCTGATCCGCCGGACGGCCCGGGCCACGGCGTGCTCCCACTCGGGGGCGGTCAGGCTGCCGTCGCCGTACCGGATCCTGCCGGGGTCGCGGAGCGGGGTGACCAGGTCGAGCCGTTCTTCGCCGATGGTGGTCAGCCAGGCGCGGCCGTCGCGGCGGGCGAGGATCGTCTGGGGCACGACGAGGACGGAACCGCGGGACTCCGGGTCGAAGGTGAATGAGCCGAAGGCGACCGGTCCCGAGCCGGGGGTCCGTACGTCGTCGTCGACGCTGGCCTCACCGAAGATGGTCGACAGCCAGTCGCGAGCCCAGTCGAAGCGCCCGGGACCCGGCGGCACGGTCACACGTGCGGCCTCGCCCCAGGCGACCAGCCCCTCACCATGCCTGATCCAGGCATAAGGGGCGGTTTCGGGCAGTTGAGCGAACAGGTCGCCGGGGTCGCCGACGAGGGTGGTTCTCACCACGAGGGGACGGGTCAATCCGAGCGCAACACTCACCTCCGCCACCCTACGCGGGAAACTGAACGTGTTCGACGATGGCCCCTGAACCAGCACAGCCGCCACGTTCTGTCAAGAAAACCAAGGCACTCGGTCAATGGAGCGCACGGCGCTGTCCTGCGGTGATACATCCGAAGCAGACGTGATCTCTCAGCCGGAGGTGCCATGCTTCGCAGGACTGTGACCGCATTCACAAGCGCCACGTTCCGTAGGACTGTGACCGTTTTCACAGGGGTGACGGCGCTTACGGCCACCTTGGCGACCCCCGTCGGGAGCACCACGACCCAGCCGTGGCGGCCGGTGATCATGGCGGCGCTCGGAGACTCGATCAGTGCCGGATTCAACGCCTGCGGCTGGTACGTCCCCTGCCCCTCGCGCTCCTGGTCGACGGGTGACCATTCGTTCGTCCAGAGCCACTACCTGAAGCTGCGGAGCCTGGACCAGATCATCTCCGGTCACAACCTGAACTTCGCCGTCCCCGGAGCGACCAGCGCCGACCTCGCCGGGCAGGTCGCGAAGGCGGTCGCCCGCGGCGCGGACTACGTGACGATCCTGATCGGCGCCCAGGACGCCTGCGTGTCCGAAGAGCGCCTGATGACCCCCGTGAACGTCTACGAGAGGCGGATGTACGAGGCCCTGTCGCTGTTCCGGACCGGGCGGCCCGGCGGCAAGGTGTTCGTGGCGAGCATCCCCGACGTCAAGCGGCTGTGGCGGGTCGGCAAGAACGACGTGATAGCGCGCGGGTTCTGGGCCGTCGGGCACATCTGCCCCACCATGCTGGCCAAACCCGCCTCGACGTCCGCCGCCGACCGGGCGCGGCGCGACCGCGTGCGAGGCCGGATCGCCGCCTACAACGCCGCCCTCGCCAGGGTCTGCGCCGCGTACGGCCCAGCCTGCAGGTCCGACGGCAACGCCGTGTTCAACCAGTCGTTCACGCTGGGCCACCTCAGCAAATGGGACTACTTCCACCCCAACGAGGCGGGTCAGAAGCTGATCGCGCAGAGGACCTTCGAGGCGACCCGCGGATGGATCACGCAGGACGACCGGCAGCCGCTCCTCGTCCCCTGACCGCCCGCGCGACTTTCCGGCCGCACACGATTTCCTGACCGCCCGAGCACCTCGCCGACCACCTGTGATCCCCTGACCGCCCGTGCACTCTCTGGCCGCATGTCGATCCCCTGACCGTCTGGCGATCCCCGGGCGGTCCGGCTCAGAGCCGGCCATTGTGGGTAATCGCCGGGCGGCCACCGTCCGCCCGGCGGATCGTTACCGTTCTCCAGCGAGCCGATCGACGCCTACGGTATTTCGATCATGGTCATCCATAAGGCGCCCGCGGGGAGAAGGCCCGAGACGGCCGCTGGAGGGGAAGCCGTTCACGGGTGGTCCGGGCGGACGCTCGGCGTGCCGCTCGCCGGGGTGGGAGCGGTGAGGTTCAGCGCAGCCTTCTGCAGGACTGGCCCATGACCATGCCGAGTTTGCTGGGGAACTGGACCGAGGCGCATTTGTAGACGGGGGAGCGCTTGGAGCTGAAGCCGATGACGTTCGCCGTGCCACGAGGATTGACCGTGCACTCGCTTCCCTTGACCACGGGCTCGAGGCGGTCGACGGTGAATCCCGGTCCGGGGACCGGTCCGCCGGCACATTTGTAGTGGGCTGGTGGAATGTCGGCGTGGGCGGCGGGCGTGAGGGCGAATGGAATGGCGATCGCGGCGGCTGTGGTGGCCGTGGCCAGAGCGGCGCGGTATATACGGGACATAAGGGGCTCCTCTGTCTTGGCGCTGGGCCCCGGCACGTGGTGTGACATGGGCCGGTGGCGTGTGTCCCCGGCATCGGCACGCCATCTGTCCCCGGCACGTGCTGGTGCGTGGGAGTCGCGATGGCGTCCGACCAGGCCATATCACTTTAAGCACATGAATAACTACAATGCGCGACGACGCTCTTGTGTTCGTCGGCGACGATGGACAATCCTGACCGGCCACGGCCCCCGTGGCGCGGCGAAGGTCACCGGTCGCCCTCTGACCGGGTGGGGATGCCCACCCGATCGGGTCGTCGGCTCGATCAGCAGGTGGGACCCACGGCGTCGATCCTCTTGCCGAAGTTGGTGTCGTAGGCCTTGGCGTAGTCGCCGTTGCTTACCGCGCGCTTCTCCTGTGGATTCCAGTCGATGAAGCAGCCGGAGGCGTTCGCTTTGAACGAGTAGACGTGGTCGTGCAGGTTGGACGGCATGTCGCGATAGCCGCTCCCGGGCGTCCAGCGCCAAGGGGTGCCCGAGTAGTTTCTGTCGTGCCAGAAGCAGATCTCGCCGTTCCCGCAGTTCTCGTCCGCGCGCTGCAGCGCCGCGGACCGCTCGGCGGAGGAATTCGGCTCCGCTTGCGCCGGCGCGCTGAACCCCGCGCACAGAAGCCCGATGGCGGCCGCCGCCGCTGCGACGCGTGCCCTCTGAACGTTTGCTCTCACTGTGGCCCCTCGAATCCGTTCGCTGTCGTCCCTGACCGATCCTCCGTCATCCTAGTAACTCTAAGTAGTCATGTCATTACACAATGATGAACTGCTTGTGGGTGACGGCCGGCACAGCCGGACGGCAGGTGCCGAGCGGGCGGGGGATTTCTGCCCGTCTCCAGGGATGAAGTGTGCGGACCAAGCGCCGGGCCCGGGCGGAGGATTCCCGCACGTCTCCGGGGATGAGACGCATCCGGCGCAACGGAACGACAGGCGCCGGACCGGGAGGGAGGGCGGACGGACCGCGCTCCCTCCCGGCACTCGACCGCCGGAGTTCAGCCCGACAGCGCGGCGAGAGCGGCCGCGGTCTCCGCGGGCTTGGAGAACATCGGCCAATGGCCGGTGGGCACCGCGTCGAAACTCCACTCCGGTCCGGCGAGCGCCGCGAAGAAAGGATGGCCGGCGGCGATCATGGCGTGGACCTGCTCCAGTGGGAACGAGCACGCTATGAGCGTTTTGGGCAGCTTGTCCGCGCCGCCCGTGAGGATCAGCGGCTGGGTCATGGTGCCGTACGGCTGGGGCGTCGCGCGGGAGGCGAACCACGCGCGCTCGGCCTCGCCAAGGCCCTCCAGACTGGCCCCGGCCCGCTCCTGCTCCTCCCAGGAGATGAGCGGGTAGCCCTTCCCCTCGCCCTGCTCGGCGACCCGCCGCTCGATGAAGGCCTGCCAATCGGGCTCGTTGAGGTCCATCTGGGTCATGCCTTCGGCCGGTGGGCCGCTGTCGACGTAGACCACTCGGGCGACGCGCTCGGGGATCCGGTCGGCCACTCCCGTGATCGGGGTGCCCGCTCCGCTGTGGCCGACGAGGATCACCTCGTGCAGATCCGCGAAGACGATGACGTTGACGATGTCCTGGATGTGGGTCTCCAGGTCAACGCCGGGCCCGGCCAGGTGCACCCGGTCACCGAGTCCGGTGAGGGTCACCGCGTGGACGTCGTGACCGGCCTCGCGCAGCGGCCGGGCGACCTTCTCCCAGGCCCACGCACCGAGCCAGAAGCCGGGGACCAGAACATATGTGCTCATTTTTCGATCTCTCCTCTGTCGCTTGGCTTTACCCTAAAATTGAATCCGGACAGAATCGGCCCTGATTTTTGAGGATCTTTGATGACCGTCACCCGAGTGCTCGCGCTGCTGGAGTTGCTGCAGGCCGCCCCCGGCCTGACCGGTCCGGAGCTCGCCGCCCGGCTGGAGGTCGACGAGCGGACGGTGCGCCGCTACGCGGTGAGGCTGTCGGAGATCGGGGTGCCCGTGGAGGCCGAGCGGGGCCGCTACGGCGGTTACCGCCTCCTGCCCGGCTACAAGCTGCCGCCGCTCATGCTCACCGACGACGAGGCCACGGCCGTGGTGCTGGGGCTGATGGCCGGACGGCGGACCGGGCTGGCGGTGGGGGAGACGGCGACCGAGAGCGCGCTGGCCAAGATCCAGCGGGTGCTCCCGGGGCCGCTGCGCGAGCGCGTCGACGCGGTGCCGGCGACGCTGGGCCACACCGGGGCCGTGACGCGGGCGAGCGCGCCGCAGGCCGGGCCGCTGCTCGCGCTCGCCGACGCCGCCCGGAACCGGGTCACCCTACGGCTGACCTACCGGTCCTGGCGCGGAGACGCCTCCGAGCGTGACCTGGACCCCTACGGCCTCGTCTTCCACGCCGGGCGCTGGTATGTCGCCGGCTTCGACCATGACAGCGGGGAGGTACGGACCTTCCGGGTCGATCGGGTGGCGAGCGCCGCGCGCACCGAGCGGGTGTTCGACGCCCCCGACGGCTTCGACCCGGTGGCGCACGTGGTCGGGTCGTTGTCGGCGGTGCCGTACCGGCATGAGGTGAAGGTGCTGCTGACCGTCACCCTGGAGGAGGCGGCCAGGCGGGTTCCGGCCTCGGCGGCGAGGCTGGCCGAGACCCCCGACGGGGTGCTGCTGACCACCAGGGCCGAGCGACTGGACGGGATGGCACAGATGCTGGCCGGCCTCGGCTGGCCGTTCACCGTGATCACCCCGGACGAACTGCGCGAGGAGGTCAGGGCCCTGGCCGCCCGGCTCGTGGAGTCCGCCGCCGGCACCCCGCCCTGACTCAGGCGGGATTGTGCCGGTGGCCGGTTGGCGGGTCAAGGAGTTCGATGTCGATCGCAAGGACGCCGAGAGCTTCCTTCTCGGGACCGTAGATGCGGCGAATGGGGAAATTCCATCCTGAAATATGAGCAAAGTGTATGATCCTTTGCGTTTCCCATGATCGTTATATATGGAGCCTGAACATGACTGATGGGCCGTATAACCCGCGCGCAGGGTCAGCGTCCGAGATCCGGTTTGACGTACCGCATGCGGCGCGGATCTGGAATTACTGGATGGGCGGCAAGGACAACTACGCGGTGGACCGTGCGGCCGGGGATGCGGTCGCCGAGGTATATCCGGATATCGTCACGACGGCCAAGGAGTCGCGTCAGTTCCTTATCCGTGCGGTGAGCTTCCTGGCCGGTGAGGTCGGGATGCATCAGTTCCTCGACATCGGCACGGGGCTGCCGACGATGCAGAACACCCATGAGATCGCTCAGCGGCACGTGCCCGAGTCCCGCATCGTCTACGTCGACAACGACCCGCTGGTGCTGGCGCACGCCCGCGCGCTGCTGGTCAACACCACCCCCGAGGGGGTGACCACCTACGTGGACGCCGATCTGCACGACCCGGACGTGATCATCGCCGATGCTCGTAACGTGCTCGACTTCACCAAGCCGATCGTGGTCATGTTCATGGGCGTGCTCGGCTACGTCGCCGACTTCGACGAGTTGCGTTCCATCGTGGCGCGGGTGATGGCGGAGGTCCCCTCCGGCAGTTACCTGGTGGCATGGGACAGCACCGACACCGGCGAGGCCGTTAACGAGGGTGGTGAGAAGCTCGCGGAAACCGGAGCCGTCCCCTACAACCTGCGCAGTCTGGAGGAGATCGGCCAGTACTTCGAGGGACTGGAGATGGTGGACCCCGGGCTGGCGCCGATCACTCTTTGGCGGGCAGACGTCGGCGACGCCGAGCCGATTGACGCGTATGGCGCGGTGGCGCGCAAGCCGTGATCCCGGGACCACCGGTCCGTAATTTCCAGGCGCGGTGTTCGCCGCGTGCTTCAGGGATCAGGCGGAGCGGAAACCGGACAGTCTGGGAGCCCGCGTTCGTCCACGCGGGCGTCGCCGAGCGCATCGAGGCCAACCCGCTGGACCGCTGACGGGTCCAGCCGGGGAATGCGGTAACACCCAGGTCCTTGCTGTAGAGGAGAGCATCGAAGTGCTGCTCGCCACCAGGGGGATCCGCTGCCGTCGCAGTCCAACTCATGGATCATGGCGCCGCCGGAATGTCGCAGCCGGGGTGGTTCAGGCGCTCGCGCCAGGGATGTGCGGTGTGTTCGATCTCCAGCGCCTCGTCCAGCCAGCGCCGTTGCTCGTCGCTCAGCAGCGGGAGAACCGCCTCGAAATCGGCCTCGTCCTTCGGCCGCGTGTCCGTGGCCTTGTAAAGCAGTTGAACCTCTGGGGCAAGCCGGTGGAAACCGTCGTCTTCGATGGTCAGCCCGGCCAGCGGGCGGCGGATCCGAGGGTCACGCCGATAGATCCATTCTTCCCCATCGGCCTCGTCCAGCATGAGCTGAAACCGCCATGGCCCGTCCGGATGCTCGCGCACCCAGATGTCGTGCGCCTGCTCGGGCAGCACCTCGTCCAGCGTCCACGGCAGCAGCGTCCCGGCCACGACCGCGGCATGAACATCCCAGCCGTCCAGCAGCCGCCGGACGGCGAGCTGATCCCGACGCAGCAGTGCGAGATCCACGTCCCCGTGCTCGCGATACGAATGGCCCACAGCCAGCTCGATCGCGTACCCGCCACTCACCCACCACGGCACGGCCAGCCCGCGCATCAGCGCGACGACCTCGCCAAGCGGCGCAGCTTCCCAGGGCCCCCACGGCGTCTCGATCCTCATCATCCGGACATCATGCATGACGCGACCGTAACGCTCTCCGAGACAAGGACGCGCCGGGTTGGGATTCCGGTTCAGGCCTGCGTCGAGCTGGGGCGGCGTTTGCGGGGGGCGGCGGAGCGGGGTGGCTGGGTGCGCATGTGGTCGCGGACGCGGGTCATGATGTCGCCGAGGTGGTGCAGGTCGTCGCCGGTCAGGGGGTCGAACAGCAGGCTGCGGGTGACCTGGATATGGCCGGGCAGAACGCTGTCCAAGAGAGCCCGGCCGTTTCCGGTGATGGCGACCAGGGTGGCGCGCTCGTCGTCGGGGCTGGGGCCGCGAGTGATGAGACCGGCCTTTTCCAGCAGGCCGGCCTGGTAGGTCAGGCCGCTACGGCTGTAGACGACGCCGTCGGCCAGCTGCGTCATGGTCAGGTGGCCGGGCGCGTGAGCGAGGCGGGCCAGGAGCTGGAACTGCACGTAGCTGATGTCGCCCTCGGTACGTAGCTGCTGTTCGACCTGGTGCTGGAGCAGGCTGACGGCTTCCATGAGCACAAAGTAGGCCCCCAGCTGCTGGGGATCGAGCGCCTGACCGGCGTCGGCGTCGGGGGCGGGGCGGGTGTCGGTCATGCCCCCACCGTATATGTTCGAATTCAAAGCACTGTGAGGAAGGTCACTCGTCCGATGGGTATTGCTTTGAAGTTGAAGCAAGTTACTGTCGCCACATGCTTCAATTCCAAAGCATCGAGCGAGGAGAGATCATGAAGGCAGTGCGTTACCACTCCTACGGAGACAGCGACGTCCTGGTCTACGAGGACGCCGACCGTCCGGTGGCGGGAGCGGGGCAGGTGGTGGTGCAGGTCGCCGGCACCCCGTTCAACCCGGTGGACGCCGTGATCCGCGCCGGTTTCCTGCGGGAGGTGTTTCCGGTGACCTTCCCGCACATTCCGAACATCGACGTGGCCGGCGTCATCACCGAGGTCGGCGAGGGGGTCAGCGGCTGGCAGGCCGGAGACGCGGTGGTGGCGTTCCTGCCGATGACCGCACCCGGTGCCGCCGCCGAGTACGTCTCCGCCCCGGCCGAGATCCTGGCCGCCGCCCCGCGCACGGTCGACCTCGCGGACGCCGCGGCGCTGCCGTCGTCCGGCCTGACGGCCTGGCAGGCGCTGTTCGAGCATGCCGAGGTGAAGGCGGGGCAGTCGGTGCTGGTCAACGGCGCGGGCGGCGCGGTCGGCGGATACGCGGTTCAGCTCGCCAAGCGGGCCGGTGCCAGTGTGACCGCGACCGCCAGTGCGCGCAGCCTCGACCGCATCCGCTCCTACGGCGCGGATCGGATCATCGACTACACCTCCACCCCCGTTCTGGAGGCGGTGGCCGGACAGCGATTCGACGTGGTGCTGAACCTTGCTACCACCAGTCCGCAGGAGACCGCGCGGCTGGTCGACCTGGTCGCCGACGGCGCGGTCTTCGTCAGCACCACCACCCCCGGCCCCGACGACGCCGGGCGCGGGGTGCGGACGGTGCGGGTGCTCACGCGCAGCGACGCCACCCAGCTCACCGAACTGGTCACCCGCGTCGACGCCGGCGAGTTGAAGATCGAGGTGGCCGAGCGGCGTCCCCTGGCCGACCTGGCCGCCGTCCACGACGAGGCCGCCGCCGGACGACTGGCCGGAAAGACCATACTGACCCCCGCCTGAGCGGCGACATCCCCCATGGCAACGAATGGAATGAGCATGATCTGGACAGCCGGTTTCCGTACGGCCGTGATCAGTCCCTACGAGCAGATCCAGCTCACCCAACCGCGCGGCTTCGCCGACCAGACGGTACGTCAGGTGCTTTACATGGCCGGCGGCGGAGAACGCCTCCGAATACACCTGACAAACCGCTACGGCCGCACCCCCCTGACCATCGCCGCCGCGACGGCCGCCACCGAGCACGGACAGGCCACCCTCACCTTCGACGGCGTCAAAAACCTCACCATCCCACCCGGCCAAGAAGCCACCAGTGACCCGATGGATCTGTCCGTCGCCTCCGGCGCCGACCTGGTCCTCAGCCTCTACCTCCCCCAGGAGACCGGCCTGGCCACCTCCTCCCACAAACCCATGCAGACCGCGCACATCGTGAGCGGCAACCACGTCACCTCCGCCGCACTCTCCGAGGCCGAGCCGGTGGACGCCCGGTTCTACGTCTCGGGCGTCGACGTGCTCGCCCCGGACGACACCGCGATCGCCGTGGCGTTCGGCGACTCCTGGTTCGAGGGGGTCGGCTCCACCATCGGCGCGAACAACCGCTCTGTGGACTTCCTCAACCGGCGCCTGCAGCGGGGGTGGGTCGTCAACCAGGGCATCGCCGGAAACCGCCTTCTGACAGACGAGGTCGGCGAGCACGCGCTGGCACGCTTCGACCGCGACGTGCTCTCGGTTCCCGGCCTGACCCATGTGCTGGTGCACTTCGGTATCAACGATCTTGGCCTGCCCGGCATGCTCGGTGAGCCTCCCGCTACCGCCGGTGCCCTGATCGAGGGCTTCACGGCCCTGGCCCACCGCGCCCACGCGGCCGATCTGAAGATTCTGGGTGCCACCATCGGTCCCTTCGCGGGCGCCGCCTACCCGGGGATCAGTACGCCTGCGGGCCTGGCCGCCCGGCGTGAGGTGAACGACTGGATCCGTACCACCGATGCGTTCGACGCGGTCTTCGATGTGGCTCGCGCCGTTGAGAATCCCGCGGCCCCCGACTACATCCATCCCGCGCTGGACGGCGGTGATGGCATGCATCTCAATGACAGAGGCGCCCAGGCCATGGCCGATTCCGTGGACCTCGAAACCCTCGCGCTCTAGAGC
>NZ_FZOD01000108.1 GCF_900188345.1 Streptosporangium subroseum | reverse complement strand
TGCACTCCCACGTCACCGGCACCGCGATCGGCCGCGGCATCGGATTCGCCCTCAAACTGCACCAGCGCGCCTGGGCCCTGACCCGGGGCCTGGACCGGATCACCTGGACCTACGACCCACTGATCCGCCGCAACGCCCACTTCAACCTGGCCAAACTCGGCGCCCGCCCCGAGGAGTACCTGCCCTCCTTCTACGGCGCCATGGACGACGCGATCAACGCCGGCGACGAATCCGACCGGGTGCTCGCCGTCTGGCGGCTCACCGAACCCCACGTCCTGGCCGCCACCCGGCGAGAGCCCCACATTCCGGCGGTCCCACCGGACGCGGTGGCCGCCCTGACCGACCGCGACCACCGCCCGATCCCCGGACGAACCGACGCGCGCACCCTGCTGGTCGCGGTGCCCGAGGACATCGAGGCGCTGCGCCGCACCGACCCCGGCGCGGCCAAGGCCTGGCGACACGCCGTACGCGACGTACTGGGCGGATTGCTGCGCGAGGGCGCATCGATCACCGGTTTCCACCGCAAGTCCTGTTACGTCGTGGAACGGGCCGGCTGACAGTGGCCCGGCACCGAAGGCGCGACCCCGACCGCAGGATTACCGTGGAACGGACCACCTGGCCCGAAACCGATACCGAGGACACGACACGCGCCACCTGACTGCCGCGATCAGGCCACCTGATCGGAAACCAGCGCCGAGGACGCGCTGCCGGCCACACAATTGCCGTTGAGCAGGCCGCCTGCCGACGGAGTCCTCACGGAGACGCGGCGGGAGCCGCGCGACATCCCGCGAAACGCCGCCTGATCGGCGGCGAGCGCGGCCAGGAGAGGGAGAGAATGTGAAGATCACTGGAATCGAGCTACGGCGGATCGCGATGCCGCTCGTCGCTCCGTTTCGCACCTCGTTCGGCACCGAGACCGAACGCGACGTGCTCCTGCTGCGGGTCGTCACCCCCGACGGCGAGGGCTGGGCCGAATGCGTGGCCATGTCCGACCCTCTCTACTCCCCCGAATACGTCGACGGCGCCGCCGACGTCCTGCGCCGCTTCCTCATCCCCGCGCTGCCCCCGAATCCCGACGCCCACAACGTCGAACGCGCCCTGCACCCCTTCAAGGGCCACCGCATGGCCAAAACCGCGCTGCAGACCGCCGTTCTGGACGCCCAGCTCCGCGCCGGCGGCCAATCCCTGGCCTCCTTCCTCGGCGCCGCCAACGACCGCGTGCCCAGCGGGGTGTCGGTCGGCATCATGAACTCCATCCCCGAGCTCCTCGACGCCGTCACCGGCTACCTCGAAGAGGGTTACCTGCGCATCAAACTCAAGATCGAGCCCGGCAACGACCTCGCCCCCGTCCGCGCCGTCCGCGAGCGCTTCGGCCCCGATCTGCTCCTCCAGGTCGACGCCAACGCCGCCTACACCCTCACCGACGCCCCCCACCTCGCCAAGCTCGACCCCTACAACCTGCTCCTCATCGAGCAGCCCCTCGCCCACGACGACATGATCCAGCACGCCCAGCTCGCCCAGAAGATCACCACCCCCATCTGCCTGGACGAGTCCATCGAGTCGGCCGCCCACGCCGCCGCCGCCATCACCCTGGGCGCCTGCTCCATCATCAACATCAAACCCGGCCGCATCGGCGGCTACCTCGAAGCCCGCCGCATCCACGACCTCGCCCAGGCCCACGGCATCGCCGTCTGGTGCGGCGGCATGCTCGAAACCGGCATCGGCCGCGCCGCCAACGTCGCCCTCGCCGCCCTGCCCGGATTCACCCTGCCCGGCGACACCTCCGGCTCCCACCGCTACTACACCACCGACATCACCCCGCCCTTCGAACTCCAGGACGGCCACCTCGCCGTCCCCACCGGCCCCGGCATCGGCGTCGAGCCCCTCCCCGACGTCCTCGACGCCGTCACCACCTCCACCGAATGGATCACCATCTGAACCGCCGGCGCGCGAGAGGAATCCCGCGCCTCAGGTTCGGCCGGGACGGGAGAGGGGCTCGCCGTCTGTCAAGTTCGCCCGAGGCGGGGGATCGCCTCCAGCAGGGAGCGGGTGTAGTCGTCCGTGGGCGAGCCCACCACCTCCTCCGTCGGCCCGATCTCGACCAGCCTGCCCTGGTGCATCACCGCGACGACGTCGGAGACGTACCGGACCACGGCGAGGTTGTGCGAGATGAACAGCATCGACAGCCCGAGCTCCTCGCGCAGCGAGCGGACCAGGTTGAGCACCGCGCCCTGGACGGAGACGTCCAGGGCCGAGGTGATCTCGTCGGCGACCAGCAGCTCGGGCCGGGCGCCCAGTGCCCTGGCGATCGCCACCCGCTGGCGCTGGCCGCCGGACAGCTCGCGCGGATAGCGCCCCGCCAGCGAGGCGGGCAGCGACACCAGCGACAGCAGCCGCTCCACCTCCGCCTGACGGGCGGCCCGGGGCAGCCGCAGTCCCTGGAGTCCTTCCGCCACCGACGTGCCCACGGTCATTCGCGGGTCGAGGGAGGCGTAGGGGTCCTGGAAGACCATCTGGATCCGCCGGGGGTCGCCGCCGACGATCCCGCCGGTGTACGGCACCAGCCCGGTCACCGCCCTGGCCAGCGTGGACTTGCCCGATCCCGACTCTCCCACCAGGCCGACGATCGCGCCGGCCGGGATCTCCAGCGTGACGTCGTCGACGGCGGTGAACGTGCCGAACCGTACGGTCAGGTTCTTGATGATCACGAGGCCTCCCAGCAGGCGACGAGGTGCGCCTTGCCGTACGGGATCAGGGGCGGACGTTCGGCGCAGCGGTCGGTCGCCAGTTCGCAGCGGTCGGCGAAGGCGCAGCCCCCGCCGACCTCGGCGGGCGAGGGCTGGCGGCCGGGGATGCTCGCCAGCGGCAGGGACCTGTCGGTGTCCATGTCGGGCAGCGAGGCGATCAGGGCGCGGGTGTAGGGATGCGCGGCGCCGGAGGCCAGCTCCCCGACGGGCAGTTCCTCGACCACCCGGCCCGCGTACATCACCACGACCCGATGGCACAGCTCTCCGACCACGGCGATGTCATGGGAGATGAACAGGGTCGCCGCGCCGGTCTCGTCGGTCACCTCGCGCAGCAGCCGCAGGATCTGCCGTTGCACGGTCACGTCGAGGGCGGTGGTCGGCTCGTCGGCGATGATCAGTCGCGGCGTGCCCATCAGGCCCATCGCGATCACCGCACGCTGCCGCATGCCGCCGGACAGCTCGTGCGGGTGTTGCCTGGCCCGCCGGTCGGGCTCCGGGATGTGCACGTGCTCGAGCCGGTCCACCGCCCTGGTCCTGGCCTCGGTACGGCTCGCACCCTGATGAACGGTCGCCACCTCCGCGAGCTGCCCGCCGACCTTGAGCGCCGGGTTCAGTGAGGACATCGGGTCCTGGAAGACCATCGCCAGCGACGTGCCGAGCAACCTGCGGCGTTCCTGTTCCGGCAGCTCGCCGAGGTCCGTGCCGCACAGCCGCAGCCGTCCCGCGTTCACCCGGCCCGGGTGGGGAACCAGCCCGCCGATCGCCAGCGCGGTCAGGCTCTTGCCGCTGCCCGACTCCCCCACCAGTCCGACGATCTCGCCGGGCGCGATGCTCAGCGACAGGCCGCGCACCGGCGTCACGCCGCCGGGGAAGGTGACGGTCAGATCCCGCACCTCCAGGACCGCGTCCGGCTCGGGCTCGTCGAGTCCGGGCTCGACGGAGCCGGGAACGGCCCGCGGGACGTCCTTGCCCGCCGTTACGGCGGGGCGCGACGCCGCGTGTGCCAGGGCGTCTCCCAGCAGGTTGAACCCGATGCCCGCGAACGCGACCGCGACGGCGGGGCCGAGGGCGACGGCCGGGGTGACGTAGATGCGGCCGAGACCGTCGAAGAGCAGCCGTCCCCAGTCGAACGACGGCGGCTGCACGCCCAGCCCGAGGAAGGACATCCCGGCCAGCCCGAGCAGCGCGCCGCCCAGCGCCTGGGTGAGGTTGAGGATCAGCGGCTCGGCGATGTTGGGCAGGACGTGGCTCGTCATGATGCGCCGCCGGGAAACGCCGAGCATGCGGGCGGCCGACACGTAGTCGGCCCCGGCGACGGAGGCGGCGAGCGTCTGGGTGAGCCGGGCGAAGCCGGGCGCGATGGCCACGCCGATGCCCAGCACTGCCCCTCGCGCGCCGAGCCCCGTGACCACCGCGGTGAACATGGCCAGCAGCAGGCCGGGGAAGGCGACCAGCGCGTTGACCGTACCGGTGACCAGGCGGGCGGCGCGGCGGGGCAGCACCGAGGGCAGCGCGCCCAGGACGACCCCGGCCGCCGCTCCGATGAGCGTGGCCAGCAGGGCGAGGGTCAGCGAGAGCCTCCCGGCGACCAGCACCCGGGCGAGGATGTCACGGCCCAGGTTGTCGGTGCCGAGCGGGTGCGCGGCCGAGGCTCCCTGGAGGATCACCGTGGAGTCGATGCGTTCGGCCCCGGCGCCCCAGATCGGGGGGCCGATGATCGCCAGGATGACCATGAGCGTGACCAGGACGATTCCGGCGATCCCGGCGGGGGTCCGCGGCAGGCGCCGCATCAGATCTCCTTCAGGACGGCGGCGGGATCGACCACGCCGGGCAGCAGGCGCCGCATCAGGTCTCCTTCAGGGCGGAGGTGGGGTCGAGCACGCCGAGCAGCAGATCGACGAGAAGGTTCACCACCAGCACGATCGTTCCGTAGACGAGGATCACGCCCTGGGCCACCGGGTAGTCCTTCTGCGTGATCGACTCCACGATCCGCTGTCCGAGGCCCGGCCACGCGAAGACGTACTCGACGAGCACGCTTCCGGCGATCAGGCCGGTGAGCAGCAGCCCGCCCACGGTCAGGGTCGCGGTGAGCATGTTGGGCAGGACGTGCCGCACGTACAGCCGGGCGGCGGGCAGTCGCTTGGCCCGCGCCAGCCGTACGTAGTCGGTGCTCAGCTCGCGCAGCGTCTCCACGCGGGCGATGCGGGCGATCATCGCCGTCGGCGCGATGGCCAGGGCGAGGATCGGCAGCACGTAGGACACGGGGCCGCTCCTGCCCGCGGGCGGGAACCAGCCGAGCCCGATCGCGAACACGGCCACCAGGGCGATCGAGTAGAGGAACTCGGGCACGGCGACGGCCGTGCCGGTCGCCGAGGTGAAGGCCGCCTCGGTGCCCCGGCCGCGGCCGTTCTCGGTGCGGACTCCCGCCCACATGCCGAGCGGCACCGCGACGAGCAGGGCCACGACGGTCGCGAGCAGGGCGAGCCCGAGGGTGTTGGGGAGCCGGGTGGCGATGACGTCGCCGACCCGCTCCCCGCTGAGGAACGACGTGCCGAAATCTCCGCTCAGCACGTTGCGGACGTAGGACAGCAGCTGGGACAGGATCGGCTGGTCCAGCCCGAGTGCCTCGCGCCTGGCGGCGACCAGCTCGACCGGCGCGGCCGGACCGAGCGAGGCGCGCACGGGATCACCCGGGATCAGGTGGATCATCGCGAACGACGCGACGAGCAGCGCGGCCAGCGAGATCACGAACCGGACGAGGTGCCGCAGGACAAACGCGCCGCGGGTGCGGCCGCCGGGCGGGCGCGAGGACTCGGCCACTCAGCCCGCCTCGGTCATCCGGATCGAGGTCGGAATGACCTGGTCCGCCGTCATCTGGAACGTCGCACCCTTGGAGGCGACCAGCACGGTGTTCTCCACCGCCGGCACCAGGTCGGCGTTCTCGAACAGCGCGGACTCCGCCTCCAGCCAGAGCGCGCAGCCCTCCGCGCCCGGCTTCACCGCGGCCTCGGTGACCAGTTTGTCGTAGCGGGCGTTGGCCAGGTGGGCGAAGTTGGCTCCCTTCGGCGCCGCCGGACCGGACAGGAACCCGACGAGCTGCGTGGGGAGCGTGACGCCGATCGGCAGCCAGACGACGTCCCAGTCCTGGGTGACGGTGATCGACTCCGACAGCTTGGTGTCGATGACGCCGTTCAGCGCGACCTCGACGCCGACCTTCTTCCACGCCGCGGCGAGGTATTCGGCCGCGGCCTGCACGCCCGCCCCCCTGGTGGTGGGGTAGAGCAGGCGCAGGGTCAGTTTCTTGCCGTCCTTGGCGCGGGCGCCGTCCGCGCCCGCCTTCCAGCCGGCGGCGTCCAGCGCCGCTCCCGCGGCGGCCTCGTCGAAGGCCGGGACGTGACCGGTGACGGTGTCGCCCGGACACGGCCTCGGGTCGAGCACCAGCCCGGTGGCCGGCCTGCCGGTGCCGCTGGAGGCGATCCCGGCGAGCTCCGTGAGGTTGATCGCCTGGGTGAGCGCCTTGCGCACCGCCGGATCCTTGGCGGGGCGGTCGTCGCCCTGGTGGTAGAAGAACTGCCCGTTGCCGGCGGCCCGGACCAGCTTGCCCATCCCCGGGGTGGCCTCCAGCCGGGCGCGGTCGGCGCCGGCGATGATCGCTCCGTTGAGCCCGCCGGAGATCAGCAGGTTGGCGGCGGTCTGCTCGTTCGGCACGACCTTCAGCACGACCTTGGCGGGCAGCCCGGGCGTCTTCGTGGTGGCGCCGCCCGGCCCCCAGGCGTAGTCCTTGCGCACCTGGAAGGTGTAGTGGTCGCTGGGCACCGCCTCGGTGAGCGTGTAGGGGCCGGAGCCCGAGGTGGCGCGGGCCACCGCCGAGCGGTCCTTCACTCCCTTGCCGCAGACGACGAACATCTCCGCGCTGCTCTCCAGGATGAAGCCGAACGGCTGCGGGGTGGAGAGCGTCACCGTTCCCGCCGCGTCGTCCGCCTCGGCCTTCATCCCCGCGGGGACCAGGACGCCGTTGATCGGTGACTTGGTGTTCGGGTCGGTGATGTGGTCGACGTTGGCGGCCACATCGCTGGGGGTCAGTGGAGAGCCGTCCGAGCAGGTGACGCCCTTGCGCAGGGTGAAGGTCACCGAGTCGGGTTTGACGTCCCATTTCTCGGCCAGCCCGGAGGTGATCTTGCCGTCGGCCGCGTTGTGGACCAGCGTGTCGTAGGCGAACGACAGCACCACGTTGGTGACAGAAAGCACGCCCATCGCCGGATCGAGCACACCGGGGTCGGCGCTGATCGCGTAGGTGAAGGTGCCCGCGCCGGCGGGCGTGCCCGACGGGGCCCCCGCCGTACCGCCGCCGCACGCGGTCGCGAACAGGCTCAGGGCGCCCAGTACGGCTACCGTTCCTGTGTTTCTCATCGGGGCTCCAGGGGGTGGAGGGTGATGCCCCACATTCGCCGGTTCCCGGCGATCCTTCTTCGTCCCTCCGCACAAAAAGTGGAAGGTTCGTCGTCCTACCGCCCGAAGATCCGCATCTGGAGCATCACGGTCAGTCGTGCGTCGGGGTCGGTCAGGTCCAGGTCGCCGATCTCGGCGAGCCGCTTCAACCGGTAGCGGAAGGTGTTGGCGTGCACGTGCACCATGGCCGAGGCGGCGTTGACGTCGCCGAAGGCGTCCAGGTAGGCGCGCAGGGTGGCCACCAGCTCGCTGCCGTGCTCGGCGTCGTAGGCCAGGAGCCGTTCGTAGGGCCCGGTGGGCGCCTGCTCCTCGGCCTCGACGAGGTCGGAGAGCTGGAGCAGCAGCGACTCGAAGTGCACGGCGCTGTAACCGGCGACCGCGCCGGACGCCTCACGGGCGCGCAGCACGCGCAGCGCGCGGTCGGCGTCGGCCCGGGACCTGGCCACCTCGGTGAGGTTGGCCGCCAGGCGCCCCACGCCGATGTTGGCGGCGTGCCGGGGACCGACGCGGGCGAGGAAGCTCTCGGCGACCCGCACGGCCCGCCGTTCCTCGTCGCCGATGGCGTGCAGGGGCAGTACGGCGTACGCCACCGAGCCGACCAGCGCGGCGGCGGCCCGGGGGTGGATGGCTCCGACGTGCAGGGCGAGCGCGTCGCACAGACGGTGCCTGTCGCTCTCCCGGAGTGCGGCGTCGGTGCCGGATCCGCCGCTGAGCTGGGCGGCGAGCACGCACAGTCGCTCGCTGGCGACGCCGAGCCGCCCGGCGGCCTCGGCCGCGTCCCGACCGCCCGCCAGCACGGTGGACAGCAGGTCGGCGCGGAGCCGCCGCCGAGTGTCCGCCCCGGCCCGCTGTCGCAGCAGCTGCAGTGCGACGATCTTGGCGGCGTCGGAGAGGGCCCGCTGGCGCTGCTCGGTCAGCGGCTCGCGCACGGCGGCCCAGATGGAGCCGAGGATCTCGTCTCCCGACCGTACGGCTATCGCCACCCGGTCGATGATGTCGTCGCCCAGCTTCATGTAGACCGGTTCGCGGCTCTGGTACAGCTGCCGGAAGAACCCGCGCTCCTCCAGCATCCGCCGGTACCGCTGCGGCACCTGGCGGCCGAGCACGGTCTCCACCCTGCCGGGATCGGCCTCGTCCTGCCGCTCGGAGTACGCCAGCACCATCGAGGACCGGTCCTCGATGGTGACCGGCGCGTCCAGCAGCGCGCACACGGCGTTGGCCAGCGAGAACAGGTCGTCGGGTGAGACCTCCCCCGGCTCGGTGAGGTCGCCCTCGGCCAGCAGGGAGCGCAGCAGTGCCGCCACCTGCGCCCACGAGGCGGCCCGGGTGAGGCCGAGCACCGCGACCCCGGTCTCCAGGACCTTGGCGCGCACCCGCCTGTCGACGTCCACGGGCTGCTTGACGACGATCCCGGCCGCCGGGCCCGCGGCGTCGAGCAGGGCGCAGATCTGCTCGGCCCGGTCGACCCCGACGGCGAGCAGGATGCCGCCGGCCGGCAGCAGCAGCTCGTCGAGGGGGTCGTAGATGTGCACGCCGGTGACCTCGGCGTCGAGCTCGCCGGGGGAGGCGGCCACGTCCAGCACCGTGCTGCCCAGGTCCTCCAGGATCCGTTGCAGGCTGGCACGTGGCCGGTTGGTCATCCGTTCACGATAGTGAACATAGATGGACATTAGCTATGAATCCGGTCATGGATCGGGCCCGCGTTACGCGCAGGGCGATGCCCGCCCGTCGTACGGAGCCGGTCAAGAGCCGGACCCGCATCACGCACGGGGCGGCATCCGCCCGTTGCACGGAACCGGTCGAGGACCGGACCCGCATCACGCACGGGGCAGCGCCCGCCCGTTGTGGAGGTAGGCGGCGCGGCCGTCCTCGACGATGAAGGTGACGGTCTCGTGCCTGCCGTTCTCGGACTCGGCCGTGATGAACGAGTGGCCGTCGTGGTGCACGTAGCGAGCGCTGGTGCGCTGGGCGCCGGCCTCCGTCATGAACTCCCCCGGGATCACGGTGATCTCCAGGCCGCCGTCCGCCGCGGCGATCTCGTAGGAGAGCTCCGGCTCGGCGTACCTGCCGGTGTACGGCGTGGGGTCCACGGCCCGCGGCGCCTGGGCCGGAACCGGGAAGTCCGGCACGGCGAGCCCCGTGGCCTCCCGGAGCAGCGGCAGGACCACGTCGACGAACAGGCCGAAGAAGCCGTCGCCGTTGACGCTCATCGCGACCACGAAGTCACTGCCGGGGACGACCCGCCAGAAGGTGCTCTGCCCGACCGTCCCGCCGTCGTGGCCGAAGACCTCGCCGCCCCAGTCGAACAGCTCGAAGCCGAGCCCCCAGCGGTTGGCGAGCAGGCCGGAGACACCAGGCACGTCGACCTGCGGCGTCCGCATCGCCGCGACCGACTCCTCCGACAGCAGCCGGGTGCCGTCCTCGGCCAGCCCTCCGGCGAGGAACATCCGGCCGAACCGGACCAGCTCGCGCGGGGCCAGGCACATGGTGGAGCCCGCGGGCGCGTTGGAGCGCGGCATCTGCCAGGTGGGGTGGACGGTGCCCTCGGGCCCGACATGACCGGCCGCCGTACGGAACAGCACGGCCTCCTCGCCGAAGAGCGCCGAGTGCGTGACGCCGAGCGGGCCCATCAGGCGCTCGCGCATCGCCTGCTCCCACGTGGTGCCACGCACCCGGGCGACCAGGGCCCCGAGGACGCAGAAGCCGGAGTTGCAGTAGGAGAACAGCGCGCCGGGAGCGTGCACGTGGCCCGCGCCGTGCAGGTACTCCACGTACTTGCCCAGGCAGTCGTCGCCGCGCCCGGTGTCCTCGAACAGGTCGCCGACAAAACCGCCGGTGTGGGTGAGCAGGTGCCTGACGGTGATGACCTGCTCCGAGCCGTCGGCGACGGCGAACTCCGGCAGGTAGTCGCGGACCGGCCGGTCCAGCTCGACCAGCCCCTCCTCGACCAGCTGCATGATCAGCGAGGCGGTCCACACCTTCGTGGTGGAGCCGACCTGGAAGATGCTGTCGGGCGTGGTCTCCACGCCGGTGTTCCTGTTCACCACTCCGGTGGCGGCCTCGACGAGCCTCCCGCCCGCCCAGACCGCGATGGCCGCGCCGGGCACGCCATGCCTGCCGGCCGCCTCGTCGAGGTTCTTCTGAAGGTTCTCAACCATCGTGGCTCCTCACGCGATCTTGGGCGTGGCCCGCACGCCGAGGTGGACGTACGGCGAGCCGTCGGCGAGCTCGTAGAAGACGGCCGACAGCCACTGGGGCTCGCCCTCGGGGCGGCCGACGAAGGTGACGTCGTCCACCGGGACGAGGTCGAACTCCAGGGGCGGATGCATGTCGGCCAGGGCTCCGGTGGCCTCGTTGAGCAGCGAGAGCCGACCGTCGCGGACCGTCAGCGTCATCCGGCTGCCCGCCCGCTCGTACACGCCGGCGTACCGCTCGACGTCGGTCTCGAACGGCTCGTCCGGCGGTCCCAGCACGGGCGGCACGGCCAGGTCGATCAGCTCGGCGAAGAGCTCGGTGGCCAGGGCGTGGTGGAAGGCCGCGGTGTGGCCGCCGTTGGCCAGCACGCACACCACCGTGTCCGTCTCCGGGACCGCCCAGAGCATGGCCGCCTGGCCGATGGTGTTGCCTCCGTGGAGGATGATCCGGCGGCCCTGCCACTCGTCCAGGATCCAGCCGAGTCCCCACTGCCTGCCGATGGCGTACGGGTTGGGGATGTCCACCTGCGGCTCCCACATCGCCTGCGGGTCGGCCAGCAGCCCGGTGCCCAGGTGGGCGCGGGCGAAGGCGACGACGTCGGCGGGGCGGGCGCAGATCAGCCCGGCCGGTCCGCAGGAGCGCATCAGTCCCCAGACGGGGGCGGGGACTCCGCCCTCGACGTGGCCCATGGCGCCGCGGAAGCGCAGCACGTCCTCCGGCAGGGTCCAGGTGTGGGTCAGGCCGAGCGGCTCGATGATCTGCTCGCGCAGCGCGGCGTCCCACACCTTGCCGGTGAGGCGCTCGACGACCCGCCCGGCGATGATGAACCCGGAGTTGCAGTACGACTGGGTGACGCCGAGGGGATGGTTCTGCGCGAGGTCGGCGCAGGCCTCGACGTACTTCTCGACGCAGTCGTCGCCGCGGCCCGTCTCGAGGAACAGGTCGCCGTCGATGCCGGAGGTGTGCGAGAGCAGGTGCCTGATCGTGACGGTCTTGCTCACCTCCGGGTCGGCGACCCGGAACTCCGGCAGGATCTGGGAGACGGGGGTGTCGAGCGTCAGTTCGCCCCGCTCGACGAGCATCATGATCTGGGTGGCGGTCCACACCTTGGTGACCGAGCCGATCTGGAAGAGCGAGTCGGTGGTCACCTCCACCCCGGTGGCCGTGTTGAGCACGCCGGCGGCGAACTCGTGGACCTCCCCCTCGTGCAGGAAGGCCAGGCTCGCGCCGGGAACCTCGTATTCGGCGATCAGCTCAGCGAGACGGGCGTTCCATCGACCGAGATCCACTGTTCCAGCCACTCGACGATCCTTTCGTTGTAGTCCGCCCGATGGGAGGGGCGGCCGTTGAGGATGAACAGGTGGGAGGCGCCGGGGTAGCGGACCAGCCGCACCGGCACGCCCCGTTCGCGCAGTGCGGCGAACCACTGCTCGGCCTGGCCGACGGGACACCGGTCGTCGCTGTCGCCGTGGAGGAGCAGGGTCGGTGTGCTCACCTGGGCGACGTGGCTCATCGGGGACTGGGCGGCGAGGTCGTCGCCGAGTTCGTACGCCTTCAGGAGGTACCCGGCGTCGGAGGTGCCGGTCATGCTGGCCAGGTCGCTGACGCACCCGCCGGGGACCGCCGCCTTGAACCGGCCGGTCTGGGTGGTCAGCCAGCAGGAGATGTAGCCGCCGTAGCTGTAGCCGGTCACCGCGAGCCGTTCGGGGTCGGCGACGCCCTCGGCGACCAGCTCGTCGATCGGACCGAGGAAGTCGCCGGTGTCGGCGACGCCCCAGGCGCCGAGCGCGGCGGTGTAGAAGGCCTCGCCGTACCCGTCGCTGCCGCGCGGGTTGAGGGTGAGCACAGTCCAGCCGCGGGCGGCGAGCACCTGGTGGTAGAGGTGCGCGCCGTCGAAGACCGGCGCCCAGGCGTTGTGCGGGCCGCCGTGCGCGTCCAGCAGGAGCGGCCCGGGCTCGGTGAGCGTCTCGTCCCGCAGCACGAACCCCTCGATCGGCGTGCCGTCGGGGGCGGTGAAGGTACGGCTTCGCGGGGTGAACAGCTCGACGCCGGGAACCGCGTAGGAGGAGAGCCTCGTGACGCCGGGCGCCGCCGAGGTCGAGCCGGACGCCGACGAACCAGACGTCGAGATCGAGGCGGACCTCGGGATCGGGGTGGACGGAGCCGGAACGTCGCCCGCCGGGGTATCCGATGGAACCGGGCCCTCATCCGGGGCATCCGATGAAGGCGGGAGATCGCCCACCGGGGTGGCCGCCTGGGTCGCGGTGAGATCCGCGAGATAGACCTCTCCCGCGCTGTGCGGCGTGGCGGCGACGTAGGCGATCCTGCCGCCCACGGCGCTGACGCCGGAGACCACCTGGTCTCCACCGATGATCTTCTCTCCGGGGGCGCGGTAGAGGTGGGTGAAACCGCCGTCGCGGGCGCAGAAGATCAGATCGTCCCCCGCGAGCTGGGGTGTCGCGCCGGGATAGCCGGGCGCGCCCACCATGACGTTGCGGTCGAGCCCGGTCTCGACCTCCACGAGCCCGTCCGCTCCGAGGTCGAACAGGCGCACGTGGCCGACGGGGGTGACGGCGTATCCCGCGACCAGCAGCCGTTCCCCCAGCCACCAGACGTTCGTGCAGATCACGTCGGCGCCGGTGAGCCGCTCGGGCTTGCCGCCCGAGACGTCCACCGAGTGGACCGCGCCGCTGATGGTCAGGTCACGGTCGGCGTCCATGCTCGCGGCGAAGAAGAGCTTCCCGCCGTCCGACGACCAGGACGGCTCACCCGCGTGGAAGTCACCCGAGGTGACCTGCCCGGTCTCCCCCGTCGCCACGTCCACCACGAAGAGGTGCATGGTCAGGCCGCGCAGCAGGCCCGTGCCGTCGGCCTTGTACTCCAGGCGGTCGGCCACGACCGGGGCGTGCGGGTCGAGGTCGCCGTGCGGCGCGCCGTACGCGATTCGGGCGCCGTCGGGAGACCAGACCGCCGCGCCGGCGCCCAGCGGCGCCCCGGTCAGGACGCGCGGCTCGCCGCCGTCCATCGGCAGCAGATGGATCTGCGGCTTTCCGTCCACGGGACGGAGAAAGGCCAGCGAGTGCCCGTCGGGCGACCAGCGCGGGGAGGAGTCGTGAGGGCCGCCCGTCAGGCGCCGCGGCTCGGCGCCGGGGGCGGCGAGCCAGATCTCGGACCGGTTCTCGTCGGATTCCCGGTCGGCGGTGGTGACCATGTAGGCGACGGCGCTTCCGTCGGGACGCAGCCGGGGGTCCCCCGGCACCGCGATGCGGGGAAGGTCGCTGAGGGAGAGACGAGGCATGCCCGAACGTTAGGCGTCCACTCGCCGTCGCTTCTTCGTCCGCGACGACGAACCGGGCTCCATCTGTTGTGCCGTCGTCCAACCGCCTCCCGGCCGGACGAGCGGGGCGAGGCGGGCGACGGCCGCCTGGAGGCGTCCATGTCCTGCCCTCGAACGGCGGTCCGAAGGCAGGGGATTGCCGTAACTCATCATGCCCAGGCAGATCCGGGAGACCTTCAGCCCCGACGAGCCCAGTTTCACATATCGCATTCCGTCTTGCCCTCCGGTGGGAGCGTGATTTTCTCCGAGCGACCCCATCGTCGGACACCCCGTAATTCAGGAGAACGGCGAATCGAAAGATCAGACCTGAGCGGGCATACGAAACAAAGGAAATGGACGCCCTCGACCTTCGTATTCTCGGCGAGCTTCAGGTCGACGCCAGGGTGAGCTTCGCCGAGCTGGGCCGCCGGGTCGGCCTGTCGGCTCCCGCGGTGGCCGACCGGGTGCAGCGGCTGGAGGAGACGGGCGTGATCACCGGCTACCGCGCCGAGGTCGATCCGCGGGCCCTGGGCTTTCCGGTCACGGTGATGGTCCGGATCCGTCCGGCGATCCGGGAGCTGCAACGCATCTCCAAGATCGCCCAGGAGATTCCCCAGATCGTTGAGTGTTACCGGATGACCGGCGACGACTGCTTCTCCTTCACGATGCACCTGCGGGCGGTCGACGAGCTCGAACCGATCCTCGACCTGTTCACCCCGTACGGCCACACGACCACGTCTCTCATCCACACCGCGCCCGTGCCGCGCCGCCCCCTGCCGCTGGAGTGAGTCTCGACCCTGGTAGTGGCAGGGCCAGGCTCTCCGCACGTGAAACGCCTACCGTGGCGGTATGAGCCAGAGCAACGAACTGGGCGACTACCTGCGTGCCCGGCGTGATCTCATACGGCCTGAACAGGTCGGCCTGACGTCCGGCGGCCGCCGCCGGGTGCCGGGGCTACGCCGCGAGGAGGTCGCGCTGCTGGCCGGGATCTCATCCGAGTACTACCTGCGCCTCGAACAGGGCCGCGATCAGCATCCCTCCGCGCAGGTCCTCGACGCCCTCGTCCGCGTGCTGATACTCGACGCGGACGCCACCGCCTACCTGCACAGGCTGTCGCGGCCGGAGCGGCGCCGTCCGACCCGGCGGCGCCCCGAACGCGTCAGCACCGGCATGAGGCAGCTGGTGATGTCCCATACCGACATGCCGGCCCTCGTCATGGGCCGCTACATGGACGTGCTGGTCGCCAATCCGCTCGCCCACGCCCTGTCTCCCTGCCACACGCAAGGCGTCAACGCGCTGCGCGCCGCCTTCCTCGACCCCGAGGTGCGGGCCCTCTACCAGAGGGACTGGGAACATCTCAGTTCCGGCCTGGTCGCGGGCGTACGCGCCATGGCCGGCCCGGAAAGCCAGGATGCGCACCTGGCCGAACTGATCGGAGAGCTGTCGGTGCGCAGCGAGGAGTTCCGCCTGCTGTGGGCACGCCATGACGTCAAGCCCCGCACCAGCGGTGTGGCCCTCATGAACCACCCCCAGGTCGGTCCGCTGGAGCTGAGCTACGAAAAGCTCGCCGTCATCGGCACCGACGGGCAGATCCTGGTCATCTTCCACGCCGCACCCGGCAGCGACGCCGCCCAGTCCCTCGCCCTGCTGGCCCATCTGGCCACCACCGGCCCCGCCGCAGCCGAACCAAGCAAGTCGAACACTCTAAGAAATTAATCCATTACCTTACGTAATATCGCCCTCGCCGCCGGTCCACCCGCCCGAGCGGTGCCGAGGCATACGACTGAGCATTCCCCGAACCAGCCGAAGCCGCAAACCGCCACCGAGCACGCTCCGGACCCGGTAGAGCCACGACCTGCCAACGAACCCTCCTGGGACCGGGCAGAGCCGCGACCCGCCGCGGAGAGCACGGGCGCGGACTCGCCCGCCATGCTCACGGAGCAGGCTGGATCGAGTGACGGGTCTTCTCCTACTCCTGGCTGTTGCCATCGTCCTTTGGCCTATAACGCTCGTGGTCGCCGTCATCGTCTACATCCGACGGAAGCGGAGCTCGTAGACTGCCGCGCGATGACCGGTTTGCCGGTGTCAGATATGACATGACCGATCACGGATAGTGATTTACCGTGGTCCACCTGCTTCGGGACGTGCGACGTGGGTACGCGCAAGAGATGGAAGACATCCTGATCAGCCGGGTGTACGGCGCGAAGCCCGCCAAGGGGCCGGTGTTCCTCGTTGATGGAATGTGGCCGCGGGGCATCCGTAAGGAAGATCTCAAGCTCGACGGGTGGGTGAGCGACATAGCGCCCTCTCCGGACCTACGGCTCTGGTTCGGGCACATCCCAGAACGTTTCGAGGAGTTCCGTACCCGCTACCGACAGGAGCTCGACCGGCGCCCCGACGCCGTACGCCCCCTGCTGGAGGCCGCACGCCAGGGACCGATCACTCTTCTCTACGCGGCGAAGGACACCGAGCACAACAACGCGGTGGTTCTGAGGGACTACCTGCTGGATCACCTCGCGAAAACCGCCTGACACATCTCGGCAAGAACCCATCACATCCGCGCACGGGCCCCCTCAAGCGCTGAGGCCCAAGCGTCCCAACCAGTGAGAAAGCCGCCCGGCACATGCCGGGCGGCTTTCTCACCGTCCGGCCACGCCGGGCGTCCGTCGCGGCACAGGTTCGACCGGCAGCCGACGGCCGGCGCTCACCGCTGAAACCGGCCGGGCGGCCGGGCTGAGTGACTGCCGGTTGGAACCGGCCGAGGGCCCGCCGGTCCGAGATGCGCGGGTCGCCGATCGAGGCGTAGGGGACGGTGAAGCCGAGCGCCCGCCTGGTAGAGCGCGTGGGCTCCAGCCCGTGGGCGCCCCCTCACCCCGGCATTTCACGCATGTGCGGAAAAACCGTCGACAAACCTGGTTGACAGGCATACATTCATGCCGAAGACTACCTGAAAGTTTGCAATCAGCGGTCGATTATTGGATTTCCAGAAGCACTTCCCAAAGAACAGCATGGGAAAAGTGCGCTTTTCTGGCTGCCATTCGACCGTAGCTAGAAAGGGTCTTCAGCATGTCTTCAAGAGGCTCGCAGCCCCCAGCGGCCTGGAACGCCAAGAAACGCTTTTTGACAATTGCGTTAAGCGTCGGCCTATTGGGAAGCCTCAGCATTCCGGCAGCCACGACCACCTTCGCCGATTCGACCGGCACCCAAGCCCTCGCCCAGTTGGCGACGGAGCGGGCAGCGGGTCTGCCCAGCGGCCGGACCACCTACCGGACGATCACTGACTACAACGACGAGATGCTCGCGCTGAGCAGGCAGCACCCCGATCTTGTCAAGCACATCACGCTGCCCCACAAGACCCGCCAGGGCCGCGAGGTGTACGGCATCGAGGTGACCCACGACGTCAATGCCGCAGACGGCAAGCCGGTCCTGCTCATGATGGGAATACACCACGGGAACGAATGGCCCTCGGGTGAGCACACCCTGGAGTTCGCCTACGACCTGGTCAACAATGCCAAGAAGGACCGGCAGGTCAAGCGCCTGCTCGATCAGGCGCGGGTCATCTTCGTCCCGGTCGTCAACGTGGACGGGTTTGTCATCAACCGGCGCACCAGCTGCGGCCTCTCACCGACGTGCGCCAGTAACGCCGGGGTCGACATCAACCGCAACTACCCCTTCGGCTGGGGCAGCAACGCGGGTTCCAACGCGACCTCCCGCGGCCCGGGGCCGGGTTCCGAGCCCGAGGTCCAGAACATCATGGACCTGACCACGACCAACCAGGCCACCGTCCTGATCACGAACCACACCTCCGGTCACACCCTCCTCCGCCCGCCGCTGGAGAAGCGCGCGGGCGACGCCCCCGACGAGGCCGTCTACGCCGCCCTGACCGACGCGATGGCGGCCAAGAACGGCTACACGGGCATGAAGTCGGGCTTCGACTACGAGACGACCGGCGAGACCCCGGACTGGTCGTACTACGCCACCCGCGGCCTCGGGTTCACCTTCGAGATCATGAAGACCCAGTCGACCACCAGCAGCTACCCCGAGGTGATCGAGGACTACCTCGGCACCGGTCGCTACGAGGGCAAGTCGAACCGCGAGGCGTTCATGGTGGCCCTGGAGTACGCGGCGGACCCCGCGGGGCACTCCGTGATCAAGGGCAAGGCGCCGAAGGGCGCGGTCCTGAAGATCACGAAGGACTTCGACCTGTGGACCGCTCCGATCCTCCAGACCGGCGGTGTCCTCGATCCGCCCCAGGCGGTCCCCACCCACCTGGAGTCCAGCCTGGTCGCCCCGACCAACGGCAAGTTCACCTGGCACGTCAACCCGTCGGTGCGGCCGGTCCCCGCCTACACCGCGAACGGCGTCGTCGCCACCGGACCGGGCAACTTCCTCCAGGAGAGCTGGACGCTCACCTGCGCCCGCCCGAATGGCGAGGTGCTCGAGACGGTGAACGTCACCGTCGACAGGGGCCAGCAGGTTGATGTGAGACTGCAGGAATGCAAGAAACGCTTCAACGGCAAGGGCCCGAAGGGCTGAAACGGTCGCACACCCAACGCGCCGGGCGGTCCCTTCCAGGGCCGCCCGGCGCCGCTTTGAGCCCGCGGAAACTTCGCGACTCATGAGGTGACGCGGCCAAAACCCGATCGCCCTGCCCTCCGAGCGGTGAGAATCAGCGCTGAGTGTGTCACTCCACGGGGAAGGGAAGTGTTCAAGGATGGGGCACGCCAGGCAGACCGGCCAGCCGCTCACCGTCCCGGACGCATCGCGGATCGCCGCGAACCTGCGCGGGCTCTTCGACGACCACCGGCTCTCCCCGTCGCAGCGCCGGATCGCGCGCTACCTGCTCGATCACGCGCAGGAGGCCGTCTTCTTCACCAGCGCCGACATCGCCGAGCGCGTCGGCGTCAGCCAGCCATCGGTCACCCGCTTCGCCGCCGCGCTCGGGTTCAGAGGGTTCCCGGAGTTCCGGGACGCGCTCCGCTCATCCGTTTTCGACAGCTCGCGGCGAACGCCGCCCACCGAGGACCTCAACGAGATCCAGGAGCTGGTCAACTCCGAGATCCGCGACCTCGAACGGCTGCGGGACGGTCTCCGGGACACCCGTCAGCTCCGGGAGGTGGCCGGCCAACTGTCCAGGTCACGTCCGCTCCTGGTCGTGGGGCTGCGGGTCTCCGCACCACTGGCGCACCTGTTCGGCCACCAGGCGGAGAAGGTGCTCCCGGACGTACGGGTCCTGGACGTCGCAGGCTCGACCCTGGAGGACAAGCTGAGCCGGGCGGCCGAGTCCGGAGCCGAGTGGGTGCTCGCCATCGGGCTGCCACGCTATCCGCGCGAGCTGGCCCAGGGGCTCATCTGGGCGCGGCGCATCGGGCTGAAGATCGCGCTCATCACCGACCAGCCGGTGGGCCGGCTCACCGACCTCGCGGACGAGGTCCTGCTCGCGCCGGTGAGCTCCGACTTCGCGTTCGACTCCCATGCCGGTCCCACGGTTCTGTGCACCGCGCTGCTGCACACCATGCTGGACGCCCTCGCCACCGAAGGGCAGACCCGGCTCGGAGCCTTCGACGACAGCGCGACAGAGCGCCAGATCTTCCTTCCCTACTGAACGGCGCGCGGCCGCCGGGGTCATCCGGGTGACCTCCGTACGTCCTGAAGCGGCGCGCGCCGCCATCGGGGCCTCCGTACGTCGGCGGTCACCCCGCCGAGGCCGGTGAGAGCGCCCGGCCGGCGAGCTCGCCGCTTTCCGATTTCTCGGCGGTCATCGCGAATTCAAAAAGCCGGTTTCCCGAATGGCTCGCATTCCATGAAACGTACATGTCGCACCGGAAGATGTTTCCCGGAGCGGTGCCGACCGTCACAAGCATGTGGAACCGTCCAATCTCACGTCGTCCGGCAGGCCCCGAACTTCCGCCATTGACATCACCATCGGACTTCTCTAACTTTCAGGTGTTCTTATATATGGAAGCTATTCACATATGTGAACACGGGAGGGTGCTCATGTCGCCCCAGAGTCCACTGTTCGGCCGGCGTCAGATGCTGGCCGGAGCCGCGTCCGCGGCCCTCGGCGTCGCGCTGGTCCCGGCCGCCGAAGCAGCGGCCGGGACCCGCCCGCGCCCATTCGGGTCGTACGGATCACCGCGCCACAGGCCGAACTCGCGCACGCTGTACGTCGACTCCCAGGGCCGGGGCGACCACACCACCGTCCAGGCGGCCGTCAACGCGACGCCGGACGCCCCCGAACGGGGCTGGACGGTGGTGATCGCGGCCGGGACCTACCGCGAGACGGTCCTGATCGCCCAGGCCAAGACCGGCCTGACCTTCGCCGGCGCCACCCGCGACGCCCGCGACGTCGTCATCGTCTTTGACAACGCCGCCGGAACGGCCAAGCCCGACGGCGGCACGTACGGCACGAGCGGCAGCGCCACCACCACGATCCAGGCCGACGGGTTCACCGCGGCCCACGTGACCTTCGCCAACGACTGGTTGCGCGCCGACCACCCGGAGATCACCGCGACACAGGCCGTCGCGGTGAAGGTCATGGGCGACCGTTCCCTCTTCGAGGCGTGCCGGTTCCTCGGCCACCAGGACACCCTGTACGCCGACACCCTCGCCCTGGCCACCTTCGCCCGGCAGTACTACCGGCGCTGCTACGTCGAAGGCGACGTCGACTTCGTCTTCGGCCGTGCCACCGCGGTCTTCGACCGATGCGAGCTGCACACCCTGGCCCGCGACGTGTCCTTCAAGCCGTACGGTTACGTCTTCGCGCCGAGCACCGCCGCCGCGAACCCGCACGGCTACCTGGCGACCCGATGCCGCATCACCGGCGATTCTCCCGACGGCTCCTACGGTCTCGCACGCCCCTGGCGCCCGAGCAGCGACCTGACCGCCGTCCCGATGCTGACCGTGCGCGAGACCCGGATCGGCCCGCAGATCGACACCGCCGCGCCGTACGTGAACATGAGCGCGGGCTACCCCTGGCAGGACGCCAGATTCGGCGAATATCGCAATTCCGGCCCGGGAGCCGCGATACCCGTTCCCGAGAACAGGCCCCAGCTGACCGCCGAACAGGCGGCCGCTCGGACCACCCGCACCCACCTCGGCGACTGGAAACCGTCGGCATGACCCACGCGACCAGGCCGCCGGTCCCCGCGCGGGCACATCGCCGGGACGCGGGGGAACCTCGCGACGTACGATCTCACATGTGACCAGCAGACCCGACTCGGCACAGCGCCTGAGCGACCTCGCGCGGCTGCGGCGCGTCCGGGACCGGATCGACCGGGAGTACGCGCAGCCGCTGGACGTCGAGGCGCTGGCCCGCGGCGTGCACATGTCGGCCGGGCACCTCAGCCGCCAGTTCCGGCTCGCCTACGGTGAGTCACCCTACAGCTACCTGATGACGCGCCGGATCGAGCGGGCGATGGCGTTGCTGCGCCGGGGCGACCTCAACGTCACCGAGGTCTGCTTCGCGGTCGGCTGCTCGTCACTGGGCACCTTCAGCACCCGCTTCACCGAGCTGGTCGGGATGTCACCCAGCACCTACCGGCA
>NZ_FZOD01000144.1 GCF_900188345.1 Streptosporangium subroseum | reverse complement strand
CTTCGCGTGGGTCTCTGTGAACGACGGCTGGACGCCCCGGCCATCGGTGAAGAACGGCAGCGGCGGCATCGTGAGCGTGGCCGGCTCCCGGGCGGTCGTCGAGGGGGCCTCGGTCTGCCGGTCGGGAGCCGCCACCGGCTGGCACTGCGGCATCATCCTGCAGCGCGATGCCAGCGTCGTCTACCTCCAGGGCACGGTCTCCGAGCTGATCCGTACCAATGTCTGCGCCGAGCCGGGCGACTCCGGTGGCTCCTTCGTCTCCGGTGAGCAGGCGCAGGGGGTCGCCTCCGGCGGTTTCGGTGACTGCGGCGCCGGTGGTTTCACCTACTTTCAGCCGATCAACGAGATCCTCACGATCTATGGTCTGAGCCTGGTGACCACCGCCGGGAACCCTCCTCAGATGAGCACGGGCACCTGTACCGGCTTCCCGGTCACCGCCGCCGCCACCCTGAACGGCGGTCAGGCCGTCTACCAGCCGAAGAGCCTGTACCAATCGGCCGTCGCCGGCGTCCATTACGGCTGCCTGGACGCCGACGACGGCGTTGACTTCGACCTTTATCTCGAGAGGCGGAACGGTTCGGCCTGGAGCACCGTCGCCACCTCCAACGGCTCGGGGGCCGACGAGAAGATCAGTTACACCGGCCCGGCAGGCTCCTACCGCTACCGGGTGGTCTCGTCGAGCGGCTCCGGCCCCTACACCCTGGGTTACAAGGCACCCTGACCCACCCACGACCCTCCTCCGAGGCTGACCGTCGAGCGCACCCGGAGGCCGGAGAATGCCAGGGACGCGGACCCGATCCGAAATCGTCGTCCGCGTGGCGTGCGGTTCTGTCGTCTTGACCGTCAACGGCTGGATTAAGGTGGCGTTGCCCACATCGCATGATCAACCTGCGATATGAGGTGTTCTCCCCCCTTGTGCCTGGAAAGCAGAGGTCGAGGAGAGGCACATGTCCCGCAGACATGCCGTTACCGCAGGGTGCGTCCTGGCGATCACCGCCCTTACCCTGACGGCCGCCCCGGTCGCCGCCCAATCGCGGACAACGGGCCTCCAGGTCGTCCCACTCCCTCGGAAACCGCCGCCACGATTCCCTCCGGGTGTGGTCGAGGCACTTCAGCGTGATCTCAAGATCACCGCTGAGCAGGCGCAGGCTCGCCTGCTCAACGAGGCCCGCCTGGCGCCGATCGAGGCGAGGCTCCGCAGCCGGCTCGGGGCCCACTTCGGCGGCTCCTGGTTCGCGGGAACCATCGCCCAGACCCTGGTGGTGGCCACCACCGATCCCGCCGACCTTCCACAGATCATCGCCGCGGGCGCCCAGGGCGAGGTCGTCAGACGGTCGTACGCGGAACTCGTCCCTATCAAGCGGAAACTCGACCAGGCTCTACCCGCACCCCCACGCGGGGGGAGCGTGCGTTACATCGACGTGAAGATCAACAAGGTTGTCGTCCTCTCCCCGGTGCCAGCGGAAACCGAGAAGATCATCAAGGCCATCGGCGTGGACATGACCTCGGTGGCGGTGATCTTCTCCACCGAGCGACCGCAGCCCTTCGGCGATGTGCGGGGTGGCGACCCCTACTACATCGGCGCCACGGTTCGCTGCTCGATCGGCTTCTCCGTAACTCGGGGCAACCAGAACGGGTTCGTCAGCGCCGGTCACTGCGGGAAGGCGGGCGAGATCACCACCGGAGTCAACCGTGCCGCCCTGGGCGCCTTCCAAAGATCGACCTTCCCGGTCGGTGACTACGCCTGGGTCGCGGTGAACGCCAACTGGACACCCAGGCCGGTGGTACGCGACGGCGGCAGTGGGAACAGAGACACCGTGCCGGTCAGTGGCTTCAGATCGGCCGTCGAGGGGGCCTCGGTCTGCCGGTCGGGCTCCACCACCGGCTGGCGCTGCGGCATCATCCTGCAGCGCGACACCAGCGTCATCTATCCCCAGGGGGCGGTCTCCGGGCTGACCCGCGCCAAGGTCTGCGCCGAACTCGGCGACTCCGGTGGTTCCTTCATCTCGGTGGACCAGGCCCAGGGTGTGACCTCCGGCGGCTCCGGCGACTGCACCTCGGGTGGCGTCACCTACTTCCAGCCGATCAACAAGATCCTCACGGCGTACGGCCTCACCCTGGTGACCGTCGCCGGCGACTCCCCGTCGCCGAGCGCGGGCGCAACCGCACCGGTTCTCCGAACATCATCGCCTGCACGCTGAACAGGGGGCAGAACGTCTACCAGCCGAACAACCAGAGCTGTCGGACGACCGTGACCGGAGTCCATGCCCGCTCCCGGTTCTTCCTACGATGCCGATCGATGAGCGGGCCTCGGGCGGACCATGTCTGGAATGCGGATCTGGCCGGAAATCGTCGTCCGCGTGGCGTGCGGCTTTTGCCATCTTGACAGGCAACACCTGGATTAAGGTGGCGTTGCCCACATCGCATGATCAACCTGCGATATGGGGCGATCTCCCCCCTCATGCTTGGAAGCCGAGGTCGAGGAGAGACCCCATGTCCCGCAGACATGCCGTTACCGCAGGGTGCGTCCTGGCGATCACCGCCCTTACTCTGACGGCCGCTCCGGTCGCCGCCAAACCTCAGACGGTGAGTTCCCCTGCCGCTTCGGCCGCCTGGAAACCGCCGCCGGGTATGATCGCGGCGCTCCAGCGTGATCTCAAGATCACCGCTGAGCAGGCGCAGGCTCGCCTGCTCAACGAGGCCCGCCTGGCGCCGGTCGAAGCGAAGCTCCGCGGCCTGCTGGGTGACCGCTTCGGTGGTTCCTGGTTCACGGGAACCATCGCCCAGACCCTGGTGGTGGCCACCACCGATGCCGCCGACCTCCCCCAGATCGTCGCCGCGGGCGCCCAGGGCGAAGTCGTCAAACGGTCGTATACGGAACTCAGCACGGCCATGGACGGCCTCGATGACAACCTGCCCGGCCACGCCAGCGGGGGAGCCGTGCGCTACGTCGATGTGAGGAACAACCGGATCGTCGTTCTCACGACCGATCCTCTGGTGACCGAGGATCTCATCCAGGCCTCCGGGGTGGACTCGAGCATGGTGCGTCCGGTGCCTTCCACCGAGAAACCCCGGCTCCTTGATGACGTGCGGGGCGGCGACGCCTACTACATCGGCAGCGCGAGTCGCTGTTCGGTCGGTTTCGCGGTGACGCGCGGAGCTCAGAACGGTTTTGCCAGCGCCGGTCACTGCGGGAAGGCGGGCGAGACCACCACCGGAGTCAACCGTGCCGCCCAGGGTGTCTTTCAGGCGTCGAGCTTCCCGGTCGACGATGCCGCCTGGGTTTCCGTGAACGCCAACTGGAGGCTCAGGCCGGTGGTGAACAACGGCAGTGGCGGAACCGTGAGCGTCGTCGGCTCCCGGGCCGCCATCGAGGGCGCCTCGGTCTGCCGTTCGGGCTCCACCACCGGCTGGCACTGCGGCACGATCCAGCAGCGCGACACCAGCGTCACCTACCCCCAGGGCACGATCTACGAGCTCACCCGCACCAGCGTCTGTGCCGAGCCCGGTGACTCCGGCGGTTCCTTCATCTCGGTGGACCAGGCCCAGGGTGTGACCTCCGGCGGCTCCGGCGACTGCACCTCGGGTGGTGTCACCTACTTCCAGCCGATCAACGAGATCCTTACGACCTACGGTCTGAGCCTGGTGACCACCACCGGCACCACTCCGCCGGGTGTCATTCCGCCAGGCACGACCCCCCCGAGCGCGGGTACCTGCACGGGCCTGCCGAAGAACGTCACCGGCACCCTGACCAATGGGCAGAGCGTCTACCAGCCGAACAACCGGAATTATCAGACCACTGTCGCCGGTGTTCACTCCGGTTGCCTGGATGCCGCCGATGGCGCTGATTTCGATCTTTTCCTGGAGAAACGCAACGGCTCGGCCTGGAGTACCGTCGCCACCTCTGACAGTCCGAACCCCGATGAGAAGATCAGCTACACCGGTACGCCTGGGTACTACCGTTATCGGGTGGTCTCCGCGAGCGGCTC
>NZ_FZOD01000065.1 GCF_900188345.1 Streptosporangium subroseum | reverse complement strand
GAACTTCGCGTTCTGGCACTCGGCGACGTTCAACAACGAGGGCACCAAGGTCATCTTCACCGACGAGCTCGGTGGCGGCGGCGCGGCCACCTGCAACGAGGCCACCGGCCCGAACCGCGGCGCCGACGCCATCTACGACCTCAAACGCGGCCGGTTCGTGTTCAAGAGCTACTTCAAGATCCCCCGCTACCAGGCCGACACGGAGAACTGCGTCGCGCACAACGGCTCGCTGGTCCCGGTCAAGGGCAGGGACATCCTGGTCCAGGCGTGGTACCAGGGCGGCGTCTCGGTCGTGGACTTCACCGACTCCGCACATCCGAAGGAGATCGGCTTCTTCGAGCGCGGACCGGAGCCCAACGGCGGCGGGGGCGGCATCTGGTCGGCTTACTACTACAACGGTTACGTCTACGGCAGCGACTTCCACAACGGATTCGACGTCATCAAGATCAATGACAGGCGTACGGATCCGGCCAGGAGCGTCCGCCTAGACCGGCTGAACGTGCAGACCCAGGCCTCCTACGGAGAGCGGGGGCACGGCCACTGATCACCGGCGAAGGGGTGGCGGGTCGTCCCGCCGCCCCTTTTCGTGTCCGTACGGCGTGTCCTCTATCCGAGGAGTCCGTGTCCGTAAGCCGTGCGCTCCATCTGAGGAGTCCGTGTTCGTACGCCGTGCGCTCTATTGGAGGAGTCCGTGTTCGTGCGGTGCCGCCTATCTCGGGTGTCCGTGCCGTGCGGTGTGGCGCTGTCTCAGGCCTCCGTGTCCGTACGGCGTGCGCCTTATCTCAGGCCGGAGGGACGAAGCCGCCGGAGGTGGGGCCGGGCGCCGGCTCGGACGGCCGCGGCGCGGGCGGCGGGGCCGCGGGACCGGGCATCGGGCGGGCGACAGCGGGGGGTGACGGGTGAGAAGGCGGCTGCTGCGGCGCGGGTGGCTGGAACCGCGGCCGCTGGGAGTTCGAGTTCGGATAGGGCTGGGGCGCATGGGGCTGAGACGACGGGTACGGCTGGGGTGCGTAGGGCTGGGATGACGGGTAGGGCTGGGGCGCATAAGGCTGGGACGGGTAGCCCTGAGACGGATAGGTCTGGGGCGCGTAGGGCGGCTGCTGTGCCGGCCACTGCTGGGAGGGCCGGCGCGCACCGGCCTGCTGCGCCAGCCGTACCTCATCCCGGCGGCGGCGCTCGGCCAGGACGGCGGTCAGGTAGGCGAAGGGCGGCACGCCCGGCGGTGAGGGCGGAGACACGAAGGCCGACATCTCGGTGGCGATGCGCACACCCATCTCGTACTGGACGGCAGGAGCCAGGTCGTGCCAGCGCATGAGGTACTGCCTCGCGGTGTCCGCGACCCCCTCGGGCAGCCGCGACAGCTCCAGCGTCGCCGCCCACGTGGCGAGCTGCGGCGGCATGTCCAGTATCGGACCGTAGTTCCGGGGCGCACGCTCGGAGATCACCATGGTGCCCGCGAAGATGTCGCCGAGCCGCTTGCCCTTCTCCGAGATCAGCGAGCTGATCAGCGCGGGGGCGCCGCCGAGCGTCCAGAACTCCAGGATTCCCGCCAGCCCGCGGAACAGGGCCTGCCGGAACCGCTCAGGGCTGCCGTCGTCGCTGACGACCCGGAGCCCGAGGGCGAGTTTGCCCAGGCTGCGGCCGCGCGAGAGCGTTTCGAAGGCCACCGGATAGCCGACGATCACGAGCACGGTGAGCACGAGGTAGATCACCGCTGTCAGGGCCGGATCGGAGGTGAAGGACACGACGCCGACCAGGTAGGACGCGCCGAACAGCGTCACGAGCTGGACCACAATGTCGATCAGCAGCGCCGCGGTCCTGCTGGCCAGCTGAGCGACCCGGACTTCGACGACTACGGCTTCGCCGGTTACGACATCGGACACACTTAGCACCTTACCCATTCGGGACAGATTCCCGTCCTGGCCGCCCACCCATCGTGGGTCCCTGCCGCGATGCAGTGGATACGCTTTCCGCGTGGACATCGACGCTTTTGTCAGCGCGCACCGCCCGGTCTGGGACCGCCTTGAGGACTTGATCCGGCGGCGCAGGTCGCTGGACGGCGCCGAGGTCGACGAGCTGGTGGACCTCTATCAGCGGGTCGCCACGCACCTGTCCCAGGTGCGCTCCGCGTCCGCCGATCCGATCCTGGTGGGCCGTCTGTCGGCGCTGGTCGCCCGTGCCCGTTCGGCGGTGACGGGGGCGCACACCCCGGCCTGGCGGGAGTTCATCCGCTTCTTCACGGTCTCCTTCCCGGTGGTCGCCTACCGGGCCCGCTGGTGGTGGCTCGGTACCACCGCCGTGTTCATCCTGGTCTCCACCGTCGTCGCCGTCTGGGTGGCGAGAGATCCCAGCGTTCAGGCGTCGATCGCCACCCCGGCGGAGATCGACCAGCTCGTCAACCATGACTTCGCCGACTACTACTCGGAGCATCCGGCGGCCTCGTTCGCCGGTCAGGTCTGGACCAACAACGCCTGGATCGCGATGCAGATGATCATCATGGCCATCCTGCTCGGCCTGCCGATCCCGTACATCCTCTGGCAGAACGCGCTCAACGTCGCCGCCTCCGCCGGGCTGATGGCCTCGCACGGCAAGCTCGACGTCTTCTTCGGCCTGATCACCCCGCACGGCCTGCTGGAGCTGACCGCGGTGTTCCTCGCCGGGGCCGTCGGCATGCGCCTCGGCTGGACGGTCGTCGACCCCGGTACGCGCAAGCGCGGCGAGGCCCTCGCCGAGCAGGGCAGGGCCGTGATGAGCGTGGCCCTCGGCCTGGTCGTGGTGCTGTTCGTCTCCGGCCTGATCGAGGGTCTGGTCACCCCTTCGAGCCTGCCCACCTGGGCCCGCATCGGCATCGGGGTGATCGCCGAGGTCGCCTTCCTCGCCTACGTGACCTTCTTCGGCCGCCGGGCCGTGGCCGCCCGGGAGACCGGGGACCTGGAGCGAGCCCCCGACCTCGCCCCGACCGCCGGTTAGGGCACGTCCCGGCTCCGGGAGCCCCCGGATACGGGGTTGTGGTCGATCCCCATTTGGCCGGAGCGTGTCCTGAAAAGAAAACGGGTCCCCGGCGGAAAGGGGTGTCCCCGGCCGGAGCCGGGTCCTCGGCCGGGGACACCGAGGTCAGAGGCGGCCCGCGGCCTTCAGGGCCAGGTAGGCGTCGGCCAGGGCGGGGGCGATCCGCTCGGGAGAGGCGTCCACGACCTCCACGCCCTGGCGGCGCAGCCGGGTGGTGATCCTGCGCCGGTCGGCGTTCTGGTGCTCGGCCGCCGCGGCGTTGTAGACCAGCTCGGAGGTGCCGCGCCCGGCCGCCATCGCGGCCACCTGCGGGTCGGAGACGGCGGCCAGGAGCACCAGGTGCCGTGAGGACAGCTGGGGAAGCACCGGCAGCAGCCCCTCCTCCAGCGACGCCGAGTTGAGATCGGTCAGCACGACGACCAGGCAGCGCCGCCTGGCACGGGTCATGACGGCCGCGACCATGCCGGCCGGGTCCGCCTCGATCAGCTCGGCTTCGATCGGGGCCATGCTGTTGACCAGCGACGACAGCAGTTCCGTACGGTGCGCGCCGGGGAGCCAGGCGCGCACCGTACGGTCGTAGGCCAGGAAGTCGACCCGGTCGCCGGCGCGGGAGGCCAGCGCGGCCAGCAGCAGCGCCGCGTCCATCGACCAGTCCAGGCGGGGCCACCCGGGCACGATCGCCGCTCCGCCGTACGGGCCGGAGCGCCGGGGCGTCTCGCCGGCGAGGGGGATCGGGGCCGTGCCCACCCGGCCGGCCGAGGTGCGGCCGGTGTCCAGGACGATCAGCACCCGCCGGTCGCGCTCGGGCCGCCAGGTGCGGACCACGACGTCGTTGCGGCGCGCGGTGGCCCGCCAGTCGATCGAGCGGACATCGTCGCCGACCACGTACTCGCGCAGTGAGTCGAACTCGGTGCCCTGTCCCCGGACCATCGAGGGATGCTGTCCTTCGAGCTCTCTGAGCCGGGACAGTTTGGCGGGCAGGTGCTTGCGGCTGAGGAAGGGCGGCAGCACCCGGACCGACCACGGCACGCTGTGCGAGCCCTGGCGGGCCGCGATGCCCATCGGACCCAGCGTGCGCACCGTGACCGTGACCGCCTCGCGGTCGCCCCTGCGGGTGGGGGACAGCGTCGTGACGAGGCGGCGGCGCTCTCCCGGGGGCACGTCCAGCGGCAGATGCCGTGGCGTGGCCCCGGCGGAGGGCGGCCAGGAGTCCCTGAGCACGCCCCGGGCCCGGCGGGATCCGGGATTCTCCACGATCAGCTCGACCGTGGCCGATTCGCCGAGCCGTACCAGCCGGTCGCCCGAGCGGGTGAACCGCAGCGGTCGCACGCTCCCCGCCAGCAGCAGGTCGACCGTGACCAGCGCCACGATCAGCAGCGCCACCCCGGCCACGGCCAGCCCCGGCCGGGGGGCGAAGAGCACGACCAGGGTGCCCAGCAGGGCCAGCAGCGCGGCCCGTCCTGTCAGCGCCATGGGTCAGCGGGGGACGGGGACGGAGGCGAGGATGGCGTCGATGAGGCCGTCGGCGGTCGCGCCCTCCAGCTCGGCCTCGGGGCGGAGCTGGATCCGGTGTCTCATGGACGGCCTGGCCAGTGCCTTGACGTCGTCGGGGGTCACATAGGAGCGGCCGGACAGCCAGGCCCAGGCGCGGGCCCCGGCCAGCAGCGCGGTGGCGCCGCGGGGCGAGACACCGAGCTGGAGCGAGGGCGAATGGCGGGTGGCCCTGGCGATGTCCACGATGTAGCCGAGCACCTCGGGGCCGACGTGCACCTGGCTGACCGCCGCACGGCCCGCCGCGAGGTCGTCGACGGTCGCCACGGCCTTGATGTGGGACAGGTCGCGCGGGTCGAATCCCAGTGCGTGCCGTTCGAGCACCGTGATCTCCTGGTCGCGGGGCGGCAGCGGCACGGTCAGCTTGAGCAGGAACCGGTCGAGCTGAGCCTCGGGAAGCTGGTAGGTGCCCTCGTACTCGATCGGGTTCTGGGTGGCGGCCACGATGAACGGGTCGGGCAGGCCGTGCGGCGTGCCGTCCACGCTGACCTGACGCTCCTCCATCGCCTCCAGCAGCGCGGCCTGCGTCTTGGGAGGGGTGCGGTTGATCTCGTCGGCGAGCAGCAGGTTGGTGAAGACCGGCCCCTTGCGGAACTCGAACTCCGACGTCTTCGCGTCGTAGATCAGTGAGCCGGTGATGTCGCCCGGCATCAGGTCGGGCGTGAACTGCACCCGCTTGAAGTCCAGCGAGAGCGCGGCGGCCAGGGTCCTGACGAGCAGGGTCTTGGCGACGCCGGGCACGCCTTCGAGCAGCACGTGGCCCCGGCAGAGCAGTGCGATCACCATCCCGGTGATCACGGCGTCCTGACCGACGACCGCCTTGGAGACCTCGGTGCGCAGCGCTCCCAGTGCCTCCCGCGCGCCGGTCGCGCCGGCTTCGGGTCTGCCGGCGGAGGTCGTCCCCGCGAGCTCGCCGTTCTCCGGTGGTGTGGTCATGAGGTCTCCTTCCCCTGCCTCGGGACCGGAGTGGTTCCGAGGGATCCGCCGGTGCCACAGATGCTGTGGATCCCGGGGAAGCTATGAATTCCGGGGATCCCGAGGGGCCCGGCTCGCTCGCTCACGACTCTCCAACCTGCCTTTCCAACATGTCTAGAAATGCGGCCAAGGCGACCAGCCCGGCCTCGTCGGCCGGCGGCGGGCCGTACAGGGCCGTGCCCACACGAGCGGCCGCCTGGCCGGTTCTCTCGGCGATCGCGTTGACCGTCGCGTCCGGCCCGGCCGCCGAGGGCAGCCCGAGCCGGGGGGTGACCCGGTCGGCGAAACCTCCGCGAAGGGCGGCGGCGGCCCGGTCACGGGCTCGCCTCGCACGGTAGAGCCTGGCACGGCCCTCGACCGTCTCGGCCGCCCTGACCACGACCGGCAGCCGTTCGGCCACCACCGGGCCGAGCCTGCGACCTCTCCAGAGCGCCAGCAGGAACACCGCGACGCCTACCTGCACCACGGCCCATTTGACCCCGTCGGGGATCAGCTCGTAGAGACTCGCCTCGCCCGCGGCCTGCGGGACGGACTCGGGGGCCACCAGCCAGATCAGCATCGGGTGGGCTCCGGCCAGGTTCATCGCCAGCGCGGCGTTGCCGTCCTCGGCGAGCCGCAGGTTGGTCATGAACTCGCCGTCGCCCACGACCGTGACCGTCCGCTCCCCGTCACGCGCGCTGACCAGGGTGGATCCCCCGTCGGCGGGGTAGCAGCCGATCGCCCCCGAGGGCCCGGTGAGGGCCACGCCGCCCATGTAGGCGCTGCCCGCCCTGATCGCGGCCGGGAGCGCGCACTCGGGCTCGCGGGAACGCGACCGGGCCGGCCCGTTGACGGTCACGCCCGGCGCGAGCACGTCCAGATGGGTCGCCTCGCCGACCAGGAGCCGGTCGGCGGGCAGTGTGGTGAGCTGCCGGGCCTCGTCCTCGGTGAGGAAGGAGGTGTCGCCGAGCAGCAGCGTGGCGGCTGCGGGGCCGCCGGTGGCCTCGGGGACGGCCGTACGCGCCTCGGCGACGGAGGTGACCCGCACGACGCGCACGTCCCGCGCTCGCAGCAGCTGGGCCAGGCCTCTGGCGCCCGACAGCGAGGTGCCGTCGGGGTCCAGGGGCTTGCCGCCCTGCTGCGCGCCGCCGAACAGCACGGTGACGACGGCGCCGGCGACCACGAGGAGGGCGATCAGCAGGATGCCCCGGCCGCCGCGCCAGAGGCGTCGCGCGGTCGGCGAGACGGAGGTCGACCCCGACTGCGGGGGTGCGGCGAGACTCAAGACGGGACCGCCCTCGTGTCCTGGCCGAACGTCGGCCGGGCCGTACGCAGGCGGTCGTCGAGGTCGCGCAGTATTCCGTAGGCCTCGGCGGTGCCCGGCACCTCGCCGTAGGTCACGTCGTCGAACACCCGGGCCGCGGTGACGAGCTCGGCGGCGAGGCCGGGTAGGGCGCGCCCCGCCTCGGCGGCGAGCTCGCCGGCGGTACGGCCGGGCGCGGAGTCGACGATGACGCGGTCTTCCAGGTCGCGGGCGACGGCACGGAGCCGCTCGCGGATCGCCTCGGCCCACCGGCTTTCCGCGGCCAGCCGTTCGGCGGCCTCGCGGTGCTCGGAGGCGGTGCGGCGGTGCTCCCCGAAGATCCCCGTCTGGCGTGCGGTGCCTCCCCGGGTGGCCCTGAGCGCGATCATGACGACCGCGACGATCATCGCGATCACGATCGCGATGAGGACGGCCCGCGCCACCACGCTGCCGGCCACGCCCACGGACGCCTGGTCCAGCAGGTCGTCCAGAAACTGGTTCACGGTACGGGTGACCCGGTCGACCAGCGACTCCTTGGCGTACTCGGACTTGAGCAACTCCTGGATCGCCGCGCGCCGGGCCTCGCCGCGACCGATGTCGACGGGGTCGAGGAGGGAGATCAGGAGGGAGACCACGGCGATCCCTGACCGGGATGCCCCGGCTGGACGGGGCCGCCGGGCGTGACGGACGGGTCCCACAGGTCGTCGGCCGTCGCGTGGACCCAGCCCTGGCGCTGCTGCTCGATCGCCGCCGTCTGAAGCACCAGGTCGAACGCCTCGGCGCGCATCCGCCGGTCGGCGTAGAGCAGGCCGTTGACCGCGGCCTGGAACGGGTAGGTGATCATCGCGCCCACGGTGCCGCCGATGGCGAGCAGGATCGCCGTGATGACCTGCGAGCCGGTGGAACCCTCGCCGGTGAAGCCGATGACGGCGGCGGTCAGGGTGAAGGGCAGGGAGATCACCAGGGAGATCAGCCCCGTGATGATCGCGGTGAGGATCAGGATGCCGAACGTCCGCCAGGAACCGCCGGTGACCAGGCGCCAGGACCTGCGCAGGGAGTCGACGACGCCGCGCCGCTCCAGCACCGCGACGGACGCCGAGAGGGCCAGGCGGGTGGTGACGAAGGCGGCGTAGACGAAGAAGCCCACTATTGCCAGCACACCCACGACCGCCACCGCGAGAACGTCCGCCCCGGACAGGCTCAACGCGACGAACAACGCGACGATCAGGCCCAGCGGCACCAGGAAGAGCAGGGCGCTGATGGCCACCAGCCCGAACAGCGTGGGCACCCGGCTCCGGGTCAGCTGCCAGGCCTCGCCGACCGTGATCTTGCCGCCGAAGACCGCGCGGCCCAGTATCCGGGTCAGCACGCCGCTCAGCAGGGTCACCGCGACGAACTGCACGGCGTAGGAGATCAGGCTGCCGCCGTAGTCGGCGAAGAAGCCCACCTCTGGGGCGGTCCCGACCGACGACGGGTCGCCCAGGGGGTCTCTCAGGGGCGAGGGGGTCGAGCCCAGCACGATGGCCTGGCCGATCGCCACGGGGATCGCACCCAGCACGGCGGCGATCGCGGACAGGCCCAGAACGGCCTTCGGGTTGGAACGGATCAGCTTGATCGCGCCGTCGAGGATGTCGCCCACGCCGAGCGGGCGCAGCGGGATGATCCCCGGTCGCATCGCGGGCGGCTGCCAGCGGCCGCCGTACTGCTGGCCGTACTGCTGGCCGTACTGCCCGCCGTGCTGCGCATACGGAGGGCCCTGCGGGTTGTACGGCTGCTGCGGGGGCGGGCCCTGCTGCCCGGGCTGCCCGGGCTGCCCGGGTTGCCCGGGTTGCCCGGGTTGCCCGGAAGGTGGCCCGGCGGGCGGTGGCGCGCCGGGGCTCTCACCCGGCGCGGTCCACGGCGATCCCGGGGCGTCGCCGTACGGCGGAGGTTGGTTGGGCGCCCAGCCGGAAGGCGTACCGGGAGTCGAGCCGTGACCATCTGACATATCCCAATCCTGGCATGTGGACACACCGATCGTGGTGATCGGGAGATCACGTAGAGATTTCACCCCCCTGGAGATCGACGGGAGATGCCAGAGGGATGGCCGAGAGACCACCGTTTACCGCAGACTGGGGATGTGACCACCTTCGCTTGGCGTCCGCAGTCGCTGAGACCGGAGATGGCTGTACGGGGGCACCACAACACGCTTTACGTTGCATGCACCTAAAATTCGTCATTTGGATGTCCGGTCGTCGGAAGGTGTCATCCAGTAGCCGGACAAGGGTAATCTTCGACAACCGAGCGGTTTATCCCAAAAACTCCCAAACTGCGTAAACCGAATGAGGGGCCATGAAAGGACGCGTGCTGGTCGTCGACGACGACGCCGCTCTCGCCGAGATGCTCGGTATCGTGCTGCGCGGAGAGGGTTTCGAGCCTTCCTTCGTCTCTGACGGGGACAAGGCGCTTGACGCCTTCCGTGATACCCGGCCGGATTTGGTCCTGCTTGACCTGATGCTGCCCGGCGCGGACGGCATCGACGTGTGCCGTCGCATCCGGGCCGAGTCCGGTGTGCCCATCGTCATGCTGACCGCCAAGAGCGACACGATCGACGTGGTGCTCGGGCTGGAGTCCGGGGCCGACGACTACATCGTCAAACCGTTCAAGCCCAAGGAGCTCGTCGCCCGGGTCCGCGCGCGGTTGCGCCGCACCGACGAGCCCACGCCGGAGATCCTGCAGATCGGCGACATCACGATCGACGTCGCCGGGCACTCGGTCAAGCGGGAGGAGGAGACCATCAACCTCACCCCGCTCGAATTCGACCTGCTGGTCGCCCTCGCCCGCAAACCGCGCCAGGTCTTCACCCGTGAGGTCCTGCTGGAGCAGGTGTGGGGCTACCGCCACGCGGCCGACACCCGCCTGGTCAACGTGCACGTCCAGCGGCTCCGGGCCAAGATCGAGAAGGATCCCGAGCATCCCGAGATCGTGGTGACGGTCCGCGGGGTGGGCTACAAGGCCGGTCCGGCCTAGGCCGGCGCGACTCGTCTCGGATCCGAGATGTCCTCTCCGCCGAAGAAACGCCGACGTCGCACCCTGCGCCAAGTGGCGCGGGGTGTGCGTCGTCGGGCTCGCCGTGCCGCGGGAGGCGTGCGCAGGGTCTGGCGGCGCTCCCTGCAACTCCGGGTGGTCACCAGCACGATGGTCATCTCCATCGCGGTGGTCGCCGTGCTCGGCGTCTTCCTCATGCAGCAGATCATCTCGACCACGCTGGAGGCCAAGGAACAGGCGGCGAAGAGCGAGGCGCAGTCCGACAGGAACGCGGTGCTCGGATACCTGAGCCGGCCGGACGCCGACCCGGCCAATCAGCCCGCCGACTCCGGTGAGGCGCTCCAGCAGGGCGGCGGAACCCCCCTCAGCCAGGCGCTCGACGCGCTCGCGCAGCGGGCCGGATCCCGATACTCGGTGATCATCCGTAACGAGGACCGGCCGGGCGAGTCCATCGGCACCACGAACATCGATGAGGCCAGCATCCCGCCGAAGCAGCGCGACGAGATGTTCAAGAAAGCGGCCGGCGAGGACAGCATCTGGTACACCAAGCTCTTCTACAAGGGGCAGGAACCGGTGCAGGGCATGATCATCGGTACCCGCCTCGACACCAGCGGGACCGTGCTCGACGGCGCCTACGAGATCTACCACCTCGTTCCGCTGGACAAGGAGGAGCAGACCCTCTCCTCCGTCCAGCAGAAGCTCATCGCCGTCGGCGCCGGCCTGGTGCTGCTGCTGGCCATGATCGCCTCGCTGGTCACCCGTCAGGTGGTCACACCGGTACGGCTGGCACGGCAGGCCGCCGAGCGGCTGGCCGCCGGACGCCTGGACGAGCGGCTGAAGGTCCGCGGTGAGGACGACCTGGCACGTCTGGCCACCTCCTTCAACGAGATGGCCGCCAATCTGGCATTGAAGATCCATCAGCTTGAGGAGCTCTCCCAGGTCCAGCGGCAGTTCGTCTCGGACGTGTCACACGAGTTGCGCACTCCTCTGACGACCGTGCGGATGGCGGCCGACCTGCTCTACGACGCCCGCGAGGACTTCGACCCGATGGCCTCGCGGTCCGCCGAGCTGATGCAGAACCAGCTGAACCGCTTCGAGTCGATGCTCGCCGACCTGCTGGAGATCAGCCGCTACGACGCGGGCGCGGCCGACCTGGACGTCGACTCCGTGGACGTCAGAGACGTGGTGCTCCGCGCGGTCGCCGACTCCGAGGCACTGGCCGAGCGTCACTCCACCCGTTTCGACCTGCGCCTGCCGGGCGAGCCCTGCATGGCGGAGATGGACAGCCGCAGGGTCGAGCGCATCCTTCGCAACCTGCTGTTCAACGCGATAGAGCACGGGGAGGGCCGCGAGGTCATCGTCTCGGTCGGCGCGGACAGGGACGCGGTGGCGGTGGCCGTACGAGATCACGGGGTGGGGTTGAAGCCGGGCGAGGAGAACATGGTCTTCGACCGGTTCTGGCGGGCCGATCCGTCCCGCGCGCGGACCATCGGCGGCACCGGGCTGGGGCTGGCGATCTCCCGCGAGGACGCGATCCTGCACGGCGGCTGGCTGCAGGCATGGGGAGTGCAGGGGGAGGGGTCGCAGTTCCGTCTCTCGCTGCCCCGGGTGTCCGGAACCGCGCTGAGAGGCTCGCCGTTGCCGCTGGTCCCGCCGGAGGTGGAGATGCGGCGGACATGGCGAGGGCACATGACGCCGATGCTGTTGCCGGCGCTGGCCGACGGGGGACGCGATGTGGACTAGGCGGATCAGCTGGATCGGGCCCGGGCGCGGAGTGGGAACGGTGAGCCTGATCATCGTGCTGACCTGGGCGGGAACGGCCTGCGCTGTCATTCCCACGGGAAACAAGCCCATCGCCGTCGCGGACGCGCGCAAGGGCAATCCGCTGGGTGATCCGTACGCGCGGGTCATCGCCATGCCGCCGAAGGACGGCTGGTCGCCGGAGAAGGTCGTCACCGGATTCCGGGCCGCGATGGCGAGCCCGGACGACCCCGAGCGTGAGATCGCGCGCCGGTATCTCACCGACGCCTTCGCCAAGCAGTGGAACCCGAAGGGTGATGTGACGGTCTACGAGCACGGCGAGTACGAGAAGTTCTCGTCCGTGCAAGAGGACGAAGGCAAAGCCAGGGTTACCCTTAAAGGCGACATTACGGCATATATCGGCCAAGACGGTCGATATAAACCCAGTGGCGGGCCGCTGAACATGCCCTTCAGCCTCGTCAAGGGGCCGAACGGATGGAGGATCAGCGGAGGACCAGAAGGACTGGTGCTGTCGGAGTCCGACGTCGATCACGGCTATCGCCCGGTGGACCTGTACTTCCTGGACTCCGAGTGGAAGGGCCTGGTGATCGACCAGGTCCGGGTGCCGATCGACCCCACCGCGAACTCCGCCAAGACGGCGGTCGAGCGATTGCTCCAGGGACCGAGCAGCCTGCTCAAGGGCGCGGTGAAGACCGCCTTCGAGCCGGACACCAAGCTCATCGACGTCACCACCGAGGACAACCGCGTCATCATCGACCTGAACAAGCGCGTGGCCTCCGACCTCATCGGCCCGATGGCCGCCCAGCTCGCCGGGACGCTCTCCACGCTCACCAAGGGGGGCTGGGGCTTCAGGGTGGAGGTGAACGGCGAGTCCTACTACTCCGACTCCTCGCTCCAGATCGAGGCACAGGAGCAGTCGGCCTTCGACCACTGGATGACCCCCCGCGACATCGCCCCGTTCTACATGTCCGATGGGGGCCTGAGGCTGCTGACAAGTGAGAAGATCGGGCAGCCGGTGCCGGGCAGGGCGGGTGAGAAGGATGAGACCCGTACCTATCCGGCGATCAGCGACGAGAAACCCGCGCGGGTGGCGGCGCTCTCGAAGGGCGGTAAGAGCATCTCGGTGGCGTCGATCTCCGCGGGAGGCGAGTGGCAGGAATGGGCCACGGGGGAGTCCCTTACGCCGCCGTCCTGGGACCGCTACGACACCCTGTGGACGGTGAACCGGCCCAACGACCACACCTCGGTGGTGATCCGGCACGACCGCTACAACAGGCAGCAGTATCGGGTGACGGCCCCCGAGCTGGACACGGTCTACGTCAAGTCGCTCAAGATCGCACGGGACGGCGTGCACGTCGCGGTGGTCGTCAAGGACGGGGCGGAGGAGCAGGTGAAGATCGGCACGGTCGTCGGCCAGGGGAGCGCGACGCGTATCGACAACCTCCAGTCCGTGGTGCAGGGCAAGGCGATCAAGGATATCGCCTGGAACGACGGCAAGAGCCTCTACGTGCTCACCGAAAAGTCCGAGCTGCTGGAGGCCTCGGTCGCCGCGGAGGCCAAGCCGCTGCCCCCCGACCCCCGGATCCAGAGCATCACCGCGCTGGACGGCTCGCTGCTGGCCGGCGCGAAGGACGACGGCAAACTGCAGATCCTCTACCGGACCTCCGCCAAGTGGGAGGAGCTGGTCAAGGACGAGGCCGGAAAGCCGGACTTCGTCGAGAACGGTCCAACCTCCCCGGTCTACCCCCTGGGCTGAGGGGGTTCTCCGGAACGCGGGCCGCCCGCCCGGGCCGGGACCTTCTCGGAGTTCCCGGGGGAATTTCCGTAGAATTCCCGCGGACCCGGCGTCCTCTCCCACGGCCCCGGTGGGCCGGCTCCCCGTGCCCCGGCGTCCTTTCCGGGGCCTCGGCGGGCCGAGCGCCCCTCTCCAGGACTCCGGCGCACCCGCGGAGCTGGGTTTTCCGGCTGGGGTTTCTGTCGGTGGGGCCTGACATCGTGAATGCGTGCCGACCGCTCTGCTCGACCTGCTCCTGCCGCCTCGTTGCGCCGGATGCGACGCACCTGGCGCCCTCGTCTGCTCCCGCTGTGCGGCGGAGCTGCACGGGGAGCCCGCGCACCGGATGCCCGTGCCCTCCCCTCCCGGCCTCCCCGAATGCTGGTCGGCGGCCGAATACACGGGCGCCGCGCGCCGGGCGATCATCGCCTACAAGGAGCGCGGCCGTACGGCTCTCGCCCATCCGCTGGCCGGGGCCCTGGCTCTGACGATCGCCACCGCGGCAGGCGAGCGGCCGGTCACGCTCGTGCCGGTGCCGAGCGCCCGCTCGGCCCTGCGCCGCCGCGGTCACGACCCGGTGACCCGGCTCGCGGACCTGGCGGCCGGATATCTTCGCGCGGCCGGTTGGCCCGTGTCCGTGGAGAAGATCCTCACCCAGCGCCGCCGCATCGCCGACCAGGCGGGGCTGAGCTCGCTCCAGCGAGCCGCGAACCTGTCCTGGGCGTTCACGGTGGCGCCCGGCCGCAACGTGTCTCAGTCGGATCACAGGGGCGCTTCGGGGCCGATCGTGCTGGTCGACGACATCGTCACCACCGGTGCGACGCTCGTCGAGGCCGCCAGGGCGCTGCGGGAGACGGGTGTGCCGGTTCCGCTCGCCGCGACCGTCGCCGCGACACGCCGGAGAGATCAAAATAAGCGATCGTGACGGAGGGTGATCGACAAGTGGGTGAACGGCCTCACCGCCAGGACACAAGTCCCTGTCTTGATCATGGTCTTGCGGCTGTTCAACGGATGCGAGCAGCTCTCGGATATGGGGTGTGGGCTTCCAAAGTATCTACCTCCACCCTTCGAAGACCTCACTGAGAATTACGCAAAGTGATCCTTTGGCGGCTCTCCAGGCTGACATTCGGCCTGGATACGGATAGCGTCTGAGCCATGGCACCCGCTCGGGTCCGTGGTTGCGCCGGACCGACTCCCGCAAGGGGGCCGGCCTGGCTAGCCGATGCCAGCCGCAGGCCAAACGGTCCACGTAAGACGACTTTTTGTCGCTCGATCACGGTGCGGCTTAGAGGTAAGTCCTGCCTTCCCGGGGAGCCAGATGTTCCTCGCCAGAAGAGAAGGGCATGTAGTGGCAAAGAGCTGCGAAACCCTCAGCAGGCGGATGTGGGGACGAAGACCAGGTCGGCCGAGCGGGTGTCGTAGTACCACCGTCGAGATTCGAAGGGGGGCTGTGCATGGAGATCATCGTCAAGGGTCGGCACACCGGAGTGAGTGACCGATTCCGAGACCACGTGAACACCAAGCTGGCCAGGATCGAGCGTTTGGACCATAAGCTCATTCGCGTTGACGTGGAGGTATCCAAAGAAAGCAATCCGCGCATCGTCGACCAACGTGAACGGGTCGAACTCACCATCCACTCACGAGGGCCCGCCGTGCGGGCCGAGGCCTCGGCGGACGATCGTTTCGCCGCTCTTGACATAGCGCTCGGAAAGCTGGAAGGCAGACTTCGCCGTCTCGCCGACCGGCGGAAGATCCACCATGGCAACCACTGCCCCCCGTCGGTCGCCGAACTGACGGCCACCGCGTTGGCGGAGTCCTTCGAGGCCTCCGCCCCTCTGCCTCGCACCGCGTCTCAGGCGGATCAGGAGGTCGACCACGACCTTCCGGAAGACAAGGCGATCATCCCGATCCAGATGGACGGCGACGGGCCGTTGATGATCAGGGAAAAATTCCATGAAGCCGACCCGATAACCATCGACCAGGCGCTCCTCGAGATGGAGCTTGTCGGGCACGACTTCTACTTGTTCCGTGACAAGGAGAGCGGGCAGCCCAGTGTCGTATATCTACGACAAGGCTACAGCTATGGCGTATTGCGACTCGTCGAACCTTGACGGAAGCGTTCGAAGATCCTCTCCGACCAACCCGCGGACCATGAAACCCGTGTAATCATGGCGGTCCAACGGCTCTGGCCCCCCGAGGAGGAGGCGTGACGGAACCCGACGATGCAACCAGCTCCACCGGACGCGGTGACCCCATCCGCGTGTTGATCGTTGACGATCATGCGCTGATCCGCCGCAGCCTGGAAATGGCGCTGGCAGCGGAGGCGGACATCGAGGTGGTCGGTGAGGCGAGCGACGGTCAGGAGGCGGTCGAGCTCGCCGACCGCCTCACCCCCGATGTCATGCTCATGGATGTCCGGATGCCCCGCAGGAGCGGTATCGAGGCCACACGCGCGATCAAGGCCTCGGTGCCGAGCACGCGGATCATCATGCTGACGGTGAGCGACGAGGAGGAAGACCTCTTCGAGGCGATCAAGGCGGGTGCCACCGGTTACCTGCTGAAGAACGTTCAGCTCGACGAGGTCCCGCAGGCCGTGCGCGGTGTTCACGAAGGGCAGTCGCTGATCAATCCGGCGATGGCCGCCAAGCTCATCACCGAGTTCGCGAACATGAGCCGCAAGGAGGCCGAGCGGCCTCCGCAGCTTCCCGTCCCCCGCTTGACAGAGCGGGAGATGGAGGTGCTCCGCCTGGTTGCCAAGGGAATGAACAATCGAGAGATCGCCAAGCAGTTGTTCATCTCCGAGAACACCGTGAAGAACCACGTCCGCAACATCCTGGACAAGCTTCAGCTCCACTCCCGGATGGAAGCGGTCGTCTACGCGGTCCGCGAGCGGATGCTCGAGATCACCTGACAGGCCCGGTGCGGTGACCCTTTTCCGGTCACCGCACCCGGGGCCGGAGGGTCAGCGGGCCAGAGCCTGCTGCAGCGACACCGACAGATGAGGGTCCACCCGGTCCACGCGGACGCTGTCACAGCCGACCCAGGCGGCGGCCTCCCAGAGGGCGTCGGCCAGTGACTCGGCGCCCCGGCGCTGGTTGACGCCGGCCTCGAGGCTGACCTGGCGGGCGACGAGGGTGGAGCCCTCGCGGGCCGGATCGACCCTGCCGATCAGCCGGCCCCCGGCCAGGACCGGCATGGTGAAGTAACCGTGGACGCGCTTCTCCTTGGGGACGTACGCCTCAAGGCGGTGGTTGAACCCGAACACGCGGGCGGTGCGGGCACGGTCCCAGACCAGGGAGTCGAACGGGGAGAGCAGGGTCGTGCGGTGACGGCCCCGGGGCTCGGTCTCCAGCGCGGCGGGATCGGCCCAGGCTGTGGCTCCGGCGGCGCCGTTGGCTCCGCGGTCGGGCCATCCGGAGACCTGGACGGGGACGAGTCCGCCGGTGCCCTCGAGCAGGCACTGGTCGAGCAGAAGTGCCTGGGGGGCCTTCAGCCGGAGGAAGTCGACGAGGTCGGCGCGGGTGGCCACGCCGAGGGCGCGCCCGGCGATCCGGATGAGGCGGATGACGCACTCGGCGTCGGAGAGCTCTTCGGCCAGGAGATGCTCGGGGACCGCGCGCTCGGCCAGGTCGTAGACGCGGCGCCAGCCGACGCGGCGGGTGCAGACGACATCACCGGTGTCCAGCAGCCACTCGATGGCGATCTTCGCGTCGGACCAGTCCCACCAGGGACCGCCCTTCTTGGCGCCGCCGATGTCGGCGGTGGTGATGGGGCCGCTCTCCCGGACCTGCTCCAGGATCTTGTCGACGCTGTCGGGCAGGTCGTGCCAGCGATATTTCCTGTCGCGGAAATGCCTGCGCCTGAAGGCGTACAGGGGCCAGTCGTCGATCGGCAGGATGCAGGCGGCGTGACACCAGTATTCGAAGGCGGCGGCCGGGTCGTCCCAATATGCCCGCTCGATCTTCTCCCTGCCGACGGCGCCGAGGCGGGCGTACGCGACGAGCTCGTGGGAGCGGGCCAGGACGGAGATCGTGTCGAGCTGGACGGCGCCCAGGCGGCGCAGGGTCGCGGGCGCGCCGCCGCGGCGGGCCTCGGCGCCCAGAAATCCCTGGGCGCGCAGGACGATGCGGCGGGCCTCGTCGGCGGAGAGGGTGAGCGTCATGACCGCCTCGGGAGGAAACAGAACATCTGCATGACGCCGAGGCTAACGCGCCACACCGACAAAAACGCTATGCAGGTGTGCGGGCGTCGGGTCTCGACTGCCTAGATGAGGTAAATATCACGATTCGTCACTCTTCTGGGCTATTGGTCGAGTATGCCCCCGTGGCTCTTGCTGTACGGCGCTCGGGGAGCGTCGAGGACGACATCATGGAAGACCCGGAAGGCCAGAAGGAGGATCCCGCCCAGGGCGCAGATGATCGCGCCCATCCAGAACAGGAACCAGTTGGGGCCCAGGCAGAGGGCGACCCCTCCGATGGTGAAGCCCATCAGGATCACGGTCACCGCCAGCCAGGACGAGGCCCTGCCCCCGTGGCCGGCCTGCTGTGTGTCGTCGTAAGTGTCGTCGGCCACGACGGCGTCTCCTCCTCGGCACAGCGACACGCCCGTGTGTCGATTTCATCGCGGGCGTGATAAAGGAGGCATACCCCCTGAATCTGCCCGTACTCTCTCAAAGAAGAGGGCAAGGAACTCTATGGACGGCAAGAGCGTCTTTCAGGGTGGCTGTGTCTGGTGGCGGAACCGCCTACGATGGCAGCGGAGAACCATGTCTCGTCCTCAACCGGGCCCGTCCGGCCGTGGAAGACCTGCGAGGAGCTTTACCTAAAGTGCCAGCCTTTCTCGATAAGATTCTTCGCGCAGGCGAAGGCAAGCTTCTGCGTAAGCTCAAGCGGATCGCCGACCAGGTCAACTCCATTGAAGACGACTTCACGAGCCTGACCGACGCCGAGCTCCGCGCGCTCACCGCCGAATACAAGCAGCGTTACGCCGACGGCGAGTCCCTCGACGACCTGCTTCCCGAGGCCTTCGCCACCGTTCGCGAGGCCTCCCGGCGCGTGCTGAGCAAGCGCCCCTACGACGTGCAGATCATGGGTGGGGCCAACCTGCACATGGGCAACATCGCCGAGATGCGCACCGGTGAGGGCAAGACCCTCACGTGCACGTTGCCCACCTACCTCAACGCCCTCACCGGCAAGGGCGTCCATGTCATCACGACAAACGACTACCTCGCCAAGCGTGACGGCGACGACATGGGCCGGATCCACCGCTTCCTCGGTCTCGAGGTCGGCGTGATCCTGGCGAACATGCCGCCCGACGAGCGCCGCAAGCAGTACAACGCGGACATCACCTACGGCACGAACAACGAGTTCGGCTTCGACTACCTGCGCGACAACATGGCCTGGTCGCTGGAGGAGTGCGTCCAGCGCGGCCATCACTTCGCCGTCGTCGACGAGGTCGACTCGATCCTCATCGACGAGGCCAGGACGCCGCTGATCATCTCCGGTCCCGGCGAGCAGTCCGGCAAGTGGTACGCCGAGTTCGCCAAGATCGTCCCCCGTCTCCGCAAGGGCACCGAGGGCAAGGACGGCGAGGAGAACACCGGCGACTACGTCGTCGACGAGAAGAAGCGCACCGTCGGCATCTTCGAAACGGGTGTGGAGAAGGTCGAGGACTGGCTCGGCATCGACAACCTCTACAAGCCCGAGCACACCCACCTGGTCGGCTACCTCAACAACGCGTTGAAGGCCAAGGAGCTCTACAAGAAGGACAAGGACTACATCGTCGTCGACGGCGAGGTCCTGATCGTCGACGAGTTCACCGGTCGAGTCCTGCACGGGCGCCGTTACAACGAGGGCATGCACCAGGCCATCGAGGCGAAGGAAGCCGTCAAGATCAAGGACGAGAACCAGACTCTCGCCACGATCACGCTCCAGAACTACTTCCGCCTCTACGAGACGCTCTCCGGCATGACCGGTACGGCGGCCACCGAGGCCAACGAGTTCCACCAGACCTACAAGCTGGGCGTCGTCCCGATCCCGACCAACATGCCGATGATCCGCAAGGACCAGGCCGATGTGGTCTACAAGAGCGAGGACGCCAAGTTCCAGGCGGTCGCCCAGGACATCAAGGAGCGCTACGACCGGGGCCAGCCGGTCCTGATCGGCACCACGAGCGTGGCGAAGTCCGAGCGCCTGTCCAAGGAGCTCAAGCGCAGGGGCATCCAGCACGAGGTCCTCAACGCCAAGAACCACGCGCGTGAGGCGACGATCATCGCCGAGGCGGGCCGCAAGCACGCGGTCACCGTGGCCACCAACATGGCCGGTCGAGGCACCGACATCATGCTCGGCGGAAACCCCGACTTCCGTGCCGACCTGGAGCTGCGCGGTCGCGGTCTTGATCCGACCGAGACTCCGGAGGAGTACGACAAGGCCTGGGGCGAGGCGCTCGAGAAGGCCCGCGCGGCGGTGCAGGCCGAGCACGACGAGGTCACCGAACTCGGCGGCCTCTACGTCCTGGGCACCGAGCGGCACGAGTCGCGGCGCATCGACAACCAGCTCCGCGGCCGGTCCGGACGCCAGGGTGACCCGGGCGAGTCGCGTTTCTACCTCTCGCTCGAAGACGACCTCATGCGCCTGTTCAACTCGGCCAGGGTCGAGATGATCATGACGCGTCTGAACATCCCGGATGACGTCCCGATCGAGTCGGGCATCGTCTCCAAGGCCATCGCCTCCGCCCAGCACCAGGTCGAGCAGCAGAACTTCGAGATCCGCAAGAACGTTCTGAAGTACGACGAGGTCATGAACCGCCAGCGCAAGGTGATCTACGCCGAGCGTCACCAGGTGCTGGAGGGCGCGGACCTGCACGAGCAGATCCGCGGCTTCATCAACGACGTGATCGACGAATACGTCGCGGGTGCCACGGCCGAGGGCTTCGCCGAGGAGTGGGATCTCGACAAGCTGTGGAAGGCGCTCGGCCTGCTCTACCCGATCACCCTCACCGTCGACGGGCTCGTCGAGGAGGCCGGCAGCCGCGAGGAGCTCACCGCCGAGATGCTCGGCGAGCGGGTGAAGGCCGACGCGATGGCCGCCTACGACCATCGCGAGGAGGAGCTCGGCGCCGAGGCCATGCGCGAGCTGGAGCGCAGGGTCATCCTGTCGGTCCTGGACCGCAAGTGGCGCGAGCACCTCTACGAGATGGACTATCTCCAGGAGGGCATCGGCCTGCGCGCGATGGCGCAGCGCGACCCGCTGATCGAATATCAGCGCGAGGGCTTCGAGATGTTCGCCCAGATGCTCGAGGGCATCAAGGAGGAGTCGGTCGGCTATCTGTTCAACCTTGAGGTCGAGGTGCAGAGCAACCCGATCGTCGAGGAGCATGACCACGCCCACGACCACGACCACGACCACGCGCACCCCCACGAGGACGCGTCGATCGCGGAGACCCGTTCGATCATCGCCCGCGGCCTGCGCGGCCCGGATCGTCCCGCCGAGCTGCAGTACACCGCACCCGGTGAGAGCGGCGAGGTGGAGCACACCCGGGTGAGCACCAAGGCCGAGCGCGACGCGTACGGCAACGTCGAGCGCAACGCCCCGTGCCCCTGCGGCTCGGGTAAGAAGTACAAGCGCTGCCACGGCGACCCCAAGCACGTCGAGGTCTGATCGCTGACCGGAGGGCCCGCACAACGTGCGGGCCCTCCGGCTTTTCACGAGGGTCTCCATCCGGCGGCCGATCCGGTCTTCGCCCGGCGTGACGTCCGTCCGGCGCGGGCCGGCACGGCGTCCGTTCGGTGCGATCCGGTACGGCACGGCGTCCGCCCGGTACGGTCCGGTACGGCATCGGGACCGGTGCGATTCGATCCGATGCGTGGTCGGGTGCTGATCCGGTCCGGCGTGTGATCCGGTCCGGTGTGCGGTCCGGCACGGTGTGCGGTCCGGCACGGTGTGCGGTCAGGGCCGGCGCGGCGTGCGGTCGGGTGTCGTCTCGAAGTCGGTGCACAGCCACTGCACGCCCCGGCGCTCCAGCCTCAGCGCCAGCACCCTCGACCGGTCGTCGCCGTGCACCAGGACGCACATCTCCACCACTCCGTCCTCGGGCTGCGACACGTGGAGCCTGCCGGCCCGCAGGGGGTGCGCGGAGTTGATGATCTTCCCGCTCCGTACCAGCTCGGCATGGGCTCGGTTGGTCATGTGGCAGGAGACGCTCGAAGGCGGGCGCCTGCCGGACAGGATCTCGGCGACGGCCTGCGCGAGAGCCCGTAGCCGCCGCTCGTCGGGGACCGCGCCCGGCGGTCCCCAGATCAACGGGCGCTGAACCTGGGGCTCGCTCGGCTCAGGCTCGAAGGCGAGGGCGAGCGCCCCCTGGATGTACGGCGGAGCGGCGGGGACGTCCCTGGCCGGACGGTCGTCGTCGTAGGGCGGCTCGGTCGAGGGGAACGGCGCGATCCGGGGGAGCGGTAACGGCCGTGGAAGGGGCGACATGGCAACTCCGATGGTGGTCGGCGAAATCTGACACCTCTAGGAGTTTCCGGCTCCCTGTCCAGATACGTCGCCCGCCAACTTCCTCGAATTTCCGGCCGCTTCGCCCGGTTTGGAGGGGAAAGTGACCTCGGGTTGGAGCGGTTCGCATCCGTGGGGGAACGGGTTCCGGCCTGAGCCGTGGTCTCCGGCGGACAGCCGAAATATCGCTCAGGAGCCGGAGAGCCCGTTGCCGGGAGCATGTTCAGGAGCCGGGGCGGCCCGATGTCCGGCTCGTCTTCGGGAGCCGGGGCGAGGTCCTCTGCCCGGATCGTGCTCGGGGTCGGCCAGCCCGATGCCTGAATTGCGCTCAGGAGCCGGGTGGCCCGGTGCCGGGGCCGCCTCCCCTGTCGTTTTCCGATCTTTCGGATCTCCTCCGTAGACCGGTGGGCGGTCCGCCGGCGCCGGCCGTGCCGGACGAGGTGCCGGTCTCCTCGGGTTCGCGACCGGGGGTGGCGAGGTTCAGCTTCCTGATCAGGATCGTGAAGACCAGGTAGTAGACGACGAAGTAGACCAGCCCGAAGCCGATGATCAGGCCGAGTCCGTGGGTGTTGGATTTGCCCGCGTTGAGCAGCATGTCGATGGCGCCCCCGGAGAAGGTGAACCCGAGCCGGGCTCCCAGCTCCGCCATCAGGGCCATCGACAGCCCGGTGAGCAGGGCGTGCACCGCCAGTAGCACGGGTGCCACGAAGATGAAGGCGAACTCGATCGGCTCGGTGATGCCGGTGACGAAGGAGGTGAGACCGGCCGAGAGCATGAGGCCGCCGACGGTCGTGCGCCTGTGGGGCGGGGCGGCCCGCCAGATCGCGAGGGCGGCCCCGACCAGGCCGAACATCATCACGGGGAAGAAGCCGGTCATGAAGATGCCGGCGCCGTCCTGGCCCGCGAAGTAGCAGTTCAGGTCACCCGTGGCGTCTCTGGTGGCACCGTCGACACCGGCCCTGCACGCGGGGAGGGTGAACCAGACGATCGTGTTCAGGAAGTGGTGCAGGCCGATCGGGATGAGCAGGCGGTTGGCCACGCCGTAGACGCCCGCGCCGACGGTGCCGTGGAGGGACAGCCAGTCGCCCATCGTGACCAGCCAGTCTCCGATCGGCCGCCAGACCAGGCCGAAGACCACGCCGAGGAGTAGCGCGACGACGGCGGTGATGATCGGGACGAACCTGCGGCCGCCGAAGAAGGCGAGCCAGGAGGGAAGCCTGATCCGGTGGTACCGCCCCCAGAGCAGGGCGGTGACGATGCCGATGACGATGCCCCCCAGGACCCCCGTGGGGTTCTGCGTGCCGAGGTCGAGGTAGGGGGTGGGTTTCCCGCCGGGACCCACGACGGTCAGCGCGACCTTCCTGTAGACCGCGGAACCGGCCGGGGCGGCGAAGAACAGGGTCCTGGCGACCCGGTCGAAGACGAGGTAGCCGACCAGCGCGGCGAGCGCGGTGGAGCCGTCGGACCTGCGGGCGAACCCGATCGCGACGCCGATCGCGAACAGCAGCGGCAGGTTGTCGAACAGGGCGCCGCCCGCGGCGGCGAAGACGCTCGCCACCTGGTCGAGGAAGGCGTTGTCGGTCCGGCCGAGCAGGTCCTCCTGGCCGACTCTGAGCAGGAGCCCGGCGGCGGGCAGCACCGCGATCGGCATCGTCAGGGAGCGCCCGACGCGCTGGAGAACCCCGAAGACCGACGACCACGCGGACGGCCCGCGCCCTGCCGCTGCCGTGCTCATCCCGGGGCCCCCGCTTGTCGTCAGGCGCGGGGGATGGATGGGTGTCTATCACCCGGCGTGACGGATGCACAAGCACACGGGGATGGCGGCGAGGCGGCCTCCTGCCGCGCGAGCCGTTCAGGCCGGTGTGACGGGCGGAGCGGTGGCCGGCGTGACAGGCGGTGTGACGGGCGGAGCGGTGGCCGGCGTGACAGGCGGTGTGACGGTCGATGCGGCGGGCGAAGCGGTGGCCGGCGTGGTGGGCGGAGGGGCCGTCGGTGCTGCGGACGGAGGGGTGGCCGACGTGCCGGACTCGACGTCGGGCTCGGGTTCCCGGCCGGGGGTCATGATGTTCAGCTTCCTGATCAGGAAGCTGAACCCGGCGTAGTAGATCACCGAGTAGATCAGACCCATCACGATGATGATCGGAACACCCTGGGCGTTGGGGGCGGTGCCGTACAGGACGAGGTCGATCAGTCCCGAGGAGAAGCTGAAGGCGAGCTTGGCGCCCAGGGCGGAGGCGATCGCGAGGGAGATGCCGGTCAGGACGATGTGGACCACGAACAGCATCGGGGCCACGAAGATGAAGGCGAACTCGATCGGCTCGGTGATCCCGGTGAGGAACGCGGTGAGCGCGGCGGAGATCATGATCGAGCCGACCGCGGTGCGGCGGTGCGGCGGCGCGGCCCGCCAGATGGCGATGGCCGCGGCGGGCAGGCCGAACATGAGGACCGGGTACAGTCCCGCCTCGAAACCTCCGTAGCCCATGGCGCCGTGGTTGAAGCAGACCAGGTCGCCGGCGAGCTGCTTGCCGTCGACCACGCACTCGGGCACCTGGGTCCAGATCACGTTATTGACGATGTGATGCAGGCCCAGCGGGAGCAGCGCGCGGTTGACCATGCCGTAGATCCCGGCGCCGACGACGCTGTTCTCGGCGAGCCAGGTGCCGAAGGCGCGGAGCCAGCCACCGATGATCGGCCAGATGAAGCCGAAGATCACGCCGAGGACCAGCCCGGTGAAGGCGGTGAGGATCGGCACGAGGCGGCGGCCGCTGAAGAAGGCCAGCCAGGTCGGCAGTTTGGTGCGGTAGAACCGCTGCCAGAGCATCGCGGAGACGAGGCCCATGACGATGCCGCCGAGCACCCGCGTCGGGTTCTGCGCCCCGAGGTTGAGCACCACGTCGGGAACGCCGGGGTGAGCCGCGTTGAACACCTCCGTGGTGATCGACTTCTTCAACTTGTCGTCGAACAGGTTGAAGAACATGGTCATGCTGACGGCGTGGAAGACCAGGTAACCGGCGAGCGCGGCGAGCGCGGTGGAGCCGTCGGCCTTGCGGGCGAACCCGATCGCCACACCGATCGCGAACAGGATGGGGAGGTTGTCGAAGAGCGTGCCCCCCGCCGTGCCGAGGACGTGGGCCACGTTGTCGAGCAGGGCGTTGTCGGTCCGGCCCACGAGGTCGTCCTGGCCGAGCCGGAGCAGCAGGCCCGCGGCGGGCAGGACCGCGATCGGCAGCATGAGGGAGCGTCCCAGACGCTGGAGCACGCTCATCACGGCGAATCCAGGCGGGGACGCGGCGGGAAGACCCGCGTCCGCTGAGGGGGGACTCATCGGACTTTCCTCCAGTGGGTGGGGGAGGGAGGAGGTCAGGTGCCTTCGAAGGTGGGAGAAGGATAGGCCAGGCGCCCTCGGGGGAGCGAGGCCAGGTGCCCTCTGAGGGTGAGAAGGCCCGATTGGGGGCGGGGGCCGACGCCTTCGGGGGATGGAAGGCCTGGTCGGGAGGGGCCGATGGGGAGGAGGTCGATGCCTTCGAGGGGTGGAAGGTCCGGTTTGGGCGGGGGCCGATGTCTTTGAGGGGTGGGAAGGTCCGGTCGGGGTTCGAGGCTTTCGACGGCGGTGGGGAAGGATCAGGTGCGGCGGGTCGGTATCTCCAGGATCGTACGGAGCTGGTAGCGGTCGGCGCGGTAGGTGGAGACCCCGAGTTCCGCGCAGACGCCTCCGGCGAACGAACGCCGCTGGAGCAGCAGCACCGCTCCGCCACGCGACAGCTTCAGCAGGTCGGCGTCGCCGGGATCGGCGATGCCGCCGTCGATGGTGAGCTCACCCGCGTCGAGCACCAGGCCGTAGCGGGTCTCGAGCAGGGCGTACAGGGAACGGCCCGTCAGGTCGTGGGTGTCGAGGTCGGGCGCGAGGGAGACGGGGATGTGGGCCCGCTCGATGCACATGGGCTCGTCGGCCGCGGTCCGCAGCCGTTCGATGAAGTGCACCTCGTCCCCGGGCTGGATGCCGAGCTCCCTGGCGAGGTGCGCGCTGGCCCTGACCACCCGGCGGTCCAGGTCGCGGGAGCCGGGCTCCATGCCCCGGGCGCGCATCTCGTCGCTGAAGGAGGTCAGCCGCAGGGCCATCTCTATCTTGGGGCGGGCCACGAAGGTGCCCTTGCCCGCGACGCGCTGCAGCCGACCCTCGGAGACCAGGTGGTCGACCGCCTGGCGTACCGTCATACGGGACAGGCCGAAGCGCTGGCAGAGTTCGCGCTCGGACGGGATCGCGGTGCCGATCGTCAGCTCGTTGCTCTCGATGAGGTCGAGCAGGATCTCCCGAAGCTGGAAGTACTTCGGCACCGGACTGTCCGGATCGATCTGGGCCACGGGATCCTCTCCTCTCGATCTGAGATGTACTGATGAGTTATGGTTCGTACTGGTCTAGTCCGGACTAGACCACAGGCCGGAAAAGAGTGTCAATGTACGGACCGGCGACGGATCGATAACGGCCCGGTCTCGTCCGTTCGAACCAAAGGATGAGCCCAGATGACGACCAAGATGCGCAGCGAGATCGCCGAGCAGCCTGCTGCGTTGCGAGCCACGCTGGACGCCCTTCTTCCCAGGGTCGGGGAGGTGGAGCGGCTCGCGGGGCAGACTCGTCAGCTGTTGTTCATCGCCCGTGGCACCTCTGACAACGCCGCAGTCTACGGCCGCTACCTGGCTGAGGCCCACACGGGCCGCCTCTCCACCCTCGCCGCCCCCTCCATCGCCACGACGTACAGGCGCAGGCTGGACCTCGACGGCGTGCTGGCCGTCGCGCTCTCCCAGTCGGGCAGGACCGAGGAGATCGTCGAGACCCTCGCCTGGGCCAAGGACTGCGGGGCCAAGACCGTGGCGATCACCAACGGCGGCGAGCAGAGTCCTCTGGCGCAGGTCGCGGACCTCGCCCTGTGCACGCTCGCGGGGGAGGAGAAGGCCGTTCCGGCCACCAAGACCTACACCACCCAGCTCGCCGCGCTGGCCGTACTCGGCCTCGGCCTGGGTGCGGACGTCAACGCCGACGACCTGCAGCGCGTGCCGGACGCCGTCGAGAAGCTGATCACAGACCCGGGTGACCTGGAGGCGATCGTCGAGGGGCTGGCGGACAAGCCGGGCGTCGTGGTCTCCGGCCGCGGCCTGGCCTTCTCCACCGCGCTCGAAGTCGCGCTCAAGCTCAAGGAGGCGTGCTACCTGCACGCCATGGGCCTGTCCTACGCGGACCTCCTGCACGGCCCGATCGCCGTGGTCGACGCCGACACCCCGGCCATCCTGGTCGCGGCCGGTGAGGGCCCGACCCTGGCCGGCACCGTGGCGCTCGCCGAGCGGGTCACCGGTGCGGGCGCCTCCGCCTTCACCGTCGGCGGCGGCCCCGCGCTCTCCAGGGTCTCCACCGCCGCGCTGAACGGCCCCGACCTCCCCGAATGGGTCGCCCCGCTGGGCCTCATCGTCCCCGGGCAGCTGCTGACCGAGGCCCTCGCCCGCAGGCTGGGCATCGACCCCGACGCGCCCCGAGGTCTCAACAAGGTGACTCAGACCGACTGATCGTCCGGAGTCGTTTAGCCTGGTCGTGGCTCTGCGAACATGACCGATTACGACTGGAGGCCGACATGGCGGCTGATGCTGACGCGATCATCGCTGGACTCGGTGGTGCGAACAACATCATTGAGATCGAACCGTGCATCACCCGGCTCCGCACCGAGGTGCGCGACGCCTCCAAGGTCGATCAGGCGGCGCTCAAGGCAGCCGGTGCGCACGGTGTGATGGCCGCGGGCAACGTCGTCCAGGTGGTGGTCGGCCCCGAGGCGGACACAATCGCCAGCGACATCGAGGACATCATCGGCTGAGCCGGCCACGGCCGTCCCCGTCCGCGCGGACGGGGACGGCCGTGGGACGAAGACGACCAGGGGGCGAGGACATGCCAAGGGGGTGCGATGACCACAGTTCTGGCCCCGGTGGCGGGGGCGGCCATGGGGCTCAGGTCGGTGCCCGACCCGGTGTTCTCGGAAGGTCTGGTCGGGCCCGGGATGGCGATCGAACCGGACAGGGAGCCGGGCCGGGTGATCTCTCCCATCGCGGGCACGATCGTCAAGCTGCATCCGCACGCGTTTGTCGTCGTCGGCGATGACGGCAGGGGAGTCCTCGTCCACCTGGGTATCGACACGGTGCAGCTCAAAGGCGAGGGCTTCGAGCTGCTGGCGGCCGAGGGGGATCGGGTGAGCGCTGGTCAGCCCGTGGTGGCCTGGGATCCCGCGGGGATCGAGGCGGGCGGACGCTCCCCGGTCTGCCCGGTCGTGGCGCTGGACGCGGTCGCCGGAGCGGTGATCGGGGTCGCCGAGGGCGCGGTGAAGGCGGGGGACGAGCTTTTCGAGTGGGCATGACTTTCGGACGGGCATTTCCAGCGGGTGTTTCGAGTTGGAAGGGGCGCGAGACGAGACCGGGCCCGTAAGGCAACCCGCGGGACCGGCCGGATTTCCGGGGCTAGTACGGTGTGGAACTCCGAGGCGAGCACCGGATTCGACGGTGAGGCCCGGTGGGGCGCCGGGGCATGGCGGGACGGACGGGACGTGACGTGAGCGGCGAGGACCTGGAAGCGGGCGCGACCATGAAGGCGGCGCTTTTCGATCTCGACGGGACGCTGATCAACAGTGAGCGGCGGAGCCTGGCCATGTGGGCGATGCTGCTCGACAGTCACGGGGTCGCTCACGACGATGTCGTGCTGCGCGGGTTCATGGGACGGCGCGGGCGGGACGTCCTGGCCGAGAGGGCACACCTCTTTCCCGGTAAGCGGATCTCCGATCTGATCACCGAGGTCTTCTCCTTCCAGGACCATCCGGACCTGCCCGACATCGTGCCGGTGCCGGGCGCCGCCGACCTGGTCCGCAGGGTCTCGGCGTACGGCTCGCCGATAGCGGTCGTCACCTCCGCCTCCCGGGACTGGGCGGAGGAACGCCTCGCTCAGATCGGGATCCGTGACCTGATCATGACGGTGGTGTCCGCCGAGGACGTGACCGTGGGAAAGCCGGACCCGGAGGGGTTCCTGCTGGCCGCGGCCCGTTTTCTGCTCGATCCGGCGCACTGTGTGGTTTTTGAAGATTCGATCGCCGGGATCACGGCGGCCAAGGCGGCCGGTATGGCGTGCGTAGGTGTGGCAACCACCCACGCGGGCACCGAGCTGACTGAGGCCGATCTCGTGGTTGCGGACCTGACGGGGGTCGAGTGGCCTCCGTTGACCAGCAAATGAGCCTGGCGGTCTAGACCGCCAGGTCGATTTTTCGCAGGAGGAACACGTGGCCGAGCGCCAAGTAATCGTCAAGGCCGAAGTCGGCCTGCACGCCCGCCCCGCGGCGACGTTCGTACAGACCGCGGCCAAGGCGTCGCTGGACGTCACCATCGCGAAGGGCAGCGGCCAGCCGGTGAACGGCAAGAGCATTCTCGCGGTCCTGGCACTCGACGTCCGGCAGGGCGACAGCGTGGTGATCAGGGCCGAGGGCGAAGGGGCCGACGAACTTCTGGACCAGCTCGCCGGCATCGCATCCGCTCCGTGAACACGCTTACGGGGGTAGGCGTGAGCCCGGGGATCGGTTTCGGCCCCGCCTACGTCCTCGCCGTCCAGGAGAGCCTCGTTCCCGCGCCGGACGCCCGCCACGGCGGGGACGCCGGGGCGGAGCGGGACAGGGCGACGCGGGCGCTGGAGCAGGTCGCCGCCGACCTGGAGGAACGGGGGATCCGGACGGGCGGCGAGGCCCGGGAGATCCTGAACGCCCAGGCCATGATGGCGCGCGATCCCGGCCTGGCCGTCGAGGTGGCCGTACTGATCGACGACTCGGGCGCCACCGCCGCCCGCGCGGTCTACGAGGCGTTCGGCAGGTACCGGGAGTTGCTCGCCGGGGCCGGGGGGTATCTCGGCGAGCGCGTCGCCGACCTGGACGACGTCAGGGACCGGGCCGTCGCGGTGCTCGAAGGCCTGCGGATGCCGGGCGTGCCCGACCACCCCGATCACGCCGACCACACGGCGCGGCCGTACGTTCTCATCGCCCGCGACCTGGCGCCCGCCGACACCGCGACGCTGTCCAGAGACGTGGTGTCGGCCTTTGTCATCGAGCAGGGCGGGCCGACCAGCCACACCGCGATCCTCGCCCGCGCGATGGGCGTGCCGGCCGTCGTCGCCTGCCCGGGGGCCACCTCAATCGAGCCGGGCACGCCGGTGCTGGTGGACGGGTCCTCCGGTCTCGTACGGCCCGCGCCCTCGGAGGCCGAGGTGGCCGAGGCGACAAACGCCGCCGCGGCGAGGAAGGCCGTCCTGGCGGCCGCCAGTGGCCCGGGAGCGACCTCCGACGGGCACGCGGTGCCGCTGCTGGCCAACATCGGCGGACCGGGTGACGTGGCCTCCGCGCTCGAACACGGGGCGGAGGGGATCGGGCTCTACCGGACCGAGTTCCTCTTCCTCGACCGGGCCACGGCGCCTTCCGGGCAGGAGCAGGAGAGCGCCTACCTGGAGGTGCTGAACGCCTTCCCCGGCGGCCGGGTGATCGTGCGGACCCTCGACGCGGGAGCGGACAAGCCGCTCGCCTTCCTGCCGCCGAGGGGGGAGGAGCCGAATCCCGCACTGGGGGAGCGCGGCTTACGACTTTTCAAGATAAATCCGGAAATCATGAACGAGCAGCTCGGCGCCCTGGCCAGGGCCGCGGCGCAGTCGTCGGCCAAGCTCCAGGTGATGGCGCCGATGGTGGCCACCGCCGAGGAGGCCGCCTGGTTCGTGGCCGCGTGCGGTGACGCGGGGCTGCCGTCGGCGGGCGTGATGATCGAGATCCCGTCGGCCGCCCTGCGCGCCTCCGACCTGGCCGCCGAGGCGGACTTCCTCTCCATCGGCACCAACGACCTGGCCCAGTACACCTTCGCCGCCGACCGCCAGCTGGGAGCGCTGACCATGCTGCAGGACGCCTGGCAGCCGGCCCTGCTCGACCTGATCGCGCTGGCCGCGGCGGGGGCGGTCGGGCGCGGCAAGTCCTGCGGGGTGTGCGGCGAGGCCGCGGGCGACCCGGTCCTCGCCTGCGTGCTGGTCGGGCTCGGCGTCACCTCGCTGTCGATGGCCCCTCCCGCGCTGCCCGCCGTACGGGCCGCGCTGTCGCGTCACGACCGCGAGCAGTGCGTGCTCGCCGCCCAGGCCGCTCGGGCCGCGATCTCCCCGCAGGAGGCACGCACCGCGGCGCGTTCGCACCTGCCCGGACTGGCGGGCCTGGCTCTCTGAGGCCGGTGTCCCGGTCGCCGTCACCGTGAAGATCGGACCCGGCGGGTCCGGCTCTCCGCGGTCGTGGCATTGGTCACCATCACGGTGAAGATCGCAGCATTGGGCCCGTTGCGCGGATAGCGTTAGGGCCATGGCTCGGTGCATGCGTACGACTGGTCTCGCAGTGATCGTGGTGGCAGCATCGGCGATAGCCGGTTGCGCCGGGCCGGGGGCGGCGGCCCCCGCTCCCGTCTCGCCGGTCGGAGGCCAGGCCGGCGCCCCCGCAAGCGCCGCCCCGGATGTGCCCGCGGCGGACGCGACCCCCAAGCCCTCCGGGGTCAAGGGGGCCGTGGAAGGGGCGCTCGCAGGGCTGAGCATGGAGGAGAAGGTCGGGCAGCTCTTCATGCCCGTGCTGTACGGCCCGGCGTCCGACACGGTGTCGGGGGAGAACCAGGCGCGGTACGGCGTGGGCACGCCGGCCAAGATGATCGCGAAATACCGGCCGGGCGGGGTGATCCTGTTCCCCTGGGCGGACAACGTCAAGAACGTCAAGCAGATCGTCGAGCTGACCAACGGGCTGCAGAAGGCGTCGCCGGAGATTCCGCTCCTGATCGGCGCCGACCAGGAGAATGGCCAGGTCTCCCGGCTCGCGCCACTGGTCACCAAGCTTCCCGGAGCCTCGACCATCGGCTCCACCGGCGACCTATCGCTGGCCCGCAAGGCCGCCAAGGTGACGGGCACCGAGCTGCTCGCCCTCGGCATCAACCTCGACTTCGCCCCGGTCGCCGACGTGAACATCAACCCGCGCAACCCGGTGATCGGGCCCCGGGCGTACGGCTCGAACCCGCAGAAGGTCTCATCGATGGTCGCCGCCGCGGTCAGCGGTTTCCACGACGCCGGGATCGCCGCCACGGCCAAGCACTTCCCCGGGCACGGCGACACCAACGTGGACAGCCACACCGGCCTGCCGGTGATCCAGCACTCCCGGTCCCAGTGGAACAAGCTGGACGCGCCGCCGTTCGCCGCGGCCATCGACAAGGGCGTAGACGCGATCATGAGCGCGCACGTTGTCATGCCCAAGCTCGACCCGTCGGGTGACCCGGCCACGCTCTCCAAGCCGATCCTGACCGGGCTGCTCCGCGACAAGCTCGGATTCGACGGGGTCGTCTCGACCGACGCGCTGGACATGGCGGGTGTGCGCAAGAAGTACAGCGACGGGGAGATCGCCGTGCGGGCCATCCAGGCCGGGGTGGACCTGCTGCTGATGCCGCCGGACTATCCCGAGGCCTACCAGGCGGTGCTGGCCGCGGTGAGGTCCGGGAAGATCTCCGACGAGCGGCTCGACCAGTCCGTCCGGCGGCTGCTGAAGCTGAAGGCCACCCGAGGTCTGCTGGAGAAGGCCCCGGTCGCCGACCCGGCCGAGGCCGCGCGGGTGCTGCGCTCGGCCGAGCACCAAAAGGTCGCCCAGCTCATCACCGCGCGAGCCCGCTGAGCTCCGTACGGCTGCCGTCCGTACGAGCCGGGACGGATTCGCCCGGCTCATCACCGCGCGAGCCCGCCGAGTTCCGTACGGCTGCCGCCCGGGCAGGCGGCAGCCGTACGGACTGGGACGATTGCCCAGCTCATCCCCGTAGAGGCTCGTTGAGTCCCGTGCCCCTTTTCGGCTGTTCGTCGGCTACGCCTAACCTAGAACGGGTTTCAGCGGGAGGCAGACGGTTCAGGGCCGCGGAAGCGGGTTCGGGCGAGGAGACGAGATGCTCAAGGGTGTGCTCATCGACTGGGGTGGCGTGCTCACCACCGGTCTGTCCGATGCGATCGCGGAGTGGGTCGTGGCCGAACGGCTCGACGCCGATCACTACCGGACCGTGATGCGGGATCTCATCATGCAGGCCTACGGGGGTTCCGCGAACGGTGAGAACGCGATCCACGCGCTGGAGCGGGGCGAGATCTCCGGGTTCGACTTCGAACGGAGTCTGGCCGCCCGGCTGGTCACGACGGACGGGGTGCCACCGGTCGCCGAGGGGCTGCTGACCAGGATGTTCGCCGGGTTCCGACGGGTCGAGCCGATGTACGCCATGCTTCGCGAGGCCCGTGCCGCCGGGCTGCGGACCTGCCTGCTCTCCAACTCCTGGGGGAACGAGTATCCCCGGCAGGACTGGGAGGACTTCTTCGACGAGGTCGTCATCTCCGGGGAGATCGGCATGCGGAAGCCGGAGCCGAGGATCTTCGAGCACGCGCTCGGCAAGATCGGCCTGGCCGGGCAGGAGTGCGTGTTCATCGACGACATCGAGGCCAACATCACGGCCGCCCGCGAACTCGGCATCGTCGGCGTGCACCACAGGGACCCCGAGCTGACCATCGCCGAGCTGGAGACGCTCTTCGGCGTCTCCCTGCGCTGACGACGTGAAGATCTCCTCCCGCCGAGGGTCGCCCCTGTGCCGAGGGTCACTCCTGGGGTGTCACCGGCGTCCCACGGCTCGGTGAGCTTCAGAAGCCGGTCGAGGGCCACTCCTGGGTCGAGGGTTGCCCCCGCTCTGGCGGCCGTGTTCGGACCGGCTCGCGTGGCTTCGCGCCTCCAAGCTCGCGACCACGTCTCCGGGACTGGCACACTCGATGCGTGATCGGCGCCGAACCGGCGCCGATGTGGAAGAGATAGATCGAGGCATGGATGCGCGTCTACCTGCCGTGTACGCTCCCGGCGCTGGCCCGTGTGGTCACCGTGGGGGAGCTCGGCCCGGCCCCGCTGACCGGCTACGCGGTGACCCCCGCCCTGACCGAGTGGTACGCCTCGGGTGACACCGAGGAATTGGAGTACGTCGCCCTGACCGAGGCGGCCAGAGCGTCCCTGCGGATGCTCGCCGCCGATCGCGCGGACGGGCTGGACGTGGCCGCGCGCCGAGTGGTCATCGCCGTCGACGTGCCGGAGAGCGATGTGAGCATGGGCGCCGAGCTGGAAGAGCGCGCCCGGGTACGGCTCGCGGCGGCCGTCCCGCTGGCGGAGATCGCCGCGGCTCACGTGGACGATCTGTCGGCGGTGGAGGACGTCGAGGCGGCCATCGCCGCGCTGCCGGCGGCCGATGGCGGTGACGACGACGCCCGCTTCGTCGTGGACGGCGCCGAGGCGAACGATCTCCTGTGGTACGCCACCCAGGAGATTCCCGAACTGGTCGCCTGAGAGATCCTCCGGAGGACCCACCCGCTCTCCCTGGCCCCCGCCCCTCGCCTGAGTGCCCAATATCCCCTTTGCGGCGATTCTCTGCGTTTGGCTACCCTTGGAGGCAATATGAGACACATTATTTGGGACTGGAACGGCACACTTTTTCACGACATCGACGCCGTGGTCGGCGCGACGAACGCGGTGTTCGAGCCCTACGGGCTGGGCTCCTATGACGCGGACGGCTTCCGCGCGGTCTACACGCGCCCGATCTGGAAAGCCTACGAGCGCATGCTCGGCCGCTCGCTCTTCGAGGGCGAGTGGGAGAAGCTCGACCTCGGTTTCCATGAGAACTACCACCGGCTGATGCTGGAGTGCGGCCTCGCGGCGGACGCGCTCTCCACGCTGCAGAGCTGGGAGAGAGCGGGCGGCAGGCAGTCGCTGCTGTCCATGTGGATGCACGACCGGCTGGTGGTCAAGATCGCCGAGCTCGGCATCGACCGGCACTTCGCCCGGATCGACGGGCTACGCGCCGCGCTCGACGGGCAGCCCGCCCCGTCAGGCGGGCACAAGGCCGAGTCGATGGTGGCCCATATCGCGGCGCTCGGCGTGGACCCGGCCGACATCCTCGTGATCGGTGACAGCGTGGACGACGCGCTCGCCGCCCAGCACGTCGGGGCGCGAGCCGTGCTCTACACCGGGGGCATGACCAGCCGGGTCGACCTGGAGGCGTTCGGCGTCCCGGTCGTCGACACCCTCGCGAATGCGATCGACCACGCCTGAGAGCGCCGTCCGGAGGTCGGCGGATCGACCGGAGGGCGGCCCGAAGGCCAGCAGGTCGGAAGAGCCGGAAAGTCAGCAAGCCGGCCGAAGGGTCACCGGAGAACCGGCGGATCGGCCGGGAGGCGACCCGAAGGTCGGAGGGGCGGTTGAAGGGCCATCAGGGAACCTGAGGATCGGTCGGAAGGCGGCCGGGAGGTCGGCGGGCCGGTTGAAGGGCCACCGGAGAGCGGGCTCGACCGGTGGCCCTTTCACGATCAGGATTCGAGCTGAACCCCACCTCCCTCGGGAGGTTCGGGCTCCGGGCGTCCGATCAACAGTGTGAGGACCTTGAGCGCTCGTTCGCCGTGGATCTCCGAGAACGTCGCCACGCAGGCAATGACCGCGGTCAGGACCACCAGCACGGCGGTGGCGCCGAGGGTGATCGCGATGATCGGTGTTGCGAGCGTCTGGGTGGCCAGCACTGCCGAGCCGACACCAGCCGCCACGCCCGTGGTGGGCATCCCCCACCTCAGGCTCACAGAACCATGATCGTGCTCCTCCGATCTGGCGCTCCTCTGTGCGTCCCTCGACGCACATCACCCCGGGATCGCCGGTCTTACCTCTTGTATAACCCGCCGGGGGCGCGCTTGCGAGGCCCCAACCGCGTCGGAGGTCCCGAGGGGGCGGCCAAACCGTCGCGCCCTTCGAGATGTCCGGGACCCGTCGGGGCAGGAGGCCGGGCAGGTCCCCTGGTGACTCCCGTCCCTCCACACCGCCCTGGGCTGCGTGCATCGGCCTGAGCCTGTTCCGCTCTGACGGATAGCTGGTTCTGTACCGATCCCGCATACAGCAACAATCAAGACAATTTGAGCCCTAACCTGGGCATCCGCACTCATTCCGGGAGGCCACGATGAGCCGCCTCGTTCTCTGGAACATCGATCTCACCCTGGTCGACGTGTCCATCGTCGCCCGTGAGGCATACGCGGAGGCCTTCCACAAGGTGACCGGACGGCCCCTGGTGAAGCTGAGCCAGCACAACGGCCGCCCGGACTCCGAGATCGTCTACGAGATGCTCGCCATCAACGGGATCGTCGCCGACGACGACCACCTCCCGAGGTTCCTGGACGCGCTGGCCGAGGCCTTCGCCGCCCGGCGCAAGCGATTGCCCAAGGACGGGCGCATGATGGCCGGGGCCCGGGACGCGTTGAAGGCCGTGGCGAGACTCGACGGCGTGGTCCAGTCGGTGCTCACCGGCACGATCAGGAGCAATGCCGTACACAAGCTGACCGCCTTCGGCCTGGACAAGCACGTGGACTTCGAGATCGGCGGCTACGGCGAGGAGGTCTACCCCAAGGCCACCCTTCTCCAGGTCGCACAGGGCAGGGCCCGGCAGAAGTACGGCGGGATCTTCGACGGCGGCAACACCGTGATGATCGGTGACTCGGCCAGGGACGTCCAGGCCGCCAGGATCGCCGGGGCCGCGATGATCGGGGTCGCCTCCGGGCGTTCCCTCCCGGCCGAGCTTCACGAGGCCGGCGCCGACGTGGTCCTGCCCGACCTGTCCAACGCGTCGGAGGTCGTCGCCGCCGTGGCCGGGCTCACCTCCCCGGCTCGCAAAGCCGGCTGATGATCAGGGGCCTCCGGTAACCGCCCCCCTCAACGTCGCTGAGGCACGAGGAAAAGGGCCATTTATGTGTCATAGTGCGCATTAGCGCTTATATGTGACTTTGTACGCAGAAAAGGACATTTCGCCCATCTAGCTTGAGGGTGCGCGTTGAGAACGGCGCGCACCACTCAAGGGGGAAATGACATGAAGAAGATCACACGGAGCCTGGCGACGGCGGCCGCGACGCTGGCGATCGTCGGCGGCATCATCGCCTCCACCGGCGGAGCCGCCTCGGCCGCCACCACGACCACCGCGGCCGCCCCGGTCACCGCGTCCGCCTCGGTCACCGCGCATCAGACCGTAGCGGTGAGCGTGTCCAACCGCGGCGAGCGCTACCGCTTCGACGGTCACCGTTTCTACCGGTGGTTCAACGGCGGCTGGAGGGCCGTCTCCTTCGACTACGCCCGTTCCCACCACTACGACCGCAACCACCGCGACCGCGACTACGACCGCGACCACAACCGCCGCGACCACGACCGGCGTGACCATGACCGTCGTGACCACGACCGCCGCGACAGGCACTAAGAATTGTCGCGACAGGCATTAAGAACCAAGGGCGGGCCCGGTGCTACCACCGGGCCCGCCCTCACGTCGTCCGGCGGTGGGCGCGGTGCTACCACCGGGTCCGCCCTCATGCTCTTCGGCAGCGGGCGCGGTGCTACCACTGGGCCCGTCCTCATGTTCTCCGGCAGTGGGTGCGGCGATCGCTCCAACGGACTCTGGAGTAAGACCAGGCTTCGATGTTCCTGATTCGCGGTCTCCTGCCAGAGCCCTCGTCGGCAAGGACCTGCAAAGCCCTCCGCATCGGCATGCAGACCCTCTTCCGCGACCTCGGTATCACCGCCGACGTCGTTGCGGCGTAGACAACCTTCTGCCGATCCCGATTCTCAAGCTTCTAGGCGAGACGTGCGTAGACGATGACGTTGTTCGTGTAGTGGCCGCGCTGCTGGTCGAACGCGCCACCGCAGGTCACCAGGCGCAGGCCCGCGTGGTCGAGCGGTCCGTACACGCGCTGGGAGGGAAAGCTGCTCTTGGCCACCGACTCGACCGACTCGACCACAAACGTGGCGACCGAGCCGTCCGCGCGGCCGACGGAGACGGTGTCCCCACGGCGCATCCGTCCGAGATCGTAGAAGACGCCCCTGCGGCCCCCGCCGTCGACGTGCCCGAGGATGACCGCCGCTCCACGCTCTCCGGGCGTCACCCCGCGCGAGTACCAGCCTGCCTGCTCGGGCCGTTCGACCGGGGGGACCTGCACCGTGCCGTCCGCGTTGAGGCCGAGCCGGCCGAGGGGCACGTGGACACCGATCTTCGATATGTCCAGGTGAAGCGGCTCGGACCGTACGAGAGCGGGGCCGGTTGGGGAGACATGGGACCGAGCGGCGTCATCCGGACCGGAGCGAGCCGAAGAGGACCGAGCCGAAGGAGAACGAGCCGAAGGAGAACGGGTCGAGGAGGAACGAGCGGGAGGGGAAAGGTCCGCCAGGGGAGAGCTCGTCTGCGCGGCCTCCGCCATGCCTTGCGCGGCCGCGGGCGGCGGAGCCGGTGGGCCTTCCCGGGGCAGGAGCCCACAGCCCACGAACACCGCGCCGGTCAGAGCGGCGGCGGCCGCCACGCCCAGAGCGTGGCGGCCGCCGAGTCGTACTCCAGGCATGTCAGGCTCGGGTGCCCGCACGGCGGCGCAGCACCAGAACGCCCATCCCGGCCCCCGTGGCGAGAAGGGCTCCGCCCAACGGAACCAGCGGGCTCCCGCCGGGACCTCCACCGGTCTCCGGAGCGCCCCTGGGGATGTCCTGGGCCGGTGCCGGGCCGGCCTCGGCGGGAACCGGAGCCGGAGCCGGGCTGCTGGACCGGGCGGGGGCCGGCACCGGACTGGGCTTGGCGGTGGCCGACACCTGACGGGGCGTGGCGGCGGGCTTCGTGTCGTCGGCCATGGCCGGTCCGGCCATGGTGAGCATGGCGACGCCGAGCGCCGTCACGGTCAGGGCGGTACGGATGAACCGCATACATTCTCCTCAGTGGCGGCATCGCGGAGACGGTTCGGCGATGCGCGCCGGGCACAGAAGTCATCGGTTGGGAACGGCCTCGACGCTCCCAGGGCAATGTCCGCTGGTCATGACCGGAATGTCATGAGCGTGTAATGAATATCCGGATCGTAAGGAAGTGGTCTGGCCACAGCGGATACTCGAACGGTGGCCAGAGTGATGCTGATCGAGGACGATTCGTCCGTACGGGAAGGATTGCGCCTGTCGCTCAGCAGGCACGGGCACGAGGTCGACGTCGCGCGGACGGGTGAGGACGGACTGAGGCGGTTGCTCACCGCTCCCGCGGACATCGTCGTGCTCGACCTGATGCTCCCCGGAATCGACGGGTTCGAGGTGTGCCGCCGGATCCGGGCCGGCGGACCCACGCCCATCGTCATGCTCACCGCCCGCGGCGACGATCTTGATGTCGTCAGCGGTCTCGAAGCGGGGGCGGACGACTACGTGATCAAGCCGGTACGGCCACGCGTACTGGAAGCACGGATCCGCGCGGTGCTGCGGCGCGGAGGCCCGGCGACCGAGACCGAGCCGGGGTCCGCGACCGGGCAGGAGGTCCACGGCGACCTGACGATCGATCGCGGCGCCCTCACCGTGTCCAAAGGCGACGTCCCGATCACCCTGCCACCGATGGAGCTGCGGCTGCTGCTGGAGCTGTCGGCGGCCTACCGCCAGGTGTTCAGCCGCCAGCAACTCCTGGAGTCGGTCTGGGAGCTCGACTTCCTGGGTGACTCCCGACTGGTGGACGCGTGCGTTCAGCGGTTGCGGACGAAAATCGAGGATGTCCCGTCCAAGCCCCGGTACATACAGACCGTGCGCGGGTTCGGATACCGGTTCGGACCTCTATGAACCGTTCGCGGTGCGAGACGACGTGATGCACGGTGATCGAATGATCCCGGGCGATGCCGGCGGAGGGCGGCCAGGAACCGACGGAGGACGGTCCGCGACCGGCGGGGAGTCGCCCGGAATCGACGGCGGGCAGCTCAGCGCCGGCGGAGAGCAGCCCAGAACCAGAGGTGAGCGGTCCAGAAGATGGAGGCCGCGACTTCCGATCTGGGTGCGCGGATTGAGGGCCCGGCTGGTGATCGTCTGCGTGCTCCTCGCCGGACTCAGCGCCCTGACCGCCGCCGGGTTGATCTACCGCCAGGCGCGCGACCTCATGCTGACGCGTACGGAGGGGTCGGTCGTCAACGAGTTCCGGCTGCGCGTCGCGACCCTCACCGAGAACATGCAGCACCCGCCGGACCGTGCGGCGCTGCAGCAACTGGCCAACGGGGTCGCGCCCTCGTTCCTGGAGGCGACCGGCGCCGCCGCCTACCGCGACTCGGGGCTGATCGCCTCGGGGGACGACACCGGCCCGATCACCTCCGCGCTGCGCCGTACCGTCGTCGAGCGGAACCGCCTGTTCTACCAGCGCGTCGTCCGCTCCGGCATCCCGTACCTCGTGGTCGGCACGCCGGTGATGCTGGGCAAGCAGGCGGCTCCGTCGGGCGTGGAGGCCTATCTCGTGACCCCGCTCAGCAAGGAGGAGGGGGACGAGGCCGCGCTGGTGACGGCGGCCCAGAACGGGGCGATTCCCGTCGTGCTGCTGGCCGTGGTGCTCGCCCTCGTGGCGGCGAGAGGTGTGCTGCGCCCGGTGCGCGATCTCGACCGGGCCGCCCGCAGGCTCGGCACGGGTGAGCTGGACACGCGCCTGAAGGTGAGCGGCGGCGACGAACTGGCCAGGCTGGTGAAGACCTTCAACAACACGGCCGCCGCCCTGGAGACCAACGTGTCCGAGCTGCGCGGCATGGAGGTCAAGGCCCGCCGGTTCGTCGCCGACGTGTCCCATGAGCTGCGCACTCCCCTGGCGTCCATCCTGGTGATGGCCGACATGTTCGAGGAGGAGGCCGGTCGCCTCGAAGGCGATCTGGGACAGGCGGCCCGCCTGATGAACCTTGAGGTGGGCCGGCTGGTGAGGCTCGTCGAGGACCTCATGGAGATCTCACGGTTCGACGCCGGAGCGGCGACGCTCATCCTGGACGAGGTCGACGCGGCGGACGCGGTCCGCGCCTGCCTGCGCACCCGGGGCTGGACCGGCCGTGTCGACCTGGATCTTCCCCTGGGCATCCGAATCCTTCTGGACCCGCGCCGCTTCGACGTGATCGTGGCCAATCTCGTGGGCAACGCGCTCGACCACGGCGCGCCCCCAGTCACCGTACGGCTGCGCGCGGACGGTCCGGGCGGAGCGGGTGACGTTGTCATCGAGGTCCGGGACGCGGGCAAAGGGGTGGACCCGCGGATCCTTCCGCACGTATTCGACCGTTTCTCCAAGGCGGACGCGGCACGGGTGAGGTCGGAGGGCAGCGGTCTCGGCCTGGCCATCGCCCTTGAGAACGCACGCTTGCACGGCGGCTCGATCGAGGTGGCCAATCGGGTGGGCGGAGGAGCCGTGTTCACGCTCTCCCTGCCGCGCCGCGCGGAGGCCGGTGGTTCGTTGCGAGACATGGAAGCCGGTGGATCGTCTCGAAGCATGGGGACAGGTGAAGCTCCTCAGGACGTGGTGGTCAATGAACCGGGTCGGAACGCGGAGGCCGGTGGATCGTCCCGAGGCATGGAGACAGGTGAACCGTCTCGGGATGCGGAGGCCGGTGGGCTGCCTCGGGACTCGGAGACGGGCGGACCGTCTCGGGATGCGGAGGCCGGATGACGATCGCTCGCGCGTGCCGAGCGCCGGTGGTCCTCGCATTGGTGCTCGCGTCGCTGGCGGCCGGTTGCGGGATCACCCCGACGGGCGTCAGGGACGGAGGTGACCCCGCCGTCGGGTTCCGCCCCAGCACCCGGCTCTACTTCGTGTCGGGCGCCCGGTTGCAGGCCGTGATCCGCCCCATTCCGTGGCCCCCGCTGAAGGAGACGCTCACCCTGTTGATGGACGGACCCAGCGCCGCCGAGCGTGGGAGAGGGCTCCGCAGCGAGCTCCGGCCTGGCGCGGAGACACCGATCAAGGTCACCTCGGGTCAGGCGAAGGTTCGCATCTCACTGCCCCGGCCCGAGCCGTCGGAGGTTTCGGGGCCCGCACCCGTACCTGTACCGGCACCTGCATCGGGGACGGCCCGGCCGGTCCCGATGCAGGCATCGCTCACGCCTCGTTCGACACTGTGGATGGGTCAGCTCACCTGTACGGCCGCGAGCGCCCTGGCCGCGCGGACGAACATCGACCCCGACGCCGTCACTGTCACCATCCAACGGGCGGGCGTCGCCCGGACCGAGTCCTTCCGGTGTTCGGAGTTCCCGCGCGGATCGGACTGACGTCCGCCCTCGTGCGGGGAACGTCCGTTCCGGTCAGGGTTTCGCGAGGGCGGTGAGGAACCGGCTCGCGATGGGCGCGGCTGCCTTGGCGCCCGCGCCGCCGCCCTCCACGATGACCGAGAACGCCAGGTCGCCCCGGTAGCCGATGAACCAGGCGTGCGACGGCGGTTTCTCACCCGAGCCGAACTCGGCGGTTCCGGTCTTGCCCGCCGTACCGGAGGGGAAGGCGACCTCGCTCGCGGTGCCCTCCACCACGACCGCGGGCATCAGCGTGCGCAACGCCCGCACCACCGCGGGCTCCAGCTTCCTCGGCTGGGCCGCCGGCAGCAGGGCCGCGTCCACCAGCCGGGGCGGGCGCCAGGAGCCGTCGGCGATCGCCGCGGCGACGGTGGCCATGTTCAACGGGCTCGTCAGGACGCGCCCCTGCCCGATCGAGGCCGACGCGAGGTCGGTGTCATCCTCGGTGTCGGGAAACTGCGCCCGTACGGCGGGCACACCGGGGTCCACCGGACCCCCGAACCCGAAGCCGGTGGCCACGGAGGCCAGCCGCCTGCCACCGAGCCGGTCCACGCTCAGCTTCCCGAACGTGGTGTTGCACGAGTGCGCGAACGCCTCCCGCAACGGGATCGTGCCGTAGTCCTCGAACCCGGCGTTGTGGAAGGCGAAGCCACCGATGTTCTGCTCGGCCGGGCAGGGCACGCTCTCGCCGGCGGTCATGCCGCCGGCGACCAGGGCCGACGCCGTGACCACCTTGAAGGTGGAGCCCGGAGGGTAGTGGCCCAGCAGGGCCCGGTTGAACCCGCCGGGTTTGTTGACCACGGCCAGGATCTCGCCGGTCGAGGGCCGGAGCGCGACCAGGGAGGTGGGCTTGTCCACCGCGTCCAGGGCCGCCGCCGCGGCGCGGTGGACCCGCAGGTCGATGGTGGTCCGCAGTTCCTTGCCCGCCTTCGCGCCGCCGGTGGCGAGCGTGGCGACTCGCTCGGTTCCCTGGAGAAGGTCCACCCGTGCCGAGGAGGTGCCGGTGAGGTGGGAGCCGTACCTCTCCTTGAGTCCCTCGACGAGCTGCTGCACCGAGCCCGGCGCGTCCGCGGTGTCGATCCGGGTCCCGTCGGCGGCCAGGATCGGCGCCTGCTCGGCCTTGACCAGCACGGTTTTGATTCTCATGCCCGGCTTGAGCCGGGGGTGGACGGCCGCGGGGCTCCATTTCACCCGCCAGGCCCGATCATGCTCGACCAGCGTCAGCGAGCCGTCGTAGGACCAGTTCACCGGCCCGTCCAGCGTCGCGTGGAAGGCGACCTCGGAATCCGTGCTCCCGGTCACCTCGAAGCCGGCCTTTGACAGCTTCAGGTCGGTCCGGAACCGCGTGTACCAGCGGTCGAAGTCGCCCGGCGGCTCGACCGTGAGCGCCCGCATCGCCGGGTAGTCCTGCCGGGTCCAGGCGGCCAGGAAGTCGCGAGCCGTCTCCTCTGCGGATCCGGGAGTGTGCAGCGCCCACATGCCCGCGCCGACCGCCGCGACCGGCACCAGCACTGCCACCACTGCCAGGTGTTTGCGTTTCACGAGTCGTCCCCCTTGTCGTCTCGCGGTCGAGAAGACCAGAAGGATGGCGTTTATGTCCAATATTGATATCTAAAAGAGGTTGATATCCGAATTGATATAGTCGCTGCTCATGGACCTGGTACGGCATCTGCGCTACTTCACCGTCGTCGCCGAGGAGCTTCATTTCGGCAACGCGGCGATCCGGCTCGGCATGGCCCAGCCGCCGCTCAGCCAGCGCATCCGGCGGCTGGAGGAGGAGCTCGGCGTGCGGCTGTTCGACCGCTCCAGCCGTCAGGTCCGGCTCACCGAGGCGGGACGGCTGCTGCTGGCCGAGGCCCGCGAGATCGTCGCGAGGGTGGACCGGCTGCGTGACCTGGCCGGGCGCGGGGAGAGCGCGGTGCTGCGGGTGGGGATCCCGCCCGACCTGGGATCCTCGGTGATCGCGGCGCTGATCGCCGGATTCCGAGAACGCATGCCCGAGGTACGGCCGGCGCCGGCCGAGATGTGGAGCGCCGACCAGGTCGTGGCGCTCACCGGCGGCGCCCTGGACGTGGGCGTGGTACGCCACCCGGTGGCCGCCCCCGGGTTGAGCTTCGGCCCGGTGCTCGTCCAGCGCCCCGGCGTGGTGCTGGACGAGACTGACCCGCTCGCGGCGCTGTCGTCGGTGCATCTCGCCGACCTGGACGGGCGGCAGCTCGTGCTCTTCCCCCGGGAGCCGGGACTGCACGAGGAGACACTCGCCGAGTGCCGCCGCCACGGGTTCGTCCCCGACGAGGTGCACGAGGCGCAGACCCTCGGACTGGTCCTGGCCGGTACGGCCGTCGCCTTCGGGCCCCGGGTCGATCTGCCGGGACTGTCCTGGCGGCCGCTGCTGGGAAGCCCGCTCGCCTGGCGGGTGTCGACCGCCTGGCGGGGAGAGGCCGGGGACGCTGCCGTAACCTTCGGGGCGGTGGCCGTACGAGTGCTGAGGGAGAACGCGGGGATGACCGACGACGAGGCGGTTCCGCCGCGGAGGGTGCGGGCCAGACCGGCCTCCGGATTCCTCGCATGACCGCCATCGAGGGTCTGTTCCGCACGGCCGGGGTGACCGGGTCCCTGCACGTGATGGACATCGACACCGGCGCCGAGGTCGCCTACGACGCCGACGGGTCCGTGGTCGTCGCCTCGGTGTTCAAGGTGGCGCTGCTGGTGGAGCTCTTCCGGCAGGCGGATCGGGGAGTGCTGGATCCGGCCGAGCGGGTCACGGTTATGGCGGACCGCCACACTGCCGGGTCCACCGGAGTGTCGGTCATGGCCGACGACGTGACGATGTCGCTGCGCGACCTGGCCTACCTGATGATCGCGGTGAGTGACAACACCGCCGCCGACGCCGTGATCGACAGGGTCGGTCTGCCCGCGGTCAACACCATGCTGGCCGCCTTCGGGCTGGACCGCACGTGGATCGAGCACGACTGCCGGGAGCTGTTCTCCAGCATGGTCGAGGACGCCGGGCAGGAGGAGATGTCCACCGACCCCGCCCTGATCTCCCGGCTCCGGGCGCTCGATCCGGCACGCACGAACCGGAGCACCCCGCGCGACATGACCCGGCTGCTCAGCATGATCTGGCGCGACGAGGCGGCCTCTCCGGAGTCGTGCGCCTCGATGCGCAGGCTGCTCGGCCTTCAGGTCTGGCCGCACCGGCTCGCCGCCGGGTTCCCCTACGACGACGTCGCGGTCAGCGGCAAGACCGGCACACTGCCCACGATCCGGAACGAGATCGGCGTGGTGGAGTACCCCGACGGCGGGCGTTACGCCGTCGCCGTCTTCACTCGCTCGTACGGCACCGCCCAGAACCAACCCCGCGCCGACGCGGTGATCGGCACCGCCGCGCGGGCCGCCGTGGAACGGTTACGTGGCTGAACCACACCGCACGCCCCGGGGGTATGTGCACCCCCGGGGATGACATTCCGCCCGCCCGCCGAGAGGATGGGGCCATGGTTGAGGAAGGTGCGCTGCTCTGGGAACCCACCCCGGAGGTCGTGAGGGACGCCAAGGTCACCCGCTACATGGAGTGGCTCGGCCGTCCCGGTGACTACGAGTCCCTGTGGCGGTGGTCGGTGGATGCCCCGGCCGAGTTCTGGACGTCGGTCTGGGACTACTTCGAGGTCGTGGGCGAGCGGGGTGACGGGCCCGTCATCTCCGGCACGATGCCCGGCGTCGAGTGGTTCGCGGGATCGACGCTGAACTACGCGGCCAATGCGCTGCGCAGGGCCGCCACCGAACCCGACCGGCCGGCCGTGGTGTTCCGCGACGAGGCGGGCGGGCGGCGGACGCTCACCCTGGGAGAGCTGGCCGGGGAGGTCGCGCGGGTGCGCACCGGCCTGGCCGCGCTGGGCGTCGGCCGGGGGGATCGGGTCGCGGCATACGCGCCGAACATCCCCGAGACGCTGGTGGCCTTCCTCGCCACCGCCTCCCTGGGCGCCATCTGGTCCTCGTGCTCCCCGGACTTCGGCGCGCCGAGCGTGATCGACCGCTTCACGCAGATCGAGCCGAAGGTGCTCATCGCGGTGGACGGCTACGACTACAACGGCAGGCGGTTCGACCGCTCCCAGGTCGTTTCCGACATCGCCGCCAAACTGCCGACCCTGGTCGCGCGAGTACGGATATCCGCGCCGAACGACATCTCGGGCGGGACGCCTGGCGCGGAGAGGCCGGGCACGAACGAGACGTCAGGTACGGAGACGCCGGGCGGGGGTGATCCGGCCTCCGGAGACGGCAGGCATGAGCTGAGCTGGGCGGACCTCCGGGCCTCCGCCGGACCGCTGTCCTTCGAGCCGGTGCCGTTCGACCACCCGCTCTGGATCGTCTACTCCTCCGGCACCACCGGGCTGCCCAAGCCGATCGTGCACGGTCACGGCGGCATCGTGCTGGAGCACCTCAAGGCGCTCTCCTTCCACCAGGACCTGGGCGAGGACGACACCTTCTTCTGGTACACCACCACCGGCTGGATGATGTGGAACTACCTCATCGGCGGCCTGCTCGTCGGCTCGACGGTGCTGCTCTACGACGGGTCGGCCACCTACCCGGAGACCGGCGCGCTGTGGCGGCTGTCCGCCGAGGAGGGGGTCACCTACTTCGGCACCGGCGCGCCGTACGTGATCGCGTCCATGAAGGCGGACCTCAAGCCCGAGGGGCTGGACAGGCTGCGGGGCCTCGGTTCCACCGGTTCGCCGTTGCCGCCCGAGGGGTTCGCCTGGGTGCACGAGGCGCTGCCGGACGTGCAGCTCGGCTCGTTCTCCGGTGGCACCGACGTGTGCACCGGCTTCGTCGGCGCCGTCCCGCTGCTCCCGGTCCGCGCGGGCGTGATCCCCTGCTCCGGCCTGGGGGCGAAGGTGGAGTCCTTCGACCCGTCGGGCGCGCCGGTGATCGGCGAGGTCGGCGAGCTTGTGGTGACCCAGCCGATGCCGTCGATGCCGGTGATGTTCTGGAACGACCCCGACGGATCGCGCTACCGGGAGAGCTACTTCGCCGACTACCCCGGCGTCTGGCGGCACGGCGACTGGATCAAGATCCTCCCCGACGGAGGATGCGTGATCTACGGTCGGTCCGACTCCACCCTGAACCGGGGCGGTGTCAGGATGGGCACCAGCGAGTTCTACCGCGTGGTCGAGCGCTTCGAGGAGATCGCCGACAGCCTGGTGATCGACACCGGTCAGCTCGGGCAGGAGGGTCGCCTGCTGCTCTACGTCGCCATGGTCGAAGGCTCGGTCCTGAGCGATGACCTGGTCACGCGCCTGCGCGGGGACCTCAGGGAGGCGCTCTCCCCCCGCCACGTGCCGAACGAGATCATCGAGGTCCCCGGCATCCCCAGGACCCTCAGCGGCAAGAAGCTGGAGGTCCCCATCCGCAAGATCCTCCTCGGCGTCCCCCCGGAGAAGGCCGCCAACCTCGACGCCATGGCCAACCCCGAGGTCCTGCGGCACTTCATCCCGACCGTCTGAGCCGGCCCAGCGGCTCAACCGTGAGTTGCCGCGCCACAGTGAGGACTGAGAGACCCGCGCTGCGCGGGTCTCTCTCCTTGCTCATGCCGATTTAATCGGTGATGCCCGCCGGTGCGGAGTGAAGTGGTTTGTCGCCCCCGTGGTCAGTGACGTCGGGCCGCGCTGCTTCGGATGAGGCAGAACGGGTGCCCGGCCGGGTCGAGCATGACTACCAGATGAGGATCGTCCGGGTCCTGGTGCTGCGCCAGACTGGCTCCCAGCGGCAACAGCTGCTGGGCGACGGCGTCGGGATCCTCGACGACATACTCGAAGTGCGAGTGCAGCGGCACCTCGGGCGAGGGCCACGTCGGAGGTTTGTAGTCCGGCGCGGCCCGAAAGTTGAGCAACCGGCCCGCAACGTCCACATTTGCCCCATCAGGAGTCTGACGGGTGACCTTTCCGCCGAGCAGGGTGGCGTAGAACTGCGCCATGACGTTCGGTTCCGGGCAGTCGATCGTCAGAGCCATCCACTCGACCAGCCCTGACCGCTGCGCTTGATCCTCAGTCATGGCGGCCATCCTGGCATAACCGGAGATTGTGTATGCGACGGCACGGGAGGTGGGCTCTCCGTGCAGCCGCGCTGTTCATGAGATGAAGTGATTCGTGATGGGGCAGTTGTGCTGCCGTTTCTCCTGTGCTGCCAGCGCGGAGGTGAGTGCTTCGGCGGAGGAGCGCATGAATGTCTGACGATTGCCGGCCACTTTCTGCCCCTCGGTGAGAGTGGTGCGCAGAATGGCATACCAAATGGGCTGGTCGAGGTCGCTCACGCAGGCGATCTTCCAGTCAGGGTATATCTGTTGGAGCGTGGCGAGTTGGTGCACTGCCTGTTCCGCCTCTGCCTCTGAGAACCACGGTTGTTGCAGGGCGTGTTCCTCCGGGGGTGTCATCGCGGAACCTCCTGTCGAGTCTGAGTCGCCCGTTCGGACTCGTCGAGTTGTCGGCACAGTCCGCTCGGAGTCGGGGCGTGCAGGGTGCGAGAGCAGACGCAGTCCGGGGCCGGGCAGGGGCCGGTCGCGTACCAGATGTTGTTGGCTCGCCAGATCATCCAGGGTGGGAACGCGTGGCTGATATCTGTGGCGAGCGCGTCGGCCTGATCTTCGGCTAGTTGGATGGGTGAGTGCTCAACGGTGGCCGATGGCGCGGTGGTGGGTGCGGGGGGAGAGAGTTCGTCGCCGCACCCGCTCATGGGTGCGGCGTTCGACGGCGGATCATCGGCTCTCCAGCAGCACAGGCCACGCGACCGAGAACGGTGTGAACGACTGGGAGAGCAGACCGCGTGGGATTACGCACAAGGCGTGTGGACCGAACCATCAGGCTCCAGAATCGCCGAACTGGCAGGTGACATCCGCGACCTGAACCACGTCCTGACCCATACCCAGGTCTCGACCGAGCGCGCCACCTTGTTGCGCGTCTACGCGCAGTTGGCGGCGTTCATGGCGTTCGATCTGGCCGAGAGCTCCAGCGCTCGCGCCTGCTGGCGTTCATGGCGTGCGGCTCGCTTGGCCGCCGATGCCTCCGGGGATCGCGAGCTGAGTGTGTGGGTACGCGCTGGTGAAGCCTCCCAGTCGTTCTACCTGCGCCGTCTCGGGCCGGCCGCGGAGACTCTGGTTGAGGAGGCGGTGCATCTCGCCGATGGCCGCCCCTGCCTTGGCCTGGCGGAGGCGTTGAAAACTCGCGGTCGCATCCTCGCCACGCATGGACGGGTCGACCTCGCCCGCGAAGCCCTGGACGGTTTCAGGGACGTCTACGAGCGTCTTCCCGCCTCTGTGACCAACGATCACATCTCCGTGTGGGGCATGCCCCTGGAAGGAGTTCAGTACGCCGAAGCCTTCGTACTCACCATGATGGGAGACGGGGGAGCGGCGGCACCCATGCTGGAGCATGCCCTGGCATCCTGCCCGCAGGAGAAGGCCGGAGGAAGGGCCAACATCGGCCTCCTCCAAGCATGGGGGCTGGTCCAAGGCCGCGAAGTGAGCGAAGGGCTCGGCCACGCTCTCGACATCACGGCCTCTCTTCCCGTCACAGCCGCTCGACGCAAGATCGTGCGGGAGATCGTGACCGCGCTTCCCGAGAAGGCCCGGACGCTACCCGCCGCCCGCGAGCTTCACGCACTGACGGCCGGCGACCGGCCAACCTGATCCTTTGGTATCGCCGGTTCCATTCTCCGGCCTTGTCTGGGCTTGAGCAACAACGGAACGGTCAGCGGCGTTAGCGGGCCCACGCAGGCTGAACACTTGATCGAGTGGATCTTTACGCTGCATGCGCCTGCCTGAACGACTTCACCGCCCCGCTCCTCGCAGCCGGCCACGCCGCTCATGTTGCGCGAGCCCCGGCCTGCCAGGTGGTGGATTGTCCTGGCCGCGATACTGGTCGGTGGGACCGTCTACGCCGTGGCCTGGTGGTTGTTGAGAAGCCTGCCTCCGTTGCCGACGGTCGCGGATGAGGTGACCGCCCGGCAAGGCGCGATCCAGACCGCGCTGGCGGTCGGTGCCGGGATTGGCGCCGCCATCACCGTGATGCTAACCTTCCGCCGCCTGCGCCACTAGGACCGGGTGCTCGGGCATCTGCCCGTGTAATCGCAGAGCGTCCCCACGGTGCCGCTGGCTGCTGTAGAACGAGGGCATGGACGACTCTGCGAACGCGACTCCGCCCCTTCTGCTCGGTCGGGACGCCAACCGTGTGTTCAATGAGCTGTATGGGCGATGGATCGACGAGCACGGCGTCGACCCCGACGAGGACCCAGAGTTTCTTCGCTCTTGGCGGCGCGCGACTGGATGTGACCCCGAGACCGGCCTGCCGATGAATCCCGCTGAGTTCACAGCATTACTCGGCGGCTCGACCCACGATCGGGAGAAGCCCGCCGAGTAGGCCCGTTTCGCCTCGTGTCCCTTCGCGTCATTTCTCTTCGCCATCCATCTCACACAATGCTAATTCTGTGCCACATAGCGCGGAGGGCAGAGCCAGGGCCAGCGCACCGGCCACCACATCGGCTGGGGAGGAACCGAAAGTCCCGCTGGGAAGCCCAGGCCTGAAGGCGCTCAGCGGGACTTCCGTTCCCGATGTTCAACTCCCGATCGAGCGCGGCTGGGTGCGGTGTTGACCTTCGCTGCTAACGTGACTAGTCTAAAGCTAATCAAATTAGCCAGTACTTGTGGAGGACGGCATGACCGAACACCTGAGAATCGGTAAGAACACCATCGCCTTCGATGTGGCCGGGGAGGGTCCCCTGGTCGTGCTGGCGCACGGTATCGGTGACAGTCGGCACTCCTACCGTTTCCTCGTTCCCGGCCTGGTGGCCGCCGGTTACCGGGTCGCGAACGTCGACATCCGCGGGTGCGGTGAGTCCAGCCTCGGCTGGGACGGTTACAGCCGCACGGACATCGCCGGCGATCTGGTAGCCGTCGTGCGTCATCTCGGCGGCCCGGCCGTGATCATCGGGCAGTCGATCAGTGGCGGCGCCGCGACCATCGCGGCCGCCACGGCGCCTGAGGTGGTCAGTGGTGTGATCGAGCTGGCCCCGTTCACCCGTGCGCAGCCGGTCGACCTGGGTGGGCTGATCCGGGTCAAGCGCTTCCGGACCGGGTACACGCGGATGGCGCAGGTCATCGTCCGGGGACGCCTGGCAGACTGGAAGAAGTACCTCGACGTGGCCTACCCGGCCAAGCCCGCCGACTGGAACGGTGAGCTGGCCCGCATCGAGGCCAAGCTGAGCGAGCCCGGCCGGATGAAGGCCCTGCAGGACATGTGCAAGTCCAAGCCCACCGACGCCGGCGCCCAGCTGGCCCGCGTCACCTGCCCGGTCCTGATCGTCGAAGGCAGCCTCGACCCCGACTGGGCCGACCCCCGCGCTGAAGGGGAAAAGATCATCGCCGACCTGCCCGCCGGCCTCGGAGAGCTGGCCGTGATCGACGGCGCCGGACACTACCCGCACGCCCAGACCCCTGATCAGGTCCTCGCGCTGGCCGTGCCGTTCCTGGCCAAGACGGCCGCCAGTGCCTAGGGCCGGGCTCACCGCCGCGGCGGTCACCGAGGCCGCCGCCGCCCTGGTCGACGAGGTCGGGTTCGACCAGCTCGGCATGGGCCTGGTCGCCGAACGGCTCGGGGTCAAGACCCCGTCGCTGTACAAGCACGTCACCGGCCAGACCGACCTCGCCCACCGGATCGCCATCCTGGCCATGAACCAGTGCGCCGACGCCATCCGCGACGCGACCCAGGGCCGGGCCGGCACCGAAGCCCTGGCGCGCGGCGCGCAAGCGATGCGGACGTTCGTGAAAGCACACCCCGGCCGATACGCCGCAGCCAACGCCGCCCGCCCGACCGGGCCCGACGACCCCCTCATCGACGCCCTCAACCGGGTGGTCGACTCCTGGGCGGCCATGCTGCACGGCTACCGGATCGACCCCGACCAGCAGATCCACGCGCTGCGGATGCTGCGCACCGTCCTACACGGATTCGCATCTTTGGAAGTGGCCGGCGGATTCCAGTTCGCCACGGATATCGACGACAGCTTCACCTGGATGATCGACTTCATCGACCACGGCCTGCAGGAGACCACGGCCACCCCCACCACCAGCGCCCTCTCTCCCGCAGGGCCTCACCGGGCGTGACGCTCTGACCGCTGCGGACTGCGCTCCACGCCGGTCCCACCGACCACCGGTAGACCACGCGCTCGCCGAACCCCACCCCCTCCCGCCCGCACCAGCCAGAAGTGGAACCCACCGTGAAGCCAGTCCTCACCGCCGTCATCGACATCGACGCCACCCCGCAGGCGGTGTGGGACGTCCTCACCGACTTCGCCGCCTACGGAGAGTGGAGCACCTTCTCCGCAGCCGAGGGAACCGCTCAGGTGGGAAACAGGCTCACGATGCGCATGCCGGGCATGACCTTCAGGCCCACGGTCACCGTCGCGACGCCTGGCCGGGAACTGCGGTGGGTCGGCACGCTCGGCGTGAAGCAGCTGTTCCACGGCCAGCACTCCTTCGTCCTTTCTCCCAACCACGACGGCACCACCCGCCTGACCAACCACGAGGAATTTTCCGGTGCCCTGGTCACCCTGATCCGGCCCTTCCTCAGAACACCCAAGAATGACGGGTACGCCGCGTTCAACAAGGGCCTCAAGCAGCGGGTGGAAGGCCGCACCGAGCTCGGGCCCGGTGTGTGAGGTGCCGTCGCTCCCGCACCGGCTAAGGTGTGCCATCTCATGACATTCGTTCCTCGCTGTCAGGCTTGGCGGGCGTAGGACGCGAGGCGATCGGCGAGCGCGATAACGAGGTCGCGCAGTTCATCGGGGCGCTCGATGACGAACGGCCGGTCGAGTGAGGCGAGTGCCGGAGGCAACCAGTCGAGCCGCTGCGCCCGTAACTCGACGCGCAGCCAGCGCTCGGTCGCCCGGTCCTGGCCTGCCGTGGGCGCGTGCTCCTCCAGGCTCGCGACGCTGGCGGGAAGGTGGGCGCGGATCTGCTCAACGGTCCCGTAGATCCGCAAGGTCACCTCGTGCCGGTACTCAGCCGTGGCGAACCCTGACAACACGTGCGCAGGCGCGCGCGACTCGATCCGGGGAACCTCGGCAGGCCGACCGGGCCGGGTGATCGCGCCGATCTTGTCGGTTAGTGTCGACTGGAGTCAGCCCTCTTCCGTTCCCATCGCGCCTCTGACTCCAGATAATCTTTCTTCTCCGGAGCCAGAATCGATCGTGTTCGCCGCTACGTGTTCGACATCGCATGAAGTCGTGGGGTAACGGGTTTGCGACATTGTGGTGCGATGTTGGCCGTGGATATCAGGCTAGGAAGGTGTCGCTCCCTTCCTCTGCGGATCCCGCTGCTACGTCGCGTTCAGGAGGCCGTCTGCGTCGGGTGATGTTCGCTGTCCCTCGGATGCTGCTTGTCGCCTTCATGGTGGTTGGGGTGATGTTGCTGATCTTTGGGTTGGTCGTGTTCTTCGTTGACCCGGTGCACGTTCCCGACAAGCTACTGGAGGTGCTGGACAGACGGGCCAGTGTGGTCAGCATGTTCGTCGGCATGATGAGCCTGCTGGTGGCCGGGGCGGCGTTGTGAGTGCAACTGCACCAGCCGCCGTCACCGACCGGTGCTTCGTCGTCGGGGCCGGGCTCGCCCGTGGTCGGCGGATCCATGTCGGGCGGCATGATGGTCGGTCAAGTTTCTGGCGGTGGTCGGGTGATCGGCCCCGGCGGGGCGTCGGCCGAGGGCGTGGATGCGGTCGCGATCGGCCGCGACAACCATGGCGTTGTCATGACTGGAGACATTGCCGCCTCCTTCACCGTGACCTCACCGGGATCGGCCGAGCCCCGGCCGATGTTGCCCGCGATCACTGTGGTGTCCGTGCCGGCGGCCGGGATGATCGGGTTGCCGAGTCGTGCGTCGACGGTGTTTGTTGGCCGCGATAAGGACCTGGAGGTGCTGGGGCGGACGCTGTCGGCGGGGCCGGGGGTGATCACGCAGGCGGTGGTCGGGCTGGGCGGCATCGGCAAAAGCGAGCTGGCCCTGCAGTACGCCCACCACCACAGCGGCACCTATCGGCTGGTGTGGTGGGTGGCGGCAGAGAAGCCCGAGCAGATCCAGGCCGCTCTGGCCGCTCTGTGCCGGGCGTTGTGCGCCGGGACCGCGCCGGCGGCCGCGGCGCAGGCCACCGTGGAAGAGGCCGGGGCCTGGGCGCTGGCCTGGCTGGCCGCGAGTGAGGGCTGGCTGGTGGTTTTCGACAACGTCGAGGAGATCGATCACCTTCAGCCGTATCTGGGCCGCCTGACCAGTGGGCATGTGCTCATCACTAGCCGGCGTGACATCGGCTGGCAGGAGCTGGGCACCGTGCTGCGACTGAAGGTTTTGTCACGGCCGGCCGCGGTCGCGCTGCTGCTGCAGACCATTGGCGCCCCGGCCGCCCCAGATCCGGCCCTGGCCGAGGAGTTGGCGCAGGAGTTGGGGGAGTTGCCGCTGGCGCTCAAGCAGGCTGGCGCCTACATCGTCCGCACCCCCGGTATGGATCTGGCCAGCTATCTGCGGCTACTGCGCACCGCACCCCGGCAGGCGCTAGCCGCCGACCCCGACCGGCGTAGCGAGGTCGGCCAGGTTGTTGCCCGGGTGTGGGCGGTGACCGGGGCACGAATCGCGCAGGTGAATCCCCTGGCGGTACAGTTGCTGGAGCTACTGGCCTGCTACGCCCCCGATGATCTGCCGTGCGAGGTGCTGTACGGGCTGGACGGCATCGAAGAGGCAGCCGTCATCGAGGCATTGGGGCTGCTGGCCTCCTACAGCATGATCAACCAATCGCCGAACGGGCTGCGGGTGAGTGTGCACCGCTTGGTCCAAGCCGTCACCCTGGCCGGCCTCACCGACACCGAACACGCCGCCACCCGCGCCACCGCCGCTGAGCTGCTGCAGGCCGCGCTGCCCCAGAATCCGGAACGCATCTCTTCGTGGCCGCGCTATGCGTGGTTGCTGCCACACGCCCGCACGGTCCTGGCACCCGACTCTCCTGGCATGATCTCCGTCATCGGCTATCTGGTCGCCAGTGGCGACTACCGCACCGCCCACACCTTGCAACAGCGGTGCGTCACTGCCCTGCATGACAAGCTCGGCCCCGAGCACCCGAACACGTTGAGAGCCCGCGCCAACCTCGCCTACTGGAGCGGGGAGGCGGGGGACGCGGCGGGCGCCCGGGATCAGTACGCGGCGCTGGTGCCGGTACGCGAGCGGGTGTCGGGCTCCGAGCACCCGGACACGTTGAGAGCCCGCGCCAACCTCGCCTACTGGAGCGGG
>NZ_FZOD01000092.1 GCF_900188345.1 Streptosporangium subroseum | reverse complement strand
CTCTTCGAGCGGGGGCGCCGCCGAGAACAGGTGGTCCATGTGGAAGTCGAGGAAGACCGGGCCGCGGTGCGGGGCGAGGGCCGTACGGAAGGCCATCTCCACGTCCTGGCCGATGGAGTCGGCGCCCGAGCCGGTGAAGGCGAGCTTGGTGATCGGTGCGAACAGCGGCGGGTGGTCGATCTCCTGCAGCGCGCCGGAGCCCCAGCGCGACTGTGGCGCCCGGCCTCCCATGATCACAACTGGAGAGCCGTTGAAATGGGCGGTGGCGACCCCGCTGACGCCGTTGGTGATGCCGGGGCCTGCGGTGAGCACGGCCAGCCCGGGTTTGCGGGTCAGGCGGGCGGTCGCCTCGGCGGCGAAGACCGCGCTCTGCTCGTGCCGGACGTCCAGGATGGGCATGCCCTCGTGGACCGCTCCGTCGTAGAGGGGGAAGACGTGGCCGCCGGACAGGGTGAACATGGTCTCGATGCCGTAGGCCTTGGAGACGGCGACGGCGATGTCGCCTGCATGCTTGGGAGACTCCATAGCGCGCAACCTACCAGTCAGTTATTTGGCGGGACAGGGAATGCTCCCCCTGCCCGCAATCCCCTCATCCGAACGGCCCCCTCCACCGGGGGAAGATCGCAGACCGATGGGAACGGCGTGCGTCACGGCCATCCGGCCATCACATCAAATGTCCGGATATGGTGGAGTATGAACGGCATCTGAACGGTTGGGGATGCGTTTCAGGGGGAGTGGAACAGCGTCTCGATCGGTGTGGAACGCGTTTCAGAGGGTGTCGGAAAGCGCTTTGATCGGCATTTTCAGGTCGACCAGGAGATTGAGGTCGGCCTCGGCGGTACGGCCGAGGGTGGTCAGGTAGTTGCCGACGATGATCGCGTTGATGCCGCCGAGCATGCCGTCGCGGGTGCCGAGATCGCCCAGGGTCAGCTCACGGCCGCCGGCGTAGCGCAGGATCGTGCGCGGCAGGGCGAGGCGGAAGGTGGCGATCGTCTTGAGCGCCTCCGACCCCTCCAGCATCGGGTAGGACTCGAAAGGCGTGCCGGGACGCGGGTTGAGGAAGTTCAGGGGGACCTCGTCGGGTGCCAGCTCACCGAGCTGCCCGGCGAACTCCGCCCGCTGCTGGAGGGTCTCACCCATGCCCACGATGCCGCCGCAGCACAGCTCCATCCCGGCCTCGCGCACCATCAGGCAGGTGTCCCAGCGCTCTTCCCACGTGTGGGTGGTGACGACCGCCTCGAAATGGGACCTCGCGGTCTCCAGATTGTGGTTGTAGCGGTGCACGCCCATCTCGGCCAGCTCATCGACCTGGGCCTGGGTGAGCATGCCCAGCGAGCAGGCGACGTTGATGTCCACGGCCTCCTGGATCGCCTTGACGCCCTCGCGGACCTGGTCCATCAGTCGCTGGTCGGGCCCCCGGACGGCGGCCACGATGCAGAACTCCGTCGCCCCGGTCTCCGCGGTCTCCTTGGCCGCCTGCACGAGGGAGGGAATGTCCAGCCAGGCCGCGCGGACGGGGGAGGAGAACTGCCCCGACTGGGAGCAGAAGTGACAGTCTTCGGGGCAGCCACCGGTCTTCAGCGAGATGATCCCCTCGACCTCCACCTCCGGGCCGCACCACTTCATCCGGACCTCGTGCGCGAGCGCCAGCAGGTCGGCCAGGCGGTCGTCGGGCAGCTGCAGGCAGCGCAGGGCCTGGGCGGCGTCGAGACCCCGGCCCTCCTCCAGCACCTGCACCCGGGCGATCTCGAGGATGTCGCTCACGTTGCTTCGATCTCCTGCCGTGGTCTGCGGGAAAAGCCTGTCTTCTACGGGAAAAGCCTAAGGGTGGTCCGGAACGCGGCGGGATCGAACCCACCTCCGAGAGCCGGGCCCAGCCCGGCGCGGGCCGTATGGGCGAAGGACTCCCGGTCCAGGAGCCCCGCTCCCTCGGGGAGCGCGCCCGCCAGCGGCCGGGCGGCCAGCATCTCCAGATCCGACACGTTGGACCGCTCGGCCAGGCCCGGCTCGGCCGGCCACGACCCGATCACGACCCCGGCCGGCTCCAGCCCCCGGTGGGCCATGGCCTCCAGCGTCAGCGCGGTGTGGTTGAGCGTGCCCAGCGCCGCCCTGGTCACCAGGAGCACCGGCGCCGAGATCATCCGGGCCAGGTCGGCCAGGGTCGAGCCCTCCTCGTCGAAGCGGACGAGCAGCCCGCCCGCCCCCTCGACGATCACCAGCTGGTGCGACCCGGCCAGCTCCTTGATCCGGATCGCGGCCTGGACGAGGGAGACCGGCGGCAGGCCCGCCAGACGAGCCGCCGCCGCCGGGGCCAGCGGGTCCGGGAACCTGGACAGCTCGAACGTGGTCCTCACCCCGGAGAGCCGGATGACGTCGTCCAGATCCCCGGGTTCGGTGTCGGTCACCCCGGTCTGCGCGGGCTTCACCACCGCGACGGAGGAACCTCGCTCCCTGGCGAGTGAGGCCACCGCCGCGGTGACGATCGTCTTGCCCACCCCGGTGTCGGTCCCGGTGACCACGAGAATGCTCATCCACCTCACCTTAGGCGGACCCCGGACCCGCGGGCCCGAACTCCCGCGGCCGGACACGGTCGCGTGCCGCGGGAGGTCAGGGGTGATGCGGCCCGGTGACGGACCCACGGCTCACCGGGGCGGCGCACCCCGGTGACGAACGCGGTTTCGCGAGGGTCAGGGGCGACGCAGCCTGGTGACGAACTTGTAGCGGTCGCCTCTGTACAGGGACTGGGCCCACTCCACCGGGTTGCCGTCGGCGTCGAAGGCGTGCCGGGTGAGCATGAGCATCGGCAGGCCGACGTCGACGCCCAGCACCTGCGCGTCGTACGGCGTGGCCAGCACGGTCTCTATGATCTCCTCGGCGTCGGTCAGCCGCACGCTGTAGGCGTTGTACAGCGTTTCGTACAGGGAGGAGTGCACCTCCAGTTCGCGCCTGAGCCTGGGGAAGCGCCGGGCCGACAGGTGGGTGGTGTCGATCGACATCGGCTCGCCGCTGGCCAGGCGCAGCCGGTGGATGCGCAGCACCCGGCCGCCGGGGTTGATGGCCAGGCGGCGGGCCAGCGGCTCGTCGGCCGTGATGTAGCTGATGTCGAGGATCTTGGTGTCGGGTTCGAGGCCGACGGTCCGCAGGTCGCCGGTGTAGGACGTCAGCTGGAGGACCTGGGCGACCTTGGGCTGGGAGACGAACGTCCCCTTGCCCTGGATGCGCACTAGGCGGCCCTCGACCACGAGCTCGGACAGGGCCTGGCGCACGGTGGTGCGCGAGGTTTCGAAACGGACGGCGAGGGTCCGCTCGGGAGGCAGCGCGCTGCCCGCGGGCAGGCTCTTGGTCAGGGCGAGCAGGCTGCGCTTGACGTCGTAGTACTTCGGAATTCTGGGTGAGTCATCGCTCACGACTCCACCTCGCCTAACGGCTCGAAGCCTGATGGCTCGAAACCGGCGTGGCCGGAGGTGCCTCGCCTGACGGCTCGCCCGCTTCGCTCACTCACATGGTCACCTTCATCTCGGCCACGGCGGTGAGCGCACCCTTGATCACCGCTAGATCATCTGAACTCAGATTGGCCCGTGCGGTCAACCGCAGGCAAGAGCGGCCGACCGGCACCGAGGGCGGCCGGAAACATCCGGCCCGCACTCCGCGTTCCGCGCAGACGAGGGCGGCCCGGAGCGCGGCCTCCGGCGGGCCGAGCACGATGGGGACGACCGCACCTGCCGGATCGTTGGTCTCCAGGCCGAGTTCGCGGGCCATCGAGGCCAGTTCTCTCGCCCTGGTCCGTACGTATCCGGGCAGTTCGGGCTGGTTGTGAAGGATATCCACAGCGGCGAGTGCCGCCGCAACGCTGCCGGGGGCCAGCCCGGTGTCAAAGATGAACGAGCGGCCCGTGTCGACGAGGGTCTGGATCACTTCGGGCGCGCCGAGCACGGCTCCGCCCTGGGATCCCAGGGATTTGGAGAGTGTGAGGGTTCTCACTACGCCCGGTTCGGCCGCGAGGCCCGCGGCGTGCACCGCGCCCTGCCCGCGAGGGCCGATGACGCCGATCGAGTGGGCCTCGTCGACGACCAGCAGCGCGTCCTGCCGTACGGTCGCCGCGTGCAGCTCCGCCAGGGGCGCCAGATCGCCGTCCACGGAGAAGACCGCGTCGGTGACCACGATCGCGTGATCCTCGTGCCGGTCGGCCAGCGCCTTCTCCACGGCCGTCACGTCCCTGTGCGGGGTGACCACCACGCGCGAGCGCGACAGCCGGCAGGCGTCCACGATCGAGGCGTGGTTGCCCGCCTCGGAGACCACCAGGGCATCCTTGCCCAGGGCCGCGACGGCCGCCAGGTTGGCCAGGTATCCGGAGGAGAACACCAGGGAGCCCTCCGCCTCGGCGAACGCGCACAGCCGCGCCTCCAGACGGGCGTGGAGGGCGGTGGAGCCGGTGACCAGGCGGGAACCCGTCGAACCGGTTCCCCAGGTCCGGGTGGCCGCTATGGCCGCCTCCATCAGGCGCTCGTCCCTGGCCAGCCCGAGATAGTCGTTGGACGCGAGGTCGATCAGGCCGTCGTCGTCCGGAGTGCGGGCACGCAGGGTCCGCTTCAGACCCGCTGCCTCCCGTGAGGCCGCCGCGGCGCGGAAACGTGCCAGCGGGTCGGGGGTCTGTTCCATAGGGGGCATTTTCCCAGTCGGTCCCACCCGATTCGCGTTCGGGCCTGCAAAGAACGCATGATGCACGGGTGCCGACTCTAAGCGACCTGGCGGTTCGTCACACCGCGCTCGACGATGCGGACCTCGAGTGGATGCACTCGCTGGTCTCCGACTGGCAGCTTCTCGCGGACCTGTCATTCGCCGATCTCATCCTGTGGATACCGCTCAAGGACGGCTCGGGATGGATCGCGGTCGCGCAGATGCGGCCCACCACGGGACCCACGGTCTATCACGACGACATCGTCGGGATGATCGCGGCCAGGGGGGAACGGGTGCTCCTGGAGATCGCCTGGGACGAGCGGCGGATCTGCCGCGAGGGCGACCCCGACTGGTCGAGCGGCGTCCCGGTCCGCGAGGAGACCATTCCGGTACGGCGGGCGGACCACTTTCTCGGCGTCATCCAGCGCTCGACCAACCTGTCGTCCGCGCGCACCCCTTCGAGGCTGGAGCTCACCTACCTGCAGAGCGCCTCCGACCTCGCCCAGATGGTCGCCGAGGGACGGTTCCCGTTCTCGGGCGCGGAGCCGATCCTGGTCCGCTCACCGCGGGTGGGCGACGGACTGCTCCGGCTGGACCGGGCGGGCCGCGTCACCTACGCCTCGCCGAACGCGCTGTCGGCCTATCGGCGGCTGGGCCTCAACGCCGACCTGGTCGGCGCCGAGCTGGGCCGTACGACCGCGACACTCTGTTATCGCGACGAGCCCATCAACGAGAACCTGATGATCGTGGCGAGCGGGCGGGAGCCCAGGGAGACCGAGGTGGAGTCGGGCGGCACGGTCGTGCAGCTCCGGGCGATCCCGCTGGTCGTCGGCGGCGGGCGGATCGGCGCGCTGGTGCTCATCAGGGACGTGACCGAGCTGCGGCGGCGCGAGCGGGAGCTGATGACCAAGGACGCCACCATCCGGGAGATCCACCATCGGGTGAAGAACAACCTGCAGACGGTGGCCGCGCTGCTCCGGCTGCAGGCCAGGCGCCTGCAGGTGCCGGAGGGGCGGGAGGCGCTGGAAGAGGCGGTGCGCAGGGTCGGGTCGATCGCGATCGTGCACGAGACGCTGTCCCACACGCCCGAGGAGCAGGTCGACTTCGACGACATCGCCGATCGCGTGATCGCGATGACGGGCGAGGTGGCGGCTCCGGAGGCGCAGGTCGTGCCGCGCCGCATCGGGGCGTTCGGGGTGCTGCGTTCGGAGATCGCGACGCCGCTGGCGATGGTCCTCACCGAGCTGCTGCAGAACGCGGTCCAGCACGGGCTGGCACACCGGCCGGGCAAACTTCAGGTGATCGTGTCCCGCGGGGCCGAAAGGCTGGACGTGATCGTCTCCGATGACGGCACCGGTCTGCCCGAGGGCTTCGACCTGGACTCGTCCACCAGCCTCGGCCTGCAGATCGTGCGCACCCTGGTGGTGGGAGAGCTGTCCGGGCGGCTGACCATCGAGCCCCGGCAGGGCGGCGGTACGGAGGTCACCCTGGGCATCCCCCTGCCCGCGGTCTGAGAGCGGGCGGCGGGCCGCAGAGCAGGGCGGGGGTTCCTACCGAGGAGCCGTGGCCGTCCCGGGCGCGACTCCCCTCCCCGCGGCTTTCGAACCGGGGCGGGGAAGGGGGAAAACTTCAGGCCGTCTCTTCGCGGGTCCCCTCGGATCTTCTCGGATCCGGGGAGGTCCGTCGGGTCGGCCGTCGGACGGTGTCGGCGACCCGTTGACGGCGCCGACGATCGAGTGTGATTGGATCAGACGGTGGCGCGGGTGCGGGCGCGGGCCGTACGGCGCTTGAAGGCGCGGCGCTCGTCCTCGCTCAGGCCACCCCAGACGCCGGCGTCCTGCCCAGACTCCAGGGCCCACTTCAGGCATGCTTCACTAATGCTGCACGAACGGCAGACCTGCTTGGCCTCTTCGATCTGCATCAGGGCGGGGCCGCTGTTGCCGATGGGGAAGAACAGCTCGGGGTCCACGTCACGGCAGGCAGCTCGGTGGCGCCAGTCCATGCGTCCACTCCTTCGTAAGAGGAGCCCTTGCGGTGGCTCCGTCGGCTCACTTTGTGAAGACTTTCACTAGCCAGCGCGAACAGTATCCCGACCCTTGGTTTGGTTCGGGGGCATGTCCACTTGATCATCGGTGGCCCGGGAGCGATGTGGCCGCTCAAAGGTCCTACGTTCCGACGTCAATGTTGAGATTGGCAGCCACGCTCTGTGCACGCAAGAGGTTTGGGGGAACGTTTTGCCTGATATGGATGTCGGATGCGTCACACAATGACCGCATGTAACGGGTTAGACCAATACTTGTAACGCATTCGGGATAGAGCGGAACGTAATCCGCTCGACCTCGCCCAGGTAGTCGCCGTCGAGCTGGAACGCCACGGGACGCCCGGCGCTCAGGGTGAACTCCTTCTCGTCATGGAGTTGCACCAGGTGGCCGCCGGTGGGCAGGGTGTCGCGGGCTCCGATGATCTGGGGCATCAGATGGACCATCGAGGGCAGGCCGAGGCGCTGGAGTCCCAGCAGGTCGAGACCGGTCTCGAAGCTCGCCCACGGGGTCGGGGAGACCGGCCGGGAGCCTATGTAGCTCCACGGGGAGGTGTTGGAGATGATCGCCAGGAAGATGTGGCCGGTCGGCGGCACGTCCGGGCCCTCGACGGTCATGGCGGCATGGCGTTTGTCGGTCGAGAGATAGTGGTGTAACGCGGTGTTCACGTACCGCGTGGGTGTGGCCTTGCGGCCGGTGCCCCGTATGCCCTCGACCGCCCGGATCACCTCGGCGTCATATCCCAGGCCGCTACAGAAAGTGAAATATCTGCTCTGGTTGTCCCAGATCGCCTGACCGAGCCCGACGGTCCGCCGCCGTCCGTCACGGATCGCCTCAAGCACCGCGCCGACCGCCTCGACCGGGTTGTTCGGCAGGCCGAGGGCCCTCGCGAAGACGTTCGCGCTGCCGCCGGGGATCACCAGCAGAGCCGGCCGATCCACCGCGCTCCCGTCGTCCCCCCTCTTGCCGTCCTCCGCGTTGAGCAGGCCGTTCACGGTCTCGTTGATCGTGCCGTCGCCGCCGAGCACGGCCACCACCTCGAATCCGGAGGCGTGCGCCCCGCGGGAGAGCTGGGCCGCGTGTCCCCGGTATCGGGTCTCCTCGACGGTCAGATCCAGGGTGGCGCCCAGTGCCCTGATGAGCACGTCGCGCGTCCGCTGATTGGTCGTCGTCGCCTTCGGATTCACCAGGAGCATCGCGCGCATAAATTTCAGCGTATCCGCCGTTTACGGCACAGGGGTGGTAAAGAAGCAGGCGGAATGTCCCGGCGATAGGGTTGGCGCGTGCCGAACCGTCCGATGACCCTCACCGTCGCCGCCGCCATCATGGGGCTGGAAGGCGTCACCGCCCTGCTGCTCGGCGGTTACGTCGGCGTCGAGACAGCGATCGGCAAACCGGCCGATCTGATCAGCTCGATCTTCGTCGCCGGATTCGGGATCCTCGTGGGCGCGGTTCTGCTCCGGGTGGCCTGGGGGATGATCCAGGTCGACCGGTGGACGCGGAGTCCGGGCGTGCTGACGCAGATCTTCGCCCTGCCCGTGGGCGTCACGCTGATCCAGTCCGATCAGCAGGCGATCGGCATCCCGCTGATCGCCGTCGCAGTGATCGGACTGGTCGCGCTCCTGTCCCCGCCGACGACCCAGGCCCTCTACGGGGACCAGGACTAATCCTCCACGGTCAGGCCTTCACGGAGCTGTGCCAGGGTTCTGGCGAGCAGCCGGGACACGTGCATCTGGGAGATGCCGAGCTCGGTGGCGATCTGTGACTGTGTCATGTTGCCGAAGAATCGCAGCAGCAGGATCCGCTTCTCACGCGGAGGCAGCCGCTCGAGCAGAGGCTTGAGTGACTCGCGATATTCGACGCCCTCCAGGGAGTCGTCCACGATGCCGAGGGAGTCGGCCACCGCGGGCGCGTCGTCGTCACCCGAGTCAGGCGCGTCGAGGGAGACCGTTGAGTAGGCGTTGGCCGACTCCAGCCCCTCGAGCACCTCCTCCTCGGTCATCTTCAGGAACCCGGCGAGCTCGGCGACGGTGGGTGCTCGCCCCTCTCGCTGGGAGAGCTCGCTGATCGCCTTGGTGAGCGAGAGCTTGAGCTCCTGCAGGCGGCGCGGCACGCGGACCGCCCAGCCCTTGTCGCGGAAGTGCCGCTTGATCTCGCCCACGATCGTCGGGGTGGCGTAGGTGGAGAACTCCACCCCTCGGCCGAGGTCGAAGCGGTCGATCGACTTGATCAGACCGATGGTCGCGACCTGGGTGAGATCGTCAAGCCACTCGCCCCGGTTGCGAAACCGGCGGGCGAGATATTCCACCAAGGGAAGGTGCAGCTCGACGAGCTCGTCACGGATACGCTGGCGCCGCGGGTCGTCGGCGGGCAACTCCACCAGTTCCGCGAAGAGCAGGCGCGCGCGCACCCGGTCGGGCACAGCGTGGTCGCTGGCGGCCATGGCACGAGTCCTTTCCGTCACGCTGGCCTCGCTGCGCCTCGGCGCTTGCGGAGCACGATCGCCATACGGTCGGGGGAGTCGGTTGCGGCATCCACATCATCAGCCAGGGCGGTGAGCACCATCCAGGCGAAGTCATCGCGGTTCGGTGCGGAACTACCGACCGTGCTGACCTCGACCCGGACCTGCATCAGCTGCCCGGTGAGCTCGAACTCGGCAGTCAGATCGGTGCCGGGAACGGCTTGGGCCAGCAACATCGCGCACGCCTCGTCGACCGCGATCCTCAGATCCTCGATCTCGTCCAGCGTAAAGTCCAGCCGTGCGGCCAGTCCGGCGGTCGCCGTACGTAGCACGGACAGATAGGCACTCGCCGCCGGTAGCCGGACGCTCACCACGTCACGGATACCGTTCATACCGGCCGCAGGCACCTCGGTGTGTTCGGTCACGTTCCTCCTTGCAGAGTCGCTCTCTGCAACCTACAGCCCCTGGACGCTCCTTGGCCCGATTGGACTCGCGATCGGGGTGAATTGACACCACTAGAACATCTGAAGATGTCCAAAAAGGGCGCTTGAACAGGTCAAGCCCCGCATGGTCGCACCTCATGCGGGGCCTGCTGCGCTGATCACGACGCCGAACGCCGCGATCAGCGGCGGCGCTGCCCTGCTCAGGCGGCCTTGGTCTTCCAGAAGATGTCGGAGATCTCTTCGATCTTGCCCAGGAGCTCGTCAGCCTTGGCGACGTCGACGGTGCCCTTGCCGCCGGCGGCGCCCGCCAGCTTGGTGGCGTCCCAGAAGAGCTGGTGCAGCTGCGGGTAGGCCTCCAGGTGCGGGGGCTTGAAGTAGTCGGTCCACAGCACCCACAGGTGGTGCTTGACGAGCTCGGACCGCTCCTCCTTGATGGTGATCGCGCGGGCGCGGAAGACCGGGTCCTCGTTCGCGGCGTACTTCTCCATGATGGCCTTCACGGATTCGGCCTCGATGCGAGCCTGAGCGGGGTCATACACACCACACGGCAGGTCACAGTGCGCGGAGGCGATGTGCTTGGGTCGCAGAAGTCGTGCGAGCATCGGAAAATCCTTCCTTGATGCTGAGTTCGGCATGGTCCGATTAACGACCTTACTCGTCTTCAAAAACCCGTGTGGGAGGGGGCTGCGCTCGATGAGAGTGCGTGTCGAGGGAGAGTCGATGCTGCCCGCGCTGCGGCCCGGTGACTGGCTGTGGGTGTGGCGCGGCGCTCCGGTGAGAGCCGGGGACCTGGTCGTCGCACGACTTCCGTCCGACCAGGCGAGGCTGATCGTCAAGCGGGCCGCCTGGGAGGCGGACGGGGGATGGTGGCTGGAGAGCGACAACCAGCGCGCCTCCGGCCGCCGCGACAGCTGGGACTTCGGCGCGCTGCCGCCGTCGTCGATCGTCGGCCGGGTGGTGCTGCGTTACTGGCCGCCCTTCCGGCGGGCCGGCTAGGCGGCGGCGTCACGGGTCGTCCGGCTGCCGTGCCCGGCGGGCGGCCACGGCGTCACGAGCCCTCCGCGACGTTACGGGCCGCCCGCCCACCTTCTGCGGTGCCCGATAAAACAGCCACGGTGCTGCAAATCTTTTGCGGACCCGGTGGGCGGCCACGATGTTACGGGCTGCCGACCTTCTGGCGGGCCCGGTAGGCGGCCACGTTGGCCCGGCTGGCGCAGCGCTCCGAGCAGTAGCGCCGGGACCGGTTGGAGGAGGTGTCGAGATAGGCCTTGCGGCAGGGCGGCGCCTGGCAGAGGCCGAGCCGGTCCACGCCCAGGTCGGTGACGATGGTGGCCAGGCCCATGACGGCTCCCACGGCGTACTGGTCGGCCATCCGGCCGCCCTCGGTGAGGTGCATGTGCCAGCGCTCGCCGTCGTGACCGGAGATCTGCGGCTGGACCGGATGGTGGATCAGCAGGGAGTTGAGCCGGTCGACCACGGCCTGCTCGTCGCCGGCGTCCGCGGTCTCGAACACGATGATGAGCTCTTCGCGGAGGTCGCGCAGGGCGTCGAGGTCGCCGCGGGTGAGACGGCAGCCCGGCCGATAGCGGCCACCCTCTTCCAGGAGAGCGCGCAGTCCTTCCAGACCGGTCAGCCGGTCGGGGCTGTTGATCAGTAGTACGGCCAGCTCGGCGTAGGTCGTCAGGTCCATCGGGTGACCCGTCAATGTAAGCGATGAATAGGGATTTCGAGTATTACACGGGTGGCGCTGTCAACACCACGTCAACAAGGTAAGTGACTGCTGGCATCTGGCGGAGTCTCAACATGTGGCACAATCGAGCGACGGGTGACCCCCGACCCCTCCAGGCGACCGAGCTCAGTGAGCAGGCCCCGAGCGGCTACCGAAGCCCGGGACACGCTTCCTGCGGCCGCCTCCGAAGGAACTATCCGTCTGACTGAACCAACAGGGGTCACTGTGGCTTTCACGCCATCCTCCACTTCCCTCGAGACGCTCGAAGCTCTTGATACGGACCCGGCCTTCGCCCTGCACCGCGGTGGCAAGCTGGAGGTCCGCTCGACCGTCCCGGTCCGCGACGCCGACGACCTCGCACTCGCCTACACCCCGGGTGTGGCCAGGGTCTGCAGCGCGATCGCCGAGAACCCGGAGCTCGCCAAGGACTACACCTGGGTGTCCAACGTGGTCGCCGTCGTCTCCGACGGCACCGCGGTGCTCGGCCTCGGAGACATCGGGCCCTCCGCCGCCATGCCGGTCATGGAGGGCAAGGCCCTGCTGTTCAAGCAGTTCGCGAACGTCGACGCGGTGCCGATCTGTCTCGACTGCACCGACGTGGACGCGCTGGTCGAGACGGTCGTGCGGCTCGCGCCCTCCTTCGGGGGCATCAACCTGGAAGACATCAGCGCGCCCCGTTGTTTCGAGGTCGAAGACCGGCTGCGCGAGCTTCTGGACATCCCCGTCTTCCACGACGACCAGCACGGCACCGCGATCGTGGTGCTGGCGGCGCTGAAGAACGCCGCCCGGCTGACCGGCCGCTCGCTGGGCGAGCTGCGGGTCGTGGTCGCCGGCGCCGGCGCCTCCGGGGTCGCCGTCAGCCGGATCCTGCTCAACGCGGGCATCGGTGACATCGGGGTGTCCGACTCCAAGGGCCTGATCTACCGGGGCCGCGAGGGGCTCAACTCGGTGAAGGAGGCCCTGGCGCGCGACACCAACAGGGCCGACATGCGAGGCTCCACGGAGCACGCGCTGGCCGGGGCCGACGTGTTCGTCGGCCTGTCGGGCTCGACGGTCTCCGAGCAGGCCATCGCGTCGATGGCGCCCGGCTCGATCGTCTTCGCGCTGTCCAACCCGACGCCGGAGGTGCATCCGGAGATCGCCAGGAAGCACGCGCAGGTGGTCGCGACCGGCCGCTCCGACTTCCCCAACCAGATCAACAACGTGCTGGCCTTCCCCGGTGTCTTCCGGGGAGCGCTCGACGTCCGTGCCACCACCATCACCGAGAACATGAAGGTCGCCGCGGCCGAGGCGCTGGCCGCCGTGGTCGGGGACGACCTGTCGGCCGACTACGTGATCCCGAGCCCGTTCGACGAGCGCGTCGCCCCCGCCGTCATCGCCGCGGTCGCCGCGCAGGCCCGCGCCGACGGGGTCGCCCGCATCTAGCGTCCGACCTTGCCGCGAAAAAGCGAAACGGCGGCGGACCGGCAGCGGTCCGCCGCCGCTGTGGTGGTGGTCAGTTGGGTGGGGCATCTGGCCCCAAGGCGCCTTCATCCCTGTGGAGACGGTCGGTCGGGAGGCCGAAGGAGCCGAACAGGTCCGCCCGGTGGAAGGCGAGCACCGAGGACACGCCTGCGCCGGTCAAGGTCAGCACCTCGATCGAGTGCGCGTGGAAGACGCCGTCGCGACCGCGGACGTACTTCGCGAACGCCGGCTGCCCGTTCGCGGACGTCTCCACCACGATCCGCAGACCATCCCCTGGCATCACCTTCGCCCTGAGCAGGCGCAGCACGTCGTCGCGACCGTCGAACCAGGTCGGGATCGGCGGCATCTCCCACCGGGTGTCCTGAGTCAGCAGACCTTCCAGAGCGACCAGATCCGCCTTCTCGAAGGCCTTTGCGTACCGGTCGAGCAGAGCACGCCGTACGGGCTCGTCAGGTTCGCTGAACTGGTCCTCGGCGGGTGCGAGCCTGACCAGTTCGGCACGGGCCCTCTGGAGCGAGCTGTTGACCGCCGCGGTGGTCGTGTCGAGCAGACCGGCTACCTCCGACGCCTGCCAGGCAAGCACATCCCGCAGAATCAGTACGGCGCGCTGCCGCGGCGGCAGATGCTGCAGGGCGGCGACCATCGCCAGTCTGAGACTCTGCCGGGTCCCCACGACCAGAGCTGGGTCGGCGTTCAGCAGCAGATCGGGGAACGGCTCCAGCCAGCTGGTCTCCAGGGCTCGCTCCTCCAGGTCATCCGGGTCGACGCCGGGAGCGCCCAATGCCGACGGCACCATCCGGCGACTGCTGTGCCGCAGGGCGTTCAGACAGACCCGGGTCGCGATCCGGTAGAGCCAGGTCCTGACCGACGAGCGCTGCTCGAACTCCGCGAACCCCCGCCACGCCCGCAGATACGTCTCCTGTACGGCGTCCTCCGCGTCGTGCAGCGACCCGAACATCCGGTAGCAGTGCGCGACCAGCTCACCCCGGTAGCGCGCGAACTCGTCCTCCAGGTTCACCTCAGCTCCTCGACCAGCTCCTGCCGGGCGACAGGACGTGTTGCACTACGCCGCATGGCGATCCCGAGTCCTGCGAGTGCTCCGAGCAACGACAGTACGCCGCAGACGGCCAGGGCTCGGGTGAATCCGGTGGTGAAGGACTCGTAGCCCCCGGCGGCGGCGAACACCGCGGCCAGTACGGCGACTCCGACGACCCCGCCGAGCTGTCGCATCATGCTGTAGATGCCGGAGGCGATCCCGACGGATTCACGGGGCAGCGCTCCGATGGCGGCGCTCTGCGTCGCCGGCATCGCCATCGAGACGCCGCAGCCGGCCACGATGAGCGGCAGCACCAGTTCGGAGTAGTGGACCGTGCCGCTGCCGACCTGACCGATCCAGAACATGCCGGCCGCCTGCAAGGCCAGCCCGGTCACCACCAGCGGACGTTCGCCGATCCGATCCACCAGACGGCCGGCGACGGGCGCCACCAGGAACAGCGTGGCCGTCCAGGGCAGGAGTTGCAGCCCGGCCTTCAAAGGACCGGAGCCGAAGGCGGCCTGCATGAACTGGGCAAGGAAGAACACGGCACCGTAGAGCGCCGCGGTCAGGAAGAAGCCGGCCGCGTTGCCGGCCGAGAACGCCCTCGACCGGAAGAACGTCAGCGGCACCATCGGCTGCGGCGCGCGCCTCTCCCAGGCCAGAAATACCAGCGACAGGAGACCTCCGAGCACGAACGAACCGATCACCTCCGAGCTGTTCCAGCCCGCCGCGGGCCCGCGGACGACGCCCCAGACGATGCCGAGGACGGCGAGGGTGATCAGTGCCGCGCCGCCCGGATCGAGCCGGCGAGCCGCTCCTCTGCTCTCGGGGATCCACCGGAGGACGAGGGGAATCGCCAGGGCGCCGACCGGCACGTTGATCCAGAAGATCCATTGCCAGGCGAGCCCCTGGGTCACGGCACCGCCGATCATCGGACCGCCCAGCACCGCCAGACCGGTCAGGCCGCTGAAGACGCCGATCGCCCAGCCGCGGCGTTCAGGCGGGAAGGCGGCACCGAGCAGGCCCATCGCCATCGGCATCACGGCCGCCGCGCCGACTCCCTGGACGGCCCGGGCGGCTATCAGCAACGGCACCGAGCTCGCCAGCGCACAGGCGATCGACGCGACGGAGAAGAGAACCAGGCCGGCCGCGAACATCCGGCGCCGGCCCCACCGGTCGCCGATCGCCGCCGCGGTCACCAGCAGCATCGCGAAGCTGAGACTGTAGGCGTTCACCGTCCATTCCAGCTGTTCGATCGAGGCGCCGAGATCCTGCCTGATGGTGGTCAGCGCCGCCGCTACCACCAGGGTGTCGAGCGCCACCATCACCGAGCCGATCGAGGTCAGGCCCAGCACCCGGCGTTGTTCGACGGTCGTCCGTTCCCTGCTGCTCACGAGGGTCCTCCAGAAGTTCGCTGTCACCGGTACTGACAGCGGCGGAGGACCGAACTCATCGCGACTCGCCACGACTCACCGCGGCGATGAGTTCGGGGTGTCGGCGCGGTCAGAAGAAGTGACAGCCAACGACCGAGGAGAATCGTGATGACCGCAGCAGTGATCCGCTACCAGACCAGGCCCGAGGCCGCCGACAAGAACCAGCACCTGATCGAGAACGTCTTCGCGGAGCTGGCGAGCACGGCGCCACCCGGCCTGCGCTACAGCTCGTTCCGGCTGGCCGACGGCGTCACCTTCGTCCACGTGGTCGACGGTGAGGGCCTGTCCGGGCTGGCCGCCTTCCAGGAGTTCCAACGTGAGCTCGGCGACAGGCTGGCCGTCGGTCCCGCCCGCGACGACGCCACCCTGATCGGCTCGTACTCCGCCGGGGTGGTGCCCGCGAACGGCTAGCGCGAAGGCCCGGCGGCGAGTCGGCCGACCCCACGGAGCGCCCGACTCGCTCAGCCGCTTCCCGGTCACCGCGACCGATCGGTGCGTTCGAAGCGGCCGAGGCAGACACGCCGTCCCCGTTTTCGACCCCATCCCCTGGGCGACGACGGCCTTGCCCTTCGCAGGGCTCAGGTTTCCTGGTCGGCCAAGGTGAGGTCGCGTTCGGCGAGCGCGGCGCGTAGTTGGCGGATGGCTTTGGGGCCCATGCCGTGTAGTCGCAGGAGCTGCTGCTCGGTCATTGAGGCGACCTGGGTAAGTGTCGTGTAGCCGGCGCCGGCCAGGGCTCGGCGTGCCGGTGCCCCAAGGCTGCTCGGGATGTCGTCATCGCCGTGGCTCGACATGGTGCCTCCTTGATCGTCTACCGGGTCGAATACACCCTGGCCATCGCTTCCAACGACAGCTTCGGCGGCTGGACATGGATCAGGGCATCGGCAGGTCTATCCGGCGTCCGAGCCCGAACTCTGCCGCCTCATCGTCGGTGATCATGGCGAAGGCGCCGGTGGGAATTCCATCAAGAGCCGCCACGCGGGACGCGGCAGCCAAAAGGGCACTTTCGTCGGCCCCGGCGACGAAGAAGACGTAAACGTCTCCGAACTGCTCGCCATCATCGAAGACCTCGACCTCACCCTGCTGCTCCAACTCGAACAAGAACTCCTCGATCTCGTCGATCCACGGGAACTGATACTCGGTTTCGGCGAGGCCCGGCGTTTCGTGCAGCGGGACATGGATCTCGACAACAGTGGTGGTCATGCTCTCATCGTGCCTAAAGATCAGCGAGATCGTCGAGGAGGCGGCGGGACGATCTTTGGAGGAGTCTGGGCCGGAGTGGTAGCGGGAACCTGCCCCTGGCACTACCGGTGTCGGCAGAGCACTGGTTACGAGTGAAGCCCGGCGGCGTCGCCGCGCACGCCCTCGACCCCGAGGCCGCAGCACGCCTGTGGGACGTCTCGCTCGACATGCTCATCGGCTGAACGCGGAGCCCCTTGCGAGCCGATGTCCACAGCCTCGGCCGGAGAGCTGATGACGGGGTCGGCCACCACGAGCACACAACGACCGCCTCGCACCGTCGCCGACCTCATCTGGCATCGTCGGTACTGGGGCGATGAAACCGATGCGAAGGCCGACGACACGGCCGGCGCCAGGGATCAGGTACGTCGTGAATCGCGGCCTTGAAATGGGCGCCGTTCAAATTCATCAGCGGAGGGCGTGGGAAATTCTTCGGGCAGCTGCTCGAACGGAAGGAGCAAGCGTCCGGGGGGATTGGCTGCCCGCTCGGAAGCAAATGGACACAGCTGCCACTACCGAGCCGTCCGCCCCGTAAATCGGCGCACCGACGCAGTGGACGTCCGGCCCCACCATTCTGTCGCTGGTGGAATAGCCCTCCCTGCGGACGCCGGCCAAAAGGGAGCGAAGTCGGGCGGGATCTGTAACGGTGTTCTCGGTATAGCGCCGCAGTGGATTGCTCAGATATTTCTCTCGTATGTCGCCAGGGGCATGGGCAAGCAATACCAATCCCGCTCCCGTGGCGAATGCGCCGAACCGGCCTCCTGCCCGGCTGTCGGCCTGCGGGGCGTTGGGCGTGCTCAGACGTTCCAGGAAGACGACGTCCAGGTGATCCCGCACAGAAAGGTGGATATGTTGTTCTTTCGTAACGTCGTACAGGTCCTGCAGGAACGGCAGGGCGGCATTCCGCAGGGCGGAGCCGCGGGGCGCGAGGGTGGCCACCTCCCACAGTCGCAGACCCACCCTGTAGCGCCGGTCGGGTCCACGTTCGAGAGCTCCCCATTCGACGAGTTCGGCAGCACGACGATGGACAGTGGGCATCGACAGCCCCGTCCGCCTCGACAATTCGGTGAGCGTTAGCGCAGGAGTTTCGTAGGAGAACGCTCCGAGCAACGCCAGGACCTTGTCGGTCACCGACATGCTGTGCTCATTGGACATGTTCCCTGCCTTCCTGCGCGATGGTTTCCGCGCCGCCCGATGGGCGCTTGCTCAGCCATCCGAAGATGATGTGACCCGATGGGCGAGAGGTCGCGTCGGCGGAGTAGCCGGGTTGATTACCTCGCTATACCTCCGGACACGATCAACCGGTCGGTATCGAATAAACACCGCCGGGCGGCCCCGCTGTTCCCCGCGGGACAACCGACGTGTCGGTTGGCGGGGCGTGTCGGGCCGCCCGGTGATGACATGGCCGGTGCTTGTTGTCAGCGGGTGGTTGCGGCGGCCTGTTCGATGAGGTTGGTGACGATCTCCGGGTTGGTCACCTGTGCGGCGTGGGGGGTGTCGGCCTTGACGGTGTGGGCGTGGGCTCGGGCGGCCATGAAGCTCTCGGTCGCCGGGGGAATCAGGTGGTCATCGTTGGAGACGAGATACCAGGAGGGGATGATCTTCCACGCGGGCTTGCCGGACTCCCCGTCGAGGGCCGCCGGGGCGGCGGGGCGCTGTGTGGCGGCGAGCTCGGCGGCGGCCTTGCTGCTGAGGCGGTTGCTCAGGAACAGGTCCCGGTATTTGTCGGCCTTGGTGTACAGATCGACTCCGGCGGTGCCGTTGGCCAGGGTGAAGGGGACGGGGGTGAGGGCGGTGGGCACCTGTGCGTTGGGATCGGTGGTGATGTGGGTGCCGGGGAACTTCGCGGTCAGCTTTGAGGCAGTCTCGCCCTCGTCCGGGGCGAAGGCCGAGATGTAGACCAGAGCCTTGACGTTGGTGTTGTCCGTGGCGGCGTTGGTGATGACGGATCCGCCGTAGGAGTGGCCGACCAGGACGATGGGGCCGTGGATGGTCTTGAGGTAGGAAGCCAGGTAGGCCGAGTCGTCGGAGAGGCTGCGCAGAGCCGTGGGAGGGGCGGCGACCGGATATCCCTTGGTCTGCAGGCGCTTGATCACGGCGCCCCAGCTGGCCGCGTCGGACCAGGCTCCGTGCACGAGGACGACGGTCGGTTTCGGGGCCGAGGCCGTCTGGTGGGTGGATGCGGCCGACGCGAGGGTGGTCACGCCGGTGGCGAGGGCTACCCCGGTCGCGCAGGCAATGGCAACGCGGAAAGTACGACGGTTGATCACGGATTTCTCCTTGTGTGGTGGGTTATCGCTTGTTGAGCGCAGACATGCCTGTCCGCGGGGGCGCACGGCGGTGGAGATGGATCAGTGGACCGCCCCGCGCCTGGAGGTGGCGTTGTGCCGGGCTGTGGATGGCGGGCCGTCTACGGTCACACCCGGGTGGAAATGTGCTTCTCGGCCCAGTTCAGTGCGTAGTCGGCGACTTCTTGCCAGCCGTCCTGGCCGATGATGAAGTGCGAGCGCCCGGGGAATTCCTGGTAGTCCGTGACGGCGGGGGACTTGCGGTAGAGGCGCCAGTTGGCCTTGTTCACCTTGGGCGGGACGATGTGGTCGGCCTGTCCCGCGATGAACAGGAGCGGGGCCCGGCGGCGGTTGCGGAAGTTGATTCGAGTGGCGGCTCGGGGGTTGAAGTTGGCGAACGCCCCCTGGAAGAGGACGCGGGCCGAGCCGGGGACGGCGTACCGCTCGTAGTGGGCGGCGGACTGGCTCTCGGTGAGGGTGTTGGTGATGGCGTAGTGGAACTGCTGCGGCGTCAGCGGGATCGCCTTGTTCTTGTTGGCGGGGTTTCCCAGGACCGGCCAGGCCGACTTGAGGGTCGACAGTGGCAGGGGGAGCACGCCCTTGACGGCTGCCGAGTCGATGGCGACGCCGACACTGCCCAGGCCGCGGTCGAGCAGGATCTGCACGACGGCGCCGCCGAACGAGTGGCCCATGATCATCGGTGGGCGATCCAGACCGCGGATGATGCTCTCGTAGCGGTCCACCACCTCGCGAAGGCCGACTCCCGCGATGCCCGTGGGGTCGCGCCGAAGCTCCTCCACCTCGCGGTCGAGACCCGGCCAGGCAGGGGTGACAACTCTGTACCCCCGAGCCTCGTAGTGGTGCTTCCACCCCTCCCAGCTGCGCGGATTCACCCAGAGGCCGTGGATGAGCACGATCGTGCCGGCCTCGTTGGCGTGGGGCTCACTCATGCGAACTCTCCAATGTACATAGAACGTTCTGTTCACTTAAATGGCCGGACCGATCGGCGGAGACAAGCGGCGCGTGGGAGACCCACGTCCCACCTGCCGGCCGGCAGAAAGGAATCTGGAGTCGAAGACCGCTGCTCACCGCACGCGAAGCCGGATCGTCGCTCCCTGCGATCCGCTCCCGATGCACGTCGAGCACGCATCCTGCGGCGCTTCTCCAGAGTGTCGCCAGACGCGCCCCGTCCGCATCCGTCGAATGGCCACCTGAAACCTGCGCCATCGCGCCGCGCTGGACAGTCATTTCAACAGCCCGCCGGTGTTTCGCCAGGTCAGACACACAACGCAGGCTTTGGAGACGACCGCAGGTCCTTGGCGGCCGGCTGGGAATGCCGGCGGGTGGTGCTCGATGACCATGTATGCAGGGCGCCGTACCCACCACGACCGTCAAAGATCAGTGGCTGCCGGCGCCCAGCGGCCGAGGTCGGAACCCAGGTGCCGAGCGACATTTACGCGGCCCTGCCGCGGGCGGCATGAACCGCAGTCTCTTGCGCAGTCATTTGACCTAGGCGGCCCGATCCCCGCAGCACCGACACTGGCCACGTGGTCAGGTGCGCGTTGTACCTGTCGAGTGGGACCTCACTTCCTGCGTCGAGCGGACAGCCGGGCAGGGGGCGGAGCGCCCCATCCACCGCATGACGAACGTTGGGCAAGGTCTCGTATGGAAAGCAACGTGGACGGGCAGAGGTCGGTAACGACCGCAGCGGAGAACGTGAGATGTCAGGCACCCGCTGGTGACGTTCCACAGCCCGATCGGCGCCGGCAGCCCGACGATCACCATGTCCACGGTCGCCTCGCCGCTCCCGTCGTCCGCTGAGGGGAGGAGCGCGATGTCGAAGATCGTTCTTATTACCGGGGCTTCCAGCGGTCTCGGGGCAGCGACCGCGCAGGCATTGGCCGGCGCCGGTCACACCGCCTACGCCGGAATCGGGCCCGACTCCGGCCGTTCACCCGGCGGCATCGCCGAACTGGACGGCTACGCCCGCACGCGGGGCACGCGGCTGCGTCCCCTCGCACTCGATGTCGCCGATCAGCGCTCGGTCTCCGCCGCGGTCAGGGATATCACGGCGGAAGCCGGCCGAATCGACGTGGTGATCCACACCATGGGACCTGTACCCCGGGGGCCCGTCGAGTCCTTCACTCCCTACCAGTTGGCGCAGATCTACGACGCACATGTGCTGTCCACCCAGCGGGTGAACCGTGCGGTGCTGCCGCAGATGCGCGAGCGCCAGGACGGCCTGCTGGTCTGGGTCGTACCCTCCGGCCACCGTGCCGATGCGGCTCCCTACCTCGCCCTGCACTCCGAAGCCGTCACGGTGATCGACCATCTCGCGGCGAGCTATGCGAAAGAGCTGACCGGCTTCGGGATAGAGACCTCGATCATCGTTTCCGGCTCGCTCATGCCTGACACCGGCCAGCACCTGCGCCTGGTCTATCCGGATGACACCGAGACCGCCGAAGCGTATGAGGGCCGGTATCCCGGCCTGGTCGACCGCGTGGACGTGACCCTGGCGGAGCAGGCCGGCACCGGCGCGGACGTCGCCCAGACGGCCAGGGCCATCGCGGCCGTGGTGGACGGACCGAAGGGCAGCCGTCCGCTGCGGGTCGCCGCCGGTTCCCCCAGTGACGGGCCGGGGATCGGCAGCGTGGGCAGCGGTGGTTAGCCAGACGGGAGTGCGCCCCGGATGGGGCTGACGCCGCTGCCCACAGGGCCGGTCCTGGAAGCTTGTTCCGCTTGGCCGGAAGCGGAACAAGCCCACTGGTCGATCGTGGGCGTGCTGGTGCGGTGGTGTCATTCGTCCAAGGTCGAAAGCGCGTCGCGGAGCGCGGCTCGGGAGGTGATTCCAAGCTTGGGAAAGATCTGGTAGAGGTGCGCGCCGACGGTCCGGTGCGAGAGATAGAGCCGCTCGGCGATCTGCTTGTTACTCAGGCCGGATGCGGCCAGATCCGCTACCTCCCGCTCCTGCGGCGTGAGCACCTGGCCACCCGCGGCGGCGGTTCTCGGCGCGATCCATCCGGTGGCACGCAGCTCCTTGGACGCGCGCTCCGTCCAGGGACGGGCGCTGAGCAGGGTGAAGGCGTCGTACGCCAGGCTCAGCGGCCCTCTGGAGTCTGCGTTCGCCCGTGCTCGTCGGAGCCTTTCACCGTAGGCGAGTCGCACCCGGGCCAGATCGAACGGCCACCGCTCGACGCCCGGCACGGCCAGCGCTGTGTCGAAGAGGCGTACCGCGTCCTCGTCTTCGGCGGCACACAGCGCCGCCGAGCCCCCGGCGAGAAGGGCGAGCCGTGGGGAGAGCGCCGCGATGCCGGTCTCCTGTATGGCGCGCACATGGGCGGCCGCCTCCGCTTGGCGGTTGGTGCGGACCGCGGCTTCGACGAGGTCCATCGCCACCCATAGGGCGTGCGGGACGTGGGAGGCGAAAGTGCCGGCGGGGCTGATCGCCGTCGCGTGCTGATAGGCGCTTTCGAAGTCGCCACGTCCGAGATCCGCGATGGTGCGTACGTGCCGGGCGTAGTGCAGCGCTGTCCCGACTCCCCGAGGCGTCGCCCAGCGGGTGATCTGGTCGGTGAGGAGGTCGACCGTGTCGTCGTCCCCGCGGGCAGCGGCGACGACGGCTCGGCAGTACCAGAAGTACCAGGTGAAGAACTGGTAGCCGGAGTCCTCGCACAGCTGGAGTCCTTCGTCGGCCAGCTCCACACACTCGTCCCACCTGCCGGTCAGGTAGTCGTCCAGGCACAGGTGCATCAGCGCGCCGAGGTGTCTGCGCGCCGGGCCGCCGTCCCGTCCCTGGAGGACGACTCTCCAGGAGGGCCCGCGAAGGTCTGCCAGCCGGTCGAGGTAGAGCGACGCGGTGCCGATTCGGACGATACGGCCGGGGTCGGTCTCTTCGGGAAGTTCGCTGAGGACAGCCTGCAGCTGTTCCAGAGCCGCGACTCCCGTACGTGCCGGGTCGGAGAAGGTCTTGCCGGCCACGGACAGCAGTGCGGGCGGCTCCGGTCGCAGGGAGGCGAGCGCGGTGTAGAAGGGGACCCACAGCTCTGCGCGGCCGCTGAAAAAACACAGGAGCAGCAGCAGGTGGACCGCGTCGATGAGGGCGTTGTCCTTGGCGTCGTACCGGTGTGTGCCGGACTCGATGGCGCCCACCAGCAGGCGGTGAGCGGCGTCGATGTCTCCGTCACCGTTGATGATCAGGTAGACGGCGGCGGCAGCGGAGCGCAGGGAGCCCGTCAGGTCCGGGTCTGCCCGGCGGGCGTTTTCGAGCAGCTCCGACGCGCCGCGCAGTTCCCCGGTCGCGTCGGCGCCGATGTAGGCGGCCTCCGCCAGCCGGCGGGCACGGTCCGAACCGCGGGGGCTCAGATCGGCGGCCCGTACCAATGCCGCCACCGCCCCGACGGCGTCTCCGCGCGCCGTGATGCGATGCGCGGCCTGTTCCAGCAGGGCGGCCACCTGCTCGTCCGGCTCGACGGACGCTTCTCCGAGATGCCAGGCTCGGCGCTCGGGCTGATGCACCAGTACGTGGGCCAGGGCACGGTGGGCCGCGCGGCGCTCGGCACTGGTGCAGGCATCCATGACCGCCGAGCGGATCAAGGGGTGGCGGAAGACGAGCCGCCGGGTGCCCTCGTCGAAGTTCATCAACTGGTCCTGCTCGGCAGGCGCGAGGTCATCGAGATCGACGTGGTAGCCGGCCTGTCGCGCCGATGCCTGCAGGACCCCGAGGTCACCGGTCCCGTCTATCGTCGCGAGCAGCAGCAGACGCCGCGCGGCAGTAGGGAGGCTGGAGACCCGGGAGACGAACAGCGCTTGGAGCCGCTGGCTGAGCGGCAGCACCGCGGGAAGGTTCTCCAGCGCCACGCGCTGCTGCCCGCTCAGCGCCGTCGGCAACTCGAGCAGAGCCAGCGGGTTCCCCTCGGCCGCGGCCAGCAGCCGCTGACGCACCCGCTCGGCAAGGTTCGGGAAGTGCGCGTCGAGCAGGGCCCTCGACGACTTCCCGTCCAGCGGCGGTACCTCGTATTCAGGTAGCCCGCCGCGGTTGAAGAAGGTCTCACTCCCCGAGCGCATGGCGCCGAGGAAGCCGACGCGGCTGCCGCCGAGCCTGCGCGCGACGAAGCCCAGCACGGCGGCGCTGGCCCGGTCCACCCAGGGCAGGTCGTCGATGATGAGAAGCAGCGGGTCTGCGGTGGCCACCTGGCGCAGAAGCATCAAGGTCGCGCTGGACACGACAAGCCGGTCCGGTGGTGGTCCGCTGCCGAAGCCCAGCGCGACACGCAGGGCTTCGCTGTGCGCGCTGTCGAGATCGCCGAACGCCTCGGAGAGGGGGAAAAGGAGCTGGTTCAGTCCGGAGTAGCTCACGTCGGCTTCGAACTCGACTCCGGCAGCACGCAGGACACGCGTTCCGGTTGAGGACGCGGCTTCCGCCGCGGCATTGAGCAGGACCGTCTTGCCCACTCCCGCCGGCCCCGACAGCAGGAGCGCCCCGCCGCGGTCGGTGGCGGCAAGGAAGTCGCATATGCGTCTGACTTGCTTGGCGCGCCCCACTAGGGCACCGGCGGCGCCGTATTCAAAAGGGTCGCTGTAGCCCACCGGGTCACGCTCCCATCAACCGTCTACGCCGAGCCGGGATTCCATCGAAACCCTGCATTCGTTGAAACCTGAATTACAAGGAGGCGGTCATGCTACCCCTCGGCCCTCACACAGCAGAAAATCTTTCACTGGATGAAAATCCACGCCCATGGGACGCCGGAGTAGAGCAGAGTTGACCCACGAGGGGCCAAGGTCATTCCGGGATCGCCCACTGTGAATGGGTTTAAGTTCCACCCCGCAGTCGGCCGCATTTTCATCTGTATCAGCCTTGTACATGGAGCTGACGATTCCCGATGAGACTGCATCCACAGCGGCGGTGATCCGCTGGGCGGGTATGGGACTCGCCTTCCTTCCCTTGAAGAGGAGAAGAACTTTTTGATCCGTCGATGCTTTCTAGCCGCAGAGGAGCTGCTGGAACGCTCCTCCCTCCACATGCAAGAACTTATCGAGGAGCGGGTAGTTGAGGATTTTGATTACCTGCTGATTAACATGCGTGAATTGTGTGGGCCAAGGATTCTGGCAATCCTCGAACGCAGGGCTTCCTTAATGGCCAAGGCTCTCAATCGGGCACTGCTGTCGGATGGTCAGGGCTGAGGTGGCGCGAGAGCTGATGAGAGCGTCGGCTGTCACGAGCGCAGGACGACGGCTTCACGCCATCTCGGCTCTCATCTGGCATTATCGGCAGCAGGGTGGCCGGCCCGTCTGACAAGTGGAAGGCCGATGGTTCGCCTCCAGCCTTGCCCCAACACTGGCACCGATAGGGGATCCGGTGAAGCCGCTCGTGCTCCTGGACGTGGACGGGGTGCTCAACCCGCAGAGACGCTCCTCCCTGCGGTTTCGGCGCTACGAAGTCGTCGTCGACGGCGAGGCGCACGGGATCCTGCTCGATCCCCGGTACGGAGCCAAGCTGGTGGCGCTGGCCCGCGAGACCGGTGCCGAGCTGGTCTGGGCCACCAGCTGGGAGCAGCACGCCAACGCCGAGATCAGCCCGCGCATCGGCCTGCCCCGTCTACCGGTGATCACCGTGACGGATGACCTGACGTCCCGGGTCGGCGAGCATTTCAAGACCCGGCCCGTCGCCGACTACGTACGGCACCGCCCGTTCGTCTGGTTCGACGACGACCTCACCCCCGCCGACCAGGACTACCTGCACGCCCACCCCGGCGTCGGCGCCTTCCTCCTGATCGACGTCGACCCGCAGACGGGCCTCACCGACCACCACCTCGCCCAGGCCCGCGACTGGCTCACCACGACTGGTTCGAATCAAGGCGATGTCCAGGCGTGATCCCTCTCATCGATCGGTCATTCCTTCCCTGCAAATCGGTGGAACCTCAAGCAGTGTGTGCCTTTTACGTTTCATGGTGGCAAGGATCCCGCCCAGCGCCTCAACACGGTCCAGGTTGCATCGTCATCACCGACCAAACGCACCCGCGCCGCGTGACCTGGCGTGTCCGGCCCGGTATGGCTACGCCTGCCCGGCAAGGAGATGACCAGAACGCCCCATCTCTAGGTGATGGCTGACGCTAACGGGAAGCTGTGGTCAGCGGTTGAACCAGGCCCGTGCGGCCGGCCGCGTTAGCCAAAAGATCGCTGTGCCCCCCAGGATCAGGCCGGGCAGTGCGCCGAGCCAGGAGCCAAACAGGAAGAGAAGCTCGGCGAGGGACACGAAGCCTTCGGTCGCAAACGCAGTGATCCGTACCCACTTCTTTCGGGCGGAGCATTTTGCGGCGAGCACGACCAGCAGCACAAGAGGCGCAAGGATAAAGATGCTCGACGGCGGCAGGAGCGAGAACCACCGGGAGTCGGCTTGGGCGCTGATGAGGCTGATGTAGAGCACAAGTCCCAGTAGCCCTACCGCCGCTTGAATCCTCATGAGCAGCCGAGCAGTCTTTACTTCCTGCGGTATCAGCTCGGTCCTGTATGGCCCTGACACGGGAGCCTCTCGGGGGCAGGAAGATCAACGCTGACATAGCTTAGGCGATCAATCGGCCGTACGTCCTTGCGGCTGGGTTACGAACTGCGCGACGAAAACCACAGCCAACCGTGGATGCCGATGGCCGGCAGCGAACGGTTCCAGGAAGGTCACCGCGTCTTTTGGCAGGTGGAGCGGGCAGGTGGCTTCACTCGTAATGAATGGGGCCCAGGGTTCGATTCCCCAAGCCGGCTCCCAGATCAGAGGCCCTCCTGGATCATTCGGGGGACTCGGTCGTATCCGTACGGCAACGTGCTATCGGCGCAGTGAAACTCCGGTACAGCTTCCTTCCGTTGATCGAAGAAAGTTCCATTTTTCGCGGGTATGCCTCAATGGGGATATGATCTAGGTCCTACGTTTAGGTGGGATTGCCGCCGATCTTCTACCCCTCAAGGGGCTCTCGTGGTTGAGACAGGCAAGACCCAGCAGATGCCGCGCGCGATGAAGATTGCCGAGTTCATCGTGTCGCTCCAGGCAGTGCAAGCGCTGGCAGGTGGTGCGCTGCTTGCCTTCGTCCTCGTGAACTCGGCTGGCGACGCCAATTTCGGGCTTGTGCTGTTATTTGTGGGCTTCTGCATCGTTATCGCAGTCCTGGCCGGTTGGTTGTTAAGTAGGTGGATCTATCGTGAAAGGCGATACCGAATCGCAGCCCTCGCGCTCGAACCCCTCTTGGCGCTCGGTTTCGTCTTCGTGCTTTCCCTGGATTCCGATCTCGGCATGAGCAGTTTACTGAATCTCAACGTGATCCTGCCGATCATCGTGGTCGGTCTACTGCTTCTCCCCTCTGGGAGGGCTTGGTTTAACCGCTGATTCAGTTTTGGATTCGGCTAATGCTCAAGGTTCCTCTCGGATTTGACAGGCCCCGCGGCCCGAATGCCTCATGTTCCAGGGTGACGCCGTCAACAGAGAGTGGGCAGGGCGGAATCACTTCCTGCCTGCCTGTAAGGCGTTCAGCTCAAGGTGTCGAACTCGCCGTGTTTAATGCCCCCGACGAAGGCTGTCCATTGGCCGGGGGTGAAGAGCAGTTCGGGGCCATTGGGGTTTTTGGAGTCTCGTACGGCGAATCGGTGGCCGCTGAGCAGGACACTGGCGCTGGAGACGGTGGCGACCTCGACGCAGTCGGCGCCTCCGTTGCCGCTGAGGCTGCTCTTGCGCCAGGTGATGCGGGACGAGTCCATCGTGGATCCTTCAGCATTTTCTTCGTGGGAACGGACGGGTTCTCAGGAGAACTGCTTGGCCGCTCGGGCGATGAACGCCTTTGATTCCTCGATGCTCGGCGGCGCATACGAGTATTCCAGCACGTTCGCCGCCTGGGAAACGCCATCATGGAGTACTCGGCGGGCAGGGCGGCGGTGCTTCCCACTCGGCTGTGAGGTGGTCAGCTCAGGGTGTCGAACTCGCCGCGCTTGATGCCGGTGGTGAAAGTTTCCCAGTCGCCAGGAGAGAAGGTCAGCGCTGGGCCGTTAGGGTCTTTGCTGTCCCGGATGGCCACGATGTCGGGGAGGTTGTCGGCCACCTCGACGCAGTTGTTGCCGCTGCCGCTCCTGCTGCTCTTGCGCCAGTCAGCGTTCGACAGATCAGTCATGGGCTAGCCGTTCCTTGGTGTCGGCGATCAGCCCCATGGAGTTCTCCGGGGGCAGAGCCGCATCGCAGATGCGCGCAAATGCCATTTTATAGCGATCTACATGATCTGAGCTCTCGATATATACGTCACCGGCGGTGCCTTCCACGTAGGCGACGTCGGGATCCACCTCTTCTGCGAAGGACAGGACGGTGAACGCTCCCTCCAGTCCAGCATGTGCTCCGATGCTGTAGGGGAGGATGCGGATCGTCACGTTGGGACGTCGTGCCGCGATCAGCAGTGCTTCCAGCTGGTTACGCATCAGCTCGGGACCGCCTATTGGACGACGGATGGCCCCTTCGTCCAGTACCGCACAAAGGTTCGGCGCATCGGGTCGGCTGAGCAGTGTGCGCCGGGCCATGCGGGCCATGACCCGCCGGTGGACGTCGTCGGCGTCATGTGGTTGCGGCCTTCCGGCGCTGATCACCATGCGAGCGTAGTCCTCGGTCTGCAACAGGCCTGGGACGAGTTGTACCTCCCATTGGTGGATCAGGGTCGCTTCGTCTTCCAGGCCGATGTAGGAGCCGGTGAACACGTCAGCGTAGGCAGTCCACCAGCCCCTTTGGCGGACCTCCTTGGCGAGCTGGATCAACCCGGCGCGGACCGATGAGCCGGCACCGTACAGATCGCAGGCGTCGGCGACGTCTGCGGCACTCGCGCGAGTACGGCCTGTTTCAATCCGGCTCACCTTGCTACGACTCCACCCGAGTCGAGCCGCGGCGTCCTCCGGGCCCAGCCCGCTTTCCTCCCGCATTTTCCGCAGCTCGCGAGCCAGGCGCCGGAGCCGAACGGTGGGGCTGTAGGTCGGTGACATGCGCCCAGTGTGACGGAGTGATCACCTGCTCGTTGTGTATACGCAGATTAACTTGAATCTGCACAGTGCATTGACAGGCTGCACCGATCGAGAACATCATGACGACGCAATCACTTTCTGCTCCGACTGCTCACTCAACGTGAGCGAGCGGCGGAGTGAGGCAAAGGTGACGTCCTCTCTGCGCGGCATGGATGCGGGCGCGCCTATCGACAGTCGCCATCACGTGGAATGACCCAACAGCAGGAGGTCGGCGCCATGGTCGCACAGGATTTGCAAGAGGGGTTCGTTCATCTGGTGCGGTTGGGGTGGGACTTGCACGGGCTTGGGGTGGGGACCTCGCTGGTGTTGCCGGTAGGCGGGCGGCCGGTGTTGGAGGTGTTGGGGGCGGGGGAGACCCGTGTACGGATCGCGGTTGTCCGGCGTGAGTGTGGGTGGGCGTTCATCTGGCGGCCCTGGTGGGCGCGGTGGTGGCGGCCGGGGGAATGGGTGTGGGCCGAGGCGGACAACGCGGCCGATGTCATCGCCTCGGCGGCGATCGTATGAGCGCGCACGGGCAGGTCCTGTGCCGCTATGAGCGTCGGCGGGCGGTCTCGGGGTGGTGGGCGGTGCTGCATCCGCTGGGCCATGCGGAGTTCGCGGGAACCCCGTGTTCGGTGGCGACGGTCCGCGCGTGGGCGCGGGGTCTGCTGGCGGGAAGGATCGTCGAGGCGGTTCTTGGGGATGTGGTGCTGCTCCTCAGCGAGGTCGTCACCAACGCCGTCGTGCACTCCGACTCCGGGCACCGAGCCGGCGGGTCGGTGACGGTATGCCTGGGTCTGGGCGGCGGGATGGTCCATGTCGAGGTGATCGACGACGGGTCGGCCGGGAGCGTTCCCTTCGTCCGCGCCGCCGAGGCCGACAGTGACGGAGGGCGCGGCCTGTTGCTGGTGGAGGTGATGGCGGCCGGTTGGGGCACCCATCGAGATGACGAGGCAGGAAATGCCGTCTGGTTCCACCTGTTCGACGGCAGCGCCGGAGACAAACGGCCATCGTGATCGCGGAAGCCGGAAGCCGGAAGCCGGAAGCCGGAAGCCGGAAGCCGGAAGCCGGAAGCCGGAAGCCGGAAGCCGGAAGCCGGAAGCCGGAAGCCGGA
>NZ_FZOD01000030.1 GCF_900188345.1 Streptosporangium subroseum | reverse complement strand
ACCTCGGCCATCTCATCGAGCGTGACGACCTCGCGGTATTCCTCGTAGAACCGTGCGATCTCGTTGCCGCGGGCGTCTTGTACGACGGTGACCTCGGCCGGTGGCGGTTCGGTGAGGTCTTCTGGTTTGAGGTTCACCTCGTTGGTCGCCGACATGATTCCCAGGCCCGCGCCTCCCACGGCCGGCAACGCGACCCCCGCGACCAGCACGCCCACCGCCGCCCCAATGGCGACAAGCCGCATGATCTTGGACGCAATCCCTGATTGATCTTCACCCCGTTCTGGCATGAGCCTAGATTATGGGGCTTTTAAGCCTCTCTCTGCCAGAAAGGGCATTTAGCCAGGAAATCGTAAGACTTGCTCCCGGGCTCTACCTTCATGGTCATCCCGGGAGCCAGAGCAGGAGTGATGCAATGGTAGCGGCGACGGCGCGGGGGAAGGCGATCCCGTCATAGCCGGTGGCCAGGGCGCGCAACTGCTTGAACCGGTTGAAACAGATGCCGTTCCGGCGTTTATCGACTGAAAGGTCGAAAAGCGATCTTATAGGTGCGATGGGGAGACGTAGAGGAGATCGTCGGCTTCCGCGAACGACGGGTGCCCCCGCAGTGGCCCGGCGAGGATGCGGCCCATCGCTCGGCTGCCCTGCCCCTGGCCATTGCTTCGGGGGCGCCGACACTAAGGTGAAAAATGCTCGCGAATTTCATATTGGCTACTAAACGTACCGATATAAATTCATAGGGCTATGGTCGGGGCCTCGCCCTTCAGGTAAGGCTCCCCATGAAACGAAGCACCGGCACGTCCCCTCTCGCCGCATCCCCGGCCGTCGTCGTCCACACGGGCGAGGCCGGCGGATGAGCGCCTGCCGCGACTCCGCATCTCGCACCCACGGCGACCTCTTGTCCCACGACGACGCCTACGCCGCCCGCCTCGTCACGCTGGCCGAGCTGGCCGTGTCTCCTGAGGTCCGGGCCCTCGTCAAGCCCTGGGGACCGCCCACGCCTCGCCGTCTCGCCGGGATCGCCCGCATCTTCGGTGGACGAGTCCACCCGGTTCCCTCGTGGGAGGTGCCGGCGTGAGCACCTCCGCCGACGCCGAGCGTCAGCCGTTGTCGACCTCGATCACGATGCCGGTCCCGCTGGAGGCGTTGAACCGATCCGTCGTGCCATCGGTGGTGAGGTTGATCCGGTCCGGCCGGTAGTCCATCGTGCGGGGCATGTGCTCCTCAAGGAGTCGCACGACGGCCCAACCGGCCGCCTCGGCCTCCGCTCTGGCGGCCATCAGGTCCATTCCGACGTATCGCTGGATCTGTTCGTCTGTCTCAGGCAGGGCTTCCGAGAAGGTCATGACGGCATCATTTCCCAGGCGAGCCACCTTGCATGCGCCGTCCACGAATGTCAGCTCCAGCTTTCGAGGCGTTCGGCCGATCCGGCGAGAAGGACGCAAGGGGGCGGACCGGCCCGCATGATCCGCTCCATGCCGAAACAAGACCGCCGGCCGACGCCTCCTTGGGGAAAGAGCATCACGGTTGGAAGCTCGAAGGGGCGGCGATGGCCGAACCAGGGAGTGATGTGACCACCTTATTGGTGGATTTGCGACATACGGTGATGAAATGGACCGCGATAAGCTCCTGGGTGAGTTCTTGCGCGCTCGGCGTGAGGTCACCACCCCCCAGCAGGTGGGGCTGGTGGACTCCGGTTACCGCCGGACTCCGGGGCTGCGCCGGGAGGAGGTGGCGATGCTGGCCGGGGTCAGCAACGACTACTACATCCGCCTCGAACAGGGGCGCGAACGCAATCCGTCCATGCAGGTGCTCGATGCCCTGGTGCAGGCACTGGATCTCGGTCCCGACGCCGCGGCGCACCTGCACGCACTCGCACACCCCCAGGCCTCAGCGCGCAGGTCGGTCGCCCCGGTCGATCAGGTCCACCCGAACGTGCTGCGGCTCCTGGAGAGCTGGGAACACGCGCCGGCGTACGTGGTGAACCACCGGCTGGACGTGCTGGTCAAGAACAAGATGGCCACCGCTCTCTACGAGGGACTGGAACACAACGACAACCTGCTCCGGCTGGCCCTGCTCAACCCCACGGCACACGAGTTCTACCTGGACTGGGAGACCGACACCCATTCCAAGGTGGCCCACCTGCGGGCCGCGGCGGGGGCCGGCACCGACGCGTTCGTGATCGAGCTGGTCGAGGAGCTGTCACGCGAAAGCGAGGAGTTTCGCCGGCTGTGGGATCGCCACGACGTGGAGGCCAGGACCCGCGCGCCCGTGCGCTTCCACCACCGCGAGGTCGGCGACGTGTTCACCTCCATGGAGGTGCTGACCATCGACAGCACCCCCGGCCAGAAAATCATCGTCTTTCAGGCCGAGCCCGGCAGCCCGTCCGAGGCGGCTCTGGACCTTCTGGGCGGACGGACCCGCCACGACGTGTGAGACGGCGCCCGGAGCCGGCGTACTCACCCAGAACTTGATGTGAGAACCGCCGCTCCACGGGGCCTCGTCACGCGTCAGACCCGACCTCACGCCGTACGCGATCGACCCGTGACCTGCACCGCCTGCTCGATCGCCTCAGCATTCGCGTGCTCCGCCGGCCCTGCCCCCGCTGCCCGCGGTGACGCCGATAATTAAATTTACCTCAAGAGATCCAAAGATTCGTTGATTGCCGTCTTGCCCGACTTGTACCTTCACGTCGAGCCGCTTTTCACGCGGTTCTCACAAAAATGTGAGGGAGGGCCATATGGGCGGCACGGCCGTGGATCATGTTTCTTCCCGAGATTCGAAGGAATCTGGCTCGGACGGAAAAAATCCTGGTTTCGCACCTATCAACCTCGACCTGGTCCCCGAAGTCGACATGTTTCTGCGAAAGCTGGGAGCCGGTGACTTCCATCGCGAATCGCTGACGGCGCCGGTCGGCAGAAACGACACCTGGGCAGGCCTCACCGACAGCGGCCGGAAAGTTTTCGTCAAACGACTTGATGGGTCGCCGGACGACGTGCAGGCCAGAATGCGCCGCATGCTCTCCTTTGAAAACTTCGTCGGCCTGGTCAACAAACCGGCTCTCCGATCCCCGGCATTTCTGGGAATCGACATGGATGCCCGGCTCGTAGCCTTCGAATTTGTTGACGCCGGGATGAGCGGCGCCAAGCTGATGGTCGACGAGACCTTTGACGACGAGTTGGCCCGGGCGGCGGGTGAGGCGATCGGATCACTGCACGACGGTGTCCCCCCGGAAGGGGAGGAGCTCGACGAATCCGCCCCCACTCTGCCGGCACTCGTGCTGCAGCAGGGCCTGACGCTCCGCGCGTTCAACAACTTCAGTTTCGCTGAGCTGGAGGTTTGGCGCCTCCTGCAGAACGACACGGCGTTGATCGAAGCGATCGTGGAGCTCTGCCGTAGGGAGCGCGAGGCTCCGAAGGTTCCTTCCCACTGCGATCTCCGCGTCGACCAGTTCATCATCGTGCGCGACCTCGTCTACATCGCGGACTGGGAGGAGTTCCGGCTCGCGGACGCGGCTCGCGACATCGGGAGTTTCGCCGGGGAATGGCTCTATCGATCCGTTCTCGACATCGTGACCTCCCGCGGTGACTCGGTATTCATCGATATCGATTTAGACCACGATGCGGTGCTCCGGCGGGGCGCCGAGAAAATCGAACGCCTGCGGCCGAGGGTGCAGAATTTCTGGCGCGCTTACCTGGGGAAGCGCAAGCAGGTGGATGCGGAACTCGCCGAGCGTGCGACGGCTTTCGCCGGTTGGCACATGCTGGACCGAATGATTGCAAGCAGTCCTCAAAGAGCCAGAATATCTGGCATCGAAAGGGCTGCGGCCGGAATCGGGCGAAAGATACTGCTGGAACCGCGTAAATTCGCCTCAACGATAGGGCTGGGGGAATAGAAATGAATGTTGGCACTGTTTCTCTGCCTGCCGCATTGATATCCGCGCTGGACGAGATCAAGGTTTCCGCGGATCAATTGACGGCCACGGTATTCGACCGTGACCTCACCGCGGACAATCCCCGCGAACTGCAGTCGCTTCTCGCCTCGACGCTTTATGAGGTGCTGCACGCCGGCATGCGGAGCGAGGGGACGCAGGTCCCGAGAAGGCTCCGGGAGGCGGGATTCGAGCAGGAGTTGGCCGCCGCCGTACCCCACGCGAGGACAACGGTCCAGGCGGTCGTCCGCTTCGTGCCGGAGCAGGTCACCGAGGTCACGCCGGACGTGCTCGTTCAGTGGGACGGCGTACGGGTCTGGATCCCACGGGACGCGGTTCAGACGACGGGGCCGTGGGTGCCCGGTCAGCAGGTCACACTGGCGGTGCCGCCGTCACGCCCCGCGCTGTCGCCTGGTTTTTTCCTGGCCGACGGCTCCGCGGGGGGAGCGGAGTCGCGCGAGACGCTCCGGATGTACGTGCACCTGAGCGATCGGCGAAGTGCGGCGTCGGTGTGGGGACGTGTCCTGACCCACCTGGAGGAACACCGGACGCGCTATCGGGCCAAGGTGCTCTCCTCGTCGCTGATATATCCGCGGCGTGACGCCCTGGTCGTCTATCTGGGACCGGAGGCATGGCAGATCATCCCCGGACTCGCCGAACTGGTCGGCGGGAGCCCGGGGGTCGGTGAGGAGGTCTCGGTCTTCTGCCGGCGAATCGGTCCCGGGGTCGCGATCGCCTGGGAACCCGATGACGCCCGCCCGGCGATGCGGGGGCTCAGCTTCGGGCAGCACCGCGCCGGCGTGCTGGCACAGGCTCTTCTGGACAGTGCCAGAGAAGGCACCGACCGGGAGACGGCGATTCTCGCAAGGTTCGCCGAGAGCAATATCGATCCGGCCGATCCGGCTCGCAATCAGACCTCGTCGGAGGCGCCGTCCCGAGAGGACACGCCGCTCTTCTGAAGCGATTGCAGGAAGTGAGTGCACGCCCTTCCTGTTTTGGCTTCAGCGACTCCGAAGAGAAGGAAGAGAACGATGACGAATGGCACCTCGATGATGGAGCTCGTCGCCGGCTACAACGCTTACGCCAGCGCCAATGAACTCAGCATCGCGGCAAGCGTCGACGCCCCCGCCACCACCCCCGTGTGCGCCGCTTCCGTCGCGATCAGCGTGGCCAGCTCGTGGTACTGCGCCAGCGCCGCGGCCAGCGCCGCCGGCGGGGCCACCTACCGCATCGGCTGCTGATCGACCACCAAGCCCCCACAAACCCCGAACCTCGACTACTGAAAGGAGGTGAATTCACATGAAGGAGACGATGTTGATTGAGGAGATGGTCACCGGATACCGGTCGTATGCCGATATCTCGGACCTGAACGTCGCCGCAGCGGTTGACGCCCCTGCGACCACTCCGTTCTGCGGCGCTCTGGCGAGCTTCGCGTTCAGCTACATCACGACCGGCGGCCCGGGTGGCGGCTGATCGTCCGCTTAAACACTGATCATGGCTCCGCAGCGCCAATCTGCGGAGCCATGGTCGGTGGAAAAGCCTACATGGCTCGATGAAATGTGGCGGTGCGCACCAGATATGAGGGACGAGAGGGCGCAACAATGGCAAACGGATCAAGCGTCGAAATCCTGCTGGACATGGCGGACCTGCTGAGGCCGAACGCGATCCGTGTCGCCGCGGCCCTGAAACTCGCCGATCACATCGCGGAAAGCTCCATCACAGCGGAACTGCTGGCGGAGCGTACGGGTGCGCATCCCATCATGCTCGGAAAGCTCCTGCGCTATCTCGTCGAGCTCGGTGTCTTCGGCGTGGACGACGCAGGGGTGTACACGGTCCTGGACCTGGGGCAGCCGCTCCGGCGGGACGTGCCGCAGAGCGTCGGCCAGTTCCTCAGCGCGGAGGGGTTGTTCGGCCGGGTCGAGCTCGGGCTCGTGGGCCTCCTGCACACCGTGCGGACCGGTGATCCGTGCTATTCCGCCGTCTTCGGCCGCGAGTACTGGGACGAGATCAACAATGATCCGGCCTTCGTCCAGGCGCTGGAGGCGGAGGGCCCGACCCAGATCGGCTGGGACGCGGAGCTGATCATCAAGGGCTACGACTGGAGCGGCGTACGCCGCGTCATGGACGTGGGCGGGAACAACGGGACGCTCCTCATCGAGCTCCTCACCCACCACCCTCACCTGCACGGCACCGTACTGGACCTGCCGAACGTCGCGCGCATCGCCGAGCAGAGGATCGCGCAGGCCGGCCTGGCCGAGCGGGGCGGGTCCCTCTCGGGCAGCTTCTTCGACCCTCTTCCCCCGGGCCACGACGTCTATCTGCTCTCGGGGATCCTCGCGGACTGGAACGACGAGCGGGCGGTCGCCATCCTGCGCGCGTGCGGAGCGGCGGCCGGGCCGGAGGGCAAGGTGCTCCTCGCCGAGATCAGCATGGAGATCCCCCCCTCCGCACCGGGTGCGGCCCGCACCGACCTGGTCGTGGCCGCCGCGGTGGCGACCCCGGTGCGCACCGTCGACCAGCTGCACGAGCTGGGCAGATCGGCCGGACTCCAGGTCACCTGGGAAGGTCCGAGCACCCCGGTCCGGTCCCTGGTGGAGTTCTCCGCTGCCGGCCCGGACACCGGCACGGACCTCGGGGCTCCAGAAGGGGCCGGGCATGCTTGAGTTCGACGGACTCACCAAGGGCTTCTCCGGCAAGCAGGTGCTGCGCGGGTTGAGTTTCACGGTCAAGCCCGGCGAACTCTTCGGCTTCTGCGGGGCGAACGGCTCCGGCAAGACCACCGCGATGCGGATCGCGCTGGGCGTGCTGTCCCCGGACGCGGGCCGGGTTCTCTGGAACGACATGGAGATAGACGCCGGCATCCGCCGCCGCATCGGCTACATGCCCGAGGAGCGGGGCCTGTACGGCAAGATGCGCCCGCGCGACCAACTCATCTACTTCGCGCAGCTCAGCGGGGTCCGTACGAATGTCGCCAGGCGCCGCGCGGACGAGTGGATCGAACGACTCGGCGTGGACATGGGGGCCAAGGACCCGCTGGAGCGGCTCTCGCTCGGCAACCAGCAGAGGATCCAGCTGATCGCGGCGCTGATCCACGACCCCGACGTGTTGATCCTGGATGAGCCTTTCTCCGGCCTGGACCCGGTGGCGACGGACGCGATGGCCGACGCGCTGACGGAGTTCAGCCGCCGCGGCACCCCGGTGATCTTCTCCAGCCACCAGCTGGACCTCGTCGAACGGCTCTGCGACAGGGTGGGCATCATCCGCGACGGCGCCCTGGTGGCCGAGGGGACCGTGGCCGAACTCCGGCGGAGCACCGGTCACCGTCAGCTGCAGATCGCCCTGACCGGCGCCCCGGAGAACTGGGCGCACACGCTTCCCGGGGTCAGGATCGTCACCGAGAGGGAAGACATGGTCACCCTGGAAGTGGGACCGGAGACCGACGTCCGCGAGGTGCTCGCCGCCGCCCAGTCCCTCGGAGACCTCGAATACTTCGGCCGGCGCGAATCGACGCTCGCGGAGGTCTTCCGGGACACGGTGACGACATGACGACGCAGATGACACAGCCGACGCAGTCGCGCCCGGAGGTGGAGCACAACAACCCACCCACCGGATTCACCCTGATCCGGATGATCGCGCGTCGCGAGATCGTCACCCAGTTCCAGCGCAAGGAACTGTGGATCTCACTGACCCTGATGGTCGTGGTGTTCTCCGCCTCGCTCGGAGTCCAGACCCTCTTCTCCGCCGACGCCCGCCCCTCCAGGCTCGGCGTCGTCGGCACGCAGCCGGAGTTCACCGCGGCGCTGCGGGCACAGGCGGACGCGCGGGGGTCGGTGATCGAAGCCGTGCCGTACGGCACCGCCGACGTCGCGCTGACCGCGGTCCGGGAGGGCGAGGTCGATGCGGCGCTGCTCAACGGGCAGGACGTCGTCGTCCTCGAGAAGATCCCCGACTCTCTGGCGGCGCCCCTGCGGGAGGCGCACCGGGCGGTCGCCCTGGCCGAGCGGCTGCGGAGCAGGGGGCTCGGCGAGCCGGAGGTCTCCGCGGTGCTGAACGTGGCACCGCCGACGGTGAGAGCGTTGGAACCGGACGCGGAACGCACCGCCCAGCGCACGACGACGGCCGCCATCGGGGTGATGGTGCTGTTCTTCCTGATGTTCATGTTCGGCCAGGGGATAGCCCAGGGCGTGCTTGAGGAGAAGTCCAACCGCATCGTCGAGATCCTGCTGGCGAAGGTCAAGGCCTGGCACCTCCTGGCGGGCAAGGTCCTCGGGATCGGAGTGGTCGCGCTCACGCAGATCACCGCGATCGTGGCAGGCGGCCTGACCGTCGCGCTGCTCGTCGGCCTCGTCGACGCACCCGCGGACGCCATCGGCATGGGGGCGCTGGTCATCGCCTGGTTCGTCCCCGGTTACTTCCTCTTCGCCACGCTCTGGGCCGTGGCCGGATCGCTGATCTCCCGGCAGGAGGACATCCAGCACGCGGCCGGCCCGGTGAGTTTCCTGCAGACCATAAGCCTCCTGGCCGCACTCGTGCCGTTCTCCGGGGTGAACGACACACTGACCCGGATCCTCTCGCTCGTACCGGGGCTGTCGTCGTCGGTCATGCCGGTCCGGATGGCGACCGAGCAGGTGCCCTGGTGGGAGATCACCGTCGCGGTGGTTCTCACGCTGGTGGCGATCGTGGCGTTGCTCCGAATCGGTGCCCGGATCTACAGCGGAGGGCTCCTCCAACACGGCGGGATCGTCAAGGCCCGAGCGGCCATGCGCGATGCCCGGGAAGGCGGGATGTCATGAAATCTGTCAGCAACGCGACTCCGGGCAGGGAGTTCCCCCCCGGAGACCTGAAGATCATGCGAGAGCTGGTCTCCGGCAGGTACGGCCAGGTGCTGGCCATAGGGGTGCTCGCGCTCCTCTCCGCGGCGGCCACCCTCTCGCTGCCACTGGTGGTCGCGGCACTGGTCGGCACGGTGCAGGCGAACAAGGGCCTGACCTGGCCGGCGCTGACCATGGTCGGGGTCGGGCTGGGCGCGGCGCTGGCCGGAACGCTGGCGGCCTATCTGCTGTCGAGGCTGGGTGAGCGGCTGATCTGCCGGCTGCGGATCCAGACCATGCGCAAGTCGCTGGACCTGCGCCTGTCCGACGCGCGCCGGGAGGGCAGCGGGAACCTGGCCACCCGGCTGACCTCGGATGCGATGCAGCTCAAGGGTGCGATCGACATCGGGCCGATCCAGCTGCCGATGGCGCTCATCACCCTGGTGGGCACCCTGATCATCATGGGGTTCCTCGACTGGGTGCTCCTTCTGATCACGATGGGCGGCTTCACGGTCGCCGTGGGAATCATCATCGCCGTGATCATGGGATTGCGGCGCAAGTACGGGGCGATGCAGGAGAACCTCGGAGAGCTGACCCAGCAGTTCATCACCGCCCTGGACGCATTGACGATCATCAAGGCCTATCGGGCCGAGGACCGGGTGACGCGAACCCTGGCGGACAGGGCGGAGCACCTGTCCAAGCTCGGCGTCCAGGTCGCCCGCATGGAGTCGCTGATGATCCCGGTGATCAACCTGGGGCAGCAGGTCGCGCTCCTGACCGTCCTCGTCGGAGGAGGCGCCCGACTGCTCTCCGGCGAGCTGACCCTCGCCGAGTTCGTGGCGTTCCTGCTCTATCTCCTGCAGCTCACCGCACCGCTGATCCTGGCGGCCTCGGGCGCCTCCAACGTCCAGGCCGGGCTGATGGCCCGCCAGCGCTTCAGCCAGCTGTTCACTCTTCCGGCCGAGAACGAGGATCTGGAGACGGGCACGGTCGCGGAGGCGGTCGGGGAGAGCGTTCACCCCGGTACACCGGCCATCCAGTTCGAGCAGGTCACCTTCGCCTACGGCGACCAGCCGGTGCTGCACGGGGTGGACTTCACGGTTCCCTCCTCCGGGCTGACCGCGATGGTCGGGCTCTCGGGCGCGGGCAAGTCCACCATCCTCGGGCTGGTCGAGCACTTCGTGACCCCCGAGTCCGGCCAGGTGCGCGTCTTCGGCCAGGACATGACCCGGATCCCGACGGACACGCTCCGCAGCCAGATCGCTTACGTCGACCAGTCCTTCACGCTGCTACGCGACACCATTCGCGCCAACCTCTCCCTCGGTCACAGCGACCTGCTGCCGGACGAGGTGCTGCTGCCGGCGCTGGCCAAGGTCGGCCTGGAGGAGGAGATCCTGCGCCTGCCCGATGGGCTGGACACGGTTCTGGGCGGGGAGAACGACCTGTCCGGCGGACAGCGCCAGCGCGTGGCGCTGGCCAGGGCGGCGCTCACCGACGCCCGGCTCGTCCTGCTGGACGAACCGTCCTCCCAGCTGGACAGCGTCAACGAGGGGAAACTGCGCGAGGTCGTGGACGAGCTCGCGCGGGACCGGGCGGTGCTGGTCGTCGCCCACCGCATCTCCACCGTCCAGCACGCCGACCAGGTGATCGTCCTGGATCGGGGACGGGTCGTCGCCGAGGGGACCCACGCCGAACTGCTCGGAAACTCCCCCGAATACATCGAGCTGGTGAGCGGGCAGCTGCTGAGGGCTCCGGAGGCGATGCTCGCCGGAGCGAACGGGGCCGGCGCGTGACCACCTTCTCCGTCCTGCTGCCCTTCATGCCGACCCGGCCCGAGCACGTGCTGCCGGTGGCGGCCCTGGTGCAGCACAGCGCGGCCACGAGACTCTGGCAGGGCCAGTCGCTGATCCTCGAACCGCACCAGACGTTCACCTACGCGGCGGCCTCCGGCTTCCGGGTGCCGGTCGGGACGGGCGTGACGCTGATGCCGTTCCGGCACCCCCTTGAGGCCGCGCTGCAGGCTCGGTCGCTGGCGGTGACGACGGGGCATCCGGTGGTGGCCGGTTTCGGACCGGGCGCGGCCGTACTGCAGAAGAGCGTGCTCGGCGCCCCCTACGCCAGCCCGCTGACCGCGGTGCGCGAGTATCTCACCATCGTCGGCGGGCTGCTCGCCGGGCAGGCCGTCGAACACGAGGGTGAGTATTTCTCCTGCCGCATCAACATGGGCTGGCAGCCCGGTCCCCGGGTGGAGCTCGGCCTCGGGGTGCTACGGCCAGCGATGGCACGGCTGGCCGGAGAACTCGCCGACGTCGCCATCACCTGGCTCACCCCGGCGGGCTACTTGCGAGACGTGATCGTGCCCGCCCTCCGCGAGGGCGCTCGGGCGGCAGGGCGGCCGGTGCCCCGGCTCGCGGCGATCGTGCCCGTGGCCCTGAGCGCGCCCGATCGCGACCCGGCCGACCTGGTGCTGGCGGCCAACTCCGGCCACCTTTCCATGCCGCACTACCAGGACATGCTCCGCCGGTCGGGGATCGAGGTCGATCCGGGCAACCTCGCCGTGACGGCCAAGGGCGTGGTCGCGAGCAACGCCTTCGTCAGCGGTGACCCCGGTGAGTTGCGGGCGGCGCTGCGGGAGTACCGGACGGCCGGGGTGGACGAGATCGTGCTGAACATCACCGGGGTCTGCCAGCTGTACGGCCTGCCCGTGGCGCTGGCCGAGCTGGAAACGATCCTGAGGGAGGTGACGGCGTGAACCCGCGGCCTTTCGAGTATCAGGGCGTCCCCGCGTTCGGGATCTCACGGATGCTGCTGGTCGTCACCGGGTCGGTCTCGGCGGCCGACCTGCCGTTCTGGGTGGAGTGGCTCCGTGCCTCCTACCCGGATCTTCAGATCCGGGTGGTGGTCACCCGCAGCGCCGAACGCTTCGTGACCAGGGTGGCGCTGGCCGGTCGCAGCGGTGGCGAGGTGTTCCTCGACGCCTGGCCCGACGACGAGAGCGTGGCCAGGCACGTCGAGTGGGAGCGGTGGGCGCAGGCGATCGTGGTCTATCCGGCGACGCTGAACTTCATCGCCCGGCTGGCCCTCGGCCTCGCCGACACGCCCGCGATGCTCGCCGCGCAGTGCGCCACCGTGCCCGTCGTCCTGGCGCCCGCGCTGCCGCCCGGCGGCCTGGACAGCGCCGCCTACCAGTTGCACTGGACGGCCCTGCACGCCCGGCGCAACGTGGCCGTGGCGCCGCCACGCCCCGGCGCGAGCGTGACGACCGGCCAGGAGGACGCCTGGGTGCCCGCGCTGATGCCCGACGTCCTCGAACTGGTGGAACAGCGCCGCCTCGAACTCGTCACCGGGGCGGGCTCCGTACGGCCGGCGGTGGCGTCCCTCGCGGACCGGGTGCGGGCATGACGGCACCCACCGCTCAGGTACAGACGGACATGACGGCACCCGCCACTCCGGTACAGACGGACATGACGGCACCCGCCACTCAAGTGCAGACGGGCATGACGACCGCTGCTCAGGTGCAGACGGACATGACGGCACCCGCTACCGAGGTGCAGATGGACATGACGGCCGCTGCTCAGGTGCAGGTGGACCGGTTCGGCACCGGGCTGCTCCAGACCACGATCTCCGCCGTCGAGGGCGGCGGGTTCGTCTGGACCAGGTATCCGGGGCCGCTCGCCCCGGCGCCGTTCTCGGCGGCGAACCCGGAACCGGACGCCCGGCTCGCGGCGATCGGCACCGCGGGCGGAGCCAGGCTGGTTCCCGGCCTGCCCCGGGGAGAGGCACGGATCTATCACGTCGCGGGCGAGCAGTCGGTCGCCGGCCACCTCCTGCGGGAGGGCCTCCATCCGGATCTCGAACCCGCGCTGCGCGGCATGGGCTGTGCGCTCGCCGCGCTGCACGCGCTGACGCCGTCCTATGATCGGCCACCGTCGACCTCGCGGGGGCTCGTCCGGATCGACGACTGGCTGAAGGGCCGCGCGCTCCAGGTGCGGGCCGCGCAAGCGGGAGCCGTCCTGCGTGAGCGGCTCGGACCGGCCCGCTGGAGCACGCTGCGTGCCTGGTCCGCCCGGGCCGTCGAGGACGGAGACGTGGTATTGGCGCACGGCGCCCCCGGGCTGGGATCGCTGGTGCTCGATCCGTCTTCGGGCGTCGCCGAGCTGCTCATCGGCGAGGATCTCTGCGCGACCCCGTGGTACGCCGATCTCGGCTGGGTGATCGGTGAGATCGTCGAGCTCACCTGGCAGCTGGGCGGCGAGCCCCGGCTCTGGCAGCGCCTCACCGACGCGCTGGTGGACGGGTACGGACGCGACCTCGGCGCCGAGTGGAACCACATGGCGGCCGTGCGCATCGCGCTGCATCTCCACGACTACACCGCCTACGTCGGGTGGAATCCCTCGGAGGTCGAGCGTTACGCGTCTTTTCTGGGCTTTCTCATTGATCTGTGACATGGAGGTACCGCGCCGATGACCGGTGATCGGTCGAGATCCGAGCTGCTCAGGACGACCCTGCCCAACGGTCTGCGAGTGCTCCTCGCACCGTGGTACGGAACGCCGCGGGTCGCGGTGACCGTGCACTACCGGGTGGGATTCCGGGTCGAGCCACCGGGCAGGGAAGGGTTCGCGCACCTCTTCGAACACCTGATGTTCCGCGGCAGCGAAAGCCTGCCGGACGGCCGTTTCTACGACCACGTGCACCGGCTGGGCGGCACGGCCAACGGCAGCACCCACCAGGATTTCACGGACTACTACCAGGTCGTCCCGGCATCGGCCCTGGAGCAGGCGCTCTTCAGCGAGGCCGACCGCATGCGGGCGCCGAAGTTCACCTCCGGCAGCCTCGCCGAGCAGCTGAGCGGGGTCGAGGAGGAGATCCGGCAGGCCACGGTCGGGCGGCCCTACGGAGGCTTTCCCTGGCCGCTCATGCCCGAGGTCCTCTACGACACCTTCGCCAACGCGCACGACGGCTACGGAGATGTCGAACTGCTCCGCCGGACGACGCCCGACGACTGCGCCGAGTTCTTCGACGCCTACTACGCTCCGGCGAACGCCGTGCTCACCCTGGTCGGCGATTTCGACCCGGAGCACGCGCGCGGCCTCATCGAGCACCACTTCGGGGACATCCGCGCGCGACCGCTCCCGTCTCCGCCCGACCTCCGTGAACCGGAACCGGCGGCCGACCGATGGGCGAGGTGCTCCGAGCCCGGGATCCCCGCCCCCGCCGTCGCGCTCGGCTACAGGCTGCCGAATCCGGAAGACGATCTTTCTGGTTACCTCGCCCACGTTGTGCTCGCCAGGCTCCTGGCCCAGCGGGGACTGGCCGACCCCGGATGGCCGCGCCCCGACAGCAGCTGCGGCTTCTTCGGCCTGCTGGACGCGAAAGATCCGGACACGCTCGTCCTCGCGTCTCTCCTCGCGCCGGGTGTCACGCCGGAGCGGCTGGTGGCGGCGGTAAACGAACGCTGGGACGAATGGGCCGAGGGCGGGAAGATCACAGACGCCGTGGACGAGGCCGTCCGCGTCCTGATCTCCGAACACCATCGGCGGCACAGCGACCTCCAGACCCGGGGCCGCGCCCTTGGCCGGCTGGAGGTGCTCTTCGGACGGGGCGAGCTCCTCGACGAGCTGCCGGGTCTCCTGGCGAAGGTGTCCCCCTCCCAGGTCGCGCGGGCGGCCCGATCCCTGCGATCCGCCCGCAAGGCGGTTCTTGTCATCGAGCCCGCCGCGGACCGGATCCGGCCTCGGCCGGTGACCGCCCCCGCCCCGCCGCACGAGCGGCCCGGACCGCCGGCGGTCCACCGCGACGCGGTACGGCTCGCCCGCACTCCGGCCGGGCCACGACCGCTGCCCGCCCTTCTCCGGTCGCGGCGGGAACCGAGACTAGAGGGGCTGTCCGACACCGCGCTCAACAGCGGCCTGCGCCTGGTCACCGTTCGCGACGCCCGCGCGCCCCTGGTCGAGATACGGCTACGGGTGCCGCTCAGGACACAGGGCTGGGCCTGCCCCGATCATCTGGAGCTCCTCGTCCACCTGATCGGCGTCCGCACCGGGGCGGCCCGGCTGGCGCAGGCGATCGGCGGCGAGTTCCTCCTGTCCACCGACGGGCAGTGGATGGACGTGACCGGCCACGCCCCGCGCGCGCGGCTGGACGACTGGCTGAACATCCTGGCCGACGTCGTCGCCCCCACGGTCTTTCCCCAGCCCGTCGTGCCGCCCCCGGGGGCGGTGACCCGGCGTGGCCGTCTCCCCCACCGGACCTGCGACGACGCGCTGCGCCTTCACTGGCTGGGCGGGGCCGCCGCCGACGGCCCCATCGATCTCGCGGAGCTCCACCGTTCCGTCATGAGCCCGCTCGGCGCGTCCCTTGTGGCGGTCGGCGACCTCGATCCGGTGAGCTTCACGGCAAGCGTCGAGAAGGCCCTCCTCGCCTGGTGGGCCGCTGACATCTCCCCTCCTCCCCGGCTCGCGCTGAGCGGAACCGGGGACCTTCTCGCCCTGCGGCAAGGCGGGCTCGCCGAGGTTCACGTGACCCTCTGCACGGTGCGACCGCCGGAGAGGGCCGGCGAACCGGCGCGCTACCTCGCCACCGCGATCTTCGGCAGTTACATGCGCTCGCGGCTGGTGACCCGGATCGCGAGGCGGGGTCCGGCGGCGTATGAGGCGTACGCGGGCAGGGAGACGTTCCTCGACACGCACCGGGCGTACGTACGGGCGAGAATCCCGGACGGGCTCGTCAAGGACGCGCTCGACGACATCCGCGACGAGGCGCGCAGGCTGACCGCCGACCCTCCCTCCGCCACCGAGGTGGACCTGGCGCGGGAGTTCTGCGCCGCGCAGATGCTGTCGGTCTTCGACTCCCCGTCCGTCCTCGCCGACCTGCTCCGCCAGACGGTGTCCTCCGGCCTGGAACCCGGCTGGCTCGAACGGCTCCCCGGTCTGCTCCGCGAGGTGCCGGTGGCGGACGTGGCCGAGGCCGGAGCCGAGCTGTACGGCACACCGCGCCTGGCCGGCGTGGTCCTGGGGGACATCGATCCCGGCCGGTTCGCGGCGGAGACCGGCCTCGCCGTCACCGAGATCCATCTCGACGACGTGGCCCGCCGCTGACCCGGATATCGGGTCCCGCCTCGTTGAGCCGCGTCCTTCCGGTCCCGTTGTCACGGCGTCGTGGGCGACCCCCGCCGGTCTCGAATCCCGCGTCGCGGGTCCGCCTGCCCGTTGGCGAGGAAGTCGTCGAAAACACGGATCCGCGCGACAGAACGCCCGGCGCAGATATACGGCTTTTCGTATCTGACACTTGATTAAATGTAGTAGGTCTACTACATTTCTAGGCATGAGTACTGTGATCACAATCCGTGGACTGCGGATGAACTATGGCGCAGTCGAAGTGCTACGAGGAGTCGACCTCGACGTCCAGCGTGGAGAGATCTTCACGCTGCTCGGCCCCAACGGAGCGGGAAAGACCACCACGATCGAGATCCTGGAGGGCTTCAGGCACCGGTCCTCCGGTGAGGTGAGCGTGCTCGGGCTCGACCCCGAGCGGAGCACCGAGGCGTGGCGGTCGAAACTCGGCGTCGTCCTCCAGGCCTGGCGTGACCACAACAGATGGGGCACCCGCCAGCTCCTCGCTCACATGTCGGAGTTCTTCGACAACCCACACGACCCCGACGAGCTGCTGGACGCGATCGGGCTGACCGCGCAGGCCGGGCAGAGGGTGGGCCGCCTGTCCGGCGGGCAGCGCCGCCGGCTGGACGTCGCGCTGGGCATCATCGGCCGCCCCGAGCTGCTGTTCCTCGACGAGCCGACGACGGGGTTCGATCCGGAGGCGCGCCAGGAGTTCCACCGGCTCATCACGAAGCTGGCGACCGCCGAGGGCATGACCGTGCTCCTCACCACTCACGACCTGGCGGAGGCCGAGAAGCTGGCGCACCGGACGGCGATCCTGGTCGACGGACAGGTGGCCGTCTGCGGGACTCCGAGCGAGCTTGCGGAGGCCGTGAACACCCAGTCCCACGTGCTGTGGCTGGAGGACGGCCGCGAGCAGGTCCTGACCACGTCCGATCCGTCCCAGGTGGCGTGGGAGTTGCACCAGCGGTTCGACGGACCGGTGCCGGGGCTGACGATCCGTCGGCCGTCACTGGAGGAGAGCTACTTGAACCTGATCGGGAGGACGTCGTGAACCTGAAAATCCTGCGCATCGGAGTGCGTCGCGGCTGGGCCGAGCACACGCATCTGCTCAAGGACCGCAAAGAACTGATCACCAGCATGATCGGCACGGTCGGGGTCTTCGCCGGGCTGATCCTGTGGGTCGGCGACACCCCGGTGGAGGGCGCGAACGTGAACGCCGCCACGTTCATGACGGCCGGCTTCCTGGCCTTCACCGTCTTCGGCGCCGGTCTCATGACGTTTCCGATGGCCCTCACCACCGACCGCGAGGAGGGGACGCTGCTGCGGCTGCGCACCATCCCGGGCGGGATCCCCGCCTACCTCGTGGGCCGGGCGACCACCCTGATGTGTCAGATCGTCGTGCAGAGCGTGCTCATCCTGGCCACGGGCGTGATCGTGGGCGGGGTCACGCTGCCGCACGACTGGCTGACCCTGACGTGGGTGCTGCTGCTCGGCACCCTCGCGGTCGTTCCCCTGGGAGCGGCGATCGGCTCCCTGCTGCCCGGTCCGAAGACCGCCGCCGGCATTCTCATCTTCCCCTTGATGGGCCTGATGATCACGTCGGGGGTTATGCTGCCCATGACCTACATGCCCGAGATCGTCCACTCGATCGCCCAGGTGTTCCCGCTGTACTGGCAGGGGCTCGGCCTGCGCTCGGCTTTCCTGCCCGATTCCACGCTCGCCGTGGAGATCGGGAAGAGCTGGAGGCTGCCACAGGTCGCCGGCGTGCTGACGGCGTGGGCCGTCGTCGGGATGCTGATCGCTCCCTGGCTGATCCGGCGGGTCACCCGGCGGGAGTCGGGATCACGGCTCACCGAGCGACAACTGGCCGCGCAGAGTTCCTGAGAGCTGGGAGATCACTGCGATGTCCGCCGAAGAAGTGCACAACCGCATCTCGATGCTCAGGGTGGAGCGGGGAGTCTCCCGCAAGGATCTGGCCGGCGCGTTGGGCATCCACTACCAGACGGTCGGCTACCTCGAACGCGGTGAGTACAGTCCCAGCCTCTTTCTCGCCCTGCGTATCGCCGAGTACTTCGATGTGCCGATGGAAGTCGTCTTCTCCCTCAGGTCGTTCCCGCGACTTGGAAGCGAGGCAGTGAAATGATGAACGAGCTGAACCCCAAGCAGGTCGAGGACGTCAGGCGCGTCCTGCGGCCCAAATGGTACGGCACCCGCCAGGGCCGCCGGATCACCGCCGCCCTGGGCTCCGCCGCGCTGGCGATGATCTGGGCCAGCGCGGTCGTGTGCTGGTTCCTGGCACCCAGTGACACGGCAAGATGGATCACTCTGAGCCTCACGGGCGTCGCTCTGGTGATCTACGCGGGGGTGTTCTCGGTGCTCATCGTGGCATCCGAGGGTGTGGTCAGCCTGGCCGAGAAGAACCTGGACGAGCGCCAGCTGGCCGAACGACGGCACGTCTACGCCCTCGCCCATCGCGGCAGCAACTGGATGCTCGGGGCGGCCACCACGGTGGTGGCCGTGATGTCGGTCGGCCACTCCATCCTGCGGATCCCCACGGCCGCGGCCTTCATGTTCATGGTCGCGGCCTGGACGACCCACAAGATCATGCCTCACCTCATCGTCTGCTGGCGTCTCGAGGACGCACTGCCGGACGACGAGTGACCTCGCGGCAGCGGCCGTGAACGAGACACGGATACCAACGACGGCCGACCCGGTCTGTGGCCTCACGAGGGAGACGGCATGCGCAGGCGGTTGCTGATCATTGTCATCGGGCTGATCACCGGCTTGATGATCGCATTCGGGCTGCCGCTCGCGCTGATCAGCGCGGAAGAGGAATCCCAGGAGCTCTTCATCAGCCGGGCCAACGACACGGCGCGGTTCGCCGACAAGGCGGAATCCACGCTCTCCACCGGGCGCACCCAGCGCCTGACCGCCGATATGGCGCGCTACGACGAGCTGTACGCGACACCGATTCTCATATTGAACACCGACGGGCTGGTCATCTCCTCGTCCAGGGAAGGCCTGACCGCGGTGATCCCGGGAGTGGAGACGCCCCTGCTCCGCGCGCTCGCCGGTCAGCCGGCGAGACGTCCGCACGTCCTCTGGCCATGGGACGATCGGCCGTATGTCATCGCCGAGCCGATCGTTCGCGACAGCCGGGTCCTCGGCGCGGCGGTCACGATATCGCCCACCACAAAATCCCGGAGCAGGGTCGCCGACCGTCTCATCGTTCTCGGGCTCGGGGTGGCCGCTCTGCTGGTCATAGCGCTGGTCGCGGCGGTTCTGGTCGTACGGTGGGTGCTCAGTCCGGTGCACAACCTGAACAGGGCCGCCCATGCCGTGGGGTGTGGCAGGACCGCCGTACGGGTCGCCGACCGGACCGGGCCGCCCGAGCTCCGGCAGCTTGCCGCGAGTTTCAACGCGATGGCCAACAACGTCACCGCCGCCGCGCGTAACCAGCGGGCCTTCGTCGCCCAGGCCACGCATCAGCTGCGCACCCCCCTGACAGCGCTGCGGATACGGTTGGAGAACGCCGATTCGTACCTCTCGGACGGCGATCCGGACGGCCGTACAGAGCTTCAGTCCGCCCTCGAAGAGGTGGACCGGCTCAACGAGGTCATCGAATCGCTGCTCCAGCTCGCGCGGGCCGAGGCCATCCAGACGATGCCGCTGCCGGTGGACGTGTCCGCGGTGATCCGGTCACGCGTGCAGGCCTGGCAGGCCGCCTACGCCCGCTCGGGCACCGGGCTGTCGATCGACGTGCCGGACGAGCTCACCGCCATCTATCTTCCCGGCCTCCTCGGGCACGCGCTGGACGGGCCGCTGGACAACGCGCTGAAGTTCGCCCGCGGCTGCTCGGTGGCGATCTCGGCCCAGCGCTGCGAGGACTTCGTGGAGATCCGCGTGTGCGACTCCGGGCCGGGGCTCACGGCGGACGAACTCGCCCGGGCGGGCGAGCGGTTCTGGCGTAGCCCGCGCCACCAGAACGTGCCGGGAACGGGTCTGGGACTGGCGATAACCCGCACCCTGGTCGAGGAATGCGGCGGCTCGATGGAACTGTCCGCCAGGGAGCCCCGAGGGTTCGAGGTCCTCATCCGCCTGTCCGTCAGCGGTGCACCGAGCGGTACCAACGGGCTGCGCCCTCATGCAGTTCCAGCGGATAGGTTCTGACCGCTGTCCACTGGTCGAGGTGGTGCCCCTCCGGATGGGTCTGTGCCAGCTTCTGCTGCTCGTCGAAGAGCAGCCTGGTCAGCCAGTAGGCCTTCGTCAGGGGCATGTCGCGCCCCACGACGAGATAGTTCGGCACGCTCACGGTCGTCACGGCGCTGGAGAGCCCGTAGACCGAGGCGGGAACCGTGGTCTCGGTGTAGAGCTCTCCGTGCGCGCGGATGAGGGGCTGCGCGACCTGCTTCAGGTCGATGAGCCGCACGTCCGTGTCGTGCATGAGCTGGGTGATGGCATCGCTGGGCAGGCCGCCGCTCCAGAAGAAGGCGTCGATCTCGTTCTCCGCCAGTGCCCGGGCCGACACCTTGATGTCCAGATGCCGGCGGATGACGTCGTCGCCGAGCCCGGCCACGTTGAGGATGCGTTCGGCCACCACCGCCGTACCGGACGCCCGTGAGCCTACGGAGATCCGCCTGCCCGCGAGGTCCTGGAGCGACTTGATGGAGCCGTGGTCGCGCACGACCAACTGCACGTAGTTCTCATAAAGGTTGGCGAGCGCGACGATCGGCTGCGGTTCGGTGAACGGCGGCCGGCCCGCGACCGCGTCGGCCGCCACGTCCGCGAGGGCGAATCCGACCTCGACCTTCCCCGAGGTGACCATGGTGATGTTCTCGACCGACCCGTCGCTGGCGACGACCTCGGTGGTCACCCGGGAGAAGTTCTCCCGGACCGCCTCGGCCATGCCTTCCCCGTAGACGGCGTAGACGCCGCCCGCATTGCCGGTGCCGATCCGCATCGGGCCCTCCGGGGCGGAAATCACCTCGGAGCCCTGGCACCCCGTGACCAGGACGATCGCGAGTACCATCCCGAACGACCTGCGCATGAGCGGTCCTCCCGTGGCTGCCGGTGCCGAGTCAACGTCGCGTTCGGTCTTTCACATGCGCCGTGGCCAGGAGGGAGGACCTCGTGACTCCGCCGTCTCCACGGCGGCGGATGATCCCCGCCGATCCGCCGATTGTCGCGTGGCGACCGATTGGCCTCACCGGGATCGATCTCCCGGGTCCTGACCGGTTCTGTCATGAGCCGATTTTCAGATGATCACTCTGCCGAGTGGGGGATCTCGATCGGCGTGTCACCATAAAACAGACGAATATGAATTAAAAGCGACTTCATCGGCTAGGAAGCGTTCCCTCCCAGCCGATACCCGACGCCGCGGACGGTCTCGATCACGGCGGGTTCGCCGAGTTTGTTGCGCAGGGTCGCCATGTGGACGTCAAGGGTACGGCCCACGCCCCGCCACGCTGTACCCCAGACGTCAAGGAGCAGTCGCTCCCTGGGGACGACCATTCCGGGCGTCCGGACGAGACAGGCCAGCAGAGCGAATTCCTTGCGCGCCAGGACGATCGGCTGTCCCGCCCTGGCGACCGTGTGAGCGGCCAGGTCGAGCCGGAGGCCGTCGACGTCGATGACCGGTTTGGGACGCGGCCGGACACGGCGGATCACGGCCTCGATGCGTGCCCCGAGCTCGGCCAGGGAATAGGGCTTGACCAGGTAGTCGTCGGCTCCGGAGCGGAGCCCGATCACCCGGTCGCGCTCCTCGCCGCGAGCGGTGACGGCGATGATGGCGACATCGACGCCGTTCCGGCGCAGCTTCCGGCAGATGTCGACCCCGTCGCCGTCGGGCAGTCCCAGATCGAGCAGGATCAGGTCCACGGCCGGCGCATCGAGTGCCTCGGCCGCGCTCACCGCGCGCAGGACGTCGTAGCCCTGACGGCGGAGCGCGGTGCTGAGCGCATTGCCCAGACGAATGTCGTCTTCGACGACCAGTACACGGAGGGTATTCACGCTAATCCCCAAATATGCCGTGGCCCCGTTATTTTCCGCCGGCAATTCATGGTTGAGTACAGGTACATGGCGCGCAATACCCGATTCCTTGTTTCGATGATTTACGCCCGGGCGGCATTCGAGGACAACCTCACAGCGCGCCACAGGCTAGGTGAAAATCTTCCCCGAGCCAAGGGATAATTTTCGGCTGCCCCTTTATCCGAAGATCCCCTGATTTAAGTTTTATTTCATGAGTGTGACCTCCGAGTCAAGCTCTCCCGGCGCAAGCTCCCGGAACCAGCCGGCACACCCGTCGCCCATGACCTCGACCGTCCGATGGAACTCCGCGTCATTGATCCGTGACATCACGTCATCGTCGGGGTAGACCTCAAAGGGCTCCTCAGCCCCTGCTCACTTCGCTCAGGGACAGAAAAAGCACACAGGGGCACCTTTCCTAAGTGTTCATCAAATACGTTCCAATACCTCCTCACCTGCGCACCGGAGTATCTACGTTTCCCCTAGGGCCGACGCTCCACCCTTGGCGAGGTCGCCCCGGAGTGCGACCACGGAATCGGGAGGCAACAGTGACATCCGCCGCGCAGCGCGTCGGACATCCCACCTCTGACGACGAGGGGGAGGGGACCGTTGGAACGGCGCAGACCCGCAGCACGGAAGAGCTCATCGCCGAGTACGACGCGGAGAGGCCGGCCCGGCGGATCACGGGCCCGCTGGCGCACGTCATCGGTGCTGTCGCGCTCGGAGTATCGCTCTACGCGCTCTACGCGGTCTTCAACCCGATACCGGTGCTGCCCTACCGGATGAGTTTTCTCGCCGCGGTGCTCCCCCTGACGTTCCTGTCCTACCGCCCGGGAACGCGTCTGCCCCGATGGGTGCCGCGTCCGGCCCGCTTCGCGAAGACGGAACGGAGCAAGGACACCCCGGGGATCACCGACTGGATCCTGGCCGGGGCCTCCGTCGTGGTGTGCGCCTATCCGCTTCTGGGCTTCGACGACTTCATCCGGCGCACCTTCGAGCCCTCCACCCTCGACATGGTCATGGGCGCGGGATGCGCGCTGCTGGTGCTGGAAGCCACCCGTCGCACGGTGGGGGCGATTCTGCCCGGGATCTGCCTGCTGTTCGTCGGCTACGCGTACTACGGCGGCTACCTGCCGCTCGACTGGGCCGTCGGGCATCGTGGCTACGACGTCGAGCGCATCCTCGTCCACCTCTACATGGGCACCGAGGGACTGTTCGGCGTGCCTCTCGATGTGGCGGCGACCTACATCGTGCTTTTCGCGATCTACGGCGCGGTACTCGAGTATTCGGGAGCCGGCGCGTTTTTTGTCAACATCTCGTTCGCGGCATTCCGGCGGTCGGCCGCCGCGTCCGGCCGGACCGTCACCCTGGCCGGTTTCCTGCTCGGCACGGTCTCGGGCTCGGGTACGGCCACCACCGTGTCGCTGGGCAGCGTGGCCTGGCCGATCCTGCGACGGGCCGGATACTCACCCGAGAGCGGTGGCGGCATCCTCGCCGCGGCGGGCATCGGTGCGATCCTGTCCCCTCCGACGCTCGGAGCCGCGGCGTTCATCATCGCCGAGTACCTCAAGGTCTCCTACCTGACCCTGCTGCTCTACGCGGCCGTGCCCACCGTGCTGTACTACCTCGGGATCATCCTCGCCATCGAGATCGACTCCCGCCGGCTGGGCACGCGGGACCTCGATCTGGAGATCCCCTCCGCGGGACGACTGCTGGCCAGGTTCGGTTACCACTTCTCCTCGCTGATCGCGATCGTGGTGCTGATGGCGCTGGGAGTGTCGCCGTTCCGCGCGGTCGTCTACGCCACCGTCCTCGCGTTCCTGCTGTCGTTCCTGGACCGCGAGCACCGGCTCGGCCCGCGCCGCGTGGCCCAGGCCCTGTCCGCGGGCACGCTCGGAGTCCTGCCGGTCGCCGCGACCACCGCCGCCGCCGGGATCATCGTCGCGGTGGTGACCCTGACCGGACTCGGCCTGAAGGGCTCACGGATCATCATCGATCTCGCGGGTGGCGACCTGGCCATGACGGCGGTGGTCGCGGCCCTGGCGGTGCTGATCCTCGGGCTCGCCGTGCCGGTGACCGCCTCGTTCATCATCGCGGCGGTCATCATCGGGCCCGCTCTGCAGACCCTGGGGGTCTCGCCGGAAGCGTCCTACATGTTCATCTTCTACTACGCGGTCCTGTCCGAGGTCACGCCGCCGACGGCGCTCGCCGCGGTCGCCGCCTCAGCCATCACCGGTGGAAACACCATCAAAACGATGATGATGACCTGGAAGTACACCCTCCCGGCCTTCCTGGTCCCGTTCGCGTTTGTGCTGGCCCCCGGCGGCCAGGCACTGCTCTGGCAGGCTCCGCTGCCGGAGGTGCTCATGGCTCTGGCCGTCTCGGCCGTGGCCGTGGCCGCGCTGGCGGTGACCACCGGGGGCTGGATGGTCCGCCGAGCGGGCTGGCCGGAGCGGGTCCTGTCGGCGGGCGCCGCGATCGCCCTTCTCCATCTCGAACCCACTGCCGTCGCGATCGGCCTGGCTCTGCTGGCCGTCGCGCTCCTCATCCACCTGGTTCTGCGGCGGCCCGCCGACGGGCAGGTTTCCCATCGAGCGCAGAAAGGAAACTGATGCGATCTGTCACCCGTATCGGTGCCATCGTGGTCAGCCTGGTGCTGGGCCTCACCGCATGTGGCGGCGAACGCCAAAGCCTGGCGGGAGGGGACCGGTACAAAAGCGGCCGGCTGTCCATCGCCACCGGCAACACCACCGGCGTCTACTACCAGCTCGGCGGCGGCTACGCCGATCTGCTCAGCAAGAATCTGCCGGATTACCAGGTAACGGCCGAGGCCACCGGCGCGTCGGTCGAGAACATCCAGCGGGTGGTCCGGGGCGACTCCGACATCGCCTTCACCCTCGCCGACGCGGCCAGCGACGCGGCGACGGGCAAAGGCGCCTTCTCCAGCCCTCAGCCCATCCGGGCCCTGGCCCGCATCTACACGAACTACACCCATGTGATCGCCCGTACGGACGCGAACATCCACTCGGTCGCGGACATGAAGGGCAAGAGGGTCTCCATCGGCTCGCCGAACTCCGGCACGGAGAACATCGCGCTCCGGCTCCTCGAGGCGGCCGGGCTCGACCCCGCGTCCGACATCGAGAAGCAGTCGCTGTCGTTGCCGGAAACCGTTCAGGGCGTCAAGGACGGCACCATCGACGCCCTGTTCTGGTCGGGCGGCCTGCCCACGGGCGGCATCACCGATCTCACCACGACCCTGAAGGAGGAGGTCGTCTTCGTCCCGATCGATGCCCTGCTGCCCAAGCTGCAGGCGAAGTACGGGCCGACCTACCAGGCCTCCACCCTCAAGAAGGAGCTGTACGGCACGGCCGTGGACGCGGGCACCATCATCGTGCCCAACCTGCTGATCGTCTCGGAGAAGATGCCGGCCGAGCTGGCCGGCGAACTGACCAGGATCCTCTTCGAGCGCCAGGCAGACCTGGCCAAGGTGCACCCCGAGGCGAACAACATCTCCCGGGACAGTGCGCCGAAGACCGAGCCGGTGATCCTTCACGACGGAGCCAGGAAGTATTTCGAAGGACCCTGACAGGCCGACGCGCACCGGCGATCGCCGGGCCGTACGGCCCGGCGATTCCGCTGCCCGGTGGCCCTCCCGGAACCCGGCGGACGCACCCGCGATCGGGCCCCGATTTTCGGAGAACCGCACCCCGTCGGACGATAACACCAGGTCAGCACATATACTTAGTTTACGCCAACTAACTATCCAGCCAGATCCCCAGATCTGGAGGGCTGATGCAGACTTCCATGACCACTACTCCCGCCACACCTCCGTCCCGTCCGGGTGGACGCCTGCCCTACAAGTGGTCGGTGCTGTCCAATACCACGCTGGGCATGCTCATGGCCACGGTGAACGCCTCCATCGTGATCATCTCTCTGCCCGCCATCTTCAGCAGCATCCATCTCAACCCGCTGGCCCCGGAGAACGTGAGCTACCTGCTGTGGATGCTCATGGGATACATGCTGGTCACCGCCGTGCTGGTGGTCACCCTGGGCCGGCTGGGCGACCTGTACGGCAGGGTGAGCATCTACAGTGCCGGTTTCGCCGTGTTCACGGGCGCCTCGGTGGCGCTCGCGCTGACGCCGTTCGACAGCCAGGCGGGCGCGCTGTGGCTGATCGGCTGGCGGCTGGTGCAGGGCGTCGGCGGTGCCATGCTGATGGCCAACTCCACGGCGATCATCACCGACGCGTTCCCGGCTCGCCAGCGCGGCACGGCACTGGGCGTCAACCAGGTCGCCGGGCTCGCCGGCACCTTCATCGGGCTGATGGCGGGCGGCCTGCTGTCCGCCTGGCACTGGGAGGCGATCTTCTGGTTCAGCGCGGTGATCGGCCTGGTGGGCACCTGGTGGGCCTACCGCAACCTGCACGAGACCGCGGCGCGACGGCCTGACCTGGGCATCGACTGGTGGGGCAACCTGACCTTCGGCGTCGGGCTGACCGCGCTGCTGGCCGCGATCACGTACGGCATCCAGCCCTACGACGGCCATGTCGAGGGCTGGTCCAACCCGATGGTCATCGCGGGGCTGGCCGGCGGCGCCGTCCTGCTGGTCGTGTTCTGCTTCGTGGAGACGCGCGTGCGGCACCCGATGTTCCATCTCGGCCTCTTCCGGATCCAGGCCTTCTGGGCCGGAAACGCGGCCGCGCTGCTCAACGCGATAGCCCGCGGCGGGCTGCAGTTCATGCTCATCATCTGGCTTCAGGGCATCTGGCTGCCGCTGCACGGCTACAACTTCGAGGACACCCCGCTGTGGGCGGGGATCTACCTGCTCCCGCTCACCCTCGGGTTCCTCATCGCCGGGCCGGTCTCCGGCTACCTGTCCGACCGGTACGGAGCCAAGCTCCTGGCCACCGGCGGCCTGTTCGTCATGGCCATGACCTTCCTCGGCATGCTGGAGATACCGGTCATATTCGGCTATCCGATCTTCGCGCTCCTGCTGCTGTTCAACGGCGTCGGCTCGGGCCTGTTCACGGCGCCGAACACCACGGCGGTGATGAACTCGGTCCCCTCCGACCAGCGCGGCGTGGCCTCCGGCATCCGGGCCACCTTCCAGAACTCCGGCATGGTGCTGTCCATCGGCGTGTTCTTCTCCCTCCTGGTCGCCGGGCTCTCCCACTCGCTGCCGGGCGCCCTGAACAGCGGCCTGAGCGCCCAGGGCGTGCCGGCACACGCGGTGACCGCGGTCTCCTCCGTGCCTCCGGTCGGCCTGATGTTCGCCGCGTTCCTCGGCAGCAACCCGCTCTCCTCGCTGCTGGACTCGGCCGGCGTGCTGCACCAGCTGCCCCCCGCGACCGTGACGACGCTGACCAGCAGGACCTTCCTGCCGCACCTGTTGTCCGTACCGTTCCACGACGGCCTGGTCGTCGTCTTCATCCTCGCCGCCGTCCTGGCCGCCGCGGGAGCGGTGGTCTCGCTGTTCCGCGGCGACCTGTACATCCACGAGGAGATGGCGGAGCGATGAGCGCACAGGTGTCCGACGACGGGCAGCTCGCCGGTCGGCTGAGCCTCGCCGTCGGCCGGCTGCACCGGCGCATCCGGCTCGCCAGCAACGACGTGCCGCCGCTGCAGCTGTCCACGCTGGTCTCGATCGAGAATCACGGTCCGCTGCGCCTGGGCGAGCTGGCCCAGCGTGAGGCCGTCACCGCGCCGACCATGAGCCGCGTCCTCGCGGCGCTCACCCGGCGGGGCCTGCTCGTCCGCACCATCGATGTCAGGGACGCGCGCTCCAGCCGGGTGGCGCTGTCACCCGCCGGGATTCGCCTGCTCGCCGAGGTGCGCTCGCGGCGCACCGCCCTGCTGGACGTCCGGCTGGCCCGGCTCAGCCCGCAGCAGCGCGAGGCGCTGATCGCGGCGCTGCCCGCCCTGGAGGCCCTGGTCGTCGAGACCTGAGGGACGGTCCACCGCCGGCTCCGTACCCGGGCTGGGCGGCGCTGGTGAGCAGGAGATGATTCTGGAAGGCTGCCACCGTGCGAATTGCCCTGCTTGGCCCTGTTAAAGCCTTTTTTGATGACATGACGCCGATCGATATCGGCGGTCCCCGGCTGCGCATGCTGCTGGCCAGACTCGCCCTTGAGGCGGGCCGTGCCGTGTCCGTCGACTCGCTCGTCGACGGTCTGTGGGGTGCGGAGCCGCCGTCGGAGGCGGCCAGCGCGCTGCAGGCGTTGGTGTCACGGCTGCGCAAGGCGCTGCGCGGGGCGGGGACGGTGGACCTCGTGGCGGGGGGCTACCGGCTTTCGGTGCGCGCCGAGGACGTGGACGTGCACCGGTTCGAGGATCTGGCCGGGCAGGGAAGGCGTGAGCTGGCGGCGGGCAGGCCCGAGGAGGCGGCGGCGGTGCTCGGTACGGCGCTCGGGCTGTGGCGGGGCGCGGTGATGGCGGATGTGCTGGAGGCTCCGTTCGCCCGCGTCTCCGCCGCGAGGTTGGACGACCTGCGGGCCGCGGCCGCCGAGGACCGCTTCGACGCGGAACTGCTGCTGGGCCGGCACGCCGAGGTGCTTTCCGATCTTGGAGTGGCGGGCGCGGAACACCCGCTGAGCGAGCGGCTGGCCGCGCTGCGGATGCGCGCCCTGTCGGCCGCGGGACGCCAGTCCGACGCGCTGGCGGTGTACGAGGAGATGCGGGGCAGGCTGAGCGAGGAGCTCGGCGTCGATCCCTCGGCCGAACTGCAGGAGGTCCATCTCGCCCTGCTCCGCGGCGAGATGGACCGGCCCTCGGCGCGGCCCGAGCCCGCACCGAACCGGCTCCCGGCGCGGCTGACCAGTTTTGTCGGGCGGGACGGCGAGCTGGACCGGCTCGCCGGGCTGATGGCCTCCTCCCGGCTGGTCACCATCGTCGGCCCCGGTGGCGCGGGCAAGACCAGGCTGTCCCTGGAGGCGGCGGCCCGGCATCGGGCGTACCAGCGCGGCCGGGTGTGGTTCGTGCCGCTGGCCGGGGTGGGCACCCCGGATCAGCTGGCCGACGCGGTGCTCGGTGCGCTCGGCTCCCGGGACATCCGCCTTTCCGACGGAGGGCAGCTGCAGAAGGCCACGCCGGTCGACCGGGTGGCAGGGGTGCTCGACGTCGGCGAGACGGTGCTGATGCTGGACAACTGCGAGCATCTCGTCGGGGCGGCCGCGGAGTTCGCGGATCGGCTGCTCGACCGGCTGCCGCATCTGAGGATCCTCGCCACCAGCAGGGAACCGCTGGCGATCACCGGGGAGGCGCTGTGCCATCTGGGCCCCCTCGACGTGCCCGTGGGATCACCGGATCTCGCCGAGGCGTCGGAGGCGGCCGCGGTGCGGCTGTTCGTCGACCGGGCCGCCGGTGTCCGGCCGGGTTTCGCGCTCGACGACTCCACGGTGGACGCCGTGGTGGAGATCTGCCGGCGGCTGGACGGGATGCCGCTGGCGCTGGAGCTGGCCGCGGCCAGGCTGCGCTCGATGAGCGTGGACCAGATCGCGCGGCGGCTCGACGACCGGTTCCGGTTGCTGACCTCGGGGAGCAGAACCGCGCTGCCGCGCCAGCGCACGCTGCTCGCGGTGGTCGAGTGGAGCTGGGACCTGCTGGACGAGCCCGAGCGGGCGCTGGCTCGCAGGCTGTCGGTGTTCCCCGGCGGAGCGACCGTCGCCGCGCTGGAGGGGGTCTGCTCGGACGAGTCGCTGCCGGCCGAGGACGTGCTGTACGTGCTCAACTCCCTGGTCGAGAAGTCCCTCGTGGACACCTCCGGTGGTGACGAACCGCGGTATCGGATGCTGGAGACGGTGCGTGCCTACGCGGCCTCCCAGCTCGTCCGGTCCGGAGACGACGTCTCCGCGCGTTTCGCGGACCACTTCCTCGCTCTGGCCGAGGAGCACGAACCGCTGCTGCGTACCAGGGAGCAACTGCGCGCGATCGCGCTCTTCGACGCCGAATACGACAACCTGGTCTCCGCGTTGCAGGCGGCCATGGACGCCGAAGACGCGCTCACGGCGTCCCGGTTCGTCGGCGCGATGTTCTGGTACTGGGGGATCAGAGGGATGAGCACCCCGTTCGAGACGTTCATGACCGACGTGCTCCGGTTCGGCGACGCGCTGCCCGGCCATATGCGAGCCGCCTTCGGCGTGGTGCGGCTGATGGCGGGCAACCTGATCTCCGACGCCGTACCGGTGCGTTCGCTGATCGAGGACTGCGAACCGGCCGGCGCACTGGACTTCCATCCGGCGCTGTCGCTGTGGATTCCGCTGCTGGCGTTCTCCACGGGAAACTCCGACCTCGGCGAACGCCACCTCCGGCGGTCGTTGAACGCGCCGGATCCCTGGGTACGGGCCAGCGCGCACCTGGTGCAGGACTTCGTCCTCACCGAACGCGGCGACCTGCGGGCCGGCGCCCACTCACGGCGGGAGGCGTTGCGCGGCTTCGAGGCGCTGGGCGACCGCTGGGGGCTGGGGATGGCCCTGATCCCCATCGGCCGGGATCATTCCCTGCGGGGCGAGTACGGCCAGGCCATCGCCGCCTTCGAACGGGGAGTCGCGATCAGTTTCGAGCTCGGCGCGGAGGACGACCTCTTCCACAGCAGGGCCAGGCTCGCCACGGAGCGGATGCGCAGCGGCGACCTGGACGGCGCCCTGCGGGACATCCACGCCGCGCGGCGCCAGGCCAGGGAGCAAGGCCACCGGCGTCTGGAGGCCGCGATCCTGTTCAGCCTCGCCGACCTGCACCGCCGCTCGGGTGACCTGGAGCAGGCCGACCAGACCCTCGATCGGCTGGAACCGCTCGTCGGCCGGTTGCCCTTCCCCGAGGAGATGGCCAGGGACCTGATCGCGGCCACCAGGATGGAGAACCGGCTCGCGGAGGGAGCGGCCGCGCAGGCCCGCGAGCTGCTGCCCAGGGTCGTCAGCGGCTATTTCGCCCGGGGCGAGGCCGGCGGTCTCACCTGGGCCGCGGAGCTGCTGGCCAGGCTGCTCGCGCTGGAGGCCGACCCGGGCGGCGCGGCCACCGCGCTGGGGATGAGCCAGGTGATCCGCGGTGTGTTCGACGAGGGCTCCCCCGAGCTGCGTGATCTGGTCGCCGAGCTCATCGAGCGGCTCGGCGAGGCCTCCTACCACGAGGCGTATCGCCGGGGCAGCGAGCTGCCGAGGCAGGACGCGCTGAACCGGCTGGCCGAGGAATCCGGCCAGCCGGTGGCGCCGTGAGCGGCGGGGGCGGGGATCAGGCCGCGTTCCTGCGGTAGGCCCGCATGGCCAGCGGGAAGAACACCACGACCACTCCGGCCATCCAGACGAGGCTGCCGAACAGCGGCCCGGCGACCTCGCCGCCGTTCAGCAGGCCGCGCAGGGCGTCCGACATCAGGCTGACGGGGTTGATGTCCGACCAGACCCGCAGCCAGCCCGGCATCGTCTGGGACGGGACGAACACGTTGCTGGCGAAGGTGAGCGGGATGACCAGGACCGTCATCAGGCCCTGCACCGACCCGGGCGTCTTCATCAGCATGCCGACGTACACGGAGATCCAGCTGAAGCTCATCCCGAACGCGATCAACAGCGCGATCGCGGCCAGCGCGGCGGCCGGATTGGTCTGCACCCGGTAGCCCATGACCGTCGCGAGCGTCAGCAGCACGGCGAGGCAGACGACGTAGCGGACGAGATCGGCGAGCACGGCGCCGACCAGCGGCGCGGACCGGGCGATCGGCATGCTGCGGAACCGGTCGAAGACGCCCGTGCTCGCATCGGCGTTCAGGGAGACGCCGATGCCGATGCTGGCCTGGAAGACGGTCATCACCATGATCCCCGGTGTGATCGTCTGCAGGTAGCCGGCGACGTCGCCACCGGCGATGGCACCGCCGAAGAGGTAGACGAACATCAGCAGGAACACGATCGGCGTCAGGATGACATCGATGAGCTGCGCGGGAGACTTGCCGATCTTGACGATGCCCCGCCCGGCCAGGGCCAGCCCGTGCCGGACGGCCTTGGCCGGGCCGATGCGGAGCGGGGACGGCTGCGTGCCGGAGATGACGGCGGGGGCGATGGTGGTGGTGGTCATGCCACGTTCCTCTCAGCGATGGGGTTCTGCTGGGTGTTCCGCTTGGACTCTTCGGCGGGCCGTCCGGTCAGCGCCAGGAAGACCTCATCCAGACTGGGCAGGCGCAGGCCCAGCTCGTCGACGGCGACACCGGCCCCGTCCAGCCTTCTGACCAGCGCGGACACCAGCATCGGGTCGGCGACCGGCACGGTGAGCAGGCCGGTGTTCAGGTCACGGGCCGGGGCGGCGCCGGTCAGTTCGGCCAGGATCCGGCCCACCTCGTCCAGATCGGAGGCCAGGGTCGGGCGTACCTGCAGCGTCTGTCCGCCGACCCGCCGCTTCAGCTCTCCCGGCTTGCCCTCCGCGACCACCCGGCCGTGGTCGAACACGGTGATCCGGTCGGCCAGCTGGTCGGCCTCCTCCAGGTACTGCGTGGTGAGCAGCACGGTGGTGCCGTCGGCGACCAGCCGCCGGACCACCTCCCAGACCTCGTTGCGGGCATGGGGGTCGAGCCCGGTGGTCGGCTCGTCCAGATACAGCACCTGCGGCCTGCCGACCAGGCTCGCCGCCAGGTCCAGCCTGCGGCGCATGCCTCCCGAGAAGGTGCTGATCGGCCGGTCGGCGGCGTCGACGAGCTCGAACCGCTCCAGCAACTCCACGGCCCGCGCCTTGGCGTTCCGCTTCGACATGTCGAGGAGGCGGCCCAGCAGCACCAGGTTCTCCCTGCCGGACAGGCTCTCGTCCACCGAGGCGTACTGTCCGGTGAGCCCGATCAGACCGCGGACCCGCACCGGGTCCTTCATCACGTCGTAGCCACCGACCGTGGCGCGGCCCCCGTCGGGGCGCATCAGCGTGGCCAGGATCCGCACGGTGGTGGTCTTGCCGGCCCCGTTCGGGCCGAGCACGCCGATCACCTTGCCGACCGGCACCTCCAGGTCGACTCCGTCCAGCGCGACCATGTTCCCGTACCGTTTGACCAAGCCCTCGGCCTGGATCGCATACGACATCGTTTTCTCCTCTTCGGAACCTCGCCGTTCTCGATGAACATGACGATGCCCGCCGCCGCTTACAGCGGGCAGACCGCGCGCTGACAGGAGACGGCGGCGGCTGTCAGACCGGATCGGCGACGACCGCCGGAGCGCGGCGCCGGCCGCATGCGAGATCCCTCTGACCAGCGTCGATTTCCGACACGAGGCACATACCGGGGCCTGTCAGCGACGGCGAAACGCGCGGTGCCGCGACGTTGAGATCCCGGCCGCGCCCCGGGACGGAAACACCATTGGCCTCTCCTTCATCTCATAAGTCGAACGAATTTCGCATTCTCCGCCAAACCACCTGCATTCTTCTGTCACTGCCGTATAACCTCGGCAAAGTCGGCACATGAGGAAATCAGGGGAAGCCACGTGACGCGGTCGTGGGCAGAACTGCCGAGAGGCCGCGTCGTGTGTCTTCACGGCACCAATGCGGACACCATCGCACTGTCACTGGACCCTCTCCCCGATGACGCTCCCGCGGTTGTCACCTACTTCGCGGATGACACACGATCCGTGGCGGAAATGGTGACCTCGGTACTGTGCGAGCTTGAAAAGGCTGCTATTAGCTTGTTTCCGGCATGGCTGCCGGGCGCGGAAGGCATCGACGGGCCCGGAGGCGCGGGCAGGAGTGCCGTACGCGCACTCGCCCTGCGAACGGCGTCCGTGACCGGCCATTTCGGCCCCTTCCTCGCCGACCTGGCCGAGCGGTCCCTTCACGGCGTCGACCTGGCCGAGCCGTCCCTCCGCAACGCCGGCCCGGCCGGGTCATCTCCTGGCCGCGCCGAGCCGGAAGGGTTGCCCTTTCGCGGCGCCGAGCCGTCCTCGCGTGGCGTCGATCCGGCCAGGTCGCCCCTCCACGGCTCCTCGCCGCCGTCGGCGAGGAGGACACGTCGATCCGCCAGGTTCACTCCCGAGGTGCGCGTCGTCGGCCTCGCCCGCGTGCTCGCCGCCAGTTTTGGTCGTTCTCAGGCGTCGATCCTCGTGCACGTGCCGACGGGTCTCTCCGCGACCGCGGAGGAGGTCCTCGTCGCGGGGTGCGAGTGGCTCGCCCACCGAGGCGAGCTCGGAGTCTGGCTCACCGGTGCCCCGCTGGTCACCGTCGACCGGGTCGAAACGATGACGGTCCGCCTTCCCCCGGCGGTGGTGAGCCTCGCCCGCGACCTTCCGGAGCCGGCAGTACGGAGGCCGCCCGCCGCTCGGGTCGCCCGCACCGTCACCTACCCCGCCGTCATCGGGATCCCTCATCCGGCGAGCATCGCCGAGCAGGCGCTGGAGACCGCTCTGATCTCGCGGGACTGGGCGACGGGCCGGGCATGGAACCAGACCTACCAGTCGAATCCGCTCACCAACCCCGTACGGCTGGACCTGCTGTGGCGCGATGAGCGATGCGTCGTCGAGGTCGACGGTCCCGAGCATGGCGCCCCCCTCAAATACGCGGCGGACCGGCAACGGGACGTCCAACTCCAACTGGACGGCTACGCCGTACTGCGCTTCACCAATGTCCAGGTTATGACCGACACGGCAGCAGTGATCAACCAGATAAAGCGGTTCCTCCAGAACCGCCGCCTTGAAGCCTTGGAAGGGTAATTCATGTCCGATAAAAAGTTGTCGGTCCCCGAGCTTTCCGCCCTTGTGGTGTTGATGGTGGAGGCCGACGAGGTTTCCAATCCCGAGCTCAAGGAACGCTACGGTCTGACGCTCACGGGGAACGAGCGCATCCATCTGAACGACCTGAAGCTGGTCGACAGCCGGAAAGTAAAGCGCGGCGCGTACGCGCACGTACTGACCGACTTGGGATGGGCGCGTATGACCGAGGAACTTCACGCGGGAACGGTCCCGGTGCTCCCGGGATCGGCAGGGGCCATGGCCCGCGCCCTGCTGATCGGCCTTCAAAGATTCATGAAGCGGACCGATCACAGGCTCGCCGACATCTTCCAACCGCACGATGACTCGGTTGTCACAGCCTCGCCCGCGTCAGCCGTGGAGCTGGAGATGACGTCGAAGCCTGAGGTAGAGCTGGAGCTTGATGTGATGCCAGAGCCGGCGTCGGATCTGGATGTCGAGTCACGCATCCGCACCGCCTATATCGAATTGGCCCGCAAGCCCGGCACCTGGGTGAGTCTCACGGAACTCCGTCCGCTTTTGGGTGATGCCACGCGAGAGAAGGTCGATGACGTGCTCACACAGATGAACGACATGCAGGACGTGAACATCGTTCCCGAGTCGAATCAGAAAAAACTTACCCAGCAGGACCGGGACGCGGCGGTGACTATCGGGGATCAGGAGAAGCACCTTCTCTGGATCGGAGTGTGATGACGAGTCCCGAGCGGAGCGCCCTCTTCGCGCTCAGATTCAACTACGCCCAGGTGCCTGACGACGTATGGCGCTCCCCGCAGTTTCACGTGGAGGGCCTGCACCGGCATAGCACGCACGTTCTCCTGAGCAGTTTGGCCGAGGCTAAGGACAGCGCCGACGCGAGCCCGATCGGGGTGGTCCTTCAGGGGCAACGGGGTGCGGGCAAGACGCATCTGCTTGGCTGGGTTCGCGAGAAGGTGCAGCAAGATGACGGCTACTTTTTTCTGGTCAGCCTGCTGGATGCCAAGGGCTTCTGGGAAAGCACCGTGGTGTCCATGCTCGATAGTCTGTCTCGCAAGCGGAGCGACGGAAAAAGCCAACTTACGATCTTCCTGGAGCGACTGTCGTCTCTGGTCGACGTATCGCGAATGGTACGGCGTACAGTGGTCGGAAACTCGGCGCTGTCGAAGACGAATCTCGACACCTTCATCGATGCGTTACGCCGGTTCAGCAAGCCAGAGTCAGTCGGCCAGGACACCGCCAGAGCCCTCGTACTGCTGGCATCCGATGACTTGAGAGCGCAAGACATCGGGGAATCCTTCTTGTCCTCTGCCCCCGAAGAAGGGCCGGGTGAGCGCGCACAGTGGGGGATACGACAGGTTCAGAGGACGCCTCAGGAGATTGTCAGAGACCTATCGCGCCTTCTCGCCCTCACCGGCCCGTCCATCATCGCGGTCGACCAGATCGACATGCTCATCGCGCAATCCTCGATGTCTACTGCTGGTGACGCCGCTCCAGACTGGCGTGAGATGATCATGATCGAACAGGTCGCGGGTGGCTTGATGTCGCTACGGGAGGTCACTCGCCGGACATTGACGGTCGTCTCTTGCATTCCCCCGACCTGGATTCTCATCGAGAAATTCGCAACCGACACCGTCCGCGACCGGTTCCGACAAGCGGTTCAGCTCAAAACGATTCCTGATGCCGAGACCGGCCGTGCCCTAATCGAGAAACGGTTCGAGGCTCGGTTCCGTGAGATTGGCTTCGAGCCGCCCTACCCGACGTGGCCGGTGAAAACATCCGCGTTCGACCGCGTCTCCGGTTTCACGCCACGGCAACTACTGATCAAAATTGACGAGCACATCCAGTCGTGCCTGCTCAACGACGAGATCAAAGAGCTGGAACATCTCACTAGTCGCGTCGTGGTGAAGCCGAGGCCCGTCCCGATACTGCATCCGTCTCCGCAGAATCTCATCGCTCTTGACGCCCGGTTCGCGGAGCTGAGAGACACGGCGAACGTGACGGCGGCTCTCTCCCCTAGCACCGAGGATGCGGCAATGCCGGCTCTGTTGTCTGCAGGGCTCACCGTATGGATCGCCGAGCAGGGCGAAGCCGGACAGGTGTTCAACCAGGATCCTCCGCCGAGTTCGAAACCTCCCCTGCATGCGCGCCTGCGGCGCAGCCTGGACGAGACCACCGAGGACGAGGCGCACTGGGGCTTTCGCGCGATCGCTTCAGAAAACGCCACCGCCGCGCTGAACCGTCTGCGTAAAGCCTCGATGGCGGCGGGCCTGGACGCCGAGATCCCGAAGCGCCGGTTGTTCCTGCTGCGGAACGCGAGTTGGGGCAGGGGACCTCGCACCCTTGAGGCCGTCGCGGCGTTCGAGCAGGCGGGCGGAAGGATCCTCCGCGTGGACCCTGAGGATCTCAGGATCCTCTCCGCCCTCCGGGATCTGCTCCATGAGAAGCCTCCGCACCTGCAGGCATGGCTGACCACGCGGAGACCGACCGGTGACGTCAAACTGCTCGGCGAGGCACTGGGTGATGTCTGGACCGTTCCCGACGAGCAGCACGGTCACAGCGTTTCTCGCCGATACGACCAACCCACCCTTGACGAACAGTCCAGCCCCACCACTCCCGGTGGACAACCCGACCGGCCCACTCCCGGCGAGAGGTCCGGCTACACCACTCCCGGAATGCGTCCTGACGCGGTCGTGCTTCCGGCACACGTCTCCCCCGGCGGTCGTCCTGTCCAGGCCACGCTCGCGACACAGCCCCCTTCGACGGTGACGACCACGAGCTTCACCACGAGCCCCGTGCCGTACATCGCGCTCGGCAAGGCGATCGACAACGACGCATCTGTCAGCGTCGAGCTGGAGTCGCTCAGGAAGCACACCGCGATCTTCGCCGGGTCCGGGTCGGGGAAGACCGTGCTCATCCGCAACCTGATCGAGAAGTGCGCGCTCCAGGGCGTCTCCGCCATCGTGCTCGATCCCAACAACGACCTGGCGCGGCTGGGAGATCCTTGGCCGGAGGCTCCGGAGCACTGGGCTGCGGGTGACGAGGCTCGGGCCGCCGATTACCTGGCGAACACCGACGTCGTGGTCTGGACCCCGGGACGTAGTCTGGGACGCCCGCTCAGCTTCCAGCCCCTGCCCGACTTCGCGAGCGTCCTCGACGACGCCGACGAGTTCAACGAGGCGATCGAGGTCGCCGTCGCGTCCATCGTGCCGAGGGCCAAGCTCAACGCGAACACCCACAAGGCTCAGCTGGGGCAGGCGGTGCTGAGGGAGACGCTCAAGTACTACGCACGGCAGGGTCGTCCGACGAGTCTCGAAGGTCTCATCGACATGCTGTCGGAACTGCCCGACGGGGTGAGCGGCCTCGCCAACGCGGACAGGCTCGCCGCCGACCTGGGCCAGATCCTGGCCGCGGCCATGGTCAACGATCCGATGTTCGGCGGCACCGGCGTGCCGGTGGATCCGGGTCTCCTGCTGACCCCGCTGGAGGGTAAGAGAGCACGCGTCTCGGTGATCAATCTCGCCGCCCTGCAGTCGGACGTTCAGCGGCAGAGCTTCGTCAACCAGCTCCAGATGGCGCTGTTCGCCTGGATCAAGAAGCACCCGGCGGGCGATCGGCCGCTGGGCGGACTGTTCGTGATGGACGAGGCGCAGACGTTCGCGCCGTCCGGCGCGCTGACCGCCTGCACAAGAAGCACGCTGGCACTGGCGTCCCAAGCCCGTAAGTACGGGCTCGGTCTCGTGTTCGCGACCCAGGCCCCGAAGGGGCTGCACAACCAAATTCCGGGGAACGCCACGACCCAGTTCTTCGGCCTGTTGAACAGTCCGGCCCAGATCGACGCGGCGAGGGAACTGGCTCGGGGCAAGGGCAGCCACGTCACCGACATCTCGAAGCTGAGGTCCGGCCAGTTCTACACGGCCGTGGAGGGCATGCCGTTCGTGAAGGTGCAGGTACCCATGTGCCTGAGCCACCACCCCAAGGATCCGCTCACCGTAGAGGAAGTCGTCAAAAGGGCGCGAAACTCCCTGTAGTCCGACGCCGACGTCTGATCCATGGTCTTCACCATGGATCAGACGTCGGCGTCGATCTCCGTGCTCGACCTGCTCCAGCGAAGACGGAGGCTCCCGATCACTCGTCGAGGTAGCGGAGGATCGCCAGCACCCTTCTGCTGTAGCCGGGGGTGTGGAGGAGGCCGAGCTTGTCGAAGATGGCGTTGACGTGTTTTTCCACCGTGCTCAGTGACACGTGCAGGCGTTCGGCGATGGCGGCGTTGACGAAGCCCTGCGCCAGGTGCCTGAGCACCTCGGCCTCACGTCCGGTGAGCCTGCTCAGCGGGTCCACGTGGGTGGTGCGCGCGAGCAGCTGGCGGACCACCTCCGGGTCGAAGACCGTCCCGCCCCCGCGGATCCGTTCCAGCGAGTCGAGAAACTCCGCCACCTCCGTCACCCGATCCTTGAGCAGGTAACCCACGCCCTCGGTGGCCCCGGCGAGCAGCTTGGCCGCGTACGGTTTCTCGACGTACTGCGACAGCACCAGCACGCCGACGCCGGGCCAGCGGTCGCGGATCTCCAGTGCCGCCCGCAGTCCCTCGTCGGTGTGCGTGGGCGGCATGCGTACGTCCACGACCGCGACGTCGGGCCGGTCCCGCGACACGGCGGCGAGCAGCGCGGAGGCGTCGCCGACCGAGGAGATCACCTGGTGGCCGGCGTCCTCAAGCAGCCGGGACAGGCCTTCGCGCAGCAGGACCGAGTCATCGGCGAGGATCACTCGCATGGCACCGCCCTGGGTAGGGTCGCGGTGATCCTGGTCGGCCCGCCGGCCGGGCTGTCCACCTCGAAGCGGCCGTCGAGCGCCAGGATCCGGCGCTCCAGCCCGGCCAATCCGCTGCCCGACGGGTCGGCTCCACCGTGCCCGTCATCGGAGATCACGATGTTCATCGTATGGTCGTCCTGGGTCAGGACGACCAGGATGTCGCGCGCCTGTGCGTGCTTGGTGGCGTTGGTGATCGCCTCGCGCGCGACGAAGTAGAAGGCGGTCTCCGCCTCCGACACCGGACGCTCGGCGAGGCCGTAGTGGACGGTGACCGGCACGCCCGCACGTTCGGCCACCCCGGCCAGCGCGGCCCGCAGCCCGAGCTCGTCCAGCGCGGTCGGGTAGATCCGCCAGGCGACGCTGCGCAGTTCGTCGAGCAGCCGGCGTGACTCGGTGTAGGCCTGGTCCACCAGCGAGGCGACCTTGACGGGGTCGTCGCTGTGCTTGGCACGTCCCAGCAGCATCGACAGCGCCACGCCCCGCTGCTGCACGCCGTCGTGCAGGTCGCGCTCGATCCGCCGTCGCTCGTCGTCGACCGCGCGCACGATGCCGGAACGGGTGGCGGTCAGCTCGGCGATGCGCCGCCGCATCACCTCCTGCCTTCCCGGGCCGAGGAAGTGGTCGGCCAGGCGCCGCTCGGCCGCGATGATCACGAGGCACCAGAGCCCGACCAGCGCCACCACCACCAGCCCGCCGGTGAGGCCGATCGCCCAGCTGCTGGTCGTCAGCCAGACACCGGGCAACACCAGCGGCACCTCGTCGGACTCACCCGTGAGCAGCGCCCACAGACCGCCGAACAGGAAGAGGAAGCCGAGGAACAGCCCGGCGAGGACGACGTAACCGCCCACCACGCCGACCACGGCGCGCAGTGCGAGGTAACCGTAGCCGCTCCGTGGCGGGTCCGCCGCGGTGGTGTCGTGGTCGAACCACGCCGCCAGCCGGGCACGCTCCAGTGCGACCAACCGGTCGGCGACCCGTATGACGCCGGGCCTCCGCGCCACCAGGGTGACCCCGGCCAGGAGCAGGAAAACGAGCTCGACGATCCCCGTCAGAAGGCCGGCCAGAATTCCGGCAAGCCCTCGAGCAACCCGGTTTCTGAACACAGATGCGGATTCTACGAGGCGTCCCCGCACCGCAGAACCGTACAGAGACGCGGACCCTACGGAGCGTCCCCGCACCTCGGAACCGCGCACGGACGCGGACCCTACGGAGGGTCCCTCCGTCGCAGGACCGCGCGCGGACGCGGACCCTACGAGGCGTCCCTCCGTCGCAGGACCGCGCGCGGACGCGGACCCTACGAGGCGTCCCTGCGTCGCAGGACCGCGTGACCGGCGGCGAGCGCCACCGCCGTCCAGCCGAGCAGCCACAGCAGTCCCTCCACCCGTCCGTACGGCATGGGCCCCCCGGTCAGGTTGTCGGAGCTGTCCATGAACGCCAGCCCGGCGAACATGGGCATTCGCAGCGACAGGCTCACCAGTGGTCCGACGCCGGTCATGGCCAGCATCAGCGGCAGTCCCATCAGCAGCAAGAACGCCGTCGTGAGCGTACCCGCCGCGCTGCGCATCGCCGTCCCCACGCCGAGCGTCATCAGGGACACCAGTACGAGAAAAACTCCGACGCTCAGCATGTCGATCGTGGTCTCGGCGGGTGGCAGGGCGCCGTAGCCGCCGAACGGGGGAACGGACAGGAACAGGTAGACGGCGACCGCCGCGGCGCTGCCGGACAACACCCCCGCCACCAGCATCACCGGGACCAGCACCAGCGCCTTGGCCGCGAGCACGTGACCGCGGACCGGCGTGGCCTGCAGCGTCATCCGGATGCCACCGGAGGCGTACTCACCGGTGACTGCCAGCATCGCCACGGTGACAAACGCGAACTGCGCGAAGGTGACGGCGGAGATCACCGACTCCCCCGCCGGCAGCGTCACTCCCCTCACCCCGTCGTTGAGCAGACTGGTCGCCGTGCCGCCACCCAGGGTCAGTGCGCTGAGCCCCAGGAGCGCGGCCCCGCTCACCAAGCACCACCAGGTCGAACGGAGCGACCACAGCTTGATCCACTCCGAGGCGACGGCGCCCCGCAAGCCGCCCGCCGTTGTCAGGTCGATCATCGGTCACCCTCCTGCTGTCCGTGCGCCGTACTCGACGCTACCGGCGGTCAGTTCCTGGTACGCCTGCTCCAGTGAGGCCTCGCGCGTGCTGAGCTCGTGCAGCCGGACGCCCGCGTCGAAGGCCAGGTCACCGACCCGCTCGATGGTGGCGCCACTGGCGACGAGGTCGTTGTCTCCGGTGCGTTCCACGCGCAGGCCCGCGGCCGTGAGCAGGGTGGCGAGGTCACCGGCGTGCGGGCTGCGGACGAGGACCGCGCTGAGCGAGCTGCCCGCGATCACCTTCGCCAGCGGCGCGTCGACGATGAGGCGGCCCTTGCCGATCACCACCAGGTGGTCGGCGGTGAGCTGCATCTCGCTCATCAGGTGGCTGGAGACGAAGATCGTACGGCCCTCGTCCGCCAGGGAGCGCATCAGGTGACGGACCCAGCGCACGCCGTCCGGGTCGAGCCCGTTGACCGGCTCGTCGAACATCAGCACCTCGGGGTCGCCCAGCAGCGCGGCGGCGATGCCGAGCCGCTGGCTCATGCCCAGCGACAGTGCCCCCGCCCGGCGTCCGGCGGCCGCCTCCATCCCGACGCTTTCCAGCACCTCGCCCACCCGGCCCGGCGCGATGCCGTTGCTGCGGGCCAGGGCCAGCAGGTGAGCCCGTACGCTGCGGCCCGGGTGAACCGCGCGGGCGTCCAGCAGCGCGCCGACCTTCCGCAGCGGGTGCCGGTAGGCGGCGTAGGGACGGCCGTCGACAAGCGCGACACCCGTCGTGGGACGGTCCAGGCCGAGGATCATCCGCATCGTGGTTGATTTGCCCGCCCCGTTGGGACCCAGGAACCCCGTGACGGTTCCTGGCCTGAGGTCCAGGGAGAGGTCGTCGACGGCGAGCCTGTCACCGTAGCGTTTGCTCAATCCTCGCAAGCTGATCATGGTTGTCCCCGTTTCTCGTCGAGGACGACGCTAGGTAATCGTCAGGTCGCGGGCCATGGGGGCGAACCGCCGAATGACATGGCGGGAAACCGTAATCCCGCCGCCCGGCGGACGTCGTGTCCGGGCGTTCCGCAGACCGCGGCAGGCGACCCTGGCGAAATCATCGCCGCCGGAGTTGAGAGCGCCGGATCCGATCTCGCAACCGTGGTGCACGAGCCCCCCAGCGGGACCTGGGGCAGAGGCGGCGCGACCCCGTTCACACTGGCCGAGGAGTGGCTCGGCGTCCCCATGGAGACCGGGCCGCGGGTGGACGAACTCGTCCGCCGCTACCTCGCCGCCTTCGGCCCGGCGAGTGTCAGGGATCTGCAGATGTGGTCCGGCCTGCGCCGGCTGGACGCCGACGTGGAACAGCTCCGGCCCGAGCTGCGTGTCTTCCGCGACGAGGCCGGGAACGAGCTGTTCGACCTGCCGGACGCCGTACTGCCCGATCCGGGGACTCCGGCTCCGCCGCGCTTCCTGCCCGACTTCGACAACCTGATCATCGCGTACGCGGACCGGACCCGCATGATGACCGCCGAGTACCGCAGGCGGATCTGCGTGGGCGCGCTGGTCGCACCCACCGTGCTCGTGGACGGCTCCGTCCGGGGCACCTGGAAGATCGAGAAGAGCAAGGACACCGCGGTGCTCGCCATCGAGCTCTTCGAACCGGTCCCGGACCACGCCGCGCTGGAGGAGGAGGGCCGCCGCCTGCTCACCTTCGCCGCGGCGGGCGTCGCTCACGACGTACGGTTCACCGTCGTGGTCACGTGAGCCGGAAGGCGTCGGCGAGCATGTCGACGTTAGCCTCGAACAGGGTGCGCGGATCGTGGCCCATGCCGGTGAACTGGCCCGCGACCTCCAGGCTGACCGTGCCGTGCATGCGAGACCACGCCAGGATGGCTCCGGCCAGAGCGTGTCCGGCGTCGTCCGCGTCGATGCCGACGCCGGCATCCGCGTCTCCGGCCGTGCCTTCGGCGTCCGCGTCTCCGTCTGACGGCTTCCCGCTCTCCGCGACCCATTCGGCGACCCAGGCGGCGACCGCCGGCTCGTGCCGCGCCCAGTCGCGCAGTTCCCTGACGAGGGGAAGCACCGCCGGAGTCGGCTCTCCATGGGTGAAGACCGTCAGAAACGGGCCCAGGACCGCGCGGGCCCGCCGCACGGTGTCGGCCGGGGCCGTGTAGTCCGGTAGCGGGGTGCCCGCGATCAGGAGATAGCGGTGGGGATGGGCGACGGCCCAGGCCCGATAGGCCCAGGCCAGAGACCGCAGGCGGGCGCGGGGCGACTGACCGGCCGCGCCGTCGGCGGCGGCGTGGATGTCCTGGGCGGCATCGTCGTAGGCGTCGCGGATCAACGCGTTCAGCAGGTCGTCACGGCTGCCGAAATAGCGGTAGAGCGCGGGCCCGGAAAGGCCGAGCTCCTTGGCGATGCGGGTGAGCGCGACGGAGGAGATGCCACCCTCGGCCAGCTGACGCAGCGCGATCTCCTTGATCTCCCCGCGCGTCTGCTCCCGGTATCGAGCGCGTGGCCCTCCCTCGCTCACTGCCACAGCCATCCCCTTCCTTCTGCGAGCTCTCGCAACAATTCCTATGGGAGATAGTAATTGCGACTACATGTAACCCATTGGCCGTCCGTACGCCATGGTCCGGGGAAGTCCCGCTCACTCCGGGGCATGGTTCGCATGGTGGGGAGTGGTGATCCCGGTATAGGCCAAGTGCATGACCATACCTTCGGCGGCGCGGGGGAAGGGTTGATCGGCCGGTCACTCGTTCAGGGACGAGGACCGCACAGAGGGAAGTTCATCGGCCGGTCACCGTGCGGGAGCTGGGGCGGTAGATGGCCGGCACGCCCCCGAGGGAGCGGCCGATCACTGCGCAGGTCGTGGAGCACGGCCTTTCCGACACCACTCGGGATCGACTGGCACATAGCTATAGTTACATGCCATAACGAAAATGACAACACATAACTTTCGCTGCGATGCGACGCTGAATCTTGGCTACCGGTCAACCGCTCGCGGCGGAGCGCCTGGTGTTCAGCTGGTCGAACCCGACCGCGACGAGGATGAGCACGCCGATGGCGATCTGGAGGTAGAAGGCGTTGATCGCCAGTAGGTTGCCTCCGTTGTTGAGAACGCCCATGATCAGCGCTCCGGTGGCGGCGCCGAGCGCACTGCCCTTCGCCCCGAAGAGGCTCGCGCCACCGATCACGCAGGCGGCGATCGCGTTGAGCTCGAAGCCCGTGCCGGCGGTGGGGATGCCCGCCCCCAGCCGGGACGTGAGCAGCACCCCGCCGAGACCCGCGAGCAGGCCCGAGATCGCATAAACCGAGATCATCACCAGTCGTACGGGCACGCCCGCGAGCCGGGCCGACTCGGGGTTCGAGCCGACGGCGTAGATGTAGCGACCGAAGACCGTCCGGGTGAGCACGAACCACATCACGACCGTGACCAGTGCGGCGATGATGAGGAGGTTGGGGATTCCGAGGATCGTTCCGTTGGCGATGGTCTGGAACGACTCCGGCAACCCCTGCACGGTCTGGGCATCCGTAGTGACCAGGACGATTCCTCGGGCGATCCCGAGCATGCCCAGGGTCGCGATGAACGGCGGCAGTTTGGCCTGGGTCACCAGCAGGCCGTTCGCGATCCCGAGCGCGGTGCCGATGCCCACCCCGAGCAGGAGTGCCGGCCAGATGGGCACGCCGGCGACGAGGAACTGCGCGGTGGACGCCCCGGACAGGCCGAGCACCGACCCGACCGACAGATCGATGCCCGCGGTCAGGATGACCAGGAGCTGGCCGACCGCAATGATCCCGAAGATCGCGACCTGCCGGGCGAGGTTGGACAGGTTGTTGCCGGTGAGGAACTCGTCGCTGGCGAGGGTGAGGGCGCCGACCGCCACGAGCAGCACGACGAGGCCGCCGCTCTCGCGTCCCGCGATATCTCCCAGCGTGATGACCCGCCGTGGGGCCTTCGCCTTGGCCTGAGCCTGCGGTTCTTCGCCGACCGGCTGCCGACCGGTGATCCTCGTGGTGGCGATCGGTTCGCGCCAGATCAGCTTATCCATCTCGGTTCACCTCTCCTGGGCCGTCCGGGGCCGGTGGGGTCTCGGTTTCCGCAGGTCCGGGGGATGATGTGCCTCCGGCTCCCCGCGGCGGAGGCGTCTCTACCTCCGCGGGACCGGGGGCGGGTGGGGTCCCGGTTTCCTTGCCGCCGGAGGCCGATGGGCCTCCGGCTCCCCGAGCCGGAGGCGTCTCTGGTTCCGCGCCGCGGGAGGCCGGCGGAAGCCCGGCTCCCGTGCGGTTGGGGGAAGGCGGCGACTCCTGTCGAGGGGCCGGGATCTCCGCGCCCCTGCCACCACTGGCCAGGCGGAGCACGTCCTCCTCCGAGGCGGTTCCGGGAAGCTCGCCCGCGACCTCCCCGTCGCGCAGCACAAGGATGCGATCGGAGAGGCCCAGCAGTTCCGGGAGGTACGACGAGACCACGATGATCCCCAGCCCCTTCGCGGCCAGGTCTCCGATGACCGCGTAGAGCTCGCCCTTGGCCCCGACGTCGATGCCCTTCGTCGGCTCGTCGAAGATCAGTATTTTCGGCTTGGTCAGCAGCCAGCGGGCGAGCAGGACCTTCTGCTGGTTGCCGCCGGACAGCGTCGACACCGGCTGGTCGTAGGAACCGGCCCGCAGCCGCAGGCTGTCGAGCAGCCGATCCGCCTCCTCGGACTGCTCGCGGCCGGGCAGGAGGCCACGCCGGGAGCCGCTGCGCAGGCTGGCAATGGTGACGTTCTCCCGGATCGACAGCTCCGGCAGCAGCCCCAGCACCTTGCGGTCCTCGGTGAGCAGCCCCACACCGGCGTTCATCATCGCGCGCGGTCCACGGGGTTTCACGGGCCTGCCCTCGATCTCCAGCTCACCTGCCGCGATCGGATCGGCACCGAAGATGGACAGCAGCAACTCGCTCCGTCCCGACCCCAGCAGCCCTCCGATGCCGAGGATCTCCCCGGCTCCGACGTCGAAGTCGATGCTCGGGGAGTTCTCCGACCGTCGCAGTCCCCGGACCCGGAGCACGGGGGTTCCGGCATGCCGGTGACTCTCCGGATAGAGCGAGCTGATCTCGCGTCCGACCATGGCGGTGATCAGGCGATCCTCGTCGTAGTCACTGATCGGCCCCGACTCGGACAGGCCTCCGTCCCGCAGAACGGTCACCCGGTCCCCGATCTCGAACATCTCCTCAAGCCGGTGGGTCACGTACAGCATCGCTATCCCGCGCTCGCGTAGCCGCAGGATGTGTTCGAGGAGCCGCGCCGACTCCGCCTCGGTGAGCGCCGTGGTCGGCTCGTCGAACACGATCGCCTTGACGGAGTCGGCGGTGAGCACCTTGGCGATCTCCACGAGCTGGCGCGTGGCCGCCGGGAGCCGCTCCACGATCGCGTCCGGGCTGAGGTCCGTCAGACCGACCTCGTCGAGGGCCTCCCTGGTACGGCCGCGCAGCCGGCTTCTGGTGATGATCCCGCTGCGCGCCGGAAGGCGGCCCATGAACAGGTTCTCCGCGACCGACAGATGGGGAAGAAGGCTGAGCTCCTGGTAGACGGCCTGGACCCCGGCCGCCCGTACGGAGGCGGGGGTCGGCGCGGTGACCGGCTCGCCGTCGATCTCGTAGGCGCCGCTGTCGCGGCGCAACGCGCCCGTCAGCACCCGGATCAGCGTTGACTTTCCCGCGCCGTTCTCCCCCGCCAGGCAGTGCACCTGACCCGGGACCAGGCGGAGTGAGACGTCGGTGAGCGCCTGGACGGGACCGAAGGCCTTCGAGACGTCGCGCAACTCGACGACGGGCTCCCTCGTCGTTCCTCCCTCATCTCGTCCCGCGTTCCTCGCCATTCCGCCTTCGCCTCATCCCGCGTTCCGTGTCCCGTGCTCCGCGTTCACCGTCATTCCGCCTTCATCTCGTCCGTGTCCTGTGTCCCGTGTCCCGTGATCACCGTCATTCCGTCTTCATCGTCGGTGGGTTGAGCAGCTGCCTCACATCGGGCTCGTTGAGGTTCTTCTTGTCCGCCACGACCGCACCGGGGTCGATGTCACGCGGCGGGATACGGCCGGACGCGGCCATCCCGGCCGCCAGGACACCCTGGTAACCGAAGAAGTAGGGGTTCTGCACCACCAGCGCGTCGATGGTGCCCGCGGCGAGCGCCGCGTTCTCCTGCGGGTCGGAGTCGAATGCCACGACGGGAACGGTGGCCGCCACGTTGTTGTCCTGGATCGCCCGGGCCGCGCCCACCCCCGAGGTGTTGTTGTCCGCGAACACCCCCGCCAGGTCCCGGTTGGCGGTCAGCGCGTCGTTGACCTGCGACGCCGCGGTGTTGATGTCGTTGTTGTTGTAACGCTGCAGCGGCACCTTGACCTGCGGGCAGTTGTTCGCGAGGCCCTGCTTGAAGCCGGCGTCCCGGTCGACCAGTGACTGGATACCGGCCACGGAAGACTCGATCATGACGCTGCCGCTCGTCTTGTTCTGCGCCTTGAGCAACTCACACATGCGCTTGCCGGCCTGCATTCCGGCCTTGACGTTGTCGGTGCCGATGAACCCCTCCGAGGGCGTGGTCACGCGGCTGTCCACGGTGATGACCTTGAGACCCGCCTTGCGCGCGCGGTCGATCGCCGAGTTGAGGGCGCTGGAGGAGTTGGGCGCGATGACGATGCCGTCAACGCCCCGGGAGATGGAGTTCTCGACCAGCTGCACCTGCTGGTCGATGTTGGTCTCCGACGTGGGCCCGAAGGTGCTCACCTTGAGGCCGAAGTCCCCTCCCGACTGCTTCGCCCCGGCGATCATCGTCTGCCAGAACGAGGAGTCGCTCGCCTTGATGATCACATCGATCTTCTTGCCGCTCGCCGCCCCACCCGAGCCTCCGCCCGTTGGCTGGCCGGTCGAACCTGTGGCGCGCCCTCCCACCACCCCGAGCACCAGCGCCACCAGCGCGATGGCTGCGACGAGCGAGAGCGAGAAGGCGATACGTGAGCGAGCCATGACGACCTCCCGGAGATTCCTCTTCAAGGATCTCGACAGGCGTCCCAGGCGGTTGCCGCGACAAAAGCCACGGATCGCGGGCAAACGCCTGCGGCGGTGAGGTGACCCATACGGAAATCTTCACTCAACAAGGACTGATAAAAGTCGCTTATTTACAGCAAAGCTCGGAAAGTTTCGCAATGGAAACCGGCGAAGGAAAAGAACTCGTTACCTGCGGCGACCGTTCACACCGCCATCCCCATGGAAGATTCCAGAAACCGTGTCACCCGCTCCGAGCGGTGATGTCCTCTCCCGGTGACAACGCGCCCCGCACCATGGCCGGGCCTACGCGACCTCGCCACCGGCAAGGGAGCCTCCCGGTCCGGAAATCCGCGGAGACACGCACTTGATCGTTGATCATGCCATGATCGCGTCCTACTGTGAGTGTCCACGCGGATGCTCACAGTAGAAAATTTCCGGGTTTCAGATCATGGAAGATCGCGAATTTCGCCGGCTCATCGGGCCGGCGACTCGAATGGCGTCGGCCCGCGACAGAAGCTCTCGGCCTCCAATCGTCGCCTATGCGACCGGGTCGGCCGGGAGATTTCGGGGCTCCCTTCGCCGCACCTTTCATACCTCTTGTCAATCATCGATTCCAAACGAGGCTCCATATGAACAGGCACATCATTGGCCGAATGATCGTCACCCTGACGACCGCCGTCGTCGTCGTATCTCCGAGCGCGTCGGCCGGAGCATCGGCCCAGGTCGCGGGGGACCCCCAGAGGCTTCCGAAGGTGTTCTTCGATATGGAGCTGGGCGGAAAACCCATCGGGCGCATCATCTTCGAGTTGCGTAGCGACGTGGCGCCCGAGACGGCCGAGAACTTCAGGGCACTGTCCACCGGCGAGAAGGGCTATGGGTACAAGGGGGCCAGGTTCCATCGGGTGATTAAGGACTTCATGATCCAGGGTGGTGACTTCACCAGAGGCGACGGAACCGGCGGTAGGAGCATTTACGGAGAAAGGTTTGGCGACGAGAATTTCACCCTCCACCATGACGATCCAGGCGCCCTGAGCATGGCGAACGCCGGGAAGGACACCAACGGCTCGCAGTTTTTCATCACGACCGTGAGAACGCCCGGCCTGGACGGGAGGCATGTCGTATTCGGCAGAGTGGTCGAGGGCATGGACGTGGTTCGCACGATCGAATCCTCCCCGACCGACCAGGGGGACAGGCCGCTGGAGGATGTCGTCGTGAAGGACTGCGGATTGCTGTCGAGCTGAGAGAGCACGGGCGCCGAGCCGCTCGGGCGTCGTCACCTCCTCGCGGAACCCGGTCGACGACCTGCCCGGCAACGTCCACTACGTCCAAGCCGACCTCAGCACGGCCGACGGCGCCACCCTCCTCGCCCGTGAGACGCTCGCCCACCTCGGCGGCCTCGACATCCTCGTCAACAACGCGGGGGGCGGGACGGCTTTCCCCGGAGGCATCGCGACGATCCCCGACGACCAGTGGCAGAACGCGCTCGACGCGAACTACCTCAGCGCCGTCCGGCTGACCTCACGACTGCTGGCGGCGCTGACCGAAAGGGGATCCCGCTGGCCCGAAAGGCCGTGCCGCGCGACATCTCCGAAGCCGTACTCTTCTTCGCCTCCAGCCGGTCCGCATGGATCACCGGCAGCCGGCTGCTCGTCGACGGCGGCGAACAACTGGGCTGAGCACACCGATCCCGGTGTCAGGCATCCCGCGATCGGAACACCACGAAGGCAACCATCAGCAGGACGGCTGTGAAGGCGGCCATCAGGCCGAGCCCTGTCCAGGGGGCCAGCCGTCCCGCCTGGTGGACGGTGGTGGTGACCTGGAGGCCGGCCGAGATCGGCCAGTAGGTGGTCACCCAGTCTCCGACGGCCGCGGGCATGAGCCTGGGTCCGATGATGGGGATGATGAAGTTGACGGCCACCACCACGGTCGTGGCGGCCATCGTGTCGCGCAGCAGGCAGCCGAGTGCCACGCCGATGAGACCCACCAGAGCCCAGATCAGCCCCATGCCGACGACGGCGCGCAGGACGCCGGGATGGCCGAGCTCCGCGGCCGGAGCACCGGCGGCTCCGATCACGGTCTGGCCGAGGAGGAACGAGCCGAAGGCGGCGACCTCCCCCATCACCAGGGCGATGACGCCGAACGTCCAGACCTTGGCGGCCAGCAGCCGTCCTCGCCGCGGGACCACGGTCAGGCTCGTGCGGATCATCCCGGTGGCGTACTCGGAGGTCACCACCAGCACGCCGAGCGAACCCACGCTGATCTGGGCGAACAGGAACCCGCCGTACATGCTGATGTAGGTGGCGTCGAACGCCGCTCCCGCCGCCTGGTAGCCCTTGCTCGCGCCGCCGGCGGTGAGCGCGCCCGCGCCCACCATGACGGCGACGGTCACCAGCAGGACGGGCACGTTGGACGGGATCGAGCGGAACTTGGTCCACTCCGAACGCACCGTGTCCGCGATGGCCGCCGTCATGCCACGCTCGCGTGGAACTCGACGCTGTCGCGGGTCAGATCCATGTAGGCCTGCTCCAATGAGCGTTGTGGTGTCAGCTCCGTCAGCACGACCCCGGCGGCCAGCGCGGCCTCGCCGATCTGCCTGGCCTCCAGCCCCGTGACGATGAAAGAACCGTCGGTACCCTGCTGAATGGAGCCACCCGCCTCGATCAGGCGAGGGGCGAGCCGGTCTTGACCGTCCGCCCGCACCAGCACGTTGGAACCCTGCCGGACGAACTCGCCGATCCCGATGTCCGCGATCAGCTTCCCCCTGCCGATGACGATGAGGTGGTCGGCGGTCTGCGCCATCTCGCTCATCAGATGGCTGGAGACCAGGACGGTGCGATCCTCGCCGGCAAGGGAGCGCATCAGCTCGCGGATCCACTTGATGCCCTCGGGATCCAGGCCGTTGACCGGCTCGTCGAACAACAGCACCTTCGGATCGCCGAGGAGCGCCGCCGCGATCCCGAGTCGTTGGCCCATGCCCAGGGAGAAGGATCCGGCCCGCTTGCGCGCCACCGATTCCAGTCCGACCAGATCCAGCACCTCGTCCACCCGTTTACCCGGAATGCCGTTGGTCTGGGCGAGGCAGAGCAGGTGGTTGCGTGCCGTACGTCCACTGTGCAGCGCGCGGGCATCCAGCAGAGCGCCCACCTCACGCATGGGTCTGGCCGTGCCGACGTATCCGTGGCCGTTGATCGTCACGCTCCCGGCGTTCGGCTTGTCGAGACCGAGGATCATTCTCATGGTCGTCGACTTGCCCGCTCCGTTCGGGCCGAGAAAGCCGGTGACCCGGCCGGGCTCGACGGTGAACGTCAGGTCGTCCACGGCTGTCCTGTCGCCGAAGCGCTTTGTCAGTCCGTCTATTCGGATCATGTTCACGTGCCTCTCGTGCGTATTTCCCGATCAAGAGGTCACACCTCGGCCGGCCCGTACGCGGGCACAATGAGGGCGTCGAGCATGGGGCAGAACTTGAGCCTGGTCTCCTCGATCTCCGCGTCCGGATCGGAGCCTGCCACGATCCCGCACCCGCGTACAGGGTGGCGGTCCCCTCGTGCGGGTGAGATGGCCGGGGACCGCTGGTGATGCGGCACCGTCCAGAAGATCAAGGGCGCGGCGACAGCGGGTGGAGTGGCCGGGGTCCGGGTCCGCCCCACGCCCCATGCAGAAGCTCAGGAACCGGCGGTGAGCGCCTCATGGCGGTAGGTGGCACAGTGCTGGTATGCACGTGGACATCCTGGGAGCGCTGAAGGTGACGGCCGGCGGTGAGGCCGTCGAGGTCGGGGGCGCGCGGCTCCGGGTGCTGCTGATCCGGCTCGCGCTGGGCGTGGGACGGGTCGTCACCGTCGAGGAGCTGTCGGACGCCCTGTGGCCGGAGGACAAGCCCGCCGACCGCGCGAACGCGATGCAGTCGCTGGTGTCCCGGCTGCGCCGGGCCCTGCCGGACGCGTCGGTGCTGAGCTCCGTTCCCGGGGGCTACCGGCTCGATCTGCCGTCCGACGCCGTCGACGCCCATCGGTTCGAACGGCTGGCGCGGGAGGGGCGGCGCGCGCTGACCGGCGGGGATCCGGTGACCGCCTCGCGCCTGCTGGGTGAGGCGCTCGGGCTGTGGCGGGGACCGGCCCTGGCCGACGCCGCGGAGGTTCCCTTCGCGACCGCGTACGCCGCCGGGCTGGACGAGGCGCGGCTGGCCGCGGCGGAGGATCGCGCCGAGGCGGAGCTGGCGTCCGGTCGCCCCGCCCACCTGGTGGCCGAGCTGTCGGTGCTCGCGGTCCGTCATCCGCTGCGAGAGCGGCTGCACGGACTGCTGGTGAGGGCGCTGTACGCCGCGGGAGGGCAGGCCGAGGCGCTGGTCGCCTACGAGGACTTCCGGCGCAGGCTCGCGAACGAGCTGGGCACCGATCCCGGGCCGGAGCTGCGGAAGATCCACCTGGAGGTGCTCCGCGCCGATCGGACGCCGCAGGCCGTACGGCCGCACGCCGCGCACAGGTCGCGGGGGAACCTGAGGGCGCCGCTGACCAGCTTCGTCGGACGGGACCGTGAGATCAGGCGGATCGGCGAGCAGCTGAAGGAGGGCCGCCTGGTCACGCTGGTCGGGCCGGGAGGCGCGGGCAAGACCCGGCTCGCGACGACCGTCGGCGCCGACCTCCCCGGTGGGGCCTGGCTGGTGGAGCTGGCACCGGTGACCGACCCCGCCGACGTCCCGCAGGCCGTGCTCGGCACGCTGGGCCATCCGGGCATCCTTGAGATGCCGGGCGCACCGCGCGACACCATGAGCCGGATCGTCGAGGTGCTCTCCGCCGGTGACACCACGCTGGTGCTGGACAACTGCGAGCACCTGATAGACGCCGCCGCCCGCCTGGCCGACGAGCTCCTGGGGCGCTGCCCCCGGCTGCGGGTGCTGGCCACGAGCCGCGAGCCACTCGGGATCCTCGGCGAGGCGCTGTGCCCGGTTCCCCCGCTCGAACTGCCGCAGCCCGGCGCCGCGCCGGAGCTGAGCCCGGCGGTCCGGCTCTTCATGGACCGGGCGGCGGCCGTACGGCCTGACTTCGTCCTCACCGACGAGGTGGTGGAGATCTGCCGGCGGCTGGACGGGTTGCCCCTGGCGATCGAGCTGGCCACCGCCAGGCTGCGATCCCTCACCATCGAGCAGGTCGCGGCGCGCCTCGACGACCGGTTCCGGCTGCTCACCGGCGGCAGCCGTACGGCGCTGCCCCGGCACCGGACGCTGCGCGCCGTGGTCGACTGGAGCTGGGATCTCCTCGACGACGCCGAACGCCGCCTCACGGAGCAGCTGGCGGTCTTCCCCGCGGGCGCCACGCCGGAGGCCGCCGAACGGCTGGGCGGAAGCATGGATCTGCTCGCCGCGCTGGTGGACAAGTCGCTGATCCAGCTCGTCGAGGGTCCGCGCTACCGCATGCTGGAGACGATCAGGGAGTTCGGGCTGGAACGCCTGGCGGAGAGCGGGCGGATCGCCGACGTCAGAGCCGCCCACGCCGCCTACTTCCTGGAGCTGGCCGAGACCGCCGAGCCATACCTGCGGGGCTCCGAGCAGCTGACCTGGATGCGCAGACTTGAGGCCGACGGGGACAACCTGCTCGCGGCGCTCCGCTTCGCCGCCGACACGGGCGACGCCGCGACGGCGGTACGGCTGGCCGCCGCGCTGACCCAGTTCTGGGGGATCCAGGGGAAAGAGGCCGAGGCCGCGGGATGGCAGCGGCTGGCCCTGGATGTTCCCGGGGAGTCACCGGAGCCGGCACGGACGATCGTGGCGGGCATGTGCCTGATAAACGCCTTCACCGTCGGCGGTTACGCGAAGCTGGCGGACACCGTCGACGCGTTGCAGGGCCTCGCCCTCGACGAGGTTTCCGACGAGAGCCACCCCCTCCTCTTCCTGATCGATCCCTTTCTCACGCTCATCACCGATGACACCGCCCGGGGCACGGCCATCATCGAGCGACGGCTGTCCCATCCGGATCCGTGGATCCGGGCGACGCTCCGGATGCTGCGGGGCTTCCTCCGGGAGAACGACGGTGACATGGCGGGCATGCGCCGCGACGCGGCCGACGCGGCCGACGGCTTCCGCGAGGTCGGGGATCGCTGGGGACTCGCCCACGCGTTGACCTCTCTGTCGAACGGGCACGGGCTGTTCGGCGACTTCGACGGAGCCATCAGCACCCTGGAGGAGGCGATCCGGCTCATCCAGGAGCTGAACCCCGACGACAACGCGGGCCACCAGCGGATCTGGCTCGCCACCGTACGGGTGAACAAGGGCGATGTGGAGAGGGCCCGCGCGGAGATGCTGGAGATCGCGGAATCGAACGCGCAGGGGTGGCCCGCACGGGAGGTGTCGTTCGCCCGGCTCAGTCTCGGGGACCTGGCCCGCCACGAGGGCAACCTGGACGAGGCGGCGAGACAGTACGGCATGGCGACGACCTCCCTCGCGAACGCCCCCGTCATCGCCCCGCAGTTCCGCGCCCTGATCCTGTCCTCCGAGGCACACCTGGCGGCGGACCTGGGCGATCTGGAGACGGCGGAGCGGCAGATCGACGAGGCGATCGGCCTGGCGCTGGAGGTGAAGGACATGCCGGTGCTGGCCCGGGTCGGGGTCGCCGCGGCGATGCTGTGGATGTGCCGCGGCGATACGGCCCGGGCCGCGAAGACGCTCGGCGCCGCCGAGCAGCTCCGGGGAGCGTCCGACCGGTTCAATCCGGACATCGTACGGCTGGCCGAACGGCTACGCGGCGAGCTCGGTGACGCCTCGTACGAGGCGGCCTACGCCGGCGGCCGGGATCTGGACCGGGCCGGCGCGCTCGCCTGCGTACGATCGACGACCGCCCGGACGGACGACCCGGCGAGTGATCAGGTGGACGGCCGGGCACGTGACTGGGGCACGCGACCCGGCGAGCGATCGGGTGGGCGGCCACGTGACCGGGCCGGTGCCCCGGTGAATGAGCGGGTGGACGGCGGGAAGCGGGTGGTGGTCAGACGCGGAGGCGGTAGGCGCGGACCGCCAGCGGTGCGAACACCACGATGAACGCGGCCGACCACAGCAGCGTCCACCCCACCGGGCCCGCCACGGGACCGCCCAGCATCAGGCCGCGGGCCGCGTCCATCACGTGGGAGACCGGGTTGACGTTCACCCAGGCCTGCAGCCAGCCGGGCATGCTCTCCTTCGGCGCCACCATGCTGGTACCGAAGGTCAGCGGGAACAGCACCAGGAACGCCACACCCTGCACGCCGCCCGGTTGCCGCATGAGCATGCCGATGAACACGAACGCCCAGCTCACGCTGAACGCGAAGAGGATCGTGAGCAGGCAGGCGGCCAGTGCCGACAACGGGTCCGTCTGGATCCGGAAGCCGATCGCGTAGCCGAAGCCGAGCAGGGAGACGATCGCCACGACATAGCGGATCAGGTCGCCGAGCACCGAGCCGACCAGGGGCGCGGACCTGGCGATCGGCAGGCTGCGGAACCTGTCGAACACGCCCTTGCCGATGTCGGTGTTGAGGTTGACCCCGGTGGCCATCCCCCCGAACATCACCGTCTGCACCATGATCGCCGGCAGCAGGAGCTGCAGGTAGTCGTGGGTTGAGCCGGAGATCGCACCGCCGAGCAGGAAGACGTACACCACCACGAAGATGACCGGCTGCAGTGTCACGTCGAGGAGTTGCTCCGGGGTGCGGAGGGTCTTGATCAGGCTCCGCCTGGCAAGGGCGAGGCTGTGCCTGACGAACCCGAAGGGCCGCGGGTTCTCGGGCACGGTCGTCGTAGGACGGGTCACGGTGAGAGTCATGCCGCGGTCTCCTCAACGGTGTGACGGCCGGTGAGGGTGAAGAAGACCTCGTCCAGACTGGGCAGGCGGAGCGAGAGTTCCGTGACGCCGATCCCCTCGCGGTCCAGCCGCCCGACCACCGTGGTGAACGCGGTGTCGTCGTCGACCGGGACGGCGATCACGCCCCGCGCGGGAGACTCCGGCTCACGTCCCGAGACGGCGGCGAGGATCGCGGTGGCGTCGGCGAGCCGGGCCGGGTCGGTGGGCCGTACCAGGATCGTCTGACCGCCCACGACCTGCTTGAGCTCGGCCGGGCTGCCGTGCGCGATCACTTTTCCGTGGTCGATGACCGAGATGTCGTCGGCGAGCGCGTCGGCCTCCTCCAGATACTGCGTGGTGAGCAGCACGGTGACGCCGTCTGTGACGAGCGAGCGGATGATGTTCCACACGTCGTCCCGTTTGGCCGGGTCGAGTCCGGTCGTCGGCTCGTCGAGATAGATGACGTCGGGGCGGCCGACAAGGCTGGCGGCCAGGTCGAGGCGGCGGCGCATGCCTCCGGAGTAGGTCTTGGCGGGCCTCGAACCGGCTTCGGCGAGCCCGAACTCCTTCAGCAGCTCCGCCGCGCGGGCCTTCGCGTCCACCCGGCACAGGTCGAGCAGCATCCCGATGAGAACGAGGTTCTCCATGCCGGTGAGGTCCTCGTCGACCGAGGCGTACTGCCCGGTGAGCCCGATCATGCGGCGGACCCTGCCGGCGTCCTTCACGACGTCCACGCCGCGCACCGCGGCACGTCCCGCGTCGGGACGGAGCAGTGTGGCGAGTATCCGGACCGCGGTCGTCTTGCCCGCGCCGTTCGGCCCGAGCACCCCGAGCACGGTGCCCTGTCCGGCGGCCAGGTCGATCCCCGCGAGCGCGGTGGTCTTCCCGAATCGTTTGACCAGTCCCTCGGCCTCAAAGGCAAGGTTCATGGCGTTTCCTCCCGTAAGTGATAACGCCACGCATCGTTGCCCGCTCCGCTGCCAGACCCCGCACAGATCGCTGTCGGCCGCATGAGGCGCGTGACAGGATCCAGCCCGGATCGGAAACCCGTGGCCGGTCCGGGCCCGGGCAGTCGTGTGAAACCCGCCGCGGAGGTCGGCTCGGGGTGAGGCAGCCGGGCCCCGCGATGAGGTCCGCGCCTCAGGTGTCAGCCGGCCGTCTTCCGGTCTCCGATCGACAGCAGGACCGATTCGGGGATCACGAGGTCGGCGTGCGGGCGGGTTCCGGCGATGAGGTCCGCGTTCGGCTGGTCGATCCTCATCACCCAGGACACGGCCGCGTCGTGGTCCTTGCCGAACTGCTCGTGGCGGGAGACGAGGCGGCGCACGCGCTCGTCGGGACCGAGGTCGCAGTACCAGACCTCGTCGAGCTGGGGCCGTACCTGCGCCCAGTCGCCCTGGTCGAGCAGCAGGTAGTTTCCCTCGGTGACGATGAGCCGGGTGTCCCGCGAGATCGGGATGCTCCCGGCGATCGGCTGCTCAAGGTCGCGTTCGAACGCGGGCGCGTAGATCACATCGTCCTCGTCCTCACGCAGGCGACGGAGCAGGGCCGCGTAACCGGCGGCGTCGAAGGTGTCCGGAGCCCCCTTGCGGTCGCGCCGTCCGAGCCGGTCGAGCTCGACGTCGGCGAGGTGGAAGCCGTCCATCGGCACGTGTGCCGCCCACTCCGGCGACCGGCCGTCCGGTGGGGTCTGCCGCAGCAGATCGACGAGGCTCTCGGCGAGCGTGGTCTTCCCCGCCCCCGGGCCGCCGGCGATGCCGAGCAGTGCCCGGTGCCCGCCTCGCACGAGAGAGCGGGCCCGAGTCGCCAGGTCCTGAAGGGTCATCATCGAAGCTTCTGGGCGATTCGGCGCAGCACGGACACCACATTACGGTGTCCGGCCGCACCGGACGGCCGTTACTTCGCGAGGTCTCTGAACGGATCCTCGTAGGCGTCGAACGGCTTGGGCATCGAGGCCAGCGCCTTACCGGCGTTCTCCTTGGTGACCATCCTGATCGGGGCCCTCACCTCGAACGGCAGCATCTTGCCCTTCGCGTCGGCCTGGCACGCCTCGACGCCCATCAGGCCCATCACGTACGGATACTGGGCGACGGTGCCGTCCAGAGAGCCTTCCTTGACCGCCTTGAGCGCCTCCTTGGCGCCGTCGACGCTGATGACCTTCACCCGGACCTTCTTGCCGGCGTCGGCGACGGCCCGTGCCACACCCAGTCCCATGTCGTCGTTGACGACGAAGAAGCCCACCAGGTTCGGGTGTTCTCGCATGGCATCGGCAGCGGCGGTGAGCGCCGTCTGCCGTTTCCACTTCGCGCCGACGGTCTGGACGACCTTGAGCCCGGTACCGATCCCCTGCCGGAATCCCTCGATCCTGGCGTCGCTGATGACATCCCCGGCGTCCCCTGCGATGACCACGACGTCACCGCCGGAGGGCAGCAGCTCGGCCATCCGCTGACCGGCCGTCCTGCCCGCCTCGGCGTTGTCCGTGCCGATGTAGGTGGCCAGCTTGACCTTGGCGGCCCCGGCCATCACGACGTCGACCGGGCTGTCGATGTTGACGATGGTCCTGCCCGACTCGGAGATCTTGGCAAGGTCCTGGATCAGCTCGGTACCGGAGGTCGGATTGACCACAAAACAGGACGAGGGCCGCTCGGCGAGAGCTTTGGGCTTGGCCGCCCGGCCCTTGGCGCCGGCGGCGGACTCGGCCGCCCGGACCGTGACGGGCACCCCCGCCGCACGAGCCTGGTCGTCGACGCCCTGTTTCATCAGCTGGAGGAACGGGTCCTCCAGCCCCCTGATCACGGCGGTGATGCTCGGATCGGCGTTGACCTTGGCGGACGTGGTGCCCGAGGTCCCCGAACGTGAGGCACCTGAACCGGCGGGTCCGCTGGACTTGTCGGCGCCGCAGCCTCCCAGCGCGAGCGTCCCCACGGCCAGGACCGCGGTGACCGCCGTCGCGCGACGGCCTTTGGTGTTCACGTGCATCAGGTGCCCCTTTCGGTGTCGGTGGGGCGACCGTATGGCTCCCGGTGAAGACCGACCACCTTTCTTTCGGCTGCTTACGTCGAAAGAATCTTGACCATGGTCGGGAGTGGGGGCACTTGCACGGGCGAGCTCGGGGTCGGGGACGATGAGCTCGGCGTCGCGGGCCATGTTGTGCCAAGTGCCCGGTGATGCGCGAAGGAAGGGGAAACCGTGAACATGAGGCCGCGATCCGCGCAACAGGGGCATCCCGGCGAGCTCCGGCTCCCCGCCGCGTGCGCGGTGCTGGTCGCCATCGCGCTGTACGCGGCACTGCCCAGCCAGCTCATCGTCGGGCCGCGGTTCGTCGTGCCCGTGCTGGAGCTGGTGCTGCTCGTGTTTCTCGTGGCGGTCAATCCACGCCGCATGCTCCGGGAGAACCGGTTACTGAGGCAGCTGTCCATCGCCCTCGTTCTCATCATCGCGGTGACCAACAGCGCCGCGCTGGTCCTCGTCATCATCGAGCTGGTCACCGGACATGCCAGCGAAGGCCGGCAGTTGCTGCTCGCCGCCGGTCAGGTGTGGCTGACCAACATCATCATCTTCGGGCTGGCCTTCTGGGAGCTCGACCGCGGCGGACCCGTACAGCGCACCCAGGCTCGGGACAAGGGCCTGCCGATGGCCGACTTCCGCTTTCCCCAGGACGAGGACCACGACGCCATCGACGAGGTGGCCGCCCGCTCGTCGGCCAAGTCGGGCTGGACACCCGGGTTCGTCGACTATCTCTACGTGTCGGTGACCAATTCCTCCGCGTTCAGCCCCACCGACACCATGCCGCTGTCCGCCCGGGCGAAGCTGCTCATGGCCACGGAGTCGGTGTCGGCCCTAGTGCTCTCGGTGGTCGTCATCTCCCGTGGGGTCAGCCTGCTGAAGTGACCCCGGTGGATCACGCGGCTCAGGCGCGCGGCCCCGGGGCGCGGCGGAAGGTGAAGGGCTGGCTCTCGCGTCCCGGGATCACGAACCAGCACTCACCCGTGCCGTCGCTGTCGAGCAGCTGGACGAACGTGTCGACGACGGCCGGGACGTCGAGGATCGGGAAGCCGATCTGCTCCAGCACCGCTTTGCTCTCCCCCAGGATCGCCGTGTCGGCGAACGAGGGACAGAGACCCTGCACCTTGACGCCGAGGGGTTCGAGATCCTGGCCGAGCGAGCGGACGAGCCCGACGACGGCGTGCTTGTTGGCCGCGTAGATGGGATCGCCGGGGATGCCGACGATCCCCGCCATGCTCGCCGTCGCCACGATGGTGCCGCCGCCGCCCGCCAGCAACGCGGGGATCGCGGCGTGCGCGCCGAACACGACGCCGTCGAGGTTGACGCCCATCGCCAGGCGGTAACGCTTGATGTCGAAGTCCTCGCGCAGTCCGCAGCCCGAGGCGATGCCGGCGTTGAGGAACGCGAGGTCGAGCCGGCCGTACCGCTCGACGGCGGTGGCCACCGCGGCCTCGTTCTCCTCAAGCTGAGTGACGTCGCAGTGCACGTACGTCGCGCCGAGCTCGTCGGCGAGGCTCTGGCCCGCGGTGTCGTCGATGTCCGCGAGGACGATCCTGGCCCCGCCCGCGGCCAGCCGCCGGGCCACCCCGGCGCCGATGCCGTTGCCTCCGCCGGTGATGAGCGCGACCTTGCCCTCAAGCCGGTCGCTGCGGACCGTGTTGAACGCCGCCGTGTCCTTCGCCCGCGGGCTCCCCGCCGTCAGGCCGCTGAGCAGACCGCCGCTGTTCCCGGCGAACTCGTTACCCGTTCCCTCTGCGCTCACAGCGGCAGTCCTCCGGTGGCGGCGTTGGTCGAACCCGTGCTCCTGTAAGCGGCGATCGTACGCTCGGCGATGCGCATTTGGTGGATCTCATCGGCTCCGTCGGCGAAACGTGCCCAGCGGGCGTGCTGGAACATATTGGCCAGCGGGGTGTCGGTCGAGTACCCCAGCGCGCCGTGCACCTGGATCGCCCGGTCGATGATCCGGTTGAGGCTGTTGGCCACGAAGTGCTTGGACATCGAGACCTCGGTACGGAAGTCCTCGCCCTTGTCGATCTTCGAGGCGGCGTGCAGGACCATGAGCTTGCACTGGTAGAGCTCCATGGCCGAATCGGCGATGAGCCACTGGACTCCCTGCTTCTCGGCCAGCAGCGATCCGTGGCTGTAGCGGTTGAGGGCGCGGTCGACCATCATGTCGAGCGCCGTCTCGGCCTGCGAGATCCAGCGCATGCAGTGCGCCAGGCGGGCCGGGCCCAGCCGATACTGGCCGAGCTGGTGACCGTTGCCGCGCCCGCCGAGGACCTGGCTGTCGTGCACCCGCAGGTCGGTGATGACGATCTCGCTGTGCCCTGTCGAGCCGTGCATCGTCTCGACCTCGCGGACGTCGTTCCACCCCTCCTGCGGGAGGTCGATGAGGAACGCGGTGTTGCCGCCCCGCGAGCCCTCGGGCACGTCGAGCTCGGTCTTCGCGATGAGGATGGCGAAGCTCGCACGGCGGGCGTTGGAGATGAACCACTTGTGACCGTTGATGACCCACTCATCGCCGTCCTTGACGGCATTCGTCCGGATGAGCGTGGGGTCCGAGCCGGCCACCTCGGGTTCGGTCATCGCGAAGCAGGACATCTTGACGCCCTTGAGCAGCGGTTTGAGGTATTTCTCCTTCTGCTCGTCCGTCGCCCAGTGCAGCAGCGTGTGCATGTTGCCCTCGTCGGGCGCGGAGCAGTTGAGGACCCACGGTCCCAGCCGGGTCTTGGCCGCCTCCGACTGCACCATGGCGAGCTCGACGTGGCCCAGACCCATGCCGCCCCACTCCTTGGGCATGTGCGGCAGCCACAGCCCCTCGGCCTGCGCCTTCCCGCGCAGCTCGAAGATGACGCGGAGGTACTCGTCGCGCGAGGTGACGGTCCCCTCGTCGTCGAAGCCCTTGACGGCCGGGATGATGGTCTCCTGGACGAAGGCCCGCACGCGTCGGCGGATCTCTTCGTGCTCGGGTGCGAGGGTGAAGTCGATGGCCATGGGGTTCCCCTTGCTGACGGTCTACAGGGATCTACGGTTGGGCGTACGCCTTGGCGGGTTGACGACGGTTCGCGGGGGCTACAGGTAGGTGTCGGCCTTGGCGAACAGGGCCAGGGTGATCGCGTGCAGAACGTCGCCGACGCCCTTGTCCGCCTTGCCCGCGCAGGCCCGCGCATAGGTGCCCTCCAGGATGATCCCGCACTTGAAACAGGCGAAGACCGTGTACCAGTCGATCGCCGACATGTCTCGGGTGGATCGCTCGGCGTAGCGCGCGATCAGCTCGGCGGGCGTGGGAAAGCCCCGCACGTCGTTGAGCGCGGCGGCGGGGCCGATGGGCGCGCCCTCGCCGGGCCACATGGCGACGGTCCATCCGAGATCGACGAGCGGATCGCCGATGGTGGACATCTCCCAGTCGACGATCGCGGCGAGACGCGGCCGGTCATGCTCGAACAAGACGTTGGCCAGGTGGTAGTCGCCGTGCATGATGCCCGGTGTCCACGCGACGGGCCGGTTGTCGTCAAGCCACCTGGCGACGCGGTCGAGCTCCGGGATCCGCGGCCCGCCGTAGCCCTTGAGCTCGCCGTACGTGCCGAGCTCGTGCATCCACCGGCCGACCTGGCGCTCGAGGAAACCCTGGGGCCGGCCGAAGTCGCCGAGCCCGGCCGCCTCGTGGTCGACGGCGCCGAGTGCGGCGATGCCGTCGATGACGTCGAAGGCGACCGCTCGCAGCCAGGCCTCGTCCGTCGCGTACGCGGCCGGCAGCCTCTGCGACGGGTTGAAGCCGTCGACCGGCTCCATCAGGTAGAAGACGACCCCGAGCACGTCCTCGTCCGGACAGGCGGCGATGAGTCCGGGGTGGGGGACGTCCGAGCCGGCCAGCGCGCTGAGGACGCGCGCCTCGCGGCGCAGCACCTCGTTGCTGGCCTTGCGCAGATGTCTCGGCGGCCGGCGCAGCACGTAGGCGCGGCCGCCGCGTTCGAGGCGCACGAGGATGTTCTGGGTGCCGCCCGCCAGCACCTCGACCCGCTCGAAGTCACCCGCCGGCAGGCCCTGCTCGTCCATCCACGGAGCCAGCCGTTCAAGGTCGACGAGCTCGCGATCGACGCCGTCCTGCCCAGGGATCGTCATACACGAGCCTTCTATCCTGTGCGGTGTAGCGGCCACCTCTGATGCGACTGCTTGATGATTTCAGTCACATGCATTATTACCCTATCGAGTGGCCCATCCACCAGTAAGCCAGGAGCCCGCATGCCCCCCAACCCCGGAGCCACGTCCAGGCAACTGGTGGCCGCGGCCGAGCGCCTGTTCGCCGAACGCGGGATCGACGGAGTGTCGCTGAGGGAGATCAACACCGCCGCCGGCCAGCGCAACTCGACGGCGCTGCAGTACCACTTCGGGGATCGCACGGGGCTGTTGAACGCGGTGCTCGCCAAACACCACCCCGAGATCGAGATGCGCCGTCACCAGTTACTCGACGAGTACGAGTCCCGGGGCGGCCTGCCGGAGACCGAGGCCCGCCGCACGCTGGCGGCGGCGCTCGTACGGCCGATGGCCGTGAAGCTGGCCGACCCCGACGGCGGCCGGGCCTACCTGCGGATCATGGAGCAGCTCGTCCACCGTACGGGCCTGCCCTCCCTCCAGAGCAGGCAGGCGGACCCCGGCCAGAGCATCAACAGGTGGCGCGAGCTTGTCGCCCCGATGCTCGAAGAGGTCGCCGTACGCCAGCTGCACCAGCGCTTCACGGCCATCCGGGTGACCTACGTCGAGCTGGCCCGCCGGGCCGCCGGGCCCGACGGCAAGGACGACAGGCTCTTCATCAGTCACCTGATCGACGTCGTGTCGGCGATCCTCGCCACGGAGGTGTCCGAGGAGACAGCCCGGCTGCTCGGGGAGCGCAAGAGCCGCTCCCGTCCCTCGGAGGGTGCTCCCCTCAGACGTGGTGGTGGTCCTTGAAGGCACCCCCCACCGCGTACGTGACCAGCATGGTCAGCACTTCCTTGACCGACTCGCGCTCGCGCACGTCGCAGAGCACGATCGGCGCCACCCCGTCCAGCCCCAGCGCCTTCCGTACCTTGACCGGGTCGTGACGCTTCGCCCCGTCGAAGCAGTTGACCGCGACCACAAACGGGAGCCCGCGCTGCTCGAAGTAGTCCACGGCCGGGAAGCAGTCCTGAAGGCGGCGGGTGTCGGCGACCACGACGGCGCCGAGCGCGCCGACGGCCAGCTCGTCCCACATGAACCAGAACCGATCCTGGCCGGGGGTTCCGAACAGGTAGAGCCACAGTCCTTCGCGGATGGTGATGCGGCCGAAGTCCAGCGCGACGGTCGTCGTGATCTTGGACTCCACGCCCGAGGTGTCGTCCACCCCGACGCTTCGTTCGCTCAGCAGTTCCTCGGTGTGCAGCGGCCGGATCTCGCTGATGGTACCGACCATGGTCGTTTTGCCGACTCCGAAGCCGCCGGCGACAAGGATCTTTATGGCCATCGCCGGAGTGACCGCGGTCACTCCGGGCTCAGAGCCCCCGTATTCCATGCAGCACTTCCTTGTAGATGCGTTCGTCGATTGTCTGCGCCGCCGACTGCGGCCGGTCGATGGTCACAAGGCCCTCACGCCGCAGGTCGCCGAGAATCACGCGGGTGACGTTGAGCGGTAGCTTCAGGTACGCCGCGACGTCCGCCACCGGGGTGGGCTTGCGGCACACCGACAGCACGGCGAGATGCTCCGGGACCAGGACCGCCGACTCGAAGGACGCGTCGGCGGTCGTGACGATGGCCACCAGGTCGAAGGTCTCGCCCAGCGGACGCGCGCGGCCACCGGTCAGTCCGAAAAGCCTGACCAGTGGCCCGGGATCCTCTCCCGTCACGACCTGGAACCGTTCCACGCCGGTGCCGGAGCCGCTCCCCTCGGTTGCACGGACAGGTGCTCGCCAACGCGCTTGACCATCAGCGCCATCTCGTAGGTGACCATGCCCAGCTCCGCGTCGCCGGCCGCGAGTACGGCCAGCCGGGCCCCCTGCCCCGCCGCGGTCACAAAAAGGAAGCCGTCCTCCATCTCGATGATGGTCTGCCGAACGGCGCCGAGGCCGAAGTGCCGTCCCGCGCCCAGGGCGAGGCTGTGACTGCCCGCCGAGATGGCCGAAAGGTGCTCGGCATCCTCCCTGGTCAGCTCGCGGGAACCGCCCATGGCCAGACCGTCGGCGGACAGCACGATGGCGTGCCGGACACCGGGTACGCGCTGGGTCAGATCGTCCAGCAGCCAGCTCAGTTCAGATCTGGGGTCGGCCATCGGAGTGGCCCTCCTTTCCGGTCCATGTGTCCAGGCCCTGCTCGGCACGGCTACGGCCCTGCTGCCAGCCCTGTTGCATGGACGACATGCGGTCGAAGATCTCTTCAGGAGATCGGGTGGAAACATCACGCTGTTCCGGCGGGCACGGCTCGCGCAGCTGGGGAACGATGCTGGCCTGCCGTACCCGCATCGGAAGTCCGTCGAGGTCGTCGTCGGCGTCCGAGGCGGAGAAGGCCTGATGCTGGGGAGAGGATTTCGGCGGGATGTACTCGCTCTGCTGCTGGGCCGGGAACCGGCTTGGCAAGGAGTCTCCGCCGTGGGCCACGGGCTGTGCCTGCGGGACGGATGCCGGTCGGGACCACGGCTCCGGTGCCGCGCCCAGCGCCCGGACGGCCCGGCCGGTACGAGCCGCGCCGGTCGCCTGACCGCTCAGGGAGGGCTGCTCGGCCCCACCCATCCGGGTGCCGATGAGCGGGGACTCGGGTACGGCGAGCAGGTTGGGCGGCAGGAGCACGATCGCCGTGACGCCGTCGTAGGGCGAGGTCCGTAGCACGACCTTGATCCCGTGCCGGGCCGCGAGCCGGGCCACCACGAACAGGCCCAGCCGGTCGGTGTCGGCCAGATCGAACTCCGGCGGCTCGGAGAGCTGGACGTTGATCTCGTCGATGACGGACTGGCTCAGGCCCAGGCCCCGATCCTCGACCTCCACCGCGAAACCGTTGGCCGCCGTCATGCCCCGGACGTGCACCACGGTGTTCGGCGGGGAGAAGACGGTGGCGTTCTCCACCAGCTCGGCGATCAGGTGGATCACGTCGGTGGCCGCGCTGCCCACGAGCAGCGGGGCATGCGGCATGGCGAGCACCGTGACGCGGGTGTAGTCCTCCACCTCCAGCACGGAGCTGCGCACCAGGTCGAAGAGCGGCACCGGATCACGCCAGCGCCGGCCGGGGGCCGCGTCGGACAGGATGATCAGGTTCTCCGCGTGCCGCCGCATGCGGGTGGTCAGGTGGTCGAGCCTGAACAGGTCCTCCAGCATCTCCGGCTCCTCGGCCCGGCGTTCCATCGCGTCCAGCAGCGTGAGCTGGCGGTGGAGCAGGGCCTGGTTACGCCAGGCGAGGTTGAGGAAGACCTGGCCGACGCCCTTGCGGAGCGTGGCCTGGCCGACGGCTGCCTCCACGGCGGTTCGCCGTACGGTCGAGAGCGCGCGCATGACCCGGTCCACTTCGGCGGTCTCCGAGACCTCCAGTTCGGGGGTCTCGGCCACGGCGTCCACGTCGTCGCCCTTGCGAAGGCGCTCGACCAGCCGCGGCAGCCGCTCCTCGGCCAGTTCCACGGCCGCGGACTGGAGCCGCAGCAGCTCCCTGATCATGGAGCGTCCGAACCGGTAGGAGACCAGGATCGACACGACCACGATGAGCAGGCCCAGCCCCAGAACCAGCACGATCTGCCAGAACGCGGCGGACTTGAGGTCGTCCCCCTTCGCCATGGCACGGAGCAGGTCTCGCTGGCCGTCCCGGTCGAGGGTGCCGAGGACGCTCCCGGCGTCCTGCTTCCACAGGGTGGCGTCCACCGGGATCGCTCCGGCGGTGTCCCAGGCGAAGATCCTGTCCTCGGCCGCCTGGAACCGCTGGTAGACCGCACTCCCGACGAGTTCCCGGTAGTGCGCCAGCAGGTCGGGTCCGATGTCCCGCTCCGCGCTGGTCATGTAGATCCTGCGGCTGGTCATCGCGGCGACGAAGGCGGTGCGCTCGGCGCTGGTCATCTCGCCGCGCGCCAGCACGGCGGTGAGCACCGCGTGCTCCCGATACAGGAACTCGGCGGAGGTGGCGTAGGCGGTGAGTCCGTGCAGCACGCGGTAGAACGACACGTCGGTGAGCGCCGACGAGTTGCCGAACTGCCGGTTGGAGGCACTGATGAGCGCGTTGTAGGTCTCGGTCACCTGGAGCGGGGAGGCCTTCCCGCTGTCGGCGGAGGCACGCAGCTCACCGAGCCCGTCCAGGGCCTTCAGCAGGAGTTGCACGTCTGCGGGGGTGCCGCCGGCCTTGGCCTGGAGGTTGATGGACCCGACCAGTTCGCGCAGGCGCGCCGCCGCGCGATCGGTGACGATCCGCTGGGCCTCCAGCGACTTGTCGACCGAGGTCCGGCCGGCGACCTGCGCGGAGAGCTGGCGTTCCCGCTGGAATTCGACGATCAGCTGCCGAGCCGGGTCCCCGACCTCCTGCCACCGGTCCTGGGTCTGGGCGATGCCCACGATAGGCGCGACGGTGGAATAGGCGACGAATCCCCATAGGCCGATCAGCGAGACCAGCGGAACCAGGAGAATTCGAAGAATCTTCGAGCGGATCGGCGGGGGGGAACTCATGCATCTTGTCCAATTCCGCGGGTTCCTGCGCATAGTCGACAGCCGCAGGCAGCGGTCATCCCCCGCGGTCGCACGCCGCGACGGGTGCGCGTGTGATTCGACACACTATGCCCATGGGATAGAACGAGCATCAAGCTACTAATGCGAAGATTAAGTATCAATGTTCGTAGTACTGGGCCGCACTACTACCCTGCGAATTTCCAAGAAGCGGGCGAGCGGCATCACGCGATGAGATAAGTGGATAGTCCAGACATTAAGGACAATTTTCCGCTGATTCATCGTCGTTCGCCGGCATGCGGCGAGTATGGGACCGCGAAGGACGGCGGATACTTCAAGATCAATCATCGGTTCGCCCGCGCCACGCCGCGTTTCGCGTACGGCAGGCGGGGAGCGCCGCCCTTCGGGGTGTAACGGAGGTCAGTGACGAGCCGCCTCCAGCGCCCGCTGCGCGTCGCGCTCGAAGGAGCCGCGTGCGGCCAGCGTGATCAAACCTCCGAGCACCATGGGCACGATGAGGGCGTACATGGCCGAGACGAGCGAACCGGTCCTGTCGGAGGCGACGCCGACGATCAGCGGCCCGAACGCCGCACCCGCCGCCAAACTCACCTGGAGTACGGCGAAGCCGAGACCTCGCGTGGACGCGATCAGAACGTCGGCGAGCGAGGCCATCAGGTTGGGGATGGCCATCGACATCAGCACACTGGCGACCAGCATCACCAGACAGAACAGCACGATGGAATCCACCGTGAGCGCGCCGGCCAGGACGATCGAGCCGAGGGTGATGCCTCCGCCTCCGGCCAGGAGCCTGCCGCCCTTGCGGGTCTCATGCCAGATCCGGCCCAGCCGCGATCCGATGAGGGTGCCGCCGAGCACACCGGCGATGGTGACCAGGCCGCCCAGGGAGCCGGCCGCGGCGGTGCCGATGCCGAAGTTGCGCACCATCAACGAGGGCAGCCAGTAGAAGACACCGGCCAGGCCCAGGGTGAGCAGCACCAGACCGATCATGACCATGATCAGGGTGCGGATCGCCAGGATCTCGCGGAGCTGGCGGCCGAACGACGGCTTGGGCTCGGCCGTGGTCGCCGTGGTCGCGGGTTCGGTGGTGGCACCCGCGATCATCCGGTCGAGTTGCCCCCGGACGGGCTCGTGGAGCCGCCAGACGACAAGGGCGGTGAGCAGACCGGGCAAGACCATGAACAGGAAGGCGGAGCGCCAGCCGAACGCCTCCGCGAGGACGCCGCCGAGAATCGTGCCGATGCCACCCAGATAGGTGGTGACACGGGTCCAGCCGTAGGCCTGAGGCCGGCTGGCCGGGGGGTAGTAGTCGGCGAGCAGGCTGCCGGCGGCCGGGTTGTCGACGCTTTCGGCCGCGGAGAGGAAGACACGCATCACGTAGAAGAACGCGAATCCGGTGGCCAGGCCGGAGCCGAGTGTGGCCAGTGCCCAGCAGAGGACGACGACGGCGATGATCCGGGTGCGGTTGTGGCGGTCGGCGAAGTAGCCGGCGGGAAGTGAGACGAGCGCGGCGGCAAGGGCCGAGGCGGTCGGGATGGAGCCCGCGACGGTGTCGCTGAAGCCCCACTCGGCCTGGACCTGCGGCAACACGCCGGACAGTAGGCCGAACTCGATGCGATCGACCAGCCCGACAAGTAAGAGCACGGCCAGCGGAGCCCACCCGTAAGGTGCGCGGGACGTGACGTCAACCATCCCGCCGCGAGGTGCTCCAAGCTTCAGGCGTTCGGTAGTGGGCGTGTCGACCATTCCCCATCCCTCCTGTAGCCAGAATCTAGAATTTCCTTCTAGATCTTTGTCAGGAGGGTGACACAGATCACAGCGTCCGTAAATGGTGGAAATATCAGAGTTTGTACATCGGAAGGACGGAGCGTCCATGCCCTCCATAAACGATCATGCGGTACGGGTGCGCGCGGCGCCACCATCGGATGAGCTCGGCGCGTTGCCTCCGGCCAGGATTCCGATGCCGCAGGCGCCCGGCGGGCGGTGAAGCCTCTCTCCGGATCTGACGAAAATCTACTGCGGCGACAGTAGACATCCGGCGATGGCCCAACTAGTGTTTGTGACGTCGGAAGGGAAACAAATCCTCGACGGCAGATGACGAAACTGGACAGGAAAGATCGTCAGGCGTGCCGGGGCCAAGCAGATGAACGGGTCCCAGCCGGTGACGGGCAAGACCGTCAGGCGTGCCGGGGCCAAGCAGGCGAACGGGTCCCAGCCGGTGACGGGCAAGGTTGTCAGGCGTGCCGGGGCCGAGAAAAAGAACGGGTCCCAGCCGATGGCAAGCAGGACCGTCAGGCGTGCCGGGGCCAAGCAAGTGAACGGGTCTCAGCCGGTGACGGGTAAGACCGTCAGGCGTGCCGGGGCCAGGCAAGTGAACGGGTCCCAGCCGGTGACAAGTACGACTGTCAGGCGTGCGGGGGCCGAGAAAAAGAACGGGTCCCAGCCGGTGACAGGCAGGACCGTCAAGCGTGCCGGGGCCAAGCAGACGAACGGGTCCCAGCCGGTGACGTACCCTCGCGGATCGTTTAGGTGGATCGATCCGACAGGGCGCAGCAATCGATGGACAACCCAAGACTTAAGTAAGGAAGAAGGGAGAGTTGGGCGCCATTTGGATCGCCTGTCACGGTTGATGCCGACCGTGCGGGTGCCGCAGTCCCACAGGATGGAAGGTGGTCTCCGGTCACATACATGCGATCGTCGCACCCCCGCCATAGTGCGGCTGGTGCGGAAAACGAAAATCGGCGCGTGCGCCGGTAAGTGGTGTTGAACTCTTCGGGCCCCGGTGCATACAGGCACCGGGGCCCTGACGTGCGTTATGGAAGGTTCGATGGAAGTAGTCAACGCAGCATTGTCCGACAAGTTCGACGATGACGATTACCCCGCCTACACCATGGGCCGGGCCGCAGAGATCCTCGGCGTGACCGCCGCCTTCCTGCGCAGCCTGGGCACCGCCAACCTGATCGTGCCATTGCGCTCGGCCGGCGGCCACCGCCGCTACTCGCGCTACCAGCTACGCCTGGCCGCCCGCGCCCGCCAGCTCGTCGACCAGGGAACCCCGCTCGAAGCGGCCTGCCGCATCATCGTCCTGGAAGATCAGCTCGACGAAGCCCTACGCCTGAACGCCGAGCTCCAACAACGCCACCAAGCACCTCAAAAGCCCGCAAGCTCCTGATCATTCGGCGTCCGCGGTCCGTTCCAGGGAGGTCGCCGGAGCGGGCAAAGTCGACGGGGGCACCGCGGTGACCATCGCCGCGGGCGAGGACAGCGACGGCGGCTCCGGTTCCGACGACGCCGGGGGCTCCGAGGTGGTCTCGGATGATGTGCGCCTGGCCAGATCGGTGATCTGGCCTCTGGTACTGGTGGCGGTGAGCGTCGCGGCGAACAGGATGAGCTGGTTCAGGAGCTTGAGGAAGACCAGCATCCCGACGGCGCCGGCGACAACCTGGTAGGCGGGGTTGGCCGTGGTCATTTCGAGATAGAACTGGCCGAGGGTCTTGAGGACCTCGAGACCGGCGGTGATGAACAGGGCGGGCCCGAGCACCCGGCGTAGCGGCAGCCGCAGGCGTGGCGGTGCGCAGAGCAGGGCGATCGCCAGCAGGGTGTTCACCCCGAGACCGAGGACAAAGGCGACCGCGGAGAGCAGCCACTGCGACGGCGGATCTTCGACGCCCACCGTGTGCAGCAGCAGCCAGTTCAGTAGCGTCTCGGCCGCGAAGGCCACCGCGAGCGAGGCGGACAGCAACAGCCCGAGCCCGGCCATCACCGCCAGGTCGATGACCTGCCGGACGAAGAACCTGCCCGGATACTCCTCGATCCGCCAGATCGCTCTGATCGCCGAGCGCAGGGCGTCCATCCAGAACAGGCCGGTGAGTGGAAGACCGATGAAAGCGATCACTCCGGCCGTGCTCCTGGCATCCTGCAGTGCCTGCACGTCCAGCCGGGGGAGGTTCTCCGCGAGATAACCCTGCACCGTGTGCAGCACTTCCGGGTCGTCCAGGACCTGCCCGATGATCGCAAAACCGAGGAGCCCGAGCGCGAACACCGCGAAGAACGAGTAATAGGTGAGCGCGGCCGACAGGCGCCCGGCATCCACCTCGTCATAGCGCACGACGGCGCGCACCAGATGATCCAGCCAGCCATGGCGACGGCGAGCCTTCGCCCAGGCCGCCACGATCCGCCCGGTGAAACTCGTGACCATCATGCTCCGGGCTCTACCCGTAGCCCGCCGGACTACCGCCACAATGCCGGCCTCCGCGAGAGCCACGCTCAGTTCTCCGATCGGAAACGAGTCAGGTCGAAGACTAGCCGGTGGGAGACGAGGAGCCGGCCGCAGGCGGCCCGCTCAACAGGATCGGGAAAAAAGAAAGTGCCCGCCCTCCCGGAGGAGGACGAGCACTTTCGTTTCGTAGCGGGGACAGGATTTGAACCTGCGACCTGCGGATTATGAGCCCGCCGAGCTACCGAGCTGCTCCACCCCGCGTCGATGAATGGAACACTATCGGATCTTTGAACCCAACGTGACATCGACGGATCGTGAACACCGTGAAACCGCTCGGGAACCCCACCCTCAGGTCACGACGGTCTGCGGGCGAGAATCGAGTGGACGGCGAAGGAGGGCGCCCTGAACTCCGGATCCGCCATGACCTCGCGAACGTCCCTGAGCCCGTTCCGGGTCATCCCCGCCTCCAGGAAGCGGTCCTCCAGGTGAAGGCTGTTGCTGATCAGAAGGCCGAGCCCGGGAGATCCGGGCCCCCACACCTCGGTCCAGAGCACCGGGTCGACGTCCACCAGCCCCGCCTCGCCCATGGCCCGTGCGGCGGATCCGCCCCAGGTGGGATCGCTGCCCGCGGCTCCCAGAACCTGGGCCATGGCGGTGACGTACGAGCCGTACAGCTCTCTCGCGCGCGGGTCGGAGATCCGCGGCGCGACCCAGTGCGTGATGTCGATCTCGTCGATCTGGAGCCACCCGCCCGGCCGCAGCGCGGCACGCAGACGCTCCAGCACCTGCTGGCGCCCCGGCAGATGACTCAGCACCAACCGGGCGTGGACCAGGTCGAACGCGCCCTCCGGCAGTGGATCGTCGACGATGTCGTGCCGGATGACGGTGAGCCCGGGTCTGCGGGGGATGAGGCCGGGCTTGATGTCGGTGGCGAGCACGCGGCCGGTCGGCGCCACCCGCTCGGCCAGCCACAGGGCCACGCTGCCTCCCCCCGCCCCGACCTCCAAGCAGTTCCAGCCCGCGGTGACTCCGGTCTGCCCAAGGCGCTCCAACGTCAGTGGATCCAGGAGTTCGGCCAGATAGCGGTGCTGATCGACCGAATGGTCACCATTATTATCAAATACGTAATTAGACGTGGTCGCAGAATTCTGCCCGGTCATGATCTCCCTTCCAGTTCCGTGCCCGAATGCTAGGCGTTACCCATCGGAGATGTGATGATTTTCGGCAATATCGACTGATCCTTATATGTTGAAATGAACCGATCGACTAAGGTTTGTCCAATAAAAAACTTCTATTCGGCAGGCAAACATGTTGTATTACGAAATTGCTGGTCCCGCAGAGGCGCAGCCGATCATGCTCTCCGGTTCGCTGGGCACCACGCTGGAAATGTGGGACCCGCAGATGACCGCGCTGACCGAGCACTTCCGGGTCATCCGGTTCGACCACCGCGGGCACGGACGGTCGCCCGTGACCGGGGAGTGCTCGATCGCCGACCTGGGCGGTGACGTGCTGGAGCTCCTGGACCGGCTGAAGCTGCCCGTGGTCTCCTTCGCCGGGCTCTCGCTCGGCGGCATGGTCGGCATGTGGCTGGCCGCGCACGCGTCCGAGCGGATCGACCGGCTCGCCCTGCTGTGCACCTCGGCCAAGCTGGGCACCCCCGACTCCTGGTCCGAACGGGCGAGCGCGGTCCGCGCGGGAGGCACCGCGTCGATCACCGAAGCGGCCACCGGCCGGTGGTTCACCCCCGGATTCGGCGGGCGGGAGCCGTACGTCGCGATGCTCGCCGGCATCTCCGACGAGGGCTACGCCGCCTGCTGCGGGGCGATCGGGGCCATGGACCTCCGCCCCGATCTCCCCCGGATCAAGACCCCCACGCTCGTGCTGGCCGGCGCCGACGACCCCGCCACGCCCCCCGAGCACGCGGAGCGGATCGTCTCCGGCATTCCCGGCTCCCGGCTGGTCGTCCTGTCCGGAGCGGCCCACCTGGCCAACGTCGAGCGGCCGGACGCGGTTTCACAGCACCTGATCAGGCACTTCATGGAGGAGTGATTCACCGCGATCCGGTGAGATACCCCGATGACACGACAGACGAGGGGGAGGTGGGCGAGCATGGGCACCGTTGCCGAGCAGTTCATCGGGGTGTTACGCCAGGCCGGGGTGGAGCGGATCTACGGGGTGGTGGGCGACAGCCTGAATCCGGTGGTGGACGCGATCCGCAGGATCGACGGCATCGAGTGGGTGCACGTGCGCAACGAGGAGGCGGGGGCGTTCGCCGCCGCGGCCGAGGCGCAGGTCACCGGTCGCCTGGCGGTCTGCGCGGGCAGCTGCGGGCCGGGCAACACCCATCTGATCCAGGGGCTCTACGACGCCCACCGCAGCGGTGCCCCGGTGCTCGCGCTGGCCTCGCACATCCCCAGCGCGCAGATCGGCACGGAATTCTTCCAGGAGACCCATCCCGAGCGCCTGTTCGTGGAGTGCAGTCACTTCTGCGAGATGATCGGTACGGCCGAGCAGATGCCCCGGGTGCTGCGCATCGCCGTACAGACCGCGATCGGCCGCGGAGGCGTCTCGGTCGTGGTGCTTCCCGGCGACGTGGCCCAGCAGACGGCCGTGCACGACACCGGCCACCACGACCTCCTCACCCGCCGGGGCACGCTCGCGCCCCCGGCCGTTCAGGTCGCCGAGCTGGCCGCGGCGCTGAACCGCGCGGAGAAGGTGATGCTGTTCTGCGGCGCCGGGGTGCGCCACGCGCGTGAGGAGGTCATGAGACTGGCCGCCCGCACGCTGGCCCCGGTCGGGCACGCGCTGCGCGGCAAGGAGTGGATCCAGTACGACAACCCGTATGACGTGGGGATGAGCGGGCTGCTCGGGTACGGCGCGTGCTACGAGGCCATGCACGAGGCCGACCTGGTGGTGCTCGTCGGCACCGACTTCCCCTACGACAACTTCCTGCCGGGCAGGAACACGGTCCAGATCGACCACGACCCCGCGCGGCTGGGCCGCAGGACCCCGCTGGCGCTGGCCGTGCACGGCGATGTCGGTGAGACGATCCGCGCGGTGCTGCCCGGGGTCGCCCAGAAGACGAACCGCCGCTATCTCGACAGGATGCTGGCCAAGCACCTGAAGACGCTGGAGACCGTCGTGGAGGCGTACACCCACGACATCGAGCACCACCTCCCGATCCACCCCGAGTACGTCGCGGACCTCGTGGACGAGCTGGCCGCCGACGACGCGGTGTTCACCGTGGACACCGGCATGTGCAACGTCTGGGCCGCCCGCTATCTCAGCCCCAACGGACGCCGTCGCATCATCGGCTCCTTCCTGCACGGGAGCATGGCCAACGCGCTCCCGCACGCCATCGGCGCGCAGTTCGCCGCCCCCGGAAGGCAGGTCGTCTCGATCTCCGGCGACGGCGGGCTCGGCATGCTCCTCGGGGAGCTGCTGACCGTACGGCTGCACAACCTGCCGGTGAAGATCGTGGTGTTCGACAACTCCTCGCTCGGCATGGTGAAACTGGAGATGCTGGTCGACGGGATGCCCGACTTCGGCACCGACCACGCACCCGTCGACTATGCGGCGATCGCCGCCGCGATGGGCATCGGAGCCCTGCGTGTGGAGAATCCCTCGGACGTCCGGGAGGCGCTGTCCACGGCCTTCGCGACGTCCGGCCCGTATCTCCTGGACGTGGTCACCGACCCGGACGTGCTCTCCATGCCGCCGCACATCACCCGGCGGCAGGTGAAGGGGTTCGCCCTGGCCGCGAGCAAGATCGTGCTGACGGGCGGGGTGGGACGCATGCTCGATATGGCGAGGGCCAACCTGCGGAACATCCCGCGTCCCTGAGCGGGCCGGATACGGCAAGCTGGTGGCGTGAGCAAACTCGAGCGCCGGATCGTGGAGGCGGCGGAGGCCGCTCTCGCCCAGAGAAAGTTCGTGACCGCGATCGACGTGCTGACCGGGGTCGGCTGGCTGTACGCCAGGCACGTGGACGTCTGGCGGCAGGGCAGGGCGTCCGCGCTGGAGGATCTCGCGGCCGTGGACGGCGCCAAGATGGTCGACGCGGTGGCGATGCTCCGGCGCTGGGCGCTGTCAAAGGGGCTCACCCCCAGCGAGACCCCGTACGTCTCGGGCAGCCGTGACCGCGGTGAGCTGAGGTTCGTCGCCAAGGGGGACGACGGCGCCTTCCGCGTCCACTGGATCTCACCGGATCTGAGCGAGGCCCGGCGGCGGCAGCTCACCGAGCGGCAGAGCAAGGCCCCCGATCTGGTGGTGGTCGAGCCGCCGAAGGACTGGGAGTGCGTGGGCTGCGGCGGCACCGGCCCTTACCTGATCATGGAGAATTCCGGGTCGCACTGCCTGACCTGCGCGGACATGGACCATCTGGTTCTCCTGCCGGCGGGTGACGCGGCGCTCAGCCGCCGGGCGAAGAAGGAGAGCGGGCTGGCCGCCGTGGTGGTCCGGTTCAACGCGCGGCGCAAGCGTTACGAGCGGCTGGGCGTCCTGGTCGAGGAGGCCGCGCTGGAGCTGGCCGAGGAGCGGTGCCTGGCCGACGAGGAGGTACGGCTGCGCCGCCGGGAGCGCGATCGCGAACGGCGGGCCGGGGAGGATGTGGAGTTCCAGGCCGCGATGGCCGTGGAGATCACACGGATGTTCCCCGGCTGCCCGCCCGGGCGGGCCGAGAACATCGCCCGGCACGCCGGCCAGAGAAGCAGCGGCCGGGTGGGCCGGACCGCCGCCGCCAAGGTGTTCGACGCGAACGCGATCACGCTGGCCGTGGTCGCCTCGGTGCGGCACCTCGACACCGACTACGACCGGCTGCTGATGTCCGGGGTGCCCCGGGCCGAGGCCAGAGAACGGATCCGGGTGACCATCGACCGGGTGCTCGACCGCTGGCGCACAAATGTCGGTGCCCCGGAGCACAATGTGCCGCATGGATAAGTGGCGTGAGGTCCGTCAGACGCTGCGCGAATTCGCGCTCAGCATGCCGGAGGCCCACGAGGACCACCCGTGGGGCGAGACCGTCATCAAGGTCAACAAGAAGATCTTCCTTTTCCTCGGCATCGAGGAACCGACCGAGAAGTGGAGCCCGAGCGCCGGGGTGAAGCTGCCGGAGTCCAACGGCCACGCGCTTGCCGTCGAGGGCGTCAAACCCTCGGGGTACGGGCTCGGCAAGGCGGGATGGGTGACGATCCCGCTGATGGGCGAGTTGCCGGAGACGGAGGTGCTGCTCGACTGGGTCGAGGAGAGCTACCGGGCGGTTGCCCCCAAGAAGCTCGTCGCCGAGCTTGACGCCACCGGCTAGCGTCCCGCATTCCGCGCGCCAAACCGACTAATTCCGCTTTACGCCCATATCTCGTCATTATCGATAGGAGTACGGAGAGATCCAGAACTACGGGCAATAATCCTAGATCAACCTAATTCCCGCGTGGGCTCCATGATTACCCCGGGATGATTGCTCGCAATGCCGGAGCTTGCCCCCGGCCATATCCAGACGCATTCGGCGGAATTGGACTTGTGGCGGCAGCCCGTAGACCAGCGGCTATTTGGTGCCGTCGTCTCTTAACCGGTGCTTTCCCTGCCAAGTGGACTCCGCATCGGCGTGGCGTCACAGAGTCAGCCCATTGTGACTGTAAGTATCTGTATTGTCACGCTGAGCTGCCCGGATCACAGGTATGGACCGTGTTGCGGTCAGCGGGTTAGTCGCGGCAAGGGCCGCGTTCCGAAAGGAATGGTAACTATGTCCACGCCTAACTCCCGAATGGATTCCGCAGGCACGCGCACCCGGCCGAAGGACGGCCGGTCCTACAGGGGCCTGGCCACGCTGACCCTGGCCGGCTCCCTCTCCGTGACCCTCGCCGCCACCCTGTCCGCCTCCGCCGTCGCCTCCCCGTCGCTCGAGAGGCAGTCGTCCGCACCGGTCATCCCTGGTCTGCAGCTCCCCACTTCCACCCCCACTCCCACTCCCACCGTCACCGTCACCGCCAGAACCACCTCCACAAACAACAACACGGGGAACAGGCACAGGAGGCTGTGCAGGCCGAAGATCTACTTCAGGTTCCACTACGCCCGGCCGAGAAACTTCTTCGTTCCTCGCACCCGCTTCATCGACGGTCCCGGCGGGGAGATGAACGTGTCGGTCAACCGGCAGCACCGCGTGTACGCCGAGATCGAACTCGAGCACGAGTTCAATCCCGAGGTGGAGAGGAACGAGGAGAGGACCAGGGAGAGAGAGGTCACCGAGGACGACGTGGTCAACAGGGCGAACGTGGTCCGCGCGGCCAGACGGCTGTTCCGGATCCGGGACATGGACAGCCCCCTGCTCGCCGAGGAGTACATCGTCGAGACCGGGCACCAGTACACCCAGCCGATCACCGCGGGAATGTACGGCAACATGTGGTACCGCGTCTTCGGCTACCGAATGGGCTTCACGGCGTGGCACAGGGTCACCACCTGCGACGCGTACAAGATCACCGCCGGAATAGCCAACGTTCCCGCGAGGGTGGAAGGCTGGAGGTACTGGGAGACCAAGTACCCGATGTTCAACGGACACCGCCTGTGGGACAACTCGAAGTGATGAACCCTTCGATGACGTGTTCCACCGGTACGGCCCCGCGGAGATCCGGCCTCCCCGGGCGACGACGCATCTGAGGACGGAGACCCGTCCTCAGGTGACGGCGAGGCGCTGCTGATACCGCTCGTCGCGCCAGTGTTCCTTCTCCAGCACCTCGGCCAGGGTCGCGGCCGCGTCGTAGACGTCGGCGAACCGGATGTAGAGCGGCGCGAAGCCGAACCGGAGCACGTCGGGGGCGCGGAAGTCGCCGTGCACGCCGCGGTCGATCAGGGCGCGCATGATCGGATAGCCCTCGGGGTGGCTGAACCCGACCTGGCTGCCGCGGCGCTCCGGGTCGCGGGGGGAGATCAGCGTGAGGCCGTACGGCGCGCAGAAATCCTCGACCAGGTCGATGAAGAGCGAGGTCAGCGCCATGCTCTTGGCGCGCACCGCGGCCAGGTCCACCCGCTCCCAGATGTCCAGCGCCGCGTTGAGCGGGGCGTAGGACAGCACGTGCGGGGTGCTCACGGTGAAGCGCCGGATGCCGTCGGCGGGACGGAAGCCGGGCTCGAACGCGAACGGCGCCGCATGACCGTGCCAGCCGGTCAGCATGTGCTCCGCCTCGGCCTGGTGACGGGGGTGGACGTAGATGAACGCCGGGGCTCCCGGGCCGCCGTTGAGATATTTGTACGTGCATCCGACGGCGAAGTCGGCCTCGGACATGTCCACCTGCATGGCCCCGGCGCTGTGGCACAGGTCCCAGATCATCAGCGCGCCCGACGCCTGGACCCGCGCGGTCACCGCGGCCGTGTCGTGGCGGGCCCCCGTCCGGTAGTCCACCTGCGACAGGAGCACGCACGCGACCTCGTCCGAGAGCGCGCCGGAGAGCGCCTCGCCGAGGTCCTCGCCGTCGCGGAGGTCGCGAATCTCGTAGCCGCCCAGCGCCTTGGCCAGGCCCTCGACCATGTACCGGTCGGTCGGGAAGCTGGCCAGGTCGGAAATGATCACGCGGCGGTCCGGGCGGAGACCCAGTGCCGCGGAGACGGCCTTGACGATCGCGATCGAGGTGCTCTCGCCCACCACGACCTGGCCGGGACCCACGCCGATCAGCGGGGCGAGCCGGTCACCGGTGGTCAGGGGCAGGTCGTACCAGCCGGAGACGTTCCAGCCGCCGACCAGACGTCCCGCCCACTCCTCCTCCACGGTCCGCGTCACCGCGGCCATGGTGGTCCTCGGCGGGGCGCCGAGGGAGTTGCCGACCAGATAGATCGTTCCGTCGGGCAGGACGAACTCGTCCCTGAAGTGCTTGATGGGATCGTCAACGTCGAGTGCGAGGCACTCCGCGCGGCTGATGGCCACTGATCATCTCCGGGTTAGATACTTACAACCCTTCTATCATCCGGTATCGCCAAATATCGAAGCATCGAGCCGTGTTGGAGCCCGGACACCGGGTCCCGGGCGGCGGGTCCCGGACGGCGGGTCCCGGACGGCGGGTCCCGGACGGCGGGTCCCGGACGGCGGGTCCCGGGCGGCGGGTCCCGGACGGCGGGTCCCGGACGGCGCTCAGCCCGGCGGCCTCACCGGCCCGGGAAATCAGGGATCGCCCCGGGTGAGCTCCGTGGCGAAGACGGCGCCAATCATGATCAGAGCGGTCAGTTCCAGCGGCGTGGGCGTGAACACGACGAGCAGGATCAGCAGCGCCGCCACCAGATACGAGGCGCTGTGAGCGGAGCGGGGACGGTGCGGCCGGATATGGACGAACCAGACGCTGAGCAGGAAGAGGGCGACCGGAATCGCGACGGTCCACCTGACGGCCACCACGGGAAAGTCGCTCAACGGGCCGATCTTGAGATCGACGACCGCCGCGAAACCGGCTCCGAAGGCGGCGATCGAGGCGAAGACGAAGTAGTGGCCGTAGCTCCAGATGAAGGCCTGACGGTTGTCGTAGAGGAGGCGATGGGCGGGCCGGGCGTTGTAGAGCCACCACATCGAGCACACGATGGCGAGTCCGCTGACACCCACGAGGACCATCACCAAGAAGGGGGTGCCGGCCGTCATCCCCGAGCCGACCTCGATCATCGAGGTGAACACCGTCCCACCCAGCACGATCACGCTGAAGAGCATGTAACGCTCGGCGATGTGGCGCGGGTGCCAGGGTGTGATCCTTTCCCGTTCGGCCCACCACGGAATGGCCAGCTCGACCGCGCAGAGCAGGACAAACGCCACCCCGGCCCACACACCCGGAACCGCGAGGCGGGCGATCCAGAGGATCTGGACCCCGGCGATGCCGGCGGCGAACCGCAGGGCCATGAGGCGCATGCCGGGGTTGGTGGCAGCCGCGCGCAACCACTGACCGGCCAGGGCGAAGCGCATGATCGCATAGCCGCCTACGGCGATGGCAAAATCCCCCTCGAAGGCCCGTACCACCCCCGCGGCGAGGACCAGGGTTCCGAACATCTGCACGAAGGCGGAGATCCGGTAGATCGTGTCGTCGCGGTCGAAGGCGCTCGAGAACCATGTCCAGTTGACCCACGCCCACCAGATGGCGAAGAACGCCGCCGCGTACCCGGCCACGCCTTCCAGAACGTGGTCTTCGATGATCGCGTGGTGGAGGCTCGCGACCGCCTGCCCCATGGCGACCACGGAGACGAGGTCGAAGAAGAGTTCCAGCCGGGTGACCGTCCAGTGAGGCTCTTGTGGATCACGGCCGGACATCGCACCGGGCTGCCGAGCCGAGTCCGGGGGCTGATCGCTCACGGCATGCACCCCCTGAACGCGTATCGGCATGCGGGGCTCGAATCCCCCGGCGAGAGCCCTTGCTTAAAGGTCACCTTCCCGTACCCCGGGACACCCCTCGATGCAACTCCACACCCCGGCATGATTACCCCATGCAGCAGGCATGGAATGTATGGGGAAATATCATTATTGCGGCCGTTTTAGCTATTCCGTTCGCCTGCATTGGTATGTGCTTTCTCGCACTCCATCGCACCCGGAACGGACATCCGTTCCCCACTCGTACCGCCGTCGCCGATGTGATCATGGTGACCGGAACCACCCCCTGGATCTGGATGATCCTCACCCCGGGGAAGGGCGGAGCGAGCCTCAGCCTCACCCCGTTGAGGGACCTGTCAGCGATGCTACAAGGGCCGGTCGGGACGGCCTTCGTGCAGGTGGGAGGCAACCTGCTGGTCTTCGCCGCACTCGGCGCGATGCTGCCCGTCCGTTCGGCGCGGTTCGCTTCACTCACCCGGATCGCGGGCGTGGCGGCCGCCGCCTCGGTCATCGTCGAGCTCCTCCAGTACGGCCTGCGCCTCGGCCGGGTGAGCTCCGTCGACGACGTGCTGGTCAATACGGCGGGTGCCGTACTGGCAGCGGTCGTCACGCGCCGATGGTGGGCTTCTCGAATAGCGGCTGGGACCGTTCCACGTTAACGGACCGGGAAAACCCCCGAAGATCGCCACAAGGGCATGATTCTCCCAAAAGAAGCACGTTACCAACCTCCGTATCTGTGCGATCGTGGACAAGACGGGGCAAGTTCTCTGGAGACGCCAAACCCGGTTGGTGACAGAGGGTGATCGAACGTGCAGCAGTCCCCCGTACCTCCCGAACCTCCGATCTATCGGCGCATCGCCGACGGACTTCGCGAAGCGATCCTGTCCGGTGATCTCCAAGACGGGGATCGGCTTCCGGGCGAGAACGCCCTGATGGTGCAGTACGGCATAGCCCGTGCGACCGCCCGGCAGGCGCTGTCCGTACTCATCAACGAAGGACTGGCCGTGCCCAAGCGCGGATCGGGAGTGTACGTCAGGCAGTTCCGCCCCATCAGGCGGCACGGCTCGCGACGGCTCTCCCGCGAACAGTGGGAACGCGGCCAGGCGATCTGGGACTCGGACACCAGAGGCCGCCCCTACACCGTGGACGACGTGAACATCGACAGGGAGACCGCGGAGGAGTTCGTGGCCAGGGCGCTGAACAGCACCGAGGTGTGGGTGCGGCGGCGACGTTACTCGGTGGACGGGCGGCCGGTTCAGCTCGCCGTCTCCCATTTCCCCGCCGACCTGGTCGAGGACACTCCGATCACACAGGAGAACACCGGGCCGGGAGGCGTCTACGCGCGCCTCGGCGACCTCGGCCACGCCCCGGCGCACTTCACCGAGGAGGTGCGCGCCCGCATGCCCCATCCTCACGAGACCGTACAACTCGATCTCCCCGCCGGCACTCCGGTCATCGCGATCGCCAGGATCGCCTACACCGCGGCCGGTGTTCCCGTCGAGGTCAACGAGATGGTCCTCGACTCCGCCTCTTATGTACTCCAGTACGACTTCGACTCATAGATCAAGGCCATCCGTCAACCGATAGGTTGACCTGTCCCTCGCGATCATTGATTTCTCTAGAGAACTGACGCACCGTCGAAGGTGGAACGTCACAGAGACGGGCCTGGGCGCGGGGAAGGTGCACGGATGTCCTTCGATCGACACCTCGCAGAGATCGCCCGGGAGTTTCGCCACTGGACGATCTGGCGGAGTGACGCGGGCAGGTGGTGGGCCACCCGCCACCACCCGCTGACCGACGCCCAGCGTGACCTCGGCGCTGCGATGACCATCGACGCGGACGACCCGGACGAACTACGGGAGCGGCTGCAGAGCCAGGAGCGGTTGCGCAACCAACAGGAACGTTCCGATGACGTGGATACCTGATAGACCGCCCGGTGCCGGAGTCTGCGGATCTCACGCGGCCCCGGCGCCGGGCCCCCAATCGCGGAAGCCTCCGACCCTATCGGGGGCGGGGGCTTCCGCCCGACTTCTCATTGACTCAAGGGATCATCGGGACGTGGCATGTCGCCTCGACCGACCCCATCGCCTTCCCCCCGGCCCAAGGGGCCCCGGGATGCGGCCTGCCGTCCGGACCGACCCCATCGCCTTCCCCCGGCTCAAGGGGTCGCCGGGATGTGACACGTCGTCCGGACCGGCCCCGCCGCCGCTTGGCGGGCAGGCCTTACCTGCGGCGGGTGGCCGCGTATTCCTCTTCGGTCTCCTCGTCGTTCTTGCCCGGGGCCTGGCCCTGATTCGTGTCGGTGTCGTCGTAGACCTCGACGTGCCGGGTGTCCTGGTCGTCGCGGTTCTGGTCCCTGTCGTCGTCCTCGTCCACGATCACGCGGACGGCCTCGATGTCGGACGAGACGTCGGACGCGGCCTCCGGGCCGCCGGTCACGTGCACGACCTCGGATGAGGCATCCGGTTCGGCGTCGAACGAGGCGTCCGGATCGGCGCCGGACGTGATCTCCGGAACCTGGGCCTGCGCGGGAGCGACGGGGACGGGGAGAGCGGCCGTCTGGACACGGAACACCGGGAGCACCGAGGCCTCGTCGACCAGCTCGCCGGCGGAGCTCTCACGGTGGATCAGATCCCCCAGGACGGCGCCCATCTCGTGGAGGCGGCGCATGACCTCCTGGTGGGTGTCGGTGAGATAGGAGACCCGGCGGCCCGTGGTCTCGTCCAGGGCTACGGCGCGCTGCTGGGCGGCGTTCAGGGTGGAGTGGGCCTCGGCGTTGGCGGAGGCCACGGTCGACTCCGCCTCGGACCTGGCGCTGTTCAGGGTGGCCTCGGCCTCGGAGTGAGCGCCCTCGACCATCCGCTCGGCCTCGTTCCTGGCCGACGTGACCATCCGGTCGGCCTCGGTGCGGGCGCTGCGCAGGGTCTCCTCGGCCTCGCTGCGCGCCGCGTTGAGGGTCTCCTCGGCGTCTCCGCCCGCCTGGGAGAGCATCTGCTCGGAGGCCATCGTGGCCTGGGAGAACATCTGCTCGGCGGCGGCGGTGGCCTCGGCGACCCGTCGCTCGGCCTCCTGCTGGGCGGCGTTCAGGATCCCCTCGGCCCGCTCCTGGGCGGAGGTGACCAGCCGCTCGGCCTCCATGGCGGCGTCGTCGCGGAGCTTGGTGGCCTCAAGATCGGCGACCGACCTCTTGGAGGCCGCCTCCTCCTCGCCCAGCTTCAGGATCTGGCTGAGTCGCTGTCCAAGCTCGTCATAGTCTTGCGGAGAATCGGAAAGCCTCCGTCGAGCCTCGGACAGCTCGACCCGGCTCTGCTCGGTCTGATCAATCGCACGCGCGAGCCGCTCCTCAAGATCACGGATCTGGTTGCGGTTGCGGTTCATGTAGTCGTGAACCTGACGACGGCTGTAGCCGCGCATGACGACCTCGAACGAGTCCTCATGCATCAGGTCGGGAAAACTCTCGTGCTGGTTTGTCATGACACTGCCCATTGAGGTCGCGTGGCGGGAAAGGAGACGTAACGACTTTCCTGCTTACTGCCCCGGTCCGCAACCTGAACGCATGACCGCGCGCGGAAATATCGGACACGCCTGCCCCCCGTACCATCGGTTTCATGAACGCCACGCCGTACATCGCCTCCCTCGACGGTGATGCGATCCCACAGATCCATCCCGACGCCTACGTCGCCCCTGGCGCGACGATCGTCGGCCGGGTACGGCTGGGCCGTGCCGCCAACGTCTGGTACGGGGCGGTGCTCCGCGGTGACAACGAGTTCATCGAGGTCGCGGAGGAATGCAACATCCAGGACCTGTGCTGCCTGCACACCGATCCCGGGCTGCCCACCGTGCTCGAAGCACGGGTGAGCCTGGGTCACAGGGCCGTGGTGCACGGCGCCCACGTGGAGTCCGGCGCGCTCGTCGGCATCGGTGCGATCGTGCTCAACGGCGCCAGGATCGGCGCGGGTTCGCTGGTCGCGGCAGGTGCCCTGGTGAGCCCCGGTAAGAAGATTCCGGCCGGGGTGCTCGTCGCGGGCGTCCCCGCGAGGATCGTCCGCGAGCTCACCGACGACGACCGCGACTCCTTCGCCCGGACCCCCGCCACCTACATGGCCAAGGCCGCACGGCACCGAGCCGCCGTCGCCGTCCCCCCGGCCTGAGAACCGCGACCGCCGTCCGCCCGTCACGAGAGGCTCGGCCACGCCGTGAAACCCACCGCCCCGCCGGCGCGGGAGCCGCGACCGGCATGTCCGCTGCGCGCCGATTCGGCCCTTTAGGACACCGGCGGGATACCGATCGCTGACGATCCCGCGAGCCATAGGTAACATGACCGCCGTGTGGCAGTGGGACGGTTTTGACGCCATCGAGAGGGATGTGCGCACCATGGTCGCCGACCCCAGGTGGGCGGCGCTCCCGTCACTCGCGCGCGCCCAGGCCATCGCGCTGCGCACGCTGGCCGTCCCCGACGGCGGGCGCTGGCTGTTCGGCGCGCACGCCAGGTGGTACCGCCAGGACCCGGCCGACGGCCGCTGGCACCTGACCGCCCCACCCGTCGACCGGGGCTTCCGCGCCGCGGCACGGGTCGTCCAGGTCACCTCGATGATCCTGCCCCACCTGGTTCCCACCGGTCCCGACTTCACCACCGACCGGGGATCCGTCCAGGGGTTCATCGGCCCCGACGTGCCCTACGAGATCACCGAGCGGGTCCGCGACCTGGTCATCGCCCAGCGCGGCAGGCGCAGGGAGGACTTCCCGCTCACCGGGTCGTTCACCGAGATCTTCGCCAAGGAGGTGGCCAGCCCGGTCGCCGCCATCTGGGGCACCCTCATGTGGTGCGCCTACGCCCCCGCCTTCGACGGCAACGAGGTGCTGCTGTCGATGTTCGGTGAGTTCCTCGCCCGCCCGTTGCCCGGCGACGAGTGGGTCCGCTGGCTCCCCGCCGCCTCGCTGGACGACCTGGTCGCGCTGTACGGCGAGCGGGTCAGGGCGGGGCACCCCGAGGCCGCGTTCCGGCTGGTCGCACTGATGGCCGACACCGCCGACGCGGTGCGGGACGACCCCAGGTTCCGCCGCAGGGCGGACGCCCTGCTGATCATGCTCGACCCGTTGCTCCGCCGGATCGCCCAGGACCACTCCGTCGCCCATCACGGCGACGACGCCGTACGGCAGGCATGGCTCTCCCGCCGCCCGCCCCACGTGACGCTGCCGGACTCCTCGCCGGGGGAGCACTTCCAGCACGCGATGTACGACCTGGTCCAGGCGCTGGCGTTCCTCGCGCCCAAGGGCGCCGACCCTCGGGCGGTGGCCGCCTCGCTGCTCGCCGCCGACCTGGCGGCGTTCGCGCCCGGGGCGGCCGACGGGCTCTATCCGTGGCTGGATCCGGAGCTGCGCCACATCCTCCACGTGGTGCTCGGCGACCCGTCGCACCCGCTGCGGGGGTGCTGGCCGCGCTCGGGAGAGCTGCCCTCCGCGCTCCACCCGCCCGACCGGGCCGCGGCCGCGGCTCTTCTGGGCGCCGCCTACGCCACCGGGCTCGCGTGGTGCCGCCTCACCGGGACCGCGGTGCCGGGCCGCGGGTTCGCCACGGCCTCCGCGCTCGTGCACCGCCTGACGCACGAACGGGACGACCCCGTTCCCGGGGCATCAAGCACCTACCCGCGCCCCTTCTGACAGGCATCAGCATGGTTAAACCACAAATAGAGTCATTTCATCCTTACCCTCCCTATAGCCTTCTGGCTCCCCAGGTATCGGACAATTGCCTGAATTGTGATCTCGCAATCGGGAAATGATCCTTCCGAGGGCACGGTGGCGGCGCAAGGAATGGTCCCGATGGGCCATGGGCACGAAAGACCGCCCGCCGTAACCTCGAAGTGGGTGTGGGCTGCGGAAGGAAGGACGACGCGGTGGGGCACGACGACCTGGACTCTAGGGTCCATGACCGTGTCGCGTTGGACGAGATCGCGCTCTATGCCGAGGTGCTTACCGCCGTCGCCATCAGCGAACGGCCGCTCACCTTGGTGGAGCTCGACAACGCGCTCGGATTGAGTGCTTCGGCGATCTGCTGAGGCCGTTGGGAAAACCGTTTCGACGATCTGGTCCCGGACTCCTCAGGGGAGTCCGGGACGTGGTCGGAAAAGATAGTCCGGTGACTAGTCACGACCTGACGAGACGGGCGATCGCCGCCGACGCCTCCTTGACCTTCTCCTCAGCCTCCGGGCCGCCGGTGTTGATGGCATCGGCCACACAGTGGCCGATATGGTCCTCCAGCAGACCGAGGGCCACCGCCTGGAGCGCGCGCGTGGCAGCCGACACCTGTGTCAGCACATCGATGCAGTAGGCATCCTCTTCGACCATCCGCTGCAGGCCCCTGATCTGTCCCTCGATCCGACGCAGCCGGGTCAGATAGGCCTGCTTGTCTCCGCTGTACCCATGCATGTCCCAACGGTACCCGTGTCAGACACGGTGAGAAGTGACCGCGATCAGTTTCTCCCACTGCTCGGCCACCGAGGACGCCCCGTGGGCGGCAGCGGCCTTCAGCGCCCCCGCCGCGAGCTCCCGGCGCCGGCGCTCGTCGTCGATGAGCCTGAGCAGCGCGGACGCGTAAGCCTCGATCTCACCGTCGCCCTCGGGGACCAGAATCCCGCTGTGACCGTCGGCCACGAACTCGCCCGGCCCTCGCGGGCTGTCGAACCCGATCACCGGCACCCCGCTGGCCATCGCCTCGATCACGGTCATCCCGAGCACCTCCGCCCTGGAGGTCGTCGCCACGATCGACGCCTTGGCGAACTCGCCGGTCAGGTCGGAGGTCGTTCCCATGAAGTAGACGTGGTTGTGCAGGTTCAGGTCCTGGACCAGGGCCCGCAGGCGCTTCTCCTCCGGGCCTCCGCCGTACAGGCGCAGCCGCCAGTCGGGGCGTCTGTCGGCGACGACGGCGAACGCGCGGATCAGCCGATCGTGGGCCTTCAGCGGCACCCAGCGTCCGCCCGCCGCGACGATGCGGTTGTCCATCCGCGAGCGCGGCCAGGGCCCGGCGGGCAGCGCGTCCGGGATCTGCCTGACCCCGACGCTCCCCTTCAGCAGGAGCTCCCATTCCTCGCGGCTCGTCTCGGTGGCGGTGACGACCGCGTCCAGGCGCGGATAGAACTTCCTGATCGGCCCCGGCACCGGCGGGCGGCCCCACTCGCGCGCGATCCGCACCATGTCGCGCGGCGCGTGCCTGGCCACCTGGACGCTCAGTCCCGGCCGGGTGCTGATGAGCACGTCGGCCTTGAGCGCACGCAGCCGCCGCCACAGGGCCACCTCGGTGCTCATCTGGCCTCGCGGGAGCAGGCGGCGCACGTTGGGATGCGCGTCGACCACCCAGGACAGCTCCACCCTGGGCTCCACGGGGAAGAAGGGTCGCTCCCTGTGGCGCCGTACGCTGAGGATCTCGACGTCATGGCGTTCCGCGAGCTCTCCCGCGAGGTTGACGACGGACCGGACGTCACCGCGCATTCCGTAGACCGAGGGGATGAGCAGGCAGATCTTCACCCGCCCACTTCGATTCTGAGCTCGTCGTCCGCGGTGTAGCAGGGGCGGATCGGCACCCCGTCGATCTGCGTGGCCGGGTAGTGCAGGCGGCGGCGCTTGCCGTCCACGTCGTCCAGCCGGGAGCCCAGGCGGAGCGGCGCGGCCAGGCCGTCCACCCGCAGGGAGGGTTCCCAGGTGCCGGGTTGCTCGGGCGCGGCGTCGAGCACGTCGCACAGGGAGAGCGCGGCGTGAAACCGCACCCCCTGGACCGTTGCAATCGCACTCAGTTCGGCGTCGGACCAGCTGTGGCGCAGCGCCAGCCGCGCCTCGTGCCGGGACTCGTCGTCGTCGAAACCGGTGAAGGCCAGAAGCCCGGTGACCTCGAAACGGCCCTCCCGGAACCACACGGAACGGACCTCGGCGGCCGGCAGGGCGTCGTCGACCTTCAGCGCCAGGAAACCGTTACGGGTCCGGTAGGCGCGGTAGGCCAGGGTGCGGCGGCTCAGCGCGTAGGCGTCGAGGCGGTCGAGGGAGAATCCGGGATCGATGCTGGGCAGGCGCGTGCGCGTGCCGTCCTGTTTGAGGTAGGTGTCCCAGCGGCCGGGGCCGAGCTCCAGAGGCGCGAGCGAGACCGCGAGCGTGGCGTCGCGCGCCTCGGCGCCCGGAGCGCCCAGCACCACCCGGCGTTCGAGAGAGGTGGCTCGATGACGCAGGATCAGCTCCATGCCGTCGGTGAGCGGTTCATCGATGGACAGCCGAAGGGACAGAACATCGGCCAGGGTCACTTCGGCATCGGTGACAACAGCGCGCACCGTCACGCCCCCTCCCCGTCGAATGAGCTACGCGACGTTGAGGCTACCGTGATTTTCCCGTTATGTGGAGAAAGGTTTTCGAACCAGATGTCCTTTTCCCGCAAACTTGACCGAATGTCAGATACGGCTGCGGAAAATGCGGGCCGTATCCGACTGATGTCGAGCCGGGGCTCAGAACACTCTGAACCGCCGTCGAACCGGGACTCGGAACACTTCGAACCGCCCGTCGAGCCGGGACTCAGAACACTTCGAACCGCCCGTCGAGCCGGGACTCAGAACGCTCCGAACCGCCGTCAGGCCGGGGTTCGGAGCGCTCCGACCGTCATCGGTCCGGGGCTCAGGAGGCTCCGACCGGCTGACCCTTGATGGACTTGATCAGAAGCTGGGAGACGTCCACGACCTCCAGCGTCTCCTTGGCCTCGCCCGAGCTCTTCTTCTCGTTGATCGAGTCACCCAGCATGACCAGGCAGAACGGGCACGCGGTGGAGATCGTGTCCGGGTCGGTGGTCAGCGCCTCGTCCACGCGCTCGGTGTTGATGCGCTTGCCGAGCCGCTCCTCCATCCACATCCGCGCGCCGCCCGCGCCGCAGCAGAAGCCGCGGTCCTTGTGGCGGTGCATCTCCTGGGTCTGCACGCCGGGGACCTTGGCCATGATGTCCCGCGGCTGGGAGTAGACCTTGTTGTGGCGGCCGAGGAAGCACGGGTCGTGGTAGGTGATCTTCTCTTCGATCGGGATGACCGGGACGAGCTTGCCCTCGTCCACCAGCTTCGCCAGCAACTGGGTGTGGTGGACGACCTCGAAGGTGCCGCCGAGTTGCGGGTATTCGTTGGCGAGGGTGTTGAAGCAGTGCGGGCAGGTCGCGACGATCTTCTTGACCCCGGCCTCGTTCAGCGTCTCGATGTTCTGCTTGGCCAGCATGTCGAAGAGAAACTCCATGCCCAGACGGCGGGCCGGGTCGCCGGTGCAGGCCTCCATCGGGCCGAGCACCGCGAACTTGACCCCCGCGATGTGCAGCAGCTCCGCGACCGCCTTGGTGGTCTTCTTGGCCCGGTCCTCCAGGGCGCCCGCGCAGCCGACCCAGAACAGGTATTCGGTGTCCTCGGGCATTTTCTCGTCGATGAGCTGGATCTCGATCGGATCGTCGCGGTTCGCGAGCTCCTCGATCCAGTCGGCCCGCTTCATCTCGGACATCCCCCACGGGTTGCCCTTGTTCTCAAGGTTCTTGACCATGACGCCGGCCTCGGACGGGAAGTTCGACTCCACCATCACCTGGTAGCGGCGCATGTCGAGGATGTGGTCGATGTGCTCGATGTCCACCGGGCACTGCTCGACGCAGGCGCCGCAGTTGGTGCAGGACCAGAGCACGTCCGGGTGGATGACCCCGTCCTCGCCGACCAGGGGCTTGTTCAGCAGGGAGAGAACGTCCTCGTGCAGGTCGGCGCGCTGCTCCTCGGTGGCCATCAGGTACGGCGCGATCTTGAAGGCGTGGTCGCGCTGCTCCAGGATGAGCATCTTCGGTGACAGCGGCTTGTCGGTGTTCCAGGCCGGGCACTGGTCCTGGCAGCGACCGCACTCCGTACAGGTGTAGAAGTCGAGGAACCCCTTCCAGGTGGTGTCCTCGATCTTGCCCCGGCCGAGCCTGTCGCCGTCGAGGTCCTCGTCCTCGAAGTCGACGATCTTGCCGTCGATCCGCATCGGCTGCGCCGCGCCCATGCCGTCGGGACGGCGGGAGAACATCACGTTCAGCGGCGCGGTGAAGATGTGCAGGTGCTTGGAGTTCACCACGATGACGAGGAACACCAGCATGACGCCGATGTGCAGGAGCAGCCCGACGTGCTCGATCACCTCGTTGGCCGAGGCGCCCAGCGGCTTCAGCAGCGCGGCGACGCCCTCGGAGGCGAACGCCCCGGACGCGTAGGGGAGGTTGCCGGTGTTGATCGCCGCACCACGGAAGAGGAGCATCGTCCAGATCACGTTGAAGATCATGAAGAGGACGAGCCAGGCGCCGCCGAGGTGCGATCCCGAGAAGCGGGACTTACGTCCCAGCCTCTTCGGTGAGTTCTTGATCCTGATGACCGCGAAGGCGATCAGGCCCAGGAAGGCCGCGACCGCGATGAAGTCCTGCAGGAAGCCCAGGACCGCCCAGGTCCCGATGAGCGGGATGTGGAAGTCGGGAGTGCCGGTGATCGCGCCCTGGATCAGGGAGCCGTACGCCTCAAGATAGACGGTCGCCAGGATGAGGAACGCCCACATCACGAAGGCGTGCGCGACGCCGGAAGCCGTCCACTTCAGCAGCTTCCTCTGCCCCAGGACCTCGACCAGCTGAGCCTTGATCTCCTCGCCGACGTTCTTCCTGGCGTACTCGATCCGCTCGGGTGCGGCCGGCCCGATGGTGGCGAGCCCGTAGAGGAACAGCACGCGGCGCGCGGCAAGCGTGACCGCGACGGCTGTCATGATCAGCCCGATGATCGCTACCCAGAGCACAGATCCTCCCAAGACGGCGTTGGCTGCCAGCGTACGACCGCCGGTCATCCACGGTGACGACGGGTCATCAACGATCCTACCCGTGAGTAACTTTCTCTCCGAGCCGAGATCGCGTTGTCGGTAGTCACCATACGGTCAAACCAGTACCCAGAACAATGCTCTGTATACCGCTGCATGCCGTCCAGGATCGCCCGAAGGCCACGGGGATCCGTACGGTGCGGGCCGTGGCTTCGGCTTTCACGGGCCGACGGTCCGGCACGAGAGGGCTTATCGGGAGAGGCATCCCTCGTCCGGCACGGCCGACGGGATCGCCGAGCTCCTCGGCGGCCGGCGTGGGGGCCTTCGACGGGCGGCGCGGGAGGGCCTGCCGAGGGGGCGTCCCCGGCGTTCACGCCGGAGGGGAGGTCACCGGGGCGGATCGAGATAGCGCTGGATCGTGGGCGCGAGCAGCTCGACCAGCTCCTCGATGTCGATCGAGGCGAGTGGTTCGAGCTCGACGACGTAACGCATCAGGACCACGCCGAACATCTGGGCGAAGGCCACCTCCATCCGGATCGGCGGGATCTCGAGGATCTCCGCGACCCGGTTCAGCAACGCCTGCGTCACGAACTCGCGGATCATGACGACCATCCGGTCGTTGGTCATCGCGGTGCGGACCAGCGCCAGCACGGGCTGGCGGGCCTCGGCGTCGGCGGTCATCGTCAGGATGAACCGGACCAGCCGCTCACCGATCTCCTCGCGCGGCCCCGCGAGAATCGTCGGGATGACGTTCGCGGGGTTGATCGGCAGCTCCATGGCCGCGACGAACATGCCCTCCTTGCTGGTGAAATAGTGGTGGACCAGCGCCGGGTCCACCCCCGCCTGGCGGGCGATGCCCCGGATGGTGGCCTTGTCGAACCCCTTCTCGGAGAAGGTCTCGCGCGCCGCCGCGAGGATCTGTCCCCGCGTGTCGGCCGTCCCCGGCCTGCGTCCCGGGCGCCTCTTGACCACCGTCGCCGGCTCTTCCGGCGGAGGTTCGGTCATGTCGTGCTCGCTGATGTCCTACTCGCTTACGGCCGGTTGGCTCACGCGCCGCCGTTCACCGGCGCGCTGCCAACTTACGGATGGTTCAGCTGACACGTTCCAACTTACGGATGATTCGGACCAACTTACGGGTGGTTCGGCTGACACGTTCTTATTTACGGATGGTTCGATTACCTGCTTACGGATAGAAGGTCCACCCGTGCGCCGTTCGCCTGAGCGCTCACCGATCTCACGCGCCGGCCTTCACCCGTCGGCTCTCACACGCCGGACGACCTCACACGTTGGTCGACGCGGCGAGGTGCAGGCGCGCGAAGGCGAGGGCCTCGGTGAGGTCGTCGATCCGCTCCGTACGGCTGGCGGCCTTGCGCGTGTTGATCTCCAGCACGACCAGCCCGTCGTAGCCGTTTCCCGCCATCCGCTCCAGGATCGGGGCGCAGGGCTGGCCGCCCCGGCCGGGAACCAGGTGCTCGTCCTTGTTCTGCACCCCGACGCCGTCGGCCAGGTGCAGGTGGGCGAGCCGGTCACCGAGCTTGGTGAACATCTCCAGGGCGTCGGACCCGGACACCGCAGTGTGGGAGAGATCCAGCGTGACGTGCGGGAAGTCGTAGTCGACCGGATTCCAGTCGGGTGAGTACGGTACGACCTCGTTGCCCCTGGCCTTCAGCGGGAACATGTTCTCCACCGCGAAGACCACGTCCGTCTCATCGCGCATCCTGGCGAGGCCGACCTCGAAATCGCGTGCGTAGTCGCGCTGCCAGCGGAACGGCGGATGCACCACGACCGTTCTGGCCCCGACTCGCTCGGCGGCCTTCTGCGCCCGTTGAAGCTTGGCCCACGGGTCCTTGCCCCAGACTCGCTGGGTGACCAGCAGGCATGGCGCGTGGATGGCCAGGATCGGCAGTTGGTAGTGGTCGGACAGTCGCTCCAGAACATCGACGTCCTGGCTCACGGGATCGGCGCCCACCATGATCTCGACGCCGTCGTATCCCAGCCGCGCGGCCAGCTCGAAGGCGTCGGGGGTGCGTTCGGGGTACACCGACGCGGTGGACAGCGCGATCTTCGCCCCAGGTACTCGGATGGCACTCATACAACTTCCTTGTCTCCGGCTCGGAGCACACGCTCGCGAACGCCGCCGTGCCCGATGGCTCGCTCGCTTCGCTCACTCACGTTTGCCAGCCTAAGCGCGTCCTGAGAAGAGTGGCGTGCAGCCTCACCGGACATCTAGGGCGGATGCCCCCATCCTTCGGGGCGGGAGGAGGCTCTTCCTGCGTTTTCTCGTGGTGTACAGGTCGGGCTCGGTGGGGCTGGGATGTTCCGCGATAGCCAAGCGGGATGTGCTTGTCAGTCACGTGGGATGTGCGTGTTTGAGCGCGGCGGGGCGTGCCGTGTCCGCGCGGGAAGGCTTCGGGGTTGCCCGGGCCGATGAACCGCGAACCGGCAGACCCGGCTGAAAGGCCGGGTGCTGGAATCCTCGATTTTCAAACCGGGGAGGACGTCAATGATGCAGTGGAGATCACATCGCCAGGACGGGGGTCCTGTAACGGTTCAAGCGTCGCTACGGTAATGGCATGCCGCGGTTCATGAAGGGCGCCATCCCCAGCCCCAACATCTGGAACACGCCCCAGATCTACGAGGTGGAGAACCGCGCGGTGGACCCCGAGGGCCGGGTCGAGGCCGCGATGACGGCCATCCGGCCGTGGACCGGGGCGACCGTCCTCGACATCGGTTGCGGCACCGGCTACCACCTGCCGTCCCTGTCGGCCACGGCCGCTCGCGTGATCGGCGTCGAGCCGCACGAAGACCTCGTCCGGCTGGCCCGGCAGCGCTGCCGGGCCCTGCCCAACGTCGAGATCCACGCGGCCACGGCCCAGGCGCTACCGCTCGCCGACGCCTCGGTGGACGTGTCCTTCGCCCGCTGGGCCTACTTCTTCGGCCCCGGTTGCGAGCCGGGACTGGCCGAGCTCTCCCGGGTCGTACGGCGAGGCGGCGCGGCCTTCGTGATCGACCTGGACCCCACGCGCGGCGCCTTCGGCCGCTGGTTCAGCCAGTCCATCCCCGCCTACTCGGCCAGGTCCGTCGAAAGGTTCTGGAGCCGTCAGGGCTGGCACACCCAGCGCCTCGACCTGCGCATGTCCTTCGACCGCCGCGACGACCTGGAGGCGGTGCTCCGCATCGAGTTCACCCCCGCGATCGCCGAGCGGGCCATCGCCGAGACCCCCGGCCTGGAGATCGCCTACCCCAACGTCCTGCGCTGGAAGCTGTTCTGACCGCCCACCCCACGACGGCGAACGCCGCGACGAGGGACGTCGAAGGACACGGCGACGACGGAGGGACGGACGGAGGAACAACCGGCTCGTCGCAGGTGCTTGACCTTGACGTCGGTGTCAACGTTTATCGTGAGGCCAAGGGGAGGGCCGAATGCGGATTGGGGAGCTCGCGCGACGGGCCGGGGTCAGCACCCGGGCTCTGCGCTACTACGAGCAGCAGGGCATGATCGTGGCGCGGCGGACGGCCAACGGCTACCGGGAGTACGGCGAGGCCGACCTCAAGCTCGTCACCGAGATCCGGTCGCTGCTCAGCGTCGGGTTCACCCTGGAGGACGCCCGGCCGTTCGTGGCCTGCCTGCGGGCCGGGCACGAATCCGGAGGATCCTGCCCCGAGTCGGTGGCGGTCTACCAGCGCAAGCTGACCGAGATCGACGACGAGATCCGCACGCTGCTCACCCGGCGGGCAGAGGTGGCCGCACAGCTGACCACGGTCTGTCCCGGATGCGTACTGAGGAAAATAGGAGAATCATGATCACGCTGACCGCCGAGAACTTCGCCGAGCAGGTGCTGGAGAGCGACAAGCCGGTCCTGGTCGATTTCTGGGCCGATTGGTGCGGGCCCTGCAAGATGATCGCGCCCGTCCTGGAGGAGATCGAGGCCGAGTACGGCGACCGCGTCACGATCGCCAAGCTCAACGCCGACGAATACCCCGAGATCACGGCCAAGTACGGGGTCCTCGGCCTGCCGACGCTCAACCTCTACAAGGGGGGCGAGGTGGTCCAGCAGATCAAGGGCGCCAAGCCCAAGCGCCTGCTCCTCGCCGACCTCGAAGGCCACATCTAGGCAGGACCGCTCCGGGGTCGCCTCCGGCCCCGGGCGACGGGGGCCGTGCCGTCCGCCACCGAGCCCGCTCCGGCCCGGGGCGGGTGACGTCTGTCCGGCAGGGTGGAGTCCCCCGTGACTTTTTTCACCGGGTAGGGCACGCCGTACCGGGTGAAAGTTGTCGGTCCCTGCCGGTACCGTTCGGCCATGGTGAAGAAGGTCGGCTATCGCTGTGCCGAGTGCGGATGGCAGACCGCCAAATGGGTGGGGCGCTGTGGCGAGTGCCAGGCCTGGGGCACGGTCGCCGAGGAGAATGCCCGCGGAGGCGTGCACGTGGCCACCGCCGGGGCGGTGTCGGCTCCGGCGGTCCCGATCGGGCAGATCAAGGCCGAGGTGGCGCACGCGCGCAGCACCGGGGTTCCCGAGCTCGACCGGGCCCTCGGCGGCGGCCTGGTGCCCGGCGCGGTCGTCCTGCTGGCCGGTGAGCCCGGCATCGGCAAGTCCACGCTCCTGCTGGAGGCAGCGGCCAAGATCGCCCGGCAGCAGACCGTCCTCTACATCACGGGCGAGGAGTCCGCCGCCCAGGTGCGGGTCAGGGCCGACCGGATCGGCGCGATCCAGGACCGTCTCTACCTCGCGGCCGAGACCGACCTGGGCGCGCTGGTGACCCACGTCGAGCAGGTCCAGCCCGACCTGCTCATCGTCGACTCGGTGCAGACCATCGGCTCCGCTCTCGCGACCGGCGTTCCCGGTGGGGTCACGCAGGTCAGGGAGGTCGCCGGCAACCTGGTGCGGCTGGCCAAGGAGCGCGGCATGTCCACGGTGCTGGTCGGCCACGTCACCAAGGAGGGCTCGATCGCCGGTCCCCGCACGCTGGAGCACCTGGTCGACGTCGTGCTCCACTTCGAGGGCGACCGGCACTCCCGGCTCCGCATGGTCCGCGCGATCAAAAACCGGTACGGCCCGGTCGACGAGGTCGGCTGCTTCGACCTGCACGAGGGGGGCATCGAGGGCATCGCCGACGCCAGCGGCCTGTTCGTCTCCCATCGCGCCGAGCCCGTCCCCGGCACGTGCGTCACGGTCACCCTGGAGGGCACCCGGCCGCTGCCGGCCGAGGTTCAGGCACTGGTCGCCAGGACCGAGGCCCAGCAGCCCCGCCGCTCCTCCTCCGGGCTCGACACCTATCGGGTGACGATGGTGCTGGCCGTGCTGGAGCGGCGGCTCAACGCCAAGCTCGGCGGCTGCGACGTGTTCACCGCGACCGTGGGCGGCATCAAGCTCAGCGATCCCGCGATCGACCTGTCGGTGATGCTCGCGGTGGCCAGCGCGGCCGGAGACAAGGCGCTGCCGTCCGGGCTCGTCGTGCTGGGCGAGGTGGGCCTGGCCGGGGAGCTGCGCCCGGTGCGCGACGTACGGCGCCGCCTGTCGGAGGCGGCGCGACTGGGCTTCACCCGCGCGCTGGTCCCCACGGGCTCCCTCGACACGGGCAAGAAGCGCAACGGCGAAAACTCCCTGGTCCCGGTCGCCGGGCGCGGGGCGAACTTCGCACCCGGCTTCGACGTCGTCGAGGCGCAGAATGTCTGGGACGCACTCACACACGTCACATAAATCACACACGTTCGGCGACCGGCGGCCCCGGTGGCGACCTCGGCGCGGTGATGACCGGCGGATCCGGTCAGAATGCGCGGTCACCGTATTGGGGTGTGATCCTCCGCCGATTCCGGCCCTCACGGAACCTTCGCCGGTAAGCTGAGCGTGATACGCGGACCACGGGGGTCATGTGGCAGCAACCTATAGAGGTCTCGACGAACGCCGCAGAGGCATTCTGGCCGCGGTCGCCCCAGGCACCGCCTTACGCGACGGCCTGGAGCGCATCCTCCGCGGTCACACAGGCGGTCTGATCGTGCTGGGCTATGACGACACGGTCGAGGAGATCTGCAGCGGCGGGTTCGAGCTGGACGTCGAGTTCTCCGCGACGCGACTGCGTGAGCTGGCCAAGATGGACGGCGCCATCGTCCTCAACTCAGGTGATCTCCAGATCGTGCGCGCGGCCGTGCACCTGATGCCCGACCCGTCGATCCCCACAGACGAGTCCGGCACCCGTCACCGCACCGCGCAGCGCGTGGCGGTGCAGACGGCCTTCCCCGTCATCTCCCTCAGCAAGTCCATGAGGATCATCGCTCTTTACCTGGACGGCATCCGCTACGTGCTGGAGGAGTCCGCGGTGATCCTTTCCAAGGCCAACCAGGCCCTGGCCACGCTGGAGCGCTACAAGATGCGCCTGGACGAGGTCTCGGGCACGCTGTCGGCGCTGGAGATCGAGGATCTGGTGACGGTCCGCGACATCGCGGTGGTCGCCCAGCGACTGGAGATGGTCAGGCGCATCTCCGACGAGATCGCCGGCTACGTCGTCGAGCTCGGCACCGACGGCCGGCTGCTCTCCCTGCAGCTGAACGAGCTGGTGGCCGGCACCGAAAGCGACCGCGAGCTCATCGTGCGCGACTACCTGCCCGCGACGGGCCGCCGCCCGCGCAAGTTCGCCGAGGCCCTGCACGACCTCGACCAGCTGTCCTCCGACGATCTGCTCAACCTCTCCGCCGTGGCCCAGATCCTCGGCCACTCGGGCAACGACGTGCTGGAAGGTCCGGTGAGCCCCAGGGGCTACCGCCTGCTGGCCAAGGTTCCCCGCCTTCCCGGCACGGTGGTCGATCGCCTGGTCGACCAGTTCGCCAGTTTGCAGAAACTCCTGGCCGCCAGCATCGGTGACCTCCAGGAGGTGGGCGGGGTCGGCGAGGCCAGGGCCCGTCACATCCGGGAGGGCCTGTCGAGGCTGGCCGAGTCGTCCATCCTGGAGCGCTACGTCTAGGCGGTTTCATCTGGATCAGCGAGCGGGCCGGTTCAGCTGGACCAGCGAGCGTGCCGGCTCAGCTGGACCAGCGAGCGTGCCGGCTCAGCTGGACCAGCGAGCGGACCGGAGATCGAGCGGGCTGGAGGAAGGTCTCTGCGCGTGGAGCCGGGCCGGAGGAGGCCCGCGACCATGAGAGCCGGGCGACGTCTCGGCAGCGGTGCCGAGCTTCGTCGTAGGTGGTCGCTGCCGCGGTGTGACGGCGGAAACGCACGCCGCATTTGTTGACGTCGCCGTAGACGGACGACCCTGCCGCGGGCCGGCGGGGAGACGCACGTCACATTTGTTAGCGTCGTCATAGGTGGACCCTGCCGTGGGCGACAGAGAGACGCACGTCACATTTGTTCCTGTCACATCTCGCCGAGCCATTACGTCAGAGAGGTGTAACCACCGACAACGGCAAGGAGTGAGTGCACCATGGATGCACGGTTGAACGCCTTCGGCAACCCGGTCGCGGGCAAGTTCCTGAAGCACATCGTCTCGGCGGGCAAGGTGGTCTCGGACTCGACACTGCCGGCCGCGACGCAGGAGCTGGTGAAGATCCGCGCCAGTCAGATCAACGGCTGCGGCTTCTGCACCGACATGCACACCAAGGACGCCACGCACGCCGGGGAGACCTCGACGCGCCTCAACCTGGTCGCGGTCTGGCGGGAGGCCACGGTCTTCACCGAGGCCGAGCGCGCCGCCCTGGAGCTGACGGAGCAGGGCACCCGCATCGCCGACGCGGCCGGTGGCGTCCCGGACGAGGTCTGGGCGAACGCCGCCAAGCACTATGACGAGGACCAGCTCGCCGCCCTGGTGTCGCTCATCGCCCTCATCAATGCCTTCAACCGCCTGAACGTCATCATCCAGCAGCCCGCCGGCGACTACCAGCCCGGTCAGTTCGGCTAACGAGGAGCACCTGGCCGGGGCCGTCGGGGCCACCGGTGCCGTCTCGCACCAGCGGCAGCACACGTCCCGGGCCCCGGCTCGCCGGCGCCCGGGGCGTTGCTCCGGCGCACCCGGCGTCCGGCGTCCGGCGTCCGGCGTCCGGCGTCCGGCGTCCGGCGAGAATCTAGCGGAGGTGGAAGACGGTCTTGGGGCTCCTGAGACCGGGAGCGCGGGCCACGGCCACGTAGGTGCCGGGACGGGCAACGACCTGATCAGCCTTGCAGTCGGTGCCGGACCGGCGACGATCCCATTCGACCTCCCGGACGTACGGGATGCCGCGCTCAAGCTTGCGGATGTTGTCGATCTCTCCGCCGACGCAGTCGGCGGAGGACCAGACGCGGTCGTTGCCGGAGGTGATGCGAACCTCCATCCCCCGCGGCCCGACGTCGACCGTGCACATCTCATCGCCGATGTTCACCAACGTGAGAACGAACCGGGGCTGGCTGCCCGGCGCGTAGACCTCTCCCTGGTCCGCCATGTTCAGCACGAGGTCGGGGGAGTCGCAGACGTCCCCCGGTCGCTTCTGCCGGGAAATCTCCTGGGCCCTTTCGGACTTCGACGTCGGGCTCGGCGTAGGGCTCGGAGAGGGACTGATCGTCACGGTGGACAGGATCGCCGGCAACGGATCCGGCGTGGCCGATCGAGCACCCGAGGCACTCTCCTCCGACGCGTTCTCGGGACCGCTCGTCGAGGAACAGGCCCACGCCACGACCGCGACCACCACGAGCACCCCGACGAGCGCGGCCATCCGGCGCCGCCAGTAGACGTCAACGCCTATATCGTTGCGGAACGTGTCCGGATCCATACACACAGTATGGAGAGTCCTTTCGCTCCGTGGGGAACGACCCGCCGCCACCCTCATCCGTTTCAGCGGTCGAAGACAGACGAAAACGGCCCAAGCGGGCCTGCTCCGGCCCCGCCGAAGGCAGATGAAGACGGGCGAGCAGACTTGATCCGGCGGTGCCGAAGGACGGATGCACGGAGCGAACAGACACCATCCGGCACCGCTGAGGGCAGACACCGTCGAAGGCCGGTGAAGGCAGATCGGCAGACCCGCTCCGACACCACCGAAGGTGAGGAGCGGACCCACTCCGGGTCCGCCGAAGGCCGATGAAGGCGGGGCGAGCAGACCCGATCCGGCACTATCGTCGGAAGGTGCCCGAGTCGAACCGCCTGCTGGAACCCATTCTCGACTGGTATGCCGAGAGCGCTCGCGACCTCCCCTGGCGCACACCCGACGCCTCGCCATGGTCGATCCTGGTCAGCGAGATCATGTTGCAGCAGACGCCGGTGGTCAGGGTGCTGCCCGTCTGGATCGAGTGGATGGAGCGCTGGCCGACGCCGGCCGCCCTCGCCAAGGAGGCTCCCGGCGAGGCCGTACGGCACTGGGGCCGCCTCGGCTACCCCCGCCGGGCCCTCAACCTGCACGCGTGCGCCCGGGCGATCACCGACCATCACGGCGGCGAGGTCCCCTCCGACCACGCCGCCCTGCTGGCCCTCCCCGGCATCGGCGAGTACACCGCGGCCGCGGTGGCCAGTTTCGCCTTCAAGGGCCGCCACGCCGTTCTCGACACCAATGTGCGGCGAGTCCTGGCGCGGGCCGTGAGCGGCGAGGAATACCCGCCGAAGGCCACCACGCCCCCCGAGCGCAGACTCGCCGCGTCACTGCTCCCCGACGCCGACCGCGCCCCCGTGTGGGCGGTCGCCGTCATGGAGCTGGGCGCCCTGGTCTGTACGGCCCGCGCCGCCCGTTGCGCGGACTGCCCGATCAACGACCTGTGCGCCTGGCGCCTGGCGGGCAAGCCCGCCTACGACGGCCCCGCCCGCAAGGGTCAGACCTACGCCGGCACCGACCGCCAGTGCCGGGGCCGCCTCCTCGCCGTCCTCCGGCAGTCTCACGGCCCCGTCCCCAAAGACGCTCTCGACGTGGTCTGGGACGACGCCCCGCAGCGTGAGCGCGCCCTCGACGGTCTGATCACGGACGGTCTGGCCGAGGTCCTCGACGACGGCACCTACCGCCTTCCCGGCTGACCGGCGCGGCCGGTGGATGCGGCCGTCTTCCCTGTTGATTTATCCGGCTGCCCGACCGGTGGGTGCCGCCGTCTTCCCCGTTGATCGGCGCGA